>NZ_LHZC01000031.1 GCF_001580615.1 Acetobacter malorum
AACAAGCGGCCTGCTGGCCATTGCACTGCAGAAGCTGGGCGTGCCCTCACGCTCCTTTGCTGGCTGGCAGGTGCCCATCCGTACCGACTCGGCACACGGCAAAGCCAGCCTGGACACGATTGATGGTGAACGCCTGCTGGGCAGCATGGCCGAAGGGATGGTGCCGGTTGTTGCAGGCTTTCAGGGCGTGGGGCCTGATGGCCGCGTGACGACGCTGGGGCGTGGCGGGTCCGATACGTCCGCTGTGGCTCTTGCGGCCGCCATCAAGGCTGACCGATGTGATATTTATACCGATGTGGACGGGATTTACACGACAGACCCGCGCATTGTGGCCAAAGCCCGCAAGCTTGAAAAAATCACCTATGAAGAAATGCTGGAACTCGCCTCTGTAGGGGCCAAGGTTCTGCAGACGCGCAGCGTGGGCCTTGCCATGCGTGAGCAGGTGCGTGTTCAGGTGCTTTCAAGCTTTGTGGATGGCCCGGCGATGGTTGAAGGTAAACTGCCCGGCTCTCTTGTGGTGGATGAGGACGAAATCGTGGAAAAGAAACTGGTAACCGGCATTGCGTATTCCCGTGATGAAGCAAAGCTGTCGGTCAGGCGTATTCCTGATCGTCCGGGTATTGCCGCGGCCATTTTCGGCCCGCTGAGCGAAGCCAACGTGAATGTGGACATGATTGTGCAGAGCACGGGTGCTGATGGCACAACGAACATGACCTTCACCACCAGCAAAACCGACCTGCCGCGTGCGATCAGCACGCTGGAATCTGTGCGGGATGCCGTGCAGTATGAAGAGCTGGCAACAGACGATGATGTGGTGAAAATCAGCGTCGTCGGCACAGGCATGCGCTCGCATGCCGGGGTGGCAGCCACCATGTTCCGCACACTGTCTGAACGCTCTATCAATATTCAGGTGATCTCTACCAGCGAGATCAAGGTGTCCGTCCTGCTGTCTGCTGAGTATGCAGAGCTGGCCGTGCGCGCCCTGCACACAGCCTATGGACTGGACAATGTCTGACATGCCTGCTCTCGACCTGAACGCCCCGCCGACCGAGGCTGAAAGAGCCCGTGCCCGGACGCGCTTTGACCATCTGTGTCGGCGCGGCACGGAGTTCCTTGGCACGGACTACGCTATTCTTGGCGGGGCAATGTCCTGGGTGAGTGAGCGGAATCTGGTTTCGGCTATTTCTAACGCTGGCGGGTTTGGCGTGATTGCCTGCGGGGCGATGCAGCCGGAACGGCTGGCGGAAGAAATTGCTGCAACGCGTGCGATGACAGACCGGCCGTTTGGTGTGAACCTCATCACCATGCATCCTCAACTGGATGAACTGGTGCAGGTCTGCCTGAAAGCTGGTGTGGGTCATATCGTTCTGGCGGGTGGCATTCCGCCCGGTGCGGCCATTAAGGCAGCGAAGGAAGGTGGTGCGAAGGTTGTGGCCTTTGCTCCGGCTCTGGTGCTGGCCAAGCGTCTGATCAAGATGGGCGTTGATGCGCTGGTGATTGAAGGCGCAGAAGCGGGCGGGCATGTCGGCCCGGTGTCTCTGACAGTGCTGGCGCAGGAAATCCTGCCGCATATCGATCAGGTTCCGGTGTTTGTCGCAGGCGGTCTGGGCCGGGGCGATGCGCTAGTCTCCTATCTGGAGCTGGGAGCGTCCGGTGGCCAGCTGGGCACACGGTTTGCCGCGGCGGCCGAGAGCATTGCGCATGAAAAGTTTAAGAAGGCCTTTGTGCGTTCCAATGCGCGTGATGCCATTACGTCTGTGCAGCTGGACGAGCGCTTCCCGGTTATTCCTGTACGGGGCCTTGTGAATGAAGGGAGCCGCCGCTTCCTTGCGCATCAGGCAGACGTCATTAACCGCTTCCAGAGCGGTGAGCTGACGCGTGAGGAAGCTCAGCTTGATATCGAACATTTCTGGGCTGGTGCGTTGCGCCGTGCTGTGATTGATGGTGATGTTGAAAACGGATCTGTCATGGCCGGGCAGTCTGTTGGTATGGTAAAGGCCGTTCAGCCTGTGGCTGAAATTATCTCTGACCTTGTTGAGCAGGCTGTTGTGGCGCTCGTCCGCCAGCAGCGGCGCATGGATTGTAATGGCTGAACCCGGTTCTGTTCCAGAGCAGGAACTTCCTGCTTTCTCCCCCCCTTTGCCTGATGTTGAAAGCCTCGGGGTGGGGGCGGCGTTGCGTACGCGGCGGGAACAGCTTGGGTGGTCTCTGCCTGATGTCGCAGCATGGCTGCGGATCCGTGAATCTTATCTGGAAGCGCTGGAAAGCGGGCGGGCCGGCGTTTTTCCGGCCGAAGCTTACGCGCTGGGCTTTTTGCGCACCTATGGGGCCGCTTTAGGGTTTGATGCCTCAGCGCTGGTCGTGCGCTATAAGCGGGAAGGGAAAGGCGGCGGACGCAAGCCGGACCTGACATTCCCCGCACCGGCGCCTGACAGGCGCATCCCGCCCGGCGTCAGCGTCTCTCTGGGGCTTGCGGTTATCCTGGCAAGTTATATTGGCTGGTATCACTTCATCGGGCACGCTCCGCCATTGCCCGAGCATGTGCCTCCGGTTGCCACCATTATTCCCGGTGCACAGACCAATAATGCCCCATCCCCGCAGGTGGCCTCTATTCTGCCCGGGCCGGGCGCTGTGCCGTCTCGCAGACCAGAGGATCAGGCATCTGCTGCGGCAAATGGTGCCAGTGCTCCGCAGGCGCAGGCTGGCACTCAGCCGTCTCTGGATCAGAACGGCAATCCGGATTTCTCAAAGCCATCATTTCCTCCGACGCAGGGTGAAGCGACGCCTGATGCCGGAGCAGTTGCAGGCACAGCTGGAGAGACTGCTGCTGAAAACAGTGGTGTGGCTAGCGGCGCGCAACCTGCGCCAGATCAGCAGGGCACCATTGCTCCCGGAGTTCTGCCGGATAATCAGATTGTCCTGAAAGCCGTAGCCCCCAGTTGGGTGCAGGTGAAGGATGCCAGCGGCAAGGTCGCATACGATCACATCATGCAGGTGGATGATCAGTGGACCGTGCCCGCAGAAGGCGGCCCGTATAGCCTGACTGTAGGGAATGCTGGCGGTATTGTGCTGAGTTCAGGGGCGGTGACGACCCAGCCGCTGGGGCGAAACGGATCTGTGCGCAGAAAGCTGGTGTTGACGCCTGAGGCTGTAAAGGATGGTTCTCTAGCCGCTGCGGCACAATCTGCGTCGCCAGCCGGTGCGGCTGGTCCGAGCGCTAGCCCAGCGACACAAACGGGTAATGTTGTGCCTGCTGTGCCCGAGCCCAAACGCCCTGCCGGAGTGAACGGAGAGGGGGCGGTACCGGCTATCTGGGCAGATGGGCAGCCTGCGTCAGCCCCGCCAGTTGCGGATGCACCGGCACAGGAGGCACCCAAACCGCGCCCCCGGCATAAGCCCGTCGAAAAGCCTGAACCCAGTGCGGATGATCTGAATGCTCGTCAGCTTCAGGGGATAGGCGGGCACTGAAGGACTGTTTTTCGTGCTTTCATGTAGCCAACGCGCATTGATTTTGGCAGGAAGGCATCAAACGTAATGGGCAGGCGCGTGACGGAACGCGGTTTGCCTGACAACTGTCGTCGCGACAAAAGGATGTAACATGAGTGGCTACCGGCCTTACCAGCATATCGAGCGTCGGAAATCACGGAAAATCCATGTCGGCAAAGTTGCCGTCGGTGGGGATGCGCCGATTTCCGTCCAGACCATGACCAACACGCTGACCAGTGACGCGCAGGCCACGATCGAACAGATCCGCCGTGCAGAACTGGCAGGCGTGGATATTGTGCGTGTGTCCTGCCCGGATGAAGAGAGCACCAAGGCGCTGGAAGAAATCGTGCGCGAAGTGAATGTGCCGATCGTGGCCGATATTCACTTTCACTACAAACGTGCGATTGAAGCCGCTAAAGCAGGTGCTGCCTGCCTGCGCATCAACCCCGGCAACATTGGCAGCCCCGACCGCGTGCGTGAAGTGGTTCAGGCCGCCAAAGACTATGGCTGTTCCATCCGTATTGGTGTGAATGCCGGGTCTTTGGAAAAGCACCTGCTGGAAAAATATGGTGAGCCGAACCCCGAAGCGCTGGTGGAAAGCGCTCTGGAACACGCCAAGATTCTGGAAGATCATGACTTCCGTGAATTCAAGATCAGCGTGAAGGCTTCCGACGTGTTCATGGCAGTTGCGGCCTATCAGCAGCTGGCTGACGCCTGTGACTATCCGCTGCATATCGGCATTACGGAAGCAGGCAGCAAACGTGCTGGCACCGTGAAGTCCTCTATTGGTCTGGGCAATCTGCTGTGGGCTGGTGTGGGTGACACCATGCGTGTGTCTCTCTCCGCCGCGCCTGAAGAAGAAGTGCTGGTGGGCTGGGATATTCTGAAATCCCTCGGCCTGCGTCATCGTGGTGTGAAGATCATTTCCTGCCCGTCCTGTGCGCGTCAGGGCTTCAACGTGGTTGAGACGGTGCAGACGCTGGAAGATCGTCTGGCTCATATCAAAACCCCGCTGACCCTTTCCATCATCGGCTGCGTGGTGAACGGACCGGGTGAAGCGTTGATGACTGACCTCGGCGTGACCGGCGGTGGCTCTGGCCGCCACATGGTTTATTCCGCTGGTAAGCAGGATCATACCGTGCCGGGTGCCGACATGATTGAGCATGTTGTGGAACTGGTGGAAGCCCGCGTGGCGGCCATTCAGGCAGAAGAAGCCAAGGAAAAGGCTGAAGGCGTAGTGCCGGAACTGCCGGAAATGTCTTCCGCCAAATAAGGTCTCGGAAAGGTGCGTGTGCGGGCTTTCTGGCCGCCACGCCCCCGAGAGATTTTCTCTTTTTTATTACAGATCAGGACACGATATCCGGCGGCCTGAGCCGTGCGGGGGTCAGGTCGGGAGTCATTCGTGAGCAGCATTCAGCCCGTTAGAGGAACGCACGACCTTATTGGGGAGCAGCAGCGCCGACACGCCCATGTGGTGTCTGTCGCCCGCCATATTGCTGGCCTTTACGGGTTTGATGAATGGGCAACCCCGATCTTTGAAGAAACCCGCGTGTTCTCCCGCTCTCTGGGCGATACGTCGGACGTGGTCTCCAAGGAAATGTATTCCTTCAATGATCGCGACGGTGAAAGCCTGACCCTGCGGCCGGAAGGCACCGCAGCGATCTGCCGCGCACTGGTGACCAATGGCCTGACCCAGTCTCTGCCGCAGAAGGTTTTTTATGCCGGGCCGATGTTCCGGTATGAGCGCCCGCAGAAAGGCCGGTATCGCCAGTTCCATCAGATTGGCGCGGAGCTTCTTGGCGCAGCGGAGCCGCTGGCCGATGCGGAAGCCATTGCTCTGGCGCATCAGCTCCTGACAGCACTTGGCGTTGCGGATGATGTGACGCTGGAACTGAATACGCTGGGCGATACAGCCAGCCGTGATGCCTGGCGGGCGGCGCTGGTGGCGTATTTCTCCGGCCATAAAGACAAGCTGTCCGAAGACAGCCTGAACCGTCTGGAAAAGAACCCCCTGCGTATTCTGGACAGCAAGGATGCCGGGGACCGCGTTCTGGTGGCCGATGCGCCGATGATGGAAGACTTCCTGACACCGGAAGCGCGTGCGTTCTGGGACGGCCTGCGTCGTACGCTGGACGGGTTCGGGATCGCCTACAAGGTCAATCCGAGCATTGTGCGCGGGCTGGATTACTACAACCACACGACGTTTGAGTTCGTCACGCGCCGCCTTGGCTCTCAGGGCACAGTGCTGGCTGGCGGCCGTTACGACGGGCTTGTGCAGCAGATGGGTGGGCCAGAAGTGCCGTCTATCGGCTGGGCTGCCGGGGTGGAACGCCTCGCCATGCTGCTTGAGGAAGCTCCTGCCGCGCCGCGTTCTGTGGTGATCGTACCGGTTGGGTCTCCGGATGAAGGGGCTTTGCTGAGCATCCTGCAAACGCTGCGTCAGCAGGGCGTGCGGGTGGAAATTGGCTATCGTGGCTCCCTGCGCAAGCGGATGGAACGCGCCGGCAAGCAGAACGCCAGCCACGTGCTGTTCCTGGGGGATGATGAACTGGCGCGGGGCAGCTTCCGTGTGAAAAACATGGGAACGGGGGAAGAAGCTGAAGTCTCGCGTGACACGCTGTTTTCCAACGCTGCCAGCATGTTTGCCAAAGCAGGTGAGTCTGCCGCGCAATGACTTTGGACGAACGGCTGGACAGAATTGTTGGCCGGGCGCTGGAGCTTGAAGCCCTGCTGGCAAGCGGTGTGAGTGGTGAGGCCTTTACACAGGCCTCACGGGAGTACGGGGAAATAGAACCCGTCGTCTCCCGTATTAATGCCCTGCGTGCGGCGGAGCAGGAAGCCCGTCAGGCGGAAGCCCTGCTGGCTGATCCTGAAATGAAGGAACTGGCCGAAGCGGAGCTGTCCGAACTGCATGAAACACTCCCGCAACTGCGGCAGGATGTCCGTCTGGCCATGCTGCCGCGTGATGCGGCAGATGAACGCAGCGCCATTCTGGAAGTTCGTCCCGCAGCGGGTGGAGATGAGGCTGCTCTGTTCGCTTCAGAACTGTTCGATCTCTATCGCCGGTATGCGGACCTTCGGGGCTGGCGCTTTTCCGTCATGGATTATGATGAAAGCGAGCTTGGCGGCCTGCGCTGCGGCATTGCTGAAATTACCGGCAAAGGTGTGTTTGCCCGCCTGAAATATGAATCCGGCGTGCATCGGGTGCAGCGTGTGCCCGCTACGGAAAGTCAGGGCCGTATCCATACCTCAACCGTGACGGTGGCTGTGCTGCCGGAAGCGGAAGAAGTGGATGTCACCATTGACGAGACCGATTTGCGCATCGATGTCTATCGCGCCTCCGGCGCTGGTGGGCAGCATGTAAACAAAACGGAAAGTGCGGTGCGCATCACCCATATGCCCAGCGGCATTGTGGTGGCCATGCAGGAAGAAAAAAGTCAGCACAAGAACAAGGCCAAGGCCATGAAAATCCTGCGGGCGCGGCTGTATGAGCGGGAGCGTGCGCAGGCGCATGAATCCCGTGCGGCAGACAGGCGCTCTCAGGTTGGCACGGGTGATCGATCCGAACGTATTCGCACTTACAATTTCCCGCAGGGGCGCGTGACGGACCATCGGGTGAACCTCACCCTCTACAAGATTGATCGCATCATGCTGGGTGAGATTGACGACTTTGTGGATGCGTTGACGCAGGAAGAGCAGGCGGCGTTGCTGGCTGCGGAAGGGCTGTAAGGCTTCCGGTCTTTCAGCTAACCGGCGTTGCGCAGACGTTGGACTGGCCGGGGTGATGTTCCGCAGCATCCAGATCATCCCGGTCCTGCAGGAAAAACTCGGTAAAGTTGTCTGATCCCAAAGCGTAGAAGTGATGATGGTCGGGGTTGTGCAGGGTGCCGTCGCTATTCACCTCATGCGTCTCCACCCGGCCTTCGGGCGTGCGGATCGTAATCTCTCCACACAGGGTATAGGTGTGCTCAAGGCGGCCAGCGGGCGTGGTGACCCGAATGGTTTTTTCCGGGGTCTGGTCATTCAGCCGGATGGTCGCAGCGAGCACGCCATCAATATAAATGCGGGAGACTTCCGAGATCTCGGCACTGGCCTTGCCATCTGTCACGGTAAATTCGCCTGCCAGCGCGGGACCTGCGGCAAGGGGCGCTGTGACAAGAGCAGCACAAACCGCTAAGGCCGTGCGGGAGATGGGAGGGATGCTAAAAGAACGCGTCATGAAACCCGAACCGCTGACAGGAAAGTAATCTTGTGACTAGAGCAGAAAACAACCAGACCGGCCAGACTCTGGAGCAACTGCTCGCTCTGGGCACCCGGCAGTTGGCCGAAGCCGGAATTGAATCGCCCCGGCGTGAAGCCCGGCTGTTGTTGACCTACGCTCTGGGGCTGACGCCTGAACAGATGCTTTCTCGTTCCCCGCGTGATCTGGTGCCGGAGCAGCCTTTTCTGGCGTATCTGGCGCGACGGGCTGCGCGGGAGCCGATGGCCTTTATTACCGGGAGCAAAGGCTTCTGGACGCTGGATCTGGCAGTTTCTCCCGCCACTCTGGTGCCGCGTGGAGATAGTGAAACGCTGCTGTCCTGCCTGCTGGACTATTGCCCGGAGACGCAAAGCCCCAAAGCCATGCTGGATCTGGGAACCGGCACCGGCTGCCTGTTGCTGGCCGCACTGGCGGAATATCCGTACTCCTGGGGAATTGGGGTGGACATCAACCCGGATGCGGCCGTGCTGGCGCAGGGGAATGCCCGGCGCTGCGGTCTGGCAGACCGGGCGCTCTTCATGGCCGGGGTGTGGGATAACGCGCTGCACGGCCAGCGCTTTGACGTAGTGCTGAGCAACCCGCCTTATATTCCCACAGCGGATCTGGCTGAGCTGATGCCGGAAGTGCGCCTGCATGAGCCTCTGGCCGCGCTGGATGGCGGGGATGATGGGATGGAAGCCTATCGCGTGCTGTGCGCGCGCATGCCGCATGTGCTGGCGCAGGATGGTGTCGCGATTTTTGAAATCGGGATCGGGCAGGGGGATGACCTGCGGGCTGTGGCGGCCGAGACTGGCCTTGAGGTGCTGGAAATCCGTTCCGACTTTGGAGATGTGCCCAGAGCCGCAGTTTTGCGGGTCTGTCGTGAAACGAGCGCATAAAAAACAGGTTGGCTTTATGGCCGTTGGTTGATAATGTGCTGAAAGCTTATCCTTTTGGCAGCGATGGTCTTCTTTTAGCCGCTACCCGGACAAGCCATGGGGCTTTTTTACTCAGCAGCGGTTTTCTCTGCGCTGGACTAAGCCCGTTCCGAAAGACAATTCGGCCTTCAGTCAGGAAACGCGTCTTAACACAATAGTCTTGGACTGTTTCTTCATGCAGAACGCCATGAACAGGAAAGTGCTGCGATAGCTCATGAATGTAAAACGGATGCGAACCAGAAATCATCGCTCCAGCGGTGGGAGTGGTGGTACTTCCCGGCATCTGAATGGTCAGATCCCGATGAACCGGAACCATGTTTTTGACAGCCATGGACCGGATGTCCGTGTGCGTGGGACAGCCCAGCAGCTTTTTGAAAAATATCTCCAGCATGGTCGGGACGCGACAGGTGCGGGTGACCGTGTTGCCGCTGAAGCCTATTTTCAGCATGCCGAACATTATTTCCGCATTATGAACGCCATGGCGCAGGCTGCTCAGCAGAGCCAGCAGGAGCGTGCAGAACGTCAGGCCTCGCGTCAGAGCCGCCCGCAGATGAATGCTGGTGACGAGACGAACGAAAACCGTCAGGATGGTGACGACGCTCAGCCGCCGCATGGTGAAGCCGAGCCTCAGCCGGAATTTTCTGAGCACTGAGAAAAGACCATGTGCTTCAGCCCGGACTTTGGTGACGGGCTGAAGGGCAGGGCGTAATGCGCATTCCACGCTGTATTTTGCAGCATGGAAACAGCATTGCTGTGGCTACTGCGTAGCGTTGCCAGCTTGGTATTTTTTAAAAATAGAAAAGACCGAACCCTTTAAAATCAGTCTGATACGCCATGTGTAAATTTAAAAGCTTACAACGGCTAATCGCCTGATTTTTAAGGAAAGATGGTAGCGGCGGACGGATTTGAACCGCCGACCAAGGGATTATGATTCCCCTGCTCTACCGCTGAGCTACGCCGCCATCGTTCGGTGGAGGTGATCTACTATCGTGAGGGGGAGGCCGTCAAGACGTGAAGTCTGAATTTGTTACAAAAAATGTGCACGCGCCTCTTACTGGCCGAGATTTCCACCCCCGAAGATATAATTGCTGACCTGCTGCTCCAGGCTGGATGGTTCGATCGTATGGGTCATCAGCGTGCCGGGGGCGACTGCGGTGTGAGATTGGCCCGGTTCGATAATGAGAGCGTTATCGGATGAGAGCGTGCTGCTGCCGATTGTCAGCGTGCTGTCTTCCGGCAGTTTCAGTTCCGAATTCAGCTGGAAGCGGACAATGGCCATCTGGGAGGCCGGGTCCAGCGTGACGGAAGAAACACGGCCGACATTTACGCCAGCAAGATCCACATCCGCACCACGGTTCAGGCCATTGGCGGAGACAAAGCGGGCGGAAAGATCATACCGATCCTGCCCCGGTGCTGTCTGGGTGGCGCGGGCATAGAGCGCAAACGCCAGAGTGCCAGCCAATACGGCACCGCTAAAAATGCTCGCGCCTACGCGGCCACGTCCAATCATGAGTGTAATCTCTCCATTTATCCTGCTGTGGCGTGCTGCGCCTGAGCCCATCAATGCTTGCAGCACGTACGCACATGGTGCAAGGACAACCTTCCTTCTTTGATGCGGCCAAATCAGGGTTTGTAACGGATGTCTTTCATTCAGGCGATGATCATAGCGCTCCTGCAGGGCGCGACGGAGCTTTTTCCAGTCAGCAGTCTGGGGCATGCCGTAATCTTGCCTGCATTGCTGCACTGGTCTTTTGACCAGCATGCTCCGGCGTTCCTGCCGTTTCTGGTCATGCTGCATCTTGGCACCTCCGTCGCACTGCTGATCTTTTTCTGGAAAGACTGGGCTGCTCTGGTCAAAGGCGCGCTGGGTGGTGCGGGGCAAAGCCTGCAAATGCAGAGCCTGCATATCCTGAGCCTTCTGGTGGTCGCGACCATTCCGGCTGTAATTATCGGCTTTCTGTTTGAACATATGCTCCGCAGCCTGTTCGGCTCAGCCTCTGCCGCTGCGATTTTCCTGTTTCTGAACGGTTTTATGCTGCTTCTGGCAGAAAGGTTGCGCGGCATTTCCGGGCGCGCAGATGTCCGCACTGTGGCGGATATGACCTATAAAGATGCGGTCATTATTGGGCTGTTCCAGTGCATTGCATTCCTGCCCGGTTTTTCCCGCTCAGGGGCAACCATCTGCGGCGGCCTGCTGCGTGGCCTGCGGCACGATACAGCAGCGCGTTTTTCTTTTCTAATGGCGGAACCCGTTATTATCGCTGCGACGGTGCGTGAGGCCTTCAAGCTCCGCTCCGAGCCGTTTGACCCGGCCCAGATGCATCTGGCGATGATTGCTGCTGTTGTGTCCGGTATCACGGCGCTGGCCAGCACGGCTTTCCTGATGCGGTATTTCCGTGACCATGATAGATGGGCGCTTTCCCCATTTGCCTACTATTGTATGGCGGCTGGCGCGATTGCGACGGTAATTTTTCATTTCTCTTCGTGAACGAATAACCTACGCTGTGCCGGGTGTGGGGTAATACTGTATTGGCAAGCCGGGCTGGATTATCAGGCCCGGTTTTTGGTTGGAGGTTACACAGGCTCTCATGGGGTTTTCATCCTGCCCGGATAAAGGGCGGTCTCGTCGCAAATCACTTGAGAGAATTGAGCAGGAAAACGGTGCTCAACGGCTGAAGAGAACGCTGGGGCCTGTGCAGCTCACCATGCTCGGGGTTGGTTCAACCATCGGGGCTGGCATTTATGTCATGACCGGTACGGCTGCGGCCAACTATGCTGGCCCCTCCATTCTGCTTTCCTTTATTGTGGCAGGTCTGGCGTGCCTGTTTACGGCTCTGTCTTACGGTGAGCTGGCCTCGGCCATGCCGGTTTCAGGCTCGGCCTATACCTACGCTTATGTGTCCATGGGCGAGGCCTGTGCGTGGGGCGTCGGGTGGCTGCTGCTGCTGGAATACGGTATTTCCTGCGCGGGCGTTGCGGCAGGCTTTTCCGGTTATGCTGTCAGCCTGCTTCAGGATTTTGGTATCCAGATCCCGCATGCGCTGACGACCACCAGCCTGCAGGTGATTTTCGATAGTGCGGGGCGGCATATTTCCGGCGGCGGTCAGCTGGATCTGGTTGGAGCCTTTTCCATTCTTGTGGTGACTGGCCTGCTGATTCTGGGAGTTAAGGAATCCCTGCGGATCAATACCGCCATTGTCTTCCTGAAGGTTGGGGTGCTGGCTGTTTTTGTCGGAGTGGGCCTCTGGCAAATTCACCCCGCTTACTGGACGCCCTTCATCCCGCCGCATGAAGGGGGTTTCCGCTACGGTATTCCGGGGATCTTCCGGGCGGCCTCGATCATTTTCTTTGCCTATGTAGGGTTCGAGGCAGTTTCAACCGCATCGTCCGAAGCACAGAACCCCCGGCGGGATATTCCGGTTGGGATTATCCTCTCGCTGCTGATCTGCACGGCGGTCTACATGATTGTGGCGGCTGTGCTAATTGGGGTCGTGCCCTGGAAACTGCTGGACGTGGCGGACCCGTTGGCGGTGGCAGTCAATGCCATGCATCAGCCATGGCTGGCATTTTTTGTAAAAATCGGCGCGGTGATTGGCCTGTGCTCCGTGCTGTTCGGCTTGCTGTATGCGCAAAGCCGCATCTTTTTTGCGATGGCGGAAGATGGCCTGCTGATGCCGCTCTTTTGCAGGCTGCACCCGCGTTACTGCACGCCGTGGATAGGCACCATTCTGCTGGGTGTGGTGGTGGCTATTGCGACCGCGACGCTGCCGATTGATATCATTGGCGATCTCGTCAGTCTGGGAACGGCGACAGCCTTTGGGATTGTTTGCTTTACGGTCATCTGGATCCGCAATACGGCTCCGGACTTCCCGCGCACGTTTAGTGTGCCGGGAGGCGGCTTTACCGTGAAGGGGATCTGGATTGGGTATGCGCCGCTGCTGGGCATCCTGTTCTGCCTGATTATGGCAGCGCCCCTGTTTGTCGATATGATTTTTGCGCTGTTTTCCGGGGACCCGGTGCCCGCTACTCTGCTGGCGGTTTATTGCGGGATCGGCTGGGCCAGCTACCGGTTTTATGGCCGTAAAAATTCCCGCCTCGGGCGGGAACTGGCCGACTGAGGTTGTGGAGAGGCTGCTTTAAGCAGCCTCTTAGTCGTTCATGGGGTAGGAGGCCAGCAGGCGCTTCTGCTGCCGCCACAGGCGGACACCGTGCCACAGGCCGCTGGACTTCCAGCCTTCCTTTTTCTTCTTGGCCCCAATGCGGAATGTTTCACGATAATGGTGGAACTGGGCCGCATAGGCTTCACGCAGGGTCGTGCTGGAATCCCAGATGTGGGTGGCTTCCGAGCCGACGCCGTTGATTTCGATAATCTCGAATTTCTCGCCTTGTTTGAGCGCCTCAACGGACTCAAATTTCACATCCACCCGGCCAAAATGGAAATCGGGGATGTCCTGCATGATCTCATCCAGCCGGTTAACCAGAGCCGGGGTGATATCCGCAGCGCCATTATGGAAAATGGCGCCTTTACAGTGGTTGCCAGCAAAAACGAGGTCGAGCGTTTCCCCTTCAGCCAGCACGTCGTTCAGGCGTGCTTGCAGGCGAGGGGTATAGATATGCAGCAGCAAGCTGGTGCGTGGGTCCTGCTTGAGCAGGTCCAGCACCGTAGAGCGGCCATTTCCTACCAGCACCGGGATATCTTTGTAGGTGAGGGAAGAAATCTCACCGCGCGGGCTGTCCGGGTGGCGGATATAAAACAGACCTGCTTCGTGCCTGTAGGGAATAAGCCGCTGGAGAACCAGCTTGATGCGGCGCGGGAAGGCCGCCAGAGCCGCCGTCAGTTCCGCTTCCGTGCGGGCGAGTTTGACGCCGGTGCCGTTACACCCAACGTCGGGTTTGACCACAACAGGAACACTCAGCCCTTTATCCGCTAAAGCAGCCAAAGCACGCTTTGTGTCGTCCGTGCCGGTGATGAGCGTGGTGTAAGGCGCAATCCAGCGGGAGGCGACGCTGCCTGCCATATCCAGAATGCCGCTTTTGCTCTCCCCACACAGGCCGCCGGTTTCAATCCGCGGATTGGCGGCCGTCGGGGTGCTGAAGTCTCCGTAGCGGATACCCAGCAGGATCCAGTAAATGACGACGGGCGTATAGAACGCCCAGCCCGGCCAGAACTCAAAGCTGGACAGAGGTGAGCCTGGTTTGCTCCGGGCCTGTCCTGATGGAGTGGGAGCCGTATGGGGCTGAGACGATGTGGACAGCTGGGTCATTTTCCCTGCTTCTGAATGCGGGCGGCAATGCGACCCATAATGATAATGACCAGCACAAAGCCGAAGATACCGACCCAGCGCCAGGTTCCGAGATGGGCCAGCAGAAACCCACCGATGCGCAGCGATAACGCAAAAAGGGCAGATGTCCAGATCATGGTGGCCAGAATGGTTGCCAGAGTGAAGGTGCGCAGACCTGCATTGAAAAACCCGCAGGCCGTATAAAGGGGTAGACGGGTGCCCGGTACAAAACGGCTGATAAACACGACCTTGAACAGCTTTTGGGTCAGCCACTGGCGCTGTACGTCCCGCTCCGGGGTTTCAATCCATCTGCGGGCAGGGGGCCAGCGTGCGGCCAAATAACCCAGCCCGTATAGTCCGACATCCCCTGCAACAATTCCGACATAAAGCGCGATTAAAGCTGTGCCCGGCGCCAGTGTATGGAGCTTGACCTGTATGGCGGTAAGAACTGTTGCGGCATCTTCAAGAATAAACGTGGCGATGATGACAATAAGAACCTGAAAGAACGGCTGCGTTGTTGTCAGTTCAAGAAAATGGTCCAGAGATCCGGGCATACAGAAAAAGGGTCCACAAGTCGGAGTGCGGGAGCGTCACAGGATGCGGGGAGAGAAGGAGTCTCCACACGCCCGAATGTCAAGCAATACAGCAGATACAAAGGCGCACGGAGTGCGAAACATGCCGTATGGGTGTATCTGAGAGACAGACAAGATGTGGGAGGATAAAGTGACGTCCTGTCCCGCTGGTTTATGCGTGTAACAACAGGGCTGATACGGAATGCTGAGAAGACGATTTCTTGTGGGCGGGGCTGTGTCCGCCGCTGTGGTGACCCCGGCTTTTGCAAAAAGCAAAGTGACGCACTCTGCTCCCTCTGCAGCCGAGCAGGGGAGCTATGCCGCGTTTCTTGCCGGTGTGCGACGGGAGGCCATAAGCAAAGGTCTTTCCGCTTCTGTGGTGGACGAAGCGCTGGCGCTGACATCGGAACCCAACCCGAAGGTTCTGAAGGCAGACCGGCATCAGCCGGAATTCACCCTGACATGGGCGCAATACAAGGCGCGGGTGATTACCGATAAAAAGATTTCAGACGGGCAGGCCTCTGTTAACAAACGCGAGGCGCTGCTGGGTAAGGTGAGCCAGCTTTATGGCGTGGATCGTGGTGTGATTGCTGGGATCTGGGGGCTCGAATCTGCTTACGGCACTAAAATGGGCACGTTCCATGTGGTCGATGCGCTTGCGACTCTGGCGTATGATGGACGCCGGGCCGCCTTTTTCCGCACGGAATTGTTCAAGGCGCTCACCATTCTGGGGCAGGGCGATATTACGCCTGCTGGTATGCTGGGGAGCTACGCCGGTGCCATGGGGCAGCCGCAGTTCATGCCCAGCGCGTACGAACAGTATGCCGCCAGTTTCCCTGCCGGTGGCCGCCGCGATATCTGGACCAATGAGGGCGATGTGTTCGCCTCTATTGCCAACTATCTGGCCAAATGCCACTGGATTGCCGGTCAGCCTTGGGGCGAGGCGGTCGATATGCCGGATTCTATTGATCAGGGGCAGATCGGGCGGAGCATTGTGCGTCCCGTTTCCTACTGGGCAACGCAGGGTGTGAGGCCGCAAGCTGGTGGTGACTTTACCCATATGGGGCTGAGTGGCGCCATTATCCGGCCTGATGGCGTTGGGGGCGAAGCCTATATGGTGTACCACAATTTCAATGTCATCCGGCGGTATAATCCGTCTGATTTTTATGCTCTGGGTGTTGGTCTTCTGGGTAGTGCCGTGGCGTGAAAAAAGCCGTTCTTCTCTGTTGCGTTGGTGTGGCGGCCTGTTCCAGACCGCAGCAGCCAGCGGTAAAGCCTGATGTGCATTATGTGGTCGGTCCTGCCTGGCAGGCCGGAGCCACATGGGTGTATCCCCGCGAGGATTTTTCCTATCAGGCCAAGGGGCTGGCTGTGCGTCAGGCGGCGTCCACCAAGCCGCTGACAACGGATGGAGAAGTGCGGAATCCGCTTTCCATGACGGGAAGCCACCCCACCCTGCAACTGCCTGCGGTCGTGACAGTCATTAATCTGGACAACGGGCGGGAAATTACCATCCGCGTGAATGACCGTGGTCCGGCGGAAGCTGGCCGCGTTCTGGGGCTTTCACCCAAAGCGGCGGATCTGCTGGGGGTGGGGGCAGAGCCGGCCCGGGTCAGAGTGGTGGAAGATGAAGTCACCAGCCGCCAGTTGGCGGAAGTGCTGCCCGGTGGCCCGATGTTGCAGATTAACGCGGCACCGCGGGAAGCGGTGAGGCAGACGGACCTTGGTGCTTCAAACGCGGCACTACAAAATGCAACCGCGTCCCCTCAGCCGGAGCCGCAGGCAGCCTCTGCAGGGCAGGTTACGGCCCAGACTGCCGTGCAGTTACCGGAGCTTCCCGCTCAATGGCGGCAGGGGCAGCCCGAGGCGACGCAACTTTGGGTTGAGACGGCAGATTTTACAGCGCGCGGGGCAGCAGCAAGGCTGGCCGCGCAGGATGGAGGCTCGGTCTGGCCTTCTTTCACGCCACAAGGCAAGATGTGGGCTGTCCGACAAGGACCTTTTACGACTATAAGCGACGCGGATGCGGCCTTGAAGCGTGCACTCGCTGATGGCTTGACCGGATCTCATATCGTCGTCGAATAGGAAAGAACGTGCAAACTCGACGGTTTCTTCTCGCAGGGGGCGCAGCCCTCCTCTCAGGTAGTTATTCTCTGACTGCTTTTGCCCGCAAGCCAAAAGGAGCGCACCCGCATGCGGCTGCTCCCGCCGCTGCGGCGCCTCAGCCTGATGGAGTAGCGCAAACACCTGCGACCACGCCTGTCGGCCCGCTGGATACACTGGCGCGCTGGGCGTGTATTATTGACTATAAGAGTGGCGCGACCCTGCTTGAAAAAGCAGCGGATGAACGCATGCCGCCGTCCTCTCTGACAAAGATGATGACGGCTTATGTCACGTTCAGCATGCTTAAGGCTGGCCGCCTGCGGCTGGATCAGGCGCTGCCGGTAAGCGAACGCGCCTGGCGGATGCAGGGCTCCCGCATGTTCGTGCCGCTGGGGCAGAGCATCCCCGTGCAGGACCTTATTCAGGGCATGGTTATTCAGTCCGGCAACGATGCCTGCATCGTGCTGGCGGAAGGGATTTCCGGGTCTGAAGAACAGTTTGTCACGCTGATGAATGACATGGCGGGCAAGCTGGGGCTGACCAATTCCCACTTTATGAACGCGACGGGCTGGCCTGCGGAAAACCACTACATGACAGCCCGGGATGTCGCCTATCTGGCTCTGCGGCTGATCCATGATTTCCCGGAATATTACCATTATTTCTCGGAAAAAGAGTTTTTCTTCAACAAGATCCATCAGACAAACCGCAACGCGCTGGTTGTTAAAGGGCTGGCTGACGGCCTGAAGACCGGCCACACGGATGCGGGCGGATTTGGTCTGTGTGCGTCGTCTGAGCGTGACGGTCACCGGGTCATCATGGCCATTAACGGTCTGCCGACAGATGGTGCGCGTGCGCGTGAGGGTGAACGCCTGATGGGCTGGGCCTTTGCAAACTTCGAGTCTGCAACCATCGTCTCCAAGGGCGATGTTCTGGAACAGGCACCCGTCTGGATGGGGGCAAGCCAGACCGTTCCGCTGGTAGCTGCGCAGGACTTCACCATGATGCTGCCGCACGGCTGGCGGAACGGGACCCATCTGTCTCTGGATTATCAGGGGCCGCTGGCGGCTCCTATTCAGCAGGGGCAGCCAGTCGGGCAGTTGACCGTTATGCTGCCGGGTGGCCGACAGGCGCTGGTGCCAGTGGTAGCCGGGCAGAGTGTGCCGGCTTTGGGTGTTCTGGGGCGTGCAGCGCGCCGTCTGCACCTCTGAGCCATGGCAAAGGGTTTGTTTGTTACACTGGAAGGCAGCGAGGGGGTGGGGAAATCCACCCAGCTCCGCCTGTTGCACTCCGCTCTGGCTTCTCTGGGGCATGATGTTCTGACCACGCGGGAGCCGGGCGGCTCTCCGGGGGCGGAAGATTTGCGGCAGCTTTTGCTGTTTGGCAAAAATCCGCTCTCCCTGCGGGCTGAAATCCTGACGCATTTTGCGGCCCGTGCTGACCATCTGGATCAGATGATCACGCCGGCACTGGCCGAAGGGCAGATTGTGATCTGTGATCGGTTTACGGATTCCACCATGGCCTATCAGGGCTATGGGCGTGCGGAAGGTGAGCCGGACGTGCTGGATATGATCTCCCGCCTGCAAAGCCAGTTGGGGCGTGACCCGGACGTGACTTTTCTTCTGGAAGCACCACGGGACGTAGCCCGTTTGCGGCTTGCTGCGCGCGGTGCCCCGGTGGACCGGTATGAGCAGTCCGACGAGGCGTTTCATGCGCGGGTCAGCGCCGGGTTCCGGGAAATTGCTCGGCAGAATACCGGGCGGATCCGCAGGCTGCAGACGGATGCGCATTCAGCTGAAGAGATTAACAGTCTGATTGTGAAAGATATTCTTTCTCACATCGCGCAGGCTTAAGCCGGTGCAGAGTGACCCGCGTCAGGCCTCCTTGCACCTGCATGGGCATGCAGAGCCTCTGCAGGCGTTTCGTAAGATTTTTGAAAACGGGCGTCTGCCGCATGCCTGGCTGATTACCGGGCCACCGGGCATTGGCAAGGCGACCTTTGCTTTCCGTCTCGCCCGGATGATTCTGGGCGGAGAAGAGCCGGAAAGCCCGGCAGGGCGGCGAATTTCTGCTGCCACGCATGCGGACCTTCTGGTCGTCAGCCGCAGTTTTGATGAAAAAAAGCAGCGCTATCGCGGTGAGATTGTCGCGGACGAGGTACGCCCCATTAATGCCTTTCTGCGCCGTACGGCAGCAGAAGGGGGCTGGCGCGTTGTGATTGTGGATGGCGCAGAATGGCTCAACCGGAGTGCGGCCAACGCGCTGCTGAAAATTCTCGAAGAACCGCCCCCAGCGGCGGTGCTGCTGCTAACCTGCTCAGCACCGGGGCGTCTGCTACCCACCATTCGGAGCCGGTGCCGCAGGCTGGAACTGGAGCCGCTGGACAGCATGGACATGATGGCCGTGTTGCGGGAGATCCAGCCCGAGGCCTCCGCTGAAGAAATCAGCCGCGTGCAGGCGGCAGCCCACGGTGCACCAGGGCGCGCTGCGGCGTTTCTGGCTGATCAGAATGGTCAGATTGCCAGTCTGGTGGAAGAAACCCTTAATGGGACTTCGGCCAGCCGAGGCTATGAAATTGCCGAAATCGTTCTCCGTAAGGATGGCGGTTTTAATTTATTTTTCAGTCTGTTATCAGATTTTCTTCAGGAACGTGCACGTCAGGCCGCCCGGCAGGGAAATGCCGCGTGCGTTGCGCTGGCAGACGCATGGGAAGCGATCATGCGTCTTCAAAGCGAGACGGAACGCTTTAATCTCGATAAACAGGAAACACTTCTCGAAGCCATGACTATTGCGAGCATTGCATGACCCGCCCTTTCTACGTCACGACCCCGATTTATTATGTGAATGGCGCGCCGCACATTGGCCATGCCTACACCTCCATTGCTGCGGATGTGCTGGCACGGTTCCATCGTCTGGCCGGAGATGATGTGTTTTTTCTGACCGGCACTGATGAGCATGGCCAGAAAGTAGAGCAGGCTGCGCAGGCTGCGGGCGTGGAACCCAAGGCGTTTGCCGACCGGGTGTCTGATGACTTCCGCAGCATGGCGGACGCCATGGCCATTTCCTACGATGATTATATCCGCACCACGGAGCCGCGCCACATCAAGGGCGCGCAGGCTCTGTGGCAGAAAGTGGCGGAAAATAATGCCATTTATCTGGGGGCGTATGAGGGCTGGTATGCCCTGCGCGATGAATGCTTCTATGGGGAAGACGAGCTGATTGAGGGGCCGGATGGTCAGAAAGTCGCCCCGACAGGCGCGCCTGTCGAGTGGGTGAAGGAGCCGTCTTACTTCTTCCGGCTGTCTGATTTTCAGGACCGTCTGCTAGCCTATTACGAGGCAAACCCGGACTTCCTTGGCCCGCATGGCATGAAGCGGGAGATCGTCAGCTTTGTGAAGCAGGGGCTGCGGGATCTGTCCATCAGCCGCACCAGCTTCAACTGGGGTATCCCGGTGCCGGGTGACGATAAGCATGTGATGTATGTTTGGTTCGACGCGCTGGCGAACTATCTCAGCGCACTGGACTACCCGGATACATCCGCGCCGCGTGCCCGGTTCTGGCCTGCCAGCCAGCATCTGGTGGGGAAGGATATCGCTCGCTTCCACGCCATTTACTGGCCCGCCTTCCTGATGGCTGCTGGGATTGAACTGCCGAAGAAGATTTTTGCAAACGGCTGGTGGACTGTTGAAGGCCAGAAGATGAGCAAATCTCTGGGCAATGTGGTGGACCCGCGTGATCTGGTGAAAGAGTTCGGGCTGGATGCCGTGCGCTTCTTCCTGCTGCGGGAAGTACCCTTTGGTGGTGATAGCGATCTGTCTCGCAAGTCTCTGATTATGCGGAATAATATTGAACTGGCGAATGATCTGGGTAATCTGGCCCAGCGCACGCTGTCTCTGGTGGCCCGCAACTGTGGGGGCGTTCTGCCAGAACGTCGGACGCTGACGGAAGAAGACACGCAGCTTCTGAACCACGTGGCCGTCTTGCCGGAACTAATGGCCAGCCAGCTGGACCGATGTGCTCTGACGGATGCGCTGGAAGATGTGTGGAAAGTCATCCGCGCCTGCAATGCCTATATTGATCATCAGGCCCCGTGGGCGCTCAAAAAGACCGACCCGGAACGGATGAGCGATGTGCTGCGCGTGCTGGTGGATGCCCTGCGCGGAATTGCCACCATGCTCCAGCCCTACATGCCGCACAGCATGGATCGGATGCTGACCCAGCTTGGCGTGACGGAAGAGGAGCGTACCTTTGCGGCTCTGGAAACGCCGCTGCCGGGAGGCCGTCAGCTGCCTGCGCCGCAGGGGATTTTCCCGCGCTATGTCGAAGCCGCTGACCCCGCGTGAATGAGACGAGTATGACTGGACTGATCGATTCCCATTGTCATCTGGATCACTACACGGATGATGAACTGCCCGCTCTGCTGACGGCGGCCAAAGAGGCCGGCGTTGCCGGGATGGTGACCATCGGCACCCGTCTGGCCCGGGCGGATGAGCAGAAACGTCTGACGACCTTCAACACGCCAGACGTGCGGGTATGGTGCACGGTTGGCACGCACCCGGACCATGTTGAAGAAGTGCCGGTGCCGTCTGTGGACGAGATTGTTGCAATCGCAGATGTGCCAAACGTCGTGGGAATTGGCGAAAGTGGTCTGGACTATTTCCATGGTGTGGAAGAGGTCAGACCGCTCCAGCAGGAGAGCTTCCGGCGACATATTGGGGCCGCCCGTGCGCTGAATGTGCCCATTATCATCCATGCCCGGCAGGCGGATGAGGACGTGGCGCAGATTTTGCGGGACGAATCAGCAAAAGGGGCTTTCCCTATCCTGCTGCATTGTTTTGCCTCCAGTGTTGAACTGGCGCGATGCGTGGTGGATCTGGGCGGTTATGTCAGTTTTTCCGGGATTGCGACCTTCCCGAAGTGCGGGGAATACCGCGAAGTTGCGCGGGACCTGCCGGCAGACCGCATTCTGGTCGAAACCGATTCTCCGTATCTGGCGCCCGTGCCGCGCCGTGGGAAGCGGAATGAACCGGCTTACGTGGCCTATACAGCCGCCTGCCTCGCGCAGGAGCGTGGGCAGGATCTGGCTGATTTCACACAGATGACGACCGATAATTTTTTCCGTCTCTTCCGTAAGGCGGTCTGAGCAGGAAAGACAGACGGTATGAAGGTGACAATTCTGGGGTGCGGCGGGTCCGCCGGTGTTCCCATGCTCGGCGGTGAAGACGGCCACGGCATCTGGGGGCAATGTGACCCGACTGAACCCCGGAATATCCGCACCCGTGCTTCGATTTTTATTCAGATGGAAGACGGGGAAGGCATTCTGGTGGATACCGGGCCGGATATTCGTGCGCAGTTGCTGACGCACGGGATCAGCGCCTTCAAATCCATTTTCTACACCCATGCCCATGCCGACCATATTGCCGGGCTGGATGAGGTGCGGGGCATCAACCGTGTGGTGAAGCAGCCAATTACGGCCTACGGCACCCCCTCCGTTCTGGAGGAAATCCAGACACGCTTTAACTACGTGTTCCAGCCCTGGACCCCGCCACATTTCTTTCGCGCGGTGGTGGAAGCGCATCCGGTGCCGTTGCAGGGGGATGTGGTGATGGGCGGCTACAAGGTCTCGCTGTTTGAGCAAAGCCACGGGCGTATCCCGTCATCAGGTCTGCGGTGCGGGGATTTTGCTTACAGCACAGACGTTGTGGAACTGCCTGAAGCCTCGTTCGACGTGCTGGCCGGGGTGGATACGTGGATTGTTGATTGCTTCCAGAAGGAACCGCATAGCGCGCACGCCTGGCTGGACCGGGTGCTGGAATGGAAGGACCGTATCCAGCCGCGCCGTTTGATTCTGACGCATCTGGGGCCGGATATGGACTGGGCATGGATGCAGGCCAATCTGCCGGACGGGGTCGAAGCCGCATGCGATGGCCTGAGCTTTACGCTGCCTGACCCGGAAAAAGCCTGAGGGTCGTTTTGCGGTCAGCGCTCTGGAAGGAGACTGGCTGCTATAAACTGGCAATGTTGAATGAAAATATACCCCCGGACTCTTATGCAGTCCGTGGGTATTTTATTACCTACTGGAGGCCCTGAAGCCCGCTAAAAAAACAGGTTTTACCGGCTCATCAGCACCGTCAGATCGGCATGCTCCAGAATATAACGGGTCACACCGCCCAGAATGAGCTGGCGCAGGCGGGAGTGGGAATAGGCCCCCATGGCCAGCATATCAGCATCAAAATCGTGGCAGGCGGCCAGCAGACCTTTGCCAACATCCCGGTCAACCGGGGGGAACTCGACAGAGTCGGCTTTGATGCCGTGGAAAGAAAGATAGTCGATCACATCGCGCGCCTTGGGGCCGCGCCGCTGATAATCCTCACAATGCAGAACCCGCACAGCTTCCGCCGTCTGAGCCCATGCCAGAGCGCCACGCAGAGAGGAGGAGGATTCAGCCGTTCCGTTCCACCCAATGCAGACGCGCTTAATCATGCCTTTGGGGGGCGTGCGGGGCGCGATCACAACAGGTCGGCCACTATCAAACAGAACCGCATGGAGCGTTTCTGAAGACGAGACCTCAGCGCCGGAATCCGGGTGCGGCACCAGCGTGAAGTCTGACAGGCGGGCGTGAGAGGGCACAATCTCACTTTCCGCTCCGTTCAGGATGTTGAAGCTGATGCTCGGTTTGTCCCACGGAAAAACGGAGTGAGGGGAAATCACTTCAATATCCGGATGCGTCGCCACAAAGCGTTCAAACAGGGCGCGCACTTCATGCGCATGGCGCGAGCTTTCATGCTCGGCGGTGCGCATCAGATCTTCCACCATTGCGCCGGACAGGCCTTCGCCTGCCAGTGGCGCAATATCCCGGCCATCCGGGCGCACATGCAACACAGCCAGATGCGCCCCAAAGCGGCGGGCAAAATTGTAGCCCCGAATCAGCGCGGCTTCCCCATTGGAAGTGCTGACCATGGGGAGCAGGATTTTACGGACGTCTTTCATTGTTCTTGTTCTCCGCGTTGATAAGAATCGGGCTGGCCGACCGGGTAACCTGTTCCGTGAGAGTTATGGATATAAACGCGTGACATTCCAGTGGTTTCCGTCGCGCGTCCATGTTGCGCGATCATGCAGGCGGTAGGGTCTTTCCTGCCAGAACTCAAAACAGGTTGGCTCTACCCGGTAGCCGGACCAGTTTTCCGGACGCGGAATGAGATCCTGCCCCTCGTAACGGGCTTCAACATCCTTCAGGCGTCGCTCAAAAATGGCGCGGTCCGCCAGCGGGCGGGACTGATCAGACGCAACAGCACCCATGCGGGAGATACGGCTCCGACTCGCAAAATAGGCATCCGATTCTTCCGTGGTGACCGGCGTCACTGTGCCTTCAATCCGGATCTGCCGGCGCAGGCTCTTCCAGTGAAACAGCAAGGCGACATGCGGATTTTCCGCCAGTTCATTCCCCTTGCGGCTGTCATGATTGGTGTAGAAAACAAACCCGCGCCGATCCATGCCCTTCAGCAGCACAATACGGGCTGACGGGTGGCCATTGGGCGTGCTGGTGGCAACGACCATGGCGTTCGGGTCTGAGGGTTCGGTTTTTTCAGCCTCGTGCATCCATTCGGAAAACAGAGTGAACGGATCGGCCGTAAGGTCAATCAGTGCTGGCGAGGAGGCCGGGGAGGGAGTGGAAGTCGATTCAGTCATACCCTGTTCTTTCAGCATCGAATAAAGCCGCTCTTCACGCTTTGTATCGAAAGGCAAGAATGGTTTGAAGCGTTACGCTAGCGCTTTGGTCTTGTTTAGCAGGCTGTGGTATGCGACCAACCGCTACAGTTTTTAGAGCACACTCAACAGACAGGTCGAGGTCACAGCATGTCTTCCAACAACACCACATTGCCCGCCCAGGGAACATTGATGCAGGGCAAAAAAGGTCTGGTAATGGGTGTTGCCAATGATCGTTCCATTGCCTGGGGTATTGCACAGGCCGTTGCGGCTCAGGGTGGTGAGATGGCGTTCACCTATCAGGGGGAAGCACTGGGCAAGCGCGTCAAGCCGCTGGCGGAAAGCATCGGGGCCTCTCTGGTTCTGCCGTGTGACGTAACGGATGAGGCTGCTCTGGATGAGCTGTTTGCCACGCTGGAGAAGACTTGGGGCAAGCTCGACTTTGTGGTGCATGCTATTGGCTGGGCCGATAAGCAGTTCCTGCGTGGGCGGTATGTCGATACCCCGCGTGAGGCGTTCCTGACGGCTATGGATATTTCCTGCTTCTCCTTTACCGCAGTCGCCCAGCGGGCCTCTGCTCTGATGAAGGATGGCGGTTCTCTGCTGACTCTCACCTATCTGGGCGCTGAGCGCGTAATGCCGCATTATAATGTGATGGGTGTTGCCAAGGCAGCTCTGGAAGCCTCCGTACGGTATATGGCAGCCGATCTGGGCCGTGATGGTATTCGCGTCAACGGCATTTCTGCTGGCCCCATCAAGACGCTGGCTGCCAGCGGCATTGGCGATTTCCGCTACATTCTGAAGTGGAACCAGTATAATGCGCCGCTGGAACGCAACGTGGCTCTGGAAGAAGTGGGCGGTGCAGGGCTTTATATGCTCTCTGACCTGTCTTCCGGCGTGACGGGTGAAATCCATCATGTGGATTGCGGCTATAACATTGTGGGCATGAAAAACCCCACGGCTCCGGATATCTCTGTAGCAGGCGACTGAGGTTTACTGTGTCCTACAACAGCTTTGGCCATCTTTTTCGCGTCACCACCTGGGGTGAAAGCCATGGACCGGCCATTGGCTGTGTAGTGGATGGTTGTCCGCCCCGCCTGCCTCTGACAGAGGCTGATATTCAGCCGTTTCTGGACCAGCGGCGACCCGGTCAGTCTGCCTTTACCACGCAGCGCAAGGAGCCGGATGCCGTGCGTATCCTCTCTGGTGTGTTTGAAGGGCAGACAACGGGCACCCCGATTTCCCTGCTGATTGAAAACACGGACCAGCGGTCCCGCGACTACGGCGATATTGCTCAGACTTATCGCCCCGGCCATGCGGATCTGACGTATGACCTGAAATACGGTATCCGCGACTATCGTGGCGGCGGCCGGTCTTCCGCGCGTGAGACAGCGTGCCGGGTGGCAGCAGGTGCTGTGGCGCGGCAGGTGCTAGGGCAGGGCGTGCGTATTCGCGGTGCTTTGGTGCAGCTTGGTCCGCACAAAATCGACCGGTCTCGCTGGGACTGGGATGAGGTGACCCGTAATCCGTTCTTCTGCCCGGACGCAGCCTGCGTGCCGGAATGGGAAGAGTATCTGGCAGGCATCCGCAAGGCGGGGCTTTCCATCGGTGCGGTGATTGAAGTTGTGGCCGAAGGTGTTCCGCCCGGTCTTGGTGCGCCGGTTTACGGCAAACTGGATTCCGATCTGGCTGCTGCTCTGATGAGCATCAATGCCGTCAAAGGCGTGGAAATTGGCGACGGGTTTGCATCTGCCGCCCTGACTGGGCTTGAGAATGCTGACCCCCTCTCCATGCAGGATGGCGAGATTACCTTCGGAGCAAACCATGCCGGTGGCATTCTGGGGGGTATTTCCAGCGGCCAGCCGATTGTGGCGCGGTTTGCGGTCAAGCCGACCAGTTCCATGCTGGCGCCGGTGCCATCTGTGACCCGTGACGGCCAGAATAAAGACGTCATTACCAAAGGGCGGCACGACCCGTGCGTTGGGATTCGTGCTGTGCCCGTAGGGGAAGCCATGATGGCCTGCGTGCTGGCAGACCATCTTTTGCGGCATCGCGGACAGGTTGGCTAAATCTTAGCCAATCAGTTTTGCGTCCAGCGTGATGTTGGCCTTGAACAGTTTGGAGACCGGGCAGCCGGTTTTGGCCTTATTGGCCAGTTCTTCAAACTGTTCCGGCGTCGCACCCGGCACTTCGGCTTCCAGCTTGAGGGCCACGGCATCAATCTCAAATCCATCAGCCGCCTTGTTCAGGCTCACTTCGGCTGTGGTGTCGATGGATTTTGCTGTCAGACCGGCCTCTCCCAGAATGAGGGAGAGCGCCATGGAAAAACAGGCAGCGTGCGCAGCACCCAGCAGCTCTTCCGGGTTAGTGCCCGGCTTGCCCTCAAAGCGCGTATTAAAACCGTAAGGCTGGTTTTCAAGGGCATGGCTTTCCGTGGAAATAGTGCCGCGCCCTTCTTTGATGGTGCCTTCCCAGTGGGCAAAGCCATGTTTTTTGATAGCCATGATATCATCCTTTTCTTCGTCGGGCGGAGAGTGCACAGAACGCGGCCTCAGCCGTTAAGTTCACGCAATGCTGCTCCGCTCTCGCAGAGATGAGAACCGTGCCGGACTGAAAATGTGGCATAGGATATGCGCATAACCACACGGGTTACCTCACGCCCGCTCTTGCACCGGAGCGGGAACCACGGCATGCGGGAAAGACCTTCTGCCCGTCTCCTGCTTCCGATGGGAAGAAATGGGCTGATAATGCGGAGACCATGATGAGTTCCACCACGACCGATTCTTCTTCATCCGTTGATGTCGCCCTGATTGGTGGGGGCGTGATGAGCGCCACCCTTGGGGTGTTTCTCCGGCAGTTACAGCCGGACTGGCGCATCAGCATTTTTGAGCGTCTGGATAGCGTGGCGGAAGAAAGTTCGGACGCGTGGAACAATGCGGGCACCGGCCATTCCGCTCTGTGTGAGCTGAATTATACGCCGCAGAAAGCCGATGGCAGCGTGGATATCAGCAAAGCTGTTGCGGTGAATGAGGCGTTCCAGATCTCGCGCCAGTTCTGGTCCCATCTGGTTGAAAAAGACATTATCGCCTCTCCGCGTGATTTTATTACGCCTGTGCCACATATGAGCTTTGTCTGGGGAGAGGCCAATGTTGCCTTTCTGCGTAAGCGCCATGAGGCCCTGAACGCACACCCGCTGTTCTCTGGCATGGAATATTCTGAAGATCCCGCTCAGATGGCGCAGTGGATGCCGCTTGTCATGCAGGCTCGGCCACCGGGCCAGCCTCTGGCCGTGACGCGGAGCCTGAACGGGACGGATGTGAACTACGGCGCGTTGACGCGCCTGCTGTTCAGTTACCTGACAGAAACAGCAGGCTGCACCCTGCATACCAAACATGATGTTCTGAATATCAAGCGCGGCCCGGATGGCCGGTGGCAGATTCTGGTGCAGGACCTGCGGCTCAACACCCAGCGCACAATCAATGCCCGCTTTGTGTTTATTGGGGCCGGGGGCGGTGCGCTGTCTCTGCTCCAGAAGACGGGCATCCCGGAAGCTAAAGGAGTGGGTGGGTTCCCGGTCAGCGGCCAGTTCCTGCGCTGCACCAACCCGGAGATTGTGGCGCAGCATCGGGCAAAGGTTTACGGCAAGGCCTCTGTTGGTGCGCCGCCTATGTCCGTGCCGCATCTGGACACCCGCATGATTGACGGCAAGCCCGCGCTGCTGTTTGGGCCGTATGCGGGCTTCTCAACCCGTTTCCTCAAGCACGGGTCTTTGATGGATCTGCCGCGTTCCATCCGGCCTGATAATATCAAGGCCATCCTGTCCGTCGCACGGGATAACTGGGCGCTGACCAAATATCTGATTGAGCAGGTCATGCAGTCCAATAGTGAGCGGATGAACGCTCTGCGTGACTTTGTGCCTACCGCACGCTCCAAGGACTGGGAACTGGTGGTGGCTGGCCAGCGCGTGCAGATTATCAAGAAAGACGCCCAGAAGGGCGGCGTTCTGCAGTTTGGTACGGAAGTCATTTCCAGCCAGGATGGCTCGATTGCCGCGCTACTTGGGGCCTCTCCCGGAGCCTCTACGGCCGCGCCGATTATGCTGACCGTGCTGAAAAAATGTTTTGCCGAGAAGCTGCCGGAATGGGATGCAAAACTGAAAGCCATGATCCCGTCTTATGGTCAGACGCTGGCCAATAACCCGGATCTGTGCGCCGAACTGCGGGATAAAACCACGAAGGTTCTGCAACTGGCTGACGACTGAGGTTTTTTCTTCCCGTGCTGCGCGCCACAAAACACTGGTGCGCAGCATGGGATATTAGAAACCTCCGATAAAAAATCGGGTGCAGAATTAAAAGGTGCTGCCGTCAGTCGGAAATCGACATGTCCGCACGGTGCCACCAGCAGGCCTCAGGGGATCGGACGGCCGGGATCATGTCGTCCGGGTTGCCGCTGAAGGTTACGGTATTGGTTGGCGTTTCCTGCAACGAGACTTCCGTGCAGCGGAGCATGTCGCCATCAGCCCGTAAAAAGGCGCTGAGTTTCGCCATCATCAGGCAAACCATCAGTTCCGTTGTCGGGTCACCTGGCGTGATGACAATACGCTGTGCGCGTGCCGGCTCGTTGGCCTGAAACCATGCCAGCAGCGGGTCATCTTCCGCCAGTTGTAATGCGTGATCCAGCTTTTCATCCACAAAGCGATGCCACGTGCTTTTTGCCCGCTGGAAAGAGACGGGCATATTGCCTTTTCCATCCAGCCGCGTGTGCGTGGTGGGGCTAAGGCGCACTGTGACAAATTCATTGTGTCCATGAGGCAAGGCACAGGATTCACTGGCTCCGTGGATCAGGCGGTGGCCCATGGAAAAGCGACGGGTAAAGACCAGATCAGGCATCGGTCTTCTCCGCCACATAGTCTTCCCACCCGGCGCGACGCAGGGCGCAGGCGGGGCATTCTCCACATCCATGCCCCCACGGGTGCATGGTGCCGCGGTCCCCCAGATAACAGGTGTGGCTTTCCTGATTAATCAGGGACACAAGCGGGGTTCCGCCCAGCTCTTTAGCCAGTTTCCAGGTTTCGGCTTTATCAATCCACATCAGTGGTGTGTGCAGCACGTAGCGTGAGTCCATGCCAAGATTCAGGGCGACCTGTACAGCCTTGATGGTGTCATCCCGGCAGTCGGGGTAGCCGGAATAATCCGTCTCACACACGCCGGTGACAATGTGGCGAATACCCCGGCGGGCAGCGAGGGCTGCGGCAAAGGTCAGGAAAATGATGTTGCGGCCCGGCACGAAGGTATTCGGGAGGCCATCTTTTTCCATGGCGATTTCCGCATTACGCGTCAGCGCCGTTTCAGAAATATCGCCGAGCGCCCCCAGAGCAAGGGTGTGGTCCATGCCCAGCCGGTCTTTCCAGAGGGGATTTTGCGCGCGCAAGCCGTCCCGCAGGGTTTCACGGCATTCCAGTTCCACAGCATGGCGCTGCCCGTAATCAAACCCCAGCGTTTCCACCCGCCCAAAGCGGGCGAGGGCCCATGCCAGACAGGTGGCGGAATCCTGGCCGCCGGAAAACAGGACCAGAGCAGCTTCTTCAGAGGCACGTGCGGGAGTAGACATGGGTCAGGGGATACCGGTCAGCTTGTGGGTCTGTAAAGAAAGGCCCCATTTGGGGTGGGCCAGACAATAACGGATGGCAGCCTGTATATTGTCGTTCTGGTTCGGCCCGTCCATGGGTTGCAGCCAGAAATGCTTGAAATCAAGATGCTCCACCTTGGCCGGATCAAGCCCCGGTTGCGGGTAAACCAGCTTGAGTTCTGTACCGCTTGTCTGTTCCAGTGCGGCGCCCTCTTTGGGGCTGATGCACAGCCAGTCGATACCCTCCGGCGCGTGCAGCGTGCCGTTGCTTTCCACCGCGATGGTGAAATTGCGGGCATGCATGGCGTCAATCAGAGCGGCATCCAGCTGAAGCAGCGGTTCACCACCGGTAAAAACCACCAGCCCCGGCACTGTCATGGCGCTACCAGACACAGGCCAGAAGCCGGCAATGATCTCGGCCAGCTTCTCGGCAGTTTCAAACTTGCCGCCGCCATCACCATCCGTGCCGACAAAATCGGTGTCACAGAACTGGCAGATAGCCTCGGCCCGGTCAGCTTCCCGACCAGACCACAGGTTGCATCCTGCAAAACGACAGAAGACAGCCGGTCGCCCAGCCTGTCCACCCTCACCCTGCAGGGTGAGGAACATTTCCTTGACCATATAAGACATGCGACAGCTCCTGACGCAGATCAGGCAAGGAATGCAAGAGACATTTTAGACAGAAATGCCAGTTGTATGCATGCCCAGCTTGTCCAGCAGCTTGCGATCCCGCGAAGCCTGCGGGTTTGGCGTGGTCAGCAGGCGTTCCCCATAGAAAATGGAATTGGCACCAGCAAGGAAGCACAGGGTCTGTGTTTCATCGCTCATATCCTCGCGGCCAGCGGCCAGACGAACCCGGCTTTTGGGCATGCTGATACGGGCTGCGGCAATCATGCGGACAAAATCCAGCGGATCGACTTCTTCAGACTCACCTAGCGGCGTGCCTTTTACGCGCACCAGCAGGTTGATCGGAACGCTTTCCGGGTGCGCGGGCAGGGAGGCGAGGGCGGCAATCAGCCCGGCGCGGTCGGTCTCATTTTCACCCATGCCGACAATGCCGCCACAGCAGACATTAATGCCCGCATCCCGCACGTTGGACAGGGTATCCAGGCGGTCCTGATAGGTGCGGGTGGTGATGATGTCGCCATAGTATTCCGGCGAGGTGTCGAGATTGTGGTTGTAGTAATCCAGCCCGGCTTCACGCAGCTTGCCAGCCTGTCCGGCATCCAGCATGCCCAGTGTCACGCAGGTTTCCAGACCAAGGTCTTTGACGCCTTCAATCATGGCGCAGACGGTTTCCAGATCGTGGTCCTTGGGGGAGCGCCATGCGGCACCCATGCAGAAGCGGCTGGCCCCGGCGTCCTTCGCCTTGCGGGCTTCCGTCAGCACGGCATCGACGGCCATCAGACGCTCGGCCTTCACGCTTTTTTCATGCAGCGCGCTCTGCGGGCAGTAGGCACAATCTTCCGGACAGCCACCGGTTTTGATGGAAAGCAGCGTGGAAATCTGCATTTCCGTGGGGTCGAAATGCGCCCGGTGCGTGGCCTGAGCACGGAACATCAGCTCCGGAAACGGAAGGTCCAACAGGGCCTGAATTTCCGGCACCGTCCAGTCATGACGGATTTCCGGCAAAGAGGCTGAGGAAGAACGCGTTACAGGAGAAGAACCGTCAGGCATGCGCAAAGAACCAGATTTTAAGTGGAAAGTAGGACTGAATATATCCGGTTTACCCCGGCAAGACCAGCCTGCAGAACGACGGGGGTGGCCCGGATTGAGATTTCATTTCGGGCCATAGGAAAAAGGAATATCCCGCTAGAGGGCTGCATGCAGGCTTTTAATGTCAGCCGCCAGCGCATCGACCTGCGTGAGATCCGCATCCCACGCAAACATGAAGCGCGCGCCACCGCCAATAAAGGTGTAAAAGCGCCAGCCTTTCTCTCGCAGGCCCTCCAGCAGTTCTGGGGGAGCTTTTAAAAAGACGGCATTGGCTTCTGCGGGGAACATCAACTCCAGCCCGTCCAGCGGGACAATCTGTTTGGCCAGATGCGCAGCCGCTTCATTGGCGCTTAGAGCATTGCGCAGCCATGCCCCGCTTTCCAGAACGCCAACCCACGGGGCAGCCAGAAAGCGCATTTTGGATGCGAGTTGCCCAGCCTGTTTGCAACGGTAATCGAACCCATCCGCCAGATCGCGGTCAAAAAACAGAATGGCTTCGCCAACGGCCATGCCGTTTTTTGTGCCGCCAAAACACAGCACATCCACGCCGGATTGCCATGTCATTTCCGCCGGGGAGCAGCCAAGGGCAGCGCAGGCATTGGCAAAGCGGGCACCGTCCATATGCAAACGCAGACCCAGATCACGGCACACAGCGGAAATCGCCTGAATTTCAGCCAGCGTATAAACCTGCCCGGTTTCGGTCGGTTGAGTGATGGTGACGGCGCGGGGCTTGGGGAAATGGATGTCCGTGCGGCCTGTCGCCAACGTGCGGATGGCATCAGGCGTCAGCTTGCCACCCTGGGTGGGGGCCGGCAGCAGTTTAGAGCCGTTGGAAAAAAACTCCGGTGCGCCGCATTCGTCAGTTTCCACATGGGCCAGCGCGGAGCAGATCACACTGTTATAGGACTGACACAGGGAGGCCAGCGCCAGCGCATTGGCCGCTGTGCCGTTGAAGGCAAAAAAGACATCACAGTCTTTTTCAAACAGAGTGCGGAAGGCATCGGCTGCGCGGGTGGTCCAGATATCCTCGCCATAGGCAGGCACGTAGCCCTGATTGGCGTCCTGCATGGCGGCAAGAGCTTCCGGGCAGATTCCGGCATAGTTATCGCTGGCAAACTGTTGGGTAATCTGTGTCATGTTTGATCTCTTCAAAACGGTACGAGATCAAAAGACAAAGCGACGACGCGCGTGGCATGGGTCCGTTATTGCCGGTCTTCTGGCCACATCCCTTCACTGCAAGGCAGGGAAGGCACCACCTTGCACGGACGCAGGTTGGTGTCAGGCGTCGGCCTGACTCTTGATGCTTCTGACCCTAGTCATAAATAATCGATAAAAAAACACAACAATTTGTTGGCGCGGCACGGGGAAGGAGCGATGCGTGCGCTCCCTCCCACAAAGGCTGGCTTATTTGGTGGTGTAGCCGCCATTGACCAGAATGGTCTGGCCCGTCATCCACCAGCCTTCCGAGACCAGAAAACGGACGAACGGTGCAATATCTTCAATGTCCGTCAGGCCGGTTTTGCTGAAGGCGGACAGGGCGGCGGCGGTTTTATGATACGCCACGGCATCAGGCGCTTCCTGACCGTAAAAGAACGGCGTGTCCATCGGCCCCGGACCAATGGCGTTGACTGAAATGCCGCGTGCGCCAAATTCCTTGGAGGCTGCCCGCGTGAAATGTTCAACCGGGGCTTTGGCACCTGCATAGGTGGAATAGAACGGGGTGTAAGCGCCCAGCAGGGACGTGACGAGGGTCAGCAGTTTGCCATTGTCATTCAGGTGCAGTCCGGCTTCCTTGATGAAGAAATAGGCCGCCTTGGAATTGATGGCGAACATCTCATCAAACTCAGCTTCCGACGTCTCTGCAATCGGCTTTTTCAGCACTTTGCCGACGGTGTTGATGGCAATATCGGGTTTACCGATGGCGGCAATGGTGTCCGCAAACAGTTTGCTGTTGGCGGCTGCGGTTGTCAGGTCTGCCTGCAAGACAACGGCCTGCACACCGGCGGCTTTCAGGTCTGCCAGAGTGTTTTCAGCCTCAGGGCGACTGGCGTCACTATTATAGTGGATGGCAATGGCTTTGACGCCATGCGCAGCCAGATCACGGGCAATCAGGCCGCCAAGGTTCTTGGCGCCGCCCGTAATCAGAGCGGTTTTTCCTTTGAGACTATGGTCTGCCATATCCGGTTGTCCTTTCGTTGAAAGACACCGCAGGATGCGGACTTTCATGAGGGAAACAGTATCATCTCGTTTTTCTTAATAAATAGGTGTCTTTAGACAACACTTGTCGTATAATCCGAACAATAGGGCGTGCTACCCGAGGATGCTGTGGACCGGATTGATCTTTTTCGTATTTTCCTGCGGGTTGTGGAGTCTGGCAGTTTCTCAAGGGCTGCGGATACCCTCAACATGCCGCGGTCCTCCGTTTCCACCGCTATTCAGGCGCTGGAAAGCCGGGTAGGGGCACGCTTACTGTCCCGCACAACACGCACGGTTTCCACCACGGCAGATGGTCGGGCTTTTTATGATGTCTGCCTTCGGCTGGTGGCGGACGTGGAGGAGGCAGAAGGCCTGTTCCGGCGGGACAAAGCTGCGCCGCGTGGCGTTTTACGCGTGGATATGCCGGGACGGATCGGGCGGTTGATTGTAGCGCCAGCCTTACCGGATTTTCTGGAACGCTACCCCGAGATTGATGTTGAACTGGGGGTAACGGACAGACCCGTCAATCTGGTGGAAGACGGGATTGATTGCGTGCTGCGCATCGGGCCTCTGCAGGATTCCGGGCTGATTGCCCGGAAGGTCGGCGAACTGGCGTTGATTAACGTTGCAAGCCCAGCCTATCTGGCTCGTTACGGCACGCCCGCTACACCGCAGGATCTGCCGCATCATCTCGCAGTCGGCTATGCGTCCGCCTTCAGCGGGCGGGTGGAGGAATGGGAGTGGCAGGAAGGCGGCGAGTTACGCACCTGCACCATGGCGGGGCGCGTGACGGTCAACAGCGCGGAAGCCCTGATAGCCTGCTGTCTAGCTGGGCTGGGGATGATTCAGGTACCTGCCTATGATGTTCAGCAGCAGTTGAGGGCGGGGGAGCTGGTGGAGGTTCTGCCTGAGTGGCGGGCCGAGCCGATGCCCATGACGTTACTCTATCAGCACCGTCGACATTTTTCTCATCGTTTGCAGGTGTTTGCGGACTGGCTGTGCGCGCTGCTGGAACCCTGCCTGCATGAAGCGGGTGAGAGGCGATCTGCGTGAAAAATGCGGAAATGGTCAGCGGATGACTGTGCGGGGCGTGACAAATTCTGACCCATACGAGAAAGTGTCTTTCAGATAATTAAAACAGGACCTGTTGCTATGACCTTTACGTTTTCTCGCCTGACCCGAGCCGCACTGGCGGTCTGTGCCGCAGGGATGCTGGCAGGGTGTGAGCACCATACAGAAGACCAGAGCCGGAACAGCGTTCGGCCGCTCCGTATCCCCAATCCGGCGGCACTTTACTGTACCAAAAAAGGCGGTACGCTGAGCATGCAGCAGGACGCGACCAAAGGGCAGGTGGGCTATTGCCATCTGCCAGACGGTACAGTGATGGACGAATGGGAATTGTTCCGCCGGGATAATCCCAGCCCGACGAAATAACCGCGTATTTCAGGGACCGTCCGCCAGGAATGATTGGTCTGCCAACGCAGGTCTGGTTGTCTGGCGGCGGTAGCTGATGCTGTGATTTGTTGAGAAATTACGGGCAGGGCACGTATCAAAGGCTTTGCCTGAACGGAACTGTGGTTTCAGGGCGTTTCTGGTGATCAGTCCAGTGCAACGGCCTTAGAATGAGATCCGGCAGTGTTTCTCAGAAAAGGCGCATGAGGAAGCGTGGTTTTGCGAGCCGGTGTGGTTCATGAGTTGAGGCGCGACGGATATTCATGTGAGCTGCCTTGCAGGGTGTGCCGTTGGCGTCATGGTGAGCCAAGCCAAGCCAAGCCAAGCCAAGCCAAGCCAGCAATGCCTATGGTGGGTCGATCCGATGGATCATCGGAGGCGATCTGGGCTGAGATATCAGAGCTTCGGTGTTTTGGGTTACAACGAGCGGTACAGGAGATCGAAACCAGAGAGAGATATGTGCTGGTTGAGGGGAATGGATCTGGCGGGATTAATGGCGTCTGACCCACTGGGACATAAATCGCATAAGATATATTATGCCAACTAAATGATATCTGAGAGTGGATGCGGCTGTTGGGTGTGTCTGATCTGGTTGCCGTCAGACACTGCGCTCTCTGGATCTGCTGGTTCGGCCAATGGCCTGACCAGCGGTTGCAGCGCGAAAGTTTCAAAACAGCCTAGTGCTTTGATTTGGAATAATTTTCCGAGGCAGAGCCGCTTCGGATGCGCGTAAGGCGCGTCTAGAGCGGCGCAGAGTGCTCTGAAGCGTTTCACGCGATGAATAGTCTCGGTGGCGCTGTTGCGCTCTCTGGGCCGCTTTGGCGGGACTCTCCTGCTCTCTATCGTCCGAGCGCCTCTTTCTCTCAAAATAGCACCTTTTGCGCACTCAAGGTCTGGCTAGGTCTATTATTGGATCCGCCAGTTTTTCAGTCACTTATGCGGATCGGATTATTTCAAAAATGACAAATAATTTGCTCGCAAAAGACAGAGCACTCATTTTAGGTTAGAAAATATCATCTGTGCGTGTGGAATACCTTGCCTGCAAAATACGAAATTCTTTCGTGGAGAATGGGCTTGAAGCGGTGTGGATTTACGTGCAATATCCTGTAAACACTATTTCACGTAGTTTTTATTGGAATTCCCGAATGTCTGTTGCCCGGTCAGTTCTGACAGTCTTGCGCTCCCAGGCTCAGGATCCTGCCAGACTTCTCAGCACAGCATCTGCCCAGCTTGGTAAAAAGGTGGGCGTGATGTCCTCCTTTGGTGCGGAATCAGCCCTTTTGCTGGCTTTTGTGGCGGAAGCTGATCCGGATATGCCTGTCCTGTTTCTGGAAACGGGCAAGCATTTCCCGGAAACGCTGGCCTATCGGGCGGAGCTTGCGCGATTCCTTGGCCTGAAAAACGTGATTGATGTTCGGCCCGCACAGGCTGAGGTGCAGGAACGTGACCCGACCGGAGAACTCTGGGCGTTTGATCCGGATGCCTGCTGCCGCCTGCGGAAAGTTGAGCCGCTGGATCTGGCAACCCTGCCCTATGAGGTTCTCGTAACCGGGCGTAAGCGCTCTCAGGCTTCCACCCGTGCTGCTCTGCCGGTTGTGGAAGAAAAGGAGGATGGCGCAATCCGCCTGAACCCGCTGGCGCTCTGGGAGGCTGAAGACATCACGCGGGAAATGGCCCGCCGTGGTCTGCCTCCTCATCCACTGGTGGCGGAAGGCTACCTCTCCATTGGTTGTGCGCCGTGCACGCGCCCTGTTGGCCAGACGGCAGACCCACGCGCGGGGCGCTGGGCCGGACTGGCCAAAACAGAGTGCGGCATTCACACGGCTTCCTGAACGTTCAGGACACCTTATCTCTCTTCTCAAAACAGGTTTGACCAGACAAATGGACCATCTTGATCAGCTCGAGGCACAGAGTGTCTTCATCCTTCGGGAAGCCTATCGCAAGCTTAAGCCTCTCGCCATGTTGTGGTCTTTGGGTAAAGATTCCAACGTCATGGTCTGGCTGGCCAAAAAGGCTTTTCTGGGTCGCGTGCCCTTCCCCGTTATGCATGTAGACACCGGTAAGAAATTCCCGGAAATGTACAAATTCCGGGATGAATACGCCAAAAAGTGGGATCTGGACCTGCTGCTGGGCACCTGTCCGCCGGTTGAAGAGATGGACCCGTCCCTGCCGCCAGCCGCCCGCTCTGCTGCGCGCAAGACGGCAGGTCTGGCCGCGATGATTGAAAAGCACAAACTGCAGGGCGTGATTGCCGGCATCCGTCGTGATGAGCAGGGCACGCGCGCCAAGGAGCGCGTTTTTAGTCCGCGCGGCGCCAGCCACAAGTGGGATATCCGCAACCAGCCGCCGGAATTCTGGGACCAGTATGCCACCCCGCATGAAGAAGGCATGCACATCCGCGTGCATCCTCTGCTGTCATGGCGGGAGATTGATATCTGGCGCTACATCGAGCGCGAAGGCATCCCGCTGGTGGATCTGTATTTTGCCAAAAACGGCAAGCGGTATCGTTCTCTGGGTGATCAGGACATTACCAACCCTGTTGAAAGCAATGCCAGCACGCTGGCTGAGGTTATTGCTGAACTGGAAACCACCCGTACGTCCGAACGGTCTGGCCGGGCCATGGATCATGAATCCGAAGATGCCTTCGAGCGGCTGCGCGTCGCCGGTTATCTTTGAGCCTTAGCGGACTGGAATAGAATTATGACGAACACGCTTTCCCCCTCTGTGGCTCAGTCTCAGGAGCCCGCGACGCCGATCGTTATCGTCGGTCACGTTGACCACGGTAAATCAACCCTGATCGGCCGCCTGCTGCATGACACGGATAATCTGCAGGACGGCAAGGTCGCCCAGATTATTGCCTCATCCAAAAAGCGCGGGCTGAAGGTTGAGTGGAGCTTCCTGCTCGACTCCCTGCAGATCGAGCGCGATCAGGGTGTAACGGTTGATTCCACCCGCATCCCCTTCCTGCTGAATAAGCGGGAGTTTGTGATCGTGGATGCGCCGGGCCATCGCCAGTTCCTGCGCAACATGATTACCGGCGCTGCGGATGCGGAAGCCGCTGTACTGGTGGTGGATGCGGCTGAAGGTGCGCGCGAACAGACCCGTCGCCATGCCATGCTGCTGCACCTTATCGGCATCCGGCACGTGATTGTTCTGCTGAACAAGGTCGATCTGCTGGACTTCGATCAGGCGAAGATTGAAGCTGCTGAAAAATCCGTCTCCGAACTTCTCACAAAGCTGGATCTGGAAGCCGCTCTCTTTATCCCGGCCTCTGCGCGTGATGGCGACAATATTGCCAGCCGCTCCGACCGGATGCCCTGGTATAGTGGCCCGACCCTGACGGAAGCTCTGGCACAGGTCCCCTCGCCTGCGTCCCGCGCTGAACTGCCGCTGCGCCTGCCGGTGCAGGATGTCTACCGCTTTGACGACAAACGCTATGTGGCAGGCCGCATTGAGCGTGGCCGGGTGCGCGTTGGCGATACGGTGATTATCGGCACGCAGAAAACCCCTGCGAAGATTTCTTCCATCGCAAGCTGGCACACGGCACCGCAGATTTCTGCTGCTGCGGGTCAGTCCGTTGCGGTCACGCTGGAGCCGGATGTGATCCCGGACCGGGGTGACCTGCTGCACAAATCAGAAACTCCGCCGGTTGCGGCTTCCCGTATCCGCACGCGCCTGTTCTGGCTGCGTCAGGAACCGTTGCGTGTGGGAGAAAGCTTCCATCTGCGTCTGGCGACGGCGGAACATGCCGTAACGGTGACGTCTATTGATTCCGTCGTGAATCTGGATGACCTGCAGAAATATGCTGGTGAGGAAGTCCCGGCAGAAGGCTTTGCAGAAATCACGCTTTCTGCGTCAGAAACCATTCTGTTTGACCCCTTCGTGCCGGGCACGGCAGATGGGCGCGGCGTTCTGGTGGACCGTCAGCAGCGTATTGTCGGTGGTGCACCGCTTCTGGGCCCAGCCGCTATCGCTGATGGTGAAAAAGTTATTCACCCCACAGGAAGCACCGTCACGACGCAGGACCGCACACGGGCCAAAGGTCATCGTGGTGGCGTGTTCTGGCTGACGGGCCTTTCCGGCTCAGGCAAAAGCACTCTGGCACGCGCAACGGAAGCAGCCCTTTTTGCTGATGGTGTGGACGTTACTGTTCTGGACGGCGACACTCTGCGTGCTGGCCTGTGCAAGGATCTGGGCTTCTCTGAAGCAGACCGGACTGAAAATGTCCGCCGTGCTGCGGAAGTTGCGCGTATTCTGCGTGATGCTGGTCAGGTTGTGCTGGTCGCACTCATCTCCCCCCTGCTCTCTGACCGCGCTCTGGCTCGTCAGATCCTTGGGGAAGAGTTTGCAGAAATCTTTGTGGATGCGGACCTTGCAACCTGCGAGCAGCGTGACCCCAAAGGTCTGTATGCTGCGGCACGGTCTGGCAAGATCAGCGGCTTTACAGGCATTGATGCGCCTTATGAAGCACCGGTCAGCCCTGCCCTGCATCTGAAAACCAGCGCAGGAAGTGTTGAGTCCGAAACGAAAACACTTGCATCCTTCATCAAAGACACCGTCAGATTGTCAGGTGCATTGAAAGCCCGCTCTTAATCAGGGCGAAGCACGGGTCAGAATAGAGTGTTGCTGCCCGCAACCTGTGTTCTGGCTCGTGCTCTTTCAGGGCTGTGCCTGAGGATGGCGGCAGGAGAAGGATGAAGATGAGTTCCGGTCAGGCTTTTAACGCGGCATGAAGCAGGCTGTTTTGTCCTTTTTGCGGGGTGGCGGGTCCGCCCTGCCCGGTTATCGGCTGGCGCTTGGGGTAACCCTTCTCTGGACGGGCTTTTTTATCGTCCTGCCCTTGTGCGCGTTGATCATCCGGCCCTGGCAGGATGGTGTGGGCGCTATGGTTGCGGCAACGCATGACACGCGCATGTTTGCTGCGCTGTGGACCAGCTTTTCCAGCGCTTTTCTGGCTGCAGTGCTGAATGTGCCCCTTGGCTTGCTGCTGGCGTGGGCGCTTGTGCGCGGGGATCTGCCGGGCCGCAAGATTGCGGATGCGCTGATTGACCTGCCGCTTGCTCTACCGACTGCGGTATCAGGCATTACACTCGCCACGCTTTACGGCCCGCAGGGGTGGCTTGGTGCCCCCCTCGCAAAACTTGGTCTGGTGCTGGCCTATAGCCGGACCGGCATTGTGCTGGCTTTGATGTTTGTCGGCCTCCCCTTTGTGGTGCGCACGGTTGAGCCTGTGCTGAAAAACCTGCCGCGCGATATGGAAGAAGCCGCCGTTCTACTGGGTGCCAGGCCCTGGCAGGTGGTGACACGCGTCGTCATTGCTCCTCTGCTTCCAGCTTTGGTGACGGGCTTTGGGCTGGCCTTTGCGCGCGGCGTTGGCGAATACGGCTCTGTGATCTTCATCGCAGGCAACCAGCCCTTTAAGAGTGAAATTGCCCCGTTGCTGATTGTCGTCCGGCTTCAGGAATTTGATTATGCGGGGGCTACAGCCATTGCGCTGATCCTGCTGCTGACTTCTCTGCTCGCGCTGGTTCTGGTCAGTCTGGTGCGCAGGCGGTTGTCCGTGTGGGGTGAACAGAGATGAGGAAATATTCTCTCTGGGTCCTGACATGGGTGCTGATTGTGCTGGTGTTGCTTATGCCACCTGCCGTGGTGGTGGCAGAGGCGCTGAAAACCGGGCTGGCACCCGCTCTGGCTTCCTTGTCTGATCCGGATGGTCTGGCGGCTATCTGGCTGACGCTGGAGGTTACAGCCGTCTCCGTGTTGGCCAATACCATCTTCGGCGTTCTGGCAGCTTGGGTGCTAACAAAATATCGCTTCCCCGGCCGGTCTGCTCTGCTGGTGCTGGTGGAGCTACCGCTTAGTATTTCCCCCGTTGTATCCGGCCTTGTCTGGCTTTTGCTGTTCGGTGTTCAGGGCTGGTGGGGGCCAGCGCTGGAACAGGCAGGCATTCATATTGCCTTTGCCGTGCCCGGTATCATGCTGGCCACCATCTTTGTCACGCTGCCCTATGTAGTGCGCACCCTTGTGCCGCTGATGGAACAACAGGGGCGCGATGCGGAAGAGGCCGCCATGCTGGCCGGAGCCGGGTTCTGGAATATTCTCTGGCGGGTTACGCTGCCCGGTGCGCGGGTTGCGCTGTTTTCCGGCATTTTGCTCACCACGGCGCGGGCTATGGGTGAGTTTGGTGCGGTTTCCGTGGTGTCTGGTCATATTCCGGGCATGACCGAGACCATGCCGCTGCATATTGAAAGTCTTTATAATGGATACCAGACCGTTGCAGCCTTCAGCATGGCTGCGCTGCTGGCTGGCATGGCAATGATGGCCGTCTTGCTCCGCTCCGCGCCGGAGTGGCTGGCCCGCTGGAGGGAGAAGCAGGCATGAGTGTGCAGGTTGAGCATCTGGTGCGTTACGCACCGGGCAGCACGCGGCGTCTGCTGAATGATGTCTCGCTGAATGTGCCAACCGGGGCGTTTGTGGCGCTGGTGGGGCCATCTGGTGCCGGAAAAACAACTCTGCTCCGGGCTATTGCCGGGCTGGATACGTTTGAACAAGGCACCTTGCTGCTGGACGGGCAGACGATGGGGACCATGCGGGACCGTGCCCGCAAGATTGGCTTTGTCTTTCAGAATTACGCCCTGTTCCCGCATATGACGGTGGCAAAAAACATTTCTTTCGGGCTGGATGTGCTGCCCCGTTCAGAACGCCCTTCCCGCTCCGCTATTGCAGCGCGTGTGCAGGAACTGCTGGACCTGATGCAGATCCCGGACGCAGGCGCGTCTTACCCGGCGCGGCTTTCCGGTGGGCAGCGGCAGCGTGTGGCGCTGGCCCGTGCACTGGCAACGGGTCCTAAACTTCTGCTGCTGGATGAACCCTTCGGCGCGCTCGATCCGATTGTGCGACGTTCGATCCGCACATGGCTGAAAGCCCTGCATGAACGTCTGGGGCTGACGACCATTCTGGTCACGCATGATCAGGATGAAGCTGTGGAAATAGCGGATCGCATTGTGGTGATGCAGCACGGCCAGATTGTGCAGGATGCGACACCGGAAGAGCTGAACCGTAACCCGCAAACGGCGTTTGTTATGGAGTTTCTGGGGGAAGCACCATCTTTTAACGGCATCGTCCAAGATGGTCTGATGGTGCCGGATGAAGCCGGTCTTCTTCCTTTTGCCGTCGATGCGTCTGTCCCTCCCGGTCCGGTCACGGCCATGCTGCGGCCTTATGAAATTCAGGTCTGCGGCCCTGATGAGCGCTCGGCGCAAGAGCCGGTTATTCCCCTTGTTGCGGAGGGAGCGCGGAACGGTTATCGGCATTACAGGGCACAGCTGGCTGAGCGTTCTGTTCCGTTCAGTATCCCCGATTTCACGGAAAATACTGTGGAGATTCAGGCCTCTGGGCTGCTTGATATCAGCCGGGCCAGACTGTTTCGGGATGGAGAACGTTGCGGATAAACGGAGCTCGCTGAGCGCGACGTTATTTTATCACGCAATCTCGTGCTTCATGTATGATCACTCAAAATGGCGCGTGGTATATTGATAATATATCACGCATGATGTAATTTCTTTTCCCAAGGATCGTTCCGGAAAGGGATATGCTGTGGATCGCAGAAACAGTCGCCGGGATGCTGAAGGTACCAGCGTCATCACCGCCAATCGTCTTCTGGATGGACGCATCGTCTGGCTGGCTGCCGATGGCCAGTGGGCGACGCTGATTGAGGACGCAAAGCTCTACCCCAACAGCGCGGTTGAGGAGGCTCTGAAAGCCTGTAATGCCCGTGCGCAGGAAGAGGCTCTTGTCGGGATTTATGGCGTTCAGGTCACCCAGACGGCCTCTGGACCGCTGCCTGTCACCAGCCGGGAGCGCATCCGCGCGGCTGGCCCCAGTGTGCATCCTGATTTCACGCCAGACTGGCATGCGCCCCACCCTGCTCCGTACGCCTGAACAGACGATCAAGATTGGCTTTTTCCATGTCTCATTCTCCATCTGCCGCACTGCCCGTCGGGCATTATGCTTATGATGACGTTGACCGCACGTTCCTGAAGCAGCGCGTTGCTCAGTTTAAAGATCAGGTTGAACGTCGTCTGTCCGGTGCCTTGACGGAAGAGGAATTCAAGCCGCTTCGCCTGATGAACGGCCTGTATCTCCAGCTGCATGCCTATATGCTGCGGGTAGCCATTCCCTATGGTGTGCTTGATGCGAAGCAGATGCGCGTGCTCGCGCATATTGCTCGCACGTACGACCGCGATTACGGACATTTCACCACCCGGCAGAATATTCAGTTCAACTGGATCCGGCTGGAAGACACGCCGGAAATCCTGAATGTGCTGGCCGATACGGACATGCACGCTATTCAGACCAGTGGGAACTGCATCCGGAACGTGACGGCAGATCAGTTTGCCGGCGCTGCAGCGGATGAAGTGCTGGACCCACGCGTCTATGCGGAAATTCTGCGGCAGTGGTCCACGCTGCACCCAGAATTTACGTTCCTGCCCCGTAAATTCAAAATCGCCATTTCTGGTAGCCAGCAGGACCGTGTGGCGGCGCGATTCCACGATATTGGCCTGATTGCCCGTGAGGGCGAAAATGGTCGTCCGGTGTTTGAAGTCTTTGTGGGTGGCGGCCTGGGCCGTACCCCGATTATTGGTGTCAGACTGCGGGATGACCTGCCGGAAGAAGATCTGATTGCGTATCTGGAAGCAGTTCTGCGCGTCTATAACGCGCATGGCCGGCGCGACAATATCTATAAGGCGCGTATCAAAATTCTGGTTCAGGCGCTCGGGACGGAAGAATTCCTGAATCAGGTGAACGCGGAATTTGCCGCCATGGACCGCGCACGCTACCGCCTGCCGGAAGCGACCGTTGAGGCAATTCGCGCGCGGTTTGGTGCACCGGATTTTGCCCCCGTAGGCAATGCAGCGGAAAAACTGGCCGCCCAGCGTAAGGCAGATCGGGCATTTGATGCGTGGGTCCATACCAACACCCACCCGCACAAGCAGCCGGGCTATTGCTCGGTTACCGTGTCCTGCAAACCGGCTGGCGGTATTCCGGGGGATGTGACCTCGGCGCAGATGGACCTTCTGGCTGATCTGGCAGAACGTTACAGCTTTGGGGAACTCCGCATTACCCACCTGCAAAACGTGGTGCTGGGCCATTTGCGGCAGGATGCGCTTTATGATGTCTGGCAGGCACTGGAGAAAAACGGGCTTGGGGAAGCCAATGTCGGCTTCATCACCGATATCGTCGCCTGCCCCGGTCTGGATTACTGCGCGCTCGCCAATGCTCGCTCTATCCCCATCGCCCAGAAGCTAAGCTCCCGTTTTGCCAATGCTGATCTCCAGCGGGAAATCGGGCCGCTGCGGCTGAATATTTCCGGCTGCATCAATGCCTGCGGGCATCATCATGCCGGGCATATTGGCATTCTGGGTGTCGATAAACGGGGTGAGGAAGCCTTCCAGATTACGCTGGGCGGTTCCGCTGGAGACGGCGATGCTTCCATCGGACAAATTCTCGGTTCTGCCATGTCGGAAGATGAAACGGTTGATGCAATCGCCCGGATCATTGATACGTATCTTTCCAGACGAACGGCGGGTGAGCGGTTTATTGAAACGTGCCGCCGTTTAGGCACAGCACCATTCAAGGACGCCGCATATGCCACTGCTTGAGAACGGCCAGATTATTCAGGACACATGGCAGATTGCCGTTGAGGGAGACTCTCTTCCGACTGGCAATGTGCTGGTGCCACTGGCCCGCCTTTCTGAAGGACTGGGCCGGAATACCGATGCGCGGCTTGGCGTGGTGCTGACTTCTGCTGACGAAGTTGAAACGCTGCGGGATGCCCTGCCCCGGCTGGATGTTGTGTCGCTGACTTTCCCTATATTTCGGGATGGTCGCCCGTTCACGCAGGCCCGGGCATTGCGTGAACATCTGCACTTCAAAGGTGAAATTCGGGCTGGCGGCCATGTTCTGCCGGACCAGTATGAGTTTCTTCTCCGGTGTGGGGTCACGGCAATAGATTTACCCGAAGGCTCTGATCCCGCTGTCTGGCAGCGGGCGCATGAGGCCTTCACGGTGGCCTATCAGCCGTCCATTCTGAATGAACAGGCAGAAGGATTTGCCTTGCGGCGGAGGCTGACCTAGCGCCGGAGATCTGGCACTGTGGCACGTCTTCCGCACTCCGCCGGATCTTTCGTTAGAAAAATTCTTGTCAGCACAATCCGGGGCTATCTGGGCTTAACCCTGCGCACCACGCGCTGGACGTTTAGTATCGACCCGGAGGCCCGCGATGTTCTCACCTGTCAGGATGGCCGCACGGCAGTTGTGGCTTTCTGGCATGAGGTTCTGCCGCTCACCCCAGCCTTGTGGTGGTGGGCGGAACCGCAAAATCCCGCCATGCGCCTGCATGTGCTCATCAGCCGTAATCGGGATGGCCGGCTGATTGCCGATATTGTTGGAAAATGGCGGATCTGGTCCATTGCCGGGTCTTCCGACACACGGGGTAAAAACAAAGGTGGCGCTGCGGCTCTGCGCCGTATGCGGGCCAGATTACGGCATGGTGGTATTGTTGCCATTACGCCCGATGGCCCACGCGGCCCACGCAGGCAGGCCCAGCAAGGGGCTACGGCTTTGGCAGCCCTTGTCAGAAAGCCGATTGTGCCTGTTGGCGCGACATGCCGGGGCATCCGCCTGAATTCCTGGGATAAAATGATTTTGCCGCTGCCTTTCGGGCGCGGTCATTTTGTGTGTGGCGCGCCGCTTATCCTCCCGCGGGAAAAAGAAGCACAGGCCGAGCATAGCGCGGACCGGCTGCTGGCTGAGGCGATCACCAAGGTCACGCTGGAAGCTGAGCGGCCATGGGTGGATCGCCCCGGGCGGCAGAAGGAAAAAGTCTGGCTTGCGCCGCTCTCGCTTCAGCCTTCACGGGTCTGGAGCTGGGTTGCGACCGGTCTTGCGCCTGCCCTGCCTTTTTTGCTGCGCTGGCGGCAGACGCGCGGGAAGGAACTGCCGGACCGGGTGCGGGAGAAGATGGGCTTTGCCTCGCAGGGGCGCCCGGCAGGCTCACTGGTCTGGTTCCATGCGGCCAGTGTGGGTGAACTGGTGTCCATTCTGCCGCTGGTGCAGCTCTGTCTGGAGAAAAAACCGGCTCTGACGGTGCTGGTCACCACCGGAACCGTCACGGCAGCGCGCTTGTTGCAGCAACGTCTGACGCATCCCCGGCTTATCCATCAGTTTGTGCCGCTGGATGTACCGCGCTGGGGGCAGCGTTTTCTGGCGCACTGGCGGCCACAGGCCGTGGTTTTCACGGAAAGTGAACTCTGGCCAAATCTGATCGGTTTGTGCCACCGGCAGAATGTGCCCGTGGCCCTCGTCAATGGGCGGATGTCGGAACGCTCTTTCAAAAACTGGGGTAAACTGCGCCCTGTTGCCAGGCGGATGCTGGAGCGGTTTGCATGGATTGCAGCGCGCTCCGAAGAGGATGCGGAGCACTTCCGACAGCTGGGAGCCCGGTCCCTGACGAAAGCAGGCGACCTCAAAACAGCCGCTCCACCGTTGCCGGTTGATGAGACTGAGTTGCTGGCAGTCCAGCATCAGCTCACCGGACGACCTGTGTTCCTCGCCGCCTCCACGCATGAGGGAGAAGAGGACGCGCTTCGGCAGACGGTCCAAACCTTGCGGGCACGTTTTCCGTCCCTTCTCACCATTATCGTACCGCGCCATCCAGAACGCGGTGCGACCGTTAGCGCTCTTTTCTGCGGAGCGCCCCGAAGGGCTTTGGGGCAGGTTCCTGCGCCGACCGATGCCGTATGGGTGTGCGATACGCTGGGCGAACTGGGACTGTTTTATCGGCTGGCTGGCATTGTTTTTATCGGCAACAGTCTGACAGAGGTGCGGACGGGTGGCGGCGGCCATAATCCGTTTGAACCCGCTCGTCTGGACTGTGCGCTGGCAACCGGCCCACGTGTTCAGAATTTTCAGGAGGCCTTCGCTGTTCTGGGCCAGAGTGTCACGACCGTTCACACTGCGGCAGAACTGGCTGACTGGGCAACCAGCATGCTGAACGATCCTGAGTGCCGGCAAGCCTGTGCGGCACAGGCGCAGGCCGTGGCGACCGCCAATATGGCTCTGCCAGAGCAATTGACGGATAAAATTCTGGCGCTTCTGTCATCATGATCCGCCCTCCCCGTTTCTGGTCAGACCCGCAGGCCAGAGTGTTCCCGTGGCTGCTTTCTCCTATCTCAGCGTTAGTGGCGGCCTGTGCGGTGAAGAGGCAGAAGAAAGCAGGCTGGAAAGCTCCCGTACCGGTCTTGTGTTGTGGCAATCTCACCACGGGTGGCACAGGTAAAACAACCGTGGTGCTGGACCTCGTGACCCGGCTGAAAAAACGGTCGATTGCCGTGCATGCACTCACGCGCGGTTATGGCGGCCGTATCAAAGCGACCACACAGGTGAACCTTGCTCGCCATTCGGCGCGTGATGTAGGGGATGAGGCCCTGCTGCTGGCCCAGCAGTGCCCCACATGGGTTGGGGGAGACCGGGCCGCATCCGCTCGCGCAGCCGTAGCGGCAGGTGCTACGTGTCTGATTATGGATGATGGCTTTCAAAATCCTGGCCTGCACAAGGATGTGTCTCTTCTGGTGGTGGATGGTGTGGTTGGGCTTGGCAACGGTCATGTTCTGCCTGCCGGACCACTGCGCGAACCCCCGGCGGATGCGCTTGCGCGGGCCTCTGCCGTTTTGCTGATTGGGGCAGATGAAACGGATTTTCTGACGCAATACGAGGGAGTGCTGCCGGATGTTTTGCGGGCTAATCTGCAAACAGGATTGGAAGCGCAAGGGCTCAAAGGGAAGCGGTGTATTGCTTTTGCCGGACTGGGCCGTCCCTCCAAGTTTTTTGATGGGCTTCGGCAAACCGGGGTGAACCCGGTGCAGTGTCTCGCTTTTCCAGATCATTATTTTTATAAAGATCGGGATATGACCCATCTTGCGACACTGGCCCGGCAAGCGGACGCACAGCTTGTGACGACCCCCAAAGATACAGTCCGGTTTCCTCTCGCTTTCAGAAAGCAGCTTCGGACCGTTGGTGTGGGGCTTGTCTGGCAGAATGATGCTGAGCCCGAGGCCTTACTGGACCAGCTTTTAAACCAGAGGTCCGCATGAGCGACGTGCGCATAACGCGCCTGATGCGTCTGGAAGCCCGGGTTGCTCAGGCGTTGCTGAGCCTGTTTTTACGGATGGGGCCTGTACGGGCATCCAATTTCGCGGGAGGGTTTTGTCGGTTCATTGGGCCACTTTTGCCGGTTTCCAAAATAGCAGCCAAAAATCTGCAACTGGCTATGCCGGAGCTGAGCGCCCCGGAGCGCACCC
>NZ_LHZC01000048.1 GCF_001580615.1 Acetobacter malorum
GGGCGGGGGGGGGCGGGCAGCTTTTTCTCGCGCATTTGTAGCAAGATCCCGCAGTGCCTTCTTCGATATCACTGTGGGCGGAGCCTGCCTGACATCCCCAGACGATGGAGGAGCGTTCGGCGCCTCAGCGAGCGGAGAGGAAGCAGAAGGAAAGTCCAAGGAGACAAATCTCTTGAAGAGGTGATCCGTATTGTGCGGATCTAGGACCATGATCGGCGTCGCGGCACAGATCCCGACGATGGCCAGGCCAGACGCCAAAGTGGTGGCCTTATATCGTTTCGCGCCATCGACTGCTTTGTCGAGGAAAGCCTTGAAGTCTGCCCCCTCAGGAACACTGACGCGGGCGGCCTTGGACAGGAAACCAGCAAGAAGAGGCATCTTCCCGCGAAGAGCTTCAATCTCGTTTTCGTTGATCAACTTCATCATGATGCAAGGCCTTTCTTGGTCGCCATCGCCTCATGAAGGCGATCATCTGGGGTGGTAAACACCACAAGAACGCTGTCCAGTTTCCTCAAAATTTCCATGTTTTCTGGGGATATGGAGTAATAAGTGTTGTAGGCTTTACCTTTACTGGTAAGCAGAAACTCATCGCCATCTTCCGTGAGATGAAAGCCATCCGGGACAAAATTGGGGTCAGAGAACCTGGTTATAATCACCAGATCGCCAGATAAGTTTGACGCAGATGAAACTTTTTCTCTTTTCTGAGACATGAATGCTACCCCGAAAATGGCTTTACGGAGTGAATTCTAGGCCTCGGTTGTGCAAGGAACAAAGAGTGTTTTAACCTTGCGGAGCATTTTTGCCTTTTTTACGGGCGCCTCGGTCTTTAACCTTGAAGCACTCCATATCTGTCGGAGTATTGTTTGGCGGGAGCGATGGCGAAAACAGGGCCAAAAAAAGATTGGACTGAAGAGGATAATGTCGCACTGGCAGTGCTTTGGCATAAATTCTCAAGTGTCGCTCTCATTGCGCTTGCTCTGAACAGAACGAGATCTTCTGTGCAGACCCATGCCTCCAGGCAGAAACTGCCTCGTGTGAGGGGTGGTGGCGCTCGCCACAGACAAAGATGGACCGCAGAAGAGGATGCTGATCTAGTGTCGCGGATCTCTCAATTGAGGAGGTCTGACGGCTACACACCTGTCATAGAGCTTTCAGAAGAGATCGGGCGATCTATCGATGCTATTATGGACAGGTTGGAAGAGATAGACCAGCCCGAGCTTCTAAAGTGCTTATGGGTGCCTTCTCTGGAAGATCTTCTGGGTAAGGATTCAGAAGGTGTGAAGTCCTTACTGGAGCTGACTTCTACCTATGCTCACGCCCTGAATGACAGCCCATCTTTCACCGAGGTTACGACAGCGGCCGGTCAGATCATCAAGAAGAAAAAGTGGCCCGCGGAAGAAGAGTGCTTGAAATGCGGAAAAAGGTTCATCTCCGACGGACCTGGAAACAGAATCTGCCCAAGGTGCAAAAAAATCAACGCAGATATTTGCTGGTAAATTGATAGGGGGGCGCGCGCCCCCGTTTGTTTAGCTAATAACCAAATTCATTTTGCAGCTCTCATGCCCAGCGGCAGGCAATCGTCATTGGTCTTGATAGGCTTCCGATGGCTTTTCTTTGGCTGAGATTTCCGCTTCTCCGGGGCCTTTTTGGCAATGGGCGGAGGTGGGTTCATGGCCTCCATTTCAGCTTCTCGCTTCCTCTGGATGGCTTCTAAACTCATCTCGCTGATACCGCCCAAATTATAACCTCCGGTTGTATCATGTACAGGCGGAGAGAGTTTGACGACAATTTCATTCGGGTATTTCATGAACACACTGTCTATAGCGTCGATTTGAATGCTTCCGACAGCATCCGCAACACCCTCTACAGATCCGTTTGCTCCAATTCTGGCCTGACCGGCCCAGCCTTTATAGTTGGAGCACTTTACGTCAAGAGCCTCACGCCCACGCGTAACATTGATGCGCTCAGGAGTGTTGAAGATCTCCCATCCGCCACGCTTATTGATCAGGGAGCAGTGCGCTCCCTCGGGGGACGTGTGGACGTAAATTTCCTGATCTGCCCCAGAGCCATATTCCTCACTGCAGCCGGTTAAAGGAATAAGCAATGTGGCGAGGAGGCCCACCGTTTTGATGTTCATGACTGTTTCTTTCCTTTTAGGCGGCATGATGCAAGGATTGGCGTCAGAGCGCCTTCAGAGCCCTCTGTAAAAAAATTAATAGCGATACGTTCACTACCAGCCGCGACCGGCACTAATTCCTGCTCTTTCTCCTTGCCCTCTTGATTTATGGTGGCCGGAGGGGAGGGAAGCGGCTCCATCGTCATCGTGATGGTTTTATCTCTGCGAAGATGATCAGCAAAAATCATGGCCTCGTCTGTTGTCCAAACGCCGATGGCGCTTTTCGCTGAAGAAGATGTCCATACGACGGAGGATTTGGCGCTCCCGCCGTCCAGCCTTCGCTCGTTAAGGCTTACTTTTATGTGTCTGTATCCGTCATGATTGGAATGTGGGAAGGGGTTTTCCCCGAACTCTACGTAAGCAAAGATGCTCTCTTGTCGACATTTGACGAAAAGCCCTGGGTGAGGAGCGTCTTTTGCTGTTGTAGTTGAGGATGATGCAAGGGCTGCGGCCCCAGGAGAAGTGACCCAAGCTCCTGTAGTTCCGTTCGCGCCAGGGACTATTTGAGTGGCTTGAGCTACCATGTCGTAGCAATGCAGGCGGTCTGAGGCGCTCGGTGCTTCCGAACAGCCGCGAATGTTGTCTGAAATCTTGGCCAGCATTTTCCCAGATATTTCAGGATTTGCAGAGGCCTGATTGGACGTTTTATTTTTAGGCAGCGAGAGGTGAGGAGCTTCCTGGGCGTAGGAGACATTGTTGCTCACAATCCCAACAACCAGGGCAGCGATTGGCTTTGTGTATCCTAACCTCGACCTCATCACCTTCAGCCTTTTCCTTAAATCAGTGCCCAAACCCACTAAATCATGCACCATGAATGCAATATAACCTCTTGATTTTGCGGTTTCCATGACAAGATGATCCACCTATGGCTTTTGATGCGATCCTCTGGCACAACTCAGGAGGTGAGGGTCGATTGCGAACGGCGTAGATAGTCTGCTTTGAAGAGAGCCAGGGGGTTTGGTGTTTAAGAGTTTATTCCTGGCAGATATGATAGGGGCTACCTCTTTTTATGTCATAGCGAAATGTCTTCTTACGCTTGCTTTTCTATCGCCAATGGTGCCGGAAGTTCTGTCGCTTTTGATGCGTTCTGACCTCTTCCTGGACTGGTATGCCTCGCACAATGGCGGTCTTCCGTTCTCTGGGATTGCCAGTGTTGTGGCGAATATTGTCACCATTATATGCCTTGTGATTGCCGGGGTTGTCGCGACCTTTCTTTGGTTGCTCGCAAGGAAAAAACTCAGTAGATCTTGAGCAGATATCCATTCGGTGAAGACCGCGCAAGGTTCAAGGATTTTTTTGCTAATGATTTTCGCGATTGTGGGCCCTTCTGGCTCCGGAAAGACCACCCTCTCAGATCTTATGCGCAAATATGGGGCTGAAGCGGTGGTTTCCACGACCACAAGACCTCCCAGAAGCGGTGAGCGCGACGGCGTGGATTATCACTTCGTAACGGAAGAGAGTTTCCTCCAGAAGATCTCACAGGGTGAATTCGTCGAGCACGCACGCTTTGGTAAGAACTACTATGGGGCCACGAAAAGCGCTTTCAAACAGGCCTTGGAGAAATCCCCGAAGAACTGTGCGGTACTCGTTTGCGAAATTAACGGGTTTCGGAGCCTGAAGGCCGCCGTATCCGGAATGGGGCAATATCTGACAGGGGTTTTCCTCTCATGCAGCCGGGACGTAATTGAAAAGCGTCTGCAGAACAGACACCGCGCGGGTGGCCTTACGCCTGAGCAATTTGCCGAGCGTATTTCCCTTATTGATGGAGAACTCTCATGTGAGTTTGAGATCGCACAGGAGAAATCGAGCATCGTGATCACCAGTCCCACCATGGAAGAACTGGAGGATTATGCTTTGGTATTGGTGAATTCGTCGAGCCGACTTGTTGTTCCTCCCCACCCAGTGTCACCTGACGATGAAGTTGGTGTTCCGCGTCTCTGATATGACCGATCACGAACCACCCATAGTCCACGGGGAGCTGTGGTCAGCCAAGCAGAATCAAGGGAACCCAATTCATGGTTTCTCATATCGAGGATGCTATAAATCCACGCTCCCGTCTTTCTTCATATCCCGTCTGACCAAGGTTGGAGACACGGTTTATGATCCGTTTATGGGAAGGGGGACAACCCTCCTGGAAGCGGGACTAATGGGGCGAAGCGTCTCTGGATCAGACGCCAACCCTATATCTCCCATGATAGTGGCACCACGCCTATCCCCTCCGTCCATGGCCCAGATAAAAGAGCGCCTGAGCTTCTTTAAGTGGGGGAGTTGGTCTAGGCGAATGGGCAGGTGGGAGAGAAAGAACCCTGTCCAATATGGCGATTTGTCACCCTTCTTTCACAAAGATACCCTTGCTGATGTTCTAATGCTCCGGGATATGCTTTGTGATTGTGACCCCCATTCAGTTGATGGCTGGATAAGGATGGTTGTCATGGCTATTCTTACCGGACACTCGCCAGGCTTTCTCTCTCGTTACTCTTTGCCGCCAGGTAACACTGCCTCGCCTGAAGCCCAGCGGAGCATTAATGTCAAATACGACAAAATGTTCGAGCGTAAGGATGTCTCCGCTCTCATTGAGGCAAAATCCGCACGTTTTCTGGCCGGGGGTGGGGTAGCAGACCTTACCGGCAGCCGCCTCTTTGTTAGAAGTGCGGATGATTTAAGCATCGTCTCTGGCAATAGCGTCCAGCTAGTGATGACCAGTCCTCCTTTTGTCGATGTGATCGACTATGCGAAAGAGAACTGGATGAGGATGTGGTTTGGCGGAGTGGCAAAGACCTACAGTCATGCAATACAGGCGCAAAGCCGGTTTCCTCAGATCTGGAATTCTAGCTCAATGGCCGGGTGGGAAGATCTGATGAATGGTTCGATGCGGGAAATGTTGCGGATACTCAAGCCGGGTGGGTTCGCGGCGATCGAGGTTGGAGAGATCAGGAAGGGAAGTGAACCTTTAGATGAAAGAGTGACGAGGCTTGCAAAAGAAGTAGGCTTCCTACCAGTCTCAGTGTTCATCAACTGTCAGAAGTTCACGAAAGCCGCTCATATTTGGGGGGTCAATAATCAGGTTAAGGGCACTAATACCAATCGCATCGTGTTGCTGCGCAAGCCGGGCGGCCCGTTATTCGACTACGCAGGCACTTTCTCCGACCTGTCCCTCTGAGTTGCTTCCAGTGCAGCGATAATTATGCCAGTTGTGATGCGGGCAGCGCTTGTTCCCACAGATTTCGCAAGCATAGCGCCATCCATCTTTAGTTGGGCCGGGCAGCCCCGGCCTGGCCCGATCACATCTCTGGCAGCCGCAGAGTCCCTCAGGTGGTGTCATCGGATTAATCCTGATCTGTGGTCAATTGTTTCTTGCTGGCGATTTCTCTTTTGGTGCGTTCAATAGCGACCACCGCTTTCATTTCTGAAAGACTGAAATCCGTATAGGCCTGACCTTGATCGTCTGGTCGCCCCCATAAAAAGCGCATCTCGGCGTCGCTTGAGCTTGTATGCACTGTACTTCCTTCAATCAGGCGTAAGCTGGCCGAATTGAAATCTGCATTTTCAGCCTGAATTCTCTCTTCCCTACTTCCGATGCTTTCTTCAACGGCATCAGGGGAGCGAGGCTTAGCCAGTAGGTTCAGCCCCGTCACGCTATCACGGACGAGCTTCAAGGAGCTGCCAGGGATCATAAAGCGTGTCAGACTCTCACGGAGGTAAACCTCCTGGTTAGGCACGGAGCCGCGAACGTAGGCGTATCTTTCGCTCCCATCCAGACCGGTCCATTCCCAGATGTTAAAGCCGCGTGTTTCCCTGAAATCTTCCTCCGGATTGCCGGTAAACCGCATCCTTGTCATGATTCTTTCAGCATGATCCTTACTGGAGAACAGGTCCGGACAGAATTTGTGAAGGATCTCCGGGACGACTACCCCTCCAGTTCGGCGAATGGCGTCCCAAAGTCGCTCTGCGAATTTGTTTCCCTGTCGACTGGAAAGGAAGTCTTTAATGTGAATGATGTCGTCCACGATCACCCCTTCAGGGATGATAGATGACATGGCGTACCAAACTGGAGGTTCACCGGCCCGGTAGACGGGGCGCAGGCGGCCGAGGAACTGAAGAAGCTCTTCTTCCCTATATTGCTTCTGGATCAGTGCGGCCCATTTTCCGGGGTAACGCGGCACTGCCATAATGAGGGTCTCGCCGCTTCTGTGGCGCAGTGTTTGCTGCCCAGTGGGAACCTTTAGTTGTTCACCTTCTCTATCAAGGCCATCCCCTCTAGAATCATAGGGCAGTTCTGGAGTGTCATCATCGTAAGTTAATGCCGCTGCAAGACCGTCGATTGAGCGGGTAGGTGGCTCCATTCTGCCGACTGATAAAGCCGCGGCATGATGCTTGAACATGTCTAGCCCTCGCATCGCGCCGAAATGGCACCAGTCAACATTGTCCGGGCAAACCCATCCGGAGTTAATCGTCCTGCGAAGGGCGATATTTGTTCCTACGACAACACGTCCCATTCCATAAAGACCGGATACAGCCGAGATAGCTTTTCTGGTGCGATCAAGGCGCTTTCCCTGATCGGTCATCTTCTTATGAGATCCGCCGTCACTCCCAATGATTGATGAAGTAGACATTGTCTCGTTTATAATACCGACAATGCGGACATTAAGCGAGCGTCCGACATCCTGAACGACGTCATGCACCACAATTCTATCGCGCCCTCCGCCCCATATTTTCTCAACAATGTCAGGGGCCGCCGATGCATCTAAAAGGAGGAAAGGCACGTCCCCCCAGTTTGGCTTGGATCGCCAAGATATACGTATGAGATCGCTTCCATCCGGTGCGCCAGAGTCACCGCATAGCCATTGAATGCGATAATCTTTCTTCCCTTTTGCTGCAGCCGGCGTCGTTTCCAATTTTGTGAGTTCCCGATGCAGTCGGTGCAAAGAGAGTTCACTGCAAGTTCCTGTCAGGCGGGCGATGTCCTCTTTCATGTTTTTGATGCCCTCTTCACGCAGGCGGTCGGTTATCAGCAGGCCGATGCGCTCTTCCACTATTTTCCAGAACCGCAATTCCTCATGGACATCCTTCCCCGTTGGGCGTGAGCAGATCTCAGTGAGATCCTCTTCTGATGTGTCCGGGGAGATGTTCATATCTCTCTGGGTTGCGCTACGCATCACGGTGAGTGCGCTTTCGACAAGAGGGAGCGCACCTTCTGCCTCGCGACCTGGCCTGTTAAGGGGGGCGTTCAGCACGGCCTGAGCAGGGCACAGTCCCGACTTCATTGCCTTAACGACAATTTCAGAAACTCTGCCTCTGTCGGCCAGCAACTCTTCCGGGGTAACCTTCTCTTCCTTGAGCCTTTTCGTAAGCTTTGGGGGCTTCCTGGGGGATGTCAGGGTGGAGGCGCTCAGCGTGGTCGTGTGTAGGAACATATGATGCACGCGTTCATCAGCAACGATCCCACGTACGTATTGAAGTTCCTCTGGAAGGGTCATTGAGAGGAATGAGTGGGGCGTGAAAATGATGTGGCAATTCTGAATATTCTCACGCTGTCGTATCGCGGGACATTCGTCGTAGTATGCGCAGAGAACTTCTGTAGTTTCGTGGGTGTCTGCGTCTCTCTTCGTCGTCTTGCATAGAGAGGCCGTGCCAAGCCCTGCGCCTGAGACGAGGGCGACCTTCTCAGGCACCATACAGCCGGCCTTAATCTTCCCCGCATAGACCATGGTGCGCAGACCGCAGTCTTCTGCGTCTCGCCTTAACTCAGCAAGTCTTGCATCTACAGCCGGATCGTCTTCATGAAGCAGGCCGATCTCAACGGCCTGAGCGGCCAGTTCATTATCAGGGAGAGAGCCATCCAAATTAAGAATTTCGGCGCGGGTGCGAAGCTCATCAATGTTGGAATAAGTGGGAAGAAGCATGACCCAAGGGCACATGAGCTCTTTCTTCTTATCATCCCCGACTTCCTCTGGGGATGATAGATGACCGGGTCGAAACGGAATGTGGGTTCTTGGGTCCATAGCAAGGCGACGGACTGTTTGTGACGTCTTACCAGCCCCAGTAGGGGCACGCAGGATGTTAATCCTAATACGACGCAGCTCGGGAGCGTAATCGGTGGGGTGGCCGTATACATCGGTTAAAAAGGCAGTAAGCCCGGCCTGGATGCCTTCCTTGATGCCGTCGGTAATTAGATGCCGGTCTGCTACAAGGGCATTGTTCGCTTCGTCTTCGGGGGTAGGCGGCTTGTCTTTTTTGATTGCCAGATTTTGTCGTCTGGAAGACGTGGGCATCATAAAAGCCAGATCGTCAGCTTCCGACCATTTCGTAGAAGGCAGAATGTGTGACGATGCGGAAGCTTTAAGCCCGCCTGCCCGCGGAGCACGAAGAACAACCTTCCCAGAGGCGACTGATCTGATCAGTCTCTGAACGCGGGTGGAAATTTCTTTCTTAAGGCTATTGCCGTGCCACCTACCTCCGTTCTCGGGCTTTACCGTTTCAGTGAAGCTTTCGAGAATTTCTGAACAAATGACATCGTGAATATTAGGTGCGCTTCGGTTGATGTCTTCCGCGTGGGAGCGACATGCGGCGAAGGCTAGTGATTGTAGGTAGGCTTCTCGGCCATCGATGATTAAGCCGTCTGAGTTCTCGACCCAAGATGTGCCGCCGCCAGGAGCAGAAGGCTTATAAAGCCGCCGTCCGTTGGTTTGGACCATCTCGAAGGATGATGCGCTGTCTACGCCTTTATGGAAGGGGTATTTTTCGTCAACACGCTCAAGGAAGGTCTGAATTTGCTCAGAAGTGACAACCGGCGCTTCTGAAGGGCTGGAAGTGATTGGGTCCTTTTCGCCGGTCCAAGTGAAATATCGCCCGGTGCCATGATGTCGACCATAAAGCGTGACGCTTTTGCCGGTGGAAAGGATTTCCACACCTTGGCCAGACTTAATCTCTTCCCCTTTTTCATTTTTTGCCGAGAAAAAGCGCGAGATACTGGCCACCGGATCTTCTTGCGCGTGGCGGTAAAAAAGGGCCATTTTGGGCGGACGACCGACACGCCTAAACGGTGTTATTCCGAAGATCTCGAAGGCAATCCGTTGTACAGCTATAGACATGGCCACATCGGTAATATCGACGTCGATGACCACGACATTAGAGGTGGCGGGTCCCAGAACGCAGGCTACGTTCATGCTTGCGCACTGCTTTACGCAGGCGTCTAAAAATGGGGCGGTGGGAAGTTTGTTTGCGAGGTCATGCTCTTCAGAAACGCGGATGGTCCGTCCATCCACGCGCCCAGGTAAGCGCCTACCCATCTGCTCCTGGGGATAAATTGACCACCCATTGTGAGCTATCGCTCTACCGACACTACCAAAGAGAGTTTCGCCAGGAATGGCCTGTGCGGACACGTCTCTCTTCCGGCCAGAAGGGATTAAGTCTTCCCTAGCCATTATCCCCTCACATTAAATTTATGGCGTGATGGTAGTGAGAAGTGGTGCATGAGACAAGGTTTGTTTGTGGGCACGAATAGGGAACGAGCTGAAAAAAACCTGTCTATTTCTTGGATTTAATTTTGCGAGCCACCTGACATCCATTTTATGTGAGGATTTTGGTCTCTGGTTGTTATCCTTGATGGAATAGTCCTTCTCAAGGCCATTAAGGTTATCATCGGAAGCTATCATGAGCCTACTTGCAACAGCCCTGTCCGTACGCGCGTTATTCGACCAGAAATTTCGTGCGACATTCGCCTCCTATAGCCGACTGGAAACGACTGCAGACGACACTGTGATCGTCGGCAAAGATGGTTGCATGGTCTCCGTGATTCGTCTCGACGGAACGCGGGTCATGAGTGGTCCGGACGAATTCGACGATTTCCTAACGAAAATGACGATCAGCCTTGGCAACTATCTTGACGAAGGAAATCACGCTTTTGAGCTATACATAGAGCGAGATCCGGAGACCTCCAGTTCACTGGTTGGAGAACTCTACTCCGATGCCAGGAACGTCATGGAACGGGTCGGTCTGGATTTGGGAAGTCTGCTCTCCGCGCGCGAAAAGCACCTGAAAAATCTGATTGTGGACGAAAGAAGCTATTTGGCTTTGTGGACTTTCACGAGTGTCCTCACGCCCAAAGAGTTACGGAATATTGGAGAGGATACAAAGCCTCCCTCATGGTGGCCTGCGGATAGTGACGCCCAATTGGTGTTTCGATCCTCTCAAAAGATGCTCGATCACCATAAGTCTTTCGTTGAGAGCGTAAGCAACGATTTTTCGTCTGCGGGCATGCGCCAAGAGGTGCTGAATGTTACTGAGGCCTTACGCGCTATCCGTAGAACGGTCGACCGTACGGGTACAGCTCGTGACTGGTGTCCATCAACTCCGTATCAAACTCGCAAAGAAAAGACAGAAGATCAGATCCGTAAATCCGCAAATAATAAAGGTGGAAGCACATCGATTCATCGCAGTTCATCCCTCAAGGGGGATGTTACAGATAGCCTGTGGTCACGCCTGGATGATCAAATATTCTCTATTCCCGGCATCCAAGAGACGCCGCAGAACCTCAAAATTGGTCCGTATGTCTTCGCGGGAATGGATCTCACCAGTGCCCAGCGACAAAAGCAGTCATTCAATAAGCTGATCAGACGCATGAGAATGAGCGGGAAGGAGCCACCGTGGCGCGCGCGGTTCTTACTTCAAGGGCAAGGGGTGGCTCGCCTTTCGTTGCGCAGGACATTGGCTGCCATATTTCAGATAACCAATCCTGAGAACAAGATCATAAAAGAATCGATAGATGAACTCACACAGAGGGCACATTCGGAAGAAAGTCTGATAGTCGGAAGGGTACAGATCTCCTTTGCTACGTGGGCTCCTGTTGGTGAAAAGCGGCTTTTAGAAGAGCGACTGAGCAGACTACAGAGTGCTGTTGAGGGATGGGGGCACTGTGAGACAACCGTCGCTATAGGGGACCCTTTGGCGGCCTTCATGTCCTCGACAGTGGGCATCAACACACTGTCAACGGCGCCCGCAGGAGCAGGCCCGGTTAAAGAGATTATGGGGATGCAGCCATGGCAAAGAGACTCATCCCCTTACCAAACAGGGCCTGTGCTGTTCAGAACGCCGGATGGCAGGGTGTGGCCGTTTGATATCGCCGGGACAATCACAGCAAGTGACTTCCATCTTGTTGTGGGCGCATCTGGTGGCGGTAAGTCTGTTCTGTTGAACACCTTCAATCTTGGAGCGTGTTTGTCACCCCTGCAAACAGCAGGAACGGGAGGCTTCAAGCTCCCCCGTATTGCTATGATCGATTATGGACCGACAAGTAAGGGGCTGATATCGCTAATCAGTGAAAACCTGCCTGCTGGGCAGGAGCATCTGGCTGTCTATAAGAGACTTCGCTACGACGATAAGCATATCATCAATCCATGCGACCTTCCTCTCGGCAATAGGAAGCCGCCAGTCCACCAGAAAGATATGCTGGTAAACCTCGTCTGCCAGTTAGCTACTGATCCTTCTGCTGGAAAGCCGCCTGAGGGTTTGGCTGGCTTGGCATCCACTCTTGTCGACGAAATATTTGAAGCCAAAAGTGATCGAAACAGGGATGGGAACCCTAAGCCATATGCTCCCGGCGACTACTTAATCGACGCGGCTCTGAAGAAGTATGGGGCGTTAATAGATGATGAAACAACTTGGTATCAAGTTGTTGATTATCTGGCGAAAGAGAAAAAAGACTACCACATGGCATATCGAGCTCAGCGATATGCGGTGCCGTTAATCGCCGATCTTATGTATGTCATGAATTATCCGAAGGTGACAGACATATATGAGCAGACGCCTACCGAAAGTGGTGAGCCTCTTCTCAACGCATTTCGGAGAATGATTTCAGAAGCTTTGCGGGATTATAAGGTTTTCTCTGCGCCGAGCACCTTTGATCTCGGCGATGCGCGCATTGTCTCACTCGACATTGACGAATGCTGTGGGGATGCGACCAGCCCGGCGGGCCGTAAGAAAACAAGTATCGCTTGCCTTTTGGCCAGGTTTGCCACTGCAGGAGATTTTTATCTTATCCAGGAAAATATTACAGAATTTGAGCCTGATTACCGAGAATACCACGCCGAGCGTGTACAGCGTCTCAATGAGACGAAAAAAATGATTATAATGGACGAGGTGCACAAAACGAAAGGCTGCCCCGGCCCGCGGAACCAAATCGTCCTTGATGGACGTGTTGGAAGGAAGTTCGGGGTGATCGTCGTCGCGGCGTCTCAAATGCCTGATGACTTCGACAAGGAGATGGTGGGCTTATCTACCGCGATTTGGGTCACGGGAACAGCTAACGCAAACGAAACTAAAACATTAGCCGCTAACGCGGATCTTTCAGCTTATGCTCAGGAGGTCATAAATCACATGGGGCGCCCTACTGCCAGAGGTGCTCCGGTATTCACTAGCATCAAGACCAGATCTGGTTTCCGGCATGAGCATTTCCTATACAACTCGCTTGGGCCTCAGGAAATATGGGCCCTACAGACGGATCCTCACAACTCATTGCTGCGAGAACTTTTGGCGAAGAAGGTTGGTTATAAGAAAGCCTGGGAAATTCTATCTCAAATTTTCCCGGAGGGGTCCGCAGAAAGCACTATCTCCAAGAGGATTAACGCAGCGATCGAAAGTGGGGACGTAAAAGATGATGAGGGGCAAAAGGGTGTTGTGGCGACTATGGCCGAAGAGCTGGCGCAAAGGAGTTTCGTGCAGAACCAGTCCTGAGAATATTGAATCCTTCCAAATTGAAGGTGGTATATTTGGTGCAGTGTTTGGCGATTACATGGGACATCCTTTTCTATACACGGGGATGAATTCAATTAATTTCAAACACAGGCCAGAGATATGCTCTCCCGGTAACTGTTCGATATTTCTTCTTTCAACGGCAGTGAGCCTCACATGCGGAATGTCGTATCTAGATGTGCTCTCTGTTTGGGATGCGCTCATACTGCCATCCCCAGGCGGAGGGGCAGGGCTGTCGGACTGGATTTCGAGCGGCGGAGAGCGGCGCATTGATGGCAATATGGGAATGTTCTCGGTCGTAGGACTGGCCGCGGCCTCAGTTTTCTCCACGGAAGAAGATGCTCTGTTGTGGGTTGACTCTTTCTGTTCGCAATTTACGGACGATAGAGAGATTTTAATCCTGATCAAAATAGTTCTTGTGGCAGGACTATGCTTAAAAAACGGGGAAGGACGCTCACGTATGAGGTCTGTCGTCGAAAATGGCTTTGGAATTGAAATACCGGCGCAAAAGGAGATTTGGATGAGTGGCGGTCTTGAGGTGGGGGCAAGAGGTATAGATTACGTAAGAGCCGCCATTTCATGCGTTGTTGCTGCGGAGGGCTATGAAAGCGCAGTCCGATACGCAATATCACTTGGTGGGAATGCCCAGCTCACAGCGACATTGGCTGGAGGTTTGTATGGGTTTTTAGGAAACGTTCCTAAGGAATTGCTCAAGGATTTCATGGAACGAGTGGGAGACAGAAGCACTCTCATCGGGGGGGCGCTGGTGGCATGCCCCCCGTATTCTGTCATTGAAGGGCACAAACCCTTACCTGTCTGCCCTGGTGGTGTCGCTTCTGCCCTGGCTGTTTAGTCGCCCATTCGGATTGGGGAAAGAGGCTTATTTGAGCCGCTAGTAGCTGAGAATTGCGGGGTCGGGCTGTCGATTTCAGGATCTTGGAAATTGTCCTCAGGAACACGCTGAGAGGCGGGTGGAGGGCGCCTTTGGATCGGGCGCATTACTTGAGATAGCTCTACGAACCCATCAACACTGCGGCGCAAATCATCACTTATGCTCTGGGGGCCGGCATGCATAGTGGAGAAAGCAGTTATTTTGGTTCCTCGCCGCTTGACCGCTTCTACGGCGTGCTTGAGTTCTGAGTCTCCGGAGAAAAGGATGATGTGGTCAACATGAGGGGCCATTTCCATCATTTCCACAGCAATCTCCACAGCTACGCTGCCTTTAACGCGCCGGTGGCCATTGCCATCATTGTATTCCCGTGCAGGCTTGGTGACGACAGAGTAGCCGTTATATGAGAGCCAGTCAGTAAGCGGTTTAAGAGGAGAGTAATCTTCGGTTTCGAGCATGGCTACGAAATAATAAGCTCGCAGAAGCGAGGCCTTTTCGAACTCAGCGAGAACCTTGCTGTAGTCGATTTCGAAGGCTAGTGCTCGCGACGACTGATAAAGGCTTTGGCCATCGATGAAAACGGCGAGTTTTTCACCTGAGACAAGATAATCCTGAATGCTATTTCGTGAAGATCGGGGGGCCATAACTATCCTTGTTGTGCATATCAAATATCTTTCTGCGAGCTTTGCTATCCATGCTCATATGCAGATGCGCATTGATATATCAGTGAAATTATCCTTGCAATGGCATTTTCAGATAATCACACACGATTGGTAAATCGATCTCCCGGCTCAATCTTAACGACGACAATAGGTGAGGCATCAGTCTGGTAGATTTCCTTGTGCAGGTAATCAATTTCAGTCTGCACTTCGCTGGCAGGCTTATCGACATACCATGCTCGGGGGCGACCATCTTCCTCGTAATTGAATCTGTATCCACGCGCCTTCAAAATATCCTTGAGGCTAAAAGGGGAGGAAATGGCCCAAATGCGGAAGTGTGGTGTCCTCCCTTTAGTTAGGAGGCTTAGGAAGGAGTGCGTGCCATCTCTCAATCTAGTGCGGCGCATTAATTCTATGCCGGCATGGCAGTCTGTTTGCGCTCGATGTGCGTCGTAGAAAAAGCCAGACTGCAAAGCGAGCGACTGGAGTTGGCCCCCAGAGAGACCGGCTTCTCTCCAGGGAACATCCTCCAAAGAGCATGCCCACGGGGCAAGAGAAAAAGCAGGGCAAAATATCTCAAGGAATGGGCGGTCAAATTTTGAATTATGTGCGACCACCAACGAAGCTCCGGACATGAATTCCCTAACATCATTCGGATCAATCGACTTACCTGAAACCATTTCGGGAGTGATGCCGGTGATTTCGGTGATTGCAGGGGTGATGGCGCACCCAGGCTCACGCAAAGCGTTAAATGCCGGTAGGGTCCCGACTATCTCTCCGCTTTTAGCGTTGTAAATGAATGGAACCATGCCGATCTCGATAATTTCATCCAGGGAGGGGTCGAGGCCGGTTGTCTCAGTGTCGACAAAGATCGCTTTGCGTAAATCCTGATCCCCTTCTGGCGGATCAGCTATAACTGGAGATAGTCTCGTTAAGACTCTGTGGTCGTCAGAAGAGGAGAGCTGTTCAGCGAGGAGGTTGTAGTCCATGGAGTCCAACTGCAATCTATTCTTTAAAGGTGGATATACTATAGACTTGCATTGATAAAATAACAACGAAAATATAAGATTTGCTATATTCATCTTTCTGAATACAGTTTCAAAATTGCATTTCAGCGACTTATGCTTTTCTCATCTATATCACTTGGGAACTCTCCCAGCCCAAACTTCTTTGCGTCATTCCTTGAGCGAAAGTCATTGCCACCGGGCATGGGGATTTTAAGATTCCCTGTGCTGGCGGTGGTGTTGGGTGGGGGGAGGTTGCTGATACCGTAAGCGTCTTCACCCGGAAAGGATGAAGCCGGATCGGGCTTGGCGCCGTCTGCTTTAACGATTGTTATGGAGCGACTGCCGGTGCGCGGGGCGGGCATCTGTTGAAGGTTAGTCATCTTGGGTGCTGAGTTCCCCCGGCGGCCGACGTTCATGCCTGCCTCAATAATTGCCTTTTGTAGATAATCTGGGAATTGAGCAAAGTCTGCTTCAGAGATCGGCGCGCCAGATTGGATGGAATTTTGAAGACGAGTGTAAAGAGGTGAATTGCCCCCCTGGTCCTGAGGCCCAGAAAGGACAGGGACTTCCGGCGAAATCTGAATATGGCGCAGCGGACCATTGATAACCATGGAGATTAAAAGAGCGGTTTGAAGGGTCATGAGCGCGAAGAGGTAAAAGGTCCAGCGTTGATAGAATGGTCTATTTTGTGAGACGGTCCTTGCCGATATGCAGGAGGGAAGGCCTGTTGCGCGCTCTAGAGCATCGCTGGTTTGCTGGGACAATTCTCCTTCAGAAATAAGTTGCCCCTGGCAAGACAATAGCTTGGCCTTATTGGATGGCTCTATCGCAATGATAATGGTGCCCTCGGTAAGCAACTTCCCGTCTTTAGATATGGGCGTAAGGCATGCGCGAGCTAAGGAGTTGGGCTCCATGACGTTGTTCGGAGGCAGATGGATGCGAGTTTTCCGGAACATTTCAGAAAGGAACCCTTTCAGGAGAGGATTTATTCAGTTTTTAGATGCTGTTTAGTCTGTCCATCGAATTTCATCACTGCAAGGTAAAAATGGTCTTGCGCATCGCGCCTCAACCCTGTATTCAATTATGTGAAGATATTTTTTTGACTTTTTTGTTGTCTCTAGGGAGTTGGTGTTGTAAATTAATGCTGAATTTAAAGCTAACCATATGAGTTGAGCGGTATGATAACAGCATCATCGTCAAGGTCAGGGAAAAGCCAATTTAATTTGGCAGAGTTCCGAAGATCTTATGCTGGGCTTACGCCTGCCGCAGCGGAAAAGGTTACCGCTAAACGGGCAGAGGAGGCTCAGAATGAAACCCAGGTGCGTAATCGTGGGGTGTCTCCTGCTGCCAAAAAGGCGGGCAGGAAAAACCAATCCGCTTTGCGTAAGCCTTGCGTAACTGCACGTGGGGCTTTGCCTGGACTTCCTAAGGAAAGCTCTGTGCTGGTAGATGTTCAGCCTGACCAAGCTGATAGCCATGATCTTGTTGGGAAGGAGGTCCTGCCTTCATCCCGGCAGGGGGAACAGCTTTCATTCGAGGCTAGTCCTTCAGGGTCTGAGGTTTCTCTGCGTGAGTCCTTGATCTCAAGAGCAAAAAGAAAGGCCGGCAGAAGAAAGAAAGATGTGGCCGCTACGGCGAAAAGTGCGCCAACATCCTCCTCTGAGGAAGCCGATCTTCGCGTAGCTCTCAAGCATGCCGAATCTTTCATTGAGGAGTTGAGGGGGAAGCTGGGTCGCGCAGAGGCTGCCGCAAAGGAAAAAGACGTTCTGGTTATCGAGGCTGACGAGCTGAAAAAAACTCGTGGTAGCCTGAAAGCCGAAGTTTCCGCGCTGCAGACGCAACTGAGGAGTTCTCAGACTGAAGCGTCTAGACTTAGGGATCAGTTGTCTGACCTCGAAGCGCAGGTAAAAATCCAGGCCACCTCCGATAAGGGTTTGCGCAGGGGGAAGCCTGAGGTTCTTTCTGTTGGGAAAGGGCGACGCCCGGTAACAGTTCTGCGTGGACAAACCATTGCGCCTAGGGCGGGCAAGTTGACGTTGAATGGGGTGTCGAATGAGATATCTCCGTCATTGAAGGAAAAGTTTGAGCCAAAAGAGCTTTCTCAGAAGGCGCAAGACAAGGGACTTCATGGGCAGGCCCAGCGCGTGGTGACGCTCCTTGAGATGACTTTGATGGGCGTTGATCCGGACACTAGCAATGCAACGGTTTGTGAGCGGGCCGTGCGCGGCATCGAGCAGGTTAAGATTAGCTTGGACAGGCTAACGCTTGCCTTGATGGGTAGGGCTGCAGTTGCATGAAGCTTTGAGGGTTATCTTGCGTGGCATGCGATAGTTAGGGGGGAAGATCTTACGCACGCCACGTCAAAGTGTGCCTTCGAGCTTTCATCGTCTATCGTTACAGCCTCATGGCCTGTGTGGCCGCGGCTTATGATATCAGCCTCGACCATGCAGTCTTTGGCGCTTGATATCCGGACATCGTGGATAATGCTTTCCCCGGCAGACGGAAAGAATGAAATATGACATAATACTGGATAAGGATTAGGAGTTGTTGGTGTGGCGCTTAATATTTGCGGTGCGCCGATGCTTTCAAAATTCTGCCTTTTTTCTTCTGAATATGCAGAGGCACCTTTTGCGTGAACGGCTTCCATTTCCTGAACGCACGCTGGCGATAGGAGCACGGCAAGATCCCTTGATGAAGAGCAGCTATCCAGAAAAGAGGGCTTCAAGAATGTCTTTTGATTGGAGTATGATTTATTTCTACTTGTGAGGAGTAAGTTAGGGGACGTGGAGGAGATTTGACCTGGCACCTTATCTTGCCTGGCGGTTTTCTTACCATATTTCATCTGGACCATATCTTGCTTGGTAGTGAGGTGACGCATGCCCCACATACCACTCTGATCTGGCCACATGGACTTTAGTCGGTTGGCCCACTGTTCGGCCGGAGTTTGAGGGGGTGCTTTCGTCTTGCTATCCGTGTTTTCCTTCGTCGGACGTAGAGAGTTTTTTTGAGATGGAACTGACCCAACTACTTTGCGTTCTAGAAGGTGTATTTCCTCACTGGGAGCGGCAGAGTCTCCTTCAGCAACTTGGCTTTTGCTTGCCTCATTTGTCTTCTGAGAATCTTGTTGTGGTATCACTGTTAACGGTTGCCCAAAGGTCTCTGGTGAAGCGTGGTTTTTCTTCAGCCACGTAAGCGCTGAAGAACTGACTCTCGCTGGCGCTAGGGCCATAGAGGCAAGCCCACACGTCACTATCAGGATGTTCTTTAATATCGCGCGGCGCAAAGCAAACTCCGGGCTAGGTCTTGGAGCGAAGGGATGGACTACCGAATTTCTGCTATCCTGACGAATGATAATGACTCTTCATGCTGAAATGAAGGTCAGATGTTAGTCGCCAGGTTGCATAACAAAGTGTTACAAGGAGAATTACCAGATTGCAATGATATACAAACGGGTTTTATTATTTTTCTTGTGCTAAATACGATTCGTTCGATCATGTAAACATAGGGACTATAAAATAGTGGAAAAACATATTGTTAGTGATATCGGCCAAAAAGGAATAACCCGGCTCGTATCCAGATTTCAACGGGACTTTTCATCTGACCAGACGCCTGACTCCCTTATCTTGCAGGCCGAGAAGGTTAGAGATCTGACCCTTTCCCTTATGGCGGTTGCTTCCAAAAGCCCTGACAGGCTTGGTGTGTTCCTGAGTGTTATATCCGGGATGGGTGATATCGGCGTAATCCATAACATGGATACCGCGGTTGAGGAGACAATGCGGCTGATGCATTTGCTTCCGGTGGATGTCGGGTCTCGACCTGCTATTCCTTTGCCGGTGGCGACGCCTGCCGTGGCTACAAGCATTCCGGGATCTCGGGCGGCCAACAAGCCTGAAAAGGCAGCCAGTAAAATGGACCAGCATCTGTTTGATGACGCGGCGCGCTTTACAACGCCTAAGGCAGAAGATGCGGAGGCAATCCTGCCTCAGCAGGATCAGCCTCGCATCCCTAAGGCTGAATCAAAGGTTAGTGCCAGACTTGCTGAGGAAAAGAAGCGTTACGGCGAGACGTTTGCTCCTGGAATGTCCACCACGCTTCCTGAAAAGCCCGGCCAATGGATTGCACCAAAGGAGCACCCAAAAGCAGATATCGGGCTTTCTGTCTCCGAGGATAGTATCACTTGTTTGCATTGTGGCGGAGAATTCACAATGATCAAACGGCATATTGAAAGGCAGCATCGGCAGACGCCAGAGGATTACCGGGCCTATTGGGGGCTCCCGCCGGAATATCCTATGGCGGCGACAAATTATACGTTGCTGAAGCGCGAAGAGGCGAAGGGAACCGGCCTTGGAACTTACAACCGCAAGAAGAGTTCTCGCAAAAAGGAAAGCGTCAATTAATTTATTGTCTAAATAAAAAGATTGCCCGCAGACCAGTTAATATGGCCAAGGCAGCAATGCCCTGGCCATTTTTTTCGGCAAATTATTTGATAAAGGAATATGTGGTGACTATAATGTGACAAGCTTAAAAATCTTATAGGATACGCCTAATGTCAGGACAGGATAACGAAGGTTTCTCTGGTGGCGAGGATACTGCTGTGGGCGGGATTGCCGCCGATCGCCTCCGCAGCATTATTGAGCGCGTAGAGCGCCTTGAAGAAGAGCGCAAGGCCCTTGCCGGCGATATCAAGGACATCTTCACCGAAGCGAAATCTGCTGGGTTTGACGTCAAGGTCATCCGACAGATCATTCGGCTGCGCAAGCAGGAGCCAAGTGAAGTGGAAGAGCAGGAGACACTGCTCGACATCTACCGCCGCGCCTTGGGTATGTAATCCTTCAGGATTACCTAGACCAATCCAAGGATCACCAAAGAACTATTGGGCACGATAAATTGAGGCTCGGTCTAACCTTACAGATTTAAAATCTGATAGGTGGATCGGGTCTTTTTTTTAAAAAATTAGGAATCACTTTGATGCCTGTTAAGCCAAAAGAAGATGCGCAAAGATTTGCAGAACTCGCTAGTAGACTGCATTTTTTGAGCATAGGAGATAAAGAAAGAGAATGTCTGCAAAATCTCCGCAAAGGCATCGGCCCTATCCTTGATGAAAGCCTGGCAAGTTTTTATGAACGTGTCGGAAGCAATCCGGAACTCTCTCATTTCTTCCCTAGCCAAGATATGGTTTCCAGCGCCCGCGACAGGCAGAAGCAGCATTGGGAAACCATCTTGTCCGCGAATTTCGGACGGGAATATGTTGAGAACGTAACCCGGATTGGTAATACCCACGCAAGGATTGGGCTGTCACCCAAGTGGTATATTGCGGGATACGCCGTGCTTTTGGACAACATGATCCGACGTATCGTTTCGGATTACGAAAACAAACGAACCAGACGTTTTGGCAGGCAACCCCAAACTGACCTGGGGGAGATGGTTGGGACCCTTATTCGCGTCGCGTTACTTGATATCGACCTATCTGTTTCGACATACCTTGATAAATTGAGAGATGACCGCGAGGCTGCCCAAGAAGAAGGGACCGCAGCCCTAGTTGCTATTGCGCAGGCTCTTGATCAGATGACTGAAGGCAATATGTCAGTCACGCTTGATGAAAAGGTTGTCGAAAAGGCTCCAATACTGGCAACGTCCTTCAACGGTCTTAAGGCTGGCATCGGTGTTATCATCGGAGATATCAGGGATGTTTCATCAGGGGTAAAGGATTCCTCCCGCTCAATACGAAATAATGTTGAAACCCTCCGGGAGCGTGCCACGTCTCAAATGGGGGCGATATCTGACATTACTCAATCCTCCGCCATACTGGATAAAACTGTCTCTGACGTTCTTGTGCAGATGGAGGCAGCAACGGTCACCATTGATAACTTCTCGACAGCGGTTGCCAATGGGAACGGCGATGTCGACGCTCTGAGCTTGAGCATTGCTCAGATAGGTGAGGCATGGCGAGCTATGCTCACCCTTGTGAGGGATATCTCCGAGATATCCACAAAGATAAGGATGCTGGCGCTGAATGCTCATATTGAGGCTTCGAGGGCTGGAGAATACGGATCGGGCTTTTCCGTAATCGCTGAATCAATTCGGGAGCTGGCAGGCACAACAGGTAGGGCTGCGGCGAGCATTACTGAACTGGCTCAGACAAGCCAAGAAAGTATTACCTCTGCCGAAATATCCGCCGGTAGGACCAAGGTGGTACTGTCGGATATTGAAGACGGTGTCGGTGTGGTTCGTGATGTGGTGGCTAGAATCGATGAGGCAATGAAGACCCAAAGTTCTGGTGCTCGTGCAAATCATGAAGTGGCCTCACGTCTCAACCAGTCTGCCAATCAATCTGTGGAACAGGCGAATAAGATGACCGAAAGCTGTGACAAGCTAGTCGATCAGTCAGGAGTTTTAACAAACCTTGTTCTGGAATTTGATCGAGCTCCCGTAGAGGTCTAGTTGAGGCCGGATCTGCGGCTCTATGCACAAAGGCCCCGCTCAAATGGAGCGGGGCCTTTTTAATGCTTAACGCCGATTCAGATTGTCAGTAGGTCTTGCGCCGGAATTACTGCTTCATTCCGATGGTTGTTTGCAGCAGTGTATCGGCCGTAGTGACTATCTTCGTGTTCGCCGTGTAAGCCTCTTGGGTGACAATCAGTGCAGACAGGTCTGATGTGAGGTCTGTCGTTGAGGATTCGGTGTAGCCGACAGAAAGCGTGCCGGTACCATTTTCTCCGACAACCCCCGTTTCAGGGTCACCCGATTTAGAAGTGGCCAGATAAGCTTGCCCGTCTACGGCCTGCAGCCCGTTCTCATTATGGAATGTGGTCAATGCGACCTTTCCGATAAGTTGGCTGTAGCCGTTGTCGAACTGAGCCTGGATCGACCCATCGCTTTCGATGGAGACACCTTCGTAGTTGCCACTTGCAACGCTATCAGTGGTTAATGATGTGGTGTCCTGGTCGAGTGCGTAATTTGTTGAGAGGGATGCACCTGAGAGATCGACCGTGTAGGCGGTGCCGTTGACCGTGGCCGTTGAGGTAAGGGGGGAGGAGGGGGCTGCGCCGTCGAAGGTCTTCACGGACCCATCTGTGTTGAACACCACACTGTGGGTGGGGCTTGATACCGCGGAAGACGATGCGTCGTAGGGATTGATCGTCTGAACCGACCACGTTGCAGGCGACGAGGAGGTCTGAGTCCATTTCTCAGCGACAGGTGTCCCTCCAATCTCCACGGGTGTGGTCATGTAAGACTGATTGCTGCCCGTCGTCGTCCCTATTTGCGTTCCCGCTGGCATTGTGAGTGTTGTGCCGGAAACGGTCAGGGCTGAAGCTTGACTGGTGGAGGCCGTCTGGTTCGAGGCCGCCATTGTTGTGCCGCTAGTGCCGCCTATCGTCCCCAGATCTAATGTCATCGTCTGGGTGTGGTTATCACCATAATTGGCAGTGATCGGAATGCCGACGGAAGCGCCTGAGATTGTTGAGCCAACTGTTTTTCCGGTTGAGCTATCGACGACAGAGGCCAGATCTCCAGATGAGTCGAAAGTCACTTGATAATTATTGGGCGCAATGGTGCCGGTTCCGTCAGCGTCGTAAGCGGAGACATTCCACACAAGCGGGTTTGAAGAACTTTGGGTCCAGGACGCTGCGACCTTGTGGGGGTTAGAAGAAGCGTCGTAGGTGGTGACCGGGGCGGTAGTGTAGGTCTGAGGTGTGTAGCTTTCCGCTGAGGCGGTATCTGTGGGCAACTTCCCGACCGTAGCGGAAAGCGTCAGTTGCGTGGTTTGTGTCGGCTTGAACGTGATGCCGGAGACATTGATCGGCGTCAGCTTATTCCCGAGAGAGCCGCTTGAATCGACAGTGTATCCGTCAAGATAATACCCAGAGGTGTTTACGAGATAACCGCTCTTATTCTCGTAAAACTCGCCATTCCGGGTGTAGTATTGCTGCGTGGAGAAATTGGTGGCTGTGGAGGCATTCGTTGCACTGATCGGCTTGGAAACGTTAAAAAGTCCGGTGCCTGATATCGCCATGGCCAGGCTATCAGTGCTGGCCGTGGCAGTGCCCTCATTATCAACGTGCTGTATTGTCACGGCAGCTACAGAGTCCGAATTGGCCTGAGACTGTGATGAGCCGCTGAGATTCCCTGAGACGAAATCCTGGAACGCGGTGCTGTTGGCTTTATAAGCAGTGGTCTGACTATTTGCGATGTTGTTGCCAAGGTTCGTGAAAGAGTCAGACTGTGCGCTAATCCCGCTAACAGCCGTTTGAAGTGCGTTGAAAACACCGCTCATAGAGTATTGATCCCTGTTCCAGACTTTTGCCGCCGGGGTCGGAGGCAATGCGCATTGGATGTTCCTTTACAAATGGGATAGCGATCAGATTCCCAAAAGCAAGGATTGATTAACCAGATATTTATGGAATATTAATACTAGAAATGAGCGAACTAGAAAGAGAACTTCAAACGTGACACTGACTGAGTGTTGCGCTGAATTCCAATTCTTAGGGTTTGTGCATACGCTTAGGTGTTTTCAGCTTCACGACGTAGGCAATGATTGCGGCCACAGGTTTCCAGAATTCTTCTGGGATCTCAGTGTCCAAAGGCAACTTATAAAGTGATCTTGCGAGCGGGGGGTTTGAGACAACGGGAACTTTAGCCTCACCTGCCGTTTCACGGATTCTGGCAGCCAGGTCATCCATGCCCTTAGCTACGATCTGCGGTGCCCCTCCGGAAGTTTTGCTGTAGAGAAGGGCAACAGCATAATGCGTTGGGTTTACCACGACGACCGTTGATTCTTTTACTGCTTTCATCATGCGCCTTCTGGAGCGGCGCGTTCTGATCTGCCGCATGCGAGACTTTACGTAAGGATCGCCATCGGTCTGTTTGACTTCATCTTTGATGTCTTGAAAACTCATTTTGAGTTTTGACATCCTGTGATATCGCGTCCAGAGGTCATCTGCCAAAGCTATTATGCACTGAATACCGAGAACGAGGAGTGTTGAATATATGAACCAATGCTCCAGCTCGGAAGCTAGATGCAGAGAGCTCCACCGCTCACTCTCGGGCGATATGCGAATAGTTTCCAAGGCGACCCCATAAAGGATGCACCCAAAGATAGCTATCTTTACCAGACCCTTCAGGAGTTCCACGAGATTATTGACGCTGAATGTCCTTTTAATGCCCTTCATGGGAGACAGGCGTTTGAGGTCAGGCGTCAGGGCTTCTGGTCGGAAAAGGAAGCCAGTTTGCAGAAGCCCGAAGACTAATGTGGTAGATGCGCCAGCCGCCATGAGGGGCAAGCCCAGATTTAGTCCGCACTTGGCGATTTGCCAGCCGAAATTATAGATAGAGGAGCTATCATCCGAAACTTCGCCGAAATGTATGATGATGCGCTGAACGGCGGCTGTAAAATCCTTGGCGGAATTGCCGGCCGTTGCCATGAACACTAAAATGAAGGCACCGAGAGAAATTAGGAGCACGAATTCGCGCGATTGGGCAATATTGCCTTCTTCTCGGGCTTTCCTAAGTCTGTGTGCTGTCGGGGCTTGTGACTTCTCGCCACTGCCTCCTTCGTCTGCCATAGCGCGTCTTCTATCTGGTTGTGAGTTAGGCCGGCAGAATTCCTGGTAATGAGCGGAGTATGTCGGAAATTTGCTCCTGCCAAGTTCCAGTCGTGACCTCAATCAGCATTGCGAGAAGCAGGAGGCTCCCAAGGATCTGGGCGGGCATGGCTGTGGAATAGACTTGGATTGATGGCATTAGGCGGTTGAGAACCCCAAGCATAGCCGGCCAGAGTGTCCCTATTAGGATAAACGGAGCTGAAAGTTGCATTGCGATGCCAAAAGTCTCTGCGACACACTGAGAAATACTTTTTGCCATGTCGCTGACCATGAACTCGGTCATATGCCCAGGAGGGAAAAGATCATATGACCCCGATATGGCATATAGTGGGAGTGCATACAGCCCTGTGGTCAAAAGGATCACAGGACTCAAGGTGTTTGCCATATGACTGATAGCGGTGCTTGATGCGCCGAGTTGGGCATCTGGCTGGACGATACTGCTCATTCCAGTAAATACGGACACTATCTGCATGGAAATGGCCAGTGACATAGCGATCAGCCTAGCAAGGAAGCCGATAAAAGCGCCGCATAACAGTTCTTGGGCAACTATGGCGATAGCCATGGCGGGCATGCGGATAGCTTCCCCCGCTGCCACTCCCATTTTCCCCTGCACCACAGGAAGCAGGGTGATGGTAATGGCGAGAGAAATCCCAGCCCTGACTGTTTTAGGGGATGTTGTCTCGCCCAGGCCAGGCGAGGTCATAACGATAGCGCTGACCCGGCATAGAACTATAGCGAATGTTGCAGAAAGGATTTCCAGAGAGCCGTTAGGCATGCCCAGGTCTGGAGAGCCAAAAAAGTCAGGGACTGAAGCCAATTACGATCCCCCGACCTTGATCAATTGATCAAAAAGCATGGTCGAGTATGTGTGAAGCGTTGCGTACATAAATGATCCGGTGAGGATAAGAGCCGCCATGGAGGCTGCGAATTTAGGTACGAATGATAATGTCGCCTCACTAACCTGCGTGGTCGCCTGGAAGAGTGAAACCATGACACCTGCGGCCAGCGAAGCTAGAAGCGAGGGGGCACCTAACTTCACTGTCACGATCAGGGTTTGCCTCAGGATCTCCTGAACATCGATGCCGGCACTCATCGATAATCCTCAGACCGTCATGCTCATAACCTCTTTGTACGCTCCGACAAATTTGTCTCTGATCGCGGTCACACCTTGGACTGTCAGCTTCGCCTCTTCAACGGAGGCGACCACATCTGAGATGTTGCCTTTACCTGACAGAGCCATAGCAGTCTGGGTTTCGGCTGTTTTGCCAGTGTCTATCGCGCCGGAAATGGCACTCTTCAGAACACTACTGAAACTCGTAACGCTATCACCGGCCCCCGTTGCGGTGTTGCCGCCAAGGTTCATTCCTGCGCTATACGCGTTCCCTGCATTAAGGTGCTGAATGGGGCTGGTCGTCATAATCTGTTATCTCCGATCCGACGTATAAGGCCTTTGATATCACCACTGTCAGGGTAGGCCTTAGGTGCCAATTGCTAATTGCTAATTGCTTATTAATGGTCGACCATCATGAAAGCCAGTCTAATTTTAATCCTTGCGTAAAATTCTAAGGGGTAAGAATTAAAAAGGCCTTGGACGGGCACTGACGATGACGTATTTCTGGGAGAGCCATCTCTTTGCGGAGAGAGGTTTGTCGTGACCATAACGAAAGCGAAAGAGATGTCAGAAGTATCAGCGGCCTCACAGATCGCAACCATCATGAGACAGCAGACTGCTAACGCGGCGAAAACGGCCCGTGCCAGTGTCAAGCCTGAGCACATCGCCGGAAAAATGGGGATTTCAAGCCATCATTCTGGTGGCTCGACTGCAGCTATGCAGTTTGATGCGACCGGCCAGGTGGTGCGGTCCGTTTCCAAGCCTGAAAAAGGTTCTGCAACAGCAAGTTTTGCGGATCTTCTCAACTAATCAGGCGGTGCCATTTTAAGGGCACTGTTTATCAAACAGAATTGCGTCGGGCCGTGTTTCGTTATCGATGCGGCCCGTTCCGTTACAAATCTGATCGCTTCGATGTGGATCTATGAGGAAGTTTAGTTGATGAAAGCTGGAGGCGAAGGGTCCGCTTATGTGATCAGTAATGAGAAAAGACTGAAGTCTTCTCTCAGGGTTGCCCTCCTCTTTACGTCAGCGGTGTTTTCTACCTGCTTAGGTACGGTCGAGAGTAGAGCGCAATCTTTGCCTCAGCCTACCATATCATCTTCATCAGTTACTCAGGCTTCTGGGAAAAGTGTACACAAGTCGCGGACACAGAGGCAGCAGATCAAATCTAACCCTTCAGTGACGCCTTCAGTGACGGAGGGGACGCAGAAAGGTGCGAGTGAAGCGAAAGCTTCTCTTCAGAGTGATCTGTCTGGCGATCTATTGTTGAAGGGTTTGCCCCCCGGCTGGCGTGCGCGCGTGGTAGGCAAAGGCACCGGTCAAATACCCCCCAATGCAGGTGTGCCTGAGAACGACCGAGCACGGCGTAATTCCCGCAAGCTAATCCCGGCTAAGGCAGGCACTGCCAGTGCATTGCCGCCCTCTGCACAAACCCCAGAAGAACAATCTGGGACGCAAAAAGGCACGCAAATTCTCGCTGAGACCAGTGCGCCTCCAGAAATGTCCCATAGTCGTATTCTTTTGCCAGTGCCCTCCCGGATGGGGATTGCTGCCTATCAGAGTGGCGATCGGCTCGTTATCGTCATTGACAGCGCAGAGCCCATGGATACTTCTGCCCTCCGAGGCGATGGTATTTTCTCGACGTTATCTGTCGATACAATCGCAGATGCTACACTGGTCTCTGTTCGCATTCCTGATACGAGGCGCCTTTACCTTTCTCAGCAAAGTAATGGCTGGGTTCTTGGTGATGAACAGCCGCCGGGCAATGACTATGGTGACAGGCGCGTAATCAATCCGCGTATTGTTCCCGAGGGACTTCTATTCCCTATGCGGCGGCCTGGTCGTGTCCTTGCGATTAAGGATCCCGCATCTGGAGCGCCTCTTCTGATCGGAACTTCCGCCGCTGATGATGGCGGCATGCTCTCCCTTCGTAAGAGCAAAGACTATGACGTCTGGCCGTCGCTGGAAGGTGTCGTTGTTGATGATCATGCTCCGCCGAAAGTCGAAATCAAACCGGGACCGCTGGGGGATGTCCTATCGGTCGCGGGCAAGCAGTTTCCGGATCCGTCCGAGGCTGTATTTGCGAGTGATGTGGATCTGAAATGGCTTGGTCTTAAAAATCTTCCGACACAGAAGTTGGAGCAACGTTATCGTCAGGCCATCATTGATGCCGCTGATTCAGAGCCAGCCAAGCGCTTTGAGAAGAGGATTGAAGCGGCGCGCGCCGCGTTTTCGTTAGGGGCATTCCCCGACGCCAGAGCGATAATGACTGTGGCTTTGGAAGATGACCCGGAAGAAGCATTCAAGCCAGATGTTCGCTTTTTCCTAGGGGCCGTTGAATTGATGAACGGAAACATGGATGGAGCATCCCTGCTAGATGGCGCCTGGCCTGAAGGGGATAAGAGAGCGACCCAGGTATGGAGGGGCATCTATTACTCTGCTCTGGGCGGACGGGACCAGGATGCGGCTCACTATCTCGCAACAGATTTTGAACGCCTCCTTAACTATCCGGAGCCATTGAGGAGCGCTATCCTGCCAGGTGTATCAGAGGAGATTGCTCGGTATGGCACAGCAGCAGATAGGGCTGCTCTTAAATCCATGCCTACCGATGATGCCGCTTATAAGTTTGCAGGCGCAATCGCGGACCTGCAAGATGGTAAAAAGGATGCTGCACACTCCGAAATAAACAATCTGGCCTTGGACAAGGACCCGGTCGTATCGGAGAAGGCTCTTGAGAAAAAGATATCTATGGATGTGGATAGCGGCCTGATATCACCTGACACAGCGGCAGAGATGTATGGAAGTATTATTCCGGACGCCAGGCTGGCCGGGAGGGAAGGCGTGCCACGCTTGCTTCAGGCAGATGTTTATATGGCGCAGAGGAAATGGGAAAAAGCCTTGGGGGCAATAGATCTCGCGCAGAGATCTCCGTCTCGACAGGTTGACCCGTCACTTGCTCCTAAGCTCTATGCCACACTGGCAGGCATCGCGCGTGAGGCCATGGACAATATAACGTCACATGGCGCGTCGCAGAATGCACTTCTTCAGAGCGCAGCAATGTTACGCGCCCATATAGCGGATATGGCCCCCGGCATTGAAAAAGGCACTGTCCTTACTGATTACGGGCGGATGCTTCTGAACCTTGGACTTGCAGATGAAGCCACGCAGGCATTTTCTGATGCCATCCCAATGATCGATTCCGAAGCAGATAGGGCCATTGCTGGTGAAGGGCTGGCTGATGCATTTATCCAGAGAGGCATGCTCAATGATGCGTCAGAGGCGCTTGCCAACACGGGAGCGCGTAACCTGCCGCCCGAAATAGTCTCTGGCAGGAATAGAGTCGCGGCGCGAATTGCATTGTCATCCGGAAAACCTGAGATTTCTCTGTATCTTCTCAATGGCGACAACAATGCTGTTGCGGCAGATATGCGCGGCCGCATCCACGAAAGCCGAGAAGAATGGTCGCCCGCGGTCTCTGACGTAAGGAAAATAGTCGAGGCGCAAATCCCCGCGGAGGGGGCTATGACCGTCGACCAGCAACTGCTTGCCTTGAGGTTTGCTTCTGACGCCTCGCGGGCGGGGGATGTTGGGGCTTTAAAGTGGATATCTGATCGGATAGGGGACCGGCAGTTCGACAGCGAAACTGAGAAAATGTTTCGCCTTCTCGTGTCCGTGAATTGATGGAAACTTCTAAATTCAGGGGGCAGTAGATGGCTGATCCGATTCCTATGATGCAGCAGAAGGTGGGGGGGACTGATCTCCTCCGCCTGGCAGAAAGAAAAATGCATTGGCTCCAGAACAGACAGTCTGTACTTGCAGGGAATATCGCCAATGCCACCACACCCAACTACGTTCCAAAAGACGTTTCATCGTTCCACGGCGTTCTTAGCTCGCACCAGGAAGTGACTCTGGCGCAGACAGAGCCGGGGCATATGGCAGGCCATGGCGGGCAGTCTGGCTCACATAATGTCGGAGGCCCATCATCTATCGATGGGAACCATGTTGTCCTGGAGAACGAGTTGGAAAAAATAGCCGACACTAACGATCAGCATCGTCTGGCGACGGCGGCCTATAGCCGTTATATGGGCATGTTCGGAACGGTGCTTGGATCTTCATCTCAATGATCATAGCTACAACGGAGGTAGGGAATGGACTTCTCTGACACGATAGGCATTTCAGCCAGTGGAATGAGCGCGCAATCTGCTCGGCTGCGTATCGCCGCGGAGAACCTTGCGAATGAAGAAACGACGTCATCTTCCCCCGGAGGGGACCCTTACCGGCGGAAAACTATAACATTCAAGGATGTCCTCGACCGCTCGACCGGCGTCTCTTCCGTTAAGGTGAAGGAGATCGGGAAAGACCAGTCAGACTTCAAGATGCGTTATGATCCATCGCATCCAGGGGCAGACGAGAACGGGTATGTCAAAATGCCGAATGTGAACCCAATGGTTGAGATAATGGATACGCATGACGCGCAGCACTCTTATCAGGCAAACCTCAATACAATGCAGGTTTCGAGGTCAATGCTGGCGCGATCCATATCATTGATGAAGAATTGAACTCAAATAACTTTGAGGCTGAGTTCCTAAGCCGAGGCCAATGGTCTCGGTTTTTTTTGTCGGATTGTTCCCATAAAAAAACGCCCCCGTAACCGGAGGCGTTCTTAGTCCTGCAGCGGTCACCCTGAGGCGACCGCGCCGGCCAGCAGTGATTACTGGAACAGGGACAGAATGTTCTGCGAAGAGTTGTTGGCAATCGACAGGGACTTGATGCCCAGAGACTGCTTCGTCTGCAGAGAGGTCAGTTTTGCGCTTTCAGCGGACATGTCCGCGTCGGTCAGGGCGCCGGAAGCAGCCGTCAGATCATCAGCCTGAGCCTGGCCGAAAGAAGACATCTGCGTGATCATCTTGGAGTTCGAGCCGAGCTGAGACGTGACGTTCGTCATAGCCGTGATGGCGTTCTTCACCAGGTCGATCAGTGCAGCGCCGCCGCCCGTGCCGGCCAGCGCGATGGAGGCGCCTGTGCCGGTCAGGAACAGGTTGGATGTCGGGTTGACGCCAACCGTGCTGCCGGTGGTCAGGCCCAGAGCGTCGGTCAGAGAACCGGCTGTGCCGGACGCGCCGGTATCGGCCACGATGGAGGCGGTAAATCCGCTGATCGTCTGCGTGTCGCCCTGCAGGCCTGTGACATACGTCATGTTTGTGGCGGTGATGCCAAGGCCATCTTTCGTGCTGGTGGCCAGCAGGTTGATGCCTTTCACTGTGGCGTCACGAGCGATCGTGTCGATCTGCTTCATGTAGCCGTTCAGTTCGTCGTTGATCTGGCCCAGAGAGGTCGTATTGCCCTCGTTGTTTTCCAGGCCGGTCACAGCGTTCTGAACGCTCTGCAGGACGGAGATGATGCTGTTGGCCGCTGTCGTTGTTGAAGAGACAACCTGGCTCGCGTAGCTCAGACCGTCGTTGACAGCGCTCTGACCAGCAATGTCGCCACCGATCTGAGAAGAGATGCCGAAGGCGGCCGGGCTGTCAGCAGCAGTGGAGACTTTCTTGCCGGTGGAGACGGCGTTTTCTGTGGCGGAAAGCTCTTTGCCCGTGGCGGACAGAGTTTCCAGGGCAACCATTGAAGAAGTGTTGGTGTTAATGGAAAGGGTCACGTGTGTGCTCCGTAATTTCCCTGCCCATCTGTGGGGCCGGAAGTTTTAATGACACACAGGTTAAACAATACATTTGCTACAAGATTATTAATGGATTAGATATTTTTTCAATAAAATATCAATGTCAATATTTGTCGTTGACATATCAGTGCTTTTTAAAAGATACGAAACGAATTTTTGTATGCTTGCTGCCCTTATGCCAAGATTAAAAAGGAAGTTTGAAGCAATTTTGCGCGCTCGACTAAACCTTTCTTCACAGGCTTAAGAACCTAGCCGTCATGCGGATAGAATAGCCTTCTCGGCCATACTTTGTTTAAGGATAGACATTATTTCAAGGGTGATTAAGGACTGCTCCTTAGTCCCATCTATCCGAATAATCCTTTCCGGATTTTTCTTCCATGCTTCGCTGTATCCCGTTCGTACACGCTCAAAGAAATCTGCTCCGTTGCTTTCAAGGCGATCGCTGCCAGCGTTCCTCGCTTCTGTTCGTTGGGAGCTAATAGATACAGGGACGTCGAGCCAGAATGTAATGTCCGGGCGTACAGGCATAGTCCTATCCAGCGTGCTGATCATTTCTAAAGTGCCTTCGTCCCCCTTAGCCAGTCCATATCCCTGGTAAGCCAGGGTGGAGAGTGTGTGGCGATCAGTCATGACTATTTTGCCATCCAACAGAGATGGCCGAATAACCTCATTAAGCGCTTGGTCTCTGGCGGCAAAAAAGAGAAGGACTTGGGCAGTGATTGAAAGATCAGCTTTCTCGAACAGGAGTAGGTTTCGGATCGCCTCCCCGGCAGCCGTGCCGCCGGGATCGCGCGTCTGGATTACGGGGAGATCCAGAGCCAAAAGACGCTCTTTCACAGATCGACACTGCGTAGTCTTGCCACTACCATCTATCCCTTCGATGGAGAAGAAGTAGGATGCATCAGGCCGGGTCAAAGGCAGCCTCCAACTCATTTTCTGAAGAGTGAAGAGCCTTAAGATAGGGGCGCGGCTTGGATAGCGCCGTGGGAGTGGCCGTTGGCAGGACGTCCAGGAAGGCAGTTTTCTTCATAGTGTCTTCCTCAGAGGTAATGGGCGCCTCTTCTGCGTCAACAGGAATTTCTACATGAGGCGTGTCTTCGGCCTCAATGGTCTCCGAAGCGCTCTTGACGGGTGCGGCGTCCTCCTCCGCATGGGAGGCAACTGTTTCTTCGTGACTGTCCATATCGGCCTCAGCCATTGCTGAGGTGTCTGGCTGTTCGGCTGCAGTAGTCGTGCTTCCCAAAGCGGGCGTCTCATCATCCAAATGAGCCGCGCTCTCCTGATTTGGCGGCGCTTCAGGCTGAGGTGACGAGGGGGCATTGATCGTCTCAGAGGTCGTAATATCTTCCAACTCTTCTGGTGCGCTGTCATCCTTAAGGGAGGCCATAGGCGGGGTAAAAGCCCGCCGAGCCTTCTCTGCCTCCTCGATGGTCGAAGCCAATGAGGCTTTAACTTCTTCTGAGTTTTTTATCGTGCCCCGAAGGTCTATCATCGTTTGAAGACAGGCATCCTCCCTTTCGCTGAGTGACTTTAGGGTTTGGGCTGCGCTGTTTCGAGCATCCTCAAGATTTTCTGAAACGATACCGGCGGAATTTAATGTGTCAGTGAGTTTTTTCCCACCGGTTTTGGCCGCAGAATGGAGGGCATCAATGTTCGCTTTCGCTTCATCCGAGGCGTTGTCCAGGCTTTGTACGAGGGTCTGTACCGCAGGCTGGACCGATTTCAGTTCTTTCAGGGCTTTCGTAATTTTTCGGCCTCCCAGCAACCCGATAAGGATCACAAGGCAAGTGGCGACGCTTACAATTGTCTGCAGATTTTGAATAACAAGGTTAATCATTCACACGATCTTCTTATGAGGGGTTGTTTGAAGAAGGCGGTACAGTGTTCTTCATGGAGGGGGCGTCGCCCGGAGCTAAGCCTATGCTTGAGAAATCTTCCGCGGAGAGAAGGGCGTCTTCGGGTGGGATGAGCCGTTCGGTGACCTTAACAGCCATTTGGCTGCCGTCTTTTCCCATTTCTCCTTCAAACAGCGGAGTGTTGTCACACTGCAAGCGCACCCGGAAGGGAGTCCCGGCAGTGTGGGGGAAGACAAGGGTCGAGCCTTTTTTGAGATTCATGATTTCGCCAAGAGGGAAATCTTTTTCTTTGAAAATAGCATCGACAATTATGTCGGTTGCCTTGATTTTAGAGACTAGATGATCTTCCCAGATCGTGTCTTTTCCGAAGCTTTCCCCCATGAACTGCTGAGATAGTTTGCCCTGAACTGAGTCCAGAGAGGAATAAGGGAAAACGATATCCAGATTTCCGCGCCGCTCTGGCGATAAGTCGATGTGGTATCTGGTAATGATTGCCGCATTCGAGTGCCTAGCAATCCCAGCAAAGCTTGAGCTGATTTCCATTCGTTCAAGCTTAAAGTCGATCTCGCAGACCTGGGAAAATGCTTCCGAAAAATCTTGGAGTGTGACGTTCAGAATTTTTTCAATCAGATCTTTTTCTATCTGAGTGTGCGGTCGGTTCTCTGGAACTTTTGCGGATACCTTTGATCCGTTTTGCCCCCCCAGGATGACGTCGACAAGCGCATAGGAAAGAGCGGAATCAATTACGATAAGCCCGTAGCTCTCCCACTGTTCAGCACTGAATATGGCGAACATGGATGAAGAGGGGACCCTCTCCATGAAGTCCCCGAACCGCATTGAATTCTTACTATCGATTGTCACGTCGACAGTGTCGCTGGTGTACCCGCGCAAACTTACGGAGAGAAGGCGTGTCAGGCGATCGAAAATACTATCGAGCATCGGCAGGCGCGGATAAGCAACGAAACCTGCCTTAGCCATGCGCTCCAGGCCACTTTCTTCTGGCAGCGCCGGGCCGTCAAATGCCCCCCCGAACATATTGTCGATACTGTCCTGGTCAAGGACGTTGCCTTCCACGCCGTCCGGCTCACCATTTTCCATATTGTCTTTCAAATCAGCCATCGTGAAATCGTTCCAGTCACTGCGTGAGGAATTCGGTGATATAAAGGTTCGTGACGTTTAAAGGGGACAGATCCGCTCTCAGTCGCCGCAGCAGTGATTCACGCAACCTGTAAAACCCGTTCCCACGAAGATCCTGAGGCCGTGTCTCATGCAGGTATGTCTGGAATATATCCTCAATTTCCGGAATGCGAGATTGCAGTTCCGGACTGTTCTGCGTGCCTGAAATTTCAACGGAGGCGCTCATTTTGACGTAAACGACCCGACCATTGCCGTTGTCAAGATTGGCAGTCGCGGAGGGAATACTCAATACAACTGGGGGAGTAAGGGCTGCGTGCGCAGCCTTCTCGTCCTTGGTTGCTTCTTTCTTCAGACCTGCCAGCGGAAGAAGGTTTTTCGACCAACCTACATAGCCCCCGGCCCCCAGAAGGACTACTGCGCCAAGAAGAATGATAAGCTTTTTTTTGGACTTCCCTTTTTGAGAAAGGGGAGGGGAGGTGGTTTCGTCGTCAACCTCTGGTGTGGAAATGCTTTCGCTCATTACGCCTTGCCCCGTGAATTTTCCTTAGGTGTTAAAGGATATTCTCTTCGTTCTCAATGGAAGAGTTAAATTCGACCTTGAGGGGCAAGGTTTAATGGGAATGTAATCCGGGATCTAGGGGGCGTGGGATGGGCTGTAGCCCCCCAAATGAGCAATAGGCCGCCCGACCAAAGACCCTTACAATCAAAGATAGTTGGCTAATGTCATGCCCTTCATATCTGTGATAAGCATAAAGGTGGCTTTGAGGCTGGCCTGGAGAGTATTTGACTGAGAAGACACCGTCGCAAGATCGGCCCCGATATTCGTTGTCATCTGCTCTTTCATCATGAGCTGGGCACTGGAGAGGGTGGTTGATCTGCTCGTGAGGCTGTTTTGGGTGACGCCCACGCCAGTCGTCATGTCAATCACCTTGTTGGCTGTAGTGGTGAGTGACGTATGGAGATTTTGGAGAAGTTGGTTAGCTCCAGGAGTGGATGATGTCATTCCTTTGGTTGAGGAAAGGATCATGAGGTCACGCACCAGATCTCTGATTGGCGATCCTGTGGAATCTGAAGTTTTTGTTCCGCCTTGTGTGGCCACGACCCCGATTTGGGTGGTGCTACCATCAGTCCCGGTCACTACGGACTTCGTCAGATCCGCAGCACTCGATCCGCTTACTGAAAGGCTCCCTGCAAAGACGCTGGTTCCTGCTGAATTGTCAGCGGCTGCGTCTGTGGCCCCTGAGATAACGTCAGATAGGTTGTCATCTGTCAGTCCGGAGACCAAAGAGGATATCTTGGCCGCCAGCGCTCCGGAACTCAGGCCGGATGGGTCTGGGACGGTCTTATCTGAAGAGTTGGAGCCAGAGAAAATATAACCGTTGCCATCGGTGGAGTTCAGAATGGTTCCGAGCTGTGTCAGAGCCGACTGTGCCTCGTCAGATAGGGTGGAAAAGCTTGTGCTATCTCCGCTTTGAGTTTCTTCTGTGGACAGAGCCTGTGTGGAAAGCCCTTGTGCGATCTTCACGATTTGGTTCAGAGCGGTAGACGTGCTCGACAGGCGCCCCTGCGCGGACGATAGGTTGCCCTGTACGGCGCTAATCTGACCAATTTTAGGGCTTAGCGAGACGGCCTCATGAGCAGAGTCTCCCAGTCCGGCAATTGTCTGTGAAGTCGTGCCCTCCGAGACCTCCCAGGCAATTGCTGTCTGCGCGTCTGTGATTGATTTAATGCCTGATGTCAGGATAACAGACGCCCCCGATGCGCCGTAAGAACCTATCGAGCCGGTCATTGCTTATTTCCCTGAGATATTTCGACTTGTTTTAATTGATCGCGCCAAGCAGTGCACTGAACATCGACTGCACTGCTGAAACGACTTTCGCGTTGGCAGTGTATGCGTTCTGAAGCGTAACCACGTCAGCCATCTGACTGTTCACATCGACGGAGGAGACGTTGGCCACTTTTGTCGATAAGGTTGTTTTCATGGATGTGGCCGACGTCAGGTTTGAACTCGCATTGGCAATCACACTGGCCTGATCAGTCGTCAGGGAAGTTGCCAGTTCACTAAGTCCTTGCGAGCCTGAGTAGCTGATCGAGATTCCTCCGTCGGGGCCGAGCTTTGACGTCGGTGAGGACATTGCACCTGTTGTGTCGTCAGTCGAAGTCCCGAAAGCGTTCTGTAATGCGCTGGTTATGGTTGAGGTGACACCAGTGTTCCCGCTTGCATCCGTCGTCAGTAGAGAAGGCTTGGCGGCGTAAGTCGCGTTGACTGAAATGGCCGATGAAAGGCCGACAATTCCGTTAGGCGTGGTTTTCTGGGTGTCGCCTGAGAGTGGGGAGGATGTGCCATTGGTGAAGAGGGGGAGGCCGGCGCTACTGAAGCGATTTATCAGGGTATAAGAGAAGGAATCTAGTTGAGCCTGCATTTTGGGGTAGGTTTCATCACGGAGCGTGATGTTTGCCCCAAGCGTGCCTCCAGTCAGGTGACTGGTAATATCTTTATCGCCCAGCATAATCCCAGGAATGGACTGCGCATCTCCTGCCTTATAATACATGCTGCTGCTGATGTTCTCAGATGACGTGATAAGTGGCCACGTGGAGCTTGGAAGTTTCTGAGTTGAATCGTTCTGATTGATCTGATCTGGCCGAGTAGGGATGATGGTGCCATCCTGTGTTCGAACAACCATATCTCCATTTGACTTCTCGGTGTATTGGACCCCGAGCTTGCTGGACAGATCATTCATGGCCTCGTATCTCTGGTTTTCGAGAGACGCGGTATCCCCACCACCGGCTTTAACTGCCATAATTTTCTGAGAGATCTGGCCGATTGAGGTAAGGTCCGTGTTTACACCAGAAACGGCTGTGCCAATGCTATCCTCAGCCGATTGCCTCTGTGTTTGATACACGCTGGCCAGTGTGTGGATGTTGTCGGTCAATGACTGCGCATAAGAGACGACGGACGCCTGAGAGGCGCTTTGGTCGGGCGTAGCTGTTAGCGAAGTCAACGCGCTCGACACGTTCTGAAGGAGATCAGTCAGTGTGTTTGCGGTGGAATCTGTGCCTGAGCTGTCAGACGATGATGTGGTTGTTCCCTGGACGGCGGAAAGGCTTGCCAGTGAATTGCTCTCCACCGTCAGGCCCGACACCTCCGCATTCTGCGTGTATAGGGCTTTCTGAAGGAAGGGGGATACAGAGAGAGCTGTATTGCCATTTCTGACCCCAGCTCCGACCCCTCCAGTTACGGCAGAATTAACCACTGCAGTTTCCTGGACGTATCCGGGCGTGCCGGAATTCGACACATTCTCCGATGCCACAGCAAGCTGAGATTCGATACTGTGCAGTCCGCTGTTGGCAATGGATAGTGAAGCATTCAGGCCCATCGTAACGTCCTCAAATTATGTCCAGTTCACATGAACTGCTCTGCCTTCACGTAAGGCAAAGATGAAACAAACCTTGCGTGGTCATTCTTGTGTAAGAGAAGATTGCTACAAAGAGGTTAACGGACGGAGGGGAATTAGACGTTCGGCTCTGAAGTTATCTTGCTGATAGCGTCTAGCTGCCTGGTTGATTCAGTTTGAACGACCTGGAAATTCAGATCATAGGCGCGTTGTATTCTGATCATTTCGGTCGTTTCCTGCACCGCATTCACGTTGCTGGCTTCAAGCATTCCCTGACGGATTTCCGGGCTTGCCACCGCCGTCGTCGGAGTGGTCGGGTTATAGAGATCACTCCCCTCCGCCTTCAGGGTGTTTTGATTCTCGACGTTAACGACCGCTATTTGCGCAAGCGCACCATTGCGGTTCGTGGAGATAATTCCACCCGAAGAAATGGAGAGAGGTTCCATGACTTCTTCTGGATCCATCCTGATGTTGCGGCCTTCCTGATCCAATAGGGGGTTGCCAGCGCTGTCAGTAATGGTGCCGTCATCTGATCTGAGGAATTGCCCATTCCGGGTGAGACGTATTCCGTTCTTTGTTCTTACGGTGAAATAGCCTTCGCCATTCAGGCCGAGATCTAGAGTATTGCCGGTCTGTCTCAGCGCGCCCTGATCAAAATTATGATAAGTCGCACGATCTTGGCTGTACTGGAGTTGTTTCTCACCTGCGGCGCCTTGGGTGCCTTTTTGTTTTGAAAGGTAGTCGGCAAACTGAACACGAGACTCTTTGAAGCCATCAGTGCTGGCATTAGCGAGGTTGTTCGCTGTGACGTCCAGTGCTCTGGTAAGGCCATCGATGCGAGAAAGAGAAAGATAACTGGTGTTGTCCACGCGGCGCTCCGGCTGGTTGGTCCGATGGTTATTTTGATCTTGCTAAGTGTAAGGATAGAGGTCTCGACTTTGAATGTTTTTTTATATCAGCCACCTAACCTTATGATTTAAAACAAATTAATATCCATGTAAGAAAAACGTCTTGCTAAGAAAAATGCTACTCCTTAGCTTTCAACCAATTGTTTCGATAAGACGCCGTACGACCGAAGAACCGGGCGTGGGCAATCCGGAAGGAATTCTGCGCATATGATGCGGTCTCTCGATATCGCAGCCACGGGCATGCAAGCTCAAACTGTCAATGTGGAAACTATCTCTCACAACATTGCCAACATGACGACGACGGCATACAAGCGGCGGCGTGCTGAGTTCCAGGATCTGATGTATCAGGATCAGCGGCGCGTGGGCACAATGAGTTCGGATACGGGATATCGTGTCCCTGCCGGTGCGCAGGTCGGGCTTGGTGTAAGAACGGCTGCAATTTATCGTATTAATGAGCAAGGCTCGCTCTCACAGACAAGCAATTCACTCGATCTTGCTATTGAAGGGCGTGGCTATTTTCGCGTGTTGTTGCCAAGCGGGGAGTATGCCTACACCAGAGACGGGACTTTCTCCCTTTCGGAAACGGGCGCTATCGTAACGGCCGACGGATATCCTGTCGTTCCGAATATCACTCTTCCCAATAACGCGGAAAATATTACTGTCGATCAGACTGGGCAGGTTCAGTATACGGTCTCAGGGCAGACCACGTCCCAGGTCGCCGGTCAGTTGCAGTTGACTACCTTCCAAAATGAAAATGGCCTGGCCGCCATGGGGCAGAACCTGTTCACTGAGACGACGGCTTCAGGTGATCCGAATGTCGGCACGCCACAAAGCACAGGATTTGGTGATCTGCGTCAGGGTTTTGTCGAAGAGTCCGCGGTTAATGCTGTTACGGAAATCACGGATCTTATTACGGCACAGCGTGCGTATGATATGAACAGTAAGACCATCACCGCTTCTGATGAAATGCTTCAGACGCTGACCAAACAGACCTAAGGTAAAAATGACAGACAAGAAGCCGTCCTACGGCAAGATATATCTCTCTGCAGCCATCGCCTGCATGCTTGGCGGGGTGGTGGCTGCCCATTCGGCTGTGGCTGCCACGCTGCGTCCGTCAGGAGACATCTCTGCACCAACTGTTTCTCTCTCCGATATCTTTGATGGACTGGAAGCAGGACAGAACCGTGTGTTGGGGCCTGCTCCTGCGCCGGGTAAGTCAATCCAGATAGGCGGCTATCAGCTTATCGCGATCGCCGATCAATATGGTGTGGACTGGGAAGACCAGTCGTCATCCGTGATGCTTACTCTGACCCGCTCGGGGCACGTTGTTGGGCGTGATTATATAGCCTCCCTCGTGAAGCGTGGCCTTGGGGGTTCTGGCGAGGGCGCAGTCGTATCTGTCGGGAACTTCAAGCCGATAACCGTCCCATCTGACGATAAAGAGCCGTTTGTGCTTTCTGATGTAAACTGGGACAAAAAGACGGGAAAATTTTTCGCCACAGCGTACAGGTCGCACCCTACCGGCGTTGAAGCAGAGGACACTGTCCAGATAAAGGGTGAGGTGCAGATTGCGCAGCCTGTAATGGTTTACAATTCAGCTTTCCCTGCTGGATACATCATTGCGGATGGGGACGTGCATGTTGATCAATCCTATTCTGGGAACCTTGTGCCAGGATCAGTTCCGCCGCCAGATGATGTTGTGGGCATGGCCCTCTCTCACCCTGTGGCGGAGGGAACGCCGGTATTAAGCAGTGACCTCCGGAAGACCTTGCTTGTGCATCGCGGAGACCCGGTTCTGATCTCCTTCAGTTCTCCGGGGATACACCTTGCAGCAACAGGTCGGGCCTTGGAGGAGGGGGGGAAATCTCAATTCGTCCACGCCCTGAATCTCGGAAGCAAGATGATCGTCTATGGGAGAGTCAGCGGGGCAGGGGAAGTCACTGTTGATGCTGCCTCCACGGCTATTTCCTCAGATTCAAGTGAAGCAAAAAAGCTGGGTGTCTCTGCACTGCTGGTAGAAGGTAAATGAGGCTGTTGATTCGCATGAACGTTCTGAAAATTGCGGCATGTCTCGCCCTAAGCGCATTGACTGGCTGCACGGCCGGGATGTCGACCATGAGCGAAATCGGTCACCCGCCCAGGATGACCCAGACATCAGATCCGACTATGGCTCCCGAATATCGACCAGTCACAATGCCGATGCCTCCTCTGCAGGCCCCTCCGACCGAGGCTGGCAGTTTATGGCGGCCGGGAAGCCAGGCGTTCTTCAAGGATCAGAGGGCTTCGCAGGTTGGTGATCTTATTACGATCAAAGTGGAAGTCGCCGACAACGCAAACGTCACCAATAACACCACGGCAAGCGGCAGTGGATCGGAAGATTTTGGAATCCCCAGTCTCCTCGGATTTCATGGGAAGGCGCTCTCACATTTAACGAATTCAGATGCACTGAATACGAGCAGTTCCAGCGCGAATGCGGCCACGGGTTCAATTAGGCGCATTGATGCTGTGACGTTGACACTGGGGGGCACGATTACCCAGGTCCTGCCTAACGGGAATTTCGTAATAGTGGCCCGACAGGAAGTGAGAGTTAACGGTGAGCTTCGTCAGATTATGATTAGTGGCGTGGTGCGTCCTCAGGATATCTCTGAAGACAATGTTGTTACGCACGATCGTATTGCTGAGGCTCGGATCTCATATGGCGGCAGAGGCCAGCTATCGCGGCTTCAGGAGTCGAGGTATGGGCAGCAGATCATTGATGGTGTGCTGCCTTTCTAGACAAGGATAAATTATTAAAAAAAGGCTACAGCAAACTTGACAGGACAGATCGTCGGACTAATTATCCTTGCTATATAACCTGCATTTCTCATTTGCGATGATTTGTGCGGTTTGTTTTTTTGAACAGGGCGAAAAATATGAGCGAGACGCGTTACGAGATTCCCATGGGTCTTGAAATTTCCGGAATGACCGGGGAAGTGGAAGGTTGCCTTGTCATTTCAGGGCATGTGCGGGACGCAAAGATCCGGGCTAACAGCGTCGTCATCACGGAAAATGGCAGTCTTACGCGATCCGAAGTTCGTGTTGGTGCATTTGTGCTCCAAGGTAAGATGTCTGACACAAAAACCTTCGCAAATACCTTTGTGGCCGCAGCAGGTTCATTTTGTCAGGATGCGACTATCGGGATGCAGGGCGATGTCGGCGTTGCAATCGATGAGAAGGCTCGCCTTGAAGGCGATGTGGTTTTTAACGTCACCAATGTTTCCTTGGGTGATGTATCCCCTGCGGCCCCGGTGGTAGAAGCTCCCGTCCGCGCAGCGCCGTCCGCACAGGAAAAGCCTTCCTCATCGCCTTCCCCGACCAAAAAGGCAGAGCCGGAGGAGGAAGCTATCAAGGTGGGTGGCGAAGGTTAACATCGACTTATTAGTGCTGGTTAGCGCTAGTTCTCCGCCCGCCAATGTCAAAATTGGCGGGTTTTTTTTGAGATTCCGCCTCATTTTTATGGTAAGACATCGAAAATGTCAGAATGGTCTGTATCTGGGAATTTTGGGGTGGGGCGCAATCAAGGGTTGGGGCTGAAATGGCTCGGCTGTGGCGTATTGTCCCTTTGGCTTGGGTCATCATGTATGGGGGCTTCTTGCGCGGCTGCTCCGCTCTATCCGGGGTCCGTCCTTCCCGCACCTAAGATAGCAGATCCATTCGGTGAGGAGCGTGGCGATCCCGCTCAAAAACCAGTAGTTACGCCACCAGCATTGGATGGCATAGACGACCCTACGTCTCAAAGTCTGTCTGAAAGAAAGAGAATTTTGGATGCCGCGAAGCAGGCGTTACAAGCGAAAATGCGGGACTTCCATCTTTCCTCTGATGCTCTCGCTAAAGATCAGCCTCCAAGGGAAATGATTGATAAGGACGCAGCCGGAAGATTGGTTGGGATCTATCAGGCAATGCCGCCGAGGCAGGCGGCTGCTATCTTTGATGTTATGGATACGCATATCCTTGTGGGTATTGCCAGCCAAATGGACACTCGACACTTGTCCGCCATAATGGCCAACATGTCCCCCGATCGGGTTAACTTGATTTCTCAATTTTTGGTCGGCGTAAGGACATTCCCCTCTCACAGCGGGTCTTCAAGCGAAAAAGCCTTTCCCAAAAAAGGTCAAATGCCTCAAATAGCTCCGTTAATACCTTCCAGACAGTGAGGTTTCCCTTTTAGATGAAGAACAAACTTCATGTTGTGAGTGCGAGTGCGCTGATGCTGGCGATGCTCTCTGTGTCTGCATGTTCCCCTGATATGATAGCCCGGAAAATAACTGGCCGCGAATGTAATTCTGGTTATCTGGCGCAAGGGGAAGATTGGTGCGCGCCCGTTGAGCGCCCCCCTCAGCCACAGCCTTACTGCACTCAAAGCTGGAATGGTGTTGATTGCTGGGCCAGACCTGATTTGACGCCGAACATGGCCAAAGAGACATACCAAGGGCCAAGAGGTTTGACGCAAGATCAGAATGCGAGACGGCTGAACATGTCTGTGGATCAGATTCCGCCAACTTCTCAGTATTCTCCTCCGTAAGATGGATGAGCGCGCCTACAGCTTTTTTTGGCGAGAAGGCCTTTTGTCCTTCATTGCGGGGTTTTCGTCCGTATTATTGCTTGGTGCGCGAAGGTAGCGACAAGCGTTCAGATGATACGTCACAGTATACAATCATGGCGATTTTCTGTGATTGGAATTTAGCAGTTAGCAGCGGGTAGACAGTCTCCTTATGCAGAAGATTATTGCCGGCCTAAAAGGCCTTGGACGGACGAAGCTCATAGCACTTGGCGCGGTGGGCGTCCTTCTGCTCGTTGCCATTGGCGTTATCGCCATTCGGGGTGGTTCTGCCCCGATGTCTCTTCTTTATGGCGAGCTCGACCTGAATGAAGCCTCGGAGATGGTCGAGGATCTCACAAAGGCTCATATCCCCTCTACTTCCAGCGATGATGGAAGAAGTATTTATGTCCCTAAGGATAAAGTTGCCAGCGCAAGGCTTCTCCTTGCGAAAGACAAGCTGCCGAGTGGTGGTGTTGTTGGGTATGAACTTTTCGACAAAAGCGGAACACTGACGAGCACCCAGTTCGAGCAGGGAATAGATCAGACACGTGCTATGGAAGGTGAATTGGAGCGTTCCATTCGCCTTCTTCACGGTGTCCGCAACGTACGAGTGCATCTGGTTCTTCCGCATAGAGATCTCTTCGCCACTCAAACCAATCCTTCACAGGCAAGTGTAGTGTTGGATGTTGGGCGCTCTGGGGCAGCATCTGAGGAAGCCATACAGGCCATACTCAACCTTGTTGCTGCAGCAGTCCCTGGCCTGCAGTCGCATAATATATCGATTGTGGACACACGCGGAGATGTGTTGGCAAAGCCCGGAGATCCTGACAGCCTAGCAGGCCAGGAGACGTCCCTTGAAAAGCAGCGACACGCAGAAGAACAGCGACTAGCCCAGGCCGTCGAGGAGATGCTTATCCCAACACTGGGAAGTGGACATGTGCGCGCGAAGGCCGCCGTCACAATGAACACGGATGAAATCCACGAAACTGAAGAATCCTACGATCCCAATCAGCAGGTGCTCCGGTCTCAGCAGACCAGTACAGAGAAAAGTGTCAACACTGAAACGACCCCCAACACATCCGTTGGTAACAACTTACCGAATGCAAACGCTTCACAAAATAACAAGTCGGGTTCGACTGACGATAAAACAGACGAAACCAATAATTACGAGGTCGGGAAGAGAACGCGGGTCGTAAACCAAACGAGACCCCGTGTATCTCGCATTAGTCTGGCCGTCATGGTTGATGGTAAGTTTATCAAAGACAAAGACGGGAAAGAAGTTTGGAAGGCTCTGGATGACGCGGAGATCAAGCGTCTGACAACGCTGGCGCAAACTGCCGTTGGGTACGAAAAAGCGCGTGGCGATGAGGTGAATGTTGTATCAATGCCGTTCCGCAGCGATGGTGGCACTGACTTCCCGCGTGAGGAGACAAGCTTCTTCACTAAAGACATGCTCGTCTACATCGCAAAGTGGGTTATCCCTATCATACTGTTCGTGGTGGCAGCCCTCATTATTCTCCGCTCTATGGGCAAAGGAGGCAAAGAAGGAGAGGGTGGCGCAGGGGTAATCTCTGAACTCGCGGCGGAAGGTGCGGCCATCGTCTCTCATGCACTGCACGGCAGAGCTGCCGACGAGGAAGTTTCCGTCGGCAATGTCGAAGGCAAGATGCGCAAAGAGACGCTGGATAGAGTTTCCAAGCATGTCGAAGAAAATCATGATGAGTGCATCATGATTATTAAAGGGTGGTTGTCAGAGCCTGCTGGTCCTCAAAAAAACAATTCGGCGAATAAGTAAGGGAAGGCAGTCATGACAGAGAACCAGATGACGGAGCAGTTGGCTGAAGCCAATTCCGCCGACAGAGCGCGCGCAAAAGCTGATATTTTGGGCAATTTAAACGGCAAGCAGAAAGCGGCGATCTTAATGCTCGCCATTGGGCGGGAGAAATCAGCTCCGCTCTTCAAATCCCTTCACGAAGATGAAGTGAGGGATATCTCTGCTGCCATGTCAGAGCTTGGTCCTGTAAAGGCGCTTACTGTCGAGGCCGTATGTGAAGAGTTCAACAGGAACTTCGAGATTTCCGATGGCATTATAGGGAATTACGAGACAACTGAGGAAATCCTAAGAAAGGCGCTGCCGGCCGATGTTGTCGAACGTCTTATGGAAGACCTGAGGGGACCTTCTGGGAGAAGCGTTTGGGACAAGATGAGCAATATGCCCGAAGTGACGCTTTCCAATTATCTTCGGAACGAACAGCCGCAAATTGTAGCAGTCATCCTGAATAATCTCCCACCCGTCCATGTGGCCAAGATAATTTCACTATTCCCGCAGGACTTTGCTGTTGATGTGATCTACAGGATGCTTCATGTCACGTCAGTGAACAAAGACGTCCTAGACTGCCTCGAAACGACCCTCAGGAAAGAACTTGTCAGCACCTTTGGCCGCTCTTCCAAAAGAGATAGCTACGCGTTCGTGGCAGAAATTTATAACAATTTTGACAGGAAAACAGAGTCCGTTCTTACAGAGAAGCTCGGCGAGCGCGACCAAGACGATATGGAAAAAGTGAACAAGCTCAAGTTCACATTCGACGATATTAAGAGGCTGACACACCCTGATATGATGCGGGTGGTGAACGCAGTGAATAAAGATCCGGAAGGGCGTACAAAACTTGCTCTGGCTCTGAAAGGCGTTAAGCCGGAAATTCGAGATTTGTTCCTTGCATGTATGGCCAAGAGAGCCGGGGCTATGCTGCTTGAAGAGGTGGCGAACCTTGGCCCTGTGAGAATGAAAGATGTTGAAGCGGCGCAGTTCTTCATCATCAACATAATCAAGGATTTGGCATCAGAGGGAGAAGTGGATCTGGCCCCAGGTTCATCCGATGATGAACTGGTAGATTGATGAGTATGAATCAGGCCTCAGCAGGCACCCGAGAACCATTCTCTTCGCTACTCACGGACTTTCGTGAGCAGCGTTCGGCAAGTGATTCTGAGCGGGATGGCCCTTTGGATGACGATTTCGAGGAGTTGGCTCCAGAACTCCCTGTGGAAGAAAAATTCTCTTTCACAAAGGCGGAGCTTGATCAAATTCGTCATGAGGCTTACGCGAACGGGCACAAGGAAGGCTTTGAACAGGCGGCCGAGCAATCAACCGAGGCTTTGGCTGGTGTTGTTCGCCATGTGGTTTCTTTCCTGGAAGAAGAGGCGTCAAAAGGAAAAAGGATACTGGAAGAAGTGTCCCAGACTTTTGTTGATGGTCTAACAGGCACCGTTTGCGCTTTGATAAGCGCGCCAGAGATTTGTTCTTCCATTCAGCGATCACTTGCCTCTGATATTATCGATTTAATATCTGATTGTGATGGAAAAATATCCATTGCGGTCTCACCGCTTGAAGAGAGCGCCTTAGGTGAGGCTGTAAGGGGTCAAGGAGATATCGAGATCCTACCAGACCAAAACTTGCAGAAGGGGCAGGTTATTTTTATGTCGGGTAGAAACAAGATCAGCATTGACCATGAAAGCTGGGTAAACCAAGTTCAGAGGAAAGTTCTGGACACTGTTAAAACTGCCGCATCAGCATCCTGATTGCTAGACAAGAACTACGATATCCAAGAGGATAATATGGCTGAAGAAAACAAACCCGTTGACCTCCAAGACTTCGGATCTTCATCTTTGGATGATGACATTGCCAAAGGCGCGAGGCCTTACCCTCCCGGAATGTCACAGGAAGAGGTCGAGAATAAAGCGATCCTTGATGTGCCGGTGGCGATCATGGCCGTCGTTGGTAAGGTAAAAATGCCCGTTCGTGAACTTCTTGGTCTTGGCCGTGGTGCCGTAATCAAGCTGGACAAGAAAATCGGCGAATCTGTCGATGTTTATGCCAATGGGGTTGTCATTGCCCGCGGTGAAATTGTCATTTTGGATGGGGAAAGTATTGCCGTCACTATGACAGAAGTTATGTCGAAATCCATTCCGGGATGAATTCAGGTGACAGTGCGGCGGTGGTGCCGCACATGGTTCAGGCGAGCACCGCCCCCTTTACATGGCACGTCGCTATGGGGGCCGCCTGGGGCTACATTTTTCCTGTGATCGCCTTGCTGGTTGTCCTAGCTATGATTTTTGGCTCCAAATTCGTGGCGGAGAGGTTACAAAATGCAATTTCCAAGCGCGCATCCAGTTCAGGCGGCAAGGATAAGTGTCTGAAGATCCTTGACACTATAGCTTTGGACCAAAAAAGACGTGTCTCTGCCATTGAGGTTAAAGATCCGTCTGGAAAAAAAGCCACGGTGGTTGTCCTTACCGGCGGTGGCGAGGATGTCTGTCTCGGATGGATGCCTAACGAATGCAGCGGGATGGAAGATCTTTCACCCCCGATGAAAAGCGGTGAGGTCTCTTTATGAAATTTGCAGGCTTCTTGCTTCCTGATCGTTCCAACTTTCGTGCAGTGGCAGCTTTGTCTGCCGCTGGGGTTCTTGGCTTTTTGCTGGTGGCCGCGCATCCGGCATTTGCCCAATCCATTACCTTAGATATGGGCAAGGGGGGTGGGATAGGAGAGGCTGGAACAACCAGCCGAATAGTGCAGCTTACTGCTCTCCTTACATTTCTCTCCTTGGCTCCCAGCCTCTTGGTGATGGTTACGGCCTTCACCCGGATCATCATCACGCTGTCGTTGCTAAGAAGCGCCATAGGTGCGCAGGGAACTCCACCAAACACGGTCCTCATTGGGCTGGCCATGTTCCTAAGTTTTTTCGTTATGCAGCCTACGCTCCAGCAGTCGTGGGATAAGGGCATTGTGCCGCTTATGGATGGCCGGGTGGAAGAGATGGATGGGCTTAAAGCCACTGCGGAGCCCTTTAGAGGCTTCATGGTGAACAATGTAAGGCCGGCTGACCTCACGACATTTTATCATCTCGCAAATATCGAGCCTGCAAAAACTGCGGCAGACACCCCATGGCGTGTCCTGATTCCGGCGTTTATGGTTGGAGAGATTAGCCGTGGCTTCAAAATGGGCTTCCTGATCTACCTGCCTTTTCTGGTCATCGACATCGTCACATCAAGTGTACTCATGAGCTTAGGCATGATGATGCTGCCGCCGGCCACAATATCATTGCCGTTCAAGCTTATTTTCTTCGTTATGATTGATGGTTGGCAGATGGTGGCGGGCGGCCTGGTAAGAAGTTTTGGGGGCTAACCGCTTCTAGCAAAAAAGAGCGGGTGATCCTGCTCTTACCGATTGCATTAGACGCAACTTGAAACCCCGCCCTCCGGGGCGGGGAGAATCTCAAGAGGGTAGGTTTAAAAGCCTCTTGGCTGCCACGTTGGGGGTTAAGAGCGAGAACCCTTTCGTTATGTGTTCTGAATGGCTTCCATAGGTCATTGTGAGGCCGCAAGCGGCCGCAGTTAACAGGCCACCAATGCGGCCGGACTGCTCCAGTCGGCTGCCGATCACATATTTGGCCCCTATCATTGACATCGCTGACGCGATGTCAGCGGCCTCCTCTGGATCCATTCCTGCGGGGATTACGACGCAGAGAGAGGAGTTCAGGACCCGAATAATGTCCGAGATCCGAGACATCGCCGTCTGATTGTAAATGCAGACTCCAGGAAGATCCACGAGGACTCTCCGACTGGCCGTCCGTTTGCTTTTGAGAATTTCAGGAATCTCATTGGGAAGGTCTTTTCCGTCGATAACCTGAACATTGTATGGATCAAGGATTGTGACGAGTTTGGCAAAGCTTCCGGGTGTTGTGTCGCACGCAACAACGAGAGGCGGTCTTTGCCCCGCTACATTCTGTTGGGATAGGCGAACAGCCAATTTGGCCAGCGCCATGGTTTTTCCGGAGCCGGATGCCCCAGAGAAGGCGATGGGCTTACCCGGCGCTACAGGCAAATCACCGAAGGTGAGTAGTCTTTCAAGGCCAGAGGCGAGCGTCCCGCCTGACAAGGCTGTAATCAGCTCTCTCGGAAGAGAATGCCATTTCAGGATATCTTCGACAGTAAGATTATGGACGGGAAGAGCCACTTCGGGATGAGTGTCCGTGCTGTGCACAACACTTTGGTCCCCTGATACTTTTTCAGCAGCCGCAATCCGAGCATCAGTTCCCGCATTGACAGTTGTTCCGTCTCCAGCCGGATGCTCTCGGTCCGATGTAGGCTGACAGTGGTGACTTTGAGAACTGTCGACGGTCAAATCCACATCTAACCTCGCAGATACAGGTGCACTGGATGGTGCGGCTTCCAATGGCGTCTGCACCTCCGCAGGAACGGAACTGTCTGCGCACGCTGCCGCGTCATGGTTATCCTGCAATGGTTTGAGCCTCGTATTTTTTCGATCGACAACATCTAGAGAATTCCATGGATTTAACACTCAAAATCCATGTCAGGCAACAGTTGCCACAATTTGCCGTGGTGTAGGAAGGTATAATTCAGACTGGGAAATTACAGGGATCATGCTTTTGTTCGCTCTTAAGCGCTCCATAATCATCCTGACGGTCAATCTGTTGATATCAGACGTAAGGATGACAGGCGTATTCCCGTCCTCTGAGGCCTTGTTGATCGATCTGACCAAAGATTTGTAAAGTTTATCCATGGTCTCAGGCTTGAGCGCGAGGACCCGTTCGTCGCCATTTCCACTAATTTTGCTCTGCTCTGCCAGGATTGATTCCCATCCGCTTGAGAAAGTTACGATTGGGAGAAACCCGCTTAGCTTGGCGTAGCCATCACAGATCTGGCGGGAAAGCTTTACCCTGACATGACTGGTCATTTCGACCACGCCGGATTTGTTCATGCTCAAACTTTCCTGGATGCCCTCAAGAATTGTCGAGAGATCTCGGATCGAGATGCCGTCTTGCAGGAGAGACTGAAGAACTCTCTGCAGGACTATCAGGTTGATCTGCGATGGGATTAGATCATTAGCCAGCTTCTGCTCGGATCTAGGCAGATTATCAATAAGAGCTTGAGTTTCTGAATATGTGAGAAGATCCTTGAGATTGTTGTTGAGCACTTCTGTCAAATGAGTGATGAGGACGGAAGCAGGGTCGATGATGGAGCATCTCTTTGCAATGGCCTTTTCTTTGTCGGCCTGATCGATCCAGAGCGCAGGAAGTCCGAAGGATGGTTCTGTGGTCTCTTCTCCTGGAACGCCATCAATATTCTGAGCGCCCATGGGCAGAATGGCCAGGAACTTCCCTGGCCGCATCGACCATGCTCCAACGGTGATTTCCTTCAGCTTTATTTCGTATCTGTCTGCATCGAGTTTGATATCGGTCAGCAGGCGAACTGACGGAATGATCAGACCCATTTCTGATGCTATCTGACGTCTCAGGGCCTTGATCTTTTCAGTTAGTGGGGAGTGATCGCCGGTCGCCAAGGAGGTAAGGCCAATGCCCATATCGATCCGTATAGCCTCGACCTTCAGGAGTTCCGTTACAGGCACGGAAGAGGGTGTTAATGGGATGGACTCGGTGACATCACCATCACTATCGACCACGGGCTGATTGCGCTTGGTCCAGGCTGCAGCTCCCGAAATGACGGAAATTGCTATGAAGGGGAAAGCGGGAAGGCCTGGCAAAAGCGCGAATGCCATTGATATGACTGCCATCAGAGCCAGGGGCTTGGGGTTGCTGCCAAGCTGCCTAAACAGCGTCACGTCAGCAGATTCGTCTGTCCCCCCTTTTGTTACCACGATCCCGGCAGCAAGGGAGATAAGTAGGGCGGGGATTTGCGAGACCAGGCCATCACCGATGGTCAGTGTGGTGAAGGTTCTCGCCGCATCTGCCACCGGCATTCCGAAGTAGATTACGCCAATAGCAAGGCCGCCAATGATGTTTATCGAGGTGATAATAATTGCGGCAATAGCATCATTTCTTACGAATTTTGCAGCACCATCCATTGAGCCGAAAAACGCACTCTCTTCCTCCAGCTCTTTACGTTTTTTTCGGGCTGTAGCCTCGTTCATGGAACCTGAAGAAAGATCGGAGTCGATAGCCATTTGCTTGCCGGGCATGGCGTCCAGATAAAATCTGGCAGAAACCTCAGCAATGCGCCCGGAGCCTTTCGTTATGACCATGAAGTTGACGATAAGGATGATGCAGAAAACGATGCCGCCAATAACGACATTATTCCCCATCATGAAGTTGCCGAATGCCGCAATCACATGGCCTGCAGCATCAGATCCTTCGCTGCCGCGCCCCAAAATGAGCCTTGTCGTAGCCACTTCCAGAGCAAGGCGAAACATTGTGGTCAGCAAAAGTAGTGTTGGGAACGATGTGAATTCAGTAGGCTTCTCAATAAACAGCGAAACCATCAGGATTAAAACTGATGAGGTGATCGAAACAGAAAGTCCGGCATCAAGGATGAATGAAGGAAGGGGGACAAGGAAAATTGCAAGTAGTGCGAGCACGCCCAAGGCGAGGGATACGTCGGTCCCCGGCATGACCGACTTGAACTTGAAAACTTTCCATCCAGCCCGGCTGATGGGGGAAATCAGAAAGTTTAGATGCTTAGCTGCTGCCCCAAGATTTGGAATGCTTCCTGCAATACCTACCGTTTTGCTCTCGGGTTTTTGCGGTGAGCCGGAGTTGGCGGAATTGGAACTTTCCAAATTTATCCCCTGAGTGCTGACTGGCTAGTAAGGCTTGCTGGAAATCTGCTGAATGGAAACTATCTATCACTGCGGAGCTGTTCAAGGAATAAAGGCCTTGAGCCGTAGTTTTTGATTGCTATCCTTTCCTATCTGAGGAAGCCGGGTTCACGAGGCCCAAGACAAGAAAGGTTCTGCCCTTGAACGATAAACTACGGGCTGATGCCGCCGCAAAAGATCTTAGCCCCACGGATCTGATACTCGTCTGCGAAATGCTCTTCTCCAGAGGGAGGGGGGACGAAGCGGTCAGGATGGCCATGAATGTCGGAGGGAAAAGCGACCGGGCGGATCTGCTGTTCGCATCAGCTACGATCATGGGCAGTCTTGCCTCTCGACACGATATTGCTGCAGCGCTATTTCGCAAAGCCCTTCACCTGCTGCCAAGGGATAATCCGCAACTCGTGAAGCTGGCGGCGGACATTAAGACGAGCCTGGCCGATACATTGATGGCGGACGGCAAAGTCGGTGAAGCTCTGTCGATTTACAAAGAGAATCTCGCTGAGCAGCCCGCAGATGGCATGTCTCTTTGTGAGCATATTTCCATGTCTCTATTGGAGGCTGGCTATCCTCTTGAGGCTGCGGAAGTAATTCGCACCTGGATGAAGGTGGGGGCTTCATCTCCCATTCTTCTCAATAATCTGGGGTGCGCCTTACAGCGGCTGAACCAATCCGCTGAGGCGCTCCCATATTATGAAAAAGCTGTTGCCCTATCCCCTTACCATCCAGACATTTCTTTCGGCTATGCAATCACTCTTCTGAAAGCTGGTAGGATTCAGGAGGGACTGCGCCTCTACTCCCGCCGTACGCCCAGTATGAGCACCAACAATTACTGGTTTCTTGATTTGCCGCGGCTCACTGAAGAGGATGAGCTGAAAGGCAAGCGAATTGTCTTTTATCAGGAGCAGGGGCTTGGAGATACACTCCAGTTCGTGCGCTATATCCCATGGGTTGTGTCTATGGGGGCGGAGGTAGTCCTGGCGGTACCGCCCCAACTATTCAGGCTCATGCAAACGTCTTACCCTGATGTTGATGTCCGCCTCATGACGGATTTCAACACCCCCAAGTCTTCCGAGGACGAACGCGTCTATCATTATGGCTGTCCTATTCCGGACCTGCCTTATATCGCTCGCGTGAAGGCCATCACCGAACATGATTTGGCGCGTGGGGAAGAGAGCGAGGTCCCTTACCTTCATGTCCCTGATGAAATCACAGACCGCTTTTCAGCGCTTTGTGATTTGGGGATCGAAAAGACGGGGGCTGTGCCAGATAAGAGGCGGCTTCGCATTGGCATCGTCTGGTCAGGTGATCGCCGAAAAAATGCCAAGGATGTGGCCGCTGACAAGAGGCGGTCGGTGACATTCGACGATCTTATCACGGCTCTCACGCCACTTGACGCCGATTTGTTCAACCTCCAGTTCGGTGACCGCAGGCAAGACCTTGCAGAGTGGAAGGGGCAGCCTGTCATCGATCTCATGAGCGATGTGGGCGATATGCTTGACACTGCCGCTCTGATCAAAAATCTGGACATGGTTGTGTCTGTAGACACTTCGGTTGTGCATCTTGCGGGGGCGCTTGGCGTGCCAGTATGGATGATCAGCCGCTGGGATGCATGCTGGAGATGGGGAGACAGAGGCGAAACCTCGCCGTGGTATCCAACAATCAAGATTTTCCGTGCAAACGGACTATCATTTGGGCCTGTCTTGTCCCAGGTTGGAGAGGCTTTAAAGGACACTATTGCCCTTAATGATGCCGAACCTTTGGGTGTCTGAATGTGGCAAATATCCCCTGAATTCTATTCGGGGGATATTTTCACACCGCCCAATCTTGGTGTTGGAGCGGTTGCCTGATATCTCGCGGTGGCCAGTCGCAGGAGCTTGCGGGCGTTCTCCATGCCTTCCTCCGCTGAGGTTGAGAAAAGGGTTCTTATACCCTCTTTCAAGGCGTCTGATACTGGAAGCTTATCTAAAGCGGCCTCTAACTCGCACTCCGATGTAGGGGATGAGCAGCAAGCGCATCGCTCTATGGTGCGGAATTCATCGCCCTCTCGAATCTTATGCCATATCGCGTGGCAGCCAGTTCCGTTGCAGCGCAGGCACTGAGGGTGAGGGGTTATCAGCTCGTCTGTGATCTGATCTTCAGAGGGTGGCATCTAGGGCGCGGTCCTTATCAATATATTTGCGGCCTGGGGGTCATAGAGACCATATGCGTTGGATTGGCTCTGTAGGAGGCCAGAGTGCGTCCAGAGCTAAATTTGTCGGCCTGCCGAGGGGTGGAGGATAGTCCTCCGGAAACTCCTGTAAAAGGTCGGAACGGGCGGAAAGAACTCACTGTAGGGGCAATATTCTGGCTGGCAGCCACCACGGGGGCCGGCAGCGGAGCTGGATGAGCTGGCGGAAGCTGTCTGTTCGGCCTGGCTCCTCTCTCATCCTGCGGAATCGCCCATGCTTCTAGTACTTTCCATTGGTATGGCTCCCCGACGCCTGGGGTCTGGGAGTGATAGGCGGCCGCCGCTCTTGGCCAACTGCCCATCTTGTCAAAAAGCTGAGTAAGAAATCTGCCTGCATAGGCTGAGTTGGTATAGGGGTCGAATGCCGCATTCAGGTCTGAGAATGCGTCCGGGTGATGCATTATATTCACCTGCATGCACCCAATATCGATTGAGCGAATGCCTTCCTTCTGGAACTCCTCAACCGCAGCCACTGCCTCTTGCTTTGACGCATAGTGATGACCCACGCCAGCAGCGTTTACTGTCCAGGGCCACGGTACAATGCTGCCGTCTGCCTCCTGTTTCCCTGCTTCCACCCGGCTCATGGCTGACAGAAAACCGTCGGGGATATGAAGTCCGCGCTCGACCTGCTGGGTGGCGGCAACGCACTGCCCACCCTCAATAGTCCTTCCTTCTGCCAGAGCCGGAGCCAAGGCAAAGACTATTCCTACGAACGCCCCGAACAGGCGTGTTTTTATGAAGGGTGGCGGCGGGCATGACATGAGGAGTTTATATCTTTTGGAATAACAAAATCCAAAGCCTTTTCCGCCTTTCCGGTTGAATGATAGTGAGGGGGTTAATATCCTTGCGACAAAACAACTGGATAATCTTGCCATCTCTCAGAAAGCAGATGGCATTGGAGCAGTATCGCGTGCATACAAGACCCTACAGACGTCACATCTTCCTACAGCAACAATTTGAGGTGCAGATCCTCATCCAAGGCGTGTCGTCATCTGATGGAAAAGAAGGGGCGCGCGGATGAGTAATTTCGCAAGGAGGATCTTCCGCAAAGGGATGGCGGTCGCGGCGGCGACAGCCGTTTTTTGTGGGCAGATGGTCCCGGTTACTGCGCACGCGGCATCAGTTCGGATCAAGGATATCGTGGACTACGAGGGGGTCAGAGACAACCCAATTGTGGGTTATGGTCTCGTTGTCGGTCTGAATGGCACCGGTGATCGTCTGACTAACACCCTGTTCACACGCGAGACATTGGTTGGGATGCTCAATCGATTAGGCGTGAATATCCGCGACCGCTCGATCCAGTTGCAGACCCATGACGTCGCAACAGTGATGGTAACGGCATGGCTCCCAGCATTCTCGCACGGCGGCAGCCATATTGATGTGACAGTGTCAGCGGTGGGTGACGCGCAAAGTCTTACGGGGGGGACGCTGGTTGCGACCCCGCTTAAGGCCGCAGATGGCGAGACTTATGCTGTTGCCCAAGGTTCTTTGGTGACGAATGCGTTCACGGCGACTGGTGCTTCGGCCTCCATTACCAGAAACGTTCCAACGAGCGGCCATATCGCCAACGGTGCGTCAGTAGAGCGGGAGGTTCCGGTTCTGCTGGGTTCCAGCGGCGTTATTCACCTGTCTCTGAAGAACCCCAACTTCACCACGGCCAATAGAATTGCCAACGTCATCAATAAAAATCTTGGGAAGGGCGTTGCCAAAGTTGATGACCCCCGCACTGTGGCTGTGCATCTTCAGGGCAGAAAGGCTGCGCAAACCCTGTATGAGATCGGCGATCTTACGATTGAGCCGGACACGATGGCCAAGGTCATTGTAGATGAGGCGGCCGGCACGATTGTTATGGGCAGCAATGTCAGGATTTCGACGGTGGCGATTGCACAAGGCAATCTGACCATTCAGGTGGCCGAAACTCCACAGGCTGTGCAGCCAAACCCTCTTGCCGGAGGGCAGACGGCTGTGGTGCCTCGTACGCAGGTTAATGCCACCACAGGAAGCCAGGAGCGACTTGGCATTCTTAAGGAAGGGCCAACTCTGTCCAGCCTTGTTACGGGCATGAATGCGCTTGGGATGGGGCCGAGGGATATGATCAGCATTCTACAGGCCATTAAGGCTGATGGGGCCTTACAGGCTGATCTGGAGGTTAGATAATGTCAGGCATCACAGCCATGAACTCTGGTCCCTCGCACTACCGGGATCTGCAAGAGCAAAAAAAAATCGACCCGAAGATTGAAAAGACTGCGAGAGATTTTGAGGCCGTGACGTTAGGGGAAATGCTCAAGCCGATGTTTGATACTGTCGATACATCGTCCGGCCCTTTCGGGGGCGGCTCTGCTGAAAAACAGTTCAGGTCCCTTCAGGTTATGGAGCTTGGAAAACAGATAGCGAACAGCGGTGGTGTTGGGATCGCCCATCGGGTTTACCAAAAAATGGTAGAGATGCAGAAAGGGGGTAGCCGTCGATGAAAGCGCCAGTCACTGTAAAGGATATCGGAAAGATATTTCGCAGATCTACCAGGACAGGAGACGCGGCCGGTCTGGAGGACAGGCTGATATCAGCTTTTGCCGAGACAACGGAAATCCTGGAGAAAGAGAACGAATTTCTCAAGGCTGTCAGCCTGCAGGATGTCCAGAAACTCCTGCCCGAGAAGACGGCATCCCTCGCAAATCTCAAGAAAGAATTCGAGGTGTTTAGTTCATCCGGCGACTATGCAAACGGGATATCGCAGCGGATCGGGGCGGAGCAGAAAAGGTTCAATTTGGCTGTCCAGGAAAACACTGTCCTTCTAGACGCATCGATTGCTGCCCAGAAGGTCGTAATGAGGATGCTGGTTGAGAGCGCCGTGCAAGGGGGCTTTTCTGGTTACGGGCCTAAAGGCGAGCCGGTTTCTGGCAAGACGGAGGGCATGATAGCTCACCAGCGAGATGCGTGAGGGGGGGCGTTATGACAGCCCCTCCGCACGATAAGGCTTACCAGTAAGCTCCGATCATATGCTTGGGCTGGTTGCTGCCGGGATCAGCGCTGGGCGTCCATGCACTCCAATCCCATGCGGTCGTATCCCGCCTGATCTCCGCGGCCATGTCGTCAAGTGTCGGGATGCCGGGGTTCCGGCTTCTGTAGGTTTCATAGGAGCTTTGATCTCCCATATACACGCAACCGCAGCCGATGGGGTCTGAATAAAGATAGATTTTGGAGCCATCCGGAGCTAGGCGGAAGGTCATTCTGCCCGGAGGCAGAAGGTTCATCATCGCGTACCGCGCGGTTGTGTCGCTGTAATGGGATACAAACCCGGCCTTGGACAAAGATGTGTCGGCCTGGAGATATTGCTTCGCGGGAGAGCAACCTGCCAAGAGAAGCAAAGTGATCGCCATGAAGTGGCCGCGAGAGCGTTGGCATAGGCTTTTGGTGCGCATCAGGTGTTCAGGCTCTTTGCTTTGACGTTGTCAGTAAGGCACAGCGCCGGGAATGACGTATAAGACATCATCTGACTATAGTGCATATTCATCATGACATCGACGCTGCTTGTCGGGATGACGCGGCCGCCAAGACATGAGTGGGGGAAATTCACAGTGGTGAACGGCAAGCACCGCTGCATCAGCTCTCTGGCGCCCTTAGGTGATATGGCATAACCGCAAATGCCGAAGGTCTGCTTTAACTTGAAGGGCAGGGCGGTAATATCAATGTCGCGGAAGGACATTATGCCTTTGCGAGCATCATCCTCGGAAAACCCAATGAAGCAGTCAGTGATTCCTGGGATCAGCTCAAATTGGAGCATGGAATCATAGTTGTTGCCCCAAAGGATAATATCCCAATCCATGGGAAGGGTGCCGATAATATGGTCAGCTTCCTGTTCAAAGTTTTTGCAGAGGAAGGCATCATCCTCAAAGATATGCGCCGGAGATCCTGCTTTGGCTACAGCGCCCCATAACGAGACGTGCGTTAAGCCGGACCCGATAGCTCCAGCAGTGAACTGACAGTTGTCGTCAATAAAACCTTTCTGCTTGATCTCTTCAAGGTCAAGGTTTTTGCCATCAATCCCTGGGGCGTGGGTGATCCCTTCAACGTGGGCGTTCACCGCCCTGAAGCGAGCAAGGCGTTCAGGAGTTCGATCAAGGCTTATGACGTATTTTTGCATCAGATTCCCTAGGCTTTGCGCGGTGTATCTAAATTTTGGTCTGCCGCAATGTTTTTGTAACCTCTTAAGTCTATGGTCCAGAAAGCTGTATGCAATGGTTAGATTATTTGGCCTCTAAAGATATCTGTTCAGGTGAGAACAGATGGATCTGTGGCAGGAGGCTTTTGGTATATGTGACATGAGGGGGGTGTGTGATGACAATCAGCGGAATATCGCCAGTATCGCAGTATCTGACTGCAGAAAAAGATGAAGCTCGCGCAGCTCAGACGTATGCCAAAACAGACCCCACGACTGGTCGTGAGGTGGCTGATTTTGAAAATAAAGCCCCAACGATCACGACGGCAGACGGACTGATCAAGGATTACACGGCCAATCAGGTTGTTCTTGGGGCCTACAACCTAAAAACTCTGGCGAACGAAAGCGCCATCGAGCGGGATCTGTTGACCCAAGACCCTAGCGCATCGTCGTCTCTGTCGAAAAAGGCCGGCAAAGCGACGTGGACTAACTTGGCCACAGCATTGTCTGCGATGGGTGAGGGTAAAGGAACTGCTGCAGCGACACCGTTCACCTCCGACCTGATAAGCTCAACTGTGAATTCCTTTGAGTTGTCTCAATATGAGAGCAGCAAGGATCTGGCCAAGAGTGGCGTTGGCAACGCTCTGTATTTTACGCGGGTCATGAACTCGGGAAAGGTCACGACTCTCAACCAACTGATGTCCGATCCAACCCTACTCAAGGTCGCCATTGTAGTCAGTGGCTATAATCCTGACCAGTTTGGCGCACTGGATTTCAGGCAGCAGCAGAGCATCCTGGAGAAGAAAGTGGACATGAAGGCCATTTCTACTCCGAAAGGCGTCGAAAAATACGCTGAACAGTACCTCACAGGGATTCAAATGAATCCTGATTATATCGACAATGACCAGCCGAACACCCTTCTCGATCTTTTTGGAAGCGATGAGGATGACGGAATACTGGCGCTATTTGGCGGATCATGATGCCAGGCCGCTAAGGGCCAAATAATCCTTGCCTTGACGGGCAAGGCTAACTGACGGCAGATGATCAGGGCGCAACTTCGGTTGCGCCTTCTTCATAGTTACAATCCGGGATGCTGCAGTTGTCGTCTATTCCCCAAGAAATTCCTCCGGAACTGACAGAAGCTTTTTCCAGGGCTCGTAGTGCCATAGACGTCGGAGAGGGGGCATTACGAAGCGCACAGGCGCGCCTATCTGGCATCGAGGAGTCCATCGCCCCAACGATAGCCGGAGTGAATGTTGCTACCCTTCATGGGCGCGTGCAGGACATAGCGGGTTTATCTGTCTCAGTCAGTGGGTTGTCAGAGTATACTGGCGTAGGTGACAGGGTAATCATTCGGTCTCTTGATGGAGAGAATGTTTCCGCAGAAATAGTGGCATTCCAGGACGAGAACGCCATCGCAATGCCCTATGGCTCGATGGAAGGTATTGGCTCCGGGTGTCAGGTAAGCTTCCCGCTGTATGACAAAGAGCGGAGAAGGCTTCTGTCCGGAGGGGCTTTGCAGATCAATGATTCATGGCTCGGGCGAGTAGTCGATCCTTCTGGCATTCCCATTGATGGGAAGGGTGATCTTGCTCCTGGCGGAGATGTTAGGCGTGTTCACGCCTCACCACCTGCCGCGGCAGGGAGGGCCAGGTTGGGGCCGAGGATCGACTTGGGTGTCAAAGCGATGAACTTGTTCACGACATGCAGGCAGGGGCAAAGGCTCGGCTTGTTCGCCGGCTCCGGGGTGGGGAAGTCCACTCTTATGGGCATGCTTGCGAGGAACACCGCCTGTGACGTTGCTGTGATCTCTCTGGTGGGTGAGCGCGGCCGAGAGGTCAGAGAGTTCCTTGAGGATGACCTTGGGCCGGATGGGTTGTCTCGATCCGTCGTTGTAGTGGCCACATCGGATACTTCCCCCCTCATGCGCCGGGAGGCGGCTTATTCGGCTCTGGCCATAGCAGAGCGTTTTCGGGACCAGGGTAAGTCAGTTCTCTTGCTTATGGACAGTGTGACCCGTTTTTGTCAGGCGCTACGCGAGATTGGTCTGTCGGCAGGAGAGCCTCCTGCAACCAGGGGGTATCCGCCAAGTGTTTTCGCTGAATTGCCAAGGCTGCTTGAGCGGGCCGGCCCCGGACCTATGGATGCAGATGGGAATGCCGGACAGATTACGGCGCTCTTTTCTGTCCTCGTTGAAGGGGATGATCACAATGAGCCGGTAGCAGATGCCGTAAGGGGTATTTTGGACGGTCATGTGGTCATGGAACGGAAAATTGCAGAGGCTGGGCGATACCCAGCTATTAACGTTCTGAAATCCCTATCTCGTTCGGTTCCTGGGTGTAACTCGGATCCCGAAAATAAGTTGGTGATCGAAGCGCGCAAGCTTCTATCAACATGGGGTGAAGTCAGAGATATGGTCAGGTTGGGTGGCTACCAGATGGGTATGGACCCTATGTCGGATCTGTCTATTGCTGTGGGTCCAAAAATCGACGCATTCCTTAGCCAGGGCAAAACTGAAAAAGTCACACTCGAAGACTCTTTCAATGGTCTTCTCAAGGTGATGTCTGAAGATGGTGGAAACTGGCATTAACGGCCATGCATGAGGATAGGCTTCGCGCTCTCAGGGTTCTGAGCCGGATCAAGGAAAGTGCCCTTGAGAAGGTTCAGGCTGATATGGCGTCCTGCATGGCGAAAGAGGCGCGCCTGCTGCAGGAAATAGCAGAGGGGGAAAAGGAGATCGCCAGACAGAGGGATGAGGTCCTCCCTCACGGAATTGGCGAGGACGCGCTTCTTTTGCAGCAATCCTTTCGAGAATGGCTCCCAGATGCATTATCTGAGATCCAATCTCTGGAAAATCAGCTTAGTTCGGCGAAGCAGGAAACAGGTGAGTGCCGAGGGCGCCTCGCGGCGGCCAACCTGGAGCTTGAGGCCACAGCCGATCTTATTCGCACGCTGGAGGCGGAAGACCGGGCTGACCGCCAGCGAAAAGAGCAGAATGAGATAGATGACATTTCTCGCGGTCAGTTTTTGCTGAGGAGAAAAATAAAAAAAAGAAAAACCATAGTATAACTTGAGAAAATCCATGCTTGCAGATCGTTCTTGAGAAATCAAAATCCGGTGGTTAACGCTTAGTGAATGAGGCCTCCCCAGGCCCGTAGGGGAAGAACCTCTAAACGACACGCGTTTCTGTCTAAGGAAGAGATCAGTTGCAGGAAGAAAGCAAAGTAAAATCACTCAATAAGGACGGTTCGATTTTCATTGCTACACCGTGTTATGGTCAGCAGGTTACTTCTGGCTACATGATGTCGGTATTAGGGGCCACGATCTGCTCCGCCGATAACCTCCAGTTCACTATCATGCACATAGGTGATGATGCTTTGCTCCCTCGGGTGCGCAGTACACTCCTGTCAGCATTCCTTGAGCAATCCGATTTTTCACACCTGTTGTTTGTGGATGCTGACATTTCCTTTGATGCCAGTGCTCCTGCGAAGTTGCTCCAATCCGGAAAGGATTTTATTGGCGGACTTTACCCTTTGAGGGAACGCTACTGGGATCAGCAGACCAGGACCAACATGATTGCCGGGGAGAAGCCTGAAACTGCCTCTTTGCGTTATGTTGGGGCAACGCAGGCAATGCGTGAAACGCCGTCGCAGGGGGGTATCCTCCGGGTCCCTTACGTGGGAACGGGTTTCATGATGGTCAGCCGCTCGGCGATCGAAAAGATGGTTAAATCCTATCCCGAGTTGGAATACAGAAGGATAGATGCTGTCGAATCTGGTGAAGGTCGGCGACACTACGCTCTGTTCGATTGCATGATCGATAAGGCTACAGGGACGTACCTCAGCGAGGATTTCTCGTTCTGTAAAAGGTGGACAGATATCGATGGCGAGATCTGGGCAGATCCCAGCATCATTCTCAAACATACCGGTCCTGCCTCCTTTTCTGGCAATCCTGAGCTGCGAGTTGGGATCGACTGCAAGACGCGGCGCGCATCCTGATTATCGGGCTGCAGAGTAACACCTGAGTTTTATCAAGTAGACAGGACAACCCGACGGAATGCCTAAAGAGAACGAAAAAAGGCCCATCATCATCAAGCGCATAGAGGATGGTGGGCATGGGCATCACGGGGGAGCCTGGAAGATCGCTTATGCTGACTTCATGACGGCGATGATGGCTTTCTTCCTCTTGATGTGGCTGATCAATGCGACAACAGAGGAGCAGAAGAAAGGGATAGCCCAGTTCTTCAATCCTATGGCGGATAAAGCGGCCTCTACAGCAGCTACACAGTCAATGTTGGAATCTTCCCCTATTAATGACCCGTCTTCACTCAAGACGGTCAAAAACGCTGATCAGGAAACTTTGCAGGGTGGTGCTGGCCAGGCCGACAAGCAGGCTTACGAGGATATCACCTCTGGTATTGAGGACCGAGCTACCCCCAGACCTCCGGCGATCATTCCCATCGGAGGGCCTAACAGTGGCGCATCCAAGAGTATTGGCATTATCGGGCAGGGAGCGGGACGGTCCGAGCAGGCCGCCGTTGCGCAACAGGCCGCTTCAGAGAACGAAACCATAGAAGAGGCCTTGGATAATATTAAGGATGGGATCAAGTCCACAGACGCTGCTGGCGAGATCAAGGATAATATCTCGTTTGAAGTTGGATCTGATGAAATCCGGATCGAAATGCGTGACACCGACAAGGTCCCCATGTTTGACACGGGAGCGATTGCCCCGAACAAGGCGGGATCGGCAATGCTATCCGAAATTGGGAAATGGCTTTCTCCGCTGCCAGAGAAGATCTCTATCGTTGGCGAGACGGACGCAGTCCCATACCATCTTCGTAAGGATGGCAAGCCGGGACTTTCAAACTGGACGCTATCTGAAATGCGGGCGGATGCCGCGCGCGAGATATTGGTCAAGGCTGGTTACCCCGACAAGAATATTGATAGCGTAGTGGGCAAATCAGATAGAAATCTAGCTGTTCCTGAAAAGCCGAGCGCCGCTGAGAACAGGCGGGTTGTCCTCATTATACACAGGACACACCCCATTCCGTCGTCGTTGCTGGCAGGTGAGGCCAAGCTTCCCGTCAAATAGACCGTTTTGATTCACCGCGGCTTCTGCGGCGGTCCCTTCGCACTTATTTCTTAGAAAGAGTTTGAAATGCTGTTCATTGGTGGACTGATCTTCGCCCTGCTGTGCGTATTCGGGTCGTTCGCGGCCTCAGGCGGTGCTTTGGGGCCACTCATGGCCTCCATGCCTTTTGAACTTCTGACAATCCTTGGTTCGGCTGTGGGCATCTTCGTCATGGCCAACACGAAGGAATCTTTGAAGCATCTGATGCATTATGTGAAGATGGTCATTAAGGGGCCGACATATACCAAGGATGACTATGTAAGCCTGCTGACCCTTTTATTGAGGATCATGAAAAAAGCATCAAAAGGTGGCATTCCAGCGATTGAAGAGGATTACGAAAATCCAGAAAGTAGTCGCATATTCACCCTGACGCCTTCGGTGCAGAAGGATAAAAAAACGGTATCATTCATCTGTGACTACCTGCGCCTATCCGGGGATTTGCAAGACCCCTACCAGCTTGATGACGTCATGGCGTCTGAATTGAAAAAGATTCAGAATGAAGAGTTGCATATGTCTGAGTGCATCCAAAACCTCGCAGATGCTCTACCCGCCCTTGGGATCGTGGCCGCCGTTCTGGGTGTTATCAAGACCATGGCTTCCATCAATAAGCCCCCTGCAATTTTGGGCGAGATGATTGGTGGCGCCATGGTGGGGACATTCCTTGGCGTTCTAATGGCCTACGGCATCTTTGGGCCACTGGCGGCAAAGATGAAAGAGGTTGTTGAGAAAGACGGACGCTATCAAGATGTGGTAAGGACTGTGCTAGTTGCATATGCGCAGGGCCTACAGCCACAGATCTGCATTGAGATTGGCCGGAAATCAATCTCGGAGGAGTTCATGCCAACTTTCCAGGAAATGGACGTGGTCTGCCAAAATATCACTAGCTCTGAACCCTAAGCTGAGACTGGCATGATAGAAAACCTTGCAGGCACTGTGAACACTGTTGCAGTTACAACCTCGAATCAGCGCACAGCCGCTCAGGCGGCCGCGCCGCTCATTACAGGTTCTGCGAGGTTTTCTGATGTCTATGATCAGTTTCATAGTCACCCCTCGCCTGCGCGCCCCGCTTCGACTAAGGGCGGTCAGGAGCAAGATGGGCAGGAGGGGAATGATCGGGAAAGTGCCGGCCCTTTAGTCGACGGAACCTCGACTGCGGAGGGAGGGATGGCTGCGGCCTCAGCATCTGATGGTTCAGACGCTAAGCCTGTTCAAAAGCAGTCCGATCATCGGGTCTGGGATACTCAGAGCGCGTCATCATCGTCTAAGTATGGGGGGAGTGATCAAAGCCCCGCAGTTGAGAGTGATACTGCCTCAACAGACATCATAAGCCCCCTTCTGACAGCCCAGGCTCCGGCCAAAGGGGATGTCGATGCGGACGCTACAGAGAAAGACAGGGGCAATCAAAAAGCGGATGATGGCGATGCTAATGAAATTGCTTCGTCAGTAATCCAGGCCTTTATTGGCTCCCTGTTCATTGGAGCACCTAGCCTGTCAGGACCGCAAAACATCGGCCCGGCAGACCAAAAGGCTGGTGTGGCTCATAGCGCCTCTATGGATGGAAAGGCTGCACAGGATACCCTGTTGAGTGACCTGTCCGGTGGGACGGCAGAGCAACCTCTTCCAGCAGCCAATGCCTCAGGTTTGGCGACACCTCTAGTGGACAGCCAGTCAGGGCGACCGCCTGTCGGCCCACCCTCACTGAATGCTGGTATGGGCACTCAAGTTGGACTTGCAGATGCCAGCACCAATCCCGCACAGGCTTCCCCTGCTCTGACTTCGACAGCCTCGGTTTCAAGTGTTGTTTCTGATGTGTCAGGAAATGCAGTGGCGCCTTCATATGGGGGTGCTCTCGCCCCCTCGGTCACCCCAAACGCAGCTTTGACGGGTTTGGATGCAAATGTCGTTTCCGGAATCTCCGTTACGCCAGCGTCAGGCACTGATCGGATTTCGACGACTGATCCATCAAATGATGATCGAGGTAACATCGACCTAAACACCTACCTTTCCCAGAATTGGGTTTCGGGGCAGGGTGTGACTTCTCAGACTGATAAATTGTCAGGAATGAGCCAGGCCCAAACAACCGCGATAGCGCCAGCCACATTTCCCCAGGCACAGAAGTCCGCCGGCAGAGAAGGGGTAGGGGTTTCATCCGTAAATGGTGCCGAAGATAAGAAATTAGAAAGCCCAGATGCGTTCTCGCCATTAGGTATTGGAGCGTCAGAGCAAATGGCGCAACAGACTCAAGATCAGAGCGAGGAGCAGTCCAGCGGCAATTCCGATCATCGTGCCTCTGAACCATCCAGGCCTGCGGCCACAGAGGACGGGATGCAGCCTTCACAGTCTGTATCCTTTGAACAGCAAGTTGCTCAGTCGTCACAGAATATCGGCTATCAAGACACGGGGGCAGCCTCCACAAAAAGCGGAGCCGGAAAAGCGCCGAAGGCAGACACGCCCTATGCTGCGAGTAATGCTAATCCAGTGTCGAGACTGTCGGTACGGTCGGAAGGAGCGGGGGGCGATGGGCGCACACTAAGCATGACAGTCAAGACAGCTAACTCCTCTGAGGTTAGAATCAAGGTCACCAATGATAATGATGGCACGTCCAGGGTAATGCTTGAAAGCGAGAACGAGGCGACATCTCATGAACTTAAGAAGAGCCATGCAGATCTCGTAAGAGCCTTGGAAGCTGCCGGTGTGAATACTTCACATATGAAGATTGAGGTCACAGCCTCTAACGCCACCAACTCTGATCCCAACGGATCCGGTGCAGGTTCAGACCAGCAGAATATGATGGATTGGGACGGGCAGGGGTTTTCCGGAGGGGGGCAGAGTAATCAAAGGAACTCGCCTCCGAAAAATATACCTTCAAATCCGGTAGGGGATTACCCTATCCTTAGTGAAGCTCCTTCCGGCCCGGCAACGCTGAATGCCGGTTCATCGGGAATAAATGGTTCAACTAACAGCGGCCTTAACATCACAGTATAATCCTTCATTGAAAGGATGTGTGATTAGCGCGCGAGGATTGTCAATGACCTCTACTACCCCCGTATCGGCATCATCTGCTGTTTCAGCTTTGTTGAATGCCACGGAAACTGCAGCTAAAACGGGATCTAATTCTCTGGCTACGTCCGCATCGACGACGGCGTCAACAGCTTCAGCAGGGGCTTTTGCCTCTCTCGCGGGGAACGAGAACGAGTTCCTGACACTGCTTACGACGCAGTTAAAGCATCAGGATCCAAGCAAGCCTGCCGACACCAGCGATATGACGAGCGAACTTGCTCAGTTCGCGAATGTTGAGCAGTCCGTTCAAACCAATACGAACCTGACACGCTTAATCTCATTGCAGGCGGAGGGGCAGTTGACGACTGACAAGGCTATGGTCGGGCAAACTGCCTCTGTATCGACGAACACTCTACCGCTTCAAAATGGAAGTGCTTCACTATCATTCAGTGCAGTCAGCGGAGAGATCGTAGGCGTATCAGTGGCGAATTCCGCTGGTCAGGTTGTCAAAGACGATGTTGTTGAGTCTTCGTCCGGAACCAATACCTGGAAATGGGACGGCAAGGACAATTCCGGGAATACCATGCCTGATGGTGCTTACAGTGTCTCAGTGAAAACAGTAGACAGTGGTGGGACGACTTCTGATGTGGCGTTCAATGTGAATGGCACGATCACTGGTGTTACCAAAGGCGCAAACGACATCTACATCAAAATGGGCGGCGCTGTAGTCCCCATGGCCGATGTTTCGACGGTCTCTTCCACCTCAGCAGCCTCCTGATAGAGTGAAAGCAGAGAAATGAACAGAGCTCTTCGAGCTTATAAAAGTGTTGCTGGCTCAGCTTTGACTGGAAGGGAGGCGGACGCAGAAGTTTTTCGCATCCTGATACGGAAGTTGACGACCGTGGAGCACTCCGCGGATTCTCAAAAGAGACGTCCTATTCTCGCTATGAATAACCACCTGTGGAACCTGATTCAGAAGGCGAATGCGGACGACAACGGAACAGTTCCAAAAGAGGACAGGCTTCTTTTCATCCGTATGGCAAATGAAGCGCAGCGCTATGGGATCAGCGCGATCCTTGATTGTGATGTGCCTATCGGGCCGTTACTGGAATGTGCAAAAAATGTTCTGGAAGGCCTGACGACCTATCCTGAAGCCGGGAAGCGTGATGGGGTAATTATTGATGCCGAACCGCTGAAATTTGATGGTTCGGACGGGATGCTTTGATAAAAAAGGGGGGATGCGTAGAACGCTCCCCCCTTCAATGGGTGTAATGCCCCGAAGCTCTTTTAGAGAGCTTCTTTGAGCGCCTTTGCCGGCGTGAATTTCACTTTCCGACCGGCAGGGATAGTGATGCTCTCCCCCGTAGCCGGATTTCGACCAGCGCGCTCAGAAGTTTCTTTCACGGACAGCTTGCCGATTGTGCTCAGCGTGACGTCTTTCCCCTCTTTCAGGGATTTCGTGATGCCGGAAAGATAAGCATCGATCACTTTGGCTGCCGTCGACTTGGGGATATCGGCCCCTACCGCGGTGTGGGCGATCAGTTCGTTTGCGTTCATGGAAAAATCCAGAAAAAGATTGAAAGGACAGGATGCATGTTACACAAGACCTTGTCCTTTTCAATAATTTTCGTTTGGTTCTTGTCTTTTTCAGTCAGTGCCTAGAGAAGCTCCAAGGTTTACCTCTCAGTTCCTTATCGGCCCATTAGGGTTTTCAAGGACAATATGATTTCGTCTGGTATAATTTTTCCTTCATCCCAGAATCTTTCCACAACACCCCCCGTGGCTTCAAAACCCATTTTCGAGGGGTTGAAGGCATAATTGTCGGTAGTGTGGCTTACGAAAAAACCAGGTCCACCTGGCGCAAGAAGCTCGACCACATCTGGACGGCATCGCAGGATATAATCAGCGCATTCTGGCCGTATCGGCATGGACCGATAACTTTTTAATTCTGCTTCGTCGGGCGTGCAAATGAAGGAAACGGTTTCGCCCAGTTTTTCGCCGCTGATCGCACAGAGACGATTAGCAAGCAAGGAAAGCTTCCAGGTCGGGTCCGGATCATCGGCATGCTCCATGAACACGGGAATTAGCTTCCCGGCTCCATCCAGGCTAAGCCTCCGCATGCTTTCGGGCATCTTGTTGTTGTCGTGTTCAGCGTTAGCCATAATTCAAGCTCAGTATGTCTCTATGCCCTAACCATGGGCCTTTCGTATGAGAGTATCATAGCATGGTGTCGGTTCTACGGGTATGGAACAAAAACAGAACTACGTTGCAGAATCCCACAAAAATTGATTTTCAAGGTAAGTTTCCGCTTTTGATCTGCCCTCTCTCTGGCAAGACTAAGCGCGCGCCAACAGGAAATTCCCTAGTATTCCAGCAGATGTGGCTAGGGTGGCATCGAGATTTTTTGCGTGCATGAGGGCTACTAAATTGTTCCTGGAGGAAGGGTTCACAATGCAAGCCGCTTGCAACTGACGGATGATGCTTCCTAAAACTGTGATGCTGTTGTGAAGTGCTGAGTGCATCCCTCTCAGTCGGTCTATATCTTCCTGGTTCTGCTGCGAGGCCATAGCCTGACCAATTATAGGAATGATAAAGTTTGACAACCTTGCCGCGTCGGCCAGATTTCCCGCTTTCAGCTCAGACACAATGCGTGCGGCCAATTGGCTAGGCGTCATAATTCGGGGTCCCACAATAAATTTCCAATCAAGGAATAGCAGTGTCAATTTAATGGAAAAGTCAATATGCCAAGGATAAAAAGATCATGAAAAAGGCCCGAGAAGGCTGTGCCTTCCGGGCCTTTTCAAAGTGCGCCACAGACGCCATGTATCAGGGGGAAGGCGTGGACGTTTCAGGCTGGGGTTCCTCCCGCTGGGCGTCACAATGCGAGTGCAGCATGCTCTGCTCCAAGAGGGCAGGGCCGGCAGCTTCGATTATGGGCATTAACTCCCCAAGAGACACCTCACCATGAGGGTAATGTGTCTGACCAGGCTTTGGCTCGTAGGTCTCGGCTCTGATGCGATTGAGAAGTGTTGAAAGGGAATGTGCCTCGGCAGCAGGAAGGTCCTGACAGATTTTTGCCTCGTCAATCCAGGTGACGGGAGACGCCGTGTCCGCCAGTATATCTTCGTAATGGGTGCACAACGCAATTCTCACGTTTTGCGCTGCATACAGCTTTTTCGGGGAGGCAAGTTCGGCCTCACTGATAGAACCTAACGGTGTGTCTACTCGGCGCGAAGGTGAAATATACGAAAGCCGTGTGCCACCTGTTGCTGTATTCGTTCCAGCGCTCATCATGCAGGCAACGGCCGAACTGCCTTCCTCGATCTTGCTGCCGGCAGCAAGATTCGCCCCCACATACTGATCGAAGTTGTCAAACTTGGCCAAAAACCTTCCCTGGGACCATGAGCTGCGAGAACGGCTCTTGATCTTCGTGTCTTCTGGCAAGCCCACGAGCTTCAAAAAGTCTGCGTCAGAAAGACCGTCGAATGCTGCGATCAGGATGTTATGAGGCATCGAAAGTTCATATTGAGCGAATGTCGGCATAATAGGAGGCCTGACCTTATTAAAGCGAGTTCTCAATGAGAACACAGATTGGGGCATTAAGCAGTTGGAGCGTGCTCTTCAGAGGGCGCCGGGCCGGATGGTTCCAGCTCATTCCCAACAGCGGGCGAGCTAGGCTTGACCCCAAGCATGCGCCCAAGCGTCTGAGTCAGCTTGGTCATCATATTGCGAAGGTTGTCGCGCATGTCCTCGATTAGACCTGGCTTCTCAGGTTCTTCGGCCTTGAGGCCATCGATCTCTGCCACGGCCTCTCTTATGTCAACGTTCAGGTTCGTCATAATACCCCTGGCTGCTGCCTGAGCCTCAGGAGTCATTTTGCCATCTTTGACGCTATCGCTCCAAGAGGTGAACTGATCCATATTCCCCATCAGACGATCAGCATCCACCCTCATGTCCTGCCGCATGCTGACAAGTTCCGGATCTGACGCCACGCTCTGCATTTCAGCCGCCAGGGTTGAGCGACCATCAGAGGATGAAAGCTCCCTCTGGTCGAAAGATGGGTCTTTCAGCATCTGCACGATGCGGTCCTCCGAGACACCACGTTCATCAGCGTAGTGCTTAATCTGCTGAGAGAATTCAGGATACTTCTCACCTACAGATTTGTTGTATTCCTCTGCGGCCAGAGAAAGTCTTGTGGTTGAGGCCAGCATCATCGTGTAGTTTTCGAGGGCGCGCTCGACGCGGCGCTCCTTGATTTTCTGCCCCAGGCCGGAAAATCTCGGCAGCCGTAAGCGAGGACGCATCTGTGGTGGCTGGTCAGGTGAGGGGGCGTCGTTGCTCGAAAGGCCGCTTGCGGAAAGCATCATCGCCCGCATGAGGTTGATGCGGTTCTGCATCTGCTCCTCGTGGTGCTGGCGTACGCGTTCGTCAGCGACCCGATCCTCAGCCCCTCCGGAATGCGGGGTCGGGGCAGCCTCTTCTTCGGGGGCCGAAGCAGCTTCAGTAGTGACGGCGGCTTCCGGCTGTGCAGCCTGAGGCTCAACTGTTGTTGTGGCGCCCGCTTCGACTGTGCCCTGTTCTGCCGCTTCGGCAACATTTGTCATGATATGCATCCCCTGCACAAACCTGATTTAATTCATGGAGAGGCTGCGGCCTATTAGACGGCAGCCTTCTCTGCATGGATTAATCATAGCATAAGGACGTGCAAGGCAGACTATGCTGAAAGGTCAGATTTTTCCTGATGCCAAACCAGACTGGATTTTGGCTTTCAGTTCATCTCGTTTAGGCCCCGGTGGTAGTACCCGAACCTCGTCAGTATTCCATGCGAGCTTCTGTCTCTTCTGCAAGATACAGTCTGTAAGGGGTTTTGATTCAGGGTCCCCACCCCAGGAATAGGCATCCCCAGCGCGCATGAAATTGTCTGGGACGTCTATCATGGGCGGGATAACCCCGCAGGCCAGCCCATCGCGTATCAGATCGTCCACGACGTCTGGAGGCACTGCGCAATTCAGCCATCCATAGCCGTACATCGGAGCTATATGGTTGCGATCATAGAGATACTTCGCTGCTCGATATGATGCGACTTTGTCGTGAGCGATCAGCCACGCTCCCCTCCAACTCGTGTCAGGCCTTTGTTCGCCCGGCACTCTGCGGCGGCTATCAGGTGCGCACAGGGCCCTCCAGATTGTCTCTGCGACAATACCGGCCGACCATGAGCCAAAACTTATTTTGGCCCGGACAAACTTCATTACAGGTTCGGGCAGGACATCGGAAAGGCGCTGATATTTCTCGCCCATCCAGATGTTGCGAACAGTGATTTTCTTGTAAACCGTCAGAAGCTCCTTCAGTTCCGGGGTAGAGACCCAGTTTCTGATGAGCTTGTTTTTGCTTGTCGAGTTACCGAAGCCATAGATCGTGGCTTCGTCAGGCAATCCGTCGTCGACAGCAATTTCGGCCACAAAGGGTTTACTCTGGCTGCAAAGCCAGGAAGCAACATTGCTCCTCTTTTTGGAGATCTCTTCCACATCAACAAAACTGAACGGCCCGACGGGGGACATAGTCTCCAGAAGATTGCGCGCGTAGGACAGCCTGGGGTGGCGAAGCTTGAAAGTTGGACTTCCCTTTGGTCCCCTTGCTCCGGTGACTGTTAACCGCACAAACCCTCGGTCGGCAACGCAGGTTTCTACAGCTTCATTCTCAGCGAATTCGGCATCTGGCAGGAAAGAGCTGACATCATTGATGAGTGTGGTGCCAGTGAAAAATGTGCTCATCCGTAAAGATGGATTGCACTTCACGGCGATGCCGAATGCAAGCTTGGCGATCCGAGCAAACATGACCGCCATCAACGTTGGTGTGGTGGCGCTGGATGTGTTCTCAGCAAAGCCCCACTCGGCAAGAATTTCGCTAGGCTTGCAGACAAGATATTCTGCGTGACGAAGGTTACTGCGTGTTCGTCCGGCCCCGGAAAAGAACTCCTTGTAGGGAATATTAGTCCAGAAGATTACATCACTAGGCATCTGATGCAGCGCATCTACGCGCTTTGCTTTTTCATCACCCTCAATAGCCATCCAGCCGGACGTTGGGTCTTTGGGGTCGTCAAAAGAAACCGCTCCAAATCGCAGATCTTCTTCGTCTTTTCGGGGTTTTGATGCGGTTGACGCCGTTTCTGACATTTTTCAAAAGACCTTTTTCTTTGACTGGCTTAAAAAATATGCGGAATTAACAGTCAAAAAGTAAGCATGAAAATCAGAATTGACTGATTCCCAGCACTGAGGTCATGATATTTTTCCATGTGTCCGCCTTAAGGCCTGTCGCGTAGGCTCCGGAATCTTGAGGCGAAATCCATTGTTTGACATGGTCTGAAATGACGTTTTTGCCATTCGCTATTTTCACGCCAAGGTTAAAGAGCCGTATTCCATATAGCCTCTCGCCACGCTGATCATAGAGATCAGGCCTTTGTATGGCCATATCCTGAAGGATGTTTCCCATCTCTTTTGCTGAAGACGTTCCGACAAGCCTCTCGGCCTCGCCGGCACGATCAGAAAGAGCTGCCATAACAGCATCCGCTGCCGCCAATATACTCGGACCCTCAGCTATCGGCGATACCTTCTGTCCGGGCTTGGCGGAGGCTGTGATTGGCTGGTCACAGCATGTGAACCGGGCGACAACACACGTCCTTACGATGTGATTTAACTGGGCCTGAGATATCTCTGGCAACCAGATCAAAACACTTTCTTTCAGTGAGCCGGAGTGTCCGATGTGGTCAAGAGAATGGCAGAAGAAGCAGGAGGCAGCCAGATTGGAGATGTCATTGTTGCCATGGTCACTATCAAGGTGCGAGACCTCCATGTCGGTACGCGAGTAAAACCCGCAAAAACGGCAGCGATAGCCATCTCTTTGAAGGGCTTTGTCTTTAGCCTTCTGGAACTCCCGCCCCAGTTCCTCTTGATCGTGCCTCCTCTCGCTCCAGTTGGAGGCTTTGGCAGAAAGAACGAGAGGGAGCAGTTTTTTTTCGGGTCTGAGCGCCATTTTATCCTGCCGGGATAATCCCTTTAGTGGTTACCACTTCCCAGGAGCCTCCCTTGATCTGCCGGATCTCCTTAATGACCCCTGCGCTCCCTCCGACATCTTCATTGATATTCTTCATGATGGCGCCATTCGGGGTTTTGATGAACACCGAAGTCGGCGGGTCACCCTCCGAAACACCTTTGAGGATATAGCCCCGTATTACGTGCGAATGTGAAGAACCAGCCTCTTCCTTTTTCGCAGTTTTCTTGGGCTGAGGGGCTTCAGCGGTTTTGCTCGTGTCAGTGTCATCAGAGGCGGGCGCCTTCTTAGGCGCAGGGGTGTGGATCGTGTCTTTCAGGCTTTCAATATTCGCCTGCTGATCGTTCATTCTGCCCACAAGACTGTCGAGCTTCGCACTCATATTGACGACAGCGATTGCCCCTTGCTCGATTTTTGCTTCCTGTCTCTCGCTGATTTTCTCGATTTCAGCCATCTTTTTGGTCATGTCGTCGAGTTTCGTCAGCACCGAGTTGAGTTTGTCGACGACGTCCTTGGAGAAGGTTCCGACGCTTGCAGATGCCTGCGGCTCACCGGATGCCGGGAATGGTAAGGCCGCTGGCGCCATTGGATCTGCAGAGCCTGGGCGGCCCATGCGCTCCATATCCCCTGGCGTCCTTGCCTGCAGTGGCATGGATGTGTCCTGGTCCGCATCCTGCTGCTGAGCAGCCATACGCCGCCTTGCTGTTCGAGGCGGCGCAGAATCATCATCTGAAGGCGGGAATAAGGCCTGGGCATCACCTCCGGTCTGGGGGAGACCTTCATCCGCGTTCTGATTGGCAGACCGTTTTGCCACCCGGTTTTGGTTGGCCAGTTTTGGCCGCGATGAATGGTGCGTTACAGGCGGTGGGGCGGCATTCTGGCCTGTCGCCATATCGTAGAGTTTTGTGCCCGTACCTGTATACAGTAGAGCAAATAGAACTACAGCGGCCCCCCCTCCGACAATAATGAGCTTCTTCTTGCTTTTGGGTTCCTGACCCTCATCGTCGTCGTCATCATCATCATCATCGACGTCCTGCCGCCGCTGCCGTGAGGCCCTCCGCGGCGGTGCATCGTCATCATCAGCTTCATCCCGCCCGCGACGATCCACGTGCTCGTTCTGCTCATGTTCTCTTTCTCTGCTGCCACCCGGCATGTCTTCTTCAAAAGCGTGACCTGTCATCTCATTGCTCTCCGGATGTGGCGAGGAAAAGAAGCGCAAAGGGTGTCTGCGCTTTTACGGTGATTGTATCCCGCAGATTTCCGTATTTGCTTTGGAATGTGCTGGACAACTGGTTCGCCCCCTGCCCAAATCCATAGAGCAGTTGGTCGGTAGTATTCAGCTTGGCGTTTGAGAACGTGCTCCCGCCGACGCCATAGCTCGCAGAGGAACCCGAGCTGGCTGCCGCTTGCCCCATGCCCTGTAAGAAGCCTGCAGCGAAGTTGACCGCGAAAGACTCAACAAGGTGGCGGTCAATATTTGTCGCCATGGCCGGGCTGAGGTCTTTCTCGCTCAGTGCCACAGCATTTATAGGAAGTGTTTTCGGCCTCTTCTCACCATTTTCATCTGTGTATGAGAACGTCATGGTTTTGAAGGAGATCATCACACCGTCTCTGGTGTAATTGAACGCCCCGAGCAATCTGGCACCATTAAAGGCGCCCTGCCGGATTTCAGCTACCACGGTTCCAGGCGCGTCACTGTCTACCTTGCCCAGAAGGACAGAGTAGAGCATCGTGCCCGGTGCAGGGAGCTTGAATTTGGCATCGTCAGATTGGGACCCATCTGCATCCGAGGATCTTGACGGAGACTTATCTCCAGATGCGCTGCCTGAAGATGAAGAACCAGCATGCCACAAGCTCGCCTGCTTAGCATCATGCCACTGGCCGTTTTCTTCGAGATAATGGCCATCACCAATCCCAAGGCCGTACACCTTAGTCTCGCCGCCTGAAGACTTGCTTCCTGCTGACGTCGCGCCAGAGGTTCTGTCTTCAAAGGCCACTGTCGTAACCGCCGGCGTTTTGTATTTCGACAGAGCCATCTCTTCTGCCTGATAAGACTTCAGTAGCTCAGGGTCTAACTGGTGGTGCGAGGTTGCGTTTATAACCTTGGTATCAGATTTCCCCGTCTTAACTGGTTTGGAAACCGGAGGGGCCTCGTCCGGCATCGGGAAGTCAGGCATCTTTTTTTCGGTCTGCGTCGTAGAGGGGGTTTCGTCTTTGTCTACGGGCAGGTGGCTGGGTAGCGCCTGTTGTTCATCGACGGGGGGCAGAACAGGAGGGGTCTCACTCCCACCCGTTTTAAGAGCCTTCTGAATATCAATGTTCGTTTGTTCATGGGAGAGGCGAGCGTCTTCCGGCGACATCGCGCTTTTTGTTCCGGCCCCTTCTTTGATGCCAGCCACTTTCCTTGTCGCAGACTGCTCTTCAGCGGTTTGGGTGATCCTCTTGGAATGGGAATTCCCAAAATAACCATAGCCCAAAACGCATCCGCCTATGACAAGGGCGGTTGCAGTCAGTTTTAGTCCCGCCTTGTCTTGCGTAAGGCGCTGGACAAGTGACTTCTTTTCATCGTCTTCATCAGCCATCAGAAGTCACCTTACTCAATATCGCCAAGGTCGAGATCGACATACACGGATCGACCATCGACCAGGAATTGAAGGACCGGAGAGCCACGAAGCGTGTATTCATCGATGGCATAGGCACGACTTCCTTCTGGACTTTTGTGGTCCTGCACGTAGTCTGGGGCGGCCATGATCATATGCGATCTGACATAGAGAAGGTGCTTGTAGCGCCATGCTTCGACGTCGGGATTGCTTGTTTTGACGGCCACAGCTCCCTTCGGGGGCAAATCGTCAAGGAATTCGTTAATCACCTTGTCGTTCGCCGGTTGGAGAGACGATCCTTCCGTTATGTCTTCCTGGGCGTTAGGGCCGCGGCCGCGAATGCGAATATCCTTTCGGTAATCGACAACACCGCTTCCGTTCACCACTGAAAAAATAACGGGGACGGGAAGGCCTTCAAGTGTGACCACAAGGTTACCATAACCGTAGCTGGCCTTTGGTGCGATTACGGCCATGTTGGTTTTGCCATTCTGACCGGCTTTTGTCGTCGCGAATGCATCCGAATTCCCGGAGGTCACTGAAGTGATAGGCCATGGCGCGCCCGTCTGGTCGTAGAATGTCAGGACGGTAGCATTCCCTGGTGCCAGACCGATGCGGGGCGGGTCTTCGCCAGGTTTCAGCGAGAGGGAGATCGTGCCTGAATGTGGGGTCGGAATAACCCCGTTAGCTGGCTCGGACATTACCCTGTCACGTGAATCCAGATGAGATCTCTCTTTCCGTATCTGATCGTCGGACATGGGAGCCATCCTTTTCAGAACTGCTTCAAAAGCTTCCTCGCCCAGAGGATCCATTTTCTGCTCGCTATTCCCGTAATCTGGGGGCGGAGCCGCATACATTTTTTGGGCTTTGCTGGCTCCATAGGCGTTATCAACGGGATGGTCCGCTGCAACCATTGATGGTGGCGGAGTGTTCCGACCGATCCGCCCTCCGCCGTCCTGACGCGGAGGCCGATCATCTCTGGCGGCAGTTGGGTTCTGTGCCGGAGGTGCATCCCCTCCGTCGGGAGGAACAGGCGGGCCTGGCTGGGGATTTAGTGGGGGTTGCGGTTGTGTGCGGTCAACCACAGGGCCACTGCGAGCAGCGGGAGGCTGGATGTCGGATATAGGGGAGCTTGCTGCCCGTCCGGCTATTTCCTTTGGTGCTACCGCAGGCAAAAAGCCCTGAGGGAGTTCCTCAGCATGCAAGGGCGCGCACAAAGACATCCACCCAGACATAGCCGCGGCGGCGGCGGGCAGCGTGAGACGTGGGATCATGGATGATCGTTTCATGCGCACATCATCCTCACCTTGAGAATGACCGGCGCGTTCACCTGTGCGCGCAAGCAGAGCGTCTCCTTTGCATGTTCGGCATTCTGGTCAGGTCGCATTTAATCCATTTCCGCAAGGCCTAATTCGCCCGTGTTCACCAATGGTATGGATCAGAAGTCGCAGTTTCGAGTAAAAAATAACAGGAGGGGTTTTATCCTCCCATTATTCGGCTCAGGCAGGAGGCCCGGAATTGGATTATTGCGCGACTATCTGGGCAATCGCGAGGCCACGCCCGTTCTCATTCTCCGTTTCACTTTGTCGGACGACGAGAACGCTGATGATATAGTTTTGAGAAGACGAATGCTCATGTATGCCGCCTCTGAAGGTCACAGTGATGCCAAGCTGGATACTGTAAGCATAGCGACCGTCGCGCACGCCTTTGTCCACAAGGATAGGGGCTTTCGTCGGAACAGCAGACGTGATGTAATTGTTTTCAATGACCGGCTCGATGAAGTTTTTCTCAAAGTCTTTCCTGAAGGATTTCCATCCGCCGAGTGTAAATCCATCCTGATCCTCAGTGAGTTGTTCTCTCCAGTGGACGTAGTCTTTGGTGTAAACCCCAATAACCTCGGTTGTGACCCACTGGAAAAGAGCTTCACGAGTCATAATCGGCTGATCAAGTGGAACCAGAGGTGATATGCGGCCTCTGGCGTCCGTTGAAAAGAAGCGCATGACCGGAGGCCGCGTGGCCTCATAAACAAGGGCGATCCCGAGGACGCATACAACGCCCGTTAAGGCTACGACTGTCCGGGCCAGGTAGGTCATAGTGTTCATGTCGCCGTAGTTGCGGGACATGATAGTGGCAAGGATCGATCGAGCATTCAGCTCTGTCTTTTTCCTTCCAGACATTTTTTCTGTGCGATTTTGACTGCTTTTGTCTGACATGTCGAATGACCTGACCCTTACCTCTTTGCCCAATGCATCAAAGTAAAACGACCGGCAATTGGTAAGTCCAGAGCTAATAAGCATTAGGCTCAGAAAGCGTTACGACAGACCGCAGCCGACCTGTTTAGACCTTGTACCAACAATCCCTTTTGCAGGAGATCTGTCTATTTCAGAGCACCTTCTCCCAGTGCTTCGGCATCCTGTTTAGTCAAAGGCGTGATGAAGCCCTTAAACGGCGCTTGAGAAATTACGATTTTTGCAGTCTGCATACACACCGCGTCTCGCGCTAAGCTGACGCCGAGAATGACATTCACCCCGATTAAGATAGCCATAAGCGGATGTGGACTGCCACCAGTCATATTGATTCTTTTGAGCATAGTGTCTCGAACTAATCCTTGGCGGTCCATATAGGCCCGGCATGGGATAACAAGTCCATAGTGAACGAGTTTTAGGTATTAGGTGGACCTTATCCTTTCGCAAGGATAAAGCGTTGTGGACGCAGCAGGTGTTGACCGTTATGTTGGGTTTTCGGGAGCAGGACAGGGTATTTACGTTTCGTCCTCAAATCCCTTTCGGCCATGCAAATCGCTTTGGGAAAAGAGAGAACATTTCAGATGTCAGAACCGAGAACGGATGACGGCCTGCCGGACGCATCTTCAACGTCTCATTCCAAGCCGTTGGTGTCCGATGCGGCGGAATATGTTCCGGCTCAACCGTTAATTGAGAGACATTCTCTGTCCAGGGCCGATATCGACAGAATTCTTAGAGAGCGGAATCAGCCGGCAGCGTCATCAACAGAAGTCGCCCCTCCGACGGAAACCTCATCACCTGGGGCGGCCCCCCTAAATGCTGGCTCCCCGTTCGACCTTGAGGCCCTGCCTCCTGAAATACTTGAAAGTGTTCTGGCAACCATTTCTAAAAATCAGGGGAAAATTCCTCTGAGCAGTGCCTCTGCCAAAATTACTGTTGTTGATGACAGACAGCCTTCGGGCGGGGAGGCTCTTGTCCAGATCTTGGACGATAATGAAACAATTGAAGTTGCAGTGACTGAGCCTGCTCCCAAATCGGCTCCATCACCGACTCAAGTGCAACAGCCAGCACCCGAGGCCCCTCGGACGCCATCGGCGGGAGCGGCCCCCGTAAACTCTGTAGCTCAACGCCAGGCTGGAGCCACAACTCCAGCGCCCAACCAGGTAAGAGGATCGGTTCAAATCTCTCCTGGGAGTGCAAAAATCAACTTTGCGCCCAAAGCGCCGCAGGTAAAGTCGCCTCGAAGCGGAGGGATTCCGCAGGTCACAAACGGGAAAGTTGGCGCTCCGGGCATCCAGTCAGGTCAGTCCTTCAGAACCGGCCCCGTAAGAGTGGCAAGCACCAGCGGCCAAACAATGGTTTACTTCAGGCCCGGCAATCAGCCTCCTGCTGCTGTTAAAGTGGACGAAAAGTCAAACACAGTGCGCGTTGGCTCCGTACCACCGTCGGTCGCTAAAAAAATCGAGGATAAGTTGGCGGCCAAGGAGGCCGATGCCCGCGCGCCACAAGTTGGTCCCGTTAAAGAACGTGGACAAGTGGCGGCCATTCCCGCTGATACAAAATTACATTCCGCCCCCGTCCATCCTAAAGCTCCACCATCCCCTCTGCAGGCCGAGGGGAGTGGCGATGCGTCTGATCCCGAGAGCGCTGCTCGGCGAGAAGAGGCCGCGAAAGAGTTAATTGTGGACCCCGCAACTGAAATGGAGGCCCGGAGTGGCGGTCATAAATCAGGGGGGGGCACACGCTCTGCACATAAGGCAGGCAAGGCAATCCCGGCTGGCTCCAAAGGAGGGGGGAAAAGGGGGAAATATAAAAAGCCCCCAGTCGTGACCAAGCCCGTCCTCCTGTTTGGTGTCTGTGCTGCGGCCTTGGTCTGCGGTATGATATGGCATTCAAAAAGCAAGCAAAGCGTGACGCAAGCCATACCAAGGAGCCATCTGGCTACGAACGCAGTGCCTCTAGCAGATGATGCGGATGGCCTCCCGCAAGCTGATACCCCGGTGCCTCAGCCTAAGAACCGGAACGCGCGGTTATCGGCATCAAAGCCTGTGGTCGATAGGGCATCACTCCCCCCCATGCCGCCACAGAACGATAACATCTGGAAAATAACCCCTAAGCCTTCGCCAATAGTCCCGCCCGCACCTAAGCCGAGCGACGGGGGCGCCTCACTGCCGGGGCGGCCCTCTGCCGCGCTCCCAACGGGGTCAGACGCATTGCCAAAGGGGATGGTGCCAGCATCTGCGGTGTCTGCTCAGATTCCTCAGCCTGAGGTTACGGCAGATCTCCACTCAGTGACAGTGCGTGGCGTTAAGATGTATGTCCCCACAGACGGCTCAGCCGGGAATCTGGACAATCTGGGCATCGATACAGATTTCGCTCAGGCCGTTCGTCTTGGTGAGGGGAAAGGTGGCTGCGAGACCTCAGTATCTTCACCCCAGTAACTGGTCACCCATCATTTTCTGAACTCCCCAAGGAACCTTTATGAGCGATATCAGAACTGTTCTGTTTTCAATCCCCGTCCACGAGCGTCCTGATATTGTGAGAGATCAGATCAGGAATATCAAAGCCTTCTGCCCTGATTCCGTTGTCTGCCTGCACGTTTCCCGCAGTGCTGGTGATGACATAACCGCTTACCTGAATGTGGCGAAGGAAGAGGGCGCGCTTGTAAATCCAAATCGTCTGGACACCGGAAATGGTCATTCTGGGATTTTTCACGTTCATTGCTCGAATTTCTGCTTCGTGCGTGATGAAGGGGTGCCTTTTTATGCAATAACCCTGCTTTCATCCAACGAGTTGCTTATCCGTACCGGATTGGAGGACTTTATCCAAGAGCGGCGCGTTGGATGTCAGACCGTCCTGGCTGAAACCACTGCAAATTGGCATCTCTTCAGATATGATCTCTTGGAAAAGCTCCGAGGTAACGGATTTCTTCAGCACTTAGGCGTCGACACTTATTTCGGCGGCCAGGCCGAGGGGCAGTTCTATAGGGCTGAAATATTCGAGATTATTGCCAAGGCCTATACGGATTTCTTCCCCTCTGATCTGCCTCCCGGTTTTGAGGCAGAAGAAATTATCCCGCCGACCGTTATTGCAAGCCTCGCTGCGCAAGGCGCGAACATTTCCGCTCCTATTACATTGTGCGACTATTGCCATGACCTGCAGATAACTTCCGATCTGATCATGAAGATACGTGGCGGGCGAGGTGTGATTTACGCACTGAAATTCAGGGGCATGCTGGCATCGCCGCATGTGGGCTGGTCCTCCTTCGACAACATCTTCAGCGTGAAGCGCGTGCCACGGGAGGAGTGCGAACTGCGAACGTTCATCCGCGATCTTGGCGTGGCGGGTTCAGAGGGCCATGAGGCATGAGGGACGACGGCAAATCAGACGGCCATATGGGGATGGGTGCTCTTGGTGTCATTTTATCCATGTCTGCCGGTCTTGGCCTTGCAGGGCCGTTTGGCTCAGGGCATGCGCGATCTGAATCTCCGCGGATGAACAAGCGGTCCCCGACGGTTAGATCAAAACAGGAAAAGGCAAAGATTTGCCGGAATCAGGCTGCTCGCATGGCACGGAGGATCGCCAGAAGCGCCCGCAGAGGATTGAAGAAGTGATGGCGGATCATCGTCTCAAGGGGGGCAACTTTAAAATGTTGCTGAGGAACTTGCGCCTGAGGGCGGAGGGCAGGCCAAATTCCATAGAGAGTTTTGAGGTGCTATCGCCTTGGTTTAAGCGCGCCAGGCTCCAAGCTTTGAAGGAGCAGGCGACATCAGATGCGCAAGGACAAGTCGATAAAAGCCCGAATTCGCAGACCGTGAGGAAATGAGGAAGGATTATCCTTCGACTTAATTACCGCTTTGTGCTACATAATACGGATCGAATGAAACGTAATGAGCACAAAGAGGATTTTATGCCAGCTTCTTTCACGCCTTCGAGTTCGGTAGCTGAGTCTATTCAAAACTTAGGGCTGAATATTCGTCAGGCTAGAATACGCCGATCCATTTCAATGCAGTCTCTGTCAGAAATGGCAAATACGTCACGCTCAACCATTCAAAAAGTTGAGCAGGGCGACACAGGGGTTAGTATGGGCATCTATGCGTCTGTTCTGCATGCCCTTGGCCTTCTTGGTAACATTCGGGAGGCGGCCGCTCTTGCCAATGATCCGGAAGGTCAGCAACTCGCCTTAGAAAGCCTTCCCAAGAGGGTTAGCTCCAAGAGAGGCTCCAGGACCATGAGAAAGACCTCTCGCTACTGACTCTCCAGGTTACGTCACTGCCGGCGCGCACTCATCCTGCATTGCCGGCCGTGCCTCTTTTTGGCGAAGACAGTCCATATCCAATTCAAGGTCATTCTCGCATAGGATCTCAATATGAGCGGAGGGGATTGGGGAGAGGCATGCAACCTCATATCCTGCGTCTGAGACGGTTGCGGCTCCCTCTGGGAGAGTAACCTTCAGCAGGGCTAATTGCTCATCATCATCAAACTGGTCGCCAAGCCAGTTCGTCAGTCCATCCTCTAAAGCGTCTATAGACGAAAAAAGGTAGATTGCAGCTCTCGCCTCATTCGCGGCCTCAGAATGTGCCCCGATTGACGGGAGAAGACCCCTCCGGATGATGCTGTCGAGGTTTCGGGCTGGGGTCAGATGATAATATGCCAACGCGACAATCCTCTATCACGGGGCCGGGGCATCTTGAGGGGCGAGCCGCTGGCATGCGGCTATTATTTCCTCTCTGAGTGGCTCCATAGCATGTTCACTGCAAGAGGAAGCGGCTTCGCGGAGCATGAAAGAGAAATCGTCATGGTCCGGCGCACAGGCGAATTTGAACTTATCGTCAAATAGCTTTCGGATCGCGATATTCGCTTCGTCATCGAATGAAGCAATCGTTTCGAGAGTTTCGCCCTCCGGGAGTTCCAGGCCATCGATCTCTGGAAGCCATTTTGTGAACTCGCTCCTGATGAAATCGCTCCAGGATTCATCAATAGCTTCCCTGGTCAGGCTGGAAATCCGTTCTTGGAAAGGCTGATCACCTTCGCGGAGAGACTTCTGAACGTAATCTTCAATGGAGGATGCAATTTTTACTGCCGGGCCACCCGGCAAAGATTCAATATGGATTGTGTAGCCGGTAAGGGCGTTGCGCACCTTATTTTCACGCCATGTCTCCCCCTCTGGATCCGCTGTTTGCAGTTCCTTCTGCATCGCCTCCCAGGCGGCAGTCTGAAGGAAGGTCGGGCCTCGTGGAAGAGAGGGAGACGCGATTATTTTGTATTCTTTGTCAGACATGACGGTAATCCATTGGAGAGTGTTCTTCCAATGGTAGCGGGCATATATGCAAGGAACAATTACTGAGGGGAAGGGTGGTCCGGACGGCAGGATTTGAACCTGCGGCCTCAAGTACCCAAAACTCGCGCGCTACCAGGCTGCGCCACGTCCGGACAAAATGGTGCCGCAGGATGGATTTGAACCAACGACCTACCGCTTACAAGGCGGTTGCTCTACCACTGAGCTACGACGGCATTGCAAGCCTTATGTCCTGAGAATGTTCAGAACGCAAGGATAAATAACAACCTGCAGTATCCTCGTTGGTGGCGATACCGGCTTTCAGGGACCAGCGTGATGCGAATAGGCTTTGATGTGCCGGCGAAGACTGCGCCGAGGGCCTGATAAAAACCACTGATACGTTCTTATCAAATATGCCGTCTCTGATTTTCCGGAGTATGGAATAGGGGAATGATATTCTAGGTATGACGCCGATTAAACCTTCCTGGGCCTCCAGGCATATCTTCTCGGCCAAAAGAGGCACTTTTCTGGGCGCGCTTCCTACAGATATCAACCTCCCCGGCATAACGGAGTTCTCACACCAATACTCGCGATCAAGTGTGGGGTTGTCTGGGGATATGAGCGTTAAAGCTCCGGAATATTTCTTGGCTGCCAAGGCAAAGAAGTTCATGCATAGCGTAACCTGGTGAGCGCTCATTTCTGCTCCAGGCCATGAGATTTCATGGACGCCATAGGTGAGGTGTGAACTCTCACGATTAATCCCGGGTTTGGTCGAGGGGAACCTTTTATTAATTTCGTCCTGCTCTTCTCGATAGAGGTCGAAGATGTCTTTCATATCAGCAGACATACGGGGGCTAACCTTGGCCAAAACATTGCAAATAAGTGGGGTATAATCCTTGCTACATGATCTTTATCGGGTTGAGTAGTTTTAATTTTCACATTATTGGTGTGGTGTATTTTGACAATTAGAGAGAACGATGGCAGAGAAAAAATTCTCCTTGGCTGACCTGACTGATGATCAGATTGCAGTGGCGAGCAGAGTAATTCGAGAAGCTGGATCGGCTCTCGGCATGGTGCAGGGGATGTTCAATAAAGATGCTCCTGGTGGGGAGATCGAACAGCGATCTGAACTCGTTCCGCTGGCAGTTAGGAAGGCAACTCGCCACGTCATCGAATTAGCGGAGGCCCTTGGAATTCCTTCTGAGGAAGCGGAAGCTGTTACACGCCGCCACGCAGCAATCCGGAAGGCCAACATCCGAATTCGGGGTCTGGAACGTCAGCTTGGAGAGTCCGTCACACCAGACAAAGTCCAACAAGCCGTCAAGAGCTACGTCAAGAGAATCAAGCGCTGGTGGGATATCCATGGCTTTGGACATGTCTCCAGTTTCGTATTTGAGGAACATATCGTCAGGGTTTCTCTCAGTTGCTTGCCCTTCGGAGATTTTCCGCTAATCGATAGCAAAACGCCTGTATCTGATAAGGAACGGAAGACTCTTTGGCGAAAATCGCTCGAAGATCGTGGATTTGTTCTGGCTGAGGAAGAAAAGGGGAGCTTTGATTTTAATGTTGTCGATTGCGATCAAACGCGGGAAGCGATAGCCCGGACAATCAAAGAGGCATTTCCGACAAGCAGGATTATATCGTTTGAAAATCATTCAGCGTATACGCCCACTTTTCCCGATGGGCGCCTGCATCTTAATATCAAGGATGTTAATATCATAATCTATTCACTCTCTGAGATCGCAGCGCTTCCGTTGCCAGAGGAAGAAATGGAATAGTCCATGCCTGCTAATTGAGATCTGGTCATAAGAGTGAATGACGGGGGAGTAGTTGGCCCCGTCTCTTTCCTCTCAAATCAATAAATCACGGATAAACGCATCCTCTTACGTAGATTTTTGGGATGTTATTAACCGAGTATTAACGAGAGGCATTTAATCCTTGTCTCTTGCAATAGGGTTTTGCACCCTTTGAGATGACATTATTTACCTTTTACGTAGGGTCATCTCTCATGAGCGCCAAAAAGCAGTCCGATTTCGCAGCGCGAGGCAAGAAAGAGTTGCGCGGCATGATCGTGGATGACCTGATCAAGAACAAAGGTGTGGGCTTTGGTATCGGCGTAACGCGTGATTTCCAATCTGCAGTGGAAACCACGCAGCCAGCTTATAGCTGGATCAAGAGAGCATTGTTTTCTAAGTCCATCCTAGGAGCTCAGCTCGAAGATCTCCCTACAACATCGTCCGACCCTAAGGTGCGATTTGATACCGCAAGAGAGGTGTACGGCATTACGCAGGACGAAGAGTCACGCGTCCAAGATGCAAAATATAAGCAATTCTGGACTTACGTGGCCGTTTCAATCGTTGTGGCCAGCCTGATACTGAACGAATATTTGCACGGCTATTTTTCAATACACATGGCGTTCTTATCATTGGCGGTGATGTGTTCTCTGTTTGTCGGCATGTTCATTTCTGCATTCTATAACTGGCAAATCAGAACAGAGCGGCTGGGATTGATGTCTCACTTCCTGGCTCGGCCAAAAGAGTGGTTTCCGGTGCCGGTTCCAAGAGGGGCTGCAAAGTCTCAGATTGAAGGAAGGACTGGGGCATGTCTTCGATGGCTTGGGCGTAAGGCGCTGGCTATGGTGCGCGTTCTCAAGCGCTTCTTAGCCTTGGCTGTAATCGGAGGGGTGTGCCTTCGACCAGAATGGGCGCATGCGGCAGTAGGCGTCTCGGCCACTTCCATGCTGCAGCCGCCTCCAAGTTCCGATCTATGGGGGCGTGTTCTCGGGATGGTATTCCCAGACATCCCGCCGCTGTCAGAGTCTTCAGGAGCCATTCACACAGCTATCTCCAATGGCATCCAGGGCGGGATGGGGGCCTTTATTACTGACCTGACAGCAGTATCTCTTTTTATGTTCATGTACCAGACTATCGTCGGAACCGCCGAGACGGCGCATCAGGGCGAGTTGCTTGGGCGTAAGTGGCACACGATGTGGTCTTTGCCTCGTGTTTGCTATGGCTATGCAGCTCTCGCTCCTGTTGTGCAGGGATTTTGTCTGCTTCAAGTCCTGATTGTGTATGTGGCCATAGTCTCGGGCAATATGGGCAACACCATTCTCTCTTCGTTTGTCGACGACCTGATCAAGCCCCAGGCGATTTCACCTCCTCCGTCCGATACCGATCAGATGGCGTTGAACACCTTCAAAATGGAGGCGTGCTACGCCACATATCGCGCCATTCAGCAAAACAATGGCGCGGGTTCGCCCCCATACCCTACGAAAAGCCAGGTTGAAACGTCGTTTCTCTTTCATCCGATAACTTTCATTGTTCACGGCTTCAACAAGACCATTTCCGGTGATGACCTAAATACCGCGGGGAGCGGCACGGATAATCAGACCAGGACGACCTGGGATTTCGGGCCTTGCGGATCCGTCTCTATCTTATCGCCGGTTACTGCGGCAGATGCGGCCGGAACTTTAGCGAAATCGCAGATCAGTGCCTTTGACCAATTCCTGGTCTCTCTTCGTTCGCCCGCGGAGAACGTCTACAAGGCGACGATTTCGGGCAGCGATGGGATTGGTTTGGATGGAATGAAGGATGAGATATCATCGGTATTCGAGGCAAAAAAGACTTACGATCTGGCTCTTGGGCAGGCTACAGCCTCTTTTGTTGAAAACGTAAGGCAAACCGATCTCTCCGATTTCAAGAGTGCGGTTGAGCAGGCTGGATGGGCCTCTATCGGCGCCTACTACATGACAATCGCCCGTATCAATACGGCGATCATGGCTGTGGCCAAAAATACTCCTCAAGTCTCTGCGGTGAGTGCAGATAGTAATGAATCTGATGGGTTAAATGCCCGCCTGAATGCCAAGCCTAATGGTATCTATACCATTGCTGACGACGCCTGGAATCAAATGATGATTCCCAGCCAGAAAAATCTGGATAAAGCGGCAACGGCGATGAATGCCATGCATGGTGGGGCCGAATACTATCTGAAGCAGATGTTCTCTTCGGATTCTAAAGTGCAAGGTGCCGCGCTCTCATTAGCTCTCGACGGGTTTGGTGGTGATGCGAACACCTATGACGCCATGCAAGAGACAACCATCATGGGGAACTACATTGTGGATGCCGGAGAGACTGCTCTCGGACTTTCCGGCGTTGGGGCCTCTGTTCTGATGGCGGCAGAAAGCACCCCGGAAGGTAAGATGGCTTCCCTTGTGGGGAGAGTTAATAATTTCGCGGGGAAGGGCGGTTCTGTTATGAGCTCGCTGGCCGAAAAGGCTGGCTGGGCGCTATTCTTCATGTTCCTAGCCCTGATGACAGCCGGGATTTATGATGCTTTCATCCTGCCATTGCTTCCGTATCTTCATTTCTTTTTTGCCACGATGGGCATACTGATCCTGACCGTCGAAGGTGTTATAGCCGGCCCAATTTGGGCGTTCATGCATATCAGAATGGATGGTGATGAGCTTTTCACAGGTGCTCAGTCCCCAGGATACAAGATTTTGTTCAACCTATTCTTCCGTATCCCGCTAACTCTGTTCGGCTTCTTTTTCTCGATGCTGATTTTCGATGCGACGATATGGTTGCAGCATATCACGATCTGGCCGGCGATGGAGTCAGCTACTGCTGATGCAACGTTCGGACTGGTGGGCACGATCGTTTATATGCTTGTCATCACGGGGATGACCTACGCGATCGCAAACAGATCCTTTACCATGATAACGGGCGTTCCGGATCGCGTGACACGCTGGTTCGCAGGTGAGTCTGCAGCGAATGGTGACGAAACCAATGTCGCTGTTGGGAACATTTCCAGTATTCGTGGCCGGGTGCAGGGTGGCGTAACCAAAGCCTCTCAGCTTTCTGGCAGCGGAGGCGGCGGCGGCAAGGATGGCGGTGGCGGTAATGCCGTGGCCGGCAACAGGGCGGCGGAGGCCGCCAGGGATGCTACGACCGAAGCTGGCGGTGATGCGTCGATGAGGGAAGGTAGTGTGCAGGAATCGCAGACATCAGAAAGCGGTAGAGAAGCTGGGGCTGTAGCCAGAGAGGCTGGTTCTGCAGCCAATGCCCCCAGCCCAGCACAAGAAGAGGCTCCAGGGCTACGGTGAGAAAAAAATCCAGTGGATATCCTCCACTGGAAATCTCAAGACAGATGGAAATTAGAAATTAGACGGAGCTGGGATTTTTTGAGGTGAGGGGTTCTGACCTTCTTGGCTTATGTAAGTAAAGCTTTTGTGAAGTTCGTCTGATACATCCAATAAGTATGATTGATTTGCGGCCCATTTGATATATTTTAACGCAAATCCGTACATTTCATCTCCATTATTAGTTTTTATTAGTTCGAGGCCTTTTCTAATCTCTCGCACCACCGTTTGTTTATAGGACGCTGAGGTTCTCTCCTGCACCCCTGGCTCTGAACTGAGAGCTTGCCTAGCGGCGAAGGCTACGGCTTTGTAGACAACTCCTTCAGACAATGCCTGGAGCAGCTCTGCTTTCATGGCTGTATTGGCAGCCCGTTCAGCCTCAAGAATCCGCCGCTCTTTTTCCAAATCATTCTTGTACTGTGTTCCCTTAATAAAGTTATTCTCCGCGATTTTTTTATTATTTTCTGCCGCAACTCTATATTTATCAGCGGAGCCTTTGAAGCCTTCAACAGCCGTTTTGTAGTCTTCTATGGTTAGTTTGTAGTTTTCGCAGCTATTCTGAAGTAACCTTGAACTATCTTTAAGTAGTTCGATTCTCTTTTCATATGCTGCCTGCATCTGGAGTACGAGAGATTCGAGTTCTCTTGACGATCTTACGCTGGCTATTTTGCCCTTTAGGTTGGTAATAAGGCCAGCGATTGCCTGTCCTTCCAGTGCGGATGCGAATACGTCACTCATAAATAGGTTGCCTTCAGAACGAGGTGAATTTGTTCTGGGCATTTTAAGGGGGAAGTGCGCTTGCTCCAAGCAAGGGACTGAAAATATTCTACAAAATAAAATTTTTATGGGGTTTGTGAGTTTGCCCGGTGCTGGTTTGGGACACTCAAACGGCTTCCATCTCAGGCTGAGGTGCTGACACTGCCGCCTCTTCCGGCGCAGTATCGGTGATGGGACCACGGAAGAGAAGGGGGTTGTATTTGCGGAGCACTTCACGGCGACAGCTTGTAATCTCAGGAGGTTCGCCGGGAAGCAGGTGCGGGAATGTTTTCCTTGTGAGGTTTCCCTGATCATTCTTTGTGAACATGTCGTGAGGCCTGTTTAGTCTTTCAGTGTGTCGCCTAGCGGCGTGATTTTTCGTGCCGGCGTTATGCGGCATAAGGATTATCTAAGCAAGGGTGTATCTAAAAAAAGCGAACAATTTAAAGAGGGTAGCTGTTTATTCCATGGATCATGGCCTGTAAGGGAAAGTTTCTTGCTTCGCGCCGACTATCCATGAGGCAATCCTTGGGGGTTTCTCGCGCCAAACAACCAGGGCGATAGCAACGCTTATCAATAAGAATATGATCGACGATGTTATTGACGCTGCCAGCATAATGAAGGGGGAGGGCGCCAGAGCGATATGTAGAGCGGCCCCCTTTATGGCGATTGATGACATGGTGCTGGATGCTAGGCGGTCTTTAATGGTGTGAGCCTGGAGAATATAGGCAGGGAACCCATCAAAGGCGGAATCCGGAATGGTATAGGCTTTGTCCTGAGGTTGTCCCGCATCGTCGCCTTGATACGTCATCCCGCCAAGCATCGCATGCTGCATATGGATACCAGTGAGAGCAAGAGTGTGCTGCTGTCCAGAATATGAGAAATCTGCTGTTGCGGAGGCCTCGAAGGGTAGTTTCTGCCGGTCCACCAGATATGTGCCAGATAGGGATAGATTGACTTTCGTCTTATCTAAAGCCGCAATGCGCAGCGTCGAAACAGAGACAGGACCTTTTTGCGCTGGCAGGATATTTTTTATGTGATTTTGGATGTCCATGAACGGGATCTCCCTATGGACCTCCAATTTGCTCACATATGAGGAAATGTTCAGGGATAGGGAAAGGACGGAATAAAGAGCCATCACCTTGGTAAAGGAGAGTTTCTGTATCCTATGATTGTATTCGACAGCAGTCACAGATTACCCCTCCGAGCCTTGAAGAAATTTGTGGGAAGGAGTTTCCCCTGTTCTCTCAAAATTCACGCGAAACGCTTCGATGGGTTCGGGCGTGTGGAGAAATGATGTAGAATGGGGAACCTAGAAACTTTTTACCGATATGACAATGCGACTTTCCGGAGCGCATCCTCGCGCGCAAGGACTGATCAGAGGAGGGGCATGTGGAAAGTGTCAGTGATGCGGACCAGAAAGCGATAAACAAAAGCCAGGGAATTCTCGCGTCTGCTGAAAGAATTCTCATGACACTTACTGAGGATGGAGCTCATGGGAAGAGCGGCATACATGTTGCTTACCTTTGGGGGCTGACGGTAGCAGACCGACTTGTTCTTACAGACGATTATGCTGAAGCTGTCAGCCGGACCTGCGATACGGTCGAGGGCCTAAAAAGCCTTTTGACTGAGGGGGTCGGGCGGTCATTTGAGAAATATGCGCAAGACCCTACTCTCATGATCATCCCCCTGCGCGGCCGGCGCCGTTTGGTAGAAAAGTGCGCAGTCAGGAAGCCCTCCAAAAAGAAGCGTAAAAGCCAGCATGTTGAGAAGATTTCCGATGAAAATGACTGGATAGCCATTCTGGCTTTTTGCCCGGATGGCGACCCGGATTCACGATCTTTTCTCTTTGCGTGGGGCGATGATAAATTTGGGTTTGTGGCGTCGTGGGCCATGCATTGGAGCATTGGCAAGGTCAAGGAGATTTGCGCCTCGACCGATTGGTCTGCCGGACAGTATTCTGACGTCACGAAGGCCTTGAGTATCAATGGCTGCGTGCATTTCACCCACGATGGGTCATTTGATCTTTATGGGAAGGAAGGAGTTCCTGGTCACGAGCAATCTGCGATAATGATGACGGAAATTCCTTTTCTGCTCTGTGCTGGTGCCGCTATGCAGGCTGGCGGTGTCCGAAAGGTGGAGGTTGGCGATCAGGCGGCAATGGGAGGGGGTCAGCCGCACAGATCACTCTTTGTTTTCGCACCAGAGGATGTCACTGGCTCTGAATTCCCTTCGTTGTCTGAAAAGAAGGGTTTATTCAGAAGGAAAGTGCTCTGGCAATAAACCTTGTCCAGCGGTATAATCTACGGCATGCGCAGCACTGGCTAGAAGCCTAAGCTTGATGAGAACCAACATGCTGACAGGACTTTTGGCCCGTTTGTCCTTTTTATGGGGTGCGGCGGCTTCTTTATGCCGTCGGCGTGCAGACGCCTGGTGGCTCTCTTGCGGGCAAGGTTTGTTTTTTGAGGACTGATTTGTGACTAACAGGATATCAGACGATTTAAGAGCGCAGATTGGGGCGTCAGCGCCGGTTTCCCCTCACGAGCAAATAACTGTTGCCGAGGAAGGTATCCCGGTCGTCATGCTTATGCGTGACCCATCAGCTAAGACCGGTTTTGATGAGACGCTTGAGCGTGTGGGGACCGCGGTAGGGGTCTGCTCAGGGGGGCTTCTCGTATTCGCAGCTTTACTGAATTCTCACGAAGAGTTGGATCCTATTGTGAATATGGATTTGGAGGCTGAGATGCGGAACGTCATGAACGCGTCCGCCCTTCATCGAAACGGCGACAACGTGAGGCTGGTCGTGTCGCGCAGCCTGCCCGGTGTTACCGCCTACATTTCCAATCCGGCAGAATCAAAAGGTGAACGGGAACTGTTCTTAACCTCCGTGTCTGGAGAAATCACAGCGCGGTCTATTCAGGAGTTTATCCCCTGGGCGCGCAAAGAGGTTGAGGCGCTGGACGCGGAAGCTGATGACGGAGACGAAGATTGATCCGGGTTAAGAGCACTAGGGCGGCGTTTTGTGTAACGATGTTTGCGTTTACTGCTGTGACGCTGACAGCTTGTGAGCCGCCGCCTCTTCAGAAAATAAACCATATCCAGTCCAGCGCCATTGTGACTCTGAACAGCGATGGCGGCATCTTGCAGGAAATGTGCGATGGGCACTCCAACCCACGACGGTGGGATGGTGAAATGTCTTTTGTTGCCGACATTATGGTGTATGGACTCCCTGGTGGTCTGCTGTCCCAGGAGAAGCCTATCCTTAAAGGCTCGTATCCAGTGGGGCATGGGCTGACGGTATCTGGCGATATGCAGCGCGCTGGAGACAGTCCTCTTGTCCACGAGGCTGTTTGCCACGGTTCGGTAATGCGCACCGTCTACCATTACGAACATGATCGGCCGTTTGTTGACTGGTGGCTTATCATGGCTCCGTCTGATGTAGGGCCATACGGAGGTGCGCCTTTCGCTCCTAAAACATGGTCGGCATCGGGCAGAATTCCTATCGACATCCAAACGGGTAGGGGCGAAGCCTCATTTTTATGGTCTCCGGGTGAGGGGGTGACTATTAACGGCGTATCTTCCCTGAAGACTGTCGTGAAAATCTCCCCAGGCCCCCAATGGGTGCGCGAATATAATCGACTGATGAACAAGCAGTTCGAGTCCAGACATTCTGACAAGGCGATAGGGGGAGCCGCTCCGCTGCCGGATGAAGAGGCAGGACGCACCTTGTCTGATGACATGGAGAAATGAAAGGCATGAAGCTGTCTTCTGCAAAGTGGGCTTTAATACCGGTTTTTATGGCTGTGGTCTTTTGTGTTTCTTTCTGGATGGGTCACCCACACTCAGCTCACCGCGGGACTTATTCCGTGTGCTCGACAACGAATTCATCCCCCGCGGTCGCCGAGAAGGCTGGGAGCTCTGAGGTATGTGCGCCATGATCATTCGGAAGTTAGCGCTGGTCCTTTCCGTATGCTTCTTGCCGGCCCAGGCCTTTGCCATGTCCCAAGAGCATCTGAACACGCAACCTGCTGGCATGGGTGCGGCTGGAGCTTCGGATCGGGTAATGATTATTCGGGTTAACCCCAAAGGTAGCCATCAGGAAAAGGCCGATGCTCTTTTGAACGGGGCCGCTCGTTTTATGCTGATTGCCGAGGAAGAGAACGTCGGAGCGCGGGAGGCGAAGCCTGATGACCTGATAAAAATAGGTCATGCCGGGCTGGGTACTATCCAGCAATGCGATAAGGCTGTCCTGGAGCGCAAGAATAGCTTGGCATTGGGGATGAAGATCGGAATGGTGCCGTCATCCATGGAGGGTGATGTGGACATAAAAACCAATGCCTACGCAGCTCAAAGAGCGGCCTGCCCTTACCAGGACGTGCTTGATCTGAAGGCGAAAGTCTGGTCGAGCGCCGATGGATCGGAACTCTTCATGTCGCCCGTATCTCTGGAAATTTCCGGTGGCCGCGACCGCCGTTATCGCCTGTAAACGGCTCGGAATAAGACACCACAATGATTCCTACAGGTAATGATCAGAATGTAATGCGCGAGCTGGCTAAGCTTGCGCTAATGCGCCCCAAAACTCCGGCACCCAAAAAGCCTCAGTCACCTGTGCCGGCTGGAGTTGCCAGGGGAGGGTATGTCCTCTTTGAAAATGTCGCAGAGAGAAAATACATCGTCAGAGAGGTGTCCGGCATCAGTCGCGCGAAGGGAGAAGTCTCCCTGCTTCCGGACGAGAATGAACTCATTAATCGCCGTGACATACCATTTAGCCTGATACTTTACGCCTCACCGGTAAAGCACGAGGTCAAGAGTGTGGGGCAGAGGCTGAACAGGGCCTCAACCCGCTACCGTCGTCGCCAGAAAGATTTGCAGGATGCCTTCCTGAAGGAGTTTCAGGACATTATAGGCAAGTGATCCAGTCCCCCGCTGACCGCCGTCAGGCGGCCAGCATGGCTGAGTATTCGCTACGACCAGCGCGCGGGTAGCCTACACGAGCAATGGTCTGACGGACCTTCGCCTTCCAGTTTTGGTTGGCTGCCGCTTTAGGGCTTTCCTCCAGAGCACTGTATACGTCTGATAGCGTAAAGGTTCTTGTTCCCATATTCCGGATCACATCCCCGATGACCTCGCGCCAAGTTGCCGCAGAGGCTTTGTCCTCTCTGTCTTCACGAAGGGCCATGTAAAGCATAGCCGGGCGATTGAGGGGGACTGCGGCACCGGGAAGAACGCCATCAAGAATGAGTTCTCCGTCATTCTTGCCATATCCGATCAGAGCAATTGGCCCTCCGCAGTTTGTCTTTGACCTCTGCATGTTTTTGTCGAGAAAGTGGGGACGGTGATCGAGGAACAGCACAGCCGAAGCTGCGCTCCAAATCGTCTTAAACCAGACGGCAGTTTCCACGCGCGCGAACAGGAGGGCCATTCCGCAATCGTGCTCCGCCATCTTCTGCATCCATTTCATGAGGCCGGAATTTGTGTATGGGGGGTTGAGCCATACACGACCAAACCACGGCAGAAGCAATCCATTCTGCTTGGGTGCGGTGTAATGAGTTTCTGCTGTAGGCCAGAGGTGCGGTTCCGGGGCTGAGCAGGGGTCGAGATCGAATTTGCCCAGTGGGTCCAGAATATCCCGAGGTGTGAGCCATGTTGTGGTCTTTGCCGAGGCTGAATGGTGACCACCTATCCCCTTTTTTTGTTTGGGAAGCGCGTCATCCAGGAAGAGATCGGCGGTTTTGATTTCTATGTTCATTTATCACGTCACAAATCGAAATTGTCTTTGTGGATTATAGCCGATAACCGCGCTCAGGACATCCTGAAAAATCTTCTAAGTGCAGAAAAATCGATATAATCTTTGAGATTTATCCTTCTCGCATCTCTCAATAATCCATGATTTTAACATTGCTTTACAGTCGCCCGGTTCATAGCTTTGACACCAGAGACCACAGTTGGGAGCTCTTATGCTCAACATCGTCATACCTATGGCAGGGCGAGGCAGTCGTTTCCAAAGGGAGGGGTATAAGACCCCCAAGCCGTTGATCCCGGTACATGGCGTGCCAATGATCAAGCTTGTTATTAGCAATATCAGGCCGACACGGAAGCACCGATTTATCTTTGTCTGCAGGACAGAGCACCTTGATGAATACGGGTTGCCGGAAAAGCTCCAGGAGTGGGCCCCCGGCTGCAGTATCATCACGGTCGACAATGTAACGGAGGGGGCTGCCTGCTCTGTTCTCGCAGCGCGCCACCTGATCGATAATGAAGATGACCTGATGATCGCGAACAGCGATCAGTTCATCGACTTTGACGTCAACAGATACCTGGAGGGGATTTACGGTTACGATGGTCTGATCATGACCATGGAGGCCGATGATCCAAAATGGTCATACGTCGCTTATGATGAGGCCGATCCGAAACTGGTGACCAAGGTTGTTGAGAAGGAGGTGATTTCTTCCTCCGCGACCGTTGGTGTCTACAATTTCCGGAGGGGACGCGATTTCGTCGCGGCCGCTGACATGATGATCCGCTTCAATGATCGATCTGGCGGCGAGTTCTACGTTGCTCCGGCCTACAATTACATGATTTTCGAAGGCCAGCGTGTCACGACCCTGGGCATCGGAAGTGAAGGGCACGGTATGTATGGTCTCGGCATTCCCTCCGACCTCAAATTATTTCTGAGCAACCCTCTTTCACTGAAAGCCTGCGCTGCATGCAAATCCTGAGCCATAGGGGTTTTTGGCATACCCCGGAAGAAAAGAACTCCAGAGCGGCAATCAAGCGCTCCTTCAAGGAAGGCTTCGGCCTTGAGACGGACGTTCGGGATCTTTTGTTTGAGGGGGATAGCCAGATTGTCGTTTCGCACGATCCGGTCGCCTCATATGAAGACGTTCTGACATGTAGGGAACTGGTGAATATCGCTCGGCGGCACTCGGTCGATGCTTATGCTTATCTGGAGGAAGGCGGTCCGCATCAGGCTCAGTTCGTTGGTGACGTAGGTGAGGTGGTCGCTCCGTTCGTCTCAGACAAGCCTCGGCGCACGCCAGCGCCCATGGCTATCAATGTGAAGGCTGATGGGCTGGCTCCTCAGCTTGCTCAACTCATGAGTGAGCTTGATTTTAGGTGGACCCCCTGGTTTGCTTTCGATATGTCCGGCCCGGAGATGGTCCGTTATCTGGATCTCGGCATTCCTGTCTTTACCAGGCTCAGTGAAATCGAGATGGCTCCCACCCTATACGACCACGCACAGGGTGTATGGGTCGATAGTTTTATGAAGATGCCATGGTATGATGTGGGCGTCTTGCAGAGGCAGTTGGATCGCAGGAAAAAGGTTTGCCTGGTCTCTCCTGAATTGCATGGACATTCCGATGAAACGCGAGATTTCGTCTGGTCGATGATCCGAAACGGCGGCCTGGCCGAAGCAGAGGACTTCATGCTCTGCACAGATTTTCCTCAGCATGCGCGTGAATTCTTTCGGGGCGACAGATGATCAAGTCCGTCATTTTCGACATGGATGGCGTCCTTATCGATGCGAGGCAGTGGCATTTCGAGGCATTTAACCGCGCACTGGCCCTGTTCGGTCGCAACATAACGGTCGCCGACCACCTCGCCCGCTTCGATGGCCTGCCTACAAAGAGAAAGCTGGAAATCCTGGCCGAAGCCGGGAATTCTTCTATTCCGGTCAGCCTTCATCCCTTCATCTCAGAGATGAAGCAAAAATATACGATGGAGATCGTCTCAGTTCGCTGCAAGCCAGTCTTCGCGCAGGAATACCTCCTGGCCCGACTGGAACATCAGGGTTATCGGCTGGCTGTCGCTTCCAATTCTATTGGGAACACGGTTCAGACGATGATGAGACTTGCTCGCCTGGACGTTTATCTCGTGGATCAGTTCTGCAATGAGGATGTGGCCGAACCCAAGCCTTCTCCTGAAATATATCTGCTGGCAATGAAGAAGCTTGGGGTCATGCCTGAGGAAACGTTGATTGTTGAGGACAATGCTAATGGCATCGCTGCGGCACGGGCCAGCGGCGCGCATGTTCTTGCTGTCAGAGGCACAGAAGACGTTACGCTTCAGAATGTGAAGGAAGCAATCAGCAAGATAGATGCCCGTCAGGATGCTTGCTCGCCATTTTTCCATAAGGTGTCGTGATGGGACTATCGGTTTTGATATTGGCCGTAGGGTCAGATGTGGAGGGGCGGGGAGGTCTGGACGGCTATCCGCTTCTGGCAGCAGAAATGTCCGGAATGGTCTTGATGGAAAGGATCATTCGGCAGTGTGAGGCACTCTCCCCGGCCAGCATTACATGCATGCTGGGAGCCGCCGACATTGATGAATACCACCTGGACAGTATCGTAAAACTTTCGTCTCCGGGGGTTAGTATAATCCGGGTAGAGGCTCCGACTGCCGGCGCAGCGTGTACTGGCCTACTGGCTTCAGACGTCATCGACAATGATCACGAGTTGCTCATTGTGAACGCCAACAATTTTGTTGAATGCGGGTTCCAGAAGTCGATTGATTATTTCAGAAACGGGTGCCTCCCTCCCTCTGAGGGGGGTCTCAAGGCGAATGGCGGGATAATCACCTTCGATTCAATACATCCCCGTTACTCTTCAGTCAGGACCTCTGGCGACCGGCCTGATTGCCATGAGGCCTATAAGCAGTTTGTGGAGGAGGTCTCGGAGAAAAATCCCATAAGCCGGAACGCCTCAGTCGGGGTCTACTGGTTCCGTCGTGGGGTGGACTACATCGAGGCCTGCAAGGAAATGATCAGGAAAGATGTCAGAGTAGACGGCAAGTTCTTTGTCAGCATGGCCTACAATGAAATCATTCTGAAAAACGGAATTGTTGTTTCCCACAAGATCGACCGGGATTCTTACTTTCCGATCAAAACGCCGCGTGAGGTTCTGGCCTTGCAAAATCATTTCGCGCACCGCGCTGAGAGGGGCGGATATGCGGGTCGATAAGCTTGCGGATATGACCAGAGGGTGGGTGGCAGGTGACTTTGCCCCCTCCGTGCTAAGGACTAAAGCATTCGAGGTGGCGGTACAGCACTTCAAAGCTGGCGACGTGGAGGTCGCGCACTATCATGCCAAAGCAACAGAGATAACCATTGTTGTGCTTGGGCAGGTCAGAATGTTTGGGCAGACGTTTTCGGAGGGTGATGTTGTGACAGCAGAGCCAGGAGATGTGACCTCGTTTAAGGCCCTGACTGACGCGATCACTACAGTCATCAAAACACCAAGCGTTCCCAACGACAAATTTATCGATCAATCAGCGTAATGGGTTGATTTTGTCTTTGCTGAATGAGAAGGTCTATCCTTCTTAGGGCAAGAAGCGCTCAAACCGGAAATGTAAGGGAGGTCGATTATGTCTATGATGTCAGAACGTAATGCCTCCCTGATATCCCTGATCCGTCGAATTCATGGCCCGGTTGCTGCGGCAGCCGGGAGCCGTTTGCGCGGCATTTTCCAGGAAAACATTACGGGCTGAACCTCTTCTTGCTTTGATCATGAGGGGGCGGCCCTAAGGATCAAAGCGATGAATACCCAGACAACCGTAAAAACCCGCGATGTCCTGCTGCCGCGAACACCCTTTGCAGCGCACCTCAGTTCTAAAAAAACCGACGAGCCAACCCTTCTTCGATGGGAAGAGGACCGATTGGCCGACCGCGTCCACGCATCATGCGCCGGCAAGCCACAGTTTGTCCTGCATGATGGCCCTCCTTACGCCAATGGCGATGTTCATATGGGCCACGCACTCAACAAGACGCTCAAAGATATGGTGGTCAGAAGCCGCCGTATGATGGGAGAGGATGCTGTTCTGGTGCCTGGATGGGACTGCCACGGCCTGCCAGTTGAGTGGAAAGTGGAAGAGCAGATCCGACAGGCCGGGCGGGAAAAGGGGAGTGTCCCCGTCATGGAGTTCCGTGAGGCATGTCGCTCATATGCAAAAAAATGGGTGGAAAGGCAGGCGGCCGGGTTCAGACGTCTTGGCGTAACGGCAGATTTTGCTCGCGCCTACAAAACCATGGACAAGGAAGCCGACGCTGCCACGGTTACAGCGTTGCAAGCCTTCCTTCGTAATGGCCGCCTTTACCGTGCTCTTCGCCCGGTCCTTTGGTCAGTTCCCGAGCAGACAGCTCTGGCTGATGCGGAGGTCGAGTATAAAGAAGAACGGTACACATCCCTTATGGTCCGTTTCCCCGTGAGATCCTCGAAGCATGCGGCCCTCCGCGGCGCGAGCCTGGTCTGCTGGACTACCACGCCATGGACATTGCCAGGGAACCGGGCCGTCGCGTGCGCCCCGCAGTGCTCATACTCTCTCTGCAAGGTGACGGCGGTAAGCTCTGGGACCCATCTCGGCGTCGGAGAGCATGTTGTGCTGGCAGAGTCTCTGGCCGGAAACGTTCTCACTAAGGCTGGCGCAGAAGCGTGGGAAGTCGTCGATACGTTCAATGGAACTGAACTGCAGGAGACGGTGTGTAATCACCCCCTCCATCAACTGGGGTATGGGCATGCTGTCCCTGTTCTGGTTGCCGAATTTGTAGAGACGTCAAACGGGACTGGCTTCGTTCATGTCGCACCGGCCCTCGGCCCGGTAGATTTCCAGCTCGGCGCCGCTGAGGGGCTTGATGTTGAACTGACCGTTGGCGCTGATGGCCGATATCTTCCCCATCTCCCCTTCTTTGCTGGAGAGGTGGTCATGAAAGAGAATGGGGAGAGGGGTGATGCCGATGCTCTTGTGCTGGCGGCACTGCTTGCTCAGGGCGCGTTATTTTCCTCATGGCGATCAAAGCACGAAACGGCCCATAGCTGGCGCTCGAAATCGCCACTCCTGTACAGGTCCACGCCCCAGTGGTTTGTGAGCATGCCTGACGAACAAAGGGCCGCGGCCGTCTCTGCGCTTAAAGACGTTGAATTTCTCCCTGAAGCGTCCAGAGTTCGCCTGACATCTATGACACAGTCCCGTCCGGAGTGGTGCGTCAGCCGACAGCGCATGTGGGGCGTGCCCTTGGGGCTTTTCGTAAACCGTCACGACGGATCGGTTCTTGCCGATGAAGCCGTTCTTGAGCGGGTCCGAGAGGCCTTTTCTGCGGAAGGATCTGACGCATGGTACTCCAGCCCACCATCTCGCTTTCTCGGCAGTGACTACGATCCCGAGGACTGGGAGCAGTCTATGGACGTGCTCGACGTTTGGTTTGAGAGCGGAGCAACATATTCCTGGGTCCTGCCATCGCGATACGGGACAACCAAGGCGGATCTCTATCTGGAAGGGTCCGATCAGCACCGCGGGTGGTTTCAGTCATCGCTTTTTCAGAGCATGTCGTCGCAATCCTCTGCGCCTTACCGGGCCTTAATGACGCACGGCTTCGTTCTCGATAAGAAGGGGCGGAAGATGTCCAAGTCTGAGGGGAATGTAGTAGATCCCCTGGAGGTTACTCAAAGGGTGGGGGTCGACACCTTGCGTCTGTGGGTGGCCTCGTCGGATATGGCCAGGGACGCAAAATATTCAGATGAGGCGATGCGTGGGCACGCTGACACCCTCCGCCGCTTCCGAAATACACTGCGCTGGCTTCTTGGCAACATGGCCTCAGCACCGTCATCTCCGGTGGCTTACGAGAAGCTTGAGAAACCTGAAAAATGGATGCTGGCCAAGCTAAATCAGGTGGGCCGGTCGATGCGCGAGCAATCCGCCGCCTTCGATTTTCCTAAGGTGGTCGGACTGCTGAATCATTTCTGCGCCCATGACCTGTCCTCAGTGTGGTTCGATATGCGGAAAGACGCGCTTTATTGTGACAGTCCATCTTCTCTTCGCAGGATGGGGGTGGTCACGGTTCTGTCGGAGGTTTTCCGCCATCTTGTGTCTTGGCTCGCCCCACTCGTGCCTTTGACAGCAGATGAAGCATGGCATTTCGCGGCATTGCCCGGAAGCGTTCATGAGAGGGAGTGGCCGTCCTTATGCCCACAGTGGGAAAATGAGAAGCTGCTGTGTGAATGGAATCATGTTCTGACGGTGAGGGCATCAGTGAAAGCCGCTTGCGAGAGATTGCAGGCCGACGGGACAATCGGGGCACTTCTGGAGGCATCAGTTTCCTGTGATGTGCCGGCTAACTACGCGGAATCTCTCACCGACGTCAGTATGGCCGATGTATGCGGCGTATCATCTGTCACTCTCCGGTTTGCCGCTGAGACGAGAGAAGTCGGCTCGGTCGCTCGCCCCGCGCAGGGTGAGAAGTGTGCGCGGTGCTGGCGCGTTTTGCCGGAGGTGGAGGGGCGAGGCGTATGCTTCCGCTGCTCGGAAGTGTGAAGGCCCGGCGGACGCACTATTATGAGGGGGAAGGGGCTTCTTCCACTTCCTCCGCATGCTCGGGTTTCGCCCCGTTATCCAATATGGGGGCCAGGGCACGAGAAATCACTTCGTCTGCCCGCTGTATATCGTCGTCAGAATATGACTCCAGAGGGCGATCAATAGGCTCCTCGCCCTCTTCGGACCAGTAACCCACCAGATGCTGAATCCATTCCTCTCTGGCGATGAGGTCCGTAGACCAATCGGACGGGTTCTCCCCAAAGAAATCGGCAGCGTCCCGGAGCGCCTCAGTGTCCGGACGAGCGCCTCGGATATCCCAGGCCAACCCGTCCGGATCTACTGCATAGACGTGGAGAATGGAGGGCAGATAATTGTCATCGTCTTCCGGATCCTCCCAGTAGCGTTCTTCCGTGGATTCAACCGCCAGGAGAGGCCAGCCATATCGCCTGTGGAGGGAGATAGCCAGGATGTGGCACCCTCCGGAGGAGTAATCCTCAATTTCATCTCTGGAGGCTAGGCTTTCCCTGAGCGACATGCCCGCCACTCCTTCAGGGGGATAGGTCCATCTCTGGCTTGGGTTCTTGCTCTTCTCGCATTTCCTTGCCCTTAAGCCGGGCGTCGGCAATTTTACCGCCAAGAACCCGGAGTAGAGCAGACGCAGGCAGGCCATGGGCGTCTTCATTTATGGCCTGGAGGGACTGCGCTACCAGCGTAGAATAATCCTGATCTGGGTCATCCTCATACTGCTCTGCAAGCGCTGCAGCATAATCGGGTGACATGTCTGGGCTACTGAGTGAATTGAGATAGCTGTCAGCGTCAGCGTAACCCTTGCTGCTCGCGACACTGATTACCTCTGCGATTATCGGGCTGAGGCGTTCTTCCACCGATGGGAAAATGATAGAGTGTTTGAGAGCCTCCAGATGAAGTTTAGTAAACAGATCGCGTTCCGGGGACACGCTATACGCTTCCCACCTGGCATGAATTTTCCGTATGCGAGCCGAATTTATGGCGGAAGAAATCGCTTGTGCCCCTTTTTCCTCCAAAACGCTCTGAACGCGGCCAATGCTCTTGTCCGGGCCATAGGCCTTAATAAAGTCTTCGCCACGTATAGTGGCACCAGCGACGGGTGCCCACGCACCGCCACGGAGATGGACAGAAGGGCTGCCGTTAGGCCCCGTATCCCCGGAGTTCATGATAAAGCTGGAGGCTTCTGCGACTGAGTCGTCGACGATCATGAAATTCACGATAATGTCTGGGAAGGCTTTTGAAATCTTTTCCGCAAGCTGATATTCCTCATCTTTCGAGAAATAATGGTTTCTGAACGAAATCATTCCCGTCGGTGTGACGGTCTGGCCACGCGGAGTGGGCGGCGCACCGTAGTCCTGCAGGCTCTGCGGTGACCCTTTGAGATCGGACCTGGCAGCATTGAGCTCGTGGACAAAATTTTGAGCATCATCCTTCTGACCATAGAAGAGCATGATGAACTGCGCGCCGTGTTCCATGAAAGACCATCCTTCCAGAATAAAGGTTTAGCTCAGGGTTCAAAGTCGGATGTGTTTTCCGGCTGTGTCATTGAGGCCTCATATTCCTCGGGCGTCATGTGTCGATCAGTATCGATCACAAAGCCAAAGGAGGGGCGGTCCGAGTATTCGTCTCCCGGCACCAGAAAACGGCTCTGGCCCAGATTCCGGTCGCCCCCTGGTGCCGCGAATACTGCGACCATACCAGGGTAGTCGTCGCTACGAACCGCGCTTGTCACGATGTAATCGTCTTTGTGCGCGGCCAGGAAGTTACGTTCATCCAGGGTGCGACTTTGCCCCGGCTGCAATTCTCTTCCGTAGTAGGCCTGCCATGTGTCCGGGTCGTAATTTCTCAGCGTCTCTTCTGCTTTTGACAGATCGTGAGGTGTAAAACATTCCGGGAATGACAGTGCGACCCGGCACCAGTCAGCGTCTTGCTCGTATGTCGTACCGCGAGGCGAATTCCGCAGCACAGGGGGGACCTGCGAGGCGGCATTTCTGGAGAGCATGAACCCCCCGTGGCCGGCAGTGGAAACATACGTGATGGCTGCTTCACCCGTCAGATCATCCAGCTTGAGAACTTCCGCATTCTGAACCTTCCCCCAGGGGGATCTTTCCGGAACGCCGGGGGTAGTGGAGGGGAATCTCTGGATTTTCTCCTCATAGGCCTTTTGAGAGACCTGAAGGGCCACGGTTTCTTTCATGGCCTCCAGCCCTTTCGTCATAAGCGGCTCACCCCACTCATTCTTCAGGCTGCCGTCAGATGAGGCAAGCTTCGAGACACGAAAGAAGCGTCCTTCATGTTCCCGATCAACGATGGCCATAACTGCGGTCTTACCGTCGGATGTTTTTCCCTCCGCCACCAAGGTCTCGTTTGGCCCGTCTTTCCAGGTCAATTCAGCTTTAGGTGGGGCAGGCGGCAAATCTGGAAATTTTGCGGGCTGAGAAAAATCCGATGCTTTGACTGACCGCAGCCATTCATTGCCGTGGGAATTCCGGAGGGCATACAGCGTAGGGAATTCAGGCGTGAGAGGCATCCCGCGCTCCCAAGCGGCCTGCAAGGACTGTTTCCATTTTCGCGGCCCCTTTTTCGCAGCATAGCGAGCAAGATCGTTCCGTTCTTCACGGGTAAGCACTGGGTATTCGTGTTTAGGAGACATCTGAAACTCCGTGTCCTTGGTTCAGGGGGTGACTTCTTCAGGCTCGGCGGTTGGCAGAGGAGCCTGCACAGCGGTCTCAATTGCATCCTGAGCGCCGAACTCCAGCTCTTCCAGCACGCGTGTGTCGCTGAAGTCCTCTCCCCACACTTGGTCGAATTCTGCGTCTGCGAGGTTTGTGTGACCGCCAGGGATGCACTCTCCAGCCTGCATGACGCGACCGTATGCCTCGGACATATCCTGATTGATGATCATGACGTTTGCGACGACGCCAGGGAACCGCTGAGAGACGTCGGACGCCATCTCGAATTCCTTGGTTACCAGAGACTGCTTGCTTTCGTAGGACAGTGCGCCCTCAGACGGGACAGAATAGCCATCAGGTACCTGGTGCGGCTCTAAAGGAGCATTCTCCCCCATCATGCCTACACGCATTTCGTTCAGGGCATGAGCATAACCCTGCACGTCTTGCGGATTTCCAAAGAGAACAGTCTTTACCAGGGTGACCATTGCCATGACAAATATCCATCGATACATTCTTGAGTAAGGCGAGTTTCGTTCTTTTCCATGCAAGGGACAAATTCGAGTTGCAGGCAGCAAAATTTCTGCCCTCTGGCCGGACTGGAGTAACTTGCATGAGTCTGAGATAGAATTGACGATCCGAAGACAAACTTGGCTTTGAAGGAGAGTTAAGGTGAAGATCGTTGACGATAGGAATAAGAGTCCTCAAGTTTCTGATGAAGCCAGAGGAATTCCATCAAATATTTATGCGGAACTATCTTGCGGCCAGCGGAGGATTTACGCTCAATGGGGCGACAACGGTTTTGGCATCGCCAATGCCACAGACCGTATCCAAAGGATCACCTTCATATCGACACCGGAGACCAGGCAGAGGCGGCTTGCCCCGGATTGTGTTGGGTTGGACGCTTTCGAGATCGTCCAATTGGGTTCAGGCTGGCACTGCACATTTGAATGGGGCGATGGCACTGCGACTGATGGCATTGTCACTCATGATGAATTTGCGGCCATTGAAAAGGATTGCGGCGGAGGTCTGTGCCCCGAAGCTCTTGCGCAGCTTTCCAGAGCCATGACCCCCATGCCGGCTTATGAGGCACATGCTACGCACCAGGGCACTCTTTGTGAGATCGCCCAGCCCGAAGGTCCAGAATTCTAGGATAGGGAATTACGGCTCTCCTGCAAACGGGGTTGATGGGACAAGGATAAAATAGTCGGGCCTCGGGTTGCCGCAATAGTTTGTTCATACTATGTTCTCCTCATGCAGACGATCAGCATTCCCTATCAGGCATCGACAGAAGGACGCGCTGTGCTGTCCGCCTGGCGCCGCGGCTACGGCGCGATCGTCCGCAGCGCCTGCCAGGCCCTGCGCCGGGATGCCGGCACGGTTCTGAAAGACCTGACCACCACGCTCTATGACCGCCACCGGACCAGTGGCATTGACCACTGGCTGGCGCACTGCGCCGTGCTGGAGGCCGCGGCCCTGCCCGAGAAAGACATTGTCTTCGGCGGGAAAGCCGCACTTCAGCGCCGTCAGAGAGGTCTGATCTCCAGCGCGGCATGGAAGGCCCTGCGCCTGAGGCCGATGACATCCGTCGGTGTGCGCAATTTCAATGGCAACCGGCACTTTCGCCTGTCCGATGAAGGCCGGACCTGCACGGTCACCGTCCTGAAAAAGCCGGTGGTGCTGCACCTGCCCGAAATGCGGGGCACGTGGGGAAAGATCATCCGGGCACTGACCCTGCTGGCTCCGGACAAGGAAATCTCTGTCCAGTTCCGGATCGACAACCACCGTCTTCACCTCACCTTCGATGAGATGGATCTGCGCCGCCTGCAGCCCGGTGAGACGCTGACCCTGGCCAGAGACCGGGATCAGGCCGCCAGCGGCCGCCGTGCCCGCGGGCGTGGCCGGGGGCCGGGCTACGTCGCGCCCCGGCCCCGGATCTCCGCTGAAGCCCGTCCCGTCCATCCCCAGTGGCGCACGCCGATCCGGCCCGCGCCCGGCCGCGCGCTGGGGATCGACCTCAACCCGAACTTCATCGGTCTGACCGTCATTGAAAACCGGGGGGACCCGACAAAACTGTCAGACTGCAAGGTTCTCGACAGTGAATGCATCCGCCTCGACATTCCACAGAATGCGTCCGACGATCTGACCCGTGAGGTTCTGTCCCGCGCGGCCGGGCATGCCGTGCGGCTGGCGCGCAAGTGGAACGCCGGACTGATCACGCTCGAACATGGCCTTGGCAAGCTCCGTTCCCGCACAAAGAACAAGGCCCTGAACCGGCTTATCAACTTCTGGGGGCGTTCGGTCATTCTCGCCAGCCTGACCCGTCGGGCCAGGCTGGCCGGACTGACCGTCTCCACAGTCCACGCCGCCTGGAGCAGCACGATCGGCAATCTGGTCTTTGACCTGCCCGATCCGTGCGCGGCGGCGGCGGAAGTCGCACGGCGGGGCCTCGCCCACGCCTGTGACCGGAACGCAGACATCCTCCCGCTCTATGAACCCTCCCTTATCGCACCGCATGACCAGTGGAAGGATTGTGCGCGCGAAATGGAGATCCTGCCCGACTTCGGGCGGCTCAGAGGGTGGGTGGATTGTCATGGGCAAATCAAAATGGCGCAGACAGCGATCTCCCGGATACGAAGGGGAAAAGATCGCGTTGGCTACCGCCGTCCGCTCCCGGTCATCATGGCCGGAAGAAACCAGGTCCGGCCCGCAGGGAAGCGCGCAAGGCTCGCGGTTCGACCACTCGGGAGGTTCAAATCTCCCGGAATGGTCTTCAGAAACCTTGCGGTAACGGGGCCATCAACCCGTTATGCAGGATAGCCAAAGCGGACCATGCGTTTTTCAGGCCATATCCTTCAAGGACTATAGAGACCCCCAGTACAGCAAGGTTAAATGCCCACCCAGGGATAGAATGACCGAACGCATGCACGGACTGCAGAGGCTCTGGGTGGATGATCTTGCCAATCCCCTCGTACAGAGAGGTTGCTGCGCCGCCAATAAAAATCATGGTGGGGACAAGGAAAGCGTAGATATATTCCGACCGGTGAAACCCAAGAGGGTGCTGTGCGGTAGGCTTTCTCTTTGCCTCCTGCATCCCGATAAGCTGGAGCACCTGGTTGCCGCAGTCCACAAAGGAATGAACGCTTTCAGAAAGCATGCCTGAGGACATCGTGACGACGGAGCAGAGCGTCTTAAAGAAGGCAATTGTCAGGTTAATGCCCAAGGCAACGATAATGACGCTTTTGGACTCCCCTTCCGCCTCATTCGGTGACGCTTCATCCGAGCTTTCAGCGTCCTGCGGGTCACAGACCTAATTGTCGATCATTGCTGTTATCCTGAGACTGAAAGCACATTTGAGGGGAATACAAGGGTTTTCACCACCCCTCCACCGACAGCATCCACAGCAGGAGCGAAGTCCATACCTTTGGGGGTCGATTCGATATGATTTTCGATGTCCGCCCACCTGGTCTTGTCGAAGACAAAAACATCACAATCCCCGATTGTATAGAAACCGAGGCGATCTGACGGGGCATCCGAAAGAACGGCCTGCAGTCGATCCAGCCATTCTTTTTCGGCTTTGGTCAGGCGCATCATTTTTTTGTTCGGTTTCATTTTCTTCCTGTTGATAAAAGAGTAGAAGCGCTTAACCAGATATTAACACAGCGAGTTCGCCTTGCGGAAGGAATAAAATAAAACCATTTGTACCATTGGATTTATCTTGGTTGCAGCAAGCCATTATTCCGTCCGGGTTAGTTATCCACATTTCTGTTGAAAACCTTGTGGGAAAGCCTTGAATAACTAACCTTGCCAGATTCCTAAGTGACTGTTTATGTGAGGTTTCAGTCCTCAAACAATCATATCGCAAGGGCAGGGCGGGCTAAGGCGTGAAATCCTGACTTTCCTGGCGCTTGGGAATGGGGAATTCGTCCTCCAGAATTTCCTCCACTTCATCTTTCAGGTCCGGTCTGGCCTTGATGATTTCTGCTCCCATTTCGTGTGCCTCCTCCGGGGAGGATGTGTCACCCAAAACCCGATACACGTCTGAGCGTCGCAAGGTCTCAATTCCATCGGCAGCGAGCCTGATTGATGTCATCCATTTTTCTGGGAATTTGGCCATATCGCCCTCTCTTGTCTGGAACACCAGCTTTGGACGTTACACTGGAGCCGTGCAAAGGACATCCTCCGGCCCTTGGCTGGTCTCTGATGAAAAGCAATCTTCAGTAGCATCAGTCAGGGCGCGCTTAATGAAGGATTTACGGCTTCAGATTTCAATTCACTGATCTCTCTACAGACGCCTCTAACTATATGAATATAAATGTTTCTAAAGCCGAAAATGACGAGGGGAGAACACCCCTCCGATGCTAACAGTTTGCTCTAACGAGTTCCAACAAAGTATTGTAATTCCAATACTTTTAGAATGAAATTGCTGACCGCGTCGGGCCGTGGCTTGTGATGATGTCTTGAGTGCCTAACTGCTGCCGCAGGCAGTCGAGGAAATCCGCATGGCCTACAGTCTTCCGGGCTGCATTCTGCCAGAAGCTGATAGACGGCCCCACCTGATCCATGCAGGTTACGGCCAGACGTTGTTTGATCTCGATCCCAGATAGGCTCTGATCCTTGTAATCAAGGCGAATGACTTCTGCGAGAAGATCCGTATCGATCTCTCCAAATCTCAGCGTTCCCTGCCATTCATTCGGAACGTTGGTCTTGTCCTCGTAACGCAGGCCCGCCACCTCGCGTGGGAAAGGTCCTGCACCATGCCGCGTAGCGTAGGCGCGCGTGGCGTGCACCACCTGCAGATTGTCGAGACCTATCTCGCGCGCCAGAGTGATGATGTTCGTCAGGCCTGTGCGGGAGTTGGTCACATAGGGAAATGCGCCCCGCTCGGCATCGAGTAGCAGGCCCTGCGCGCCCTCGAAGACGAAATTATCGCTCGCATCGAAGACACTATCCTTCCCTCCGTAAGCAATCCCCACCGCGCCCAGGAAGTCCGCGCAGGCATCCAAGAATACAGAGATGTTCTTTGGCGAGGCCAGCCGCTCCTGCCATGTCCTTGATGGTGTCACCCCAAGAGCTTTCAGGCGAACCGGGACATAGTCATCCCGTATCCGCTCCAGGTATCCGCAAAGCTCTATGGACGCCATCTGTGCGATATTCCTGACTGTAAGGGTCTGTTCAGGATGCTTGGAGCGTTGGATGGTTTCATTGAACCCCATTCCACAAGATCCGTGCCTCGCGCTTCCACGGGCCTCCTCGACGATCTGATTGATCATCATGTCCCAAGGTGTCGTAACGAGGCTGTCCGGGTGAGCGTAAACCACAGGGGGCGCGTTTGTGATCTCTGCCAGCTCTCTCTTTTCTGCGCCGAACGCGATGGGGTTGCAGACGAAAAACTGACTGAGATAGGTCGTGGCCCCCTTAAAAGTTCCAGAGCCGAAGTGATGGAAAACATGGCGTCTTCCATCGTCTGTTTGAACAGTGTGCCCGGCCTGCGCGCCGGAGTTGTGGCGTACAACAACGGTTGATGTGGTGGAGAAGGCATCTGTCAGCAGCCCTTTCCCTTCGTCCCCCCATGCTGCGCCTATCACGGCTGTGGCGGTCCTGCGTTTATCCATGCGTTTTCTCCTGAGCCTCGGTCTTCGTAGCGCCCCCGGTCAGAACCGGGTCACGCCTTTGCCGCTTCCATTGGATTTGGACAGTCCTCGCGTGGACTCCCGAATGACCAGAGCCGTGTCGCCGGACCAGCTATCCGCCACGGTTTCCGCACTTTCGCCCTCCGAAATCTGGATCGTTGAGACGATCAGTTCGGACAGCTTAGTGTAATCTGACAGAAACAGTGCCCGCTCGCCGAGCAGGCCAGCCCAGTTTGAGCGAACGCTGTTTTTCATGTGTCTGTAATTGAAGCCCTCCTCGATGGTGATGTGGAAGACATTCCATGCGCGTGAGGCAAGATCCAGCAGATCTGTCGTGAGGAAATCCTGCTGCGGCCTTACGCCCATGACTTTTTCGATCTCGGCGGCGGTGATGCTTTCAGGCGCCATTTCATCGCCGATTGTGAAGAGGTATCCCTTCTTCTTCCGCTTCTCGAAAGAGTCTGTAGACGTGTGCATCCCAGCGAAGTACCAGACAAGTGGGTAGGATTCACTACGGTTCGGGCCGCCACCGCCTTCGAGATACAGGTCTTTCAACTGCTCCGCGATGGAGATATCAGCCTCGAACTGAGAGACCTGCAAAGGTGCCCGGTCGTAAACGACATCACCAATCCCGGCAAACATGATCTGTGGATCAGGAACGGGCTGGCGATCGTAGATATTTTTGAACAGCACAGGCAGACCGTCACGAACCATGTAATCGGGAATGCGGTGCATGGAGCCTGTCACATCCAGTCCAACGATCAGCGGCGTAGAATTCGGGTTGCTGGCGCTGTCTCGCGCCTCCCGTGTCAGATTCCGCGCCAGCGCCGGGTTCAGGTTGTCATGCAGTTTCGAGGCAGTGAAAATTTCTCTTGTGGAGCGGCCGACGGTCGAAGACGTCGAAAAGCCATCCCAGTCTGACGATGAAAATCTTCCGTTACCCATTGGAAGCATCCTTTCCGTAAATTTGTTGTGCCGTGATAGGCAGAGTGATGAATTTTTTTGGCCCAAAGCTTGCTTCGAGGACGTCATCCCAATCGCTGTAATCCATGCGGGGATCACCGGAGCCGGGAAGCCGCAGCCAAGAGGCGAGTGCTTCAGGGACATCTTTCCTGGAACGAAAACTGCTTCCGCCAGAGTCTCCCAGAAGCTGTCGGCCTATGGCCCTGATACATGCCATATCGAAAGCTGCTGAGACCTTCTTCCCAGCTAAAGCCTGTGAGGGAGCGCAATCGACAGTTTGGTCAGGCAGCGCGACCAGAGGCTGTCCAAGCATGCCTGAGTAGAGCCAGCCACCTCCGATAAAAGCGGTGTGCGTTTGAGGGTGGATATAAACCGTCTCGATGTTCAGGCCCTGGTGCGCAATCCCCATGACCAGATTGAAGAATGTCGCCAGGCTTAGCAGTTCACTCATGATCCAGGCGACATGAGGGGCTGCCAATGGCCCGCTTTCACGTAAGATGTCGGCAAGGCGAATGAAGCCAGCGGGTTTGCTGAAAACTACGACCCTATCCCCATCAGGGCCGTCAAAAGAAGCTCGAATTCCCGGAAGCCTTTTTGAGAACACCCGTTCCATGCCAGTGCTGGGGAAAGAGATAGCCGAAACCGTCTTTTCCATGTTCAGGGCAAGGTCGCGATTTTCAGCGCGAACTGAAATTGCTCCTATCGTGTTCCCGATATAGAGGTCAGCAATGTCATTTTTTTCCTTGTAGAAGTAACGGATCTTCCGCCCGGCGATTTCGACCAGTCCTGGCGTCGACCAGGTTTTGCACCGAACCTTTTCATTGGCTCGGTTACGGAGGTCTACAAGGTGGCTGAACACGGCGGAGGCGTTTGGTGCGCCTGCGTTTGCGTCTGGGTGCCACTTGCGCGCCAGTTGGGTGAAGATCGCGCTGATCCTGTCGGGAGAGACGAACAGGCGCTCAGGTTCAGAATTCGCAATCGAAAGCAGGTCTTCTGCTGAATACATTGTTGCGCCTCCTGTTAGTCCTGATTTCCGTCTAACTCATAAGAGGGTGGTTTTAGTTAGGAGTCAATACCGTTTAACTAAAAAATGAGCTTACCTCTGATCGGCAGGGCTGTTAGAGTGAAAACCAGACTAACTCGATATGGAGAAAGCAATGTCCGAGGAACTCCTATCTCAGCCGTTGGCCAGAGATAGCGAAGGGTATGGAGTACCCCTCGTAATGGTCGACTGCGCGATCTTCGTGATCAGTGGCGGAGATCTGAAGGTGCTCCTTCCAACGCGCAAGAAGCAGCCGGACGAGGGAATGCGCGGGCTGGTCGGGGGGAGGCTCCATACCGATGACGACTCAACCCTCGAAGACGCTGTTCGTAGGGTGGTTGTAGGGAAAATTGGCGTCGACGTTCGCTATATGGAGCAGTTGTCAACTTACGGCGGCCCTCTGCGCGACAGAGGCGGGTGGACAGTTTCTGTGGCTTACATCGCTATGGTAGACGTCGCTCTCATCCCGGAAGAGCTTCATGGAGACCTGTACCGCGTGGAAGAGGCCGCGGAGTTGCCCCTGTGCTTTGATCACCAGCGCATCCTGACTGACGCCATTCGCCGCATGCGAGACAAGGCCACTTATTCATCCCTGCCTGCGTTCCTTCTTCCTGAGGAATTCACGCTTAAGGATCTGAGAGAGGTTTATGCCGTTGTCACGGGTAGTGAGCCTGGGAAATCATGGTTTAGGGATCAGATGTCACGGCAGGGGCTTGTTGTGCCGACGGGCAAAATGTCCTGTGGTGGCAGGCATCGTCCGGCAGAATTGTTTCGAGCGTCTGGGGTCAAGACCTTGGACGGTCGGCTCAAGGTGTGATTTCTAATGAGAAAACTAAAGAAGTCAAAGAGTTACGATCCTCGTAGAGAGGCTTCAATGCGGCTAATGGAATCTAATGTCCAGAAATGGGTGTCGGCCGCGTTGAAAACGATCAATGCCCCCAGGGCTCGCGAAGCAACAGAAATCGTTTTGCTAACAGCCATACTGACAGCAGGGAGTGAGGACGCCACTCAGCGGCGGCTCGGATTACGCTGGCGCGCACACCTTTGTTCTCTGTTCGATGAAGTGCCTGTTGCCACTTTACATCACATGGTTTTGGCCGGAGCCTTTACCTTTCCGGAACTGCAGAGTGCAGTCAGGGAATACAGCTTAGGAGGAGAACGAAATGTCCCATGGATCGAAGAGATGGCCAGCATCTATCTGGCTGCAACTTCTGCCGCAGGCTCTAACGATACTCGATGAAGGTCTGAAAGCTGGAAATGAGTGGAGTTTCGGAGGTGGTACAGCCTTAGCACTGCATCTGAAGCATCGTATTAGTTATGACATTGACATATTCTTACATTCCGGAAGAGTTAGGGATCTTACACCTTATAAATGCGAAGCAACTAAGAGAATTCTTGGTGATAGAAAATTCCAATACCCAGGAAACTACTTAAAACTGGAACTTCAGGGCGGCGAGATCGACTTCCTTCAGATATCTCCTTTAACGGACGATCCTTATGTGTGGATGTCGATTAATGGGCGTGAGGTTCCAGTCGAAACACCTTCAGAGATAATTGCTAAAAAAATTGCATACAGATCCTCTGAGTTCAAATTGCGAGATATTTTTGATCTATCTTGCGCGCTGCGCGCAGACCCAGATTTTATGGATGCGGCCATCCCAGAGCTGAGTCATACTCTTCCTCTCCTGAAAAGCAGACTGGAGTTCTTGATCCCGGTCTATGAAGCGATGATCCTAAATGAGGTGAACCCTCTTCCAGGTGGCAGGGCGAGCATGTCGAAATCAGCGATAGAGCTTTGCCTTGAGGCGACTGATGGATGGATTAATAGCCTGTCGCCTGTGACCGAACCCCCTGATCCTGATATTCCTTGATTGACAAAAAACATCATGGAAGTAATTTCTTTTTGGCATCTCGTTTGAGGGTGTTTATCCACTCCTCCGTGCTAACGCAGTAGGCGGCCATTACGTCCGGAACCCGAGAGGGCGGCCTCCCGGCAACGTCGCAAAATGGCTCTTGAATTCGTGAGGGCCCCGCGCATTCAGGGACGGGATGCCACTATTTTTTCCGTGGGGAGCGAATTGAGACAGGACCCTCGGGCCGTAGCCAACTGGATACTGGATACGGCAGCCAGAATGCCCGCGATTCAGCCTCTCACTGGAAATAAACTTCATAGCCTCCTCTTCTTGGTTCACGCTCGGAATGTCTCCAGGCGTAGGGGGCGGTCATCCATCAAGGGGGAATTCGAGGCGTGGGGAGATGGGGCTTTTCACCCATCAGTCGTAAAGGCTTTCAATGCTCGGACCGACCTCGTTGGAGCGCTTCGGGCTTGCTCGAAAAATTACGTTACCGGTGAGACGCGCCCTATCAATCAGCCTATTGATAGCGATTTTCTGCTTGATATCAGGGAAGTTCTGACAAATTCGGGCAGACTCTCAGATGAACAGGTTAACCGAATGATCTGCGCACCCGGAGGGCCTTGGGACCACATTCGGAAGAAAGTGGTGGAGGGGAAGGCGGTCACCTATCAGATCGACCCTGAGATTATTGCGTCGCGAATACGGGCGATGCGTCTTTGTCTTGACAGCACACTCGGATGACTGCCTTGCATCGGTCCATGGCATTATGCCTGCACATGGAATTTTGAAGCTTTTACCGGGCTGCAGGGAGACTTCTGACAATGAAATTTAAAACGGTTGAGGACCTCAAGAAGGCCTATCCTAGTGCCTTCAAAAAAGATGGATCTGTCGATCTTACAGCCAAAACAGAGATCGAGGAGCTTCCAGAGAACTGGCACGTGCCAGGCACGCTTTCCCTCCGTCAGTGCACAGGGCTTACCAGAATTCCTGACGGCCTTAATGTTGGCTGGGGGCTGGACATGAGGCGGTGTAAAAATGTCTCGCACATTCCGGATGACCTCCGCGTTGGGCAAAGCATGGTCTTCACCGGCAATGATCTGGTGAAGCATCTTCCGAAATATTTGACCTTAGGCGGCTCCCTGTTCCTTTCTGATCTGAGCAATCTGGAGGCGATGCCGCTATGCCTCAAGGTGGGGAAGGATGTCTCGATTGCGCACTGCGACTCCTTGAGAGAGGTGGGGATGCATCTCGATCTTCGGGGCAACCTCAGCATCAAGCGATGTGCGGATCTGACGGAGGTCAAAGCGGAAATTAATATTGAAGGTAGTCTATGGCTTTCCGAGATGCCGGCCATGGAGGCGGTTGCCCCGCAGAGCCGTATCAGGGGCGACATCATTATCGATGATTGTCCTGGCCTGTCCGATGTAGACCCCATTTTCTACTGTACCGAGATTTTAGGGGCGGTCACAGTTGATGGCAAAAAGGTCTGGCCATGCCCGGAGCCGGAAACGCCAGCCCCATAATGGAAAAGCCCGCTGCAAGGCGGGCTTTCTTTTGTGTTCCATCCAGAGGCGAAAACGGTATTAATTTTTCTCGCCGGCCACAAGGAACAATAGATTTACAAAAAGATTGACGATATCCAAGTATATATTAAGTGCGTCCTCTGCAACATCATACAGGTCTGAACAGTTACTGCGGTCATTATGCTTCTGAACAGCCAATTGAGTATCGAATGCAATGTATCCGGAGAAGAGAATTACGGAAGCGATGTTCAGAGCCGTCATTAGGTGTGCGCTTGCGAAAAATAGGTTGCCAATGGACATCAGCAAAAGTGCTGTGAGACCACAGAACAGGAAATTGCCAAGCCACCCCAGATTGCGCTTAGTTGTGATCGCAAAAATTGACAGGGCAAAGAATGTCGCCGCTGTGATAAGGGCCGAACTCACGATTGATGAGCCAGAAAAGCGGAATGGTAAAACCGCCATGGGCAGGCCAATACAGGCGCTTATCAGATAAAAAAGTCCGAGAGAAAACTGGGGCGGTGTGAACGACTGGCTTACGAAAACACGAGAATGAGAAGGAATGGTAGAAGAGATACCGATGTGCCAGCTATAGTCAGATCATGGTCGGGACGAAAAAAAACATCCCGAATTCCCGGAAGATGGAAGGCCAGATAGGCGACAAGAGCCGAGACGGCCAGTCCGATCGACACCTGCAGATAGATGCGACCGAGGTGAACCCCGGCAGGTGATTCAGGGATGTCGCGAACCATGGTAAATTCATTGTTGTTCATGCAAGCTCCAAATGGAAATTGTAAAAAACACACCTTTGTGGCACGTAAGGCATCTTTTCCATGGATTAATATTCTAAGAAAAACAAGAACTCAAATGTGTTTTTTCCATAATTAAGAAATTCTTTATTGCTCGCAAAGGTTTAGTGTCTATTCTGGAAGTATTGCGACACATTCCTGTCAAATTGCGCGTCCAAGTAAGCCTTGCACGATTACCAATCCAAAGGGAGTTTGTTCGTGAGAAAAGCCATCAAAGGCATCGGTCTGGCCGCTATCCTTGCAATCGCAGGCACCTCCGCTGCTGTCGCTCACCCCCATCATGGCTTCCCTCCGGGATGCCACAAGCCTCTGGCCTTTGAGATGCTTGATGGCTTACAGCTTACGCCGGAGCAGAAGATCAAAGTGAAAGCCATTCTTGATCAGGGGCGTCCGGATCCCAAGAATGCACCAGAGATTGGAAAATCGGACGTCACGAAGCTGATCCTGGCACCGTCTTTGGATAAAGATGCCATTGCCAACAAGGAAGCAGATTCCGTGGCGCATGCTCAACAGCGCATAAAGCGTGACATTGACCAGGCCCTGGCCGTTCGTGCTGTGCTTACGCCCGATCAGATCAAGCAGGCGTCGGCGCGTTTCGATAAGATCGAGGCCCTTCACTCTCAGATCAAAGCCGAGGAGCACCCTCAGCAAGATCATGGGCCGGACACTCCAGAATTCCCGTGATTTCGGCCACTGCTGGCAATGTCGCCAAATCTATCCCCACTTAGGTGGGGAACACGTCATCCTCGCAGTCATCATGACGGATGTCTTAGGTTGATCCCCGCTCGTGCGGGGAATTCCTTCCAGTGAGACGATCCCCATAATCATGGGGAGCACTACGGAGCGTCAGGCTGGAGGCTGTGATCTGCGGGTTAATCCCCGATTTAACGGGGAACACTCTACTCTGCGATGAATGCGGCGCAATGGCTGGATCATAGTGGAGATCGCTCCCTCCGTCCATCCATCAGCCGCTTGTATGGGATGCCTTAAGGGGCGGGATGATCGACCTCGCGCGCCGGGATAACTTCGTAGCTGCCGGGAAGCATGAGCCTTACGTTGCCTGAATCGATCAGTTCCTGCGGTATCCGAATGCCGTCGCAGTCGCGCACGTCGACCCACGCATTATCGCCGAGGCTAAGATCGTGTGGAAGCTCCCTCACTCCGGTGCCACGCAAGATAAGGGAACCCCCAACATGAAGATTATTGGGGAGTTCTGTCAGTGAGTTGCATTGAGACAGGTTGAGCGTCCATGTGATGGCCATGTCATCTGGAAGACGCGTCAAGGAACTACATCCTCCTGCCTCAAGGATTTTGGATTTAACTGTCCCCGTAATTTCACGCACAGCCGTGCAGCCAGTGATATCAATTTCACTGGCGATCATTTTATGCGGGAAATTTTCCAGAGATGAGCAGCCACTCAGATTCAAGCGCGCGTTGCCGCTCCGCAATGCGATCTGGTCGGGAACATTGATAAGGCCAGTGCAGCCTGACATGTCCAAGGTCGTCCAGTCAGGATTGACTGAGGGCAGGGCGGGGAGTTTGGTGGCCCCGTTAACTATTAGGCCGACGCTGACCGTTTGATCGATATCGTCAGGCAGTGACTCAAGATTCGGCGATGCGGTGACAATCAAAACGCCAGTTTTAACCTCATGGCCAATAGCCTTGAGACCTTCGCACTCTGAAATTACCAACCGGTTCCATGCCTCGATGTTCGACAAAGACGCGAGAGATGGACAGCGGCGGATTAACAAATCTCCATTGGTTTTCAGACCAGAAGAGATGGAATTTAGTTTTGGGAGATCCTCCAGCCCTATATAGGCGGCCCGGTAATTCCCCGCAGGAAATTTCTCGAATGAATTGCAGTGTCGGACGCCAATTTGTCTGGCCGGATTAATGCTCAATGGCAATGTCGTCAGTGAATGACAGTAATGGACATCAAAAGAGTCGTCGGCACGCACACCTTCTGGGATTTCAGCTAGATCCGGAAGATTGAAAATTCCGAGGCTTCCGCCCTCGTAAGTATTTGCGCCATTCACCCCGGATGTCATCTTCCTGGTGACATGTAGGTTTGAGGGAAGTGCTGTAATCTCTTCCTGCTTCACGGGGTAGGAGTAACCATGCAGATGGATATCTCCATTCACGAAGCATGATTTCCACTTAGCTTTGAATTCGTTCATGTCCATCGGACGCGCCTTTCCTTGAGACTTGGTGTAGAGGGAGATTACGGAGAGGGCTGGTCGATTTCAGGGACTGGGATCACCTCATAGGTTTCAGGGTAGTGGATTTTTTCACCACACCTATCTAGGACCTTTTGAGGGATTTTGATGCCGTTGCAGCCCGTAAGCAGCAGTCCTCTCTTCACGATCAGGTCTTCCGGCAGAGCTTCAAGCGCTGTGCACCCGCGGACATCCAGCTCTTCGACGACCAGGCCGGAGGGCAGCTCGCTGAGTGACGTACAGTCTTTTGCAAGGAGCCATGATATCCTTCCAAGATCAGATGGAAGCTCCTTCAGGTTTTCGCACTTAGAAACATTCAGATAGGACTTCAAGCCAAGCCCCTCGGGTAAATGCGTAATGGGCGTGTTTATCAGTGATAGGCCGTGCCGAACCACTGTGCCGTCCGGAATTACCCGCACCCCTGATTCATCAAGATGCAAATCAGACAGGGGAGATAGGCCTACCGGCAGAGAGGTAAGTGCCTTGCAGTGTTTGGCACTGAGGGAGCCGACCTTGATTGTGGAGGGAATTTCGGAGAGGTTGGAACACCCATCTACAGCCAGCCCATGAGTGACCGTCAAAACGGAAGGAAGGCCTTTCAGGGCGGTGCAGTCGCAGAACCGGGCATAGTATAGAGAAAGGCCTTCGGCGATTTTCGTCAGAGATGGGCATTCTGAGGCCGTCAGGTAGAGTTTGGGAGCTATCCCCGCAGGGATAGCCCGGAGGTTAATGCAGCGTGAGAGATTGATGTGGCCGTCCGATGAGAGGTTTTCTGGAAGGCTTTCGATCTCAGCTTTACCCGCAAGGAATAACGATCCATCAGCTTGGAAAGCTGTAGGGAATTCCCCTCTTAACTCGCTGAGTTTAGTATAATGCGTCACTTTGTGGTCTGCCTTTTTCCCTGAGGTAATTGCGGGCGAGATGAGCGGTGGAGACGTTACGGGTTAGGGTTCCATCCCCTCATCGGGTTCAGGATTCCAATCCTCAGGAAGCGGCTGCATATCATAAGTTTCGATAGCGGCTTTCAGAGTTTCCGGAGAGAGTGTGTTGCCCTCAAATTTAATGATATAATTCTCGCCGGTAGTGCCATCGTCCCATAGCAGATCCTTCACAGCCCAGGTCGCGTCATTGTCTTTTGACGGCACTTTATCCAGGGTTATGGAAACAAGGCCCACCATGTCAGGAGAAATGGCGAAAGCACCATCCTTTGGAGCGATTTTGATGCGACTGAAATCCCCAATATCTGAGAGGGAGAAGTTCGGGCCATATGCTGCGAAAGAGGTCGGAAGAAGCGTCCCGCTACTATTGGGGCGGGACATTTCAACGTCAGCAATCTGCTGATAACGGGCTTTGTCACCCCAGAAAGACAGTTCCCAGGCCATGTTCCCCGACAGCTCGCTTTTGAACCGCGACGAGATAGCCGGCGACACCCCGAGCTCCTTCAGAAAGTCGCCAAGAGCCGGGCTGTCTTTCAGGTAGAGGTCGGATTCTCGGAACGAGAATGGAATTGAATTTTCGCGCACGAAGCTAAAGAGTTTGTCTTTGAGCGCGGATTCATTGCTTACAGTGGAGGGCATGGCTCAACTTTCATACAAGGATAATTTCTGAGCAAAGAATATTTGCTTTATGTGCAAGGAACACCCTTCTAGCTTAAAAAAGCTGAACGGTGCTGTGTGCGCAGGCTACCGGGGTGATAGCCTTGCCCTCAATTGATAGATTTGGGAGGAAGATGTGAGCTTTTTTGATAGTGACGATTACCCTGGACGGTACGACAGGAGTATCGGCAGCATCATCTGTTCATACGTTAAAAGCGTAGTGACCGCATTCCTTCGGGCCTGCCGGTGTAGATGATCCTCCTCAACAGAGGAGGAGGCATCCTTGAGACTGGCGGAGGAGCTTACAGGGCGGGGCCACAATCAGCAGACGGGGGTGAAGGGAGCACGCAGGAGTGTGGAAGGATTATCTTTCCATCGTTCTTATCCCAAACATCCCAGGATATACCCTCCACGTGAGATCTTTCCGCAATGATTGACCCTTTGACCACCAGATCTTCTGGAAGGGTCTTGATCAGCGGGCAGCCCGATATTTCAAGAGTGTCGACGTTGAGGCCCGCCGTCCCCTCAAGCCTTACGTTGTCGCAGCTCAGATAGAAGCGCTGCCCTACAGTAAGCTTGTTCGGAAGACTGGTGAAGCTATTACAGCCGGCTAAAGTCAGGCCGTCCGGGCAATTCAAATTTTCAGGTAGGACCCGGAATGCGTTGCAGCGAACAATTGACAGCCAGCCTACCCTTGTCTCAGGCGGCACAACTTCAAATATCGGGCAATCAGTAATGGATACTTTTTTGGCGGAAAGGCTTGACGGCAAAGATCTGATTGCCACGTTCTTGCCTATAGTGAGGTCCGTTATCAAATCCAGACCATCCGGTAGGTTCTCTACAGGGCATGCCCATATAGACAAGGATTCACTAACTCTAAAGCTTTGAGGGAGATTGGTCAGTTTCGGGCAATTCTCGAACCAGGCGTCATCGAGCTTAATTCCGCCCCGATGAACTCAAGCTCCGGGCAGTCTCTGGCGATCAAATTTTGAGCCTGAAGGCTGCTGGGGATAGATCTCAGGCTTGAGCATCCACTGACGTTGAGCGCTTCTAAATTCATCCTCTCAGGGAGGCTTTCAATGTCTTTATGCCCTGAGAGGTCCAGATAACCATTAGTCTTTGCGCTTGCAACTTCAGCAGGAAAATCCCTTTTGAGATCTTTTTGGGTTCGATAATGCATGCTGCTGTTCTTTCAGGCTGAGCTTATTTCGGTTGTCCTCCCATGGATTATCGACGCTATTGGTGCAACCCACCATTTTTTTTCACAGTCCTATTTTTGATGATACACTTTTGGCCCCTAGTTTTGATCGCCGGATGTATCGCCTCATCGTCGTGAGAGTCTTATGTCTCGTGTGGCCCATGATATCCTCATCCATTGCACCGCTGCGATAAGCCGTAGTTACAAATCCGGACCGCAGGCCATGGGGAGAGATAGGCTCCATGACTGTCCCTTTAATCCCCGCCATAGCCGCACGTTTTTTCAAAATTTGACGCACGGCGTCTGGAACCAGCCCTTTCTCGTGGACTTTCCCCCACCTGTCGACCTTACGAAATATTGCCCCATAGCTGATCTCGGCCGCTTTCATCCATTCCTTAAGGGCGAAAACCGGACAAGTCTCTGAAGAGCTGCCGCGGGCGATGGTGAGAACTGCTCCCTCCGCCTCCGCGTCCGTCTTAGACCGCTCGATGGTGATCTGCATTCCATCATCGATGAACCTGATGTTAGCCACTGTGAGAACAACCAGCTCAGATCTTCTCAGAGCGCCACTAAACCCCATGAGGAAGAGGGCTTTGTCGCGCAGCCCTGTAAGGTCATCTCCACAAACTTCTATAAGCCTGACAATTTCATTGGTGGTCAGGGCGGCAGCCTGCTTTTGCGGGGTTGCGTGGTTTCTGGCGATCCCTCTCAATGTCTCGCGGATAGATTTATGATGGACGTCGAGGGGGTGGTTTTCATGCCGATGTTTACGCGCAATGGCCGCCACGCGCCTCCTGAGGGTGGACATTGCGTATGCCTCTCCGCAGGAGGCGAGATACGCTCCTACAGTCTCCGGAGTAGCCGGCAGGGCGGGCAGAACGTTAATTTTACACCATTCCTCGAATGCGGCCCAGTCTGTTGCATATGCCCTTGTCGTGCTGCTTGAGTCAGCATCGCTCTGATATTCATGGGACAGGCTGATAGCATGTTCGAGGGTTTTGCCGGATTTTGATTTCACTGTCATGGCATTCACATCAAGAGTTTCTGGTCGTGGAGCGGGCAGGCGGGCAGGCGGAGGTGTCATCTGCTCTGTAGCTGCGCATCGAGGCGGCCCGCTTCTCTCTAAGCATTTTGTCGCTGAGGTGCGCGAGATTGTCCCCAGAGAGGAGTAAGATATTTTCAGTCTGGACATACACGCCAGCGCCAGCAGTCCATATTGACTGGATTGTCGTTTCCAGGTGCTTCTTACTGAAGCCAATACACAGTGGGGAACGGAAAAAGACAATCTTCTCGCGACTTGCCGGCGTCAGACCTGGTACGCGGTCAAATGTTTCATGCGAGAGGTCAGAAAACATCTCTTGCCGTTTGGGAAGCTTGTTCTCCCATTTGGTTGTGCGCACACCGATTGCGTCGTCGATATACATAGCAATACCAGTCTCGCCGTGAGGGCCCTCGTGCGCGCGAACAGTGCGTATCCACGCTCTTGCCCCGCCCTCCTGATATTCGAGAGGAGGGAGGTGTTCATGCAATGTTATGCATGCGAAATATGGCGATCCTGATTTTTTATTACCCTGTCTCATGAGATCGACTTTCCAGATAGGACTTTCCCTATCTGTAGAAAAAAGAATTGTCAGACGCAATGGGCTAACTTATTATATTCGTAGAAAAAGACTGATAGTAGAACGGAAAAAGAACGCGTTATGTTTTTGTACAAATCGAATTACACCGCAAAAGAGAATGCACATTACTCCTTTTGTTCTCTTATGCGACGCCAGGTTAAAGGTGTCATCCGCATGGGGGCTTGTGCAGTCGCTATTTCAGGGCTGGTCTCTCTCTCCGGCTGCTCTGGCGTTGTCGTAAATGGGAAATTTGTGCCCACCGGCTCTCCTGAGGCAACTTACCAGTATGCCGGCCATTCGTACGATATCGTGCCAGCGCTTGGGAGAACAGATCGGATCGTTCTCCGGGGAAGCAAATATTCAGCCGACACTCAACTCACAAACGTCAGCCTTGTCGCTCAACAGCAGTTCATCAATGAAAGCGTGGTGGTGATTAAGGGGAATAAATATTCAGGAGACTACCTGCCGACGTGGGAAGTGGTCTCAACACGTGAGAACGGCCTTAGCATCCACCGCATCCCATCGGGGGGCGGCAACCCACCATACACGTTCTCTTTCAATCAGGATGGCCTGGTAATTCATACGGCTGATGGTCCTGGGATGTTTTATCGCCAGAACAAGTTTTATAGCCTGCAAAGTTACGAGCGGGCTGAAGAGCGGAACCATTACTCTTCGGCAGGGGCATACAGCCAAAACACTCGGCGCCACCATCAGGTCACGGGAGAGGCGAGAGCGGAGGGTCGCCCCCCTGCTCAGGCTCAGGGGAAATTTGTGGATGATGTTGGTCGCGTGAGCGGCGGGGGGCTTTCAGGCTCTGACGCTATCTCCGGGCATGTTGATTTGCAGGAATAAGGGCATGTGCAAGTCTGGGGCTGGTGAGGGGCGTGGGTATTTGCCATGGATCACCGTCATTACGTTCGTTTATCTCGTATTTGAGCTGTCGTTTAATGCTCGCCTTCTGGATGTGATCGGTGCTGGCGGAAGCGCGAACGCCGTGAAAAACATCGAGGACTGGGGACGCATACTCTCCGGCATGGCCGTAACCATTCTGATCTGGGGCAATTTCATCATGCCTCGGCGCAGTCTGTCGGTGGTTGCGCGTATCGTTTTGATGGCAGTGTCTTGTGTGATCTGTGTAAAATCAGTCTATACGCTTGAAAAAAAGCTGGTCACACATTTTGTCGATATCTCCTCCGGGCAGCAGAGGAAAGAGGCTGTTGCAATCAATTTTGTCGTCGGAGGGGTGCAGGACGGCAGTATCGATCTCAGTGGGTTTCCCCTGATTGTTGGGCCTAAAGCATCAGCATCCGACAAGCAAATGATGGCCATTCTGCCATTCTACGTTCTGTCTCTGAAGAATGTTGATCTTAAGATATCTTCTGGGATCAAGACTGCGATACACAATGCTATTGTTCGCAATAGCGTGAACTCGCAGAAATTGTTCGACGATGGTTACAAGCCGTTTGTGAACAGAATGCACGATACGTTCAAGGATTATTCCAGACTTGAAGGTGAGCGCGTTAAGGGGACCTCCTATCGGCGGCACATGATTGATGTGTTCGGGTACTTGCCTGCCAACCCGTACTACCGGTTCAGCGATTTCTTTGCCTCAGCCGGAATTCAGCATAAGGCGAAAGAAAGTCTTGGGATAGACAATGCCACCTTCTCCATTCCACCTGACCTCACGCCGTATACATTCCGTTCGGACCTCTGGCCCAAAGTCATAGGTTTTCGCACGGACGATATTTTCGCGAACCAGATAGACCATCCGGCCAAGGATTATGAAAATGGTGGAAGTAGAGAATTAGTGGGTCGTAATGGCATGGAAGCTATGGTCGCACCTCCAGTGGCTCTGTTCTTCTCTGTTCTTGGCGCTCTGACGCACATCTTTAAAAGCGTTAACTATCTTCTGCGGTGGAAACTTCCAGCACTTCGCTTCCGCAAAACTATACTCATAGGATCGCTACTTGGCATCGCCGCCTTCGTAGGGTGCCGGCAGAATGCCATAGTTGACACCAACCTTTACCAGACTATGGCAGCATCCGTCTGTGCATATTATCCTTATGGAAGCCTGATGTCGCAGGCGTTCACTTGGCTGATAAAAATGCAGGCAGTTTTTTATCCAATAAACGAGATGGTGAGAAACACACTCTTGTTTGGCCTAACCTTCGGAGCCTGAGGAGGTATAAGGGCGCCCCAGGCTTAGAAGACCGGCACAGATACTCGCGCCGGTCATTTGGGTGGCAGCGAGATTCAGACCGACGTCCTTCGCCGCGGAGGGGGAGGGTTAGCGCATCCGAAGGTTGCTGAGGATAAAAATAATCATCCCTACTGATATCAGCATGACGCAATAAGATATGTCAGATATCGTGTTGAAAGTTGCTGCATCTAAAGCAGACTTTAACAAATAACTTCTCGCGAGACTGGTAATAGCGATTTCGATCATCAAGGTGAGCGAAGTCACAAAAATGATAAGCAAGAAAAAGGTAAATTTACTCTGTGGCATGCGCATAATTTGTTCCTTGTCGGCACCGGCCGTCATAAAATAATGAATGGTAATTATCGCATTTTGGAAGGATTGCCGCAAGTCGATCCTCCATACGGGGAGATATAGTGACCAAACATATCCTATTGAGAAAATCACCAAAATATGTATAATATATTCAATTAAATCAATATTTTGGAAGCTATCATGGAAGAAAAGTCAAGCAAAATGCCTCACTCTGTATCTATGTGCAGGGAGGTGGCCCAGAAGTTTTCAGAAATCCATGAGACGAAGAAGAAGTTCGATCTGATCAATGAAGAACAGTGGAATTTCTTGTGTGGGTGGTCTCTTGAGGCCGTGCAGCCGGAAAATGGCCCTCCGATACCATCCTATCATACCATTGATGCATTCAGGCAGTGTGGGAATGATCTTGCGAGGTCCTGTGGCGTGGAAGTGGCGGCGCTCGCTTATCCAGCTTCATCGACCTCCTTGGTAAGCAGTGGGGTAGCTACACTGTTTCAGATCCTGCGGGTCATGAAATCGACCTCCGCTGCTGGCGCCTGGGGGGGCTTCATATCAGAGGCGATGAAGTTTTACGATGTTGTGTTTTTGGTCGCTTTGCGCGGGTTTTCCCAGAAATATGGGGGGATCGCAGTTCCACTTGAGCCTGTGAAGGAGTTCTCAGAAATTCGATGTGCCTCAGCAGACGAGGCTGTTCGTATTGCTTTGCGCAGGACTTCTGAAAGAGATTTGAATGAATCTATGGACATCACAGGTCAAGATGGCTCTGTTATTCGACTGTCTTCCATCCAAGAGGTGAATGAGTTTCTCTCCATTCTTGATAGGGCGTATTTTTATCAGGATGGGAAACTCGAAGGGCGGTATATCCACGCGCAGTGGGGGAAGGGGAACGTTTCTCTAAATATTGCTGGTGAGGAAATGAACACAACTTGGGCGTCGCTGGAGGTCAGAAACGGAACTGTCGGTAGGCTTCTTAATCTGGCCGGGCCGAAGGACGCCTTGCGCGCCGGAAGCCTCCGTTATGGATGGATATGATTATTCTTCAGGTAACATGAATAATCCATAATCCTTACGCTGCAAGGCCTTGCCCGTCGTCGCGCGGCATCCTCATGTCCATTTTAAGTGGGATGTTGCCTCGACTGCATTCTGTCACTGACCTTCGGCGGCCAGAGTTGCGGAGCTGTGTTCATGTTGGATTCAGAGAGAAAAACACGTTCCGCTAGTGCCGGATAACAAAGCGCCGCTCCACAAGGAAATTCTATTCTCTTCTATTCCTTCATGAACCTGCGAAAGAAAGAATATTAACATCTAAATTTTAGCGGAAAAGGTAAATATTTACTCACATGCAGGTTGGAATCCCCGAGCCAATCTTACCTTGTAAGATGCCATCTGCTTAAGTATCTTTTTGATAGCAATCAAACGTCATTTTAATGATCTTCCTCATCGGGAAAAGAAGCTATCAATGCGCAACTCCTTCCGCCGCCGTCTTGAAATGTTCACTGTTCTCACGTCGGTTGGGTGTGCTCTTCCCGTTATTTTTTCCGATCAGGCTTCAGCGGATACTGTAGTGCTGGGATCTGGCATTACCCCCACAGGTTCCGACGATGTCATTGTTAATGATGTCGAGACCGTGGATGCATCATTTTTTTCGACTTATACGGGCACCACGACAGTCACCTCTACCGGAACACTAAATGTAACTGGAGGAGCCGCTGATTGGAAAAGTGACAGTGTCTTAGTAGATAATGGTGTGCTTAATAGCGCGAAGGGCACTCAAATCAATTTCAGCTCAATAACAGGCTCAGGGTCTATTGTTACTGATGGTCTCATTTCCTTGGGAGGTGGGCTATTTTCTGGAGACATTTCTGGTGGTGGCGTTATTGATGCAGGTAATATCACTTTAACGGGCATAAATTCCCTTTCCGGCGCCTCGGCGTCTGGAAGTTCACTCGTTGTTGTGGGTCCAGTTACCACAGACTCTCGTGGCCTTGGGAGCGGTCGTATCGTACTGGAGGGTAATCTCCACCTTATCCAGGACTCGGATGCTTCAATCCTGAACGATATTATTGGCCCTCCTAATCAGGAAATAATCAAAGATGGAACGGGCACGATCACGCTGAAAGGCTCTGATAGCGCCAACCCCTCGATATTGATCAATGAAGGCGGATTGATTGACGGGAGTAGCACGGCCTTTGGCACAGGTTCTATTACCATGGCCGATGGCACCAAGGTTGGCTTTGGAGTAACCGGGCTTTCACTTTCAAACAAATTCTTTCTTAATGGTGACCCGACTTTCGAGGTTGACGGGTCTCAGATTGACACAATAAGCGGTGCAATCGTCGACGGCGGCACGCCGGGCGATCTGGTCAAGACTGGCAGTGGTACTCTGGTTTTAACCGGAGCCAATACTTATACCGGCGCGACCGATATACAGGCAGGTAAGCTTTCGCTGAGCGGAGCGGGAAGCATCTCTGCGAGCAGTGATGTGACTATCGAGAGCGGTGCGACGTTGGATGTCGAACAGGATGCATCGATTAAGAGTTTGGATGGTGCTGGAGATGTTGTTGGGGATATTACGCTCTCAAATGCTGCGGGTTCGTTTGCTGGGAACATATCGAATAATATCACAGTATCGGGCGGATCAGAGTCTTTTGGTGGCGGCACTATCGGTGGCGTTTTGTCGATTAACGGCACATCCACCGTAACGATTGCCGATTCAGAAACTGTGATGGCGTTGTCAGATGATGGCTTAGGAAAGGGAACCCTGAATCTTTATGGGGATTTGAGATTAAATGGAGATTCTTCTTTTTCTGGAGAAATACATGGTGGCGCGGGGGGGCTATACCTTTATCAAGGTACAACTACATTTAGCGGTAATGACACATCCCCTATAAGAATGGTCTCTGTCGGCATAGATACAAAACTTGTAGTGGAGGGGAATGCTGAGCGCGGGGGTATGTTTTCCGCCGGGTTTATAAACGTTGTCGGGACCCTAGAGTTCGATACAGCGGCATCGACCGTGTCCGTGCTTGATGCTCACGGCGTATCCGGCATTGGGAGTATGTTGGTTAAGGGCGATGGCACGTCCGGCATTCTTAAGATGGCTTCCTACCTAACGACCCATCTTCATGGAAGCGCGTCAGGTGGTGTTGCCCTTGAAGTGTCTGATGCCACAGTAGAAGGGTCTCCGGCAGCGCTCGGCTCCATGGGAACGAGCACTATCCTGCTTGTCGATGGGGGGACGCTTCTTTTTGATTCTTCCGGAACAATGCCTGAACAGATAACGGATCAAGGTGGTGATAGTGGCGTCGTCCAGAAAGATGGTGCCGGCCTAATCACTCTGACCGCCAACAACACCTATGGTGGTGGGACAACCGTCAACCAAGGCGGTTTGGCCGCAGGCAGTGACACGGCATTCGGCACTGGTACGGTGACGATGGCCGATGGCACGGTGATGTCATTTGCGGCAGCTAACCTGACACTCGCAAATAATTTCTCCTTAAATGGTGACGTGGAATTTGGTGGCAAAGACGGAGAAATTAGTGGTGTCATTTCTGACGGGAATATCCCCGGAAAACTTATAGTATCTGGCCCCGGATTTTTGACGCTTTCAGGCGTAAATACCTTCACCGGTCAGACGCTGGTCAGAACAGGTAGCACTCTCTTATTGAAGTCTGGGGGATCTATTGCAAAAAGCTCCGAACTAGATGTGGAGGCGGAATCAACATTCTCAGGCACGACATCCATTGCCAGCCTGAGTGGTGCAGGTACTGTTAATGGCGACATTACACTTACAAATGCATCAGGAACTTTTTCTGGATATGATTCAGGAAATATAACTGTGGCTGGGGGTGCAGAGACATTTAATGGCGCGGTTATCTTTAGTAATCTATTAAGCTCCGGAGCTTCCTCCATCACGATTCAAGGTGCGGTTTCTTCTTATTCACTCATGGATGATGGGTCTCAGAAAGGGGCCTTAATCCTAGATGGCAGTCTAGGTTTATCGAGTTCTTCTTCTTTCTTTGGGAGCATCACTGGCGGGAGTGGCGGATTAAATATTAACGGAGGCATGACGAGCATAGGTGGCGGAACAACCGCCGGCATCACTTCAATAGCTAAAAATGCATCTCTGGTGATTGAGAATCCTGGTGGATCATGGACTGGTTTGGGCATGTCTGTAAACGGACAGTTGGCATTCGAAACTTCGTCCGAAAAATCTTCGGCTTTAAACTTGAGCTTTTTGACGGGGGGCGGGTTTTTAGAGGTCGATGGTGAAGGATCTTCTTCGGTTCTTAAAATAAATCCATCAGTGAATAATACCCTCAAGGGTATAAACAACCACAAAATATCCCTCGAAGTTGACGCAGCAACCATTGATGCCTCACCTATTTCTTTGGGAGGAGCCGGAAGTACTACGCTACTTATGGATGGCAGTAAGATCATCTTTGAGGGAGGCGGCACATCGTCAACTAACATCACCGATCAAGGAGCTGGGGATGGATCGGTACAGAAGGAGGGGGCCGGAATTGTGATTATGAACGGAGCCAACTCTTATGGCTCTTGGACCTTTATCAATTCTGGTGGTCTGGCTGCCGGCACGGACACGGCATTCGGGACAGGTGTGGTCAACATGGCTGAAGGCACGGAAGTGTCCTTTGCAGCGGATGGCCTGACCCTAGCGAACGAATTCATTCTCAACGGCGATCCGACATTTGAGGTTGATGGTACGCAGTCAGATACGGTTAGTGGCGTAATCACCGATGGCAGCACGCCAGGTGATCTGGTCAAGACTGGAGCCGGAACCCTGACCTTGACTGGCACGAATACCTACACTGGCACAACAGACATCAAAGCCGGCACATTAAGTATTGGCGTCGGCTCTATTGCCGATAGTTCAGATGTTAATGTCGAAGACTCAGCGACGTTGAACATTGCCAGTCCTTCTGTAATTCGCAGTTTAGATGGTGGTGGCACGGTTAGTGGCAATGAATTTTCCATATCTGATGCGTCAGGGACGTTTTCTGGAACAATATCCACGGGTAATGTGTCTATCATTGGCGGGACAGAAACTTTTGATGGAGCAAATATAGAAGGGAAGCTGAAAATATCTGGGGCATCACCATCAATTATTATAGGAAGCAATGGAGCCAAAGTAGGAATAATAGTTCAGTCTGACTCTTCTGCGGAAAACGCCCTAGTTTTACATGGAGATCTAACTATAGGAGGAAGCTCCGATGAACTTTCTGTTGTGGATGGGAATATTACTGGTGAAGGTGGGATTTTAGTTCAATACGGTGGCTTAGTCCTTGGTGGTGACAATACTTTCACCGGGAAAGTTCAAGTGGCCGACGGCGTTATGGTTCGCGCATACGATGGTCCAAACTATGTTGCATCTTTAGGAAACGCCTCATCCGTTACCAATGATGGCATGGTGGTATTTTTCAATCAACAGTCACCGAATGCAGCAAAACTTTCTTCCCCGGTCTCTGGTCAAGGCAAAATTATCCTTGCAGCAGGGAAAATGAAGATTGATGCGACCAATACGCTGACGGGTGCAAATTATGGTGGAGTTTCTCTTGGGGTGTCTCCCGGCACATCCGTCGAAACAACCTCTACAGGTCTCGGTTCTGGAGAAGTTGAACTATTCGGGTCTGGCATCCTCGACATTAACCAGGGATCTGACGCTACCATACCCAATGTGATAGCCGGGGGAGACGGCACTTCTGGCGTTTTCCAGAAAGATGGTGCCGGCCTAATCACTCTGACCGCCAACAACACCTATGGTGGTGGGACAACCGTCAACCAAGGCGGTTTGGCCGCAGGCAGTGACACGGCATTCGGCACTGGCGCGGTGACGATGGCCGAAGGCACGGAAGTGGCCTTCGCGGCAGACGGTCTGACCCTGGCGAACCAGTTTATCCTGAACGGCGATCCGACCTTCGAGGTCGATGGCGCGCAGTCCGATACGGTTAGCGGCGCGATTACCGATGGCGGCACGCCGGGGGATCTGGTCAAGACCGGCACAGGCACACTGAGCCTGACGGGCGCGAACAGCTACACGGGCACAACCGAGGTGGCGGCGGGCACGCTGCGGGTGGACGGCGACAGCAGTGCGGCCACCGGGGCACTGACAGTGGACGGCGGCGCGGCGCTGGGCGGGACCGGGACGGTCGGCGGCTCTGTGACGGTGCAGTCCGGCGCGACCCTGACGCCGGGCGATGACGGGGCGGACACGCTGACGATTGGTGGCAGCCTGACGCTGGCCGGCGGGTCCACCACGCAATACGATCTGGGCCAGCCGGGTGTTGCCGGGGGCGCGCAGAACGATCTGGTGAAAGTCGGCGGCGATCTGAGACTGGGCGGGACGCTGAACGTCACAGCCGATCCGTCAAGCGGCACGGCGCTGCCTGCGGGCGTGTATCGCCTGTTTGACTACGGCGGGAGCCTGTCCGGATCCGAGGATGTCGGCACAGTGGCGCTGGCCGGGGGTGATGCGGCCGGGGTGCAGACGTCAGTCACCGGGCAGGTCAATCTGGTCGTGGCTTCGATGTCTACGTCCTTCTGGAATGGAGGGAATTCTGACAACGGCGTCCTGACGGGCGGCAGTGGAACATGGAAGGCTGGCGGGCCGGGCTGGACGGATATTTCGGTCGTTGCCAATGGAAGCTGGAATGCCGGGGCTTCTGCAGTTTTTGAAGGACTGGCCGGTAATGTCGCGGTCGACGACAGCGCGGGTAATGTCTCGGTCAGTTCGATGCAGTTCGCCAATGGCGATGGTCAGAGCTACGTGCTGAGCGGCGACACGCTGTATGCGGCCGGGCAGACACTGGGGATCAATGTCGGCGACGGGACGGCGGCGGGCGCGGGCATTCGGGCGGAGATCGACAGCACGATTGATGACAGCCAGGTGGCCGGTGGCGCGCAACTGATCAAGACGGGCCTGGGCACGCTGGTGCTGGGTGGCGCCAACACCTACACGGGCGGCACCGCCATCCAGTCCGGCACGCTGGAAGTGACCAGTGCCGGGGCGTTGGGTACCGGGGCGGTGCAGGACAATGCTACCATGACGCTGGCGCTGAGTGCAGACGGCACAGTGGGTAACGCCATCTCTGGCACCGGCTCTCTGACCAAGATCGGCAGTACCTCGGTGACCCTGACCGGTGTGGATGCCGGCACCGGGGCAATGAGCGTGGATGCGGGCACGCTGGTTCTTGGCGAGGGTTTTACTCCGGCTGGCCGGATGGTGGACGTAGCCTCCGGTGCCACACTGGACACATCAGCAGTTTATGTGTCTGAGACGAGTTTGTCCGGGGCTGGGACGGTGGAGGTCGGATCTGCTGCTCTGATCCTGAGCAACGCGTCCGGAACGTTTTCTGGAGTGGTGTCAGGAAGTGGTGAGTTGCGGGTGGCCGAGGGTATAGAGACTCTTAGCGGGGTGCAGGCCTCGCAAGCCAGGCTTGGCGTGGACGCGGGGGCCTATCTGGATATCGCCGGTGCGGTCTCGGCGCGTGCGCTGGAGGGGGCAGGCACCTTCGTGCTGACAGATGGTTCCACTCTGACCGTGAAAGATGATGGGGGGGGTATATTCGCCGGGGATATTTCCGGGGTTGGGATGTTGAGTGTTGAAGGGGAAAGCCTGGCCCTGCAAGGAAACAATAATTGGTCCGGTGCGACAAATATTGCTTCCGGTGCCTCTTTGCAAATTATGGACACCCAGGATCACGCAGCCAGTTTTTCAGGTTCATCCTTAATCCATGATGACGGTATTTTTGTGATGGGAAACATCTCAGACCTTTCACATGATTCCACGCTGTCGTCCACATTGGATGGTAGTGGCGTTCTTGGAATTGTGGGCGGAACAGTAAGGTTTGAAGGTCTAAACCTGTTGACGGGCGAAAATAGTCCTTATGATGGAACATCTCTTCTTGTCGAAGACGCAACAGTCATTACCAACTCTGGCGGTTTGGGGAGTGGTGTTGTCGGTCTTGCGGGCGCCACCCTGGATCTGGAGCAGATTTCCGACGGATCGGTATCAAATGTAATTACCGACAATAATGCCGCTTATGGTGCTGGCGCCGTCATTAAAGGTGGCTCTGGTCTCATTACGATGAGCGGAGACAACGCTTATGGTGGTGGGACAACCGTCAACCAAGGCGGTTTGGCCGCAGGCAGTGACACGGCATTCGGCACTGGCGCTGTGACGATGGCCGAGGGCACGGAAGTGTCTTTTGCGGCTGACGGCCTGACCCTGGCGAACAAATTCATCCTGAATGGTGATCCGACGTTCGATGTTGGCGGATCACAGACTGATACTGTCAGCGGCGCGATTACCGATGGCGGCACGCCAGGGGATCTGGTCAAGACCGGCACCGGGACGCTGAGCCTGACGGGCACGAACAGCTACACGGGCACAACCGAGGTGGCGGCGGGC
>NZ_LHZC01000022.1 GCF_001580615.1 Acetobacter malorum
CACAAAACCCGGGGCAATTCACAAGAGGCTCCCGCGCAATGGTCTGCCGGTCGAGCCAGGTGGCACCCTCTGCCGTCACCTGCCGCTCCAGAGTGACGTCCGAGCGCACGGCCAGCGCGACACGCGCCTTACCTTCGGCCACCCTCTCATGTTCGTTGATCCTTTGCTTAGAAAAATTATTCCCCTCGCACCCGACCGCATCTGTATTCTTGCTTTTCTGGAATAGAAAGATCTTTTACCCGATGAGGAATAATTGCAGTAAAATGGGTATGACTTGCTCCGGATGATGGTTGCCGATTTATCAACCGTACATCAGGAACGTAGCGACCATTTGGAAGCACATTTCAGGCCGCCACTACATGCGGCCATGGAGATGATAATGTCGTTGCCCGACATGCCAATAAACACATCCGGGACGCATTACGCTCAAGCCTATATTGCAGTCCTGAACATGATCGATGCGCAAAAATCCGCAATGAGTCTGCTCTGATCTCTTGTGCGCAGAGGGGGAACTGCCACATTTTCAAATTCTTTCGTAAATCGTGGTTACTTTCTCATGGAGAAAGCCTTTCATAATCAGAAAGAGTTCTTCTCGTTGCCAAAGAAAATCTATTGGTTATATGATCCAGCATGCAAGGTGATGATTAGGGGAAATTTCTATAGTGTCAGGTGCGCTCACTTTACAAATTTCTTTACGGCGTGTGCACTGATTATAAAAAATACAGCCCTGAGAATTGTTCTTAGTGTTTTCGTTAAGTCGAAGAGACGCAGGTTTAGCGTTTGTTGGCGCTACAGTCGATGAGGCAAGAAGAGCTTGGGTGTATGGGTGCAGAGGATGGTTAAATAGCTCGTTGCTGTGACCTGTTTCAACAATTCTTCCTTTATAAAGAACGGCAACACGGTCAGATATTTTTTGTACGATTTCTAAATCATGAGAGATAAAAAGATAGGCCATATTGAACTGATCTCGCAGGTCGAGCATCAGGTTTAGGATGTGAGCTTGCACGGAAACATCAAGCGCTGCAACAACTTCGTCAGCAACGATCAGTGTGGGATTAACTGCAATGGCACGTGCAATGCCGATACGTTGCTTTTGTCCGCCAGACAGTTCATGAGGCCTTCTGCTCGCAACAGTAGGGTCCAGCCCGGTTTGCTGAAGAAGGGAGACAACCCGATCGCGGCGTTCTGCACGATTCATGTGTTTGTGTTGGGCCGTTAAGGCTTCTTCTATGGATGCTCCCACAGACAGTGAGGGATTGAGAGCGTTATGAGGGTCTTGCAGAATAATCTGGATTTTTTTGCGATATGGCCGAAAAGATTTTTTGGATAAGTTGGTAATGTCTTTTTTTTCATAGAAAATTTGGCCACTGCTTGGCTGACTTAATCTGACAGCCAGACGACCAAGGGTCGATTTGCCGCTACCGGATTCTCCAATAACTCCAAGGATCTCCTTGTGGCGGAGTGTCAGGTTGATGTTGTGCAGGACTTGAACAGGCGCGCGGTTAAACAGAGCCAAGGGACGGTCACTATAACTTTTATTGATGTTCTGAAAGCGCAAAAGAGACATCAGGCTTGTCCTGTCAGAGGATAAATGCAGCGTACCTGTCCCCCACTTTCCTGCTCTGTCAGAGGAATGACATGCGTGGAGCAATTTGCCCGGGCAGATGGACATCGTGGAGAAAAATTGCAACCAGGAGGTAGTCCCTGCAGATCGGGCACTTGCCCGGCTATGGTTCCAAACCGCGTGCGGGGCGTCTGATTGTTGGGAATGCACGAAATAAGTGCATCAGTGTAAGGATGTGCCGGATGATTGAAAACTGTGCGGGTTGGTCCGTCTTCAACAATCTGGCCTGCGTACATAATGTATGTACGATGCGAATAACGTTGGGCGAGATGCAGGTCATGAGTAATAAAAAGAATACTCATACCATATTGTGTGCTGAGTGATATCAGCATAGTCATTATCTCTTTCTGAACTGTCATATCCAGCGCTGTTGTTGGCTCATCTGCTATGAGTAATGCTGGTTTGCATGCTATAGCCATGGCGATCATGACCCGCTGGCACATGCCCCCAGAAAGCTCATGGGCATAGGCCTGATAACATTGCCGTGGATTGTTAAGTTTAACATCTTCTAAAAGTTTCAATGTCTGTTGATAGGCTTCGGAAGACGACATGTTCCTGTGGCGTCGCAACACTTCGGATATCTGCTTGCCAACAGGTTTGATCGGGTTAAGTGAAGACATCGGATTTTGGAAAATCATGGCAATACGTGATCCGCGTATATTGCTCATGGATTTTTCAGTAAAAGAACTGATCTCCATGTTTTCTAAAATAATTGATCCTTCTACATTCATCCCTTGTGTCAGGCCCATTATGGTCAAAGAAGTCATGCTTTTTCCGCTACCGGACTCCCCGAGAAGGGAAACGACTTCTCCTTTGCCAACCTGCAATGACAGACTATCTATGATTTTTACGCTACTGTCCTGATTTTTTACATTCAGGTCAGAAACTTTTAAGACGGGATGGTGGTGTTCAATATAGGTCATGAACGGGCGTGTACACTGGAGACAAGGTGATCCAGTGCTTGCAAAAGCGTTGAACGAGAGCAACCAAAGTTCAAACGGACAAAATTTTTCGTCGCTGTTTCATGAAAGTCAGCACCGTTGCTGAGTGCGATGTTTGCTGTGCTAAGGAAATAGTCATATGGGAGAGAGGGGAGCCCAAGCCGCGAGCAGTCGAGCCAGGCTAAAAAGGTGGATTGTGGAGTATGCACGATTATTTCCGGTACGTCCTGACGGAGGCGACTGATAAGTAAATCGCGATTTTTCTGTAAATATGACTTAAGGTCAGTCAGCCATTCTTCTCCATGCGCATAGGCTGCTTCCGTAGCGATAAGACCAAAGATATTGACACTATCGACCATGCCCATACGGCTATTTTCAAAACGGACGCGCAGTTCTGGATTAGTAATGATTGCAAAAGCAGTTTTAAGTCCGGCAATGTTATAAGACTTACTGGCTGCCATAAGTGTAATGCATCGTTGACCTGTTTTTGGGGAAAGGCTGGCTATAGGCACATGCTTGCGGCCATCATACACAAGGCCACAGTGAATTTCGTCTGAGATGATAAGAGCATCTTCTCGTTGGCAGATATGGGCAATCCGCTCAAGTTCTGCTCTGGAATAAATCTTTCCGGTGGGGTTGTGTGGATTGCAAAGCAGCAAGGCTTTGCACCCACTCAACTGCGCACTCCATGTTGCGTCATCCATTGGCCATGACCCGTCTTCTCCGGGGGTAAGCCAGATATCGCGGCGTAGTAGGTTCCAGTATGTGGGGGAGCGGAGTATGGGGGGGTATGCTGGTGTTTGAATGGCAACGTGCTCGCCTGGTGCGAGAAAGGCTTTTAGTGCCATATTGAAACCGGGCTCTACGCCAGGAAGCATAACAATATCGGCTGGTGTGATGGTCCAGTCATACCGTGCCTTCATTGTTGCTACAATTGTCTGTCGCAAACTGTCCTGAGCAGCAGCATAGCCAAATATGGGATGAGTGAGGCGCTGGCGTAATGCGTCTGTAATGGCAGGAGCAACAGGAAAATCCATATCCGCGACCCATAGAGGCAAGACCTCTGCCGGGTAGCGTGTCCATTTGTTGCTGTCGGTGCCACGTCGGTTTAGTGGCGTATCAAAATCAAATTTCATATTCTATGTCTTTGCATGCATCGTGTTGAGATCAACCAGGCATATCGCCTATCGCAACGGGCCGCGAAGGGTCAGATATCCATGCGGACCAGGAGCCGGGATACATGGGAGCTGCAATGCCAAGCATCATGAGTGCCGCGACATTATGCGCAGCAGAAACACCGGCTCCGCAATAGACGCCGACTGGGCGGGTGCTATCTACCCCGAGTGAGGTATAGCGTGTGCGCAAAGTTTCCATGTCGAGAAAGTGCCCGTTATCTGACAGATTGTCGGAGGCGGGCAGATTGTAAGCTCCGGGGATATGGCCACGGCGCGGTAGGTTCGCAGGTGTGGTACCCCCTCTGTAATTGACCCTTATACGGGAGTCCAGTAATATGCCGTTCCGAGCAAGTTGTGCTGCCGTATCCGCATCCATGACGGGCATCTGACCGATCTGTATGTTTTCATGACTGGGCGTAGGAGCGATGGGCTGCGTATGGGCGATAGAAAAGCCCTGATCCGTCCATGCCTTGAAGCCACCATCAAGCATACGAACATTTGTAAATCCTGCCCAGCGTAGTACCCACCATGCACGGGCAGCCTGTAGATTGCCATCGTGGTCGTAAACAACAATGGGAGCGCTACGTGTAAGGCCAAGTCGCCTGACGGTCTGTTCCAGTTGGCTTGGATCAGGCAAGGGGCGCGAGCCATTCAGGGGGTGGCTTGGTGCGGCAAAGTCCTCTGCCATATTTGTGTCTATGGCACCGGGAATACGGGGGGCTGTTGCATATGGGCGTGGGCAGGACGTGTCGTCCGAGCGAACGGCGAGCACAGAAACAGGTTTATGCTCTACCAGCAGGGTATTGAGTGCTACTGCGGTGATGAGGACCGTATCACGGTGAGCGTCTGACATGAGCAATGTGCCTTATACAAGTAATTTAAAGTGAAACAGACATGTTGCCAGAATTCATAATGGCATGAATTAAACCGGCTCGGGTGCTTTCTGTATGCTTCAAGATGACTTCATGCGCGGCGGCGCTATTGTGCTTCCGTAGAATTTTTACAATTTGGTTATGCTCCTGGTTTGTTTCCATATTCAGGTCGGAAACATCTCGCAGACGGGCACCAATATAAAAAAAGCGCGCACTTTCTTCTAACAGAGCGGTAATGAGCGTAGCTAAACGTGGATTTCCTGATGCACGAGCAACAGCTATATGAAATTTCTTGTTTGCTTCTATAAAGTAATCAATGCTGGCTTCTTCCTGTTTTGTGTAGGATGCCTTGGCCAGCCTATCCAGTTCATTCAGTTGGTTATCGGTAATATGGATGGCAGCAAGAGATGCAGCCGTACTTTCGAGCGCAAGCCTGACCACAAAGAGGTCATTGATATCCTTGATTGTAACGGGCTTGATACGTGAACCTCGACGAGGAACAATATCGACAAACCCTTCCATGGCCAGCCGGGCCAGGGCTTCATGCACGGGTGTTTTGCTCATCCCGAGACGTTTAGCCAGATCATGCTCCGATACTTCACTTTCTGGTGGCAGCCTACAGGTAATGATTTCCTGCCTGATGTGAATATATGCCTGATCAGCAAGTGACATTTCTGCCTGAGTATCCGGTTTGAGCATAATCTGTTCCATAATATTATAAATTCTGACATCACCAGAGGTCAGATAACCTGTTTGATAAACCTGATGAACGTGTGACCCTTGTTTGCGCTCAATGTTACGCAACAGCTATCCTAAAGCCGTTTCCTCGCCAGAAACCGTTGGGTTCCAAGCTTCCTCTATAACTACAGTTGGCTTTTAGGCTTGGACTGGAAAAGCATCCTCCCCGCAAGACGCGACGGATAGTGGCTGGGGCATTCAGATCTTCGCGGCCGTCGTTGCAATAAGGATAGGTATAGTCAGGGTGTGCCATATCTTTCCCCCAGAGAGTACTGGTCCATTCCCATATCTGACCAGCCATATCTTCAACACCGAAAAGGGAGCGTCCGGCAGCAGATAAACCAACAGATGTTGGCTTGTTGAGCCCCAGTTCAGACGAGTTACACAGGTCCGAACGCCACTGTGGACCCCAAGGATAACAGACTTTTCCAGCATAATCTGGTTGGGGTCCTCGGGCGGCCCATTCCCATTCCGGCTCAGTGGGGAGACGAACGACTTCCGAAGCGGAAATACGCCCTTCTTTGCGCCAACGCTGTGTGAGCCAAGCACAGTAGGCTTGTGCATCATACCAGGTTACGTCCGCTGCAGGTATATTGGCCTGTGCTGGCAACAGGGTATTGAATGCAGGCCAAGTGTGGGCAGTTTGCTGCACAAAAAGCGCATACTGACTGTTTGTGACGGGAAAACGACCAATTTTGAACGCTTTGACATATACTGTGTGAACAGGGGACGAATTGACATGTGTGTCTGAGCCAAGGGTAGCATACCCTGCAGGAATGCAGATGAGATCATCGAAGTTCCTCTGATCACCCAGTGCTGCCAGCATGTGCGCTACCTCATTTTTCGTAGGGGTGGTGGATGCGTCATGTTGTAGGAAATTCAGGAGTGCTGATCTGCATAATTGTTGTATAGAGAGGTCATTCTGTAAATGTTGGAGCACAAGATTTGCGCCATAGCGCAGACCTGTGGCGGATGGGTCGTCCATACTCAATAAACCGCGAGTAAGGGGAACGATGGTTTGCTGTCTTTTTTGTAAAAGCGTTACTAAAAAGGGGATAGCCCGCCGCCACAGCGATAGATCAGAGCCAAGCGTTGCCAATCGAGCGTCATCTTCCATATCCAACAGAGCATATGCCGCGATGACAGGAAAGAGAGTCGTCTGAGCAAAGTCGGAGCGGAAAAAATTTTGTAAAGTTTGTGGTAACTGATCAAGTGCCTGACGATTGCCTTGCCAATATGCGGTAATTACTACCTGCAATTCCTTGCGGACCGACAATGGAGCGGCATTGTCTAACCAGATATCGGCGACGGCAAGTGAGGTCGCCTCACCATCCGCTAGCTTACCAACTGCGTTTGCTGCAACAACCAGATTAGGGCGGGCTTCTTGACCTTTTTGTACGGGAGTGTCTGCTGATAAAGCGCGTTGTTGTGCTGCATTGAGTTCCATGATGGAGAATTGCGCTAGCGTGAAAGGCACATGGAGCCCTTGGCAAAGAAATCTATTGGCTAAAATGACAAGACGTAATCCATCTTGTTCCAGATAAAGTTTCTCGAGCTCATTCAAAACCTCATCAGGGTTGAAAAAATTTTCCAGACCATCAACGATCAGGAGGCAATTATCGTGTTCAAGCAGGTGTTCAATGCGAGCATAAAATTGCTCCCAGTGATCCTGAGGGTGCACAGGCGCATAGACTGGCCAGGTCGGCGGTAGGTTCCAGCTTTCAACCTGGACAAGATTCTGGTCGTTACGAGGAATAGGACGGATGAAATTTTTGAGATTATACTCATTATGTCGGAGCTGTTCGCCTGCAAGGTTAAGGGCCAGATCAAGCGCAAAACTGGTTTTCCCACTCCCTCGTTCACCCCAAAAAAGAGAGAAACGGTTTTGTTGAACCATCTCCAAAGCAGAGAAATGTACCGCCGGCCGGGGAGCCTTGGGGGCTGCTATCCTGCGTAGTCCCTTGGCTTCGCTATCTTCCTTTGTGTAAGTGGTCAGAAGCGGGATATAACCATCAGCCCAATTGGCCTGTGCCGTGCCATTAGTATTCCATAGCAAGGGGCGCGTGCCGTAGTGCTGAAGAAGAGAGACCGCATGTTGGCGTAAAAACTGAAGCATTAAACGTCTTTCTTGAAAAGGGCCGCGACTTCGGGCTGATGGAAACGTTGTATTTCCAGAGCGTATCCCTTTGGGTCTTCAAAAAAGAAATGCTCACAAAACCGACCTTTCTGAATTGAGGAAAGGTTGGGTACATGCGCATTGTGTAATTTTTTGTGCCACTCTTCTACTGAATCAGTAAGAATGGTCAAAAGAACAGCGTTATGTGCCTGATGTTTGAGGTGACCTTTGTTACCATCCACAATGCCAAAATAACTTTCTTTTCCAATGCGGTAGATACGGGCAAGTCCTTGGTCCAAAACAAGGTCAAATCCCAACAAACCCTCATAAAATGGAACAACATCATGAATATTATCGTAATAAAAAAATGTTATAGACGATTCAAGTTTCATTTTTTGGAACCTTCTTTGAAATAAATCAAACCTTTATGGTTCATGGATAGCCCATCAATGTCATGCCGTGCGGCACAAATGCTGTTTGGGTGCGCAAGATACAGCCAGGGAGGGTCAGTTTGTAAGGAAGACAGGCAGTTTGCATAGTTCAAAGCCCGCTCGGATGAGCAGAGACATTCATTGGCACGGGTAATACTGCTTTCCAATGCACTATTGTCGTATCCCTGCCACCAGATTCCACGCGTCCTGCTACTTATTTTGTCGTTAAGAACACGGAAGGTGCTGTGGGGGGAGGAATCAAAAAGAGCAATATCCCCTATCTCTTTGCGACCTATCTGACGAGCATAGTCAGGTCGGTCTTCTACAACATCCAGATTCACATGCAGGCCAATGGCTTCCAGAGAATTTTTTATAAATAGACTTATTTGCAAAGCATGTTCAGGCATAAATGTTGGTGTGCGTAATGTTACCGAAAAATCCTGACCAAGCTCCGCAAAGAAGGCCCGTGCTTTTTCCGGGTCGTAAGGAATATGCGTCTGATTGAAGCCAAAATGGAAAGGGCTGACAATTGTGCAGGCAGGAATTGCTTGCCCATTATACACTTGGTCGCAGAGTGCTTGTCTATTGACTGCCATATTAATGGCTAGTCTTGCCTCGGGATGTGAAAAAATACCTTTGTTACAATTCAAGTATGCCATGACGGAGAGACAACTGGTTGCCGACAGCCATTTGAAGGAGGGATCTTGCTCTGGGAGGGGAGAGAGCGCATCCAATTGGCAGGCAATATCCACCTGACTAGTGCGGAGCAGGTTTAGTCTGTCTTCCGGGTGTTTATGTGCAGCAAAGTGAAGGGTTTTGGTAGGCTGTGCGCAGGAGGAGAGTGAGGCCTGCACACCAGGTATAAATGTCAGAACATGGAAGGGGCCTGTGCCAATGGTGGCGTGGCCTGACTGATCCAGTTTTGAAAGGTAAAACTCGCTAAAAATTTCTGGCAGGTCGCCCATGGGACGTGATGTCTCCACGCGCAGGCAAGTGGAAGATGGTGCGGTAAAAGTGACCTGATTAAAATAGCGTGCATAAGACCACTTCATGCCAAAGGTATCCACCGATTGGCAGATCTCGGTCAAAAAAACAACAATATCAGAAGCAGTGCAAGGAGACCCATCGTGGAACAGTGCATTGCTGCGTATATGAAAATTCCAGATCAGACCATTGGATTCCGTCTCCCATTTTTTGAAAAGCCCCGGTGTGATATGACCATCTGTCCATGTGCACAGAGGTTCAAACACCAGAGATTTAAGGGTCAGAATACTACGATCATCCGTTACACGATGAGGTGGGAAAAAGTCGACTTTTTCCTGTGCGATACGCAGGACAGTGCTTTTCATGCTCGATTAGCCTCGCTTGTAATCCGCTGGCTCGGGCTAAAGTATGCGCCCGTTGCATCAGCCAGAAGATTAAATGCCAGCACGGTCAACACAATAGCGATGCCAGTGCTAAAAACAGTCCATGGCGCCACACGCACATAATCAAGGTTCATGGCAATATCGGCCCCCCATTCTGCCGTGGGTGGTTGTGCCCCTAACCCTAAAAATCCAAGACTGGCCACTTGCAAAATTGCCGTTCCAACAGAGAGTGGCGCAAGGGTAAGCAATGGAACAAGCCCGTTGCGCAGAATATGCCTGAGCATGATGGTATGGTCAGGCACGCCAAGTGCGCGGGCTGCATCAACATAGAGCATGTCCGAGAGACGTCTGGCCTGGTTGCGTGAAAGCCGGGCGAACTGGGGGGTCAAAGTAACGGAAATAGCGAGTGTGGCACTCGTCAGCCCCGCACCCATGGCCGCGGAAAGGGCGATTGCCAACACAAGGGCAGGAAAGCTGAGGATCGCATCGATAACGCGCATGGCGATACTGTCTATCCAGCCGCCCTTAAAGCCTGAGACAGAGCCGATTACGACCCCAAAGATAAAAGCTAAGGAAACAACGCTAGCCCCGATGAACAGCGTATGCCGCCCACCGTAAAGGATACGTGATAGCAGGTCGCGTCCAAATAAATCTGTGCCGAGTGGATGCGTCCAGGAGGGTGGTTGTAGAAGTGCCAATAAGTCGATCTGGTCGGGAGAGTACGCCCCGACTAGAGAAGGGCAGCTAATAAGAAGGATTATGCCTCCTAAAAGCACTATACCAATGCGACCACTGGCATGGCGTAGCAAATGTCCATAAAACGCACTCATGAGGACCGTCCATTGCGCAAGCGGGGGTCGATCAAGGCCGTGATCACATCTGTGCCAAATGAGACGATCATAAAAATAATGGCAAAAACCAGCGTTGTGCTCTGAATGGCTGAGTAATCCCGGGTGCGGATGGCTTCAAACATGTAACGTCCTACACCCGGCCATGAAAAAACCGTTTCAGTCAGGATGGCACCTCCGAGCATGTCACCAAACTGGACACCGAGCACCATGATCGCCGGTCCAACAGCATTGGGGAACGCCTGTGAGAGCAGGATTTGAGTCTGACGTAATCCTTTGGCACGAGCGGTTAGAATATAATCGGCAGAAAGGGCTTCAAGCATGGTGTTGCGTAGGAAACGCGCCAACGTGGCGGCAATAAATGTCCCCAGCACAAGGGCGGGGAGAACAATATGGGAGCCGAGGTCCGCCAACATGCTGACGTTTCCATGGAATAGAGCGCCAGATAGGGCAAACCCGGATGTGAGCGCTTGCGGTGCAAAGGCACTGCTACGTCCTGCTACGGGCAACCAGTCCAACCAACTGCAAAAGACAATTTGCAGTCCAAAAGCCAGAAGAAACGCAGGAACGGACACACCACAGAGCGTATAAAGCTGTAAGATACGATCTATAATTCCTCCTGGTTTTCTGGCGGAAAGAATGCCAAGCGGTAGGCCTATGAGAAGAGAGAACAATAAGGCTACAACAGCAAGTTCTGCTGTTGCTGGCAGGTAGAGCCTAAGAGAGTCAGCAACCGGGCGGCCAGTTCTTAAGGATGTGCCCAAGTCTCCATGTAACAGTTGCAACATGTAAGTGCTGAACTGCAAATACAGGGGGGTATCCAGATGCAGATCATGGCGCAGGGTCATAATTTGCAGGTTAGTGGCATCTGGTCCCAGCAGCATGACAGCAGGATCTCCAGGGATCAGGTGTGTTAGGCTGAAGACTGCCAACAAGACCAGAGCCAGCACAGGAATAGCTTCCATCACCCTGCGTAGGAAAAAATAGATCATCGTAGGGGCTCCCTTTTGGAGACGCCCCAATATTCATTCAAGGGAGGTGTGCTTCGAACGGCAAGCCCTTCGACTTCCTTGCGCTGAAAAATAATGATTTTGCTTGTAAAGAGATACGCAGCAGGTGCCTGTTGAAGGATTAGGTCCTGAATGGCTGCATAAAGACTTTTACGCACATCTTCCCGTGGTTCGCTCTGGGCGTTACGAATGAGAGCATCCAGCCTGTTGTTGGGAGGCATGCGGAATGTCATGGCTGTATTGGCGAGGGTAGAAAGGTAGCCAATTGTAATATGCGCATCCGGGTCATTGTACCATGGTTCGCGGCCATCCAGCGCCAGATCGAATTGTCCTGCAACATGTCGTGCACGTAAGCTGGGAAACTCCATCTGCTCAATGGTGACATCAATCCCGATGACAGCAAGGTTGGCTTGGATAAACGTTGCCACGGCAGCCCAGAAAGACCCTTCAAACGTTATCAGAGATAAGGTCCGTTTATGTGCAGCCCACTGTGCTTCGTTCAGAAGTATGCGTGCATAAGCCGGATCATAATTGGGAGAGAGTGCTTGAACCGTGGGGCTGAAGGCCCAGTTTACGGTAGGGAGTGGACCATAGGCGCGCTCTACCGTTCCTGCGAGTATATGGTTGGCCAGCCCATTATAATCTATTGCGTGTGTAATGGCCCTGCGTACCCGAATATCGGATATAGGCCCCTCTGAACGCATATTGTTAAATTCCAGTTGACGTAAAATCTGACTGGTTTTTTCAACAATTTTTATATCGGGGTTGTGAGAAAAGGACTGTATGTCCGACATGGAAAGCGCAGAAAGCTGCGCATTCTGCTGGCAGATATCAATTTCGCCACGTTCGAGCTCCATATGGCGTGTAGAGGCATCTGTAATAATGCGATAGACAAGTGTGTCTAATGCAGACCGACCACGAAAGTAGTCGGTATTGCAGGAGAGAATTAGACCAACTTCAGGCGTGTATTGCACAAAACGGAAAGCCCCGCTCCCAACAGGGGATTGCGAAAAATCTTCCCCGTGTGACAATACGGCTTTCGGACTGACAATAGCTGCCTGAGGTTGCCCAAGTAGGGACAGAAAAAATGGAACAGGAGAAGAGAGGTGAAAATCGACCGTTATAGGGTCAACCACCTCGATCCGTAGAACTTTGGCAAAGCTTGCTTGTGCAAAAGGGTTTAATCTACGAGTGCGCTCAATAGAAAACTGAACAGCCTGCGCGTCGACTGGCGTGCCGTCATGAAAAAGCACACCTTCAACCAGTGTAAATCTGTAATGCAGACCATCAGGGCTGACGTTCCATTTTTGGGCTAATCGGCCTTCAACATTCGGAGTATTGTCCGCCACAGATACGACGAGTGTATCAAAAATATTGATAATAATTTCGCTGCCAACAGGTTCAGCACGGTTCATTGCGGGGTCAATGCCTATTGGGTCCGAGCCAATGGCAATAACCAATGTTCTGCTACGGTCTATCTGCTTTGCAGTCGCTTCCGTTGGGAGCAATGCTGCAAAGCCGGAGGATAGGCCGCTCAGAATAACCGATCGTCTTCTGGTTGTCAGCAAAATCAGGAATCCAGGTTAGAAGCGGTATGCAACATTGGCATAGTAAAAGCCGCCATTGATACCAATTTGTTGCGAATATCTGTCGTATTTAACCTGCCCATAATAGGATGCGGCGTAGGGTACCTTGTTGGGGTAAGTATTGAACAGGTTGTTCGCACCCACTGTTACCGTCAATCGGTCCGTCGCGCGGTAAGAGACCGCAATGTTTGTTAAAAACCGTGCATGCTGATTATAAGGTTGAAAAATGCTGCTGGAGTAAGCATTTGTGCCCTGTTGAATTGTCATCTGGTCAAAAATATGACCGTAGCGCATTTCATGAACATCAACATTCCAGCGTTTCACAGTCCATGTTCCGCCAAAAATTAGAATGTTTTTGGGAGATGCTGTGGTCAGGTAAGCAATCTGCTGAGCATTGAGCAGGCTTTTGCCTAAGGCATTTGTGCCAATGCTTTTGATGTTTGTCTCGTTCAGGTTCAGAGCTGCATCCAGCACCAGATCCCCGTTTTCTTGCAGGTTGATTTTGTATTTACCCGTTATATCTACACCACGGGTGCGTGTGCTTGCCCCATTTGTAAGATAAGAGGCGGACACACCCGAGAGCTGAACATTGGAAGGCAAGGTACGCCCATTGGCCTCGTAGGCTGCAATGGCCTGTGCACCACTATATGTGCCTCCGTCCAGAATACGATCACGAATGTCGATCTGGTAGGCATCCACAGCGATCTCCAAATTATGGCGAGGGTGCAGCACAAAACCAGCCGTGTAGTTTATTGAACGCTCTGGCTTCAAAGGTGTTGCGCCCAACAGGCGAGCTCCAGGTGAGTTGGGTGGCAACTGGCCGGTCGCACCGGTCGTGGTGACTGTTGCTGAGGTATGATATTCCTCAGCCAAAGAGGGGGCGCGAATGGAGTTGTTTATTGTGCCACGGATACCAAACCACTTTGTGAAATCATACCGTGTGGAAATTTTTCCCGTCTCGGTATTTCCAAAGTCCGTGTAATGTTCAAACCGACCTGCGAGATCAATCTGCCATTTGGGCAATAGTCTGGTCGAAACATCGCCGTATACACCGTAAACAACTCGGGAATGTGTGCCAGCACTTTCTGGCTGGACACCAACTACCGCCTGGGAACCGCCATAAGCATAGGATTGGTAACTACCGCTTCCAATTGAGTAAGTTTCGTATCTATGCTCCGCCCCCAAGGCAACGTTGATAGGAAACTTCCAGAATGAAGGCTTGAACGCTCTTTTGATATCGAAGTTGTTGGTTAACTGTTGGGACGCAGAGTCCGAGAGATGGAAGTTGGTATTGGTTGCCCCGGTCAAAGCATAAATATTGATATTGGCAGAGTTGGTCATATCAATATTGGTACGGTCACCCCCGTATGTGCTGCTCAGGTCCCAGTCCCATCCGATCAGGTCATGCCCCCGTAGGCCAAGGCTGGCTGCATAGTCATTTTCGGTTATGCCGAGTGTGGGGGAAAAACCATTGGGATAAAGGCTGGGGAGTGTGCTGGGTAGCCGGTAGATCTGGTAGGTGCTGGCCGTGCGGTGCGCATAGGTGAGGGTGCCATATCCTTCTATCCCGTCTGTAATCTGGTAAGCGGCATTGATCGCAGCAGAAATGCGGTCTGTTGAAGGATCACCAATCCAGCGGCTGTTGGTTGTTCCTGTACGCACATCTGGTGCGGTTCTGTTCGTGCGATCACGGTGTAGGTAACTCAGCCCGGCATGGAGCCAACCTCGACTGCCCAGCTTAAAACCGTGGTCAATGTTGAAGCTGTTGGTAAAACCATCCCCCGCAGCATAAGCCCCCGCTTCATTGGAAACAGTGCCACCATGGTCACTGGTTTTGAGAATGATATTGACCACTCCAGCCACTGCATCTGACCCATATTGGGCTGAGGCGCCATCTCGCAGGACTTCGATATGATCAATCATTGAGAGTGGAATCAGGTCAATATCAACCGGGGTGGCACCGCGAAAAGGGCCTGCATCGGTTTGTATATTGGTTGTTGTGTGGCGGCGTTTGCCATTTACCAAAATAAGGGTTTGGTTGGGGCTAAGACCACGCAGGTTGATTGAATCGGTCAATGCGCCAACGGTGGTGCCTTGTGTCTGTCTGTTGACTGAGGGCAAGATCTGCATCAGTGCGTCACGCAGGTTGGTTTGCCCGGTTTGCAGTAACTCCTTGCTCGAAATAATATCGATGGGATTGAGGCTTTCGCGCGCTTTTTTTCCCGTTTCTCGTGTGCCTGTAACGATTACATTTTCTCTGTCGTGTGAGTCATAGTCTTGTTTCGTTGTGACATTGACCTGTTCAGCATGCCCCCCTGTTGTCATGGACAAAGTCAGAACGGTGAATGTGCCAAAGATAGTGCGCGTCTTGATGAGGGTCATGGAGGGTTACATTCATGCCGATGTGTAAGATACCACCTGATATATCAGTGCAAAAATGATTCTACCACATAAAAACGATTTAATTTGGAGATGGAGGGTTCGAAAAACCCCTTGGCTCTGAGTTGTTCTGTGTGATTCCATTTTTTTTGGCGTTGATTGGGGATGGTGGAAGATGAAGCAATCTGGTTTCTTTGATGTTGAAGAGCGTCTTGCTCGGCTGAGCGGGCTTGGCGATCAACTGGAGGCCTTTTCCCGGACTGTGGATTTTGAGGTGTTCCGCCCTGATCTGGAGCTGGCTCTGGCCTATTCAGACGGAAGTAAAGGCGGACGTCCGCCGTTTGATCCGGTGCTGATGTTCAAAATCCTGATCATCCAGACGTTGAACAATTTGTCTGATGAACGGACAGAGTATCTGATCAACGACCGCCTGTCGTTCATGCGCTTTCTGGGATTGGGGCTGTCGGACCGCGTGCCGGATGCCAAAACGGTCTGGCTGTTTCGTGAGCGTTTGACACAGGCGGGTGCCATTGAAAGGCTGTTTGACCGATTTGACGCGACCCTGCGGAACGCCGGTTATCTCCCGATGTCCGGCCAGATCCTGGATGCAACACTGGTGGCTGCTCCAAAGCAGCGCAATACGAACGCTGAGAAAGCGGATCTCCGGGCAAGACGTATTCCAGAAGACTGGCAGGACAAGCCCGCAAAGATGTCGCACAAGGATCGTCATGCACGATGGACACTTAAGTTCACGAAGGCGAAGCGGCAGGGGGACTATCCTGAATTTTGTGCGGTGTGGTGATAAATTGCTCGAAGAGGAGCCCCCGCATGAGCATTGATAAAGACCTCCTGGACCGCCTGATGGAAGGACGTTCACCCGGCGACCTGTTTGGCAAGAACGGCATACTCTCGGAATTGACGAAGGTGGACGTGTCCCGGTTTAG
>NZ_LHZC01000011.1 GCF_001580615.1 Acetobacter malorum
TGCCCCGGGTTTTGTGGAGACGTTTTTTATCTGATTTAAGCGGCTAATGCATGTGATTTCTGTTGTGCATGAAAGCGGGCCTCAGCTTCTGCTGGGGAGATGTTTCCAATGGAGGACAGGAGCCGCCGATTGTTGAACCAGTCGACCCATTTAAGCGTTGCCAGCTCAACAGCGTCCCTGTTTTTCCATGGTCCTTGCCGATAGATGAGTTCGGTTTTGTAAAGCCCGTTAATGGTCTTCGCCAGGGCGTTATCATAGGAATCCCCAACACTGCCTACAGAAGCAACAAGGCCCGCTTCAGCCAGTCTTTGCGTGTAGCGAATGGACACATATTGACAGCCGCGGTCGGAATGGTGGGTCACTTTTCCCTCAGGCTGCCTCTGGCACAGAGCCTGCTCGAGGGCATCCAGCACGAAGTCGGTATGGGCCGTTGAGGAGACGCGCCAGCCCACAATAACCCGTGCGAATACATCAATGATGAAGGCCACATAAACAAAGCCCTGCCAGGTGGAAACGTAAGTAAAATCCGAAACCCAGAATCTGTTGGGGGCTGGTGCATGAAACTGGCGTTGCACCAGATCCTGTGGACAGGGCCGTGCCGGATCGGGGCGTGTGGTTCTGACCCCCTTGCCACGAATGACGCCTTTCAGCCCCATCCGGCGCATCAGCCGCTCTACCGTGCAGCGGGCGACATCCAGGCCTTCACGTTTGAGCTGATGCCAGACCTTGCGCGCTCCATAGACGCAGAAATTATCATTCCACACTCTACGGATGTCATCGCACAGCTCTTTGTCTTTCTGGCTGCGCACACACGGATTTTTCTGTCTGGCAACAGTTGCATAATAGGCAGATGGTGCAATCGGCAGGATCTTGCAGATTGACCCGACACCATATGTCTGCCGGTGCTCCTCAATGAAGCGTGTCATGGCTTGAAGATGCGGTCGAGTTCCGCCTGGGCAAAATATGCCGACGCCTTGCGCAGGATTTCATTGGCCTGCCGCAATTCGCGGTTCTCTCGCTCCAGTTGCCTGATCTTCTCCCGATCAGGAAGATCACTTACCGCAGGCGCATTGGCACGTTCATGCAGACGGGCCCATTTTGACAGCGTGTCTGGATGAATATCCAGCTTTGGCGCTATCATCATCACTGCGGACCAGCGTGATGGATGGTTCTTCTCTTCCTCCAGAACCATGCGGGCTGCACGTTCACGAAACTCAGGTGGAAAACGCTTCGATTTGTTGCTCATGAATCCTTCTTACCTCTCGGGTCGTTCTGTCTCCACAAAACCCGGGGCA
>NZ_LHZC01000023.1 GCF_001580615.1 Acetobacter malorum
CCAATTTTCAAAGGGATAGCCACCGCATTATCTTACCGACCACCCCGTAGGCCACTGGAATTGCGCTTTTTGGCCGGAGAACGCCCGTAATGAAGGAGAGCTGCAGGCCGTCTCCACGCCTCTTATATAAGAGGGTCATTCTATGATCCCCCTCCCCCCTCCTTCCTCACGTCCGCTCACGAAAAACCTGCTGTGTCGTCCCTGCCCCGCTTGAGGCGACCTTGACTATATGGAGCGCGCCACGATTTGTGCATGTGTGCAGGTTACTCTACCGCACAGAAACAGGTTGATGAGGCACCCGATGACGCAAGCAGACATGACGGATCATGCCTCAATACAAGAGGTGTTATTTCACTGATGCGCGTTCTTTTTCCCTACATCGCACAGCCGCACCAAACCTTGCATTCTCTGCCGATTGCAATGGAAATTGCCAGCAGACACCCTGAAACAGAAGTCCACATTGCCTGCGCTACGCAGGCCCATCTGGATTATGCTCAGTCCCTCGCGTCCTATTATCCGGAATCGAGAGCAAGCTTCGAGCTTCTGCACCTCCCGAACCTGATCCGGGAGCGTGTTGAACGCCACGGGCACACCGTTTTTTCCCGGTTTGCGAGCCTTTTCTTCAACAAGAAATATTTCTCTACGTTTCAGGGCATCGTCGTGCCTGAGCGTACTTCACTCTATTTAAGGAAGCTCGGCGTTCGCCAGCCACGCCTGATCTGGACCCGTCATGGGGCAGGAGATCGGGCCATTGGCTTTGCCCGTGACGTGAAGAACTTCGACTATGTTCTTATGGCGGGCAAAAAGGTCGAACAGCGGCTTCTGGCTCAGGGAGCCATTCGCCCCGGCCATTATCATACAGGCGTTTATGCCAAGTTTGATATGGTGCGCCGGATGCGGAGCACGAGCTCGCGTCTGTTCAACAACAACCGCCCGACCATTCTTTATAACCCACACTTCAATGCGCGCCTGTCTTCCTGGCCCAAAATGGGGCTGAACATTCTCAGCCATTTTGCCAATCAGGATCGTTACAACCTTATTTTTGCCCCGCATTACCGGCTGTTCGATAATCGCCGGGCCGAGGCAGCCCAACTCAAGCGGGCTTTTGGCGGCCACTCTCATATGATTGTGGATACAGGCAGCACCCGCAGCATTGATATGACCTATACCTCTGCGGCTGACCTGTATCTGGGGGATGCCAGTTCCCAGATTGCTGAGTTCCTTATTCACCCGCGCCCCTGCGTTTTCCTGAATGCGCACGACGTTGCCTGGCAGGGGGATGAGAACTACCGCTTCTGGACTCTTGGCCCCGTTCTTAACCAGCTGGAAACCTTCTCTGAAGACATTGAAGGCGCATTTTCTTCACATCATGCTTTCGTAAATCTCCAAAAAGACTATATACGCGACACGTTCGATCTCACGGGAGACGAACCAACCGCGCCGGTAGGGGCCGACGCTATTGTTGATTTTCTTCGAATGGCCAGCTGATGAACGTTATAAATCCTGCATCTTCACCTTCTAACGAAGAGGCCCTGCAGCCGGTTCCCACCGGTTCTGGTCAGCAGCGCCGTTATGGAGATTTTGCAACATTCCCCGAAGCGCTTGATTACGCTGCGCAGGGTGACGCTGGCTTTAATATCTATTCCGGCCGGGGCGTTCTGCTGGAAGCGCTGCCGTATCGCAAACTGCGTGAGCAGGCGATTGAAACCGGCCTGCGCCTTTTGGGGATGGGCCTTCAACCGGGTGACCGGGTTGCGATTGTCGCCGAGAGCGATGGCGATTTTGCCCGCATTTTCTTTGGCTGCCAGTATGCAGGTCTGGTTGCGGCTCCCCTCCCCCTGCCCGTCGCTTTTGCCGGGAAAGAAACCTACCTGACCACGCTGCGCGGTATGATTACCAGCGCCGGGGCCAGTGCGGTGATTATCCCCCAGATTATTGAAGGCTGGACCGACGATATCGTCAGCGGCATGGGACTGGCCTTTGCTGGCTCCCCCACTGAGCTGATGGAACGGCCTGTGCCGGACATGGCGCTGCCGAACATTCACCCGGAAGCCCTGTCTTATCTTCAGTTCTCATCCGGCAGCACCCGCTCCCCGATGGGGGTGTGTGTTAGTCAGCGTTCTGGCATGGCCAATGTGGCCGCCATTGCGCATGACGGTCTGTGTGTGCGGGAAACCGGTGACCGCTGCGTGTCCTGGCTACCGCTGTATCATGACATGGGACTGGTCGGCTTCTTCCTGACCCCCATGACCTGCCAGCTGACGGTTGATCTACTGCCGACCCGCGAATTTGCACGCCGCCCGCATGTCTGGCTGGACCTGATCAGCCGCAACCGTGGCACGATCGCTTACAGCCCGTCTTTCGGTTACGAGCTGTGCGCGCGCCGTCCGGCCTCTGCTGAACTGGATCTGTCCTGCTGGCGCGTGGCCGGCATTGGCGGTGACATGATCCGTCCGCACATTCTGAAAGAATTTGCTGAGCGGTTTGAAGCTGTGGGCTTTAACGCGAAAGCCTTTGTGGCCAGCTACGGCATGGCAGAAGCCACGCTTGCCATCAGCTTTGTGCCGCTGAATACCGGCATTGAGACCGATACGATTGATCTTCCGGCGCTGGAAAATGACGGCATTGCCCGTGCGGCGACGGACCCTTCCACCCCCACCAGAACTTTTGTGGTGTGCGGTAAGGTTCTGCCGGGCCACGAGCTGGAAGTGCGTAACCCGGAAGGGCATGTGCTGGGTGACCGCCAGACCGGCACCATTTTTGTGCGTGGCCCGAGCCTGATGAACGGCTACTTTCGTAAACCTGCCGACACAGCACAAGTGCTGGATGAGGACGGCTGGCTGAACACGGGTGACCTTGGTTACATGCTGAACGGCCAGATTGTTGTGACCGGCCGCGCCAAGGATCTGATTATCATCAATGGCCGGAATATCTGGCCGCAGGATCTGGAATGGTCTGCTGAAAGCCATATCCCTGCCCTGCGCAGCCGCGATGTGGCCGTGTTCTCTATGGAAAAGGGAGAGCATGAGGAAATTGTGGCCCTCATCCAGTGCCGCGTGACCTCCCCGGAAGCGCGTGAAGCCTTGCGCGCAGAAGCCGCCAGCCTCTTCCGCCGCCTGCATGGCGTGGATGTGTCTGTGGTTCTGGTGCCGCCGCATGCTCTGCCGCAGACCTCCTCCGGCAAACTGACACGCGCCAAAGCCCGCAAGATGTTCCAGACCGGCATGTTTGAACCGCAGCCTGAAGCAGCCTCTGCCTGCTGAGGCGGGAAAATAAGGATTTTAAAATGAGCGAAACCGTTGAAAGCGTGTCTGCGCTGATCATCCAGAAGCTTCTCGCCAATCCGAAAGTGCCGCGTGATATCGACGGCAACTGTAAGATCATGGACGATCTGGCCTTTGATTCTCTGGCGGTCATGAACTTTGTCATGGAAGTGGAAGACAGCATGGATGTCTCCGTTCCCCTCGACAAACTGGCTGATATCCGGACCATCAATGACCTTGCTGCCTGCGTTGTTGATCTGAAAAACAAAGGCTGAACACGCATGACGTCTATTTTTTCCAAATTTGACGGCATTGCAGGAGCTCTCGGCTCCCTGATGGAAGCAGGCGGACGGAACCCGTTCTCTGTGGTGATCGAAAAGCCTGTCTCTTCCACGGTTGGTATCATTGAAGGCCGCGAAACGCTGCTTTTTGGCACCAACAACTATCTGGGCCTGAGCCAGTCCCCCCGCGCGATCAAAGCCGCGCAGGAAGCCGCGGCAACCTGCGGTGTTGGCACAACCGGTTCCCGCATTGCCAACGGCACGCAGTCTCTGCACCGGCAGCTTGAGCGCCGAATTGCCGACTATTTTGGTCGCCGCGATGCAATGGTGTTCTCTACCGGGTATCAGGCCAATCTGGGCATGATTTCCACGCTGGCTGGAAAAGACGATTACCTCATTCTCGATGCAGACAGCCACGCCAGCATTTATGATGGCAGCCGCCTGAGCCCTGCGCAGGTAATCCGTTTCCGGCATAACGATGCGGATGACCTGTACAAGCGCCTGAAACGTCTGGATGGCACCCCCGGTGCAAAGCTGATTGTTGTGGAAGGTATTTATTCCATGACCGGCAATGTTCCGCCGATTGCCGAGATGGTCGCCGTCAAGCGTGAAACCGGCGCCTATCTGCTGGTTGACGAAGCCCACTCTTTTGGTGTGATGGGCGAACATGGCCGCGGCATTGCTGAACAGGCCGGGGTGGAAGCGGATGTGGACTTTATTGTCGGCACCTTCTCCAAAAGCCTTGGCACGGTTGGTGGATACTGTGTGTCCGACCATCCGGAACTGGAACTGGTGCGGCTGAACTGCCGCCCGTATATGTTCACAGCGTCTCTGCCGCCGGAAGTTATTGCTGCCACCATGGCCGCTCTGGAAGACATGGCAGAACATCCGGAACTGCGCACGCAGTTAATGGACAACGCGGCACGCCTGCATGCCGGGTTCCATGGCCTTGGCCTGAATGCCAGTAAGCAGGTCAGCCCAGTGATTGCTGTTACTCTGGAAGAAATCGGGCAGGCCATTGTAATGTGGAACCGCCTGCTGGACCTCGGGGTGTACGTCAACCTCAGCCTGCCGCCTGCAACGCCGGACTCTCGTCCGCTGCTGCGTTGCTCTGTGATGGCAACACACACTGCTGAGCAGATCGACAAAGCGATTGCGATCTTCAAGCAGGCTGCTCTGGACGCTAACGCTCTTCCGGCAGCCGCCTAAGAGCGTTTGAAAGCCCCCTTGCGCCAGAGCCGCCAGACTAACGGCGGTGCGGCCAGCAAGGGGTTCTTTTCTGCAAAAGGTGTCAGCGGCACCTTGATCCCGCTATGCCGCTCGATTTTCCACGCGGCATAACGAGCCCCTCCGGTAAATGTATAAGCTGCCTTCATCAGGCGCAGGATATTCAACGGACGCCCTATGCGACGCCGGACCTGCCATGCCTGCTCTTCCCGGAATTTCTGTGCGGATGAGATAAGCGGCCTGACCTCTTCTCCCACCACTTCATAAGGCAGCGCCGCCACTTGCCAGCATGGCAGCAGCAGGTCCCTGTAGCGCTCCTGATAGCTGGCGACGATCCCTGCCCCACGCCCTGCTTTTTCTACCCGAAGCTCTGTCTGATAGGTCTGGCGGTAGAGGGCGTTCCAGAAATCGTCCCGTTCGCCTTTTTCCGGACCGAGAAAGGCTGTCCAGCGAGCCGCCGTCATGGTGGCGCGCATCACGCAGCGGCGCAATGTCTGGGCGGCGGCGGCATCCCGTTGCCAGACAAGCCGCACAGGCTGAGAAAAGCGCGCCCAGACCGTCGTATCCAGCGCACTGAAGCCGGTCAGCCTGCGGAACTGGGCCAGCGTCAGGATGGCGACTTTGGCGCGCAGAGGCTGCCCCTCAACCGTCAGCTCGTGATATTCAACATTGGGAGGCAGGAGCGCATTGGCCAGACAGGCCAGTCGGCTGCGTGGCCAGTCGGATTGCTTGCGCACAATCACGTAAAAATCGAGCAGCGTGTCCGCCTGAATGCCCCCCCGCAGGCCAGACCCATAGAACAGCACGCCCAGCGGCTCCGCCATCCCCACCATCTGTTCCACAAAATCCAGCACAGCGGGGCTGACGCGTGTTGTCAGCTCCTGCCGGATCTGTTCATCCAGAAAGCGGGCGGCTTTGGCCTGTGTCGTGGCGGTATGCAGGTCAGGGCTCTGCTGGTTTACCATGTCATGCCTGTAGGAAAGAAAGGACCGGTCCTGCGGAAATTTCCAGACTTTGCGCCGGTCCTGTTTCCAGAACCTCACCATCCAGCACAAAAGACTGTTCCGTGTTGAGGAGAACCTGCCGGGCAGAACCGCTTGAATAGGTTGGGTCGGCCCGCAGCCATGCGGGGCTACGCCCGCGCAACAGGCTCCAGATGGCCCGCATCAGTTTTTTGGGATTTGCCGCAACATCCAGATAACTGATGCCTTCATCCGTGCCGTCCTTCCGCCAGAATGGCCAGATACCGTGCGGCAGGCAATGCAGGCTGGTACACAGGAACAGGAAACGGTTGTGCGCTTCCTGCTCGCCTCCGTTCAGACCAAGCCCGACCGGCGTTCCGTCCAGCCAGCTTTGCCGCAGGCGCGGCGTGATAATCTGCCGCAGGGTTTCTGCCAGCGTAATCAGCACGGCGGTATCATGCGCATAATTTTTCAGGATGGCGGGGGAATGGGCAATTTCGATTCCGCGTGTAAAAGCGCCAAGACCGCCAAAAAAGCCCAGAACAGGCGCACGATCCATCCCCGGCCAGGAGACAACCAGAGGCTGACGCTGCTTGATGTTTGATAACAAACGGTCTGAACGGGCTCGGTCCTGAAGCCGCTGCAAGGCTTCCTCCCCCCGCAGGCCAAACCCGACATCGGCTGCAATCAGATTGGTATTGCCGGATGGCAGCACGGCAATCATCGGCAGTTTGTCTTTGGGATAAGACGATACATACAGCGCGCTCAGCACATTGCCGACTGTGCCGTCCCCTCCGTCCACCACCAGACACCGCACGTCCTGCCGGGCCATGTCTTCTATGACGTCATGCAGCTCGGTCTGGGACTCTGGCGAGAAAAACAGCGGCCCCAGAGTGCGACGTGCGCCCTCCAGATAACGACTATCCGCCTTGAGATTGCGTCGGCTGCGGGAATTGTGAATCAAGGCGAAACGATCGGGCACTCGGAAACTCTTGCTTTTGCAGATACGGTGCCAGCGCTTTTGCTCCGGCTTGTCGCGGTGGTATAATTAGAGTCCGCCCGCTTGTCACATACTGTCCTGTCAGGCCCCCTGCGCCGGAGACCTTCTTTCTTGCCTTTTTTTCAGATTGCGCACCTGTCCGACCCCCATCTGCCGCTGGCGGAATTCCCGGCTCTGGATGAAATTCGCTTCAAGCGTATCCTCAGCCTGCTGTCCTGGACATTAAAACGCCGCCATCTGCATAAAGCCGCCCCGCTGGCACGGGTGATGGACGATATCCGGCAGCTTCAGCCCGAACTGGTGGCGCTGACGGGCGATCTGACCAACCTCGGCCTTCGCTCAGAATTTCGGCGTGCCCGCCGATGGCTGGAAGAGCAGGCTTTGCCCCCTACCCTGCTGGTGCCGGGTAACCATGATGCGCTAATCCGCCAGAATGCTACCGGAAAAGCAGCTCTGTGGGCGGAATGGCTAAAAACGGACGCCAGCTTTCCGTCTCTGCTGGTGAAAGACCACATCGCCCTGATTGGTGTGAACACCGCCGTGCCAACGCGCCCATTTTTTGCCTCGGGCAAAATGGGAGCCGCGCAGGCTGAACGCCTTCGTGCTCTTTTGCACAAAACCGGGCGAGAAGGACTGTGCCGCGTCGTGCTGATCCATCACCCACCCGTGGCAAAGCTGGTCAGCCGGCGCAAGGGGCTGGATGATCTGGCACTATTCCAGTCCATTCTGCGCGAGGCCGGGGCCGAACTAGTGCTGCACGGTCACTCGCACCGCGCGACTCTCGCCTGCATTCCGCACACGGATATTCCAGTTGTCGGCACGACCTCCGCCTCGCATAGTGCGGGCAGCCCGGCCACCGCAGCCGGATGGAACGCCATTGCCGTCCATCCGCAGGCCGGACACTGGTCAATTACCGTTCTGCGGCGGGAACTTGGAACGGATGGCATCATGCGCGATGGTTTGACGCGAGTGTTCACGCCCCATCGCCTTTCCCCGTCAATCCGGCTATGACACCCTCCATGCCGAACCCGCCCCTGTTGCGCCGACTGCAAGCGTTCTTCACTCCAGGCACTCTGGACCGCTATCTGATTGCGCAGGTCATACCACCCTTTCTGGTCGCCCTCTCCGTCGTGATGGCCGCCCTGCTGCTTGAGCGGCTGCTGGTGCTGTTCAATCTGCTGGCTGCGGGCAACAACCATCTGGGCGTTTTTGTTGAGCTGCTGACCACTCTGCTGCCGCATTATCTGGGGCTGGCTATCCCGGCAGCGCTCTGCGTGGGGGTGTTCTCCATTATCCGGCGCATGAGCCAGAACGAAGAGATTGACGCCATTACCAGCAGTGGCATTTCTCTGGTGCGCATTACGCGGCCCTATATTCTGATGGGGGCGTTGCTGAGCTTTCTCGCCTTCCTGCTGTATGGGTTTGTGCAGCCGCATGCACGGTATGACTTCCGGGCGACGTTCTACATGGCCAGCCACACCGGCTGGGCGCCCCGGCTGCAATCCAACATGTTTGCCAGCCCCTCCCCCACGCTGACCATTGTGGCGGATAACGTCACACAGGGCGGGTCCGACCTGCATGGGGTGTTTATCCGCGATACGTCTGACAATCAGGAACGCGATATTACCGCCCGGCACGGCCATATCCGGCTGGCTTCAGACAGTTCCGCCGTGGAAATTGATCTGGAAGATGGCACCATCCTGACGGACAACCGCAAGAGCGTGCCGACCCTCACCACCTTTGACCACGCTACACGCCTGCTGACCCGCGCCAACCATATCACCCCCTTCCGTGAACGCGGCGAGGATGAGCGTGAACTGACCTCCCCGGAGCTGGTCAGCAGGTTGATCCATCAGGACCCGTCTATCTCCCGCCCGCATATGCGCTCGGAAGTGCATTTCCGGCTGGCGCGCAGCCTGACGATTCCATTTATTCCTGCCCTGGCGGCTGCCCTTGCCATCATGCGCAAGCGGCAGAGGAGCAGTGCCGGGCTGGTGCTGGCTTTCATTATCATGGTGGGGTTCGACCATATGCTCCAGTTCGGGCACAGCATGGTCGCCACAAAAAAAGCCTCTCTGCTGATTATCTGGGGGCCTGCCCTTTTCTTTGTCGCGATGAGTTCTCTGCTGCTGCTGTATAAGTCCGGCACATTTCAGACTCTCAAAGCCCGGTGGACGAGCAAACGACGCGCTGGGGCGAAAAACAACCAGAAAGCCCTGCCTTGAAAACGCAGTCTCCCGCTCCGACCCACGTTCTCCTGCGCTACCTGTCCGGGGTGCTGTTCAGCCGTGTGATGTTCAGTTGCGCCATTCTGGTCGGGCTGATGGAAATTCTGGCTTTGCTGGAACAGACTACCCCCATTCTGCAACGGCATCTGGGCGTGTCCGGCATTCTGACCTATGCGGGCATGCGGCTGCCGTTTCTGATGGCGGGCGCTCTGCCGCTTGGTGTGCTGATTGGCGCACTGGTCATGCTCACGCAGATGACCCTCGCCAGCGAGATGGCCATTCTGCAAGCCTCCGGGCTTTCCATGTGGGGCCTCTACAAACGGCTCATTCCCGCAACGTTGCTGATTGGCGTGATGGGAGTGGTGCTGGATGATCAGGTCACACCGCGCTCCGAACAGGCTCTGGCCGCATGGTGGAACCGGACAGACCCCCACCCGGAAAACGGCCACGCCTTCTGGTTCCATGAAGGCGGGCGTATAGGCCGCGTGCAGTATGTGGCAGATGGCGGCAACATGCTTTCCGGCCTTGACCTTTACACACGCACACCAAATGGCCTGCTGCATAAAGCCCTGCATGCGGAACGTGCGGATTATACCCACGCGCATGGCTGGCAGCTGCATACCATCAGCGGCATTGAGGTTGATGGGAATAAAACGGCCCGCCTGCCGGTGGAGGCTGACACCGCGTGGCAGACCACCCTGCATCCGTGGGACTTCATCCGCCTTTCGGCTGAAAACCCGCCGCTTTCTTCCGGCACCATTATTGGCATGCTGCGCGGACGACTGCCGTCCGATTCCAGCCCCGGCTTCCTTCAGGCAGGCCTGCTGGAACGCTTCCTGCGCCCGGCGGCCATGATGGTATTGCTGTTGCTTGCCATGCCGGTAATCTATATTCCACCCCGAACAGGCACACGCAGTTGGGTCCCGGTCTGGTGTTTAGGGGCTGGTCTGCTCTTTATTATCGCGCAAGGGCTGTTACGGGCCATGGGCAATGCCGGACTTCTGCCCCCTCCCGTTGCGACCATCCCGGGATTGATCATTTTCACCCTGGGTGCAGCCACGGCGCTCCTGAGGAACGAGGCAAAATGAGCGGTACTCTGAATAATGCGACCATCCGCACAGGCCGGAGTTTTGATCTTGGTAAGATGAACCTCCGCCAGCTGTGGGTCGCCTATCTGACTTACCCGACCATCCTGCTGTATTTCGCGCTGATTATTGCCAGTGTTGCTCTGGCTACATATTTTTTTGCCGGATGGGGCCCGACCCTGATCTCCATTGTCGCGGTTATTCTGGTCTACCCGGTGGTCTGGTATCTGCTGCATCGCTACGTCCTGCATGGGCGCACGCTGTATAAAATGAAATGGACGGCCGCCCTGTGGAAGCGCATCCATTTTGACCACCATCAGGACCCGCATCTGCTGGACGTGCTGTTTGGCGCACCCGTCACCACACTGCCGACGATTGGCGCGATTACCATCCCCATCGGTTATCTGATTGGGGGATGGGGTGCTGCAGCCACCGCCTTTGGCACCGGTGTGACCATCACCTGCATCTATGAATTTTTCCACTGCATCCAGCATCTGAACTACAAGCCGCGTGCTGCGTGGATCCAACGGATGAAAGCGCGCCACGTGCTGCACCACTTCCATGATGAAGACGGCAACTTCGGCATTACCAGCTTTGTGGTGGATCGTATTTTTGGCAGCTACTATCTGGACGCCAAGGCTCGCCCACGCAGCCCGACGGTGTTCAATCTGGGCTATGACGTGAAGGAGGCGAAGCGCTTCCCATGGGTGATGGACCTGACGGGTTCTCCCCCGCGTGACCGGCCCGATGGCGCACGCCCGGAAGCCAAGCTGATGCGTGACAACACAAGACACGCTGCATGAACACGACTCACGGGGCGCTGTCCGCCCTTATTCTGGCGGGCACCCGCCCCGGTGCGCCAGACCCCATGGCGCAGGCTTATGGCGTTTCCCACAAAGCCATTCTGCCCGTAGGTGGCACCCCTATGGTGCTGCGCGTGATCCATGCCCTGCAAGCCACACCGGGCATTGGGCGAATTGCCGTTTGTATCGATAACCCCACCGTGCTGGATGGCCTGCTCCCCCCTGACATTGAGATCGTTCCCTCCAGTCCGAATGGCCCGAGCGCCAGCGTGCTGGCCGGGCTGACGCAGATGGGCACGCCCCTCCTCGTCACGACTGCGGATAATGCCTTGCTGCGTCCGGAATGGATCAGTGAGTTTCTGGCCAAATGCAGCCCGCAAACGGATGTTGCCGCTGCCGTGGCGCCGGAAGCCGTTGTGCTACGTGATGTGCCAGGCACACGCCGCACCTTTATCCGACTGGCCGATATGGCGTTTTCCGGCTGCAACCTGTTCCTGTTCCGCACGCCGGCCTCCTTGCAGGTGGCAGAGCTTTGGCAGCGTGTTGAAAAAAACCGCAAACATCCGCTACGGATTGCCTGGCTGCTTGGCCCCGGCATTCTGCTCCGCGCGGTGTGCAAGAAACTGACACGCGCTGCCTTGTGCAAGCGCATTGGTGCGCTAAGCGGTACAACGGCAGAACTGGTGCCGCTTTCAGACGGACGGGCTGCCGTGGATGTCGATAAACCGGCTGATCTGGAACTGACGGAAAAGCTGATTGCTGCCGACGCCGCAGCGAACGCCTGACCCGACATGCGCATTGCCTACATTATCAATTCGACCGAAGGCGGCGGTGCGGCGTTCCCCGTGCCAGCCATTACCAGCGTGTTTCGCAACGCCGGGCATGAAGTTGCTATCTTTGCACTGACGCGGCGTGATGGCCGGGCCATCAAACCGATGCAGGACGCGGGGCTGGATGTGCGGGTTCGGGACGGTGGCCGCAAAGACCATCTTGCCGCCCTGCTCTGGCTGAAACGCCAGATGGAGCTGTGGCAACCGACTCATCTGTGGACGTCCCTGACCCGCGCGACTCTGCTGGGGCAGATTATCGGCCAGATGCGGGGCATTCCCGTTGCAAGCTGGCAGCATTCCGCCCGGCTGCGCCCCCCAAACGGCACTTTACTGCGCTTGCGCCGGAATGCCTCCTGCCTCTGGGTAGGGGATTCGCAATACGTCACGGATATCACCCGGCAGCAACTCCATATCCCGGCGGACCGCCTGCTCTGCTGGCCGATTTTCCACGCGCGAGCCGATGCCCCGCAATCCCGGCCATGGCAGCAAGGGGAGCCGGTGCGCCTTGGTTCTCTCGGGCGGCTGCATCCGGTGAAAGGGTTTGATACGCTTTGCCTCGCACTGGCCCGGCTGCAGCAGGCGCAGCGCATTCCGCCGTTTCACCTGACTCTGGCAGGAGAAGGGGAGGAGCGCCCGGCGCTGGAAGCGCTCATTCGGGAAAACGGCCTGCAGGAGCATGTCTCCCTGCCCGGCTTTTGTGAGAATACCGGGCAGTTTCTGGCTGATCAGCATCTCTATCTTCAGCCGTCGCATTGGGAAGGTTTCTGCATGGCGGCCCATGAGGCGATGCAGGCAGGCCTGCCGGTGATTGCCTCTGCCGTTGGGGAGCTCACACACTCCATCCGTAATGGTCAAACCGGCTGGACCGTGCCTCCTAAAGACCCCGACGCACTGGCAACTGTCCTCGCAACAGCCCTCGCCCAGCCGGAGAAGCTGGCGGGCATGGGTCAGGCTGGACGTGAGTATGTCCTGACCCATTTTAGTGAAGAGGCCTTTACCCATGCTGGTGAGGCGGCCCTGCGCAAGCTTGCAGCCCTGACGACTTAATCAGCTTCCTCCTTCCCGACACGATGGGAAGTGATGCGCTACCCCAGCAACGCTGCAGCTTTTTCCGGAACCTCCGCCATACGTGCGGCACTGCCGTTTGCCTCTTTAGCGAACGCCGGATTTCCATACCCCCACGCCGCAAACAGGGAGCGTGCACTGGCTCCTTTTGCAGCCAGCAGATCGGGCATCATGTCCCCAATCATCACGGTGGAAGCCGGGTGCCCTCCGGCCAGCTCAATTGTGCCAAGCAAATGCGCCGGGTTGGGCTTTCTGACAGGAAAGCTGTCCCCGCCTCCTATGCTGGCGAAAAGAGACGTCAGCCCAAAATGATCAAGAATCTGCCGGGCCGCCGCTTCGGGCTTGTTCGTGCAGACCGCCAGTTGCCAGCCCTGCGCCCGTAGTGTCTCTAACGCATCCTCTGTGCCGGGAAACAGGCACGAAAGCCGCGTTGCACGAGGCATATAAAGCCTCAGAAACTGCTGAACAGTCTCATCCGGATTGATCCCGATCTGCCCGTGTGGATCCACTGTGCGAATCAGGGTCTCCACCAGCGCCTGCACACCATTGCCAATCATCCCTCGCACGACAGCATCCGAGACGGGTGGCAGGCCATGAGAGGCCAGAATTTCCCGCACGCAATCGGCAATGTCAGGCAGGGAGTCCAGCAAGGTGCCGTCCATATCAAAAACGGCCAGTCCTGACTGCGTCATCCGCTGTTATCCTTCTGTAAATTTTGGAAAAGTTTTATGATACACATATAACGTCTTTCCCCGGCCAGACGTTTGACACTTGCTTGAGCTTGGCTTACCGCAAGTGGATCATGACGTCTTCTCCCGCATCCCGTCCCGCCACTGCCGTCCTGCTTGCTGCCGGGCTTGGCACCCGTATGAAATCCTCTCGCCCAAAGGCCATGCAGCGTCTGGCAGGCAGGCCCATGCTGGCCCATCTGATTGCCAGCGCGGCAGAAGTTTTTGACCGGCTGGTTGTCGTTATCGGCCCGGAAATGGGCGATGTGGCTGAACTGGCTGCACCCTACCCGGTTGTCATCCAGCATGAACGACTGGGCACTGCACACGCAGCCTTGCAGGCGGAAGCCTATTTTGGGGACGGCGATGTGGCCGTTCTCTATGCTGATAACCCGCTGATTTCCGCAGAAACTCTCAGCCGCCTGCTAGAAGCACGGCACGCGCCGGATGTCGGACTGGCCCTTCTGGCCATGCGCCCTGCTGAGCCCGGCCGCTATGGCCGCGTCATTGCGCAGGACGGCCTTGTGGAACGGATTGTGGAATGGGCCGATGCCACGCCCGAAGAGCGCGCGGTTGATCTGTGCAATGCCGGCGTGCTGTGCGCGGATGCCACCACCTTCCGCCGCTGGCTGCACAGCGTGAAGAATGACAACGCCAAAGGCGAATTCTACCTGACAGATGTTGTCGATTGCGCCGTCGCTGACGGTGTGCGTGTCCATGCTGTGGAAGCGGCTGAAGATGAACTGCGCGGCATCAATTCCCGCATGGAACTGGCTGAAGCAGAAGCCGCTTTGCAAGACCGCCTGCGCCAGAAAGCCATGGAAAACGGTGTGACCCTAGTCGCACCGGAGACGGTGTTCTTCTGCGCAGACACCACATTGGCCCCGGATGTTCTGGTAGAGCCGCATGTGGTGTTTGGCCCCGGTGTGACTGTTGAAAGCGGCGCTGAAATCCGGGCCTTCAGCCATCTGGAAGGCTGCACCGTGCAGGCGGATGCCATTATCGGCCCGTATGCGCGCCTCCGCCCCGGCACCACCATTGGTACGGCAGCCCGCGTGGGTAATTTTGTGGAAGTGAAAAACACCACGCTGGGTGATGGCGCAAAAGCCAACCATCTGACCTATCTGGGCGATGCGTCTGTTGGCACCGGCTCCAATGTCGGGGCTGGCACCATTACCTGCAATTATGACGGGTTCTTCAAACACAAGACGACCATTGGAGACCGCGCTTTTGTTGGCTCCAATTCCATTCTGGTGGCCCCGGTCAGCATTGGCACCAATGCGCTGGTTGCAGCGGGCAGTGTGATTACCAAAGACGTGCCGGAAGACGCCATGGCCTTTGGCCGCCCCCGGCAGGAGAACAAGCCCGAACTGGGCAAGCGCTTCAAGGAAACCCTCAAAGCCCGAAAGGAAAACGGCTGATGTGTGGCATATGCGGCGTTGTCGGCCTGCGACACGCCACTCCGATTGTCTTTGAAGGTCTGCGCCGACTGGAATATCGCGGGTATGACTCCGCGGGCATTGCCACCCTGGTGGATGGGCGGGTTGAACGCCGCCGGGCTGCGGGCAAGCTGGATAATCTGGGCCGCCTTCTGGAAGAAAGCCCGCTGGGCGGCACCACAGGCATTGGCCACACCCGCTGGGCCACGCATGGCGCCCCTACGGCCTGCAATGCGCACCCGCATGGCACGGAACGCGTGGCGATTGTCCATAACGGCATTATTGAAAACTTTGAGGCGCTGCGCCGGGAGCTGGAAGCCGTCGGACAGGTTTTTCAGACGGAAACGGATAGCGAAACCATTGCGCTGATGGTGGATTACTATCTGACGCAGGGCCTTGCCCCGAAAGACGCCGCACTTAAAACCCTGAACCGGCTTGAAGGCGCTTACGCCGTCGCCATGATCTTCGCTGGCCATGAAGGCCTGATGATCGGCGCCTGCCACAGCGCGCCTCTGGCCGTCGGCTATGGCGACGGGGAAATGTTCCTGGGGTCTGACTCCCTTGCCCTCGCCCCGCTGACCCGCCGCATTACCTATATGGAAGATGGCGACTGCGTGGTGATTACCCCCGCGGGGGCGGACTTCATGCGGTTTGATGGCACGCCTGTCACGCGCAAAGAGCAGACAACGGCTCTGGCTGCTGGCTCCATCGGCAAAGATGGCTACCGCCATTACATGGAAAAAGAGCTGCACGAGCATCCGCTGGTTATCGGTCAGACACTCCAGCGCATGGTGGACCCGGCCAGCCGCCGCGTCATGCTGCCGGAGATGCCGTTTGATCTGGCATCCGTGCCACGTGCGGTTATTACCGCCTGTGGCTCAGCCTTTTATGCAGGCATGATTGGCCGCTACTGGCTGGAAGATATTGCCCGCCTGCCCGTGGATATCGATGTCGCCAGTGAGATGCGGTATCGCAACCCGCCCCTCACTGCCGGTTCTCTTGGCCTGCTTATCTCTCAGTCCGGTGAGACAGCCGATACGCTGGCCGCTTTGCGTAGCCTGCGGGAAAAAGCCGTCCATATCCTCTCCGTGCTCAATGTGGAGCACAGCACCATGGCGCGTGAGAGTGATGTTGTGTTAGGCACCGTGGCCGGGCCGGAAATTTCCGTAGCCTCCACCAAAGCCTTTACCGCGCAGCTGACGGTTCTGGCCTGCCTGACCATTGCCACCGCCCGCGCCCGTGGCACGCTGGATGCTCTGGGTGAGGAAGAACTGGTTTCCGCCCTGCTTGATCTGCCCAGCCGTGCCGCCGAAGTCTTTACGCAAGGTGCAGCTGTCCGCCGCATGGCGCAGATCGTGGCAGAAGCGCGGGATGTGCTCTATCTGGGCCGGGGCAGCATGTTCCCCGTCGCTATGGAAGGCGCGCTGAAGCTCAAAGAAATCACTTACATCCACGCGGAAGCCTATGCTGCTGGCGAGATGAAGCACGGGCCGATTTCCCTGATTGACCGGACTGTGCCGATTGTGGCCAGCGCGCCCTACACCCCGCTGTTTGATAAGACGCTCTCCAACCTGCAGGAAGCCAAGGCCCGCGGCGGTCGCCTGCTGGTCTTTACGGATACCAAAGGGGCTGAGCGCGTTTCCGCCATAGCAGAAGATATGGTTGTGCTGCCGCATGTGCATGATTTTGTGGCCCCTATTCTCCAAACCATTCCGGTGCAGATGCTGGCCTATGAAGTCGCGGTGCTGAAAGGCACGGATGTGGACCAGCCGCGCAACCTCGCAAAGTCTGTGACGGTCGAATAAGTCGACGTTCACATAGCTTTAGACGAGTCTGACAAAACGTGCGGCGCGCTGGCTTTGAGAAAATTCTCAGGCCCGCGCGCCGCACGTTTTTGTTTTTTCAGGTTGCCTGCTTCGGCGTCCCGTCCAGAAGAATGGTAATGCGGCCAAGTTTGGGGTGATCAATCTCCACCCGTACCGCGACAAAACCTGCGTCCCCTATTTTTTCAAACCAGGCGCGGCCTGGCTGCGGGTTCCGCAACTTGCTCTTCTCGCTGTTGAACTTGAAGCCTTCAGTCTGCTGCGCCACAAAATCACACCGCAGCGCATCTTCACCCCACTCTAACGGGCCGCCGGAAGGAAGGCGCTGTAAGCCCACCGGATGCATCGAGAGCGTGCTCAGACGCATGCCATCAAAGACTTTGGCCTGCCCGCTACAGGTCTGGGTTGTGCGCACCTGATGCAGCAAATTCATCAACGCCGCGAGGGTATCGATGGCCCCTTTTTTATCGGCGTCTGGCACAACTTCCCGATCTGGCTCTGCCGGATCAAGCAGGGTGACCACGGGCATCTTATCCCGGTAAGCCAGAGAGACATGGCGGTTCCGCCCACGGGACCAGCCAAC
>NZ_LHZC01000006.1 GCF_001580615.1 Acetobacter malorum
GGCAGCCCGCGCGCGGCGCATGTGGAGCGGATTATTGCCCCGCTTCTGACCATTGCGGCCATTGGGCTGATGGGCGTGGACGTGGGCGTAATCCTGCTGCCAGCCCTGCTGCTCCAGCTTTCTGCGCTGCGTTATCCTGAAATGGATTTTTTCTCGCGCAATAAATAAGTGCGTGTTTGCGTGAGTGGCTTTTAAAGCCTGCCAAGGCGTTGAAATCTGCGCTCGGCTTTATCGGTCTCTCTTAACAGCGCCTGTCCCGAAATTATCAGGGCAGGCGCTGTTTTTCTTTAAGTTTACGGAAAAATCTTGCCCGGGTTCATCAGGGTTTTGGGGTCCAGTGCGGCTTTGATCTTGCGCATGGCATCCAGTTCCGCGCCACCGCGCCAGGACGGCATCATGTAGGTTTTCAACTGCCCGACCCCATGTTCGGCAGAGAAAGACCCATCCAGCGTGCGGACAATGTTGGCGACGGTATCCATCATCGCATGGTCCTGCGCAAGGAAGGCTTTCGGGTCCATGCCCTCCGGCTGCACCAGATTGAAGTGGATGTTGCCATCCCCAATATGGCCGAACGGCGCCACGCGGATGCCGGGGATCAGCGCCTCACACGCTGCCGTCGCTTTGGTGATGAACTCCGGAATGGCGGAGAGTGGGACGGAGACATCGTTTTTGACAGAGGCCCCGGCGCGCTTCTGCGCTTCCGCATGTTCCTCACGGATCATCCAGAGCGCCTGACGCTGGCCTTCGCTTTCTGCCAGCACGGCATCGGTCACCAGACCGTCTTCCAGAGCCTGCCCCAGAACTTCTTCCATCAGCGTGCGCAGGCTGTCATCCGCGCGCGGGCTGCCCAGTT
>NZ_LHZC01000009.1 GCF_001580615.1 Acetobacter malorum
CGGTTTAGTTCCGGACCTTTAAGACCGAAGCTGGTCATGAAGGAGATTTGGAATGGGACGAGTTTACAAGGCCGAGTTCAAACACGAGGCGGTGCGTTTGGCGCTGAGTAGCGGTCTGTCGCGTGAGCGTATTGCTCAGGATCTGGGGATTGGGTCTTCGACGTTGAAGAAATGGATCCGCGATGCGCAGAAGCTTGATACTGTCGTCGCTGACACAACGGATCATACAGCGTTATTGCGTGAGAATGAGAGATTGCGACGTGAGAACCTTCTGCTACGGGAGGAGAGGGAGCTGTTAAAAAAGGCAACACAGTTCTTCGCGAGCCAAAGGTCGTGAGGTTTGCCTTTATCGCTCGATATCATGGGCCGCTTTCACGCGACCGGGTCTGCCGCCTGTTTGGCGTCAGCGACCGGGGTTTAAGAGCCTGGCGATGCCGCCCGGTCTGTGCCCGCAGAAGACAGGATGATATCCTGATGGTGCATATCCGTACCATTCATGCGCAGAGCAGGCGAAGCTACGGACGTCCCCGCATGACAGAGAAACTCAGGGCTTCCGGTCTGTCTGTCGGACATCGTCGCGTTGGACGTCTGATGCGCGAGCATGACATTCGTGTTGTCAGGACACGACGCTTCAAGGTGACCACGAACAGCTCGCACAAGCACAGTATTAAACCCAACCTTCTGGGACAGGATTTTTCAGCACCAGCGCTTAACCAGAAATGGACAGCGGACATAACATATATCTGGACATGTGAAGGCTGGGTTTACTTGGCTGTGGTGCTGGACCTCTTCTCACGCAGAGTCATCGGCTGGAACCTTGAGGTCCGCATGACCGCAGATCTTGCCACGACAGCATTACAGCGCGCTATTGCCTTGCGTCAGCCACCACCAGGCTGCGTCCATCATGCGGATCGTGGCAGTCAGTATTGTTCAGAGGCTTACCGGCGGCTCCTCTCTGCTCATGGCTTTATCGTGTCCATGAGCAGAAAAGGAAACTGCTGGGACAATGCTGTCACGGAAAGCTTCTTCAAGACCCTGAAAGCTGAACTCCTGTGGCGGCAGGCATGGAGGACGCGCCAGAACGTCGAACAGGCTATCACATCCTACATCAATGATTTCTATAATCCGCAGAGGCTGCATTCCGCACTCCAATGGAAAAGCCCTCTGGATTACGAGCGCAATGCCGCTTAACAGATAACCTATGGTCCGGAACTAAACCGGGAC
>NZ_LHZC01000015.1 GCF_001580615.1 Acetobacter malorum
ATGGCGGGCGTTTCCATAACCGCCGCACCTCTTCAGGCGCTTTGTTCAACAAGGCCAGCCTGACCGCAGCGCACCCCACAGCCCCCCTCGGCAGCAAGTTGCTGGTGACGTCTGAAGAGACGGGCCGCTCTGTTGTGGTGACGGTGAATGACCGTGGGCCGTATAGCCATAACCGTATTATTGATCTTTCACAGGCCGCGGCTGCGCGCATCGGCATGCTGGGCGCTGGTGTGGCCCATGTGAAGATTGAAGTCGCTCCGATCGAAGTTGCGTCTGCGCCTCAGGATGGTAGCGAATCGCTGGAGTCCAATACGCTGGAGATGGCTGCTGCTCAGCCCCAGACCGGGGTGCGGGTTCTGCATCGCCCCCGCGTGAGAGCCGCCCGCCACTAAAATCGGGTGCTTTTAAACGCTTATAAAAAAGGCCGGTCAGGTGATCCTGAACCGGCCTTTTTTGTGTGTGCCCCTAAGGGGCGCACGGTGGGGAGAAGTTAGAACGTCAGCGGTTTACGGCGTTCGCCCCGGGCGTAGATTTCCATCTCGGCGTTCAGTTCCGCCCCCATCAGCACGACCCATGCGCTGACGAAGAACCACATCATGATGGCAATCACCGCACCCAGAGGTCCGTACGTGGCGTTGTAGCTGGCAATATGCGCCACGTAATAGGAGAAGCCGAAGGCCACGATAATCCATGTGAAGGTGGCAAACAGCGCGCCCGGCATCACCCAGCGCCACTGGCCCGGCGCTTTACGGTCCGGCCCAAAGCGGTAGAGCGCGGACATGGCCAGAATCTGGAAGGTAAACATAATCACCGGGCCGCTCCACTGCGCCAGAAACTCAATGGAACCGGGCGGGGTGGGGATGTGCAGCCATGCGGGCAGATTGAGCAGCAGCGGCAGGGCCACCATCAGCGCCAGTGTCAGAGCGGCACCCAGAACAGCAGACAGCGTCATGGCGAGTGCTGTGAGCTGGAACACAAAGAAATTTCGGTTTTCCTGCGTATTGTAGGCAATGTTCAGCGCGGACAGAATGGATTTGGTGGCCGCCGAGGCGGACCAGAGCGCCACACTCAGCGAGATGACAAGGTTAACCGTCAGAGAGCTGTGCGGCTCGGCCACCAGTGTCTGAATGCGGTCATAAATCAGTGCGTACGCCCCCGGCGGCAGCAGATTCCGCAGCACTTCCAGCTGAGGGGTGACGGTCTGCACATCAAACGCCAGCCCGTAGATGGAAATCAGCGAACTGATGGCCGGGAACAGAGAGAGCGTGGTATAAAAAGCGCAGCCAGCGGCCACCAGCGTGGTGGGGCCGGAAATCAGGCTTTTGAACGTCAGCGTGAAAATGGTTTTCCAGTCCTGCCACCGCAGGGCGGAGGGGCGGGAAAATTTGGGGCCCTGATCTGGGGTGTCCGCCTTCGGTCCCTCTGCAGGGTTCAGATCGTGCTGATGCGGAGCGGCGGGATCACAGAGAACCTGCATCGTGTTTGAAGCATCCTTTTTTTGGCGTGTGGCATCGCGCCTGAGGGGGCCGAACCGTGGAATGCCGGGCGCTGGGCCGGGCTTGCTGTAACGGGCGGTTCCCTTCACGGAAGAAAAAGGTGTTCTGCAATGCTTAAGGCGCTGTGCAGACGTGAAGAAACCGAATGAAGCCGGTTTTATAGGCCTTGAGGTCCCTTTTCCACGTTTTTTTAAAACAGGCCTTTTTTTGACTTGCGCTTGTGGCGTTCTGGCCTCATATGCACCCCCCTACGCAGCAACGCACGTGCCACTGGCCCTCTGAGGTTACGCAACGACGTCAAGCGTTCTGGCAATCTGGGTTTCCGTTGTTGGGGCCCTTCTCTGGTCGCTGGTCCGTTAGACCGTTTCGCAACTCCTCCTCGCGTATTTACCAAAAGCGATGGAGCCTTATTTTGGGGGAATGGGTGGGATGAATCCCAAAATTGCCCGTTTTTTCGCTGAGCAAAAGCCAGCAACACCTTGCCTCGTCGTCGATGTCGATCAGGTCGAGGCTCGTTATCACGCCCTCACAAGCGCTCTGCCGCATGCGCGGGTGTATTATGCCGTCAAGGCCAACCCGGCCATGCCGATTCTGAACCGGCTGGTGGGGCTTGGCTCCTGCTTTGACGCAGCCTCCTGGGAGGAAGTGTCTCTGTGTCTGGAAGCGGGTGCCGCACCGGATGCAATTTCCTTCGGCAATACAGTCAAAAAAGTCTCCGCTATTCGTGCAGCCTATGAAGCTGGCGTGCGGATGTACGTGTTTGACTGCCGGGAAGAGCTGGAAAAGCTGGCGGCGCATGCCCCCGGCTCCCGCGTTTATTGCCGCCTGCTGGTGGATAATGACGGCGCGGAATGGCCGCTCTCCCGCAAGTTTGGCACCACGCTCGACTCCGCGCGTGAGCTGATGCTTCTGGCGCGTGAGTTGGGGCTGGACCCGTATGGTCTGTCCTTCCATGTTGGCAGCCAGCAGCTTTCGTCCGATGCATATGAGGTGGCGATTGCCCGTGTGGCCGCGCTGTTTACAGACCTCAGCGCCGCCGGGCTGGACCTGCGGATGGTCAATCTGGGCGGTGGTTTCCCGGTGCGCTACCGGGCCGATGTGCCGGAAATTGACCACTTCGCGCAGGCCATCAGCCAGGCCATGACCACCCATTTCGGCAATGCGCTGCCGGAAATGCTGGTCGAGCCGGGCCGCTTTATTGTGGGTGAGGCCGGGGTTGTGCGCTCGGAAGTGGTTCTGGTCAGCCGCCGTGGGCGGGAAGACGGGCCGCGCTGGGTGTATCTGGACATTGGCCGCTTTGGCGGTCTGGCGGAAACGGAAGGCGAGGCTATTCGCTACGCCATTCGCACCCCCCGTGATGGCTCACCCACCGGCCCGGTCGCTATTGCCGGCCCGACCTGTGATGGTGCGGACATCATGTATGAAAAGACAGCCTATGAGTTGCCTTTGGGGCTGGAAGCGGGCGAGCAGGTGGAACTGGATGCCACGGGTGCCTATGTGTCCACCTATTGCTCCACCCGGTTCAACGGTTTCCTACCGCTGACGGAACATTATATCTGATATGTTCCAAGGGGGTGGCTGGTCTCTTATGGGCCTGCCACCCTTGTTTTATGCCTCTCCGGCGCTGACCAGACAGGACGGCAGCCCAGCCTTGTGCGGGCCTGCCTTTGCAGATGTGTTGATCTGGCTCAACACTCCTGCGACCTTTGATGATGAGTCTGGAGAGATCTCATGAAAAAAACAGGACTGCTGCTGGCGGCCCTTCTGGCCTCTGCAACTGCTGTGGTTCCGGGTTTTGCTCAGACCACCAGCACAGCAACGCCCACCGCCGCTTCATCCCCTGCGGTTGCTGATACGGCGGCGCAGGATTTTGGACGGCTTTCTGTCGATGGCGGTACCGCCTCGGAAGATATCGGACTGGCGCGTCAGGCTATTTTTGACGGCGATCTGATTGCCGCTGGCCGCCTGATTGCCGATGCCAATATGGCGCTGGAACGCGCCCGCGTGGACAACACGGCTTTCCAGAAAGCGGAAACCGAGCTCCAGCCCGCTAAGACAAAAAGCGCGTCACCCGCCCGCGCTGCGTCTGCCAACAGCACGCCGGTGGCTTGGCTGCCGATTGA
>NZ_LHZC01000012.1 GCF_001580615.1 Acetobacter malorum
GGGCGGCGCGCTGGACGTGGCAGCCGGGACAGAAACCCTGAGCGGGGCGCAGGCCGGGCAGGCGGCGCTGGGTGTTGAAGCCGGTGCGGATCTGGATATCGCCGGGGCGGTGTCGGCGCGCACGCTGGCCGGGGCGGGCGATGTCACACTGCAGGACGGCTCCGCCCTGACCCTGAAGGGTGATGGCTCCTTTGCCGGGGACATTGCCGGGGCGGGCGCTCTGACGGTTGAAGGTCAGCAGGTCCTGAGCGGCACCAGCGGCTGGACAGGCGGCACGGACATTGCATCCGGCGCTGGCCTGACTGTGGCCGATACGGCGACGCATGCGGCCGGGCTGGCCGGGGCCGTGACGGATGACGGCAGCCTGACCCTCGACAACACGACCGATCCGACCCACAGCACAACACTGGCCGGGGACATTACCGGGGCGGGGGCCGTCATCGCGAAGGACGGCGCGCTGACACTGGCCGGGGCCAACAGCTTCTCCGGTGGCCTGCGCGGCGAGAACGCGGCCATCACGGCGACGACCGCCAGCCTGGGCACGGGCGGCGTGGCGCTGGACGGCGGCAGCCTGACCCTGGCGCAGGATACGGACGGGGCCACGGCGGATGCCATCACCGGCACCGGCTCCCTGATCAAGACGGGGCGCGGCACGCTCACCCTGTCCGCCGCCAGCAGCTTCATGGGTGGCACCGCCATCCAGTCCGGCACGGTCGCCATCACGGACGGCGCGGCGCTGGGCACCGGGGCGGTGCAGGACGATGCCGCCCTGACGCTGGCGCTGGGCGCGGACGGCACGGTGGCCAACGCAATCTCCGGCACGGGCACGATTGAGAAGACGGGCAGCAGCTCCGTCACCCTGACCGGTGAGAACAGCTATGGTGGCGGCACCACGATCTCTGGCGGCACACTGGCCGGGGCCGTGGGGGCTTTTGGCACCGGGCAGATCAAAGACAATGCCACTCTGGTTCTTGACGGGTCCGGCGCGCTGGCCAACACGGTCTCCGGCACCGGCTCCCTGATCAAGACCGGTGCGGGCGATCTGGCCCTGACCGGCGAGAACACGTTCACAGGCGGACTGGACATTGCGTCCGGTTCTGTGACGGCCGCGGTCTCCGGGCTGGGCGCGGGTGCGATCAGAGACGACGGCAGCCTGACTGTCCGACAGGACACGGCCGGGGACCTGGCCGGGGACATGTCCGGCACCGGCCGCCTGACCAAAGAGGGCACGGGCACGCTGAGCCTGACGGGCACGAACAGCTACACGGGGACAACCGAGGTGGCGGCGGGCACGCTGCGGGTGGACGGCGACAGCAGTGCGGCCACCGGGGCGCTGACAGTGGACGGCGGCGCGGCGCTGGGCGGGACCGGGACGCTCGGCGGCTCCGTGACGGTGCAGTCCGGCGCGACGCTGACGCCGGGCGATGCCGGGGCGGGCACGCTGACGATTGGCGGCAGCCTGACACTGGCCGACGGGGCCACCACGCAATACGATCTGGACCAGCCGGGTGTTGCCGGTGGCGCGCAGAACGATCTGGTAAAAGTCGGCGGCGATCTGCATCTGGGCGGCACGCTGAACGTCACGACCGATCCGACCAGCGGCGCTGCGCTGGCTGACGGGGTCTACCGCCTCTACGAGTATGGCGGCGCTCTGTCCGGCACCCAATCCGTGTCCGGGTCTCTGCCGATAGCCGGGGGCGATGCGGCCGGCATGCAGACGTCAGTCTCCGGGCAGGTCAATCTGGTCATATCATCCATGAACACGGAGTTCTGGAACGGCGGCGGCAAGGCCGATGGCACCCTGACCGGTGGCACGGGGAACTGGCAGGCTGGCGGGTCTGGCTGGACCAACGCGGCTGCGGACGTTGACGGCAAATGGAACGTCGGGGCTATGGCGATCTTTGAAGGGCAGGCCGGTAATGTCGCGGTCGACGACAGCGCCGGGAGAGTTTCGGTCGGTTCGATGCAGTTCGCCAATGCTGATGGCCAGAGCTACGTGCTGAGCGGTGACACGCTGTATGCGGCCGGGCAGACGCTGGGGATCAATGTCGGCGACGGCACGGCGGCGGGCGCGGGCATCCGGGCCGAGATCGACAGCACGATCGATGACAGCCAGGTGGCCGGTGGCGCGCAACTGATCAAGACGGGCCTGGGCCGGAGATCGTATTGGCCACCGTGCCGTCCCCGGCCAGCGCCAGCGTCAGGGCGGCATCGTTCCGCACCGCCCCGGTGCCCAGCG
>NZ_LHZC01000021.1 GCF_001580615.1 Acetobacter malorum
GCCGCAGGTTCAAATCCTGCCTCCGCAACCAATGAATCCTGCATCAAGAACTTATCAAGAACGCCAGCGTCCGGGTGATGCATGGCGTTCTTCCTGTTTGTGGCAAAGGCCAGCATTGACACCAGGTCACCCTCAAGGAAAATCGCTAGTTCTCCATTCTCAGGGATGAGTTTGATCCGGGTGATCAGAGACCGGATCGCTTCTTTAGTCTGCGTTCCGGTGACTTCGTTTTGCAGGCTGTCTTGGAGCATCGCAATTTTCTGCCGATACAGCTCCGCCATGTTCGGATGAAGGAGTGGTGGGGGAGAAGGCGCGTCAGCCAGATGCCCCTCAATCTCCGCTTTGCGGGATTCGAGTTGACCGATGCGGTCTTTGAGGCGTGATCCCGGGACGCCATCGAGAATAGCCTGAATGGCCTTGTCGAGTTCGCGCTCGATTTTGGGAAGTTCGGATTTCAGGGTAGCCAGATCGGCTCCTTTTTCCATCCGCAGTCGGTTGACCTCTCGTGTGAACTCGTCACAGAATTCCTTGAAGAGGGCAGGATCCATCATCTGGGTCCGCAGACCGTTGAGAACGGATTTTTCCAGAACGTCCCGTCGAATTGTCAGGCGGTTCTTGCAGGTGCCCTTGTTGCGGGCCGTCGCGCAGCCAAGATGGTTTTTGGAGATCATCGAGAAACCGCCGCCACAGCAACCGCATTTGATCAGACCGGTCAGGAGATGGGTCGGACGTTGCAGGGCGTTGAGCGGATGAGTTCCAGTGCCACGAGATTTCTGCGACCAGGTCGTCTTGCTTTGACGGGCTTTGACCGCATCCCAGAGATCCTGCTCAATGATGCGCAGATCAGGAACATTCTGAAGAACCCATTCCGATTCAGGGTTGAGGCGGGAGACGCGTTTCCCGGTGTTCGGGTCCTTGATGTAGCGCAGGCGGTTCCAGATCAGTCGACCGATATAGAGTTCGTTGTTGAGGATGCCTGTACCGCGTTCCCGGTTGCCATTGATCGTTGACGGACTCCAGGCTCCGGAAAGAGGGCCGCGATGGCCTTCGGCATTCAAAGACAGGGCAATGGCTTTGGGAGATTTGCCGTCGGCATACTCCCGAAAGATCCGGCGAATGATCTCGGCCTGCTCGCCATTGATTGCACGTTCGCCGTAGATCGCCTCGCCATGAGTGTCGTGTTGCCGGACAACATCGTACCCGTAGCACAGGCCACCGCCGGACTTGCCCTGTTCGACACGACCGCGCAGGCCGCGTCTGGTTTTGTTGGCCAGTTCCTTGAGATAGAGCGCATTCATTGTGCCGGTCAGGCCAATGTGGAGGTGATTGATCTCACCCTCTGAAAGCGTGACGATCCTCACGCCGGCAAAACTCATGCGCTTGAATAGGCCGGCAATGTCTTCCTGATCGCGGGACAGGCGATCCATCGCTTCTGTCAGGAGGATCTGGAAGCAACCCGAATTGGCATCTGCGATGAGTTTCTGGATACCTGGTCGTATCAGCGAGGCACCTGAAATTGCCCGGTCAGAATAACTGTCGATGACCGTCCAGCCCTGCGTCTCGGCATAAGCACGGCAGAGCCGGAGTTGATCCTCAATCGAGGCCTCTCTCTGATTGTCCGAAGAGTAACGGGCGTAAAGCGCAACTTTCATCATCTTGATCTCTCATAATGTCAGGGGACTGGCGAGAGATGATGGTCCTCAAATGGGAAACGCGTGCCGGTCGGAATGTCAGGAGCGCACTCTTCATCGAACACAGTAGGTAAGGGGCACCTTGAGTGCGCCCGGATGGTGGGTGTTGTTCGAACCTGGAAACGGGACTGCGCTTTGCTGAGTGCCAGTATGTATGGCCCGTCATGTCAGTGCAAGAAAAACGTTTGGGTCAGGTTTGTTCCAATTGGTTTTTCAAGAATTCAAATGCCGCCTGCCTCGCCAGAATCTGCACAAGATAACGGAGCGTTGTGTCCTTGCTCTGAGATGTCGTCTCGAGAGTATGAGTTGTTCTCTCTGCTTTCATCATTGCCCCTCCAGTTTGCCTGTGGGGAGCCTCTCAGACGACGAATGCACGGTGGAGGCTAAAATGATTTGGACCGCACAGGGCGTTCTTACGGACGGGTATTGGGACCAGTGTAACTCTTTAAAGCAGAAACCAGTTCTGCCGGCAGTGGGGGAAGTGGCAAAACAAGGCCGGGCGGTGCTTTCCCGTTTGTGTCCTCAGCAACCCCTCCCTCTGGTGGTCCATAAAACTGAGTGGGAACTCTGTAGTAATATGCCGAAATAGGATCCTCGATCTGAAGCTTTGTGTCTCCCTTTGTGTAATTCCGCCAAAGTGGAGCATTAACGGGCGGTGCCGCAGCAATATCAGTTGCCAGCGCTGGTGTCAGAACTGGATCGAGCAGTCTGTGACGCGCCTTGTGTGAGCCATTTTGAATGCCCCAATTTCGGAACCACGAAGCATAAGCCACCGTAGCGCGTGCGATTTCCAGATCAGCTGGCGTGTCCATGAGACTATGTTGCGTACGAAAATCGCGTAAGCACTCATATCCTGTATCCGACCAGTTTCCGGCGCTTTCTGCGGGCAGGTAATGGTGACACCAGATTACATCGATTGCGGCAAGAAGCGGCAGAATAGCGTGATGCCGTGCTTTAAGAGCTTTGAAGCCTGACAGGCTAAGAGTGCTTTTGAAAGATTTCTTTCTTGTTCTTACTGTTTTAGAAGTTGCTGTAGACGTATGAGGCTCGATCAGCAGTGCATCTGCTCCCTGTGTGACATTCAGAGCATGGAAGCATCGTTGCCAGGAGAGCGGAATCTTCGGGTGATGACGTGCCTGTCTCGCTGCAATATGAAGAACGCGCCCTAAAGTCCCGCGCAGAGAGCCGGTAATTACGCTGCGCGAGGAAATGTAACGGTTAAAATCGTAGCGGGGAAAAGCCCGGCCAGTCTGTCTGTAAGCGCGATGAAGCTGATCCATTATAGTCCAGATATCGTGCGCATGGACATAAGACATCAGGGCGTGACGTTGAGCTCTCTGCTTTTTCTGTGTTTCTGCAGAGGGTTCTTCGGCTAAAGGTACGTAACGTGGACGTTGCTCCGGATCGATCAGTGCGTGCACCTGATTATGGAGATCGTGACGATTTTTTATCTCAAAATAATCTAAAAAGTCTAGAAATTGTCTATCAGATTCTGGCATCTGTGGAGTCTGGATCAGGAGGCGGAGTTTCTGTTCAAGAAACATGATGTGCAGATCTTTTGTCTCTGCCGCGGGAAAACAATGAGTGTCGTGCTGCGCAACAGAATTTAATAAAAAACACTGCAGTTTTACGTTCAGATCCTGATCCGAAGACTTAAAAAACATTGTAGAGAACCGCTTTATAAAATTCTGAATTAAAGGAAAGGCAAACATTATTATAAACAAGAGCGACATAAAAAATAAGATTTTTCGGGCAGTGAATTTGTTGTTCGCTTAAGTTCAAAAGCGTCACTTCCTCATGAGGAAGTGAAGGAAAGACTATTTTCTGAAATTTATGAAAGCACGTGTTCCTGTGCCGCGGCGTCAAAGATCTTTGCGTAGTCGCTCGCATGGCTCTCCCCGATTTTGGGCAATCCGTCAGGAAAATGAGTTGAACAGGACGGAATAAAGCAGACCCTCCTTATATTGACGATTATGCACGGTTTTTAGGGGTAAATCCTTGGTCCAAGGAACACCCCCCTGGAACCCTCCCGATTTTAGGGGTTCCCGTCGCAAAAAGTAGTTGAAACCGCCGGGCCAAGGAAGACCCCCCCTGATTTTGGGGTCTCCTGCACGGTTTTCAGGGGTAAATCCTTGGTCCAAGGAAAAACAGCCAAAAACACGACCAAAACCGGAGTGGAGGGCAAAACGGAATCCGCGTTTTTTCGGAAAAATTCTTAACAAAAAAGACCTCAAAAAAGCGCCAAAACCGACCAGGCCGCTCCACAACCATGAGGGCAAAAACAGACCTTAAAATGCCTCTGTGAATGATTTTCTACGGCTCACTCATAAACATTAGAGCCTCAAATAAATGGATACAGACGCCTTTTGAGGGGTGATTAGGTCATTTTTGAAGAAAGAGAACGACAGCTTTGTCAGAAGCCAGAATGAGCAGGAAAAAGACATAAATAACATTACAAAGATGTTAAATAAGTCAAAAAGAGAGAAAGATGGCACGATACCGTGTTTTTGGTGCAGGGCACCGAAAAACACTTCGTGCTGACTGCCTGCCGGCAGCCAGTTGGTCAGTAAAAGAACAGATTTAGGTTGTTGATTTGTAGTGAAATTTTTTCCGCCTTCTGGCTCGTCAAGGAGCGTTGAAAAGCTCGGAAATGCGACAATTACTGTAAGCAAAAAATACAACGATTTTTCCACAAACATGAGTGTTGGTGAAAATGATAAAATTCTCGAAAAAAGAATGAAAATAAGTCGTTCCCGACTTTTTCGGCGCTTGATTGAGCGTGCCGTCTGCAGTGACGTGCTTGCGTTATGAAGAAAGTGGATTTTGTTTTTGTGTGAGTCGTAGCGGGTCGAGGAGATGGAGAGTGTTCGAGGCTGCAGTGCCAGCCTCCCCAGAAAAGGAAAAGGCCTTCATGGCACAGCTTCCTTACGGGTTTACTCCATTTAGTGGAATTACAATGGCTACGCTTTCAACAACAGCAGGCAGTTCGTCTGCTTTGTCCTCTATCTTTTATCCGATCGACGAGGACCTTCTGCTTTATAGAGACATGGCTCTTGCTCTGGGTGCTCCTCCTAACTCCCATATGTTGCGTTTTATGGGGCCCGCTGGTCAGAATCTGGTATTCATTGGCGAGAGCGGCACGCAAGAGTGGGCACGGGTGCAGCACATGGCAGGCTGCCGCTGGCCGCAGTTGCCTGCACCCGGGTCTGTCGCAACCGACGGCACGAAACTGGACTCTCTTCCTGAGCGCATTGTCTATCAAATGCTCTCCGTTCTCAAACGCCGCAACATGCATGTGGATGTGCACGAACCCATCTGTATTAGTGACGGGCGTTTCCGCGCTGACCTTACGCTCCGTAAAGGTGCTGTCTCCCGCTACATAGAAGTAGTGGGCTGCTGCGGTTCTGATCGTATAACCCGCAATAAAGATGAGCGCACATGGCTGGCTCGGCTTGATCAGCGTCTTGCCTTCTATCGGGCTCAAAAAATCGAACCAGTTCTGATCTGGCTCGACATGTTTGCGCATCCCGCAGAGCTGAAAGACCTGTGCGTCGATCTCGTCGATGATGTTGCACTGCGCGGAGCCTGATCATGACCAATCATCCCAAAACAGCAGAAAGGCTCCCACGCTGGGAGGAGGGCACCATTCGCCTGATCGATATTCTACCTGAAACATCCGGTGGACCCTGTCGTCTTCGGTCGGGGTTACCGGTCTCCCTCGCGTGGAAAGACGTGATCTTTTGCGCAGGGCACAGGACGACAGAGATCGATAGTCCGACATTCGAGGGTGTTCTGGAGCTGGTGCCCGGTGAAAAAGGCGGGAGTGCGTTTGTCGTGGAAGACAGTCTCTTCAATGCGGTCTTTCCACGCGGGCAGGCACAGCCCTTGTGCCTTGCCGGCTATAATATGGCGTTCCTGCACCAGATGCTGGGTGGGCCGTGGGAGATGCCACCGTATCTCCTCTGTCTTTATCGCCTCGCGCGGGTGTTTCAGTTGGGCAAGACGGGTGACTACACACTGGCCGAACTGGCTGAATATAGTCAGCCGACGCTTGATATGCCTTGGTATGAAAGCGGTGCCACAGCCCGCCTGCTGCAAGGGCGTGTCCTGCTCTCGGAACTGCTCTTCCAGACGCGTCTGAACATGCTGGTCGCCTTATCCTGCACACGCACGCTGCCACCACCGGTTTCTGAGCCATGGGGCAAAGCGCAGGGATGGCAGGCAATGGAAGGCGGGATCTTTCGGGATTTTGACTAAATGCCGTCTGATGGCGGTGTCATCAGGGTACAGAGGGAAGGGGGCGCACTGATCGTGCGTCCCCTTTTTCTGGTTCCATGGGGTGGCCCACATTTCTCTTATGCGAGGGCTCCGTCAATCCGGCTTTTTTTGCTGGTAATGTACGCGTGTCAGATCTGTTTTTCAGATTTTTGCAGAGGCGTTTTCGAAGGGTCGTTGCCCTTCTCCCCAGAAAAGGAAGAGGTCATCGTGCGTGTGTCATCGGGGCTCCCGTGTCACTGTGCGCGAGGGGATTTTCTTTACTGAGGATAATGCCTTTTGAAGAAAGAACTTTTCTCATGTCAAATCAATTCTTGGAGAGCACGTCCCCGGTTCGTGACGTTTATGAGGTCTTGTTGATCCTCAAAGGCCCGCTTCTGGCGGGTCTCAGAGAGGTGCGCGATGGTGCGTCAGACACCATTGATGGCGTGGTTCTTCTGGCTGAAACGATGACACAGGCTCTGGAGCGCGCCTGTGACACACTCGATCGTCTCGACAAGAAAGACTGATCTCACAGCTGCTGCCTGTTCGCAGGCAGCAGTTTTTCTTTGTGCTTTATTTTTAAAAAGACGAGACTTGTCCGATCATTGACGGTTTTTTCCGTGAGAGCAGCAGGTTGGCGCGTGTGCGCCCGGCAATACGGTAGAGGCCGCTTTTAATCAGCAGCATGGAGAGCCCGGACCAGGCGCTTTTTTGTGTTGGGCGTTCCAGAACATGATATTCCATGCCTTCGATATCAAGCTTCATAAGTGTGATCTGCTTGAAACCGGCCTCGATAACGATATCTTTGAGTGGCCGGATGGGAATAAGCGCAGGATGGTCTGATGGACTGGCCTCTGTGGACAGTGGAGCAATCTGACCGCTGCCTAGATCATGATAGCGCGGCATCAGAGTGCCAGTTTCTGATGTTGCCCCAACTGCGCAGGAAATTGTCCAAATGGGGAGCGGTTGATTCAGGCTGAGCGTTTCCTGAAAACGCTGTATCAGGGTGGGGTTAGCCTCGATGGCCAGAATACGGCGTGTCTGACACTGTGCTGCATAGAGCGAGAAAAATCCCATATTGGCGCCCACATCGACAAATGTGGCGTCGGGGGACAAAATACGCCGCAGCCAGTGAAGTTCCCGGCGGTTATAAAGCGCGCCACAAACGGCACCTTTTGCATCCGTTTGATTATCCCGTGGGTGAAACCGCACTCGATAGCCGAACAGGAGGCCATCAACAATGTTTGGCCCTTGCTGAAACCAGGAGACGGCCAGGCGACGGAGCCTTCCGCGTCCAAGCAGGCGCTCATGCATGACCAGACGAGCCAGTCGCTGGCGGCGTGTCATAGGGTAGGTGCCAAAAGGGGCGATGGGGGCAAGACCTGCTCGGGTTTCTGCATAAGAAGGGAGGGTGGGGGAACGCAGCACCTGTATGGCTCCTGACTCGTCGCCACGAATGGGCGATATTTCTCAGGAGCATATAGGGCGGATTTGCGTCTATAGCAAGCGGATAAATGATTATATAGGCGAAGAAAATTATACTTTCTTGTGTTTCTCGTAGTTTTGTGCGCGAAGGTCTTGTAAACCAGTACGATCTGCCGGTTTACAGACCTCCGTCTTGTCTGAAGATTAAAAAGGTGTTCCTACCGACGTCAGTTTTTTCCAGTTGTGGAGTTTGGGGTCCCAGCGATTGATCACTGATCCCGGATAAGACAGGCTCGAGGCAAAATCATGCACGCCACTGAATTCGGTCGGGAGAAGCTGAATGCTTCCGGCATTGTCGTCCCACAGCAAGTTCCCCTGTGCGTCAACAATGGCGATATAGGTATCCGTTGCCCCATAATACGAAGCATGGGCAATCAGAACTGTGGCATGAGGGAGCGAAGGGCCAAAGCTGACATCGAGAATGCGAGGAGCCTGATCAAGAGAGGGGCTGTCTTTTGGGTCTCCTGGATAAAATTTCCCGTTCGAGAATTTCAGATTGTCCGTATGGGTGAGCAGGGCGGCATCGGCCGCTGTTGCAGCCCTTCCTGGTTTGGCCCCCAGTTCATCGCCGAAGGAAGGTCCCTTTGCATGGTCGATAATATGCTGCCAGTCGGTTGCATGGCTGATTGACGGCTGAGCTGTAAGAATGACCGCTGTCATGGCCAAAGCAGTGAACGACAGCCGTAAAAGCATGCGTGGGCGCGTGTGCGCAGAAAAGCGTGAGGAGGCCGGCGCGTTGCAGGTGTACTGTGGGATGGTAAGATAAGGCAGGAAAGACATGATGCGCTCCTGAGACTGCCCAAGTGGGTACGTGCGGTATAACTCAGGAGCGATGGGCGAAAAACCGCACAACATCAAGCGAAAAACCAATTATTGAGAGACAAAAACCGCCGGTTCTGCTTTTTAGGCGCGTGGCGGGCCACCGGCCCAGACGACTTCCCCAAGCACGATGAGTTCATCCGCTTCGCTTTGTGTCAGATCCTGAGGGGGATAACGGTCATGGTCGGATAAGGCGCGGATACCGCCGCCAAGCCGCTTCTCCAGACGACGGATCATGATCCCGTCACCGACATCCAGAGCATAGATCGCACCCCCTTTAATCTGGCGGGCACCTGTATCGATCAGGGCTAGATCACCATCTCGCAGGGTTGGTGTCATGGCGTCACCGCTCACGCTCACCAGACGCAAACCGGCACTATCCCGTGAAATCGTGGTATCCAGCCAGTTTCTGCCAATGCGGAGCCCTTCGTCCTGACTGTCGATCCACGGGATGACGACCTGGCTGCCGCCCCGAATAGCAGGCTGTCCTGTTCTATCTGGTGGTGTGTCAGGCGTGCTGCCAGTGCCATAAGCAATCCAGTCCAGTGAAACGCCGCAGACCCGGGCGAGGGCGGCGAGGGACGTGAGCTTCATCTCCCCGCCGTTCATATAATCTCTCAGGGTCGTGTAGGGGACACCGGCGGCCTTGGCGGCATGGGTAGTAATGCCGACAGACTGTGCGGCCTGGCGCAGCCGTTCGCCTCTTTCGCGCATGTGTCTGATCTGTTCATCCATAAGACGGCGTTTCCGTGTGCGTGATGCGGTCATAGGCACTCCCTGGTACGTGGGAGTTTACTCGTATGCGAAATACCGCTTGTGTGTATAGTTGAAATACCGTAACATGGGTGTTGCTGTGTTTCTGCGATTCCTCGTGCATTTATACGACTCTGGCACGAAATAACGCGGGTTTAAAGGGGGATGCCATGGCGGAGATCGAAAGTTTCCCGCTTAGGGAGAATGCTCAGGCGCGAGTAGAAGAGCTTTATGCCGGATTGCATGAGGTCACGCGTCTTGTGGAACTGGAGCATCTGATTCTGCACCAGAGGCTGGATGGCCTGAAAGCTGACAGTGATGGGGCCCGGCTTCTTGAAGGCATGATTGCTCTGGGCGGTGTCGTCACGGCGAAACTCTCCGGCCTGCTCCAGCTTTGTCGCGATGTAGGAAATCTCTGATGACGCGGTTGATTTCGGGTGATCTCCCGCAACGGGTATTTGCACTCGTTCGCAACGCGCCCCGGCGCAGTGCTGGTGTGGCGGGTGTTCTGCTTCTCTCGGCGTTCTGGTGGCATCACGAGCACAGTCTGCCTGTGCAACTGCTCAAGGCAGAAAACCTGCATTATCCAGACGGTGCGCGCCAGTGTCTGCAACTCGGTTCCAACACAGGCATTAACTTTCAGTTGCGTGGGGGGATGACTGGCTGGCTGGAGCGCACGGAGCTGACCAAACCAACAGCACATCCTTTTGTATTCTACGCGGGCCCTGCTGGGAATATTCCGGATCTTGTGGTTGATCTGGAGCAGCGTGGGCTGCTTGTGCGGCATACTCTGACGATGACGGCTCATCAGGCATCAAGTGAGGTCGGGCCGCAGGCAAGAACCGAAAGCGGTGCATATTATCACCCGGTCTCTTACCATAATATAATCCGAACGGCACCCGTCGTTATCTTCACCGTCAAACGCAATGACCCGCGTTTCCTGTACCGCTTGCAATGGAATGATCGTTTTCTGGTGGAAAAAGCGTCATTTCCTGTCAGGGTTTATGACACACCTCTTCCCGAGTCCGGTCGCTACACCGTTCCTGTCGTGTTTCCTTATATGGTGAGCATTGCGTCTGCCGCCTGTCTTCCGGTGCAGCCCCGCGAGGTCACCAATATCCGACCGCAGACAGATCCGCGAACTGGAAATCTGAGCTACAGAGCAACTGTCGTTTTCAGTGTGGACAGGGTGCCGGCGTGGATGGATACGGCAGTTTTCCGACGCACCGTAGGGGCTCCAGATTTTCTGGCCCCCGGCAGCAGGCTTCGCCGCGAGACGGTCTTTCAGGTCGAACAGGGTACGCCGATTTTCAGGACTGATTACACACAATGAGCAGTGCATCTGTAAAAAACGTCGTGGGCAGAGTGACCGGCCTTGCGTGCCGCAGACCGGTTTGGGCGGTATTGATGGTGGCAGGTCTTGGGGGCGGGTGGATATTGCTGACCCCGCATTATGAGTCCAGTCGGAGAGCGGCCGAAGAGGTTCTTGAATCTGTCCGCACATGGCCAGATGACCGGGGCAATATTCTTGGGGCTGCCAGCAGGCGTGTGTGTAAAAGGGTAAACAGCGAGATCTTCGTGTCCGGGCTGGGGGTGATGAATAATGTTGATCAGCCTCGCATGGCGCTTCCTGCCCCGGGTTACGATGCTGGGGTGACGGGTGTCTATTTTGGTGGTGGTCCGTCTGGTATCGCGTCAGGCGCGTTTTTGCAGGCGCTAATTGATGCGGGTGTTGTCAGACGTGTGCCCGTTACAATTGTCACGCACACTCATGCGCCGTCTGAAGAGGCTTCCGCTTTTGTCCCGCTTCAGGACACGATGGCAGGCGGGATGCCTGCTGCGCCGCAGCAGCAGTTCACCGAAAGCAATGACCAGATGAAGGCAGACCTGTTTATTGGAACAGGGCGGTCTGCGGACTGGTTTCTTGCCAACTCGTCACTGCGGACAGGGCTGATGGGAATTGCTCCGGCCATGACGCCCCGGCCTGTGCCGGTTAAGGACGGAACCGGCAAGGGCATTGTTCCGCCAGGCATCGTGGCACCGGACGGGCTGTGCTATCCGCTGGAAGCTGATCATGTGCTTGAATATACGGATGTCAGGTCCATAGGCTATAAAAAGCGCGAGATCACGGTTGCCATTCTGATGAAGCCGCGTGAGATGCCACACTGGGTCTCCGATCCCCGGATTTTCGAAGCCCTTCTGGATGGACCTGTTCTGCCAGAGGATGTGCATGTCTGGACGTTTCAGGATGCGGGCGATGGCTGGCGTCTGACTGGTATCACGGATATGCGCGAGATGGCGGGAAAAGGGCATTATGTTGGCGATTAGGTCTCCAGCGACGGAGAGCTTTTTTAGATCTCATGTAATCTGAGGCCGTATCTCCGCTATTTTCTACGTTTTGATAAGTCCTCTGGTATGGCGCGGTGTCGACCCCACATAGTACCTCGGCAAACAGGGAAGGGGCCTGCATGATTCCGCTTTCAATTCTCGACCTGGCGTTTATCAATGAAGGGAGTTCTGCTGCAGAGGCTCTCCATCGTAGCGCAGACCTTGCCGCGCATGCAGAGAGTTTAGGGTTCCGTCGCTTCTGGCTCGCGGAACATCATGCAATGCCCGGTATCGCTTCGGCAGCGACCGCTGTGGCTATTGGGTATGTTGCGGGAGCGACGAAAACCATTCGGGTGGGGGCAGGTGGTATCATGCTGCCCAATCACGCACCGCTTGCTGTCGCCGAAGCGTTCGGAACATTGGACGCTCTCTATCCCGGTCGGATCGACCTTGAATTGCCCCGGGTTTTGT
>NZ_LHZC01000004.1 GCF_001580615.1 Acetobacter malorum
GTAATAGGGAGCATTGGCAACCACCACGCTAGGCGTCTTGCCGTCATAATATCCGACGTTGACATCCGCATTTTGCTCGCTTTGCGGAATAGCTGGCGCGCCCCCTGTAGGAATTTCACTGGCGGGCACAGGCTGGTTTTTGCTGTTATACAGTGTCCAGTTGGCGGGATCGCTCCAGTCGCCTCCTGTGGCAGGGCCTGTCCAGCGCCAGTTTGCATCATGGGCATGATAGCCAGACCCCTGCGTGGTATACTGGGACGTATCACCACCCGCAGAGTTAGCGTCTGTTGCGATGGCGGCCAGAGAAGTATGGAGATCATTCGCGCTATAAGAAGGAACAGTGGGATGGGCTGTATCTTCGAGCAGCCATCCCGTTGTGCCGTCTTGCACGATGGTGATTTGTGCCGGCGGCGTGTAGCCCGCAGCCATGTTGACATGAGTATATGCGATGCTGCGGTCGTCTGCCAGATGAACTGTCAGAGTATAAGAGCCATCGTCATTTAAAGAGTATGTCGCTGCAACTGGTGCGGAGGACGTTCCGAGAAGGCCAAAATGGGTATTTTCGGAAACACCATTGATAACGGTATTCTGCTTGTTTCCGTCATTATTGGAATATCTATCATTGATATAAATCGTATTAACGGAGTCTGGATCAACATTGATCGCGCCCCCTTCGCCCCAGAGATTGGCGAGAATGGAGCTGTTCTGCTGCAGATTAACCGTTCCGCCCGAAACCGTAATGGGGTTGGAGGGCGTGCCCAGTGAGGCGTTGATC
>NZ_LHZC01000007.1 GCF_001580615.1 Acetobacter malorum
ATGGGTTGCCCCATCGGCGCCCACCAGACCGGCGCGGTCAATGGCGAAGCGGACAGGCAGCTTCTGCAGCACCACGTCATGCATCACCTGATCATAGGCGCGCTGCAGGAAGGAGGAGTAGATGGCGCAGAAGGGGCGGAGGCCTTCGGTCGCCATACCCGCAGCAAAGGTCACGGCATGCTGCTCGGCAATGCCGACATCAAAGAAGCGGTCGGGATAGTTCTTCGCGAACGCATCCAGCCCGGTGCCGGACGGCATGGCGGCGGTGATGGCGGCAATTTTGTTGTCGGTCGCAGCCCGGCGCACCAGTTCGCGTGCAAACACGGAGGTGTAGGACGGCGGCCCGGCAGGGCCTTTTTTCTGCTCACCGGTGACGACGTTGAACTTGGCAACGGCGTGATACTTGTCCCCGGCCTTCTCGGCGGGCTGATAGCCATGACCTTTTTCGGTCATCACATGCAGCAGGATGGGGCCGTTATCCGTATCGCGCAGGTTGCGCAGGATGGCGACCAGCTGCGGCAGGTCATGTCCGTCCACAGGGCCCACGTAATAGAAGCCCAGCTCTTCAAACAGCGTGCCGCCGGTAATCATGCCGCGGGCATACTCGTCCGCCTTGCGTGCGGTGCGTTCGACCGGAGCCGGAAGTTTCTTGACGACTTTCCCGGCCAGTTCACGCAGGCCCATAAACTTGCGGGAGGACATCAGGCGGGAGAGGTAGTTGGACATCGCGCCAACGGGCGGGGCGATGGACATCTCGTTATCGTTGAGGATGACGATCAGCCGTTCCGCACCGGGTCCAGCCACGGCGGCGTTGTTCATGGCCTCATACGCCATACCGGCGGAGATGGAGCCATCCCCGATCACGGCGATGACGCTGCGCTCATGGTAGGACGGGTCTTCTTCCGCACGC
>NZ_LHZC01000053.1 GCF_001580615.1 Acetobacter malorum
ATCCTCGGATCCGGACAGGCTCCCGCCGTAGTCGAACAGGCGATACACGCCCGCAGGCAGCGCCGTGCCGGTGGATGGATCAGCCGTGATGTTCAGCGTTCCGCCCAGATGCAGATCGCCACCGATCTCAACCAGATCGTTCTGCGCGCCACCGGTAACCCCCGGCTGGCCAAGATCGTATTGCGTGGTGGCCCCGTCGGCCAGCGTCAGGCTGCCGCCAATGGTCAGCGTGCCCGCCCCGGCATCGCCCGGCGTCAGGGTCGCGCCGGACTGCACCGTCACAGAGCCGCCGACCGTCCCGGTCCCGCCCAGCGCCGCGCCGCCGTCCACTGTCAGCGCCCCGGTGGCCGCACTGCTGTCGCCGTCCACCCGCAGCGTGCCCGCCGCCACCTCGGTTGTCCCCGTGTAGCTGTTCGTGCCCGTCAGGCTCAGTGTGCCTGTGCCCGTCTTGACCAGATCCCCCGGCGTGCCGCCATCGGCAATCGCGCCGCTGACCGTATCGGACTGCGCGCCATCGACCTCGAAGGTCGGATCGCCGTTCAGGATAAACTGGTTCGCCAGGGTCAGACCGTCTGCCGCGAAGGCCACTTCCGTGCCCTCGGCCATCGTCACAGCGCCAGTGCCAAACGCCGTGTCCGTGCCAGCACCCAGCCCGCCCTGATTGATCGTCGTTCCGCCAGAGTAGTCGTTGTCTCCGCTCATCGTAATGAGACCAGAGCCACCTTTAATGACGGCGCCAGCACCAAGTGCGGCATTATTGTCGGTAATTACATTTGATACCGATCCGTCGGAAATCTGCTCCAGATCCAGGGTGGCGCCCGCAAGACCGACAACACCACTCCCCAAACCGCCAGAGTTCGCAACAACTGCGACCCCTTCACCTTCAGCGATAAAAGACATCCCGTAAGGATTATTTTCGCCTGTTAACAGGTTTGGCCCATCAATCTTTCCTGACACACCGAGAAAACCAACCGCTCCATTTCCGTGTAACGAAGCCGATAATGTTGCAAACGTGGGAGATTGATAGCCGTCAATAAGTAACAGCCCGTCATTATGTATGAAGGATTTTTTGTCTGTAAATGCTGTATCTTTTTCCGATATGTCTGAGGAAATCAAAGTCCCCCCAACGGCAATATCCGTCCCACCGGTCCAGCCTTTCGTGCCAACTAGGGTCTGCTGCCCCTCAATCGTCAGAGCGCCGCCTCCGGTCATCCCCCCTTCAAATTCGCCGTTTCCATCTGGCCCTTTCAGGGTCAAAGAGGAGCCTGCAGAAAGCAATACTTTACCATCTCCATACAAGCCATTGCCCGTCACCGCCCCCTCTAAGGTAAGGAGGCCACTGCCCTCAGCTACGATCTGAAGCTGGTCGGACTGGACTCCATCAAGGGTTTCCGCGCCACCAGTAACATCCAGTTCTCCAGGACCATCCACCTTACCTGAAAACGTCCCTGCGGCGTTGCTGAGGACTAAGCCGCTACCGCCAAAATTCACCGTTCCTGCCCCTGATAGGCTCGCAGCCCATACTGGCCTTGATGATATGTCCAGTGTCGCACTATCGGCAACGGCCAGTGACATACCTTCCATCCTAGTATCCACGTCTAGTGCGAGGGTTCCCGTAGCGACTGATATCAATCCTGCGCCTGTTTCTGCCCCGGTCAATGTCACCTTGCCGACGCCAGTCTTGCTGATCATTCCAGTGCCGGAGAAGGAGTTTCCGATAGTCTCATCCCCTGAAACTGCCAGGACTAGAGTCGCATCGTTCTGGACCGCGCCAGTGCCAAGTGCGGCAGGATTTGTCACTTCAAGCGTGCCGGACTGGATATCCGTGCCACCCGTATATGTGTCCGTGCCGGTCAGAATCAGTGTGCCGGCCCCTGCCTTGATCAAATGACCCGGCGTGCCGCCATCGGTAATCGCGCCGCTAACCGTATCTGACTGCGTACCATCAACCTCAAATGTCGGATCGCCGTTGAGAACAAACTGGTTCGCCAGTGTCAGACCATCTTCCGCAAAAGAGACCTTGGTGCCGGCGTCCATGGTCACGGTGCCAGTGCCGAAGGCCGAATTGCTGCCAGCGCCCAGTCCACCCTGACGGATCTCAGTTCCACCGCTGTAGGAATTGGCTCCAGTTAAGGTGGCCAGCCCAGAACCAAGTTTTACCAAATTTCCTGTATCATCAGGATCGCTCTGTGACAGTCCGTCTTCTATTACATTAGATGCGATTGCATCACTATTCTGATTAAGATCAAACTCAGACCCAAGGAGTAGTAATGCTCCAGTTCCCAATCCAGATGCACTAGCGCGTAATTTTCCATAGTCTACTTCTACGGAAACTCCGTTCCCATTTGGATTGTTGTTGCCGGTTAAAGTGTTAGCACCGGAAATTACTGTTTCCCCACCATTTATTAGGAGGATTCCGTCTCCAGAAAGCGGAGCTTCTAATGTGGTTGAAATATTATTTGCATCGAAATCGTTGGAAATAATTAGTTCGCCATCAACATGTACAGAGCTGGTCCCGGACAATGTTGCGGAATGTTCGCCATCATCTTGAACCTCCAAATAAGCATACCTATCAATAGTAGTTTCTCCAGTATAAGTAAGGGGTTGCGACGAGCTTACTCTATTATTTTGGCTCTTTGTGCCTGAGCCTATTTCTATCCCGCCGGGTCCTGCTATGGGGTTGGCGCCGAAGAAAGATGTAAACTGCCCTTTCTCCCCAGAAGATAAGACCAGTTTTCCATTAAGAGTTAGGTCTCCATAAATGCTCATTTTGCCGACAGATGCCCCTAACGGGGAAACTATCAAGTCAGCACCGAATTGGGACCCAAACATTCCCTGCACGGTCGCCCCGTCAAGGGTCTCTTGTCCCGTGTAAACATTGACGAAGCCGGCCCCGGTAACTTTGCCAGAAAATGAGCCTGATGCTGTAACCAGCCAAGCGCCATTCGAGCCGACATTCAGGACACCACCGCCATTCAAGGAATGGATGTAATCAGAGCCACTCGGCACGCTGGAAACGTCAAGTGTCGCCCCCGCGCCCACGTTGACAGACGAACTGTAAGAAACCCTTCCCGTTGACGCTAAAGTTAATGTCCCTGCCTGTATATCTGTGACGCCAGTGTAGGTATTCGCACCTGACAACTGCAGCGTCCCCGTGCCGGTTTTCACCAGATCTCCGGGACTTTCTCCATCTGCAATTATGCCGCTGATAGTATCCGTCTGGGCACCATCAACATCAAAAGTCGGGTCGCCGTTCAGGGTGAAATTGTTTGACAGTGACAGTCCGTCTGCATCGAAGGACACCGCCGTGCCCTCCGCCATCTCAACCGCTCCAGTTCCGAAGGAGGTGTTGTTTCCAACCCCTACATTACCGGCGCTAATTTCTGTGCCCCCTGTATAGGTATTGGCGCCCGACAGGAATAGAGCTCCCCCACCGGTCTTAACGAGTTTACCGGCCCCACTCCCATCCACAATAGCGCCAGCAATGGTATCTGTTACGCCCGACGCAACATCGAAAATGTCACTGCCATTAAGATTGAACCCATTCGACAGTGACAGGCCATCGGTAGCGAAGGACATCTCTGTCCCATCTGCCATGGTGATTGCCCCGGTACCGAAAGCCTGGTTATTTGAAGGGGACAGTCCGCCAGAATTAATGAATGTGCCACCGCCATAGGTATTGGCTGCGGAGAGTGTAATTAGACCAGCACCGTCTTTCTGGACAACACCAGATGCGTCGCCGTTTCCTGCAATCAAATTAGAAATTGTAGCGTCAGAAGTCTGGTTAATATCTAAGATTCCAGATCCGAATAGATCAACTTCACCAGAACCGAGACCCGTAGAAGTCGTTTCTAGCGATATGCCGGCAGAAACCGCAAGTGATACTCCCCCATAATTTGCCCCGGTCAGGGTGTTGGGACCAAATATTTTAGCATTGCCATATACAAGAATTATTTCACCGTCACCGGAGATCGGGGCCGAAATTACCGTTTCATGTGATCTATCCGCGTTATTAAAGAACAGTATACGCCCGTCATTTACAATGTCGGATGTATGTCCCAAATTGGCCGCGTATTCGTCAGAGTCATAAGAACGAAAGAAAACATCTTTCCCAACTAGGGTTTTTCCAGTGTAAGTATTATTTCCACCTAATATAAACCCACCATAGGCCACTGATATGCCGCCACCTCCAGAGATAGAGCTATCTATATATGAAGAAGCACCAGAATAAAGATTGGTCTCTAAATTTCCATTTAATACGAGACGATTTTCATGACCGCCATCTAAATCTTCCACCTGTCCAATCTTCGCGCCATTTGCGCCAATGACCACCTGTGTCGTCACGCCCGAGATATCTACGGAGGACCCAGTTAATTTTGCACCATCAAAAGTTTCAGTTCCTGAGAGTATAGTGAGTTTGGGTGATGTTGACGTGCCGGAAAAGGTTCCGGAAGCATTGGACAGTGACAGTGCGGTTCCAGCTAGATTACCAGCCCCAGAAAGACTCTGGATGGAGTGCCATGTTTCGATATCGAGAGTGGCAGAACTACCGACATTCACATCTGAACTGGCTGCGATAGAGCCCGAGGACCCGCTAATAACCAGCGTTCCGCCTTGAATGTCGGTCTTTCCCGTATAGGTGTTCTCCCCAGTTAGGGTCAGCGTGCCTGTGCCGGTTTTCACCAGATCGCTTGACATGCCGCCGTCTGTAATCGCACCACTGACCGTGTCGGACTGCGCACCGTCGACCTTAAATGTCTGATCACCATTCAGAACGAAATTATTCGCCAGTGTCAGGTTATCAGCAGCGAATGACACCAGAGTGCCATCGGCCATTGTTACTGTGCCCGTGCCAAATGCAGTGTCTGTCCCAGCAGCCAGCCCGCCCTGATTGATTGTTGTGCCGCCAGAATAAGCATTCTCTCCGGTTAACGTAAGAAGGCCGGCTCCATCTTTTATGAGCGCCCCTGCATAGCCGTCAGCATAATCGGAGATGGCATTCGCAACCGATGCATCGGTTGCCTGATTAAGATCGAGTGTAGCCTGCCCAAGCTCTACAGGCCCTTTTCCTAGCCCCTCTGATCCAGTCTTGACTGTTGATAGCACAGCAAGAAGGGATACGCCTCCGGCATTGGCACCCGTTAATGAGTTTGCACTATCGATCACGAATGTGCCGGTTGAAAGAAAAAGAGCCCCCGCCCCGTCTATCGGGGCAGATAAAGTCGAAATATGGGATGAGTTCTCAGAATTGCTGTATATGAGAGTACCGTCATTATGGAGCGCCGAAGTCCCGGATAGATTGGCTGCGTGGTCTGCGGTGTCCTCAATCTGAACGACAGTGTTCGCAGATATAGTTGTTGAGCCACCCCATGAATTGACGCTGCTTAGAAGAACTAGCCCCTGGTTGAAATCAATAGACCCGTCGCCTGAAATATTGCCCGAAAAATTTCCATTGCCTGAAATAGACAGGTTAGATCCGGAAGCCAGAATGATTTTCCCGCTTCCCAGCAACCCACCTGCGGTAACACTTCCCTGGATGTTTAACTGACCATTCTCCTCAGTATCTGCTGAAACCCCGTTCAGGTTGGCTCCATCCAGTGTCTCCTCCCCCTGCTCCACAACCAAGAGGGGCCGTGAAGCTCCGAGCATCGTGCCTGAGAAGGTATCGGAGGCAGAATTCAGAGTGAAGGCATTAGTGCCGATATTAACCATCCCTCCACCACCCAAGCTTCTGATAGCAGTGGGGGCGGCTGTTACATCGAGCGTTGCCCCTGTAGCGACATTCACGGCTGCGTTTGCCGGGTCAGCATTGGAACCGATTTCTAGGACCCCGGCATCAACGGCTATTGTGCCGGTACCGGTATCGGCACCTGTCAGTGAAAGGGTGCCAGAACCGGTTTTATTGATCGTTCCGGAACCAGAAATGTCATTAGAGAACATACTGCCGTCAGGCAGATTCAGGGTCAAGGTGTCATCATTCTGAACAGCACCACTCCCAAGCGCTGTGCTGTTTCTAATCTCAAGCCTTCCAGCCTGGATATCTGTCCCACCAGTATAAGTGTTAGCCGCAGTGAGGAGTAATCTCCCACCGCCCGTTAGAACCAGCTCAGAACCACCAGAGACAAGACTATCGTCGATAATGTTGTCTATCTCAACAACACCTCCATACTGTTGAGTGCTTATCGTTAGTTGACTATTTGAAGCGTAAAGTGGGTCGCCATCGAAATTATAACTGCCGTAACCGGTAATGTCTAAAGTATTAACAGCAACTTCTCCGGGGCCATCATCAATGTGGAGGGTCGCATCATCCCCTCTGTCAAATATAGCATCCCACCCAGCTTCCCATCCATCTGTGCCGAATATCTGCGTATCTGATTTCGACCACAGGGCGTTCGTAGTGCTCCAGGTCGAATTATCTGAAGCAGAGAAAGCATTTGGGTTATAAATACGACTATCCGCTTTTGCCTCTTGAGAAATAACGGGGTAAATGGCGCAACCTACCGACGTGAAAACCGTAAACATCTCCAAGCGGCGACGGAAGGAATTGCGAATACCCAAGATCTTCACTTTCTGGAAAAAATTCTATGAACTTTAAGGAAAAACTAGCCTTGAGCAATGCTTACCGCAAGGTGAGATTGCACACTACACTCCTCACCTATGCATCTTTCAGGCCATTTATTTTTTCAAGCTCCCTTTGCGCATTAATAATCCTAGCAAGAATCATCACGTTATGAATAAGGAGCGAGAGACATTGCTTTTTGGTAAGGCCATTTTTCTCCATATCACCGACCCATATGAGCATTCTTTCTCCTTGCTCATCCAAAAGCTTTTGAGGCGTTTTTCCATCAAACTCCTTCTGAAAGTCCATCATTGCCCGTATGGGGTCTTGCCCCTCCTTAGACCGGGAAAATAGGCACGATCTTACGTCTTGCCATAGCCTTCGCATCATCACACTCCACCAAAAGGCAACGGCGGACATTACTGCCCGCCGTCGTAGTTCCATAAAGATTGCCGCCGTGCGCCAGCCTTACTTGTCGAGCTGAAGGCTGGCGAGACGCTCTGCCATGGTCATTTGTGAACGAGGCTTTTGGCCGCTTGCCTCTGCCATAGCGGCAGCCACATCAGGGTCGGACGTCGCCATGGACGCGGCTGGTCGCAATGCTTCGGCCTTCTCATTTGAGACCTGGGTGCTGATCTCAGCCTTATCGGCTGCTCTGGTGAGGGCGCTCACTCCAAACCCGCTCGTGCCGGAACTCGAACCAAGGGCGATGGCATCAGCCTTTTCGCGGGCGATCTGCTCCTGCTCGCGGGCCAAATCCAGCCGATCCATGGCCTGCCGGCCCTGGGCCTGAATTGTTTTGAATTTATTAAGCGCTTCCGAAACGATGGTTTCGTAGGCGTCCAGGACATCCTTTTTGGCTGTGGTCGTTGCGGCCAGATCCTGCACCCTCGCCTTTTTGGCCGCCAGCTCTGCCTCGAAAAGATCGACCTTATCGGAGAGACGCTTCTTTTCCGTGGGATCAGACGCCTCTTCTGCCTTCTTGCCAAGGACCGCCAGCCCGCTCAGTTCTTTCTCATATGCATCTGTGGCAGCGCTGGACAAGGCTTCGGCATCCCCATAAGCCTTGCGGGCCTGGGCGCACTTTGTCAGAACATTAGTGTAATGGCTCTCTGCAGTCTTGATGTCTGCCTCAGTAGCGCTTTTGGGGTCGAGTGTCGCAAGGAAAGATGCGCCAACATCTACCAGCTTGGTAGCCTGGATAGCTGCGAAGGCGCTTGTGAAGCGTAAAGCGGATTTAGACATGAGTTCTCCGGTAGGTTTTGACATGCACGGCCGCACATCAGGCTGAAATCTGAGAAATCTTGAATCAGATCCCAACCAGAAATGCGGGAGGCAAGGCCTTCTATAAGTGAGAAGGCCTGCCGAGGCGCTGTTTAGGGCAAGTTCAAAGAGGCCACAGAAAGCGGAACGCCACCCAGGATCTGCAGGAACATGATATCTTCACCACCCCCTTCGCCGTCGTGACGGGAACTGGCTCTGATCATCATATATTCGATGGCGGGATAGCCGTCCGAATATCCAGTATTCCTTTCGTAAAGAGTATACCGATGCGTCCATGTCACAAACGATTTCTCCCCCGTTGAAAGCATGGTTTCAATATGTTCACGTTCTTCGACAGGTTCAAGGCGCCGTTCGTCCTGAGGAAGAATTGAGCGCGTCCATTTCTTGTCCCCATGCTCAATATCCGGCTGACCCATCAGGCCATCATCATGGTTCAGCCAAGCGTCCCATTCGGGGGCCGTATTGGTATATTGCGGCGATACCACGGTAAAGAACATGGCATCGACGATCTGACCTTTCGTCTGAGGGTCGAAGCTGATGCGCACGTGATCCGACTGATCATGATTGGTATAGAGGGCCGCCATATCTTCCGACCCGGAGAACACTCCGATCGCGGTGATTGACGTCTGCCCGACTACGTCTGGTTCAAAATCCATCTCAGGCTGATCTGACGCAGGATCACTGGATGTCGCCATGGCCGGGATCGTGATGCCGGCACCGATCAGAATTGTCGGCAAAGACGGGATGGGAGCCTTAGGCCCCTCTGGCGCAGAATTCCCGTTTTCTTCTGACAGCTTGTTCCTGATCGCGCCGGTTACAGAGGAAACGCCCGATTTCCGCTTGATCGCGCGAATAAACATCCATGCGAGGATGCAGATAGCCAAAAACAGTAAAAGAAACAGCCCCCAGTGATGACGCTGAGCTTCGTCTTCCTGATCGCCAGAAGAAGATTCACTCTGAGATTGTAGCGTCGGAGGTGGCGGTGCCTGAATGGAAGAGGATTGATGATTAAGGACTGGAACTGCCGGCTGCTGAGCAGGAGCAGGAGCAGGAGCAGGAGCAGGAGAGCGCGGCGCATCGTCATGATAGTAGGGGTAATCTGGCCGAGGGTGAGACGCAGATTCCATCATAGCACCTGCGGCCATGCCGGAAAAATAGCTGCTGCTGTTATCGTTATGGTCGTGAACGACAACGACCCGATCTCTTCGCTCCGGAACGCTGGAGGCGCCACTATCCCCATGAGTGCCGCCAGATGTCGCTTCCATTGCGGGGGCGGGAGCAGGAATGGGAGCATCATCATAATGCTTTGGTGGTGACGGAGGGGCTGAAGAATGAGCGGAAGCCTCGGATGAAGAGGCGGCCGCTAACCCTCCCCCCATTGCGGCGCCTGCCGCGATTTTTGCCCCATTCGAGCGTGACATGGCGCGGAAGGCCTGCGCCGAAGCCGCTTCATTCATCTTCTGAATGGTGCGGGACGGAGAGGGTTTGGAGATGGTCGGCGTAAACACGCGAGACGACCGCGATGACGAGAATGAAGAGCTTGAAGAGTGACTGCCGCTACTTGACGCACGTGCATGAGCATCATCGTTCAGCACTACAGTCGAGAGGGAAGCAACTCCCGCACACAGCATCAGGGTGCGGAACATCCTGAGGGAATTATTTTTTAGACAGATCACGTCAGCACTCCGGGAGTTCGTAATTCAGGAAACGAGACAATTCCTTGATTTGGGTTTTCCACCCTTCCACTGAGGTCGATGGGATACGCATGACACGTCCCTGAGACGCCTTGCGGAGCCATTCAAAGCACCTTCCTGAGGAACCTGAGGTTCGAGCAGGCGAGATTTTCGCGTCCCGAGACGCAGGAGTGTCGATCCAAAGTGCAATGCAGCGGCCGCTGTCGTAGGGGAAATCCTGATCGAAGCAATAATCGCTCGGAACGGCCACGGCACACCCTCCCAGGCAGGCTGCATTCCCCTTCTCTACTGCTCTGATAAAGCCTGAAGAAAGAAAATCAGACGCCGAGCCGCACGTTGGGAAGCCAAGGCTGAAAAGCTTCGACATCAGACTCTGAATGGCCTCCGGACGCGATCCGCCGACAAGGACAACTGGATCTGCCATGCGCGGCTTGGGGGTTAGTACCGGAGAGGATCGATCAAAGCTCGGACCAGACGAACGCTCTCCCGAATACGACTTTTTCTTCCGGAACGACCGGTCACGATCAGAAGCAGATTTAGCTTCATTACCGAAGAGCTTTCCTCCCTCCACGACGCCATGCATTTGAGCGCCATGCACATCAGATGAATCCGCTCGGGGCTTTGCATCGTAACGCTTCCTGGAGAAGTCTCGCTTCTTTTGAGCGGGTCTGTCGCTCCCCCCACCCATTATATCCTGGAACATACGTTCCTGAGATTCCGCGGAGCTCAGATCCTGAGAGCCTCCACCTTCCCTCCGGTTGCTTTTCCAGCGCGATGGCTTCTTTCTTGTTGGGTGTCGACTTCTCATCATACGGCGCACAAAGGCCTTTCAAAAACTTGGCGTAGATCTTCCCAAACCAGGCGAAAGCGCAGGTGCTTTCGACTGACCAGATTGACGTCCAAGGGAAGAAAATCCCCGAAAATCGATTAATTTTATTTCCTATCAAGGATAAATGCAACGCCAAGGATAGTCCGCATCACAAAAAACACTGCATTCAACTAGCATGCCCTCTGGACGCTCAAGCTCAATCGCGTCAAACTGTGTGGAACGATTTGCACCTTCCCACAGCTTGAGAGTTTCCATGCGATACCTAGCCTCAGCGGATCATCATCTTTTCCATGAACGCATGATAGAACACTCAAGGCGTCCGTTCAAAACCCTCTCGGAAATGCACGAAAAGCTAATCCGGAAATGGAACAATGTGGTCCAAAATGATGACCACGTAATTCATGTGGGGGATCTGATTTTAGGATCAGACGTGTCCATCCTGGCGGAACTGAACGGACATATTCACGTCTGCACTGGAAACCACGATACGCACTCGACGATGAACAAGGCCCTGCGTGCCGGCTATATCGCTTCAGTGCAATCATACATGGGGTGCTATATCTCCGGGAAAATGTATCACTTCCAGCACTTCCCGACTGACGAATGGCCGTATAAAAATAAGGGGGCAATTCTCGTCCACGGCCACATGCACAATCGTCACCCCCCAACAGAGAACAGCATCGATGTTGGGGTTGATACACCATGGGCGAATTTCGCACCCATTTTCGTGGAACGCATTCCATCCCTGCTTCAGAAGTATGGACCTAAAGCCAGCCAGTGACGCACCATCCCCGCCTCAGAGGGGAACGTATCTTAATTTGGCCTATGCGTGGGCACATCCCCGATGCGTCCGGGGGGGGTATCGGCGTCAGAAGAAATCGATGACGCCGTTATGGCGCGGCGGCGCGGCGGAGGGCCTGTCGTAGATCTTCAGGACGACATCCGAAAGCGTAACGCCCGCCACCAGATCTCTCACGGGCATCCGCATCGGGTCGGCCATGGTCAAGGCCGCCCCCATAATGGACTTTACGGCAGCTACCGTTTGAGTGCCGACATCCATCCCCTGCAGGTTTGTGACCGCCTCTTCTGGCAATTCCTGGCTGTAGGAAGAAGAAGCAAAAGCCTCCTGAGCCTTGAGCAACTGGGCATGGGCTTCGGCCAGGATGCCTTCGAGCCGGAGGGATAGCGTCTGGAAGTCAATGACCTCTTCACCCTCATTCTCAGATACGACCGACCCCATTTTTTCGTTCACCTTGATCGCCCTTCTAAAAAAGCTCGACAGACGGAGTATGAGATTTCCAGTTCCGTTCAATCTCGCGCTCTTGCTTTTGATACGCTTCTTCCTGCTTGCCAACTGCAAGCAGACAGTCTGTGACCAAACTCTGCCTGGCATCCCCTGTGCATGGCCAGAACCTGATCCTCCGAGCCTGATTGCCGCCAAAGCTGAAGGATACGCATTCAAGTCCTTCAGTCTTGAGGTAGCGCTTAACGAACGCCACGTTCTCGGCTCCGACGTCAGACATGGATGCCAGCACGGCCGCGCCACCGAATGCTTTGCACTTCAGGTTATGCCTTTTCCCGCCAGCTTTAAGAATGCCGTTCAGAAGCCTTTCCATGGCATTGATCCCAAAACGGAAGGCTGTGTCACCATCCGTTCCGGATTTCTCGCCTCCAGGAAGAAGGAAATGGTTCATTCCTCCAACCCCGACGGCACTATCGAACATGCAAACGGAAATGCAGGACCCAAGGACAGTTCCGAAGACTATCTCCGGGTCCGAGGAAATCGCAACTTCACCCTGTAAGACTGTCGTGATCTTTAGAGACGTTCTCACCTGATGGTACCGAACACCTTTTCAAGGACTTCTCTCAGCTTTGCAACGGTGTACGGCTTAGCGATAAAATTATTCACGCGCGCATCGATGCATTCCTGGACGAGGGAATTGCTTGCCTCACCAGTCAGCATCACAAATGCGGTTTTCTGGGTTCTGGCATCACCTCTGACCGCCTTGAGCAGTTCCAGACCATTCATTTCCGGCATGTTGTAGTCGGAAATAACCAGATGCACTGGCTGCTTGGCTGCGACCTGCTCCTTGAGGTATTCCAACGCCGATTTCCCGTCCGGCCTCTGCGCAATATGTACGAACTTAAGTTCTTGCAAATTGCTGGCCAGAGTCTGACGTATTGATTGCTGATCATCAACGATCAGGGCGCGGATTTGTGACGCTGCTACTGCCATAGTCTTTACCTTTCTGCCTTTCGACAAGGCCTTTCCAAGCCCCGGCTGTAAGTGTAGCTACCCCCCATCACAAGATGAAGGATTACTAGATATTTCTGTTGAGAATTAACGGAGATTCATTGCCACAGAAGGGATTTGGGCCAGACCTACGATATGGTCAGCGGCCCCTATGGCGGCGGCGGCGCGGGGCATCCCGTAGACAACGCAGGAAGCCTGATCCTGCGCGATAGTCCTGCATCCGGTCTGGCGCATTTTGAGTAGTCCCTCAGCACCATCCCTCCCCATCCCCGTCAGAATGATACCGAGGGCATTGCGGCCGACTGAGGACGCCACAGACTCAAACAGAACGTCCACAGATGGAGAGTGCCCACCCACAGGCGGCCCCGACTTCAGATTGGTTATACAGAGCCCCCCTGCGATAGAGACCGTGCAATGCCGCCCACCTCCGGGGGCAATCCTCACCATACCCGGCGCAAGCGTCTCCCCGTCTTTAGCCTCTGCGATAGAAAGTGCGGGTATGGCCGCGTCCAGCCGGGACGCGAAACTGGCGGTGAACAGGGCTGGCATGTGCTGGCAAACGACAATAGGGGGAGAAGTGCCAGGGAGGCTGCTCAGGATACTCTCAAGTGCTTCCACCCCACCTGTGGAGGATCCAATTGCTACTACGCTGAAATTTGTCTGCCATGATGATCCGGACATCTGATGTCTGACCTGATGTGCCGCCGCCGAGGCTGCTACACAGGCCCCGTTGCGACGGCCGGGTGTCGAACGGGCAGCCTCACGAACCAGAGGAGCCAGCCCGGCAAACTGATCTGCACCAAGGGAAGACTGAGGCTTCGGGTAGCAGTCGAAAGCCCCCATCTGCAATGCTTTGATCGCAGTATTCGCCCCCCTGGTGGTAAGGCTTGAAACCATCACGACCGGGATCGGGCGCAGGCGCATGATTTTGTCAAGAAACTGAAGCCCGTTCATGCCGGGCATTTCCACGTCCAGCGTGATAACGTCAGGAGTGTCCTTGATGATAAGGTCACGGGCCTGCAAAGGATCTTCAGCCTCTCCAGTGACTTCCAGGTCAGAGTGCTGTTCCAGCGACCTCCGGATCAGAGCGCGAATGGTTTTGGAATCATCGACGATCAGGACTTTTATACGTCTCATCGGTTCACCTTATTTTCCGGTAAATTGTAGAAGAGACAGGCTCCAGTCCGCAGGACAAAGGATCGCCGATACGCTCCGAATGTCCGACATAGATGAACCCACCCGGATTGAGGCGGCTAGAGAGCCTCTCCCATAGTCGCGCCTTCGTCTTTGCATCGAAGTAAATCACGACGTTCCTGCAAAAAATTGCGTCAAACGCCCCTCTGAACGGCCACTCGCCATTAAGATTCATGGGGTTGAAGGTAGGAAGTGCGCGAATGTCACCTGAAAAAACGAGATGGTCATCAGAAGCAGGGAGGAGCCATTTCTTTTTCAGGGCTTCGGGAATGCCGTCAGTGTCTTGCCGCCTGTAAGAGCCAGACCGGGCGATCTTCACCATATCGGCGTTTATATCGGTCCCAAGGATCTTCACGTCGTATTGTGAAGCATCTAGGATGACATTCATGACCGACATCGCCATGGTCCACCCCTCTTGCCCGGAGGAACAGGCAGATGACCACACCCGGAAACGCTTTCCTTTGCGAATTGCGCCAGCAGCCGGGGCGATGACCTCAGCTTGCAGGTGATCAAAGTGCACCTTTTCCCGGAAAAAATTTGTGACGTTGGTTGTTATTGCGAAGACGAGCTTGGTCAGGATCTCGCTTCCTCCGGGTGACTCTGCGAGATTGAGGAGTTCGGCATAACTCTTACAGCCGTTCTCCCTCACAATCCGAGCAAGTCTGGACTCAACCAGGTCTCTTTTTGTGTCTTGAAGCCAAATGCCCGCCTCACGCATGGCGATATTCTGGACGCGCCGGAAGTCGGCATCCGAGTATAAAAGATTGTCTTCCATCTGAGTTTCTCAGAACTCCATGGATGACAGGCCGGCCGGCTTGCCCTTGACCTGGGCCGCAATGGCAGCCAGGTCAAGGACGCCGATCATTTCAGCTGCAGATTTCCCATCTTCACCCCCGAGCATGACAAGCCCGCTCAGGTCTGATTTGCCACCATCTGCGCTTATCGGCTGTACGGTCCGCGCAGCCATATCGAAGATCCTGACGACCTTATCGATCAACAGGCCAAAGACAATGATTTCCTGAGCATCATTAGGATCTGGGGTTTCCGCAATCACCACGTAACGATGGTCGAGATCCGGAGTAGGCTCAACATCCAGATACGTCCCCAGGTTCACGACAGGAATGATGTTCCCCCGAAGGTTTATGGCCCCCTCTACATAGCGCGGGCTATGCGGGATTGTCGTCGGCCGCTCGTATTCGATGATCGTACTGACCTGGAGGATGGGCACGCAATACTGGGACAGCCCGACTGCAAGGATAATCCCCTGCTCACTCCCGTTGAGAGAAATATCATTATCAGACTGCTCGGGATTAGAAGGGGGCAACTCGCTCATTTTCAGGACCTTATACATTTTATCAGCGCTATGAACGGAATCAGGCCGCGCGCTTTTTAGACGCCGGGTTAGAGCGCGTGTCGAGACGGCGCGTCACAGTCGACACGATCGATGGCACATCAATGATCAAGGCCACACTGCCATCACCAAGGATAGTCGCTGCAGAGACACCGGCCACATCTTTGTAGTTTTTATCGAGGCTCTTGATAACAACCTGTGCCTGCTGGTGAATGCTGTCGACCACGATGGCAGCCTTAGCGCCGGATTCATTCTCCACGACGAGAATATCCTTCCCCAGAAGGTCATAACCGGCCAGGCCTGCCGGATCATGGAGACCCAGTTCATCCCCAAGGACCACAAGAGGGAGGAAATCCCCTCGGAGGGCTACTGCCATCCCGCCGTTTGGTAATCTGTTAATCCGCGTTTCCGGATAGATTTTCATCGTTTCGACTGTCGAGGCCAGCGGGACCACCATGCGGTTACCGCGACATTCAACGAACATGCCATCCATGACCGCCAGGGTCAGTGGAAGGCTAAGATCAAAGGTTGTTCCCACGCCTTCCTCACTCTTAATCGAAACTCTGCCGCCCAGGGCCTGGATCGCCTGCTTCACCACGTCCATCCCCACGCCACGCCCAGAAAGATCAGAAATGGTCGCAGCCGTGGAAAATCCGGGCGCAAAAATAAGCTCGTTGATCTCATCGTCGCTCAGGGCTGCATCCAACGAGACGATGCCCTTCTCTTTGGCAATCTGCAGAACTCTTTGTTTATTGATCCCGCCGCCATCGTCCTTGATCGAAATCACAATGCGGCCAGATCGATGGCCAGCAGAGAGAATGATTTTTCCTTCTTTCGGCTTGCCATTGGCCAGCCTTTTTTCGGTGCTTTCGACGCCATGATCTACAGCGTTACGAAGCATATGCGTCAAGGGATCGGTGAGCTGCTCAACAATGGTGCGATCGACTTCGGTGTTCTCGCCTTCCAACTCCAGAATGATGCTTTTCTTCGCGATCTGGCTGGCCTCGCGAACCACCCGCTGCATTCTCTGGAAAACGCTTTTGACGGGCTGAGCTCTTAACCCCATCACTGAGTCCTGAATATCTCTCGTGAGGCTCTTAATCCCACCGAGGCACTGCTTGACTTCATCCTCTCGCGCCTGCCCATGGGGCATTGAGCACGCCGCTTCCATCGAAGACATGGCGATTACCATCTCTCCTACGAGATCCATCAAGCCATCGATACGTGGGAGATCCACGCGAATAGTAGCGTCCTGAGGTCTGCGCGGCGCGCGAGCCTTCTGCGCCTCCCGGACAGGAATGGGCGTGACTGATGCTGGGGCGGGCGGCGGAGGCGCAGGTTTGGCTGGTTCATTCTGGACTGTAGGCGCTTCCTCAGTCGCAGCACTCTCTTCGCCTGCGGGCGGCGCCCCGCCACCTTCTGGCCCATCACCACCAATACGGGAGATTGTCATCTCGCAGGCATCCCCGGTCCAGTCGAACACCTCCGTTATAGCTTCATCTGTCACGGAGCCTGGCAGAGTTACACTCCAGGAGAGATAAGACTTCTCAACATCAAGATCGGCCAATGGTGGCAGAGCGCTCTTGTCACATTCCACTAGGAAAACTTCATCTTCCGCGTTGAGTGCCTTCAGAGCTGAAAGGATGTTTCTCGGGTCGTCAGCGCGCCGGTACAGATCATCAAGGGGACGAAAACCAACAATGACCAACCCACTACTGTCTGGGGTGAGTTCCAGATCATCCTCTAAGTCGAACCCCTCAAAGGCCATGGGCGTGAAATCAGCCGGAGCAGGACTGGCACCGATCTCTGAGGGGCCGCTTCCACCGCCCATTTCAATGACCGACAACAAGCTCTTCTCATGATTTGCAATACGATCGTCCGGGACATGCTCCCCGCTACCGTCGGCCTCACTCACCAGGTCGCTGAGCACGTCCATGGATTGGATGAAGGTCCGCACGATCTCGGAGGTTGGCTCGACAGTCTTTGAACGAAGACAATCCAGCGCACTCTCAAAAGTATGGGCGAACCGGACCAGACGCTCCAGCCCGAAGGAAGCCGCACCCCCTTTGATGGAATGAACCGCACGGAAAACTGCGTTCACTGTTTCAGGATCATAATCGCCGCTATCAAGACTGGACAGGCCACTCTCAAGAACCGGCAACTGCTCCTGACATTCCTGGAAGAAGATCTGAAGGATTTCGTCGTTGACTGATGCCATGTCAGTTACCTCAAGCGGTCACGCGCCGGATGGCGCCAATCAAAGACTGGGGATTGAATGGCTTCACGATCCACCCAGTCGCGCCCGCCTCTCTGGCTCTTTTCTTCTTTTCCGGATCGACCTCGGTCGTCAGGCAGATCATCGGAATACGCCGGAAACGATCGTCCTTCCTTACGGCTTCAATGAACCCGAAGCCATCCATCCTGGGCATATTGATATCGGTGATAATAGCCGAGGGGATGCTCTTGGTTGCTTCCAGAACATGCAGTCCGTCGACGCCATCTTCCCCCTGGATCACTTCATACCCAGCCGCTTCCAGTGTATTTCGCAGCATCATCTGCATAGTTCTGGAATCGTCCACGGTCAGGACACAAGTCTTCGGAGCGTCGGCTGCTGTCGGCGAGGCAGATACCCCACCTTGAACGGTTGCGCTATCAGGCATCTTTTATGCCTCCCCAGTTGCAGGAGAAGCAGGAGCAAGTATCTCCTGAACTCCAAATAACGATAAGAACTCTTCGGCCTTTGTCGACGGATTGATAATTTTTGCCTTGCTGGCCAATATGACCTGCAGGCAGAGACCACCAAGGGTCTCAACCTCAGAAGCATCGAGAAGGACTTCGCGCCCTCCGACACCCTCTCTCACAATCATGTCTCGCAGGCCGGACGCAGCGTCCCCGACAAGTTGAGCGGGCAATTTAATGGTGCCGCCAGACATCAAAATTCCTTCCATTCCGGGTCATCCTCGGACGTTGTGGGGAGCACTCGCCCGGCCTGTTCAACGACACCGCGATGCTCTGTCATCGTTGCGCGGTCGTTCTTTTTGGCTGGCTGCTCGACCGCTAAACCAGGAATGGCTTTCATGAATTCACGTGGAATGCTGAAGTTGCTCAGTGTCCTGCGGAGTTGCTGAGCAGTTTGGGTTAATTGATGGCTGACTGCCGTTGATTCTTCGACCATTGCAGCATTCTGCTGCGTCATCCCATCCATACCGACGATGGACGAGGACACCGCCTGCAAGCTTTCAGCCTGGCTGTTGGTCGAAGTCGCGACCGTATCGATCCGTCCTGCGACGTCATCTGTGGTCTCACGAACATCACGCAACAGGTCCGCTGTGAGCTTCACTGTATCCACGCCGACCTGGACCTGAATGGAGGAACTTGCCAGCTTCTTCTCAATGTCCCCTGCAGCATCAGAGGACTGCGTTGCCAGGGCCTTAACCTCACGGGCAACAACCGAGAACCCGCGACCCGCATCACCTGCGCGGGCGGCTTCAATGCTGGCGTTGAAGGATAGGAGTTCCGTACGTGCAGCAATATCTTTCACAAGGCTGATAATGCTGGAGATATCCGTCGAAGTGGACTGGATAGCCGTCATGGCTTCCGTGACCCTGTCCATCCCTTCAGAAGCGTCTTTTACCTTTCCAAGAGCACCCTTTGCCCCGGCGCTAACCTTCGTGCAGGACGCGGCCGTCGCCAGAACCCCTTTTGAAACCTCTGTGACGGAAGCGGAGATGCTTGTGAGGCTGCTCGCCTGCTTCTCTGTACGGGAAGCCAGATCGTCAGAAGCCGTAGAGATCTCTCTCGACCCTTCCGCAATCATAGTGGCACTAGCCAGAACCTGCCCAAGAGCTCCCCCCAGCTTGTCCAGGGAAGAATTGAAAGCCACTTGCAGGGGTTTGAACTCATCAGAGAATCTCTGCCCACGTATCCTTATGGAAAGATCCCCAGAAGCAAGCTTCCGCAGGGCATCGCCCACTTCACTGACAGCCTCATGACTTTCGCGGTCCCTTGCCTCCAGCTTCTCCTTGGATTCCTTTTCTCTGAGCGCGGCAGCCGCGGATCTTTTCTCAGCCTCTTTCTGCTCACGGTTGCTGTCAGCAAAGGCCACAAGATTTTTAGCCAGACGGCCCGCGCAATCCTCATTTTCGATATAGGGAACTTCCTCGAAAGTCTCCCCTCGCCTCAGCCTTTCTCCCAGATCAGCAATTTTCTCCAGGGGAGCAACTACCAGCTTGATGATCCCCCACCATGAGAACTGCACAATGATCTGCCCGACCAGCAACGCCGCAATATTGATGGCGAACATGTGACCAATCTTCTCATGAAGAAGGTAACCGGACACCTCAATGACAAGTTGGGCGATAAGGTATATCTGTAGCGTGAGCATGGCCGCTCGGATTTTGGTCCGGGCAGGAGCCACTGTGGTAAGCCAATTAAGCATCTGGAGAAGTATCCTTCTACACCCTGCGGCTGCATATGTTGATCGGACAGGCTGTAAGCCTGAAGCACCACAAGGTTAGTGAACGGATTTCACCTAATGAAGACAAAAGATGTAAGAGGATTTACTACTTAAATTTATCCTTTAAAGTATTGAGGAAAATGGAAAACATCTTTCCATACCCATCACTCGCAAGGAATGTTAAGACATTTTCCGGAGCAGAAGAGACGAGTTTCGGCATGAGAAAAACTATCACAGGCACTTCCTCAAACATCATTTCATCAGAAACGTCCATTGCATTGGGGATCATTAGGCCGATCCCCAATGCAGGGAATCAATGGAAGATGAGTGACGGAAATGGCGTTGTCACAGTTTCATTCGATGACAAGGATAACGGTGACTTTCTCACCTCACTACGCACTTCCTTAGCATCAGGCTGCGCGCCGATTGCCAAGGAGGGAGATATCCTGCTTTGCATAGCCCGACAGACACAGCACATCGATACCGACAAAACCCCGCACACTTTGACCAAAACAATCGCCATCACCAAGGTGACCGCAATCAGCAAGCGCATGATCCTGGGAAAATAAATCTTTACGAAATATTTTGAGAGTCCCTTGCATCATACTGTCCTATTATCCGTTGGTAATATTTCGTCAGAGGACCGTTCAGGATGCCTTCCGCTCCGACCCCAATCGCAGCTTCCTCAGAAGCATTTAAAGACGTGTTTCGCCGCAACGCCGGCATCAGTCTCGATGACCTGATGTCCGCTCATCCGCGAGTGAACCTCATAGCACAACGTGTAGACCGCATTGCGCCTGAGTTGTCCGACGATGTCTTTCAGCAGGTCGCTCAGCAGATCATGTCTATTTCAGGCCTGAAGCCAGACAACAAGCCGCATAATGATTACCGTCTGGCTCTTCTGCAGTATGCCGCAGCGGACCCGCGCTGGCACATAGGGAACGGAGGGGTGATCCTCTCTTCTAACCGCGAGCATGATTTTGAGATGGATGTCATCGCCCATCGGGATGGGTATGCGTTCGCAGCCTCAAGAGACAACCAGCCACTGGAAATGGTGCACGCGATTGACATTGGTGAGGCCGTCAAGGGCGTTCGCACCATTCACCTGCAGCAGAGGCTGGAAATAAAGCCTCACCCCACCGCGCCAGCACTTGAGATTTCTGATGATCCGGAGATGGAAGTGCCGGAGGTTTCTGAGGACTACGACCCCCCGTCCCCCTAAAGGCTTGCCTAGAGGGGTGCAGGGCTTTGGTGACTTGTCGCCTCTCCGCCTGAAGTCGCGTAACCTTCTGAGGGCGCTTACGCCGCGGCCTCTCGTTTGATGATCTCTGCCTCTGTGACAATAGAGGTCCCTGGTTTGCTGACGGCTATTTCCGCCGCAACTTCAGCGTGCCGACAGGCAGCCTCCAGATCCAGGCCTCTGGCCAGCCCTGCTGCGACCGCCGCAACGACCGTATCTCCAGCCCCGGACACATCTGAGACCGACACCGGCCGGGACGTGATGAGCATCGTTTTCAAACCATTCTCTTTGTCACAAAGCAGCATGCCCTTCTCAGATCTCGTCAACAGAACCGAGCATTCGTATCGTTCTGCAACGTCCTGCGCGACAGTGCTCGCCTCTTCATTGCTCCCAACACTTTTTCCTGTGGCCAACTGGATTTCCGCGACATTGGGCGTGATCAACGTCGCCCCTTTATAGGCACGAAAATCCTTACGTTTGGGGTCGACGATGACGGGGATGCCATCTTCACCACAAAACCGGGCGTTTTCAACGGCCTTCCTGACCAGATCCTCTGTCACCACGCCTTTAGCGTAATCAGAAAAAACAACCGCGTCGAAAGGGTGGCCGCCAATACTTTCGGGCCTTAGCATTTTCCGGACCAGTCTTAAAAACGTATGGGCATGATGCTCCCACACATCCGACGCTATTTCCCGATCAACCCGTGCGACCTGATGCGCCCCAGCCATAATCCTCGTTTTTGAAGTCGTTGGTCGCTGCGAGTCAGCCTCGATATTGCTGGTATCAATATGGGGAGAAAGAAGCAAAGACAGCAGGAGCTCCCCCTCCGCATCTTCACCGATCACACCAACCAGCGTCACATCACATCCCATGGCGACAAGGTTAAGAGCGACGTTGGCAGCCCCACCAGGTCGATCCTCATTACTCTGATAAAGTATGACCGGCACGGGCGCCTCCGGAGAAAGCCTTGATGCTGTGCCCGTGATGTATCGATCCAGCATCAGGTCGCCAATGACCAAAACGGAAGGTCTTTTGTCCACGGCTTTGTCCTTCTATGGGGCTACGTCAGAACAGAAGAAAGTGTCATTCGGGCGATCTGAAGGTAGATCGGCCATTCTAGGATTTTTTCCCAATCACTTAGCTCCCAATTCGGACGATTACCAAAGCGGTTTATGCACAATGCAATCGCGGCCTTCTCGACCATCCACTTCCGGTTCGGGTCAACGGGGTTTTGTGACTGAATATCCTTTTCCACCTGTAGGAATATGGTGTTCAGCAAACAAGCAGCCCGGCTACCGTTAAGCATCGATCCCGCGAGATTGATGTCCCCTTGGAGGTTCAGTGCATCGTCCCCTCCAAGTAGATATGCCTCGCATATAGCTTCGCAAATGTCGGCAGAGAACTTGAAATCACGAGCACGGAGCCGGTTTAAACCCGAAGCGTCAAGGCAAGCGCAACGATATGAATAAAGAGAGGCAATTTTATCTGAAGGATAAGCTTCCCCTTTTTGGGACGTCCATATGCAGGAGGCTGCGTCCCAGTGCATTACTTCTGGCTTCTCAGCGCCCACTTCTTTTCTGAAGAGGAGATGTTCACCTGAATCGTCTGGGAAAAGCGGGAAGCCTACCTTCTCCCCGTTCGGCCAGTCCGCCGGGAAAACCTCACTCATCGTTCATCCTCCTCTGGGTTTTTGTGCCCAATGTAGACAATATGACGTACCCAGCCCTTTTTGTAGGTATCCTCAAGGATAGTATCGAGGGTGTGTCCATCCAGCACCTCGAACAAGGCGGTAGACATAGATTGCTCTGCCAGCGTTCGAGCAAGGCTCCTCTTGCAACGAATTAACTGCGAGGCGGAGAGTTTGAAACCCCCGTAACCCGATCTGTCGAAATCGGAGGATGTCGCTTCAACTCTCCCCTCCGGCGAAATAAGCATCACCACGACCCCGCACACGCCAGGCGGCCCCTCGGCATAAGCGGTGGTATCTGCTTTCCGGTTAAACACTCTCACGCCCCTCTGTCTCAAGCTGAACTGAATTTTCCAGGGCATCCACCTCGCTGTCGGCGTCTTCTTCCGTGAGGATCATCACATCAGGAAGGGAGACTATGGCGAGGGTGTTTCCTTCGACATTTTTCCTGAGCTGGCGGAGTGTCCGATAGCGTCTGGCATCGCGCCCGTCTATCGTTTCTGCAACACGCCCTGCGCAAGCCGTCTCAGCCTGAATATGCTCTTCCACGGCTTTGTCGCGGATTTCATCATACAGTCTGGTCGCCGCGGCCCATGCCGCCTCAGGACCTCTTACACCTTTGACCAAAGTTCTCTGAAGTTCAGTTTCGATCTCTTCGCGGGATCTGGTCATGCGACTGCACCATCTGGAAGTCGCTCTGTTCCCGGCAGGAAATATAAGCGATGCATGCAAAAATCTCCTCCATAGTAGCTGGTGCTGTTCACCATGTTTTTCCTTTCCAGCGCGCTCAGACAGGTGCTGACAACCCCGACCGGCTTTGTGCCGTCCAGATGCAGCTTAACGGCCATAGCACTGACTGGCTCACCAGCAGAATGAACCATGCATTTTGTCAGCGCAGAAAGGACCTTGGATTGCAGGTCCGTCGCCCCTCCCTGCGCCTTAGGTTTGCTCTTGCGGGCAGACGCGTGCGCATTGCCAGCGCTCACACCTTCAGGCGCATCGCCACCATGGAAAGGAAGAGAGGGCTGCTCAGGCATCGCCCTTCTCGCTGCTTTCGCCCATCTGCTCCAGAGGCTTCTTCACCTTAGGCGCCAGCAACTCCAGCCTTCGGATTTCGTCATCCTTCATAGCAATGATGGCGAGATGATCCTCATGATAGACAAGCAGGCTTTCCGTCTCCCCGTCCTGCAGCGGGTCGCTACGCTCAAGGGAAGAGAGTCGCACACCATCAGGACCGGTAATTTCCCGTGCTACAGGCGGAGCCTCTTCAGAAAGGGGACCTTGCCGACGGATCTTGGCGTTACCGTCCGGATGTTGTGACAAGACCTCCGCTTGCACCATCAGGCGGCACATAGCTTCCTGATGTTCCGCGAAGCGTCTGTCGTCGATGACACTCATTAGGGAATTCCTTATGAAGTTCAATTTTTGTAAAAAGCTTCTCGGGATTAAAAGACAAATCCTCCCCCGCGAGCTTAAGAGACTGACCAGCTAAACTTCATGGCAAGGTTATGCCGGCGATTGAGCGATCAGAACATACCACGCTATGGATTGGTGTGGCCGTACCTTTTCCCCTGCTGCCATCTATTCGTCGGTTTCTGGTAGAGATTCATACAGCTTTGGCAGCCCGGCGACTTCCTGAGGAAGCACATCCTCAGGCTGAGTATGCCTGCAGGTAAATCCACAATCGTTAATGGCACCATCAATTTCCAGAACCCATTCATTGGTGCTGGGCCGAAAGAAGATTGCTGCATCAACGGGAAAATATTTCTGTTCCAAATCCGGTTTTCGCGGCAAACCGTCACGCACCTTGCGTTGCAGTCTGAGGATCTCGCTGTCCTTCTCAGCAATAGTGGCGCGAAGATCATCTTGTGCGGAGAGAAGACTTAAGGAATCCCATTCCTTGAGAGCGATAATTGCAAGATGATCCTCCTGTCGGACAAGAAGACTCTCACTCTCACCGTCCGCCAGTAGTTCACAATGTTCGAGAGGTGAGCACCGCACGCCTCCAGGCCCGGTGATTTCTCGCGCCACAGGCCGCGCCTGATCGAACTCGACAGGCATCCCGATCTCTTGAACACCCTTCACCAAACCTTCATTAGTGAGAGCCGAAGCCATGATGTGGCGCCTTAAAGTCATGACCGCATCATTCACAAGAGGCCATTTTAAGAAATAACCGGCAATCTTCCCAGACATGGTAAACCTCACTCATATGCGCCTCAAGGCGCATTGATATTCCCCGCCTTGAAGGACGCGGTTTTGTGGCGCATTTGGTGAGGCATAATTCTACTATATGCCAATCAAAATCAAGGATAACGTAGGCTTATGCAAATCTCACAAGATTAATCGTCACCGCCAATGCCCTGACGGGGGCAGAGGCTGGTAAATGCGATGCACCTTTTCACATACGGGATAACAACCCTTCAAGAAGAAGGCGAGACGCCTGTATCCGCGGCTGGCGCTTTAGGAATTTCCTGATATTTGTCGGGATCTACGACAAACGCAGCCATCCTGCGGCCTGAGACTTCATCCACGAAACCCTTTTCGTATTCCTCAGTGGGAATAAGGAAAATTCTGCCTTCCGCATTTGGATTGCCGCCTTCCGTGGCCCCCACTTTCACCATATCCCCGTGCCCGCGAAATGCACAAACTTCAATCAGATCGTTCTTATGTCTGCTGTAGAAGTTTTGTCTGTCTTTGGCCAGAGATTGACCCGGCCGCAACTCGGTCTGATGGAACTCTTCCCATGCGCGAGGAGCAAAATCCCGAATATTTTTCTCAGCTTCGACGACTTTGTTAGGAGGGAATACCGAAGGATAGACGACGGCCACATAAGCCCAATCTTGGATATCGCCATACCCGCCATTAGGAATTTTAAATTCTTCTGGCATCCTGTCCTGGAACTCGCCACGAAGAATATAGCCGCCCCCGTTTATCGTCACCAATCGAACAATTTGCGACTCAGGGTCACTGCCTGAAAGCAATACGGTCGCTTCATTGACACGTCCACCCCAGGGCCATCTTATCGACTTCGCAGTTTTTTTGTCCATGGGAGTGCCGCGCAGTTGCGGGTGAGAAAGGATATAGGACTGGTCGCCCAACCTTTCCCCCATTTCGCGCACCACATTTTCCTGGCTATCATCTACCCACAGGATGTATTCCTGCCCCAGAGGCTTCAGATCACCGTTCGCGTCGGAATGAGCCATAGACTCAATCCGATACTGGCCAATTTCCCCCTTGTGATAAGAAATGACGGCCAGCTTTCGCGTTCCCCGACCATCGAGCAGATCTCCAATGGCGTAGAGAACAGGCGCACCGTCGATGCTTATCCCTGAGTCCTCGACGGTCAAAGGTATGATGAAACCTTCCTTATAAAGGCGAGAGTCTTGCTCAGAAACGAAATCGCTGAAACTGGTTTCGTTGTGAATGTCAGCCACTTCTTCTTGTGCCATCATCATTTATTCTGTCCGTCAAAATCTATCGTTCCCGCCATACTAATTAAATACACTACAATGCACCAGCGGCGATCTTTTCTTCCATTTGCCACACATCTGCACTGCCCCACAAAGTTTTTTTGATCAGCGCCACATCATCTTTCGGGGAAGGATAGATACGTAGATATTATAGCAATGGACCTGACATTTTCCTTGCTAATCGGCAGCAAAGATAGCCAAATATGATCCACCTCCCTGCATATCGCTCCACTTGATCCACAAAGGCCATACGCAAGGTCTACCGGCTGGTCGCGGCGCATGCCGTGAAAGACAATTGTTTGAGAAAGGAAGACGTCCAGGCGTCTTTAACGCATGAATTCTATCTGCAAAAAAGTCCTCACTGAATACGATAAAATTAGCGCCGTGCAACTAGCCGCCGCCCTGTTAATTCCGAGCATTATGGTCACGTATGTAATCGCCGCCCGAGACAGTGATAAAAGACTTCAAGGCTACAACAGCCTTGCGGACGCTATCCTGGGGCAGTCCGAAGGGCTTCCTCCAGACCACGAGTTCCAAACGTCGCTTCCATCGGGAGTTGAGGTGAGAATTTCCAAGGGGAGCGATAGTGCCAAAATCCTGTTCCCGAAGGTCACGAGGAACCAATGCGATGAAGTGGTCGCCATTCAGGATAGGATTGCTCAGAATGCGAATGTCAGGTCCCTGCACTATCCAACCACATGGTCGATAGTCGTTCACTCTGGTGGGTTGCGGCAAGGGAACGTGAGGGAAAAGGAATGTCTCAACGATTTTAATACGGCAGACATTTCCTTTTCCGAGAAACCTCAGAAGTGAGTTCCCCTACCCTCACTGCCTGGAGGCTTTGAGGGTAGCATCATCCCATCCGTTCCCGCCATCCTCGGGTTTTTCGGAGGTTGAGGTGCCTGGATCTGGTTTTGCCGGACCGTTCCCGAGATTTCGATCAGTGGAAATAAGGATCGGAGCTGGCGGAGCGTCTTTTAACGGAGATAGGTGCCTTGTCCCGGCGATATACTGAGATAGGATATTGGCCCGGTCGGGATCCATTCCTCCGATTACCTTGGAGACCTTTAGCGGAGCCATTCGCGAGGCCACAGGAACCATAACGTGCATATCCAGCACGTTGAAGACCGCAGCCGCGTCGCGTGGCGGCATCTGCTCGTAAACTCTGGCCAGGCGATCGTATTCGCCATCCATTGCTTTGCGCTGAGCTTCTTTCTTCGCAGTAAGCTCTGATACACCATCACTCAGGGTCTGTATCTGCTGCCCCAGAGAGTTCTGCTCCTGATCGATAACCTGTCTCGCGGCGTCCATCGCCTTTTGACGAACCCCCATCTGAGACTGGCGATCAGCAATATCCCCCATTAACGACTGCTTTGCAGACATTACACGAGGGTCGATATCGCTGATGCTTTCATCGACCTTAACAGAGCCGAGCGACTTGTAGAGCTTATCATCTGCAGAAGCTGCCGAGGTGTCGGTTGGCTTGGTGTCCGCCCCTTTTTCCTGCCAGCCCTGACTATCGTTCAGTTTCTGCCGGGCCGTTTTATTCTCTATCGCAGCCGCCACAGCCACTGGCGTTGACTTGTCCGATGCGCCGGTGTTGGCCTCAGCGGAGGTCTGGGGACGATCTGGGGCCGGGGTGTCCCCAAATTTAGCAGCAAGTGAGTGCAGGTTCAGAGCAAGCAGAACCGTCATAAGGCTTGAAGATAAATGCACTGCTTTACTCAATGACAGGCCGCTTAACATCACGGTCTAGAACTTCCAGTTTGGGGAGAGACTGATTTTTTGATAACACCCGGCGGCGCACAAGGCTATGCCTTGGTAGCAGATTGTTTTCGGGGTGGCATGGTGAAGGTCACCTTGCCATAGAGCTTGGCAATGGCAGAAATCTTAAGACCCTCTGCATTTGGCACTTCAATTTCGCAATCACTTACTTCGGCGGTGTCAGATATAAAAATCTGATCGGCCTTAACAACGGCTTTCTCAAGAAGGCCTTCAACCACCACCACTGAGGCAGTCAGTGTGCCGGATGCTGCCCCTCCCGGATGGATGTTAATATCTGACGCTTCAATGGTGGAGTTCGTAACAACCCCCTCAATTTTAACGGCAAGAGGAGCTTTCAAGACCATGTCGGGGGTATAAGAGCCTTGACCGATAATGACGCTCGGCTTCTTGGGCTTTTGATCAGTCTGGGACATTAGCGGGTATCCTTCGGATGCAAGGTCAGCGCGGGGCTTATGACAAATGAAGCCAACGATTAATCAAATATCAACCACAAAAGACACAAGGTCTGTCAAAGCAGTTGAGGCATGGCCTTTTTCATGGCTTTCATGCGCCGCGGATGTTTTAATTTTGTGATCGCGGCAACTTCGATCTGCCTTACGCGTTCTCTCGTTACCCCCAGACGCAGCCCGATATCTTCAAGTGTGGCCTCATCGGAACCACCCAGGCCAAAGCGGAGCGTAATCACCAATCGCTCACGTTCGTTTAGAGTGCTGACAGCGGAAAGAACGGCATTCGCCCCCTCCTGCTGCATAAGGCTGTTGATCGGACAGACGGCCTTATCATCCGTGAAATATCTGACGTTGGAGTTGTTGTTATCCGGCGTCCTTTTTTCAGGGTCAAGATCATCGATGCTTTCGTAACACTCCACCGCTGACAACGCATCTTTCACGCGCATTTCTGAGAACCCGGTGAGCTCAGAAAGTTCAGATTCTGTCGGATCTCGATCCATCCCTGCCCTGAAATCTGCAGCAGCCCTAAGAAGCGTTCTTTTCACTTCCTGAATATGCGACGGTATCCGGATTGTCTTTCCCAGCTCGGCGGTTCCTCGCGAGATACCCTGCCTTATCCACCAAATAGCATATGTGCAGAACGCATATCCGAGCCTGTAGTCAAATTTTTCTACAGCCCTCATCAGTCCAATATTGCCCTCCTGGATCAGATCCGAAAGACTCATTCCGCTTGAAGCGCGTCTGCGAGCTATTTTAACGACAAGGAGGAGATTGGCCTGGATCATCCTGTCACGCATTTCCGTATAACGGATCATGCTCAGGGAAATGTCTCTGTGGGCTTTTAGGAGATTTCTTGGAGAGAGAGAGGCGGAGGTCGCCGCCTTTTTCATGGCAGCCTGCGTTTGCCTTAACTGGGACAGGGGGAAGGACTCAACGTCCTCAGGTTTGACCCCCACGGCCATTAGCATTTCTGGCCTGGACCAGTTATCTGCGCACTCCCTTCCTCTCCAATGAGGCTTTAGAGCAACTCCGGAAATTCCGGCCTTTCTCATAATGGCAAGAAATTTTCGCTCTTCATCCCTGAACCATCGCTCAGCATGGGCGATGAGATCAGCAAAACGCTCAAAGAGAGACCAGGCGATCTGGAGTTCGATTATTACATTCTCGATCTCTTCCGGCTTGATTTTTGAGCGCCTGCTTTTCTGGCCATCCAGCCAGGCCGAAAATAGCCTTAAGGCGCACATTCCAGCATATGATTGGTCTGAATCGCCGGATGTTCTGGCGCGTAGGTCCGGGATGGTGGACTTGGCTTTCTTAATGATTTTCTGGGCGTGGAAGGCTGGGAGATTGACGTCAACTAGATTACGTATGTGGGTCGTGCCTGCCTCGACTTCTGCGACAAGGCTATTCACGAACCCCTGCAGTGTCGGTAATCGACAAGAAGCCGTCATTACTTCAAGCCTGCTTTCAGCCATTTTTTTGCCGACTTCGCTTTCTTCCTCGCGCGTCAGGCGTTTGTGCTTCCTGACGTCAGCAAAATAGCCATCCAGAACATCCGGACTTACAGGAGATTTGATATTCGCATTACCGACTGATCGGGATATATTCGCATTGAAGAATGCACCTGAGCTCGAATTCCCCGTCATCACGCAAGAAACCTCTAAAACACAGTCGTTTTTAGGTTATAAGACGCCCAGAAAATATTCCTTGCAAAGACACGGTCAGCAAAGACTATTTACAAGGCAACTCATCAGTTCGTGAAAGGCTTTAACAATTTATTTCAGTGAAGACCATACAAAGCGTGTTGCAAAAAAGCCACATTCTATTCATAATTAAATCCAGTTCAATTAATCCTTAATATATCAATTACATTCTTTAACTTCCGTTTGACATTTTTTTTGCTTCAGTCCAAAATAACCATACATTCCAACAAAGACTAAACGTCCTAGGGCAAGGAAAAATCTATGGCCGGCAGCGTCAACAAAGTCATTCTGGTCGGCAATCTGGGGAAAGACCCAGAGGTTCGGACCAGTCAGAGCGGACAGAAGATTGTATCGTTTTCTGTTGCGACCAGCGACACATGGAATGACCGGGCCAGTGGGGAGCGTCGTGAGCGCACCGAATGGCACCGCGTCGTTATCTTCAATGACAGACTAGCTGATGTCGCCGAACGCTTCTTGCGTAAAGGGCGTAAGGTCTATCTGGAGGGAGCACTTCAGACGCGTAAATGGACCGACCAGTCCGGGCAGGAACGCTACACAACCGAAGTGATCGTCGAACGGTTCCGCGGCGAGCTGGTTCTCCTTGATGCCCGTGGCAACCAGGAAGGTGGCGAAGCCCCTTCAGGCGACGGCTCTCGCAGTGATTCCTACGCTGGCGGCGGAGGCTACGGCGGTGCGCCCGCTGGTGGAAATGCCGGAGGGTGGGATTCCCCCGGAAACAGCGATGTTGACGACGAGATCCCTTTTTGAGTGCCGTCCTAAATTTGCTCTAACATGTGTGGTGGATGTCCTTTGGCGTCCACCACAACTGTTTTCTCATAATCACTTTTAGAGCGTCTTTGCGGGTGGCCTCAAAAACCAAAACGAATGTAGTGCAGAGCGTGGAGGAGCCTTCTCAGGACTCCCCCCTACCCATCCCGCATGCGATACAGTCACTGCTTCATGTAGAGATTGGCCAGATAGAGGGACGCTATACGATTGATCCTTGCTGCGGGGATGGCGACATTCCTATGGAGCTACACAATCACGGCCTGAAGAGCGTTCACGGATCGGACGAGCAGAGCACCTGGCCAGATGTTCTTTCCATCTCCGATTACCGCTCCACCATTTCCATGTGGAAGCCGTCCCTCATTATAAGCGCGCCCTCGGCAGGAATAGACTTTGCCGATCTGATTTCATGCGCCTGGGATGCGAATGTTGAGGCTCTCTACCTCCTTCTCCCCCTTTCCTGCCTAAGCGCGCGGCGCTGCTTTAACGCACTGAGATTGTCTCGCCTATGGCTATTCAGGCCTGTAGCGCAAGACGACCCAGCCAGAAACGACAGTAACCATCCACCCATCGATTATGGATGGTTTGTCTTTGAAAGGGATTATAACGCACAGACATGGTCTTGCGGATATCTTCCCTTCCCTGAAAACCCAAAGAGAAAGACAATATGCAGAAACTCCTGAAAATCGCATGCGCAACCGTCGTCATCACTGCAGCGCATGCGCTTTCTCCCATGTCTGCGGCCCTCGCCTCAGCACCGGCTCCTACCCATGACATCCCTGCCCTCTCAGCCAAAATTGGCCACAAGGCCACGCCACGCGCAGCCCAGTCAGATCAGACGGGTTCCAATGCGACGGCACAGCCGGAGGTTGTTAAAATCCCGATGCTTGAGGGCATCACGCTCACACAAGACCAGAAAGACGCAGTCCGCAACATTGTAACGGACCTGCGCGGCCGCATGGTTGGAGTAAACGAGCGTAGCGACAAGCTTCGCAAAGAACTCAATGCGACTGTTAATTCATCCGGCAAGATTGACGTTGACCGCCTGATGACCCTGATGAAGCAGGAGCAGGAACTGCGGAGCACCGTCGAGCTTGCGCAGGCCAAGACCATGGCACAGATCCACAATCTGCTTTCGCCTGCTCAGATCACCCAGGGGATCAAAACGCGTCAGGAAATCGCCAAACTGTCTGCACAGATCAGGGCGCTGGAGAATGGACAGCAGCCTTCCACTGCTACAAATGATGTCACACCTTCACCTTCGCAGACAGTTCCGGGCGTCGGAACTGTCGAAACCCATAAGCCCTGACCACTAACGCGGCTGCCAGCCCCCATGCTGGCAGCCATGTTATGCAAAAATTCCTATTCCAAATAACTAAAAAAAGTGCGAAGATATTCCTTGTAATTAGTTTTCTAGGGATATCAATTTCAATGAAATTCGCTACCATTTTTGCTACCGCAGGCATTACGCTTTGCACTATCGCTTCTGGCCCGGCCTTCGCTGGAACAGACCCATTTGCGGCTCCTGCCCCCGTAAGCAAGTCTGGCCCGGTCTTCGCCTCGACAGTCAAAACCCGCTTCGGCCTGGTTCAGACCAGCGACTACGGCTCCTCAACGCCACCGAACCGCCTTTTCCTGAACGGCAAGGAAAGCTCCCCCTCCGCAGTCGGAAACAATCATCTGATTGCAATCTCAGCTTTCGAGAATGGCGACCATGACGACGTGGTCCTGAAATCTGTGGGCGGCTCCGGTTGTCCGACCCTGTATTCTGTGGCGACCGTTGATTCCTCAGGAGCGCATCCGACCGCATTCTTCGGATCTTGCGCCGATGCGAGCCATATCTCTCTTTCTGCAGCCGCTCACAAGATCGTCCTGAAAATGCCGGTCTTCAAAAACGGTCAGAACCTGAAATCATCCACCACTTTTGAGGTGGGTGACGGCAAAATCCTCCGTGACGGCAAACCCGTTAACGCAGCCTGCCCCGGAAACGTCTGCGCTGGCTGATCCTTTGCGACGCCCGCCAATAGGGCGTCGCTTTCCCCGCTATGGAGCGGGAAGATATCCTTTCAACAGGATAGACTGGGTCTTGCACCCCACAGGCTTTGTTCCTGAAATGCACGTTTTCTCTCCAGATCTGGCCACTCTTTCTCGGAAAATAGCCTTGCCGGGAAATTGATATTTCGCTCTGCCTTGTTTTGTCCTTGATTTTGGTCTTCCGGAACGGAATCTTTCCTAAAAGTCATCGGCTCTAAAAACAGGCAAGGCGGACGTCTCGAATGGGGATAAGAAAAAGGGTTTTGGCGACCAGATTCCTGGCGGGGGTCGCTATTGTGCCGGGCATTTTTCTTGTGCCACCCCACGCCTATGCCGGTGGCATTGTAATCGTTCAGAAAAGCGCTGAGACAGTCAAAGCTGGCAAGTCCGTGCCGATCTATAACGCAATCAAAGAAATCGCTCCTCCCGAATACAGCGTCGTTATGGGCGAGGGGATTAGTCCGGACGAAAAAGTCTCTTGGCCTGCAGGCGGCGACTGGATGGAAACCCTCAATAAGCTGCACGCTGACAGCGGCGCGACATACGGTGTGACACCCCATGGGCATGATCTGCTGCTCCGCAACCTAGATGTTGCGGCAGATACTCCCGCAGGATCGTCTCAGCCAGGCGGCGGTCCGATTGTTATCGGCTCCCGGTCTCCCGTCACTTCTCCGGGCGTCACATTCCTGACCGCTCCCCGGCCGGCTCCCCCGTCGCCTCCAATTCCGTCCCCTCCTCCGATTGCCGCTCCCGCTACCCCGCCGGCTCCATCTACCCCTGCCCCTCCTCCTGCCAATACGACACTCCCTTCCGCTGCAAATCGGGGGGCGCCACCTCCGTCCGTCCGTCTACCAAACCAGGCCACGACCCCAATCAACGAAGATATGGAAGAAGCCTCCTCTGGTCAGGTGTGGCACGCTACCGGTGGGAAATACCTCTCAGATATTATCGAAGACTGGGCGGAAAAAGCCGGGTGGCAGGTCGTTTATGACACCCGCATGCTCTACGAGGTCAGCGCAGACAGTGATTTCGAGGGAAGCTTCCCGCACGCTGCATGGACGATGATCCACCAGATGCAGCAGCAGATAAAGATGGCCGGGGCGGAAAAACCATTCCCCGACATCTATTTCTGGAAGAACAGAACCGCCGTGATCGTCACGCACAGAGGGCTTCAGGACTAATGCTTTCACGCCATAAAAAGAACCCGGTTTCCCTGGCCGTCCTGCTGTGCTGCGCCACACTCCTTCAGGGTTGCTCAGGGGTGACGACTGTCGAGCAAGGCAACCGCGCTTCGACCGCCATGCTCAAAGACGGTACTGGCATCATCCAGAACGCCCTCCGGGGGGCAGATGACGATTCCGAGGCATCTCACTTTATGCAGGGGGCCTATGTAGGAACAAAGGTTGTCCGGTCAGAGCACGGCGTGCCTCTGCCACGGCGGTGGATGAAGCCCGACGCCCTGAAGATCAACCATCCCGCCCCGATGCCTCTCTATCAGATTGGCGCCTTGATTACAGAGAAGACGCATATCCCTGTATCGTTTGCCCCCGAAATTATGGACATGGCGCAGGGGGTCGTCGGCAAAGGCGGCAGCGGCTCCAGTGGTGGCGGCGGTAGTGGCACTAGCATGTCCCCTCCCTCAAGCGGCGGTGACATGAACTCTATGCTCCAGGGCATGAACATGAGCGGAGGGGCTGATTTCATCAGTGAGCCTCGGCCCTCCCCCGTGACGGAGGCGATCCACAACTATGTGGGCGACCTGAACAATTTTCTGAACGCACGGGCGTCACACTTCGCAGTCTCGTGGGAATACGATGAAGGTCAGATCCGGTTTTATCGGATGGTCACCCGCACCTTCACCGTCCACGCTTTGCCTGATGCGACGGACCTAACCAACAGCATGAACGCGGGCGGCTCATCGTCTTCCGGTGGCTCTACAGGCGGATCGAACAGCACAACATCCGGCACTTTAACTTCCAAAGCGTCTCTGGCTGTCTGGAAGGAAATCACGGACACCCTGAATTCCATCGTAACTTCTTACGGCCGCGTCTCCCCGACGGTAAGCACGGGGACGATTACAGTCTCAGCGCCGCCCTCAGTCATGACGCAGGTAGAGACTTATCTGGAGGGGCAGAATGCTCGCTTGAGTAAGCAGGTCGGCGTGGCCCTCGAAATGATGACGCTGACATTCACGGACTCTGACGACACCAACTTCAACCTCAAAGGCATCCTCAACAAGGCCTCTGAATATGGCCTGACTTATGCCTCACCTACGTCTGCTATGGTGCAGGGCATCAGCTCTTTCACTGTGGCGATGAAAAATCCGAACTCTCAGTTCAGCGCCAGCGAAGCTATAGCCTCTGCCGTACGGTCATCTGCACGCGTCCGGACCAGCACCCTCGGGACTGTTCTCACACTCAATGGCATGGCGGCACCACTTCAGGTGGCTCATACACAGGGCTATGTGAAAGACACACAAGTTTCTGACAGCACAACGTCTTCCAACGACCTTAGTGGCACGCAGCGCACCCAGGTGAACGTTGATGAACTGACAACCGGCTTCTCGATGATGGTTCTGCCCCGCATCACGGGCGACGGCGACCATGTTTTACTACAGTTCTCGACGAACGTGTCAGAGCGCACGGGTTCCGACAACTACGGCTTCGATGACTACACCACGGCAGACAAGACGGTTTCGCTGATGTTGAAAGATGTGGATTACAAAGACAGCGTCAACCAGGTCCGCATCCCCTCCGGTAACACTGAGGTCATGGCCGGCTTCATGCAGGATAGTAACAACACATCCTCCAGCGGCGTTGGCAGTTCCAACTTCCTCGGACTGGGTGGCAGCCAGGTCGGCAAGCATACGAAGACACTGTATCTGGTTCTGATCACGCCGGTCATCTTTTCGGATGCCCCAAAGACAATCTCGTCCGATGACCGTGGTGAGGCATCCTCGATTACAAACTGACACCGCCCCCTATTAGCATAATCGGAGGGGTAGCAAAGTAAGGCGGGCAAATGGCTGACCACTACAGTATGGGCGACGGACATCTTGATATCGGAGGGCGAGAGTTCGCCATCGGCCTCACATGGGGACTCATACAGAGGGCCCGTGCCAAAGAGACAGCCCGCAAAATGGCTCAGGACAGTGGACACGACCTGTTCTGCCTAAACACATCGCTTGAAGATGGAGCTTCAGCGCAATGTGGCTTGGGGTCTACGGGAAATGGACAGAAATCCAAGATGCCTCCTCTGGCTACATCCATCCTTCAGAAAGTAGGCTCCCTAAACCTTCTTGTCTGCATTCGCACCGACCGCAACGATGACGAATTCTATCTCGTTGCCATTCAGGGTGGCGCGATCCTCTCGGGCTATGACGGTATTGTTGAAGGTCAACAGGCGGCACGTAAAACGCTGGACAATCTGCTGTCAGCCGACAGCGTGTGGGACGACGTTTTCATTTCCGATGAGTTCGACGACGGGTCTGTTAACACGCTCACCCATGGCGAGGAAACGGAGATAACCGTAACTACGCTTATTGACCTTATTAGTGGAGAAAAGCGGTTCCGGATCACCTTGCAGGGAGCCAATGGGTCCGGTGTTCAAAACTACATTCTTCTAGGTCTGATAGGCTGCGTCATCTTGGGCGCCATCTACAGCGTTTATCACCGGCACGTTGAAGCGGAGAGGAAAGCGCGAGAACTGCAGGAAATGCGCAACCGGCAAAAACTTCATAAGAAGGTCGGCATTATCATCCCCCTCCCCGTATTTCCATGGGAAGGTATTGTGCATGGTATTTACCCAATTGATGCATGCATTCAGGCTATAAAGCAGACACCGATAATCCTTGCTGGCTGGGAGACAAAAAATGTCACCTGTCAGCCCGTAGAAAATAGTGATCCTACAGACAATAAATGGGAAATCGCATCCACCATTTCGAGAACATACGGGAAAATTTCGTGGCTGAGCTATCAGTTTAATCGGACTGGAGTGCACTTTTCGATCCATGAGTCCGGCAAGAACATTGTGGCAAGCAGGCCAGTCTCGTTCCAGTTCCCCAAGGCCAATGTAATGGGTCATAACGTGGCGACGTCTGATACCGTCTCAGTTAGGCGCTACCTCATAGAGAATGTACAGGAGAAGGGTGTAGGCTTAACGCAGGACACCATCGTAGGAACAACATTCAGGAAACCGGGCCTTCACGGGAAAGCTGACAAGTTCAGTATCGAGAAGCATGTCTCTTTTTCCTTCAATACTGCTCTTGATCCGGTAACATTATATCCATACTTGGCAGCCCTACCCGCCCTCAGGGCAGAAGAGGTTATCTTTGACCCTGAAAAGTGGGAATGGCGCGTCTCAGGTACGGCTTATGAAAGGCTACCCATCCCGACTGTTGTGGGGGTGACATTCCGTCAGGAAACCCTGGCAGAGCATAAGGCTAAGTTTGCTGCTGAAGTGCAGCCGGAAGACGAGAAAAACAAGCAAGGCGCGAGGACCCCTCCCGCGCCTATGGGAAATAAGGCGCGCGAGGCACGTGATGCACCATAAGAGATCTGCTCCGGTTCGGAAGGCTTCACTGGCTATCCTCGTGACGGGAGTCCTTGGTGTCCTAGGCTCCCACTCCGCCGTTGCCATACCCGCGGCAGTGGCTCCACAGGGGCCTGTCTCAGGCGGCCAGATTTCTGAGGCAGTTCCTTTTGCCACAGCGCGCCCTAACGCTGGCGTGCCTTTCGGAAGCATGATGACGGCCGAGGGCAAGAACGGCCGCACAGTCGCGGCCCCACCCCCGGATTTGCCACTGGCCAGCGAGCCGATGTCGCAGGAAGATGGCCGGGTTCAGGCGACTTTCGACCGGATGAACGATCAGATCTCGGATCGGCTTAAAGGGCTCGCAATAGGCAACGGTAATCTCAAGCCTGCCAAGATCACCAACAAGGAGGCCGGGATAGTCGACCAGCTTTCTGACGAAGAGGTGCAGATCAAGCTTCTCGATGCGCGCAACCGCCACCTGGCTGCCGCCATCAAGGCATGGTCAACTGCTTATGATCCTCACAAAGAGCAGATCGCGGCCAATGAAAAAATCGAGCAGAAAGGCAAAGACGGCACTAAATCCGCCACCGGAAATTCATCAGGAGCGACGGAACGCGGAACCTCCAACTCTGAAATGGAGCAGTTGCGTGAAGAAATTGAAAGCATGAAGGCTCAATCCCAGAAGGCTGACCCGCCACAAAAGCCGCCGCAGGATCCATATCCGGTCGTGACCGAAACCAGTGCGGACTTCAATGGGCGAATGACTGCCGACATCCTAGTGCCCTACGAAGGAGCGCTGGACAACGTCGGCGTCGGGGACGTGGTCCAGGAAGGCGTGACTATCGCCAGCATCAGCGAAAAGGTCGTTACAGTGAAAGACGCACGCACCGGGCATATTGTCCCACTGAGTTGGGGTAATCAGGTCCCAAAAACTCGCCCCAAAGTGGAAGACGAGAAACCTGCCTCAAAAGATGGTCGTTCGACCGGCAACCAGCAAAGCAGTGCGCGCCGAGCAGGTCCGGTTTTTAACTTTACCCCTCCGAAAATGCCCCCACCCCCGGTGTCAGCTCCTGCGCTCCAACGCTGATGGGACCTATCCAAAGGTAGCTCTCACGTGGCTGTCAAAAAGCATAAGAAGAAAACGAATGCGAGCGGAGGAGGTCTACTTAAGTGGCTGACCACTGACACCTCCGTCTCCAAGAAGAATAGCCCCAGACCAGTCCCAAGCTCCAGGAAGGATGGGAGACGGAAATCATCTTCGCTGAGCTTTGCCAAGATAATTGCCTGGCTGACGACAGACACGAAGCACCAGGCCAAAAACGCCAAAAATCCATTATCCCGCGACATGCGTCCTTTGGGGGCAGGCTCCTCCAGCATGCCCGCTCGTACAGGCGAGAAACTTCTTCTTCAGAAGTTTGAAAGTCAAAGAGACGTCGACTCTTTTGTCGATGAAATCAAGGAAGAGGCGCGGATAGTTGTTACCGGCCTGGGATCGCCAATACCGGGATTGAATGAGAAGCACCGTGAAATGGCTGCTTTCGTCCTTTTGTCAGGAGAAGAGGATAGAGAGGGAGCGCCGGGGCAATTTGTCCACCCGGAGAAGAAGCGCCTGGACCCGGTGGTGGCCGAGGCCAAAGACCTGATCCAAAAGGCTGGCTATATAGTCAACGGAGACGTCTCAGTCCCGCTCAAGGCGATCCCAGAGATTAACAATCTTGGCACCTCATATTTTCTGGGCCAATCCGGCGGTCAGAATATGACCGGCGAGGAAGTCAACAGCATCCAGAAGAAGTTGTTTTCGATCTATACGAGTGCAGCCCGAGCCGGTGCGTCTGATATCCATATTGATACACTCCCAGAAGGGTGCGCGATCAATTTTAGGATCTATGGACAGATCAGAAACTATTCACACGAGACCTTTGCTGTAGGGCAGCAATTATGTCACGTCGCAGCGATACTCGCGACGGAGGGAGACCCACATTATGAGCCAGGTAAGTTTCAAGACAAGAACATGCGCCCTGGGGAGTATACGCTCCCCCACGGCATACAAAGCCTGCGCCTTCATTGGAACCCCGGCTCCAATGGCGCGAGGCAATGCGTAATACGTCTGAATAAAGAACCTCGCCGCATTCGTCCCGAAGACAAGCCTTTCCTGAAGGCCGGCTTCACTCCTGATCATGACGACGCATTCGCGCGCTTCCGGCAAAAGAAATCTGGCCTGCTGATCCTGTCCGGTCCCACGGGGAGTGGCAAAACCACCACTCTCACGATGAATGCGACGATCCTGTATTTCGAGAGAGAGACCAGGATCGCAATCAACACGCTCGAAGATCCCGTTGAGCAGCCGATCCTCGGTGCGTTCCAGACATCTGTTCCCAGCTCGGAATACAGAGTTGGTCTTAAAGCAATGGTGCGCTCGGATCCCGACGTGATTATCGTTTCCGAAATGCGCGATCAGGAATCCTCTGATCAGGCTATCCACGCATCGCGTACAGGGCATCTCATGATGTCCACCACACACTGTGACCATGCAATCACCATACCCTCTCGAATCATGGATATGGGCGTCGACAAAATGAACGCTCTGGACGCATCCATCATGAAGATGTGGGTCTCACAGAGGCTTGTTGGCGTGCTCTGCCCTCATTGCAGCATTCCTTACACGGAGGGCGTCAAGAAAGGCTTGCGGTCACAGTTTGAATGCGAAAGCGTTCAGAACATTATCCCAGAGGAGTATTTTCCCAACCTCCGCATGATCAACCCGGTTATGTCCGAGAAAATGCTCGGGTGCGGGAAAAAGGGGTGTCGCTACGGCCAGTCCGGGGCCACGATTATCGCTGAAGTCATCGAGCCAGATAAAACCTTCATCAAATATCTGCGCGACATGGAGACTGAAAAAGCGGAGCAGTATTGGCTAGATGAACTCGGGGGCATGCTTCTTGAGGAACATGCCATGCTTAAAACGGCCTTTGGGATCATAGATCCTCAAGAACTTCTCGGCGTTTCAGAAAATCCCGGCGCGCTGAAAAAGGATAGGATACTTACCCTACTCAAAGACAAAGGTGAGAAATGGTTTGGATCTGTAATTTCAAAGGATAAACTTGAGGAAGGATCTACCAGAGAGAAAGCCTCCAAATCATGACGGCCACCAACAATACAGCAATTGTCACTTCTTCTGACGAAATAGCCATCCCTCCATATGCTGCTGTCGGATCTTTTCCGGGCCACCATCCATTGATCCAAGCAGGCTTCACTCAGGATCAGGTCAAGGAGTTCTATGCCTGGCGGCAAGAGGGCAGAAAGAGCCTTCTCATTGTGTCAGGGCCGACAGGGAATGGCCTGACAACGACATTGAGAATGACCTCCGACATAATCCTGGCTTACAACTCGGTCGTGATTTCTGAAATTCGCGACAAAAAGAGTGCTGAACTAGCGATTAGCGCTGCAGCCGATTTCAAGACTATGGGCGCAATGCATGGCGAAAATGCAATGAGCATTCCGGGGCGTCTTGCGGGAATGGGGATCGATAGAAGGGATGCCCTTAGCCCCCACGTCATGGGTCTTTGGGTCTCTCAAAGAGTGGCTACCAAACTCTGCCCTCACTGCAGCATTTCTTACGAAGAGGCCGTAAAAACAGGGAAGCGGTCTGAAACCGAATACAAAATAATAGAAAATATTATCCCTGAAGAGTACCTCCATCGCATCCGCATCCTCAATTCAGGCTCTACCCTTTCCCAAAACGGCTGCGGCAATGACGGGTGCCGTTACGGAGCGACAGGAAGAGACCTTATCGCGGAGGTGATAAAGCCTGACGGCAGGTTCCTAAGCCTTCTGCGCGATAATGAGACAAAGGGAGCAACGACTTACTGGCTAAATCAGCTTGGCGGCATGCTCATTGCGGAACATGCGGCGCTGAAAGTAGCATTCGGGATTATTGACCCGCGGGATCTTCTGGGAGTGCTGGAGAATTCGCGCCCCCTGCAGAAAGAGCGCATCCTCCATCTTCTCAAAACCAAAGGTGAGAAATGGTTTGGATCTGATGCCTGACAATCAGGAAAAGAACAAACATTATGAGCTTTAGCGACATCCTTGCGCTGGCCGGCATTGACCCTCAGAGATTGCTTTTGCAGGTCAATAAACTGAGGTTCACTGCCACCAATCGGATTAAGATGTATGACATGCTGGAAAACCTTGCCGATCAGGGGGATTCTATCAGTGACGCATTAAAGCTGATTTATGAGGTCGCCTCAGAAGATGGTAAGAAGCCAAATGCTTTACTGGCATACATTGCCAGGGACTGGCGCGACAAAGTCGAAAAAACAATCCCATTATCTGATGCCGTTGCTGAGTGGGTTCCTGCACGCGAACGCATGGCAATCGCCGCCAGCGGCAAAACCGGGCAAATAGCTCAATCTCTTCGTGATGTAATTTTCGTTATGGATGGGGAAATCCAGATCAAAACCGCTATCAAAGAAGCAGCAAAAGAGCCAATTATTTCAGTGATTATGTCGCTAGGTCTTTATTACGTATTTTCTTCAAGGGTTATCCCCCAGTTCGCACTAATCCTTCCTCCGGATAAATGGTCTGGTGTCCCCTATGCGGCCCTGTGGATGAGTCAGAACCTGATTGCCACATTAGTGCCCATTATATCGGTAGTCATCGGAGGTATAATTGCCATTGCCTATTCCATACCGAGATGGACCGGTCGCACTAGAGTGTTTTTTGACAGATTACCCCCATGGTCAGTTTACCGAATTCTGATGGGGGGAAGTTTTCTACTGACAATCTCCTCTCTGCGTCGTTCCGGGATGCCTGAAAAACAAATCCTTCAAATGATGACAAAGGGGGCGTCTCCGTGGCTTATTGAACGCCTTCTAGCCACCCGACACATACTTGGATCAGGTGGTAAAACCATGGGGGACGCTCTCTATGAAACAGGGCTGGAGTTCCCATCTAAAGAGACAACTATCATATTGAGGGCTTACTCAAAAAATCCTTCAACATTCGATAAAAAACTGGAAATCGTAGGCCGGAAATGGCTGATATCAGGCGTCGGCAGGACAAAGCAAATCATTGCCACCGTTAACGTCATCACCCAAATCATGTTCTATGGTGTTCTTGTATTCTTCGGCAGCGCCCTTTCCTTGCTTGAGATGCAACTAGCGGGTAAATAATCTTTGTATATTAACGACACATTAACGACGGCAGCTTTAATAGCCTGTCGATTACTTTTTTATTGGAAACTGCCCCTTTCGCTTTCTAACCTTGTGTTCACAGGAGAGTAGAGGCCCCCAGCAGTCCGCGATAATTGGCCCCAGCAATCCTAATTCCATCTCGCCCTCAGACTAAGAGGCAGTTATCCATACCGAGGATTGAAATATGCCGACATCGCAGCCACATTCCCTCCATTGCCATCTGGAGGCACCAGCCGGAGCCGTGACGCTTCCGAAGGAGGTGGGGAAACCCTCCGCGCACATGAACTTACCGTGGGTGGCGAGAATAACTCCCAAGAGGAAAAAAGACGAAGCTGGCTTTACGCCACTTCAGATCTCTGCCGGCCTGATTGTTCTGGCAATCTTGGTGGCACTCGCTGTCAACCAGATCAACAACATGTTTACGCGCCAGAAAGTGGATTCAACGCTCACGCTGCTGGCGGAAATCAACCAGAGTGCGGCTGACCTTTGCCCCAATGGCAACTACGGCGGCAGCGGGAATGGTTGTGATATCGATATCGGGGCAATTGCCAAGGACGGTATCGCTCCTGCTTATACCAACCAGGACAAGACCGAGATCATCGATCCGTTCAACGGCCAGGTTACGATTGCTGCGGCAACGACAGAGCAATCCAACGATTCCCTGAGCATCACTATGCCTGGTGTTTCACAGAGCGCATGTGAATCCCTTGCCACCAAGCCTGTCGGCGATGGAACAATCTCTGTTACTGTCAACGGCACCGCAGGCGCGCAGGCGCAGATGACAGCTCAAGAGGCGGAGGCCGCTTGCGCCTCGACCGGTGGTGCTCAAAGCTACAACTTCATCTACATCACCAAGCCCGGCAACTAAGCCGGGCACCCCCTCGCCTGATCCCGTCTTATGTATATCGTCTTCATCATTCTCTTTATGACGTTGCTGACATACAATGCCATGCCGATGCATGGTTCTGACGCAGAGGAGCAGGCGAGGCAAAGGGCGGCCGTTGTCGCCCTCCAGATGGAGCACTATCACAGCCTGGCTCTCCAGAAATGCTGGCCCACTGGAACCGACGCACATCCCATAGCCAACAAATGTGCCGTAGGGATAGTCACTCCCGATCCGATTGAGATGGGCCAGACAATCAGCTACGAGACGACCTTCACCAGCGTAACAGATGGCCAGTGGATGGTGACCTACTGGACGCCCGACCAGATCGACATGGATTATCCTGTGAATATGGCAGGCCTCGTCGCCAATGACATAAAAAACAACACATGGGATACAGTCCACGCTGGCATCTATAATGCCGAAACCCAAAGGTTCGGAAGCGTTCCAGGCGCGCAGCCCCTCCCACTTGCGGCCAACTTCGGCGGGATAGAAATTCCGGACGGGTCTGTGGTGCAGGAAACGGAAATTGATTATCGCTATTAATCCTTAATCACTGCTCGGCATTTATCCTTCAGAGTGAAATTTCCGCCCTAGAAATCATTCCTTTTTGGATTATAAGAATTCAAAACGAAGCAAAGGCACCTATGACTATGGACACATTTTCTAAATTGAGCCTTCGCAAGGCCATTGCGGGGACGCGAGATTTGGAAAATGACTGGCGGCTTTGGACACACAAGAACGGTCGGGCTTTCGCGATAGAATGGAGTGGAATACCCGATCTCTATTACGTCACAGAAAGCACGCCACTTTCTCGCATAGCTATCGAAACCAGATCTAAAGACGGGACGATTATCGTCCATTTCGTCGAAGACCCATCCCTTCATGCTCGCTTCATTTCAGCCCCCAACGATCTATCGGCGATCATTCGCAAGGTGCATGGCGAAGGTGCAGATGCAGTCAGACATCCACCGGCAACCGACCTGAGGCGCCTGCGCGCATTATCGGAAGTCGAGGCGGTTGAAGCCATCTCTGATTGCATCGCTGTAAACCAGCGCTTCATTCCCCCTCTTCTCATGCTTGACCTGAGCCATCAGCGCATGAGCGCGCTCGCGCAGGAAGAGAACAACTCGACAACGAAATGCGACGGAAGCGACTCAATGTCGGGCCAGTCCCAGTCCGTCCCATGGCTGTTTCGGGGGCTTGGCGATAAGAATGGTCCACTTCAGAAGCCCGTCCGTGATCTCATACTGGCCCATCTTAATGCGCCGTCAGAAGAAACATGGGACGCTGTCGCTCGCCAGACTATCTCAAGGACGATACGTTTCCACTCACCCTGGTCCACATGGACACAAATAAGACCTGAAGAGGCACAGCGCTGCCTTGTGGAAGATTCCGGCTGGGAGAAATATCCTGACAAAGACACCTTCCTTGCCATCCTGGATCACGCAAGAGCCGCTGAAGCCTCGTTCGAGAGATCCTGCTCCACCACTCCTGAAGATGTGCTCCGGTCAACTATCCGCCGAGAGAACCTCATAAGGGGCCAGATCGGAATGCCTGAGCTTCAGCCGGACGAAATCGAAGCCGCCATGGGAGATCCCTCCGCGTGGCTGGCAGGCGATCAGAAAGAGAATGAGTTTCCAAGGAAAATCTGCTGAGGCCCGATCTATTCAGACTGGACATCACCTCAAGAATCCCTTAAAAATCTGGTAGTTTCTTTGACATCAAAAAAAACATTTTGAAACAATAGTTTCCAGAAAGAGTGTTTCCCGCGTGTGCGGGGATGAACCGTCGGTCTGCTAGCCACCTCAGAGCCTCAGGGTGTGTTTCCCGCGTGTGCGGGGATGAACCGCTAGCCTAGGAATCGTAACAAAAGCGGCTGAAGTGTTTCCCGCGTGTGCGGGGATGAACCGAGCCGCTCCGACAGAATGCGGCCCAACCGGTCGTGTTTCCCGCGTGTGCGGGGATGAACCGCCAGCCTTGGGAAGATATGCTGCGAGGCTCGGGTGTTGTGTTTCCCGCGTGTGCGGGGATGAACCCGAAATCAAACTGAATTTCGCATCTCTTCTTAATTTGTGGTTCTCAAATCCTATCGGTTCCGAACATTTATTGACATTGAGAAGAGCGGACGGCATTCCTTGGATAAAGGGGCCTCCTGAACCTGTCGCCGGGTTAAACAGGCATATCGAAACCTAATCCTCTCCAAGCGTCATTCCATGATGCGTGTAATCGGCGATCGCAATGAATGGGCTTGATGATTGTGAGATCTTTCTCCTCGCATGACGTGTCCGATGCCATTCGTGGCATTCGTAACGACTTCAGCACGCTCATTAAGCAGCAATATCCTGATCGCTCTGTGAAGCTGTGTCATATCGCTGAAGCGGTCGCGGCGTCCTTCGGGTTCAACACCTATCAGGGGTTGAAAACAGCAGTTGCATCAGGCGCATGGCCCAAACCTAAAACATGCCTTTTGGTTGATCCGTATGCTGCGCCAGTTCGGTTCGCTACCCGTTTGAAGGCATTGCAGCCGGATGGGTGTGACGACCCGGAGGTCCTCATGCGTCTGTATTCCCGTGCGACTTGCTGGTTGTCAGATGACCGACTGATCCTGAATGGCTTGCCGGCCGCGTCGCGCATGAGGGAAGAAAGAGACTATATCGTCCGGACCATCGCCAACCTGGCCGATCTTGACGATCAGATGTGGCGCGGCCGGGGTGTAACCTTGCTTAATGCGATCGTGTCCGGGTTGTTGTGGATCGCGATCTATCGTTATGACCCCATCACCCCGGAAAAACTCGAACGAGCTTTGACATGGGAGGGAGCCACCGCCCTTCTTCGTGCCCTGCGCGATCCTCTCCAATCCGCGAGGTTAGGAGGTTCCACAGCAGTGCTTGCACAGGAATTGCAGATGGCCCTGGTAGCCGAAAAGCATTCTTTCCGCGTCTGGCGCAAATGCTTTGATATGGCCATAATGCGTCTGCGCGTGATGGGATGGGAGGCTGTTGTGTTCGCGTCGCCTGCGAAGGATATCGCTTTCTGGACGAATGAATTCGCCAAGGTATGTGGCTCTAGCCTTTACCCTTCTGCATATAGCATTTTCCTTGAGGAACGTTACACGCGCCTAGATAAATTTGAGAGCACTCATTCTCGGGGGGATGGCTAATCGGCTTTCGTTGGATATAAACCAAATCAAGACTATCCCGACGTCTGGTCAGAAAGAATGTTCCCCGCGTGTGCGGGGATGGGCCACTTGAATTTGTTGCCGCGATAGTGTCTATCACGTGTTCCCCGCACGTACGGGGGTGAACCGGTTATTCGCCGAGATTTGAGATCTGTGTTCCCCGCGTATGCGGGGATCAACCATGGCGTAAGGAAGTCTGTAAGGGCACTAACCAGCGTTCCCCGCGCATAGGGGGGATGGGCCTAAAGGCTTTGTAGGAGCACATTTAGCTAAAGTGCGTTCCCCCGCGCGGGGATCAACCATGGAGTGAGGAAGTCTGTAAGGGCACTAATCAGTGTTCCCCACGTGTGCGGGGATGAGCCAAAAATCAAACTGACTTTATCCCCGGTTTTAATGGGGATGGGCCAGTGGTGCGTCCTATACGTTCCCCGTGCGGTCGGGGCGCAGAGCAAGCATTGTTTCCTCACTTACGCATTTGAGCGCACATGGGGATGATCCGGCCGCAGGGCGTAATTCTTTTTCTTCCCCGTGTGTGCGGGGATGGACCGTTAGCCAAAAGTCGCCTAATGGTTCCGAAACGCCCTCTTGGCATTGTTTTCCCCGTTTATCCGGGGATCAACCGCTGGCACGATACTGATGTTCGCCTCTTCGGAGGGGATGCCTCCATGGCAGGTCCATTCAAGAAAGATCTCCCTTCACCGGGGATGGCCGCAAAGGTCTGCTACCAAGGATTATTTCCCCTCTTATGGCGTTGAGGCCGTTGGGGATTTGCCTCAAGAATACGTGCTGGCTATACGTTATACGTTCCTCATGATTTGGGGATCAGTGAGAAAATTTCGCCCCTTCCCGAGTAAATGCCATCATATGAAAACAGGAATTTAAAATGGCTCGTAAACGGAAAAGAATGTGGGCTTCTCCCGCGCCCGCCAATCCTGCAGTGCTGGAGAAGACCAGCCCGGATGCCTCGGCAGAAGAATTTTCTCTTCGCACTGGGGAAAAGGTGTCTTTATTTTGGCGCCATCGTAAATCGCCCAAAGGTCTGGACGAAAGCATCATCACTTACAGTGCTTCCGGGCAAAACAAGGCGCTGCGCCTGGCGCATCACTCAGTCTCCAAGGCAACCAGACAGATTTTTTCCCTTGAGTTCCCCCCACAATCTACAGGGCTTAACAGATCTATCAGCATGCGCATCGCCTATCAGGAGACCTCGGCCGATCACGCGCAAATTCAGGCTGGCCCATATACGATTGCGCTGAACCCCTCGGAGGGCACAGTACTGCACGTGAAGAATGCCAATGCACATTCACGCCTGGCCACGCCTGATATCAATCCTCCTGATGGAGAAGGAGGCCTCCTGGCTGCCATCTGCAAGGCCGTGTTAGCGCGCCCCCACTCATTCTTCTGAGGCAGGCGTGCCCTCTCTGACACTGTTCGCTATCCCCCTGAGAGTTGTTCCTTATGCGATTACTGCTCACAGGCCAGACCTGGTTCTGTCCGTCATGCCCAGGGATGAGACTGAGGAGCCTTTTCCACAGCTTCCGCCGCTTACCAGACATCATTGGTGCGAAATCCACGACTGCCACTTTGCTGAAGCTGACCTATCACCCTTAGCGCGCCGCCGTACCGTATCGGCCTTTAGGGATGAGTATGGCTCAAGCACCCCTCACCTGATCACCGGGCGAAAGACCTGGCTACTCCTTAGGGAGATAGACCGTCTGATTGAAGAGGGGCAGCAGTCGTCTAAAACCCTGATTGCGCACTGTCACGGAGGGGTCAGCAGGTCCCAGGCCGCTGCCTACCTAACGCTATGCAAAATCTTGGGGCCGGGGCAGGAAGAGAGAGCCATTGATGCTCTGATGTCCGCAAACCATTACGCTCTACCCAACCCCATGCTTGTCTGGCAGGCGGATCGTTTGATGAAACGCGGAGGAGCAATGGTCGCCGCCCTGCAAAGGAGCAAAGATTACCCCAGCAGATCTCAAGCTGCAGGCCTGACAATAGATCTGAAATCGCAATCAATATCGGTAGACGACTTTTTCATCTGAATTTATCCGCGCCCTCAACTATGCTTTTTCAACCAAAGTAATTTACTCTTCACTTTGACGCCTCCTGATCGTTAGCCTTGTTGCCGAGACAGCAAATATCTGTTTACCTACGGCGCAAGGTTAAAACGCAGAACGTCTATGCCTGGTTTTATACCCACCATCATTGGCACAGCGCATAATCTATCCCCCTTCCTGATCCTGCTCGCCTGCATTCTCGTCGTCGGGCTGCTTGTCCTAAAGACGTCGGGAAAGACTGGGCTCCTCACTCCGCATGCGAAGAAAAAGAAGAGACCTTTAGGAGTAGACGGTCTTATTTATGACGCGACCCCGCTAATGACGGACTGGGAGGTCAATTTCTTCCGTGAAGTCAAAGCCGTTTTATCAAGAGACCTTGAGTGCTTCACACAGGTCCGGTACGCAGATTTCATTCAGGTATCCGAGGACTACGACAGATACACTCGCTATAATGCGAATAAAAAGATTTTCGGGAAAAGTGCTGATTTCGTCATATACAACTCTCGAAAGCGCGCTGTAGTTCTCGTCTATGAACTCAATGACTCCACACACAACCGCCCGGACAGAATGGAAAGGGATGCTCTTATTTCATCTATCCTTGCCTCAGCGAATATTCCATTGATCCAGGTAAAGCCTTTTGAGGAGAGAGATATACGCAAAGACCTCCGCATGCGGTGAAACGAAACGCAATCGCCGCAAATTTTGCGGACTTCCGAGGCCCGTGTCTGCCGCAAGGTAGTTTAATTGAAGATAGCTTGAGATCTCTACTGCCGATAGGCAGCTCAAAAGCCGATAGAGGAAGGCAGATCCTTGTCTTAGCACCTACTGCCGAACAGGTAGTGCCTTATCGACCAGCTCCTGGACTTCCTCCGGCCAGTCGCTCTCCAGCATGGCCTCTGTAAGTGATATGACATCTGCAATCACCAGATCCGCCAGGGACTGCTCCATCGTCCACATTCCGGGGCTTTCTCGCATTGCGTCTCGGATCAGGTGGGTTTTCCCCTCTCTGATCAGATCCGTAATTTTCCCCTTGTTCAACATCAGCTCTGTTGCAAGCACGCGGCCTTCCCCATCCTTCCGTTTGACAAGCCTCTGGCTCAGCACACCTTTAAGATTGAGGGAGAGAGACAGGAGGACCATTTCCCGCTCCTGGTATGGGTACATGGCCACGATACGATTGATCGTCACATAGGCAGAGTTCGCATGCAGCGTTCCATAAACCGGATGACCGGTGTCCGACGCGACCAGCGCCTGCCTCATCACCATAATTTCCCGAATTTCACCAATCAGCAGGGCATCTGGGTTTTGCCGGAGGGCCGCGATCACTGCTGCTTCAAATGATTGCGTATCCCTCCCCACCTCCCTTTGGGTGATGATGCATTTGATAGGGTCGTGAACATATTCGATTGGGTTTTCTATGGTGATGATGTGTTCGCCATCAGCATGCCGGTTGCGCCAGTTTATCATGGCAGCAAGGGTGGTTGATTTCCCTGAGCCTGTTTCGCCGGTTACGAGGAAAATTCCACGACGCAACAAGGACATCACCTTCAGAATCTCTGGAAGTCGGTGGGATTCAAACGTCGGCATTTCAGCGTTGATCCGACGTATTGCCATCCCCGTGTGACCACGCTGCACGAACAGGTTAACGCGGAAGCGACCAATCCCTTCCAATTCCAAAGAACGACTAAACTCTTTCGTCTTAATAAAGCTGGCAAGGTCTTCCGCCAGCAATAGACCGCCCGCAATCCGGTCCATCGAGGCATCTGTCAGAATATGCCTGGACGCATTGTGTGTCCCCTTGTCTCCTTTGATCTTAGCCGGGAGGCCAACATTCATCAGGAGGTCGTCACCCTTTTCGACCTGCAGAGTTGCCAGAAAGCGGATCATGTCGGCATCGCCTAGTGTCCGACCGAGCTTCTTCTCACTTTCTATCTGACTTTCTATCTGAGCGGCGCGTTCAAGCCTCTCTAGAATGTCGGGAGCCGAAGCAAGCCTGACGATAGAAGTCTCATCACTGGTCCGCGCAGAAACAGCCTCGCATGTGTCCCAGGAGATTACTCCGGCAGCCATAGCCCTTCTGGCATCTTGCGCCATTGTCTGCCCAATGACACGTCCGCTCTTGAGCATTTCGCGGATGATCTGTGTCCATTCAGAGTAATCGGATGCGCATAAAATAGTTTTCACCCTGTCGTCGAAAACCATGTATTCGCGCACGGCGGTTACACCTCCACCGATCATGGGAACAAGCAACTGGCACGCAACGAGGTTGAGAGCTGCAAGAAGATCCAGCGCAATGCTGCGGCGACTTTCTTCGGGGAATTCCATCACGATACGACCGATCGTCTCGGAGACGCCAATAGTATGTACCGTAGATAGAACCAAGTGCCCGGTCTGCGCACCACGAAGCATGGCTTCCATAGTTACCCGGCCGCGGGCCTCAGTCACGTAGATCATAGATGGACCACGGCGGAGGGTATTGCCTACGGCTGAAGCCCAGATTTCGGCAGGGTCCGGGCGAGGACCATGCAGCGTAATATGCTTCCCAACTTCAGACTGGAAAACGTGGCTGTCTGGATATTCATTATCGGGATATACGGTCTCGATGGGCTGCGCGAGTTCTATGACTTTCTCATAAGCTCCTTCCTGTCGGCATCTCCAATCTATCAAGGAGGACGCCAGAACAGATTTGCCGGACCCCGTGGGACCGCAGATCAGGTTCAGCCCCTGCTGTGCCCGGAAATAGTCCTTCATTTCCTGCGGGACGTTTAACAGATCAAGCGGGATAGGCTTATCGGATATCACCCGGAGTGTGATCTGAAGGCCTGTGCCACCGGATCTTACATCCAGTCCGGCTGTCGCGTTGATCCTGAGATTAATGCGGGCTTTGCGATTGGGGCCGACCTTAATATTGTAGCCGAAATCGGTTGGAGAACCACCAGCCACCATACCGGCAGCGTTCTCCGCCTTATAGAAATAATTCAGTATCCCTGAGACCTCATCATGGCTCAGAATACGATCAGAGATAACCTGCCGTCGACCACCGACAAGCACCCACAAGCGCTTACCCGTCTCAATGTTTATGTCTTTAACTTTGTTCTGTATGCACCAGCTCAGCAGGTTATCAACAGCGTCCTGGATGAGGACATGAGGCATGTCAGGATATTGGCCGATATCCTCACCGCGGGAGAAGAAAGAGTTGGCAGTCTCCTCTTGTTTGACCGTCTCTAAATCCTTCTCCTCCGCCATGTCATCTAATCCTATACATCCAGTTTCACTGGGGCATGGCATCCGGCCATGCGTCTTTAGTCTGGTCAGGCAGGTTTTCCATGCTGACACGGCCGGGTGGCATGGCCGCAGCTTCTGGCGGTTCGGAAGACGGAATGGCCCTGTCCTGATCAGGGTGTCGAACATTCAGAAGTGAGGGAGAGGTGATCCGGTATGTGCGATCATTTTCACGCATATCCATCCCCGTGCCGGTAACGCCAAGGTCTCCCGTAGCCACCATAGGGGCGCTAACTTTGTTCTCTTCCAGTAGGACTTTGTATCGGACCATGCCCTTATAGTCGCGCTCAAGACGCGCCAGACTGACCTTGTAATTGACGAAGGCTAGATGCTGGCCATCGTCCCACCCTTGGTGGACATAGTCTTTCCAGAGAGAGCGCTCGGAATCATTCTTCGGGAGCAATTCGTCTGACGGTAACGTGGGTGCTTTTGTGGGAACATGCTGCCGAAGATAGCTCTCCCAGGTCGGAGATATTTTTGCCAGCCTGGCCGGTGAGAGTATCCTGTAATACCGGTCCGCCACACGTACTGAATTACCAGCATCCGCCTGTTCGAATGTGTCCTGGCTTTCGGAAATGACCGGTGGAAGAATGGCTACGCCGCCGGGCTGAATGACCACGAGTTTGTTGAAATCAAAAATGACAGACAGGCGGCCGGACTGGGAATCAAGCATCGCATTAATCTGCTGTGCCCCCCAGGTCTTCCCTATCCTTGAGCCGTAGGATATAGCCGCGTCTCGCATCGCTCCCATATGGAGTTGCTCTTTCTGTGTCATCTTGTCGGACGACCCGGCCCGCATGTTTTCGAGGTCTTTCAGGCTGGGTAATTGCAGAGGACGTTGATTGAGTTGTCCGGCCCGATAGGTGGGATTTACAGGGAGCGGCTCACCTGTCCTGTCAACACTAAGTATGTCTTCCGGATGATCTTGATCCTGTGCAAAGGCTTCGCTTGCAAGGACGCCAAACAGGCTAACCCCGCACGCCAAGGCAGAGATAAAATTCATCCGTTTCATTCAGATGCTCCAGTCGCTGAAACGAACCCCGCGGGAAGATTCCCGACGCTTACGGAAGCCGATTTTGTGCAATGGCAATTCGCATCCCGGAAACGGGCGACAGGCTTCTTTGCCGGCTTAGACACTCTCTTCGGAGCGCGCGCCGGATGAGATTTCTGATCAGAAATTTTCGCCGGAGAGGATCGCTCTGAGCGACGAATCGACTCATTCCGATACTCAATTCTTCTCTGAGTTGGATCCACAATCAGGGTCGCATACTGCTGAACCTGCAGCCCGACATCTTCGAGAACTTTGGCCACTGACATGTCCTGCATCTGAACCGTCACGATACCCGGAGCTTTCGCATCGCCTCCGGTTTCGATGAACCCATAACCGATGCTTTCAGCCAGCCTCTTAGCCACCTCAACACCGGGGCCCGTGAAATCAATCGTGGTTTTGGCCTGAAGTTCCGGAGGGAGGCCACTCTCGTCTATTGCAGAGGCCGGAGGGGGTGTTCTAGCGGCAGCGACCATGGCCATTTTTGTCTGCGCATCTTTCACGCGCATCGCCGCCTGAGCGAGCATTTGGTCAGCCTCTTCCCGTATTTCCGGAGAATAAGGAACGTCTATCGGGGAAGGTGCTCTATAGCTCTCATAGTGATCTCCGCAAGCCGATAGAGTCAGTGCCCCCGATACCAGCGCGCACATGGAGAAGAAGCGTTGCCGATAAAGCACCATAGGTTTTTCCTGATCAGAAATTCAGATTATTACCACAATCAAACAGGCCAGAACGTGGAAGTTCAAGGCTTAAATACCCAAGGGGTAATCTTTCCTTGAAGGACTTGCTGGCCTTCAAGGTTTAAGAAGTCTGATAATGGGCGATTTCGAGCAGTTTGCTCCTACATGTCACATTGTAAGACATACGCACTCACACCTCTGCAGGGGGAGAGAATTCAAGCTGTAGGCCCTCATTCAGTCCACGCCAGTCACCCGGCGCCCCCATCCGAGGCCCCAAGCACTGTACGACTTTGTACTACTTAGCGTCCGCCATGCGGGCGCAGATCAGATGGATGAAATAGTACGCATCAGAAGGAAGGAATGACCGCTTTACTACTCATACGAGCATAACTTTCCTTGCACCTTTGTACCACACGGTACGATATCGTCACAGCAAACACACCATTGCACGTTGGCGGTTTGTGGTGGGGCGCAGGGAGGGATCGACACGCTTCGCGCTGAGAAAATGGCATCTGGATGCTTGTCGTACAGTACCGCGTTGTACTCCATTCGACCCGAGGTGTTGGCACAACATCACAGACAACGAGGTAATGAGGCAACTACGGAACACAGTGCGACCAGGCACTGTCCCACTCTATTCGCTCCGCCAATGAAGGATCTGAGATCTCTCGTACTGTACGACTTTATACTGCCGTTGATGGTGAGCCATCACAAATGGGCGTATTTTGCCGAGTAGCCGTGATTTATCGCCAGTTTGGTGAAGCGACGAAGAAAACAGCGCAAAATGGGCGATTATCGACCCACGAGACCGGGAATGACGTCCCTCCCCGTTTCAAGGCGTTTCCAAATTCCGGGAAACGTTTCCAAAACGTGGATAAGTTATTGTTTCGGCTGTCTTTTTCTGGAAAATTTCCGACATTTCGGCGTGCATATATAGCGGCGGTTACAACCCCTCTGTCGATTGTCTAGTATTTCTGCCGAACTCTCCTCACGCAAACCAGAACACCCCTCCTGATATTCAGACCATGCGTTCCCGGAATTCAGCACATCCGTTTCCATTTGTCGGTAGTTATGGGGGGACAGACGTCCCCCCATACGGTGCCACACATATCTAGAAGCCAGAATGGCGACGTTCGTAGCCACACATAACTTCGGCAACACAGGTAAAATCCGGGGTCAAACAGGCCGGCCTCACCCACAGGGCGAGGGCGTCTGGTAACGCAGAAGAATCTGGAAACAGAGACAAACTTCGGTGACGAACGGCGCGCGCCACGGCTTACAGCCGGGGAAGAGCACGGCGAGACACCACCACCCCACACACAGTCGAGCCGGACAGGGAACACAGACAAATCCGGAACCAGAAAAAGATCCGGCTACAAACTCAAAATCGGCAACAAAACCAGGCCTCAGGCCTCAGACACCAAATCCCGCTCGACACCAGAAACATATGCGGCACCTGACGGCCCGCATCAGAGACGCAGAATGCGGCTCGCGGGCGGCCCGTCCCGCGCAGCGGGTCGCGGCCCTCAGGACCCACTCCTTAACTACGGCCAACCGACCGCGCCGGATACCGCGCGGCAACGCCGGAACCACAAGGGAGGCACCCCTGTACCATGGAGAGCCAGAGGAGCGTCACACAAGTCCCGAACCAAGCACGGGAGTATCCCACGGTCACAACCGAAAGAAAGCGCCCCCGCAACCTCACTAAAGTCCGGCACCAGAAAACAGCTCCGGAGACAAAAACAATCTTCGGGTCCAGAATCAGAACTTCGGCACCACTCCCCTCCCGTCCCGCGCAGCGGGCGGCCACTCCTCAATCCAGGCCAGCACGGCACGAAGTGTCGCGCGCCGAATATACCGCCCAACCCAACCAGCCGCGCAGCAAACGTGGGGGGGGCGGCCCCCACTCCTTAATCCGCCACCACACAGAGTGTGGCCCCAGAGAGAACTCTGGCAGCAAAACGCCCAATCCGGCGCCGAAGGATGCCTGTGGCAACAGAAAGTGGGTTTGTTTGTTTTTTGGTTTTTTTGGTTTTTTTATTTTTTCTTTTTTTGGTTTTTTTTGTTTTTTGAAATGGGCCACTCCTTAATAGTCGTGGTGGGGTGGCGGACTGCATCAATTCCGCCCCTACCACTCATAAGAGCATCTGTACAGGAAAAGATTTCTGCCCTACCTACCCTATTTCATGGATAATATTCCTTGGTAGGCGTTCCATGACAAAGATAATTGTCATACTATCTATCGGTTAACTCGTGAGCAGAAAGCCTTTTTATGATCATCGACCTTACTACCGCGTACGGCATCGCAAGACGCTATTCGCAGCGCGTAAGCGAAAGCTATCGTGACTGCCGAAGTCGCATTTTTTATTCCTCTCAATCGGCATTCCTTGAATCCTGTAACCTCTCGAAAGGCACGACAAGGAAACTGCCGGTTGGGATGATGAATGCACGCATCTCAAAACTGTTCACGAGCCTCCCAGATGATCCTTCCATCGAGAAGAAAACCGCTTTCAGGAAGAGTGGTATGTCCTCGACTAATTTCTCCGGGCTCTCCACCTGCGGTTTCTTAAGACGGGAGATTTTCCACATGGATTCTCCCGAGGTTTACAAGAGATCTACGCCACTCGTAATGGCGGCCGACCTGTTCCGCCACACCGGAGGCAATGCCTCTTATCGATCCATGAACAGTCACATCGTGATCGATCAGTATAGCCTTGCCAGATGGTTTTCCAGGCGCAGAAATGACGTCAAGGACATCGACTTCTGTCAGGCCGTACACCATGCCGCTCCACTGCTTTACGCGCTGCAGTCTGTCGCATTCAACGACCCCCTGCGTGGGCCGGATGGGGAGGTTATCCCCCGCCACGGTGAGGCGCAGCCTGAAGAAACCTGCAAACGAATGATCAGGCCCTGCGACTTCATCATCCCGGTACCGGGCGGAGTTCTTGCTGGTGGTTCAGAGATCGTCGCGACGACAGAAATTGGCGGTGAACTGGAGTGGGATATCCGACCAAAGAGAGATGTAAACGCATCCATGTCAATCTCACCGCGGGAGCCTTCTGTGCTCGCCCCGGCTATGCGCATAAGAACGTTTTTGTCCGAGGACATGCTCCCAGATCATCTGGTTGAGCTATGCCACAAGATTATCCCGTGGATGCACGGGATTGATGACGAAAAAACCAATCAGATCAGATCAGGCGACACGACAGTGGAGGTCGGAGGCCACTCCATCGCCGACCTCTACAATGAGATGAACAGCGAACTAAAGATCTGGCGCAGGCGCCTTCTTCAGAAGGGTCACTACAACATAAATTTTCTTGAAACGCAGGACAACTGGCAGCGCTATGTGGCCAAGAAAGAGGTTACGGATGAAAAAAGAATTGCCCGTCTGATCGGTATCCCGGAAGGGGATGTGAAGCTGCCGGAACTATTCCGACATGGGAAAGGGGCCAGCACTACGGACACCCCGGCCCTGTCTTACAGCTACGCACCTTTGGACGACATTCGGCACATCAGCGATGTTCACGCAGCAGATGAAATGGCAAGCGAGGCGTACAACGATCCGACCAATGCCCAACCGGATGAAGAGGTGCTTACCTCAGGAATCATTGCCCCTGTCATGGCATAGAATGAGTGCACGCAACTTCTGAAACAGTCGCAAGCTTCTTTTAGTCTGGATTTGCCACAAAAACTCCTTTAAACGGACCACGACTTCCAGACAGGAGTCGACTTTTTCAGAACGGATTCTGCATTTTGATATGGAGTCGTGAAGCTAAATTGGCAGTAAGGCAGCGACATTATGCCAACACCTTCCCTAGCCTCACTTTCTCCATTTTGGGAAAAAGTTACGCTGTACTTAAGGCGGAATTACGCGTAAATTCTCTCTCATAACAAGGCCATGTGGCCCACTACAGTAAGCTGAAGTTCCACATCTTCTGCGGTGGTCGCGACATTAAGCCATTCTGAAAAAAAAACCTTGATCGGAAAATCTCCGTTCAGACGTTCGTATGTAAAAAAGAAAGTGGAACATGATTATATTTTTGTGTGGGCAGAGCCGTAAAGCTTATGCACTCAGGGCTATGGAGGCCCCGGTAAAAACACGAGAGTTCGCACAGGCCTATGTCGAGGCCACCTCTTTGATTGGACTCGACCTGAGAATGGTTCTTGTGGTCGTAACCGGGTCGTGGATTTTCCCACATGCCGGAAGTCCGGGTCAGGAAAAACGATGCCTTATTACGGAGGATGATGGCGCAGGACGCAACGAATTGTATAGCGAATGCATTTCACGCCTCCCCCCTTCTCCGTCCGCCGCATCTGAGACAGTTGTCGTCCTGATCTCAGAGGCAAGTATCAACGATCTGCCAGGAGAAGACGTTAAACCAGCGGCTATGCTGAGCGCATGTTTTGACGTGGCTTCATGGTTCGTAGACACATTGCCACACGCAGAAGTTCCGAGTGAAACGGGCCTTACAAAACACCAGTATATGGCTTTCACCCTTGGTGTTTTCGCGGCCGTTCTGTCTTTCGGCCTGTCTCAGTATGGCATGTCAACCGCTGCAGACGCACGGCGGATGGAGGCCGCGATCACCGGCATCACCATCGAGAAGGTGGCCGAAATCTGGGCACATGAACAGAACCTGAGAGAACTTGCTCAGACCGAGATAATGAACGCCTACATGCAAAACAAACCAAATATGATCCGCCAGCTTTCAGGCGCCATACGGTCTGTCTCGGATCTACCTGAAGCCCATTCAAGTAAAGAGCCAGAAGGCGTCCTACTTCACGCCCTAACGCACTGCACAAGGCTGCTGCTGTTGTGATCTGACCCCTTTCAGATTTCGATCCCCATTACCTTAGCCAGCATCACCGGGTCGACGGCGTTAGCATTCCCTGATGGAATGCGACCATCGACCCGACATGAGCTTTTCTGGTTCTTTAGTGAGGGGGCCTTGCCTGAATTCACGCCTCTCCCCCTCACAATCCCTACAGGCAAAGCCGCAGCAGACATGGTGCGCGGGTTCGGGAAGGTCATACTCCAGGCGATGTCTCCGGGCTTGTTAAAGCGCAGCCAGAAATTCAGTCCCCTTGCGACGTTCTTCCACTGGGCCCTGACTGTTCCGGTCTTGTCCGATAACAGTTCTGGCGGCCTAAGGGTGCCGTTGACCTCAAAATATGTGATCACCGCGAGGGCGCTGGAATTGTTCGGGGGGATCTCTCCGGGCTTCAACCCTTTCCCATTGGCTAGGCTCTGGAGAGACCGTTTCACAGCATCGATGCAGGCGATGTCAGGCCGCCTGGTTTCCTCGGACTGTAGTGGCCTGGCGATGCCGGCAGTTGCCTCTGGGCAGGCAGAAATGATGGCTTGAAGGGCCTCAGCAGTTGTCGTCGCATGGGATACATCTGCGGTCAGCATCTTCTTCTCTTTGGTAGTGTTTCTGATCCTCCTGCCACTACCATCCATATCTCCCCAGATCAGATCAGCAATCACCATGTCACCATCAAAGGCTGTAACTGCGATTCTGAATGATCGAGTTTGCCCGGAGACTACCAGAGGCCTGGTTAATGTGGCGGCCTCGCCCCTGCGCATGCTTAGAGCTTTAAAATATTGCGAAACAATAGGAGGGCATCCCATCCCATTCTCTCCTTGCTTGTCGATTAATCCATATCAAAATGATTTCTCCTTGCCTCGTGTGGCAGTCAAAGAGAAGGGTCGACTCAGTTCATTGTTAAGCATACCCAACAAAAAATTAGTTCCAAATTATTTCTGAAAAAAGTGATCCGGCCCAATCGCCTTGAAATGGTTTTTCGAATTTTACACTAAGATTAATGAAAAAATGCCTTAGAGGAGCATCGGCTTATATGCCGCGTTTGCCATTTCGATTTGCTGGCTATATAATAAGGAATAAATCATAATTATCAGATAATTGGAGAGGAAAGAAAAATGACAGACCAGATTAAGAAGGCCCCACTGGCCAGCCTCACCGACACGCAGAGACTTGTTTATCATTGGGCAAAGCGCCTCAATTACCCCGGAACTCCTGAACTCATCAGGGAATCCCGGTATTTGTCAGAGCCTGCCTTGACCATGTCACGAGTAAGATCAACCTTGAATTCGCTTTCCAAAAAAGGTTTGGTTAAGGTAGTCCCTCAAAGCGATGATGTTGAACGCTGGCAAATTTGTCCTTAAAAGAGCCTCACGCCACTAAAGACTGAATGGATCTTCATACAAACAATGCGCGATAAGATAGCAAACGCTAAAAACGACGCCGTGATAATGGCTTCTGTCCCAGGGAGCGTAGGTCAACTGACTGAAGCTCTCAAGAACGCGCGTGTTGCTGAGAACATCCCTGAAGGGGATTATGTCAGAGACGCATACAATGCCATTCAAAGGCTGAAACGCGCTCGGAAAATCCGGTTCCATCATGGGAATGGTATCTGGCGGGAATATTTGAAAGGTTGATATTCTCCCCGCCCTGAAGGGCGGGGCTTTACGGCGCATCCGGTAAGCCCTCCTTTTATGGGGCCGGTGTGTCCAGCTCCCAATTTTCTGCCAGTTCGCACGCCTGAGAAAATTCCAAATCGAAATCTACGGACAACACACCACAGGCGTGACGTAAGTCCGACCACTCTTCTTGTGACAGGTTATCCCAGTCCAGATCGTCTGCATCCAAGCCACATCCGCCCCACCCTTCTCTTTTGACCATATCGGCCAAAGCCCAGGCCGGACGGAGCGCAGGCATCATGCCCCTCTCCGGGGGGATGGAAAGGCCCTCGCTAACCTCTCGCATCCATACTGCCGGCATGGGGAAAACATTATAAGGCGCAATCTTGTAGTGCGGACGCCGTTGGTGAACAGCAATGTCCGGGCGCTGCTGGATCTGCGTTGTCCATCCAGCCATCCTGAGAGGTTCGATCCCGATACAGATCGCCGTCGGCATCGCCATAAGCGTAGCCCGCCTCCAATCGACATGAGGATAGAAGAGGGTGTTTGCATAGACGTCGCTATGCCCCCCCAGCCCTTCGATTAGCCCCCGGCTTTTCCAGGCATGCAGATATTGAGACGCCAGCCTAGAGTCCCAGCCAAATCGCATAGTTAGATCGGAGCCTCGGAAAAAAGGAGGGAGCTGCTTCAACCGTTCGGTCGCTGATACGGTCTTCCTGCTCATAGGGATGGTCCATCATATTGATTTGCTTCCCTATCCAGGCGGCACGTGCGTTCCCGTACTAATTCCTGCATTACGTTGATCCCGTCTGACAGCGCCAACCGGGATTCTTCAATCATCTCGGCCGCAATCTCTTTCGACAAGGGCCAGGATCGAGGGAGCCATCTTTGAAGATCCCGGTAAATTGCATCCACATCTCCAGGCATTGAAGCAAAGCGACTTGAAGCCTTCTCCAGCCAATTTTCTGGGTCTTCAGACGGGTAGATATCTAATCTTGTTTCAAGGCTATCTTCTGAGACTTGTGAGGCCTGCCCTTGCTTCCTGATCCAGTACAAGTCGAAAACATCCCTCGCCTTCAAATGTCCCCTTGCGGCTACAGCAAAGACCTTATCAGCATAAATTTCATTGATGGACGCAACATTAACCTGCGCAGTAAGCCCCGCTGAAGGTCCATAACCAAGGCGAACTGGGGTGATTAGAGCATCAATATTTTCTAACGAACTCGAAGGGGCTTTCCATAGCTCCACCTTGACCTGTACGGTGCCCATCACGTCTGGCCGGCCAAGGTTAACAAGGAATGATAATGGATTTTTTTCGGTTTTAATCTTGGAAATTGTAAGGTCCATGTCTCGGGGCAATGCTCCGGAAACACTGAGACGCGACTTAACAGAAGATGCGATAGAATTCAGATTAAGATCTTCGTTGACCATGAAGTCTAGATCTTCACTGAACCGCGGGGATCCATAGGCTAGGTGGAGACTTGTTCCGCCCTGAAAAATCAGATCGCCCGGCCTCCAGCGGCGAGAAGAAACAAGAGCTTCCAGCGTCGCGACATGTAGTGTCTGCCTGAAGTTGAAGGCGTCCGTCGCACTCAGAACCGTTTTTGCCATGGGTATTCTCTCAGTTTTTTGCGCAAAGTTTATTAGCTTTTTTATAGAGAAACTTGACGCATATGAGAAGAGGCCGCCTTACATTGTGATGGCAAGAATGCAAAGTTTATTACCTGAAAAGCTAATAAACTTTACGCCGATCTCTGGGTAAGCTCATATATTTCAGTAACTTACCAAATCGGTCCATGGTGCCATTCATTCTCTGTCTATGCTGTGAGGGGGCATGCTTTTCATAGCACTTGAAGATCAGCTTTATCCTATTGATACCGCTGTCACGTGGCTAAGATTTACGAGAGGACATCTCATGTCAAAAACCGGACGGAGGGGCACGTGGGGAAAATACTCGACTTCTTATTTAAGTCTTCTCAAGCGCACACGGACCACGACTTTTCGTCGATTAGTGCTTCGGAGGCTTATAATGCGGGCCTCATGGGGGCTGCTGCCCGTCAAGCCACACGGGGGGATGCTCATGCAGCCGAGAAGCTCGGGCTTATTTTCCTTATGTCCGACGAGTTTCACTCCGCAGACTTCTGGCTTGATCGCGCCTCAAGAATGGGCCTCCCCTCCGCCCTCCGAAGGAGAGCAGAACTGCATCTGATGTTTTGCTCTCGCCCTGTGGAGCCAAATTTTATGGCCCGTGGCATGCCTTCCCTTGATATTGCTCTCTCTCTGGCTGATCAGGCGATACGGTCTGGCGTTGAAAAGAGCCTCACCCTCAAAGCTCGCATATTACAGGCCAGATCAGACCCGGCAGCCTTATCGGATAATGCTGAGTTCCTGGCCGCCTGCTTTGCAGCGGCCGCTGAGGAGAAGGATGATTGGGCGCGCATGATCATGATGATCGGATCTATGTCCGGCAATGTTATCTGCTTGCAAGGCAAAGATAAGCACGCGGCGGTCATGGGTTGGCTTGAGCATGGGGAACGTGGGCAGTTAACCAGCACCTATGCAGCAAAACTCTTTATGGGGAAATTCCTGGAGGGGGATTACATGGAATTGCTGCGTTTCTCGGCTTCGGAGGGCAATAGCGACGGTCTTTATCTTCTGGGAAAGCACCAGATGATCATCGAAAAAAACTGCGACGAGGGCGAGACGATGGTAAGGCGGTCCATACGTAAGGGAAATGTCGAGGCCATGGCCTTCCTGGCTGATTATAAAGCCTCCCACCCTGACATGGCCTCTCAGATGGAAGCCGACATCCTCTACAGAGACGCCTCCGAGAGAGGACACCTTGGCGCAAGAGCGATTATGGCAATCCGCGGACTTCAGGATCAAGCGCGAGGAATGTCCAAGGATCGTTGCCTAGAAATACTGAAGGATTGTTTCCTTAAGAATGTGCCTGCCGCCAGGTTGTTTGCTCAAAGGCACAAACTCTTTTTGCCCGCTTAATCATCCCTCATGATATTGCCAACGATGGGGGACAGGAGGAAGCAAAAAGACACGGCCAGGCTTAGGATCGACAAAGCCGTCTCAACAAACCTACCCTCCGCGACCTGATGAAACACGAAAGAGACAAGAAAGAGGGCCGCCGAAGCGTAAAAAATGGCGATCCCATTGTCGTCTAGCCAAGGCGCATATTTATTCTTGATGACGTCCGCGCAAGCTTCCTTCTGGTATTTCATAACTTCTGTCTGCGCGGCCTTCGCCTCCGCTGCCTCCGTGTCGATATATATTGAAGTATCAATCGCCTAGACGATATTATATTCATGATATTGATCGGACTGCCCCGTTCGCAAGGCCTGTTGTCACGACGTTCTGCTTTTTGGAGTTTTTTATGTCAGAAGAGGGAGTGAAGCTCAGTCACAAGTTCCACACACTTGGAGCCGAGATAGAGGATACAGCCTCAGCCCGATACCATGCGAAAGACGCCCTTCTTTCCTTGCCTGGCGCGATACGCCCAACGGAAGGATCGGTTCCGGCCCTCTCCTCCGACGCTTATGAACGGGCGACGGGCAAGAAGAAGTCCATAAATCCAGACACACTGGCCGACTATCGCCGTCGTATCCTGTCGAAGCTCGAAACCTACAAGCTAAACAGGGGCATATCGATCCATACCCCGCAGGAAGATCTTGATCCTGTCGATTTTACCTTGTGGCTCATGGCGGGAAAGAAAGAGATCGTCAGTGCTACGTGGCGCGTTTATCGCTGCGCTCTGCAATATTATCTGCAGGAATGGCACCACGAAAACACTGAAAAAGCCCAGCAGATTATTATGGGTGACATTCACAATCGTCTCCATGGCCGAACTGAAGGAACCAAAACGCGCAGCCGGAGAGACGGTGTCTCGAAAACATCGGCCAAATCACCCAAGAGGCTGCCTTTCAGGGATTATGAGGCCCTCATCAACTACCTGCGTAAGAGAAGCCGCTCTTACCTGGCTGCGTATACTGCCGACTTCCTCTCCGCTTCCTTACTGACCGCCCTCCGCCCCGATGAGTGGAAGATGACTGAGGTCTGTTTCACTCAGCCCCAACATGGGCAGGGCATGATAGAAAACAGATCAGGGCGTCCGGGCAAAGTCTGGCTTCTCGTGATGAATGCGAAAGCCACCAACAATCGTGCCAATGGGATCGTGAGAACCCTTGATCTGTCATCTTTCTCTGACGCGCAGATCGATCTGATCCACCGTGTTTCGAGTAAGGGCCGGGAGCAGCAGGAAAGAGGGCTTTTCACCGATTTCAAGAAGCGTCTGGCCAATACACTTGAATATGCTGTCAAAGTGCTGTGGACAAAGAGTGCTCAGGATACGGCCAGAAAGAGCGGGAAGAACTACAGCCTCTATTGCGCCCGACATCAGGCGATAGCTAACTGGAAGGTCTCAGGCCTCACCGAAACCGAGATTTCTGCTATGGCCGGCCATGGCAATACGGAGACTGCAGAGAGCAACTACGGGCGCCGTGCGGTTGGTTGGTCTGGTGGTAAACGCTACCCGCTCCCCAAGGGAGTGCCGGAAGAGATCGCGCTGGTCGAGAAGCGCATCAGCTACTATCAGGCAATGGAGATAAGCCGGAAGAGGAAGCATTCCCCCATTGCCCCGGCTCCCGGCATTTAGATTGCCCGGTCCCCGCCTAAGCGGGGAACCCATCACTATGAACGCTTCAGGCTAGGTCCATCCCCTCTCAGAGGGGAACCTATTCGCGGACGAAGGTTCGACAACGCGAATAACCGCACTTTTTTGGCTCTCTGGACCTAATGGCAAGAACTGCCTGATTTGTCCATGCTCTCCGACCACCGGCCAATTATAAGGCTGACAATCCTTTAGATTATGATAGGATAATCAAAGGAAAAAATCGCACACCGAGCTTGAGTTGATGACACAATCATTGCCCGCCACACATCCACGGTCAAATGAGGAAGGGAAGTTAATCCCTTGCTTCTTCAGACCGCGCTTTCCCCCGTCATGCGTTCCGGAAGTCCCAGAAGATCTTCCTCTGGACGTGATTGTGCGCTTTGAGGAGATGTTGAGGCGCTGGAAGGCGATCTTCACCGGCAAGCCTCAGGATTATGAGGCCTTTTCCTTCTCATATCCGGGTGATGAGCCGGCCGACTTTGAAGACTGGTGTGAGAACGCGGCCCTTCTGCTTGGCTTGCTTGACCTTGGCAGACCCGTACTTGTCGTGTCCTCCGCGCATGTCGAGATCAAAACCCTGCCATGGGGCGCAAGCCTCCCCATCTCAAGCCAGAGAAACAATATAGGTCAGCCTATCCTTGCCCTGAACGGGGCATCTGATGACATCCCGGATATCGATATCAACGGGACTTCATCACCAGGGCCGTCCATCATACTTGGTATGGGGATGAAGGCTGACGGTTCACTGATCCCCGGAGCCTGGCCCAAATCTCTGCCGGGCAAAGAGATCTTCACTCACAATGCCGAAACGGACCCAGCATCCAATTACTGGCGAAACCCGGCTTTTAAACGCCTTGCCGGGCGGGAGTTCGATATCGGAGCACCTGAGGATCAGGAGACCAATGAATACCCGGATGTGAAGCAGATCATCCGGAGCATGACCGACAAGCATGATCGTTACGTCACTAAGATCCTTACCTCGCACAAGCACTGGCCTCTCTGGTTCTCTCCGGCCATCCCGGCTGGCCAAAGGACTGAGAAGCAGATCGAGCATGAAATGTACGAGGCGTTCGATTACGAACTGGAACACCATGATCCGTTCGTTCTCGTTTCTGAGTATGTCGAAATGTTCTATGAATACCGGATCTTCTTTGTGGCCGGGAAAGTGGTTTGCGGCGCAGGATGTATCGAGAGCTTTTCACCACCGTGGAATGACGGCGAGGCTTTTGATCTGAAGGTGGAAAAGCATCGGAATGGCTCGGAGGTCGTCAAGCGTCCGGCCCTGATCAAGCGCTATGTGGACTTCGCGCAGAAGGCTATTGATGAATTCGGACGGCATGATCCCGCTTTCCTGCACGGTGTCATCGACCTTGCTCTGATGCGCCATACGGATAACGCCAGCACTAGCGCCAGACCACGGGTCGAAATCGGTGTCATCGAAGTCAACTCGGCGCGGTCAGCCGGGCAGTATGCCCTCCGGACAGACCTCTTTGTTAAGGCGCTCGCAGAGGCGATGGATGCTGAGGTTAATGGTGCTAAGTTTCCAGGCGAAAGGTCTGTATAAACCGTGATTGAAGCAATAAAAAAACCAGCAGATTCTCTTCTGAACCTACCGTTCCGCAAAAAGGCTGCAATATCTATTACTCTTTTACCTCTTTTCGCGATATTGGCTACATCCTTAGTGAAGATCACTGATTTTTCACTGAGTAATGCAAAGATAATTGAAGCAGTTTCAGAAACACATGCCGGAGAAGAAAAAAGGATAACTTTATTCCAGGACGGCAGCTTGCCCGTCTCTATAACTAAAAGAGGTGACGTCGTAAAAATAAACTTCCCAGATTTCACTAAAGAGTCCTGCTCAAGGGTCCGTTTCGCAGTCAGTCATTTAGTGGGAAAAACCCAAGTCATTTCTTCGTCAGTCCCTGATGACGAACAATGCAAAGGAAACTCTGCATTAAGCGCTTTTTTGGAGTTTCATCCTAACTCACCCTCCTGAAAATCGCTGTTTGAAAGCAAGTTCATGTCAGAAGAAAAAGATTCCGGCCCACCGGAGAATGCAGATAAGAGCCAAGAGGTCTCCGGCATTTACATCCCCTTCCCCGTTACAGATGAACAGGCGGCGCGCATGTACGGCGCATACTGCGCGTCAGAATTGGCATCTCGGGGCGAGGCGACGGAAGCCGCGCTTCGTGTAGCAGGGATCGAGATCACCCCTCCGCCCGAAGATCTCAAGACCGTAGCCTATGTCAATGCTCAGCGTCTGCGGTGGAAGCTCTCCACAGGCTCAAGCGTATGCCTGACGTTCAGCGCCGAACCCTGGCATGGCGGCGGGTCACAGGATCTCATTGACGGCATCGTTTTCTCCAAAGACCAAGAATCTGTTGTCCGGCATCTGAACGTCTGCCTGTCCGAGCAGGAGCGCGCCATCCTTGGTCTGACAGATCAGATCGCAGAAAAGGACCGGCGCATCGCAGAGTTGGAGGGGGAGATTGATCTCGCTCGGCAAAGCCCTGCCCCACCCCTTGAGACAGAGAGCGGAGAGCATGATGGAGATGGGGCCACATCAGCCCTGTCCGATACTCTCCGCGCCGCAGCAGGCAAGGCTGCTAATGACATCCGGCACGTCCAGTTCGTTACCAATGACGAACGCGGCCCGCGCCTGGATACGATCAAGCCTTCTTACTTTCGGTTTTCAGACCACCTAATCATGAGGGAGATCTGTGAAGATCTGGTGAGGTTTTCCTACTCATTGTCCAGGACTGCCGGCATGAGCGCCGAGGATGTCGTAAGGCTCACAGTCGGGCGGGTGTTCGACGGAGCCGAGGCAAAAATGGTCGAGGCAATTACTAAGGATGAGCCACGGCAAGTGGCCGCCAGGGATTTTCTATCTGCAAAAGAGATTCGTGAGATCGAATTCCTAAATGGGCTGAAGGACATCATCAAATCTGCCGTTCTTGCTGAAATGGACCATGATCAAATAACGGCAGAGCAAATCGCCGAGAAGCTGGGTTATGATCCTGAAAGACTATCAGAAATCCTGAACCCAGATCTCCACATCTCTTCTTTCGACTTGTTCGACGTCATGGACAGGCTTTCTTTGGTATGGGTTTTTTCTTCCCGACCAATGAAGGATGCTGATCGTCCCGGCGAGATCGCACTTTCGCAAATAGCGGATGAAAACCGAGCCATTGATCCGGCGCCTCCATCCGTGAACGTCAAGCGCCCCCTACAGAGCCGGGACGAACAAATCGAACAGCTCGCCAAGGCCATCCGGAGAATGTGGAGAAGCTCGGACACCTCAGCGAAAGACCTCGCCGCACAGCACATCGCCGAGGCGGAGCAACGCGTGGTCGAAGCCATCTCCGCAAAGATCGCAACAATCCCCGCAAAGCCGATGGGCGAGCACCAGGCGCTGGCCATCGCTATGGATTTGGCCACCACTCACATTCTCGAAGCAGAGGACCGCGGCCGGGAAGAGCGGAGCCTTTACCCTCACGCGCCTTTGATAAAAAAAACAGCCAGCGGGGATGGTGCGGAATGCAATCCCCGCGTGCTGGCGGCTGCGAAAGCCATGTGCCTCGCCTGTTACGGGGAGGATCTATGGGCGCGCATCCCAAATCAGGATGAATGGATACTCCGGGCGGCACTTGCCGTATCCGCAGCCGACGATGTCGAGTGGCAGCCTATCGAGATAGCGCCTGAAGAGGAATTCTGGGCACGGAATGGGAAGATCGTTTCTCTCGTAAAAAAGCACGCTACCCCGGAAGGAGTAGTCTTGGCCGGGTGGGGTCACAAACACCCGCCTACCGAATGGAGGGATGTGCCCCCACCCCGCTTCTAAACTCTCTCCCCGGCCCTTCCTGGGAGAGAGACGTAAGGCCTCTCTCCCAGGAAGTGGCCATTCATAAAAATCGAGACAAAAATGGAGCTGATGTGACTGAGACCTACCAGAGCATTCTCGCAAAGAAGATGGATGCAAAAGACATCGCCGAGATGCAAGATATAATCAGAAAAATCAAATTAAGATCAAACTTGCTTTTGACATTAGGGCTTATCTTTCTCGGGGCGTATGTTTTTACAATACTTCCTAATAAGCACCTCGTCATGATGGTGCCAGATCCTCTCGTTCCGGTTGTCCTGTTGGGAGGCCTACTTCCGTCATCACTCGTGATTGTTGCTGGAATGAATGGTATTCGAGATCCAGATAGTCTGAGAAAAAAAAGTGATCCGGATCTGACCCGGCGCTTTCGCTCAGCAGTGGAAACAGAGATCAAAGCAAAATCTATTGAGGCCTATACGCTTTTCATCCAATACCAAGTCCGAATGTCTCGGGAGCAAATGGCTTTAGAAAACTATTGTGTCATGGTTCTTCTTGCTAAGGAGATAATCCATGAAATTGAAGAGGACGCCCCGTTCGATCTTGTGAACTCAAACAATACGCCGCCCTACCTGATCCTCGAAAATTTCATGGCACACCACCCGACGAACTAGGGGCAGACCACCCTCGCCAGAAACCTTGTCGCAGCACGCGCGATGGCTCGATACAACTGACTACGAAAGGACTAGAACATGCTTTACCACCTCCACAGGACAAACCTGTCCGGAACGATCAAAGTCATGACGACGGCAATCGCCCAAAGCAACCCGTCTTTGCTGGCTGAGCTCATTCTTGCTGGACTTCCCGCCTCAGTCCGTCGCGCGCTAGGCAGATACAGCGCGGATGAAAACAAAATGCCCCAGGTGAGTGAATTCCAACTGAGCGAAGACAAGTCGAGTAATCCTGCGCGTGGAAGGATTTCGCCGGAGGTAGAGACCTACATCCGCGCCCGGTTAGAGCCAGACCTGGGTGCTGAAGGTGACCCCACAATCCATCTGAGCGTAGAAGGCATAATTGTCGCAAGCGTATGCGACGGCGACGTTTCAGCTATTATTCTTGTGCCTGCCGGATCGAGCTATGTTGTCCTGACAAACACGGACTCCAAAAAGGATACGACCTGGCATCACCAAAGTGACCAGACGATTTCCTGCCCACTCTACTGATCCTCCTGCTCTATTTGCGTCACAACAACATGCTGAAGACAATCCCCACACGTGTGAGGAACACTCTTGCACGTGCATTCCTGATGCCTTTCGTGCCGGATCATCCCCACATGCGTCGGGAAATATGCCTCTCAGCCTGAACCGTCGTTTCATCCCCTGCACACGGGGAACAATCGCGACAGGGTGTATCTGACTGTATACGGGCGGTTAATCCCATGCCTGGGGGAAATGCTCTTTAGGGCTAAGGTGCCATTTCCCATTCCAATGACCAGACCCAAACTTTATATTTTTATTGTCATTCAAAAGGACAGATGGGTCAACCTTCGTGCGCAATCAAAAAGCGGAGACGTGAGGTCTACTGCAAACAGAGGAATGTGACTTTGGGTAAGAAAACATCCACATCAGAAGAATTGCTCGAATTCACAGTGGATCCGGCAATCATCATGCATATCATTTACAACCAGGGAGGCAATGAGGCCAAAGCGCTCCTTGAGTTGGTGATGAACGGCATAGACGCTGGCGCCACGTCCATCCGCATAGATTTCACAGAACAAGGTTTTACCTGTCAGGACAATGGAAAAGGCTTTGTCACCCGCGAAGAAATAGAACTGCACTTCCAGAGGTTCGGCACTCCCCACATAGAGGGAGATGCGCGGTATGGTCGGTATCGCCTGGGCCGAGGGCAGATCATGGCGTTCGCCAGGACAAAATGGCTCACTCAGGATTGGGTTATGGAGGTGGATATTCCTCAGACTGGCCTGCTGTTTTCACTTTCTCAGACAAAGGACAAGTTCCCAGGCTGCCATATTACAGGCCACTGGTACGCCCGCAAAGAGGAATGGGAAAGAAACGAAATCCTTCGGGAACTCAAAAAACAACTTCGCTACCTCGATATGGAAATCGAGATTAACGGCGAAAAAGTCGGCAGAGAACAGTTCCAGGAACAATGGGACCATGAAGATGATCTGGCATACTACCGGATCGCTGATCGCTCCGGGGCGATGGATATCTTCAACATGGGCGTTTTCGTCAAGCATGACCCGTCAAGATTATGGGGTGCTGGCGGTGTCATACTGAGCAAGAAGGCCATCGCACTCAACACTTCGCGGACTGAGGTCATGCGCGAGCTTTGCCCAGTCTGGACGTCCATCTCGGAAATAATGGAAGGCCTGATCGAAAAGGACGAGAAAACCCGACGTAAGAATGTCTGGACCCTCGAACGGAAAGAACGCACCCTCACCAAAATCCTGGACGGGCATCCCGATGCGTTGCGACTATTCCGGGAAGCTCCCCTGATAACTCTTGTCGGAAACTCAAAAGCAATAAGTCTCGGCCACCTTCTATTTGGGAGGAAATTCCTCCCAATGACCCATAACATTCAATACAAATACCAGAAAATCACCATATGCCCATCAAGGTCGAGCATTCCTGACGCGGAGATGATAGCGTCAATGTTCCCAGATATGGCGGTGATCCACCCAACAACATTCTCAGAAGTGTTTGACTGCCATTCGACGGGTGACTTCCTAAGGACGATAGAATCTGCACAGACGGCAGTATGGCCAGACGGTTCCCTGATAGGTGACCTCTTCCATGAAAAATCCTACGCACTGAGACTAAGAAGCGATTATGCCGTCTACCCTCGACTGTTTGACGCGGGGGATCTCGCCCCGGCAGACTTTTCGACGCTGACCCAAGCCATCGATCGAAGAACACAGATATTAAAATCGAGCGATTGCCTCAAAGGCGAAGAGATGCGCGTCTGGGGCGCTTTCAAGCAGCATATCAAAAAATTCGCCCTCGCCGTCCGGCAGATGATGAACCCGGACAACGAAGATGATGTGGAAATCTTTTTGGGGCGCTCCCAAACGGCTGAAGCATGGACAGATGGTGGAAAGAGCATCTGCCTTTCCGTGGATCTCGTTAAAAAAATGTGCTCCAACCCAGTGCAGCATGCACAAAGACTGTTTCAGATCGTTGAGCATGAGTTAGTTCATAGTCATGGGGGCGTTGACCCCAGCCTGAACGCTGAGCACGATTTCAACTTCTACAAGCGTTTTCACGACACAACCATTGCAGCGGCTTCCCTCCGCCAAACGATGATCCGTAAGGGGCTTAAGGCCTACCGTTACACCCTGAATATGCGAAGGGAGAAGTTGGCGGACGATGGATGGTACAGGCGGACGTGCAGGTATAGGACAAAGCCAAAGACCTGCGACCGGGAAGTGGCCCTGTTCTACGACATCCTGGTCATGCGTATGGCCCTGATCGGGGATTATGATCTACCTCTGAACAAAGACGCACTGCGCGCAGATGAAGATATTGTCAGTATTATTGAGCAGCGCATCAGATCTGAAACACCCTCCGCCGCAGCTCCTAAATCCGCCGATGAAGTTCTTACAGAGGCTCTCCTTATTGCAGGAGTAAAATCCGGGGAAAACGCGAAGCGATATGAGGAGCGACAAAGAGCGGAGGCTCAAGATGAAGAAAGGATGCAAGAATATTACGAGAGCCTGGGGGTAGAAGAAGACCAGAGCAACAACGGGCTGATTGAAGACTGGGGGTATGCCAGAGAAGCGTTGAGATCGGTTTTCGATAAGCTTCTGAAAAAGCGGTGCCTCTCTTGGCTCGGCCAGGAGGTTATAACTGATCCCAAGGTAATGGCATTATGTGAATCAGCCGTATCACGTTGGCATGCGGAAGATTTAGCGGAAATGCGTAATCAGTATGGGAAGAATCTGACAGCGCAGCAAATGACCGAGCGACTATCGTTCTGGGCGGAGGTAACCCCAACTGTCGATAAAATCGCGCCTACAGATGATTTGACCTTGTGGGTCTTTGACCGGGATAAATATGAGGATGATCTCGAAAATTCCCTCTGTATCTTACGTGAAGAGTTCGGGCCGATACCCCCCTCCCTCTCGGCCGTGACCCGCGAAGCGCAAAGGATTATCGAGGCAGAGGATATCCCAGGGATCATGCAGCGGTATCTGCTCAGGATGGCCTCAGAGAAAGACCCCGGCTCAGATTTCTAGTATTCAGAAGTGAGTGAAACACGCCAATATTTCGCGAGTTTCACTCTGCTTGCCTAATCCCCATGCAGGTGGGGAACAATTCCCTTTGATCCGCAAATTCGCGGAGCGTTACAGTCCATCCCCACCGGTGCGGGGAATGCCCATTCGTAACATCGCGCCATGCTGTAACAGCCGGTTAATCCCCGTTTAGGCGGGAAACTCCCTAAAGAAGCGTTCTGAGAACTTCTAGACCAGGAAATCACCACTTAGTGGGGAGCGTGTTCTTGCAACCGTCATCCTGTTAGACGAGATCCACCCAAGTTTGGGAAGGACCGGCATGCAAAAACCAACGTGAGCGCCTCGACAGAGACGCCACTGCTCATGTAAAGGCAACACGCGGAGACGGAGACGCCGACCCTGCATTATGCAAGGTCGGCAGACCCTCACCATCGTCCTCTAAGAATATCCCCGCTTAGCGTCGGGGAAGGAAAGAGGTCGAGACTGCCAGTCCACATTTTCCAGGGGGCCCATCCCCGAGCCAGCGGGGAACATCTTTCACATCCGTATATGGTGGTGATCCATCCCCTCTGTTTAAGAACAAGAGAGGAAACTAAGGGCCATCGGAGAAGGTAGATCCCCCATCTCTGAGGGAGAGCGAATGCCGCAAAAGCCAGCCCATAGAAGTTCTCTTCCGCATGCGCTGGGCGCCAGGGAGGCCAGGAAAGAACCCCGCATGAGATAGCCTTCTTAATCGTTTTCGGACGAAACGGCTCGCTTTTAATCATTATTGAGCAGAAAACATTGTTTTTTCTCAAAACGAGCTGTTTTTAACAGCCTGAAAACCCTCCAGCAGCCCCCATACTGTCAAAGAACCATCAGCACGGATATTTCGCCGGGCCTCGTGAGGCTTTAGCACGAAGAACAAATTCAGCCAACATGTTATAGTTTTATCCTTGGCAGAAATTTTCCCAATGATATTATGGAGAAAATCGTTCTAAGGGGTCGTAAACGTGAAAGAAGGTTTCCCATTGTCTTTGATATGGAAAAGTGATGACATTGGCCTTAGCAATTTGCCTGCGTGGAGCTTTGAGACCCCTCCCCTTTCAATTCATTTGATCCCAAGCCTGAATCTTGGTGGCGCTGAAAAGATTGTTCTTGATCTCACAGCGCATCGAAGTCTGGCAGGCGGCCGCATCCACGTTTTTGTTCTGGATACGCGGAATTCGGACACTCATGAATTTGTTCCTGGCACGGGCGCGCAAGTCACCGTTTTTACTCAAAAAAGCTGGAATGAACGACTGAAGGAAGTAGCCCGGCTGGCAATAGCGCAGAATGTCCCCATCTATTGCCACCTGACATCCGCCTCGAACATGCTTTTCCTTCAAAGCCTCGGGGCAAAGACTATTCCCGTGATACACAATGAAGCCAAAGGGTGGCGGACAGATTACCGCCCAGTGCTCTGCTCTCCACTTACCCCATTCATCGCTGCGTGCTCGGCCCGTGTTGCTGAAGCGGTGCAAGCGGTCGGAACAACCCGGCCGGTCCGCATCATGCGCCACCTTCCCCTCATCCATGGCATGCTGAACCGGGAGGAGGCCAGAACTGCACTGAAGATCTCCCCGCACGTGCCGGCAATAGGGATGATCGGGCGACTGGATGCTCAGAAAAACTACATCCGGGCTGTAAGCATCCTTGCAGACCTCAGGAAAGAGACGCCTGACTGCATTCTCGTTATTATAGGCCCATGGAGCTTTGGAGATGGACCAAAGTGCAAGGATGCCATCACACGAACAGCTAAGAGGCTCGGATTGGAGGTCGGTATAGACATACTCCTCCTGGGTGGCCTCCCTAACGCATCGCGGTATCTGCCGGCTTTCGACGCGTTCCTCAACACGTCATTATGGGAAGGTCTCTCCATGGCCTGTATGGAGGCTGTAGTAGCGAAGGTTCCATGCATCGCGTCCCTCGTCGGCGGGCAGAAGGAACTGGGAAAAGACGTTACGCTGATCGACATTGCAGAGCCGAACAGGACCTGGGTTAGCGCGATCAAAAAGGTGCTTCCCACCTCAGAAGAAACTGGCACCCAGAAATCCAGAAATCTTCTCGGATACATCGGTGATGGATTGGCAGTTCAATGGCCGTGGGCATCTCATTTTTCTGCCATTGATGAATGCTCGCTGCGGAAAGATAAGGTGCTCTTCGTCACTCTGGATTTGAACGTCGGGGGCGCACAAAAATCTCTCTGCAACCTTATGCGGGAACTCCCACGGACAGGAATCTCTCCGATCCTGGCCGTCAACGGCAAAATCGGCGTGCCCTCTTACCTTTCAGGCCTCGATGATATCCCGGTCGTTCACCTTGCCGGCAGTGACGACAGCGGCCTGCGAGGAAGGATCAGCCGGATATGTTCTCTCCTTGATCGCTACAAGTGCGGCTCCCTGTGCTTCTGGAACGTCGACGCTTTGACCAAGTCAATGATCGCTAACATTCTGGCGCCTTCGCCCATTCGCGTGATCGATGTCAGTCCCGGCCCCATGCTCTATTCTGAATTGTCGGAAGAGTTCACAGGGGGAGACAATGGTACCAGCCTGTCCGCGTCATACTATCTGAATTCTCTGGACGCTATCGTGAACAAATATCACGTAGAGTCACCGGTCCAGATAAAAGGCCAAACATGGTCCATTCCAAACGGCGTGTATGTGCCAGATTGTCTGCGGCCGCCAGCGAAAATACAGACCAATCCCTTCAAGATCGCTGTTTGCGGCCGTCTGTCTCCGTCAAAATATCCCGAGCTTCTCCCAGACATCGCCCGCGAGCTTCAGACATTGGCCGGAGAGGGGCAGAAAGCACCCGAAATTCATGTTTATGGCGGTTTCCACAAGCATCACCCTCATTTGGCCCGGCGCTTCATCAGTGATGTGCTGGACGGCCAGAGCGTACCGGAAAATCTGTTCTTCCACGGCCCCACAGACTTTCCTCAGTTGGCTATCTCTGATGCTGGCTGCCTTCTCATGCTATCCAAGGATCAGGGCTGCCCGAACGCCTCTCTTGAGGCTCTGTCGTTGGGCATACCGGTAGTCGCCAATGCAACGGGTGGTGTGGGCGAACAGGTTATCACTGATGTGACAGGCACTCTTTTCCCTGAGGCTCCCCCTCCGCCAAAAGACATTGCGGCCGCGCTGTATCGCATTTGCACTGACAGCGAATTCAGATCCCGGCTGTCTGAGAACGCCATTCTCCTCACCAGGCAAAAGTTCTCTATGGAGAGCATGGCAACGAACTACGCCAATCTTTTCCTTTCGCTACAAGGATTATACTGAATATCTATCCTTGTTAGCTGACAAACCTTGCTGCTACACGGTTTCGCTACGCCTTTCTTTTGCGAAGCGGAACGCAAACAGATTATCGAAACAGGACACCCTATGATCAAAAGATTCTTTGACAAAATACTCGGAAGAACAGGGAAATCTGAGGCGCTCTTGCGCGTCACATCGCTTTCACTTTTTATCCCTGAGACGATGGACTGTGGAACCATCAAGATCCAGTCCGAGCTTGTTTCCGGTACTTTCCCGGCAAAGATTTCCTTCCATCCCGCCAAAATGGCAGCAATTCTTGCTGGCCATAAAAAGCCATCGATACTTTCTGGTATTTATGAAATCCGCAGCCTTGGCGATAATCCTGTTAACACGGGGCTTTTCCTATTCCCTCTTTCTGGACCCGCGGCTGTCTCAGCCAATACAACCGACACCCAGATCATGCTTATGCCCAAAGGGAATACCGAGCTTGCTGAGTATATCTCTGCTGTTTCGATCGAAATCCCAAATGTGCAGTTTTCCAGGATTGTCGAAAGCCTGGACACAACCTCCACGATTGAGGTCGTATCTGAGCTTAAAGAGAACTGCGAGCAAGACGCGCCCATCTCTTCCGCTGACACCATGGAGCAGAAAGAGGTGCCGGGTATTGCCATGGGGGCCAAGAAACAGGGAGACGACCGCAACAGCGCCCCTCCGCGCGCCGCTGTGAGGTCTGACGATGACTACACCCCAAACTCCCTGAATGATCCTCTCAATCCTTTGAATATGCTTAGTCCTCTCAGCCCATTCAGTCCTCTGAACCCGGCTAATCAAGCTATGGCAGACGATAGCTCGGACGGGGGATCTACCTATTCAGAAGGTGGCAACAGCGATTCAGGTGGATCATGCGGTGCCGATCAGTATGGCTCAGATCCTCTTGACGCTGGCAACCAGAGCGACAGCGGCTCATGCACGGGCAGCGGAACGGACTCCTGGGCACCCTCTGGCGGGGCTTACAACTGACCTCCACCCCCCTTCCTTTTGCTGGAAGGGGGGTATCCAGCTCTCCCGCCAGGAACATCCCCGCGCAAGCAGGGAACAAATGTTGACGTTCAGAACTGGTGTCATTGAAGGAGGTTCATCCCCACACATATGGGGAACACCGGTTTTAGTCCACGCATGTCCCGGTAGCAGTTCGGCTCATCCCCACACATAATATGGGGAGCGTTGGAAGAATTGCGCTATCTCAAGGTTCATCCCCACGCACATGGGGAACAAGAAAAGCAATTAAAACCCAAGGTATGTTGGTCAGTTCATCCCCACCCAACGGGGATCTGGCTCTTCCCTAAGAATGGTTAATCCCTGCGCTGCAGGGAACAATACGAGCGAGTGAAGCCTGTCTTGTGCCCGAGCAGCTTACAAGATGTTTGCCGCCTCCGCTAATTTCCCGCAGTCCGCGCCGCTACGCCCGCATTTGGGGCAATACACGTCTGAATCGTCGCAGCTCGCAGTGGGCTGATCTGTCCCGCATTCTTGAGAAGACCCAACCCATCCGCACCCATCGCATGAGGCAAGATAGTATGGCTCCTTGATTCTGAATGTCCGGCCATCCGACAAACGATAGCGATCCATGCTTTCCTCCCACCTCGTTCTGCCCTTCTATCGCAGGGAAACACCAATTTATCCGTCTGGATGATCCCGAATCTACCGGGAACTGAAAGTCGAAATCGTGACCAGTGGACGGTTTTTCAGTTCATCTCCTCAAGTGTGGAGAACGTAGTGCAACTTCACTCCGCTTTGCTTCTCAATGCGGATCATCCCCACGCATGGGAGGTAGTCGTAGCAAGGCAGAATTCTGGTCGGCTCATCCCCGCATGTAAGGGGACCTCTAACTTTTCGTGGACGTTCACAGATCGCAAACGGCTCATTCCAACATGCATGGAAAACACTGGTTTAAATTCGATATTATCTTCAATCTATGTGGTCCATCCCCACACCCGTGGGGAACACATGAAGACATTTCCATTGCTAAGAAGATTTTGCGGTTCATCCCCATTGCGGGGAACATGGCCCGGTTTATCCCTGTAGATTATCTAACGGCGGCTCATCCCCACACACGCGGGGAATACCGTGCCACCACGTCCCACAGCGTTCCAAAATCCGGCTCATCCCCACGCACGCGGGGAACACGAAGATTAATGAGGCCATATTTTTTTCATTTATGGTTCACCCCCACGCACGCGGGGAACACATGTCAATCACCTGTGGGTGTTTCCCATGCTCCGGTTCACCCCCACGCACGCGGGGAACACTCTTCTCGGAAGCCCTTGTTCTACATTGGTTATTCGGATTTCAAAGATGCTACCGATTTGATGGTCCGCTTTTTGTCGATCAAACGGCACGCTTAGTCAACCTCGACGCAAGGCGTATCTGAGAAATACATTGTCCCAACATGGTTTATTTGTCGTTACCACTGTTTTTAATGGATTGTATGTGATACATTATCTCTACAATATGAATTAGATAAAAGTCATATTCAGGCGTTATCCTTGCCCAGATTAACGGAGCAGATAGCCTGAGTTTTTTTGGAAGGTTAGCCCTATGAACTCTGATGCTCAGTCCCAGCTTTTCGATATCCCCGGCTCAGCCCCGGCAACGCGCGAAGAGATCGAGAGCGCCTATTACAACACCGGGCACCCCCTTCTGACAGACGAAGAATACGAACGCCTTCCGCCAGCCGAAACCGTCGGGCATGCACCGCCAGAAGGTCGTAAGACCGGTACGCACAAGGTGCCTATGCTTAGCCTTGAGAAGATCCACACTCGGGAAGAACTCGGTAAATTCATCCGCACCTGCATGACTGAAATGGAGGCGTCGGACGTCCCTCACCTCGACACTGATCTCAAGCAGGATGGACTGTCCTGTTCCATCACCTTTCGTGACGGGAAATTCTCGCATGCGATCACGCGCGGCGACGGAACTACGGGTGAAGATATCAGCGCCGCCGTGATCCGCCTCCCCTCCGTTCCCAAGCAAATCCCCGTATCGGGGGAGCGCACCATCAATGGCGAAATCTCTCTGGCACGGTCTCAGTTCGACAAGGTGAACGAAGAGCAGACAGCGGCAGGTGAGAAAACGTATTCCAATCCCCGCAATGCGGCCGCAGGAATTATTCGCGATTCCGACCATGGGCGCGCGGCGAGGTCCGGCGTGGAATTTATTGCCTGGGGTGTCCCAGATACGCAGGATTGGACAGCACCCACGCACTCCGCCGTTATGCGTGATGTCGCTTCCTACGGCTTCAAGACAGTCTCCGCGTCCCTCGACCTTCCTCACGCTGAATCTGTCGAAGAAGCAGTCGAGAAGATTTTTGGCTTTTTTGAATCGGTTCTGGCCAGACGCTCCACCCTTGACCATGAAATTGACGGGCTGGTCATTAAGCTGGCGCGGGCTGTTGATCGTGATGTCTTAGGCAGCCGCTCGCGCAGCCCCAAGTGGGCCGTATCTCTGAAGCCTGATGCTGAACGCGCCACGACAACACTTCTCGACATCAAGATCCAGGTTGGCTCCACCGGCGCACTCACCCCGGTCGCTTCTCTGGCGCCCGTCACCATCGGAGGGGTGACTATCACCAGCGCCTCTCTGCACAACGAAGACAAGATCGTCGCATTTGATCTGAGAATTGGCGACACGGTCATTGTTGAGCGCGCGAACGATGTCATCCCGAAGGTGGTCGGCCGTTCAGGGGATCATCCAGCATCCGCATCGACCCCTTACCTGTTCCCTAAAACCTGCCCCGCATGCGGAGCGCCAGCCATTCGGGATGCTGATGGCAAGGAGGCCGCTCATTTCTGCAGCGCTACTCTGACGTGCAGTGGCACGCGCAAGGCCCGCTTCACCCGCCTTGTTGGTCGGGATATTTTCGACATCGACACTCTTGGTGGTGGGACAATCACTCAGATCTGCGATCTCGATATGGTCAGCGTGCCAGCCGATCTCTTCACCCTCCCCCTCCGGATCTCCGATGCCGAAGGCATTTCCGGCTGGGGGCCGGGCAAACAGAAGAACCTGGAAGCCGCGATTGAGAAGAGCCGGAATGTTCCGCTTGATCGGTTTTTCGCCAGCCTGCTTATCCGCATGGTGGGTCGCACTGCCTCAAAGCATCTTGCGAACCACTATCGCAGCATCAAGGCCTTCCTTGACGATATCGAGAATATCGCCAGCAAAAACCCTGAGACCATCGACCAGCTTAAAGCACTTCCGGAATTTGGGGACACTCTTACCGGAAACATGAGCACATGGCTTTCCACACCTGACAATGTCAGCGCCATGCACAAGCTGCTGGAGCAGATCACGGTCCAGGACTTGCCGGAGGAGGTTGAAGGCAAACTGACAGGGGAAACCGTCGTTTTCACTGGGAAGCTGGTCAGCGGTTCCCGCCCGGATCTCCGCAAAAAAGCTGAGGCTCTGGGAGCAAAAACCTCAGACAGTCTGTCAAAGGCTACGACAATCCTTGTCTGTGGAGAAAATGCCGGCAGCAAAAAAGGGCAGGTCGAAAAATATATCAAGCAAGGGGTTGCCATCCGGATCATGAGCGAGGCGGATTGGGAGGTCTTCGCCTCCTAGTTGGACTGAGGCGTTTAATCCCCGCAAAAGCGGGGAACGTCAGCCGAGCTTCGCTAAGTCTGAGAGGCATCCCCACGCCCGTGGGGAACGCTACCAGACCTCCGGCTGAGTCTACTACCCAATACGGTTCATCCCCGCACGCGTGGGAAACACCCCAAAGCTGACCTGAAGCATATCGAAGACGGCGGTTCATCCCCACGCACGTGAGGAACACGAAATGCGAGAAGACGCTAGTTAAGCGGTTGCCGGTACATCCCCACTCGCGTGGGGAACACTGACAGACCGTCGTCTTGTTCGATAAGAAAACCGGCACATCCCCACACGCGTGGGAAACACGCCATCAAAGCGAATGACAGCAAGATCCAATTCGGCACATCCCCACACGCGTGGGAAACACTTCTTTTCCTAAACCGCGTAAGCCTCAAGTCGCGGCACATCCCCACACGCGTGGGAAACACAGTGTGGCCACCGCCGCCCCTCGTTTTTCCTCCGGCACATCCCCACACGCGTGGGAAACACCTATCCCAGAGTAACGATGAATAAACTCGCCCCGGCACATCCCCACACGCGTGGGAAACACTCTTCTCGGAAGTCGTTGTTCTACAATGATTATTCAAATTTCAAAGATTCTACCAAATTTTTCTATCGTTTTTGTCCTTTAAAATTCTAGGAACGTCAACCTCTGCACACGTGGGGAACGCATCGCTATCGGATGGAAATCAAGGGCTGCGCTCGGGCAATCCCCGCACAAGCAAGGAACTCACTGAAGCCCAATGCGCTTTCCATGGAGCATCCCCGCTTGAGCGGGGCGCAGACCTCCGAATGTCCAGCCCAGACGGCTCATCCTCACATACCTGAGGAACTGCGATTTCAGAGCTTCTGCGCCCGAATCATCACCACGCACGTGGGGAACACTTTTGAAGATCTTTTGTGGACCTTTTGAACGCCGGTTCATCCCCACGCACGTGGGGAACACTAAAGTTATCGTCCAAAAAATGAGATCCAATACGGTTCATCCCCACGCACGTGGGGAACACTCTTCGCGGAAGTCTCTGTTCTACAATGATTATTCAGATTTCAAAGATTCTACCAAATTGATCTATCGTTTTTGTCCTTCAAAATTCTGGCGACGTCAACCTCCGCACACACGGGGGAGCACATCGCGAGCAGCAAACACCCTGTGGCTCCAAGATCTGTCACAGAGAGGAAGGAGTGGAATATTCTTTGTGAGCCTCCCTGCTCTTCCAGACACGGGTCTGTCTTTCAGGAGGAAGGCTTTCGTGTCCATCCAAAACGCCAGTGGATGCGTCGGAGCGTAAATTGCGCCCATCATCCGGGTTGCGAAGCTTCAACCACTTGCGCCCGTTAGAGACGACACACATCGTGCCACCACGACCGCCGCGCCCCCTCAAATTGCTGACATATACCGTATCTCCCGCATTGAGAGACGACACGAAGTCACGATCAGGGCCAATCATATGAAGCTCTTTCACCGGACCGCAATCAGACGCTTTTGCGCTCAAGGCCAAGCGTCTTGGTCACAGATTTAATGTCAGACAAAGAAAAATTGGCAGGCGGCTCACGATGATCAATCAGAATCTGCCGCAACTCTTCCCAAGCCTTGGCTCGCTCAACATGAGCCATCCAAGTAGCTTCGTTTTCCCACAGTTGATCACTGTAACCGCAGTCACAATTCTCTTCTCCGGTTTCAACACAAAACTTGGAACCGCGCGAATTGTTGGGGACCGTCACTGTGATCCACTTCGGCCCGCGCGCGATGACGCGGCCAACCTGCCCAGACTTCCGACCTTGTGAGCCAGTGGTCACAACGAAAACCTCGTCTTCTTTTTTCAGCCGGCGAAGAAATTCGGTGTTCATGTTCGACATGGTCATAATCCTTGTTACTTAATATTCCATTATAATATCACGAACAAATTGAAATTAGAATATGTTTTATCCCCTACTTCCAAAAAGCTCGGCCATTTTTTCGATATTTTCCACAGAGAGACCTTCAGGATAATGAAAATGCGCATTCACTGCGTCTCGAAAGTCGCTCCAGACCTTCCTTTTGTGAACATCTGCCTGCCAGGCGGCCTCGTTTTCCCACAATTCGCGGCGATACCCACTGTCCACCTCCCCACATCCAGTGTGAATATCGAACCGCTCTTTGTGAGCATTTTGTGAGGTTGAGATTGTCAACCATTTAGGCCCACGCGAAACCACGAAGGCGGGTTTCCCGGATTTACGCCCCTTATAATCGGCCGAGACAAGGTAAACCTCATCTCCCTTTTTAAGATCGTTCAAAAAGGATACATTCCTGGTGGTCATTAGGCTTTCCTAGAAGAGAAATAGATTTGACCTTATTATAGATGGCACAAATCGAAATGGATAGAGTCTTTCTCACAATTCCTGGATATACACAGGGCGGCCCGCAAGGAAAGGCGCTTTTATCCCCTTTATATCATGAATAAGGAGTTAAGCCGCCCGAGATCACCTTTAAAACCGCCAGACGACAATGAAATCCGGCTCTTTTTTTTATACCCCTTTTGTTAAGAGTCTGAGCGATTTCCTCGAAGGCATTCTGCATGTCCTCTAGGACCCGCCCCCTCCCCCGGTTCCCAAGACCAATGAAAAGGTGCATGGATTAGAGCTACGTGAGATAAATAACGAGGCGCTGGAAAGGATATAATTATGCACAAGCCAAGTTCACTTTCCGCCTTTCGGTCCAGACTATCGTCCGCCATAGAGGCAAAGGACTGGCAGGGCGTAAATCGCGTTCGCCTCGCCATGAAGGGACGCGTGCTCGGGATGGTGCGCAACGGATGCGAAGAGGGGGAACTGCGCGCCTTCCAGAAAACTTTTACGGAAGCTTCCGAACGGATCGGGCTTGGATATCACCTGTCTCTCGAAGACGGACCTTTGCTTTGCGCACTGAAAATCGCGGTCGCGGCGGAGGATGCCGGAATGGCCAGTGAAGCGGCCTCACTCCCGCCAGTAACGCTGCGCGCCGCCAAGGGCGAAGTTATGGGCATCCTGAGCAGTGGCGTGCGTGATTGCTCTACAACAAGCCTTGCCAGGCTTACTGGACTGACCCTCCAGACGGTAGCAAGAGCCTTGGGCGCGCTGAGGGCAGAAGGCAAAATCGTGAGTAATCGCTTAGGCCGCCACGTCTACCACCGCGAAGTCGTTATAAGTGGCGCGACCTCCCTCTCCGCTCTCTTTAAAATGGACAAGTCGCGTCCTGAAGATTGGGGTGCGCGGCAATCTTTGTCAGATCTTCTGCCCCCTACCTGCTCACGGCTCGGCCATTTTAACCTTGCCGCCCAATAAATTACATTTCTTTTATATTTAGTCTGATTGTGATTTATGCCAAAAGGTGTATAGTTTTTTCATAATTTAATATATAACCTTCAAGGATTATCATCGTGGCCGCGAAAGCTAAAAAGACATATTTTTTCGTCCAGTGGGTTTCTCCGGAAAAGCTCGGAAAGCCTTCCGGGTCCATGTTTTCTACCCCGGCCACATTTGATTCTTCTCTTGAAGATGCCGAAGAACGCTTGAAGTTCGCTGCCTCCAAGAGCCTTGTTCCTGTTGACGGGTTCATCTACGAAGTGGCTCACCGGCGCGGCCTGAAAGTGACACCCCCAGGAGAGATTGGGAAGGTGGACAACAACGTGCTCGAATCTCTCCTTTATGAAGCGACCGCACACCTTCCGCGCACAGAATTGCCTCGCTACTCGGGCGAAAAACACACCATCACATCGAAGCCTGTAGCGGGCCTCTTGCTCTATATCGACATTGAGACCCCCCAGGCCTCCGTCGAAAATGACATCTTTGTTGTGCCTGCCCGCCTAGCGATGCAGGAGCCGGATAGTGTGTTCAACGCCTATGATGCCCTTGACACTTTACTCACAGCCCTCCCGGACAGTGCGAAAATCCGGGGCGACAAGGCCTATGAGGTCTTGATCATCAACCCCGAAGTCGAGAAACGGAATACATGGAAACGTGAAGGGGATCACCAAACCCCCTTCGTTTCCCTCAAGGATATGGTTGTCAATCCGTTCAATCGCACCGCCCGTTACGAGGCTCTTGATGAGTTTGTTGCGCTGACTGGCAAAAGCTTTGACATGCCCCCCACGGGGCGCTTTCTGGCTTATCAGGAGAAGGTGGCAGCTCTCCGGAAAAACGCAGCCTAATGGATGCCCCCGCATGTGCATGAGGCCCCAGCCCTGCCACCCGTATCTGGCAGGGCGATCCTCGCTTAAAGCAACTGACGCTACCATTTCACCATAGCGAAATCGCCCCATGAAAAATCTGGATTTCCACAGATTAATTCTCAACGCCGCCTTAGGATCTTCCCGCAAAGACGCTCAGATCGACACCTGCACAGTCTTCAGCGCAGCGTTGTATGACGTCCTGAGGGCTGCACGGTTACGGCCGGAGGTATACGACGCAACTCTCTATCAGGTGACGACCTACGGCAAGGGTGGAAGCCAGACGAACACGAAAACACTGTTCGTTCACTCTGTTCTGAGAATTCGCGGGAAATACTACGACAGCCTCGGTCTTTTTAACGAAGAGATCGTGAGAGGACGGATGAAAGTGCATAAAAACGTCCAGTCGCGATTAGATTTCCAGAAGTCTGTTCGCGACTACGATGAAATGGATTATTCGGAACTGCACGCCTTTCTGAGAAAGGCCTTGCAAAAGCAATTGTCCATCGAACTTGATAGATAATCAAAGCCGCCATAAGAATAAAATTGATCGTTCGACCGGTCCACACCCATCGATTTGAAACGAGCATATTCATGCGCAAAAGCACCGCAATTTTTACGGCACTCACCCTGATTTCTTCCGGAACAGTCATGGCGTTGGCATGCATGCCTCAGAGAGACGTACTGATGACGGTGCGCATCCATCTGACAGACGCGCAAAGGGCTGCGCGCATTCATCAGATAGCCGGGGGAGACGTCTCTCCTACGCTCTCAGACTACGTCCTGATGGAACAGGATGTTGATCGTGCCCGCGCAAAATACCCCAACGTTTCTACGAATAACTTGTTGTATTCAACGAATATCTACGTCGATGAGAGCAACCGTATCCCTTGTAACCTGAACTCCTCAGGAAACAGCTCGTGTGTGGAAATTCGTGGGAAATACTATCTGTCCGGCCTCCAGTCCGAATGGTTCGTCAAAGGAAAATTCCCCATGCGCGCCACATCCTGGGAAACACGCACTTTCCTCAAAAATGAGCAGGAGAAGAAGCGGATCTCGGGCAGCACCCGCCCATCTATCTTCTGGGGAATGTCTTCCACAAATTATGCGCTAAGTGTTGACTGCTCGTCTCCGACCTGCACGGTTCGGGAATCTCTCCCCACTTCTTCCGATACCGTCGCCTACAGCTTTCCTTACGTGCCGGCCGAATGGGGTGATGACCCGAGCACGATGAAGGAGATCCGCGCGCTCCCATCTTTCGCAAAAGCCGTTGCCAAAGCGGAGAAGGGAAACGGGAAGGCCAGATTCATCAGCAAAGAAGGCAATTAATCATGACGGACGTAAGGCGCAAAACCAAGCGGTCCAGCCTTTTCGGCCCTATCCATCTGGTACAGGACCGAGGATACAAAGATTCTTGCTGCTTTTGTGGGACGCAGACGGATAAGTGGAACACTGCACGAGACGTCCCCTGCTGCCCGGATTGCGCGGAAATGCATACAGCGGATCAGCTCCCTTCCAGGGTCGAGTGGCTTGACGAAAACACGTGGGACAAACTGGTGAACGGAGTGGAAGGTTCAGAGAATTTCGCCTTCTACCGCTTCAGGAACCGTAAGACCTTCTCGGAACTGCAGAAGGATAGAATTGACCTGCCGCCATACCAATACTCTCCCCGCTGGCAGGCACATCGGTTCTATCTGGAATGGCTGCGGGATCTGTCTGCCGGAGACCAGTTTTTTGCTCACTACGGGCTGAACGGGGAAAACTGTGCCATCTTCGAGATCTCTCGCACATCTACCAATCAGATCGTCGTAGGCAAAAAGAAGTGGAGCCGGAAGACAGGGCTTCTTATCGGGAACAATCATCCAATGTTCCGTATTCAGGAGATCACTGCTCAGAATCTCCGGAAGATCGCAGAGCAAAAGCTGCGAGAGACGGGGGCGTCAGACTGACTCTCCCGGAAGATCGGAAGTCACATCATCCCACGCGGGATGATCCTCAGACCTTTCATGGCTTCTGCCATGGGTGAATTGCAGTGGGATCGCTGATGAATAGTAGCATCACAAAGAAATATGAACTGACCGACGAAACCGTCACGACAGGCAACGGACGCACACTCCACCGGATCCGGGCGCTCATAGCGATGCCTGCAATCGGGGTCTCGGTCGGCGATCTTGGTGGGTTCGTCCAGCATGAGAAAAACCTCAGCCACGCCCGCAGCGCCTGGGTCTTTGATGATGCCCAGGTATTCGACAATGCCAGAGTATCTGGTAACGCCCAAATATTGGGGCATGCCAAAATTTGGGGTGACGCGCAGGTTTACCAGGGCGCCCATATTTGGGAGCAGGCGCGAATTTTCGGGAATGCTCATGTTTTCGGAAAGGCTCGCATTTCCGGATGGGCCGAGGTGTTCGGGCATGCTCAGATATACGAGAACGCCTGGCTGTATGGGCATGCTCAGGTGTTCGGAAAAGCCCTGGTGCTTGGATTTGCGAATGTCGTGGATGACGCAAGGGTGTTCGGCCACGCATGTGTATCAGACTATGCCAAGGTATCTGGGAGAGCAGTGACATCCGGTTATTCCAGATTGATCGGGCACACTCACATCACAGACAACGCGCGGGCCTTCTCTGCGACACACACCGGCTGTATCTCGGAATTACGTCCTGATATCGGACCTCTTTCCTATTCCCGGCAGGAAAACGGAAGAGCATCCGTCCATACCTACCTGTTTTCTGGCGATCTTGACAGTTTTGAAACGGAGGTGAAGCGGCTATACCAGGACAATCAGACGGGAAAAGAATTCTCCGCCCTGATCCACTTCATCCGCTTGCGCGCAGCGGGGTGGGATGCGGATCTGGTGAGGCAGAATGAGGCGTGGGCCGGCCATGTTTGACTGCCGATTCCCGGCAGATTAGAAAAGACGCCCGCCCGGAGCGAGTTTTCACTGCCTTGTGTGCAGTTTATCATAGACCTCATCCTGATGCTCCAGAACTGCCGGTCAGGCAGTTTCAGCAAGATATACAGCCACCTGAAGGAAACTGCCGGAAGGCAGCTCAGACGCCCATCAATTCCCACGGAATGACTGCCGCGCAGGCAGATACATCTTCCCGAACGGGAAGGCTCTTCCACCTAAAGCCCCGCAAATGAGGATTTCTTCCCGCTCGGGAAGAAGCTTCTGCCCACCAATGTCAGATCACGTGGGTGATAAGAGCCTTCACAGCATAGAAGATCCCCTTCCCAACCAGTGTCTCGACCTGTGTCGCGTCGCCCTGTCCGCCGTCTCCCGTAACATGGTAAAGCGGCAACCCCTGGTCGTGGACGAATGCAGAGATCCCTTCGGAGGGAAACGCACTCCGGTCAATGCGATAGACTACAGGCGACCCGGAAAAGCCGACATAGGCAACCTGTGGCGTATTGTCCCTTCCGTTCGTCACCCAGAGCGGCGCGTCGTGAGGATATTGCCTGACCTTGGCTTCATATCCTTTGAGCGTGATGTCCTCAGTGTCCGGCCCCACCACAGCGCGATTAAGATAGCAAAAATTGTTCTGATCCTTCAGGCAGATCTGAAGATCACCCATAGAGGCGGACAGAACCGTTTTCTCGACCCGATCGCCATTGCCCGGCGCGATATAAAACGACAACGATTTTGTCGCCACAGATCCCATCGACTCTTCGCCCGCGCCCTCGTGAGCCCTCCGATCATGCTCACCAATAATCAGCGCGTATTTTGAGAGGTCCGGAACAGGCCTTGCCGTGTGCGCGGACAGATGATTCATCACCAGCACCCCTGAGAGGAGTAAGCCAAGGGATAGGCCCACAAGAACCCGGCGATGACTGTATGCCGGGTCGAACACGCGCATTTCGCCATTTTTGTCTTTGTCGTCCATATTATCCATCAATATCTATCCTCTTAATCCTTTGGCGGGGGCATAGGACTTTTCATCGACCTCGGCGTTCGTGCATAAAACTGGAGAGGTCTGCCAATATCCGTTCTCAGACCGAGTGACCGTAACGGAGCAGTGCAAGGCTTTCCCGACGGTGGCCTGGAAGCGCTCCCCTCCGGATGTCCTTACGCGACCATCGATATGGATCAGGCTGTCTAAAGGCCCGTAAACTGTATTATCCGAAAGGGGGTTGTCATGATCCAGAAGAAGGTATCCAGACTGGTCCCCGAAGGAATACCAGTAAGTACGCCTTCCGCTTAAATCCCGCCCTTCGTCTGAGATAGTGAAGACTCTTTTCCCGATGACTGACAGGGCTATCTTCCCATATGCTTCATCATCAGAAGCCGGGCAATGGTAAGAATTGATTATTTTCATTGCCACACCTGGCAAGACGCAAGCGGAAACGGGGAGTAATGTGGCGCCAAGAACCAGCAGGTAGCCCCCCAAGCCTATCCTGGCCATCAGCGTTTCTTTCTGCCCTCCGGCCTGTCTATCACTCATAAGCCTTGGCCTTTTGCACAGCCTGCGGGTTCTCTATGTCCTTCCCTATTTGCGCGCATGATGGCGGCATATTCTGCCAGTAACCATGCTTCGTGCGCGAAACCGAGACCGTACAGCGCAGGCCCTTCCCTACGGCCAGTTTGTAGATGTCATCAGTCCCGGTTTTTTCATGGGAAATGACATGGATAAACCGGCCGGCAAGCTCTTGCCGCTCAGCATCGACGGCAGAAGCAGGGGGCGTGCTGAGGAAGGGGATGATATATCCGGTCTCTCCCCCAACATCGTAGCGACAAATTTTGTGACCATCAGGGATGCGCGCGTCACACTCTATGCTGACAAGGTCATGCCCCACGGCCATTGTCGCGAATTCGTCAGGCGAAAGATGTGAGTTCCCCATATAAACGGCCCAAAGGCACCCCCCTCCGAAAGCAATCCCCACTGCGGCCAGCAGGTAATGGATGCCCAACAGAAGGCAAAAATTCCCCCGCTTCATTTCTGACCTCCTTTGGGGACTGCTCCATCGCCCTTATCGGAGGCATTCTCGTCAGAGCATGGATCGAAAGACACAAGCCAAAACTCTGAATGAGTCTGGGGAATCAGCACGCGACAGTGAAGCGAGTTTCCCACTTTCATCACCAGTCTCTCTGCCCCTTCTTCCTGCTTTTGTTCTTCCAGAACAATCAGCCGCCTGGACAGGACATCTCGGATGCTCTCAGCGGAATCACGCCCAACCGTGAACACACCTTCCGTGCCAGCAACGACATACCCGTAATTTTCCTTGCCATCGGATGCCGGACCTTCATCCCTGATTTTCAGAAACCGCTCAGCGAGCGCAGAACGGGCGGCCGTCTCCGGAGTGAGGTTAGGGCTGGTGCAATAGGCGACAAAGGGGAACGAATAGACCCCGGATATGATCAGCGCCAAACCCGCAGCGGAATACTGGATTACGTTTCTCCGGCAATTTCCCATCATACCGCGCTCCTGTTCCAGTGCTGGCAGAGAAAAGAGGGCTGGGTCATTTATCAGTCCCCACCCACGCCTCTTCAACACCAGGGGGGAGGTCCCGGCCTCCCTCCTGCAGCCGCAAACCAGGCGGCATCTTCGCACGCACCTCTTCCCTGCTCTGCCCATGGATCAGGCAGTCTGTCGGAACAGGATGGGGGTGAGTAAGGACCATCCTGGCGCTCCACCGGCCAGCATTGTTCGGGTGGTAGACTTCCCAGACCGGCTTGCGGGCGGCCATAGCCTTCTGGTGCTTTACGTGATGTTCATTCGCAGCAATTTCTCGCGTTTGATGCTCTGTCATGATCTGGATGTGCCCACCGTCATTTTGTGCTTTTCAATCAGCATCGCGTCAGGGAGATCATAGTCGCCATCATGAGGCTTAATCTCGACGCATCGCTGCACCCAATCCCGGTGCTGGGTGTTGGGCAGACTTTCAAGGGCATGAATAAGAGTTTTTCCCGGCACAACAGATGCGGGCCGCCCACTGAGCCAATACAGAACGAACCGGCTTGGAGAAGCTGTTTTTGTCAGGCGGTCATTACGACATAATGCTTCACTCACGCCCAGGCCTCCTCAACATCTATCGGATCGCTGGGATAGCGCATGAGCTTGGTCAGACCTGAAGGGAGCTGCCTTCTCACTTCCTCCCGGCACCCTCCGTGAACGACGACATCTGTCGGTGCGGGTTCGGGATAGCGGAGGGAAAGCTTTGCGCGCCAGCCCTCGGTTTCGCTTGGCCTGTAGACCGTCCAAAGGGGCAAATAGTCTCGTAGATTGCGGTGGGCTTTACCGGCCTGGTCGCGCACATCAGCGTCCAGCGTATCTGACATCCATCTCCTCCGGAAGCTGGCGAGGGGCTGCCTCAACATGAAGCAAGCCAAAAAGGCGAAAGGATTATCAATAGTAAAAACCTTGCTGCATCAAGATTATTCTTGATGCTTGGCTAGGTTTTCCTTGCGAGGACAGACACGCGAATATCACCGCACAAGGCGGATATGCGTCAGTGCCATTATCTTTTTAAGTGTGCCCGATAACCGCAATGTGCTACATTAAGCGGATAAGGATACCGTTTTACAACTCATTGCCATCAAGGTCTTCTTTAATGAAACGTTCATGGAAGCCCCTTCCAAAATCATTAAAAAAAATAGCCCTGCTGGCTGCAATCTATGCAGTGCTTGGCACCATCCTGGCCATCGGCGTATCCGCCTCAGAGCGACATCAGATGTGTCCAAGTCAGGCCAAGGGGACGCTGGCCTGCCTCAATTATCTCCATTCCCCCTGAAACTATCTTTGCCTCTCTCATCAACCTCTCCTCCATGGCTCTTTCTCTATGCTCCAGTTGAACTTAAATCTTGTCACACAACGCCAGACGAACCGGAGGTCTTCCTACCTACCAATCCGTCCCTTCTTTGATCCTGAGCGCTACCACGTTGCGCAGATCCACAATGAGCGTATCGCCCGGCCCTTCATCCTTCAGCATCATTACTCGGGCACATTCCCGGCTGCCATCGCATCATTTGGCCTGTTCGAGACCAGAGAGGGCCGCCCAGCCGTGCTGGTGGGGGTAGTAGTGTTCGGCGTGCCTATGAGAACCCGGACTGACGTGGCCGGCCTGCTGCGCGACGGCGAGGCTCCGTGTGAGCTTGCCCGGCTCGTTTTGACAGACGCTGTGCTGAGCAATGCAGAGACGTTTTTCGTTAAGAGAGCGCTCCGGCTCCTCAATGACGCGAAGAAAACCGCAAATGGTGGCCCACGCCACCCGATCATCACAGCTTTCTCGGACCCGGTGCCCCGACAGGACGCTGCAGGCAATTCCTGCTTTCTGGGACACTACGGCTGCATCTATCAGGCATCGAACAGCTTCTACATGGGGCGTGGGAGTGCGCGTACGCTCTGGCTGGCGCCGAATGGGCAGAGTGTCGTCGCGCGTTCAATCAGCAAGATCGTCAATGGAGAGAGCGGTGCCGCTGGCGCGTATCAGCAGATCCTGAAGCTCGGTGCCCCAATGAAAACGGCCAACGAAAATCACAGGTCATGGATTGCCCGTCTGAAAGAGGATCGCTTCCTGCGTCCGCTCCGGCATCGCGGCAATCACCTCTACCTGTTCGGAAGCACAAAAGCCCATCGTCGGCATATTTCACAGAACGCTCAACTCGTGGACGCTCGCCCTAAGATGACCGATACTGCCGATTGCAAGGCAATCCGGTAAAAAGACGGCACCAAAAGGCTCTGGACAATCAACAAACCTTTCGGCTTAGTGACAGCCATCAAGAAGCTAAAAGCCAAAACTGAGCAAGAAGAATGAACAATTCACATCAAGGACAAAACACCCATCTGGTTAATCCGGTGGATTTGTCTCTTTCAAAATTCATCATGAACCGTGGGCGGGCGGTCGCTCTTTTCTCTGGCACTCCTTCACAGAAAACCATCGCTCTTGCGTTCCGCGGTGAAGAACTGCTCGACCCCCAGACGCACCAGCCCATGGCTGAAGCTCTGGAGTCCGGATTTTACGCGCTGGCAGAAGTGTTTGACACCCTCTCCTCACAGACAACGCGCGAGCACCGCTGGCTCTTCGCCGGACAAGTCGCCGACTATCCCGACATCATCCGGGAAGGCCTTGCTGCATTGCCGGAAGAGAAGCGCGAAACACAGCGAGAAAGTCTGCGATTTATTTTCTTTGATCGGCGGAAAGGCTAACCACCCGCCCTGAATGGCGGCGGGTGGCGCATCTGATAAAGGCAAGAATATCCGCCTATTCGGCGGTTGCGGTTCGGGTAACCCGCACCATAATATTTTCTAAGCCACTTCCCAGCGTCTCTCCCCATGTATCGCACGATTTCCGTGCCATCAAGGGGTCAGAACCATGGGACCGTAGCTTCCGAACTCAGTCCGTACCCAGAAAACGCGGCAGACACCGGAGCATCCAGAAGCGGGCCGTGTTTAATAAAAATCGGGTAAGACCTCGTGGATGTGCCCTTGCTACACACCGAGATCGACGGAAGTTTCAGACGCTTTTCGACACTATCAGGGATTAGCCGTTCCGCCTCCTGATCCGAAAGGCCATGTCTGCGCATCAGGCGTTTGCGCAGGCGTGGTGCACTTGATTTCGCGCGCCCCCGGCTCACGCATCGGTATTTAACCTGTTCTGGCACTGGCATAAGCCCAGATGAAAGCGTGTAGTCCTCCATCCGGAATAGCCATCCTCCATCAAGTAACCGACCGAGTGCATCCTTAGAGCCGTGGACGCGCAAGACATCGCCAACCGACATTAAGGTGTGATTTGGAAAACTCACCCCGACCTCAGAAGTCTGAAGACTAGCGATGGCGCCATGCAGCCGGTAGAAAGCACGCGACATGATGTCAGACACAGTGATTTCCTGATCCGGTGATAAACACCGGACCTGAATGAAGTGGCTCAACATGGAAGTGCTCATCAATCCGTGCTGCCGAATACGCCGCCTCGAATGATGCAGGCCATGACATAATGCTGGTCGCCTTCTGAGGGCACCTTGCCCTTAAGCATCCACCCGTCAAGGAGATTATAGAAATCACGCTTCAGTCGGGGCTGGCGAAAAGCCTTGCTCATGGTAGTCACTGCCCCGTACATCTCAGCCGCAATCGGCATGCCATCAGTATCGGGATACCACGTATCGACGGTGCGCAGCGCATTGCCAACTTTCTGCGAATGGAGTGCTGCGACAGCCCCTGATTTCGTCTCGACCGAATAGAGGGTCCGACCCTTGCTATTGCGTGTGCGCTCCATAATGAGTTCCTGGGATGGGAAAACCTCCAGCCCAGGTGCCATCCGCGCTTTGGAGACGACTTCAAGCAATGCAAGGCTTTTACCGGCAAGAGCGTCGGCGATGACCGCACCCAGGTCCATAATATCCTTGTTGCCACTCACACCCGACTCATTGAGGCGCAAGGAGAAGCTGTCGAACGTCCACGTCTTGACGGCCTTCCCGTCTTCGAGAAGGCGCACCGTTGTCTCAATGGCTTGCGCACTCAGGCGATTACGCCACAGAGCACGGGCGTTTGCGATATTCTCGGCGTATCGCAGGCCCAGGGTCCGGAAACCATCGCGAGCGATGTAATCAGCAACGACGCTCTGCACGCGCTCCCGATAAGCCGGTTCATTGCAGGCACACGGAACCCCCACATTCCCAATCACGCGCACACTGAAAGTAACCACCAGCGTATCGGCCCCCTCACCGTCGACTGGAAGCGTCGCCACATCAACAGTCTGGAGGTTCGGAGACTCAATCGCAGCGTCCAATTTCGCCGGATCCTCGTCCTTCTGCTTTTTGATGCGGTTGGAAATTGTGCCGCGCACGGCTTTTTCCCGCAGAAAAATCGGATCGCCATTGCCGGATGTGAACAGGGCATCTGACGGGTCAATCTTGCGCTCGAATGCGAGAACGGAGGGGTTGGTAATGGCGCTTTCTGGCTTGGCTTTATCGGTCGGCGGTGAGATTTGAGTCATCTGTCATGATCCTTTTGCAATAAAGTATATTGAGGAAATGAGCGGCGTCTCTAGGCCGCATTATTACGGCAGCGGTAGATCCCCGTTTCCGGGTCGTTCTCCACATGCCACAACAAACTGGAGGGAGATGACAGTCTGTGAGGACCAATCCATTCCCCTGTCGAGTAGAGCGCCTCAGCAAACTGGAATGGCACATCTGCCTGCCTTGCGCCCTCAACAGTTCCCGCGGGACTAACTGGGGTAAGACCGGCATAGCCGACTGTGATAGGCACCAGCCAGCCAGGAGATATCTCGCTCTCCCATTTGCCTTTTTCTGGATCGCCATCATGTTTGTCTGGCTGGTCTGGCGTCCATTTCCATTCACGACGACACACTGAAAGCCAGGCGTCCATCAGAGTGGCATCTGGTGAAGTGGTTCGGAGACGCTCCAGACGGGACGTCAGAACATCCTGCCGGTCGATCAGGGCAAACCCCGGCATAAGCCGATACCGCAGCCGCTGATAAGCAGGATCGTCCTCGTCGACCGGTGCATCGAATATCCAGGGCATGGGAGCGACTGCGTGGGTACCGTGAGGTGCCATAATGGAACCGCCAGCACAACGCATCTGACCAACAAGATCCCTGATTGTCTTTAGATCTTTGCTGAATGTCTCTGCATTTCCCGTACGCCAGCGTTGACATGTGACGCCGAAGACCAGAGAGATGTCGAGATGGATGCGCCCTTCCTCAATGATTGGGGCGGTGGAGCCATTTTTTGTGAGAGGGTTCCGGGTTAATCCGAAGACCTTCCGAAACCCTGATCCTCCAACCATCTCCTGATGATCGTGACACACCACACCGACTGACTCGAAGAAAACGTCCTCGATACCCGCCTGACACAATTTGCGCCCAAGCGCCCACATAAATCCCATGAACGCTGTGATCGATGGAAAGCCATGTGTCATCGGACTGGAAATGGCGTTGGCGTTCTGCACTCGCAGGCGAGGCAGAACCAGACAATGAGTAAATGACGGAGCCGTGCTCATGCCATACCTCCTGAAGCCAGACTGGGGATCTGCCATGAACTTTCTCGCAACAAAATCCGGCACCAATGGGCGAATTCTGTATCGCCCAGACCTAAAACACCGTACTGCTGCAGCGCCGCACTCAGCGCATTCGCAATGCGAGCACTCACCGCATCTTCCCACTGGCCGAGACGGCCAGCCTCAGAAGCATTCGCGCAAGCCATCGGATCAAGCCATGCCTTCTCTTCCATCGGCAGGCGACAATCAGCCGCTTCAGTCCATCCCGGCTTTTCGTAGGACCGAACCGATTCAGTAAACTCAGCGAGAGCCTGACACAGATCACCTTCAAAGACTGCGCGCTGCTTGCGCGTCTCAACCGTTGGCGGTGGATTTGTTTTCAGAAACTCTGCCAGTTCCTTGATGATATAATAGGTTCGCCGATGTTTGATGAAAGCCGGAATTGCGCTATCGCGTCGACGCAAATCGGGAACAGAGCGCCCGGCCCATTTGGGTGGCAATGACGAAAGGAGGTAACTAACGCCACGGCGGGCCGAATTGAGTGGAGAGACGTTCTGAGGGTTGGCCCCGCCTACGTGCCATTCGATGACGTCACGGTAAGAGATGCACGAATGCTCAGAGGGCCTGCCCTCCCGGCGAGCCTTCCTGGCCTCTTTGCTTTCCTCCGAAAAATTTGCTGATTGCACGGACGTATACAGTTCGTGCATCAGCGAACTGCATGCCAACGGCGCAATTACGATGAAGTCCTGGTCTTCTGCCGGATCATCCCCCTGTAGCCAGAAAACCTGTTTTATGAGGGCATCGACCCGAGGCGATTTGGGAGGCGACACAACGGACGAAAACCGCATCATCATTTCGTCGCCCGCCGCACTGGACGGCGCCAGCGCTTCCCTCAGGGCCGGATCATTCGCCAGGACGTAATCCAGCAGGCGCTTCCCATCTACACGAAGATTGAGGAAAGCGATTACATACAGAGCGGATGCATTTTTCGCTGAAGCATCCTCAGGAAAATCTGCCCCCATCGCGTTGCGCGCCACAACGTCACAGTGCGGCAGAGTGTCAGGCGGCGCGTAGAAGCTGTCGCACTGTGAGGATGAATGAGTAATCCGGGCGACGTGAGTTGCGAACTGGATTGCCTGAGCATCCTCGGCCGCTTTCTCAATCCACGCTTGATAGGCGTATCGCGGATCGCCCTCCGGAAGTTTTTTTGCCTCGCGTCGAGCTTCGATAAATTTCTTTATGGCCGCCCTGAATATCGCTGTTCTCTCAGATTGCGAGTACGTATTCATTTCACAATCAGCCCCCTTTTCATTCGCTCCTATACACGGTGAATCCGAGAATAGGTTGGTAGCGCCAGCCAAAATCAGAATTCGGAACACGGACTGACGTGAGCGCCACCTTTGCGGGGGAAACTATTCCAGAATTAATCTTGTGGTCAAGGCCATATAGTGGTGAGGGTTTCCAAGGATAAAGTCCGTCAATTTTCACATCGTGTCGAAGGCTCTTTTCCACAGGCACATACAAACTCTTACCCTTTTCCCCATCTTCTCGATAAAGGCGAAGAACCCCATCTTCATCGGGCAACAGAACGAGCGTCACCTCTTTCCCTGAGGACGCTCGAAAGGGCTGTTGCTGCGGAAGAACCCCCGTCAGAAGCGACTGCGGGAACTTCCACACGAGATAAGACATGAAGTTTGCCGGTCTGAATGCAGATGCAGACTGGTATCTCTGACGCCGAGATCTCGATGCGACTGGTTCTCTCACTTCCTCTGGAAGCATATTGCGCACCAGTGCAGATTGCTCCAGATCCGCAAGGCTTGTTGCGGAGCGCCATTCAGAGCGAGGTGGTGGATTAATCCTTGGGCGCGCGTCGATGTGCTTTAGAAAATCACTCTTCAGAAGATCTTGTGCATGATGGGTCGCAAGACGAAAATCGCCATGTTTCCCCTCAAAACCTGGACGGCAGTAGGCCGCTTCAGAGGGCTTTAGGATTGCTCGGATTGGCATATCCAGGATCGCTATGTTCGCCTCACTCGGAACCTGACGGCGGTGGCGCTGAATACGCCCAGCCAACTGAATTATCGAACGAACAGATGAAGGCTCCACAACCGCCCAATCAGCATCCCAGTCGCGGCCAACCTCACACACCGGCGATGCCAGCACGATAAAGAGATGACCTTTATCCGGATCAATGTCGATTGCATTGCGGATCTCTGGCTCTGAAAGAGCAGTATCCGGGTTCTTGCGGGTGAACGACCGGTCCAGCATATTCTCAATCGCAGCCCGGTGAGCCAATGGGAAACCCCCATGGTAAACGCAAAGATGAACGCGCACGCCAGGAAGTTGCTCAGCGCGAAACAGGATCTGAGCCACGTCAAAAATAGGCTCTACGTTGGCCATGCGCACCAGGCCGAAGCTCACCCGCTGTCCAGTGACAGGATCGACACCAGCGTGTCGCTCATGCATCGTTTGACAGGAAGCCAGGATCGTCTTTGCATAAGCATCCAACACGTCCTGGCGTTCGCCTCCCTCCGGAATGATCACCGGTACAGTTTCAGCGACCCGAAGAGCCGGTTGCTGTGCAAGCTCGGACGCTCGCGCAGCTACAAAAGCCCCATGCTGATCCCGAAAGGATGCAACGTCAGGCGGGGTATCCGATATACAAGAAAACTCGTCCACCCACAGGCACGTGACCCCTACCCCGCCATCTTCACCTAGCCCATGGTTTTCGTCATAACACCGTCTCCCTGTCCGGTATGCCTCGTACATCCCCTCGACCATTGCCGGAGGAAGTGTGGCAGAGGAAAGGATTACGCGCGCGCCAAGCAGTCCTGCGAGATGCATCATGCGCGTTAGCGCTGGCATATCATTGAGATCGTAATCATCTACTTCATCGAACACGATATCAGACGTCATTAGACGCAGGCTGGGGACGATGTGGCCTCCCCCACGTCGAGATTCCGTGGCAGGCGCAATATGGTCAACTGTGCAAACGACCACAGGCGTTGCCAGAAGTTTCTCGATCTTTCTGTCCCCGACAAGTCGACTGACAACCGGATGAGAGCCATCAACGCCTCCCTCCACAACATAACCGTCATCCAGGAGCGACTGCGTTGATTCAGATCCCGAAGCCGCCGCCTGGTCCGCGTAATGCTCGAACAGCGTCCTGCTGGCTACGCCACCAACAAGAATGGCGATATCATTCGGGCTAAGACCAACATCTCTGCGATAAACTTCACCTGTCTGCAATGTGAGTGCTCGCAGGCCCAGGGCGTAGGTCAATCTTAATCCGTCACGCTCGCTGGAAAGGGCGTTCATGATTTTGGCGTTTGCTATTGTTTTTCCGCAGCCAGTAGACGCCATGCACACAATGAAGGCCCCGCCTTTTTCCGCTCTGTCACGAAGAGTGCGCGCCTTGTCCACTGCAGCATCCTGCCATCTGAAGCTGTCTTCAGGCGAACGTCGCTGCAAGGCACGATGACGTTTAATGCTGGGGAGGAACTGCTTGACGGAAGGCAGTGCGTAGGCCACCTGTCCTGCCGCACGCGCGACACCAAGCAAATGATCAACAAGCGGCTCTTTCAGGCGCCCTTTACTATCTGTGTTGGCAAACAGGATAGCCTTCGATGCCTTTGCCACCTTTCCGGTGCGAGGCAGGCTGGAATGATGATGATCGGCCAGCATCAGACTAAGGCGCGCGAGATGCATTACATAAGCGTCCTGCGACACCCCCGCGCCGCTACCACCCGAGGCGCAATCCCGATCCAACAACTCCATCGCTTTGTGAGCAAGACGCCGTGCTGCAGCACTCCATTTTTTATCACAGACCGGCTGCGCCTCAGACAACCCGGCCATACTCCAGCATGCTTGTATGTCTTCCTGAGTGTCGCCATCGAATTCCTGGCTGTTCCAGGACGCTGTAATCTCAGAAAGCGGGTCTGCAAGGAAATCCAAAGGAAATGATGGAGATTTCTTCCCAAGCCACTCCTGCTTTCCATCGTTCATTACCGGGATCAGAGGTATTCTGTGATGTGATACCACAAGCCATGCCACTGCAGCAGCAAGCGGAGGGAGATGTGGGAACGGCATGGACCTTCCACTGTCAATGCCATCGCGCACAAAGAATTCCGGATCTGTCCATCGTCCGGTATGAGGCAGAGAATCCGCAAGACGTTCGAGCCAAATCCGGTCATTGTCTGCATCCCCTACAAACGCCGAGAGCATACGAACAGATACCCACTCATGACGATAAGGGCTCCTCTTGGGCACACTGGATCTCAGTTTTTCCTGGAACCCCACGCTCCCCTTGCCAAGATCGTGAAACAGTGCGGCCATTTGCGCCAAAAGAACGACTAAATCCTTAGATCGCCACATGGTTTCATCATCCGCTCTCAGAATATCGCGGACTGTTGTATTCGTCGGGACGTTTCCGGCCTCATCAAAGCGACTGCGATCGCCAACGAACCAAAGAACATCGGCGCCGCTTGCCCCCGTTAAATTATGACAAGCAACAGCAGTATTGCGTCTCGCTGATCTGCGAAGAAGGCCATGAAGAGTTTCCAAGCCCTGCTTGGTTATCCGCGTTTGCCACGTGCGGTCCCCTTTTCTCTGAGCGAACTGATCTAATATGCGTCGCGTTTCAGTGAGTGCACGCTTGTCACATTGGGAAATGAAAAGGACGTTCATGGATTTTGGATCGTAACCTTAAATTCCGATGATATGGCCTTGACGGCATCAATCATAAAGTCGAGAGCCTGATTTTTTATGAGGGTATCTGTGCAGGCGTTGCGGAACGCAGTTTCATCGTCTCCGCGCATGGCCGATATGAAGGCCTGCGGCATAATCAGAGCATCTTTTACAAGATCCGCCACATCGAACACCAGCCCACCTCGCCTTGTCTTGCCGTGAAGAACGGCGAAGCCATGTGGTATACCTAGAACCCACAATGCCGTTGCGCCAAGTCCGTAAGCTAAATAATTTCCATGGTCTAGGAATCTGTTCGCAGGATCACTCGCATCGCCATCGCGTGACCGGATAAAATTCCCATAACTAACTGCAGAAGCTGCCATGCGAAAAAGAGCCTTCGTTATCCTTGCTTCTTCTGTAAGCAAGGATTGAGTATCTGGCATAGCCTGAACTGCTCTTTTACTTTCACGAAGAAGTCCATCAAGAGCATCGCGATCTGGCCTGAAGCCGACCTTCTGCAAGCCTGGCGCTCTCCACGTCATGGCTATTTTATCATAACGCATAACCTGGAACGCTTTCGCCGCTTGCAAGCGGCGAACATCGTCAAACCAAAAAGACATCCACCCCTGAACATACTCAGTAGGACGGTATTCACTTTGTGGAGATAGCCAGTAGAAATCAGCCACACCAGACGTCCCGGCGAAAAGCGGCGTCCCACCACCGGCGCAGAACCCGATCATTACCCCTGCCTTCGCGAGTTCTCGAACGGCGGCTTGCGTTATCGAGGTTCCTGGCCCGAGGAGCAATGTTGTTGTGTTTGCAATCGGCACATTCCAATACAATCTTTTCTTGCCTGCATCCGTTACATACTCGACGCGACCGCCGTTCACGAGAAGACGGCAATATTCCAAATAATAAATGTTGGCGCGCTTAGAATGCAGGATGGTCTTGAGAGAAGAAGGAGAAATTTCATCCATGAGCTAAATATCCTACAAAGCCACTTAACCTTGGTGCTTACACGCTTTCGCGGCAAATCGTCTCGATTAAGATCTTTTTTTTTGACCCTAAAAAATATACAGTTAAAACAATAGGATATTAAACCTCTCCGAAAAAGGGTATGGAACAAGAAAAGAAGAAACTTTGGCGGATTTCAGCCACATCTGGCTAAAATCTCTCTACATCACCGCCGCATAGGCGGCTTAGAAAAGAACAGAAGCCGCAACAAAAGAGGCGGCGGACATCACCGCCGCATAGGCGGCTTAGAAAGGAGATGTCCGACTGATTCCCGCATCCGTCCGACATCACCGCCGCATAGGCGGCTTAGAAATTGCAGCGCTCATCGGAGAAAAGCTTCTGGCCCATCACCGCCGCATAGGCGGCTTAGAAAATACCTTCGGACACAACCACCACGGCACGGTTCATCACCGCCGCATAGGCGGCTTAGAAAGCTCAGCGTCTGTCCGTGGCCGATTTTGGTCTCATCACCGCCGCATAGGCGGCTTAGAAACTGACGTAGTCGAGACCCACTGCGACGAATTTCATCACCGCCGCATAGGCGGCTTAGAAATTTTAATCTCGGCCTGATAGGCTTTTTCCCCTGCATCACCGCCGCATAGGCGGCTTAGAAATCTGCCCACCACAGTCATACCGCCGTTCTCACCATCACCGCCGCATAGGCGGCTTAGAAACGTGGCGGAAGCGGTCATAAAAGCCGGCATTTCATCACCGCCGCATAGGCGGCTTAGAAAAGCCGAGAGGAAACGAGCGCAGCGTTCACGCCCATCACCGCCGCATAGGCGGCTTAGAAAAGCGACAACCGTTTAACCTCGGCATCGTAGGCCATCACCGCCGCATAGGCGGCTTAGAAAAGTTCTAACTATCCGCATGATCGAAACTATCGCATCACCGCCGCATAGGCGGCTTAGAAAAAGCGCAGCGGCATGGGCGTGGGTGAATGGCTCATCACCGCCGCATAGGCGGCTTAGAAACCATTCGTTATCCTTCTCTCAAGCCCCCATGGCATCACCGCCGCATAGGCGGCTTAGAAAAGCGAGAAGTTTTTCTCCGATTAGCGCAGCGACATCACCGCCGCATAGGCGGCTTAGAAAGGGATACATTCTCCAAAAACAGGAACACCCACCATCACCGCCGCATAGGCGACTTAGAAACAGAGTAGCCCACTAGACGGCTCTGTTGTGCGCATCACCGCCGCATAGGCGGCTTAGAAAAGCGCGGCTGGAGTTCTCGCTGCGCTTCAAGCCATCACCGCCGCATAGGCGGCTTAGAAACCTTATTTCTTGACGCTTACCCCTAAATCACACATCACCGCCGCGCAGGCGGCTTAGAAAAGCATGCTCTCTCCCGCACAGGCTAGAGCGTACATCACCGCCGCATAGGCGGCTTAGAAACAGCATTGGCCGGCTGGAAAGAAGCTCACCCAGCAGCACCGTCGCACAGGCGGCTTAGAAATTATTGATTTGGCAAACCAAGGAAAAGGTCTTCCATCACCGTCGCACAGGCGGATTAGAAATGCTCCTGCAGCGTCTCAAGGCGCTGACGTATCATCACCGCCGCATAGGCGGCTTAGAAAGAAAAGGCCAGTTTCCAGAGAAAGCGCGTCGCTACGCCGAAGAAAACCTTCCTACGGCATAGACAGATACAAACGAACAACATGTGCTTTCTGAATTTTTATTCTTGTATATCCCAGAAAATCAAAGACAGTCCGGTCAGCGGAGCAAAGCCTTATATCCCCTCTGTGAAAGACAGGCTTTTGCTGCGCATCCGATAATAATAAAATATAAGACATTTAATCATGACTATGGGTTTTGGTCGTGATAAGATCACCCAAGAAAAATCAATTTTCACTCGGATTAGAAATGACAATTTCATTTTCAGGCCAGTTTACTGCGCCGCCAGGGCCTTCAGGAGATAATCTCAAAACACTCGTGTGTGTGACCGTCGCACGCGCCTCTACCGCGTGGGCGCACAAAAGACTGGATCTCAGCCGCCTCTTCGGACGTCCAGCGAAGTGGCTCATTGAGAACTGCGAACCCCTGAAACACCGCTATCTTTCCGAATGGTCTAAGGGATATTTCTTTCCTATTGGAACTGCCCCATACGAAATCGCGGCCGCCACCCTCTCTGCTCTCCGCCCATCCGGCAAAGCGCAGGAAACAAAAGAAGGCACAGTCATCCACCCAGACGGTAATCTGTCTTTGACTAAAAATGGCGATGGGCACATCTGGATACCTTCCACTGGAGAATTAGAAGGGGAATGGGTGCGCATCTACTCGACCGAGAAAGCGACCCGGAACAGAACCCTTCTTAACAAATACGCAAACGGCAATCTGGTTCGGATCGGGGATTGCATCAAGCTGAAGCAGACCGCTGGCTGGCTCAACACTCTTGTAGCTCGCCCTCTCCGGGGGCAGATTATCCATGCAGCGAATGGCTCAGCTCTGATCCAGTGGGAGGGAGAAGAAAAGCAGCATTACCTGCTGGCCAGCATTTTCCCTTGTGAAGAACTTCTGCCTTTTGATGTCGTGGACACAAGCTTGCTCTCGCCAGCGCAGGTTCGGGTGTATGAAGGCATCGTCAGTGGAGAGTATTCGTTCGAGAAGCGCTGGCATAAAGAACGCCAGCTCATCATTCACGGTAAGACTGTGCCTCTCTCAATCCTTAATGCCCTCATGCACAAAAAACTTTTGCCGGATGACTTTGTCACGGAGGTATTCCGCTTCCCTGCGTCCGACGCAGCCAAGAGCGGAGCATGAAATGCATCGCGACATACCTCAGCACAAAACCGGTCCGGGCTTCATTTTGGAGGAAATCCTGATCGGGGCAGGTGCTCTCATGACCATTTTCGGCACACTGGGGGCTGCGCCGGTCTGCGCTATGGAAGCGACCTCCGTCGTCACCTCCCTGAACATCACGCCTCTGGATCCGCCCGAAACTCTGTTCCTATATGCCGGCCTCTTTCTTATCGTGGCGGGCGCCTTAATATCCGGAGCCGGATTTGTGATGACCTACCTTCCCACTGCGCTCGGCCCCAGACTGATTAGAGAACTGGATTGATAATGACACTGGATAATAAAAAACCTTTTGAGCCATCACCACTCCCCTTGGAAATGTTCATTCTGGCGGTCAAGGATATGGGCGTGGAACCCAGTTCGCAGACATCGCCCCCGATTGCATGCGGCACTTTACGCGGGTCAACTCCGACTTCAACATGCGCCGCATCGTGTGGTGGAGGGTGGGGATGCTGATGAATAAGCCAGAAGCAAAATCCGCACGACTGGACAAGAAGGCTGCTGTGGCGGAAATGAAGGCCAGCGCACCTGCTGTAGGCAGTGTTTGGAAGGCAGGTGACGGCCGCTTTTTGCGGGTAATCTCCGCCAAACTCTCCCCTTTCGCCAAGGGATACGGTCGTGCGCATATGCGCGTTCTTCCTCCTTTACGGCCAAGGCAGCGCACAGAAGCAAATATGGCCTTCTCACGTTTTGGATCATTCCTGACCCCCATTCCCTATGACAAGCTGGTCGAGCACGATCCCGGTCTCGGCGTTTATGATGCGATGCTTTTTCCCTTTATTTTCCGCTTCCTGAAAGGACGAAACCAAAAGGAAATGGCAGAAGAAGCCCAGAAAATGGGGGTCATTCTGCACTTCCATGCTGTTGGCGCTCCGGATGACGGCTCATATATCGGCAATACTGAACTTCGTGCGCTCACCCAAGAAGCTGAAGAGCCAGAGTGGAAGGAAGGCGGGATGTCTTGGATCGGTGCCTGGATGAACGAGGACAATGAAGTGACCAGTATCTACGCGCGGCCTGCTTCTCCGCTTGACTAAAAATCTATGCGAACACCGCCTTGCATTCGGACGCAGCTATCTTTGCGCCAGCCCTCCGTCTTACCCAATAAGCCCTAATCGCCCAGCCTTAATGGCGTCGAGTATTTCTGTTCCTGACTGGCGTGCGGACTAAGATTTCTATCCAGAAACGAAAAATGCTCAAGCATACAATTTCGAGTCTTTACATAATTACGCAATTTGCGTATAAACTATAGAAGGAAACGCGATTAAGAGATTTTGTGATGAAAACACCCACCCCAGATTTCAAGGCCAATTCCGTTGTCACCGTTAACTTCGACGGCGGGTCCAGCCTGACACTTATTGTCACTCAGGTTTCAAAGACCTCGGAGGGCGCAAGATTTTCCGGTTACGACCCCGTAAACGGCCATGACTATAAAAACATCGCTTACAACGCTGGGACAGCCAAGCACATCATAGTCAATCTTAAGGCTCAGGAAGCACTCCCCAAGCCCGGCACGTATGTCACCATAAATCAAGACGGCAAAACCATTCGCGGCGTGATCAAATCATTCCGTCGCGGAAAGTTTGACGTCCTTTATGAAGGCTTGGGGGCAACAGTCCCGGAGAAACGCGGACACATCACTGTTGCAGAGCACCCGTTCGATGACACTTCTGACAAAAACTCTGTCATGGCTGCATGGTCTGTGTCCAGCTATCGCGAGTTCTCCAGTCGCAGCAAAGAAACAGCGTGCTTCAACGCGAAGGTTGGCCGCGGTGGTAAGGTACTCCTTCATGTTGAAAATGACGGGAACGGGGGCTGCGACATGGTCACCCCCACGGGTCAAGGCACCCGCGCCGATATGGATCAGTTCCTTGAATCCTGCGCGCAATGGGCAGCAGACTACGGGGGCGAATATACGGCGCTGGAGCCTTACTCTCATTGGCTCGGATGGGAGCAGCTATATCGGCCATTCGGGCGCTCTGAAGCGGATTACTTCACAGAACTGAAAGAGTACGACGACGCGCTGCGCGCGGGCCTCTGATCTCATAACCCCGAACCCTTCTCCGCAGACAGCAAAGGATGCGAGCATGCCGGTATCAATCAAATCTCTGAACCCCGGTGAAGTTGTTTACAGCGTTACCAGACAGAAAATGGGGAATACCACGATCAGTCAAACTGTCGTGCACTCGGTGGTTATTGAGGCCGTCGATCTTCAGAAGGGCAAGGTCGTGGCCCGGTGGAACGGCAACCCGGCTAAATCCTTTTTCGCCCAGGACGGTAAGCTGCCGTGGCGGCGATCCAAGCCCAAGGAGAAGAAATAAGCCATGTCTCCGCAGAGACTTGCAATCTGCCTTGAGATCATGGGCTGGACGCTTCGCGTTCTGGCCCGAATGCTGAGGAAGAGCGAGGGCACAATTCGGCAGTGGAAGAATGGGTCTCTTCCTGTGCCGGAGGATGTGGCGGTATGGCTGGAAGGGCTGGTTGCATACATGGAAGCGAACCCTCCCCCTTCAACTGCAGATCTGAGGCGTAGAGCGACGTCCTGACTTCGGTGGGCGGACACTACGTACCATTCGTTCCGCCCATCCTGCCAGCCCGACTTTTAAACGAGGCCTGAATGCCTGATCCTGTCCCCGGCCTTCCACAATCTGCCCTGGCCGCTGAATTGGCGTTCGTGCCGGTATCATTCAACAGGACATCGGACAGGCATCCTACGCCCGGAGACCGCATCTCCCCCGATAGGTGGCTTAGGATCGCTCAGAAATATGGAGACAAGAGCCTCCACCGCCTGCCCCTCCGGATCGTGGGCAGGACCAGTTTCGAGCGCCTGTGCCGTGTGAAGGCATCATCAGTCTACATGATGGCCCCTGACGTCGAGAGGCTCTTCGAGAGTTCTCCCCCTCACCGGCTGATCGCCAAGATCATAAACAGCATCTGGCGGTGCTCTTACAGGTATCCGTCATGGAACGATATCGTTCACACATGGAATGGCCTGAGATCGTTCTCAATGGGGCTACGGGATTTCACGGTCACTGTTGACCACACGACCTCTTGCACCCCCCATGGGTGGGCCACCTATAGTGACACATATCTGGACGGGTGTCTGGCGTTCCTGATCCACTACAAGGGCCAGCACGTGCTGACTGTCAGCTTCTCGATTGCCAGCGGCCGCCGTCTTCTTCTCCGGCAGGTGCAGGCATGCTCTCCGTCTGGGAACCGTTGGCTCTACAAGCTCCCCTCCGGACATCTCGATTTCATCATCCAACGTATGCGTCAGGCATTCCCGAAGCTGACATTGCATATCGTCAGCGGGGAGGATCTGGTCAACAGAAGCCTCGCAAACTACCTGACCTCGCTAGAAAGAGAATCTCAGGCCCGGAAGCGTCATTATAGGGAAGAGTCTTTTGCCGCGATGCTGCGCGCATCAGAGAAGATCAAAACACTTAACAGGGACAAAGACAGGGTCGTCAGGTTCTATGGTACGGCGGCCAAAAGTGCTTCATCCGGCCGACCGGTGAAGATCCAGGGCCTGCGACACTACAGGCTTGAACACTCCCCTCCCTAAAGGCATACCTCTGCTAAATCTTGCCGTCACAGCCCAGAGACACACCATCTTCCCAAACATTCAAGCCGTTGATTAAGGTCTCACCTGTATTGACATGCGTAATCGCAATACGGTCCCCTACATGCAAATTTTTGAAGATGTCAGCCGGGATGTCAGTGCTACCATGTGAGCCATTCTTATTTGTGTAGTCCACATAACTTCTTTCAGTCATCTTTTGTTTATTAGGCCAGAAGTCATTTCTCTCGTCTGATTTCACCGCCCACAGCTTCGCCACATAAACGCATTCCGAAGATGGCCTTTGTTTTTGCTCGGCATTAAACGCCAGCACTTCTTTTTCAATTTTGGCACGATAGTGGTTAGGGTAAATAGTCCACACTAACGGTGCATAAATAGAAAGCATGGCCCAACCAAGGAGAAACAGTTTTCCTTTAGGCAATCTCGCAAGGGCGGTGCGCGGGACCAACCAATCATAAAGAACTGTGACCAAGAAAAGGAAGACGGCGATAATCATAAAATCATGATATCCACTTAGACTTCCATCGTGAGTGATCTTGAGCATTTCGTCAGTCCTGGGGGGCGTATCCTGGATGGCGGGCACATGCTCCAAGCGTGAAGATTGTGCCATTTCGCTGATGGTTTTCTGGAATATTTCGCCTCGGCACACTAGCCGCGTTTATGGAGACGATCCAGATCAAAAAGATAATCCTTATGATAGACCATTAACTCGTTGATATATCATGATTTAGTAACTGCAGCCTCAGATATTGCCGGTCAGGAACTAAATCCTTCTATTACAGACACTTAGATACAATCCGGGCATGGCGGCCGTACCGTGTCGAGTAACAGCGCTCTGAAATGTGCCGATTATACTGGTTTTTCACCTTGCCCCCTGTAACTCCGACGTGGATGGAGATATGATCATCCCATTGTATTAACCTCGCTGGGACAATCCATGTTTACCATTGTGGCTGTGTTATTTGGGCTTTTGGGAATTGGCCATCTTTTCATGGCAATTGTTTTTAAAAGACCCAGATACCTTTTGCGGGCAGCTTTTTTCCTTGCCGGGGCATTTTTTTCAATCTGGGCCTATGTTAATCCAGAATCCTTTCTTGCTTTTGTATCATCAATCACGAATTGGATTGATAAACATTAATGAGTTGTCTGTATGGAATTCTTGCCTGCAATGGGTCTTAATGGTTCGTCCAGAATACCTTTTCAATTGCCGGCGCAAGGTTAAAGCAAAACCCCGTCTCTCTTGTTCAACCGCCTTTAATGAGCAAATCTATGCATCCGATTATGACCTGTATTTCTGGAGCCTTGGGACTAAGTGGGGTTGCCTTTGGCACCTTTTCCATCATGCGCAAGGAGGAGGTTGATCCAATTCCTGTGGTATTCACCTTTCTCGGCGGATGTATCTATTTAGTGGTATTCTTTCGTGGCATTGGTGCTATTTAATCCAAAGCCAGGTTGATTTTTAAATCACTCATCATGATCTGGATTGATGGCCATTAATCTATCTTTTCCATCGGCTGGCAGATCATCTTGCTCAAAGCAGTGAGTCCCATGAGAATTAGAATAGGACGCCCCCATGGGTAAACGCTCCCGTCGCCGATCACATCACGTGAAATTCCCCCGGAGAAAGGTCCGAAGGAAAGCCATGCTGTTCTGCGAAAGGGCCGTGGAGGAATTCACGGAAGCGCATAATGTGCAGGCCTCAATCATGGTTCCATCGTGGGTCACTGATTTTCGCAGGACAGTCCCTCTTTGGATTTTTCGGAGACATATGCGCGTTTTTCGTCGCGGCGATCTTTATTGAGGTGTAAACTCTTTTGCAGTCACAGAGAGACTTTAATCCTAAAATTTTGAGAGAGACTCATGGCTAAAAATTTCGCTGTCGGAGACCTTGTTTCCTGGGTAAGCAGCGGCATCCGAAAAGAAGGCTTTGTCCTTCACGTCCTGCCGCCCGGCGCATTGCCGTCTGAATTTGGAGACTTCCCTTCAATCGAGAGCGCCAGCCCGCGGGATCACGAGACTTACATCGTTGCCGCAAAGAAAGGCTCGGAGACTGGGAAGCGAAAAGCCACGAACTACTGGCCTCGCACGTCCCTCCTGCAGCCCCTTGAGAAGCTCTCCGTCCGCCTTTGGGGAGTTGATCGCCCCACAATCGCAACCGACCCTGAAAGCGCCCCTGCGGAGTTTGGGCAGGGGCAACTTGTGAAGTGGGTGAGTAGTTACACCCCCAAGAAAGGCACCATCGTGAAGATTGTGCCGGCAGGCACGCTTCCTCACGAAATCGATCCTGCCTACTCCTGCGTTGAAAGCTCCGGAGGGCAGGCCCTGGCACGCGATCATCAAAGCTATGTGGTCCTCGGGGCCAGAACGGACGGAAAAGGCAAAGAGAAGCTTTATTGGCCGAGAACGGCCCTTCTGCGTTCCGCCTGAACACGCAAGCCGACCACACCACCCGGAGAGTAACACCCTTGAAGAACACTTACGCAGCTATCATCGCCGCCGCCGCCACCGTATGCTCCTGGGCCTGCGTGTCTGTGGCCATCACCAATTTCCAAATGAATGGCCGGCTTGGCAGTATGCAAACGGAACTGGAGCAGATCCACCAGGACATCAGCGAACTGGAAAGGCAGAAGCGTGATGCAGTGGAGCTCTCTTCCTTGGCAGGCCCCTCCTCTATCGATGTGGGTGCCAGCAACCACGCACTCCCCCCTAATGCAGAGGGGAATGAAGATCCTGTGAAGTCCTTTCTCATTCGCAAGAATGATCCTTCCCGCCACGAAACCGGTCTGATGCATACAGATCTCAGCGTTGAGGGGGTGCCTCCTGCTAAGCCAGGCGCAGGAGACAAGACCTCCGGGTGCGGGATCAACACGCCAATAAGCTGCAGGCAATGGTAGCCTTTCCCGACCCTTCGCGGCACGCGAACTAACTTGTGAGTGACCACCACACAATGACCGAAGAACATTTCCTGCAAGAAAAAGGCCGGGACAAAGAACTGGTTCTGCTTTCTGACGCACCGGCAGACAACAGTGCGGAAAGAGCATCAGGCATTCGCGACCATCTTGTTCTGATCCAGTCCCAGCATGAGGACTTCCCCGCTGCTGCTCGGGCGCTGGCCAATGCAAATGTGAAGGTGAGTGTCATCTTCGTTGGAAGGACGCCGGCCGAAGACCTGATTTACACCGACATACTCGCCCGGCCGCCGTCCTCACACGAAGGCGTTCTTTACGGGGATCTTCCGGATGATGCCCCTCTCAAAAGAAATCTCCAGAGCAGCGATCTGGAACGCTATAGACAGCAGCGCTCAGCCATCGATCAGTTTGATCCGGCCAGCGCAGAAATGTCCCTATTGCGACGAGCGGCCCTGCAGGAGTTTAAGCAAAGGGGAAGAGTGGTCGCGTTCGATGAGGAAACGCTCTCGGGCTGCATCCCTCCGTATGCTCCGCTTATCGTATCACCTGAACTGAGGACCCAGAGGAATTACACTCTCCCCTGGGAAAAGAAATCTGGTGGCAGCCGGGCACGCAAGCGCAAGAGACGATCTTAATCTGTCCAGCAGACAGCAGACGTGAGGGCGAAAGACCTTGACGATGAAGGGATGAAATGGTGCGCAATAAATTTTTCATGAATTGCAGGAAAACGGCGTACGAAATAGCTCTGTTTTCCATGGTTTCCTTCATTTTCTTCTTCGTGGAATTCAATCTTTTCGGCTTATTGCCATACTGGTTCCGGATTTGTTTGCAGCCCCTGTCTGTCGTATTGCTGGCGGCGACCTTGTTTCTTGTCTTCGCTTACTTCGGAGCCGATGACGCAGATTAGGAATATAGGAATAGCGCATCCCAATACCTGTCTGGTGAGGAGACGATCTGGCCGAAAGCATGATTTTGACATTCCATGATCAATAAAAATTGGAACGGGGAGCGCAAAGCTACCTCGACCCGTGGTGATTCCATGTTGCCTCAGAGAACCCTTCAGTTGGATGATTGCCGACTGGAGGGTTTTTTGCTGCCCGCAGTCCATCGCCATTTTCTGGCAAAGCCTCTCGTTCTTCCGAAGTATGACCCCACAGCCAATTTGCCTTGGATCACATCATGGATAAATGTAAATTACTAAAAAGTTATATTGCGCGTTTTTGTCCTTGGTGGTAGATTAGTCCTTAGAAATTACATTGATATTTCAGGGACAAATCATGTCAGGCTCAACAGGCGTTGCTCTTCCTCCAAACCTTTATGCTCTCCTTGAAGAGCGTAATAATTATCTTGCCCGGATGGAGGCCATGGCGTCAGAAATGACTGAGTCTGAAAACAGCTTCCTTTTCTCCATTTTTTCAGAAGGTGGCATCAAAAAAAATCAAGGGCGCTATGCCGTAAATGCTGCAGATTTCTTTGATGTTCCGGATGCCGCGAAGCGCCTTGACGCACGCATGTGGAAGCGTGCTGTCGATTTGTCACAGGTCATGGAATACATGCCGCTGGCAGAGCGGCGTAAGTGGAGCAGTGATATCCACGAATGCAAGACGCCGGAATTCACGGAAGAGCACGTTATTCCGACCCTGAAGGACTACATTGCGCGACGTTATGAAATGATTGCTCAGATGGTTGACGGCATCTTCAGCGGCCTTTCAGACGAGCATCTGACGAATGTGCCGCAAGGTTTCGGTCGGCGCATGATTTTGTCCGGCATTCAGGACCATAGCCTTGTGGGCAATGCAGGCCACATCCATGACCTTCGCCGGGTTATCGCAATGCTGTCAGAGCGCCCGGCGCCTTCTGAGCAAAGCTCCTTCACGACCCTGTCCAGAATTCCAAGGGATGGGAAATGGCATGATATGGATGGTCGGGCAATTCAAATTCGCCGGTATCTTAAAGGAACTGCGCACCTGCAGATCCATCCAGACATGGCCTGGCAACTCAATAAAATTCTGGCCACCCTTCATCCGAGCGCAATCCCGGCCAAATTCCGCACACAGTCAAAATCCAATACATCCGCCAAGACGAAAAAGGCTCCCACGCTGATTTTGCGCCCGATCCCGTTCGAGGTTCTGCAAATTCTCGCCAACTTACGTGACGTCAGAACGACACCATTCATCGCCAACTACGGCGAACGCATCATCCAGCCGGTCACGACCAACCGTAACAGCGTCGAACTGGAATCCTATTACACCAAAGATAGCGGCGTGACGGCAGAGGCCTGCTCCATCCTTGAGCGTATCGGTGGGACACGCAACCAAAAATCCCGCACAGTTTATGAGTTCAACTACCCTCCTAAGGACGTCATTAACGAAATCGTAATTTCAGGCGTTCTCCCTGATGAAAAGTCTCACCAGTTTTGCCCGACAGGAAAAGACATCGCAGAGAAAGCAGCCTCTCTGCTGGACGTTCATCCGGGTATGACGGTTCTTGAACCCTCCGCGGGCACAGGCAATCTGGTCGATGCGCTGGGCGGCTATCTTGACGATCTGAGCGCCGTCCAGTGTGTCGAGGTGAGCGAGTTGCATGGGAAGGTTCTGGAGAGCAAGGGCCTGAAGGCGGAGGTTGCAGACTTCATGAGCTGGGCGTCAAAGGCCCGGAACGCTCAGCGCACCTTCGACCGGGTAATCATGAACCCTCCGTTCTGCAATCGTCAGTGGCGTGATCATCTTGTCGAAGCCGCAACCCTTGTCGCGCCGGGCGGCCGCCTCGTGGCCATCCTGCCCAGTTCCGTAGAAAATGGGTGGGAGCGGATTAAGGAACTGAGCGGATGGAAGGTTTCCTTCTACCGGCAGGAAATGGCTGACTTCGGGTATGCCAACGTCTACACCACGATCATCACCCTCGACCATCCTGTTGCGGCTCCCATGCAGACGCCGATGGCTGCCTGATCCTCAAACGACGCTCGCCCCGGTCGTACGGGGGCGATAAATGAAAGACCACACTATGACCCAAAAACTTTTCCCGGAGATGGATCTGGAAACGCCCGGCGCAGTGGTTGCCCTGCATATCCTGGCCGGAATCGTCAAAAAATACCGGGATGAAGTGGATTATCAGCAGCGTGACAAGCTGGGGCTTATTCTTGTGAATGGACGGCCAGTTCCGAGCCTGTTCATTGAGCGGGTGTCCGGTGGCGTAGAGGGGCATTGCGCACGTGATTATCTGACCGAAATCGAAGCAGAACCTCCGTCCAGGCCTCGCGCTGTCTTCGACTTCCTTAAGCTTGTGGCTCCGGAGACAAGCTTCATCGCTTACGACGACATCCTCTCGTCCTACCAGACGACCTCGCGGGTAAAAGACGGATTTTATGGGAGCCGCACGGAATATGAGATCCTCTACCTTCCCCTGTCGATCTTTCTGGCAAAACTGGCCAAACATAACGTCGACGCCCTGAGTGCGTATGAGGTCATGTGCGCGCGCGGACAGATCAAATACAGCGGGCCAGCCATTGGACTTGACGATTTCACCGGTATTGTTCGCAATGCACTGGGAGAACTGAAGGCGAGAAGCCCTGCGGAATGGAGCAAGGACCGCAAAGGCCCTCCCGGCGCCGAGATCCAAGCCTGGAGTAATGCAGAATGGGTTGGTCGCGCGACTACGGAAACGGAGGGCGTCGCTTTCCTCAGAGGCCAGATTGCTGGCATTCTCTTTCCGACAGACAAGATATCCGAGATGCCGCTTGGCGATCTTTTCTGCGAGATTTTGAAGAAAACCCAGCCGACGCGGGATTACTCCGTCGATGGCGTTTCTGCGTTTGCGAAGCCAATGAACACGGTTCAGCCCTCCAAAGGCGGGGACATCAAGCAAGACTATCTTGATATCCAGACGCTGTATGTCGCGTTCTTGGGTCGGGATTGGGTGCCGGTTCCCACCCTGGAGTTTTAACCCGGTGAGTAATCTCCCGCAGCCCACAATTCATGTGGTTGTCGGGTTGCCGGGCAGCGGCAAGTCGGCCATGGCCCAGTCTATGGTTGAAGATCCGAAGCGAAAGCGTCCGGCCATCCTCGTGAACGAGCCAAAATTCACAGACGATATCCCGGCAGACTGGCCGGATGATATCGTTCTGGCAGACTCTCGGCTTTGCTGCCCCCTCTACCGGGCCAGCATGACCTCTTTCCTGGCAAGGGAGTTGCCTAAGCATGAAGTGCGGTGGATCTGGTTCAGGAATGAGCCGAACGCCTGTCGCGCGAACCTTGCTCTTCGCAACGCATCGGAGGCGGTCGTTAGGGACATCGACACCCTCAAGTGGGAATATGAGGTTCCTGAAGGCGTCGATGCTTTGCCAGTATGGAGACCAGACCAGCCTTGACACCATCTCCCGGACGGATGGGACCTTGCGGCGCATCTGGGTCGGCGTGTTTTCTGCACAATGTTTTTCGAGGATCTTGCTGCTTTTCCTCGCTGGACACTATCTCAGGAAGAGCCTAAAAATATGGTAGGATCTTTGAAATTAAAAAAGCATTTTGAAACGATCGTTTCCCGAAAGAGTGTTCCCCACGTGTGCGGGGATTAACCGGGACGAAAACAAGGGGCGGCAGCGGCTACACTGTGTTCCCCACGTGTGCGGGGATCAACCGGTGGAACGCAGGCCATGTACGGTCACGACCTTGCGCTACCCGCGTGTGCGGGGATGAACCGTTCAAAGTGCAAAACTTGCGGATAATATACCGGTGTACCCCACGGGAGTGGGGATGAACCGTCAGTCAGGCAAATCAACCGCACTCTATGCTGGTGTTCCCCGTCCGTCAGGCCGGGGATGAGCCGCAAATGCAAAAGCCGCAACGCTTTTGTTTGTGCTTCCCCTGCGTATTCGGTAATAAGCCGCATTCGCAGGAGGTAGTTGTCTAGGTTTAGACGTGTTCCCCGCGCGTGCGGGGATTAGCCGAGGCTGGATGGTTCCGGACCGGCTTACGCGCACTGTTCCCCGTGCGTCAGGTCGGGGATAAGCTCAAAGCGTGTTTGATGGAAAATCTCGACAAAAAAAGCCGCCCTCAAAGGGGGCGACTTTCGCTTGCGCAGGTCATGAATTTCGGAAGGAAGGCCTCAGGAGTTCCGGCGCGTTTCGATGTAGTCGATGACATTCTGAACGGTGGTCATTTTTTCGGCTGCGTCTTCAGGGATTTCGATGTTGAACGCCTCCTCAAACGCCATGACCATTTCGACGATGTCCAGGCTGTCAGCGTTCAGGTCTTCAACAAACCGGGATTCTGGCTTGACCTTATCCGTGTCAAAGCCAAGGTTCTCGCCTACAATTTTCCGAATTTTATCAGCAGTTTCGCTCATCATTACATCCAAACAGGTCTGAACGCCAATGGCGCCGACACTTGATAAGAAAAAAGCCCAAGGAGAGTTTATCGCCGCTCTCCCTACAGGAACCGGCTTTCGTTAGCATGGGGAAGACGAAGATGCCAAGGATAAGAAAGAAATTCGAATAAAAAGAAGGTTTCCGGCATGGATTTTACGCTTCTAACATCCTAATATTTTATGACAATCCATACGCCGACAGGCGCGAACGATGAGAGACGTGATGTATCCACATAAGTCCTTGCCTTGGCTTAAACTGCCCCATGAAGTCACCCTAATCATGTCGAGTAAGGAAACCTCCCCTCCTGAGCTCACGACGAGCTGCTTCGCATTGGTTTTTGATCGGAAAAGGCGTGGCATTTGGTTAGCTCAGAACCGCCGCCGCGGGCTAGAAATTCCCGGAGGGCACGTCGAGGCGGGAGAAACGCCTGAGAAAGCCGTCAGGAGGGAGAATTTTGAGGAATGTGGGATCACGATCAAAAACGTCGTTCCTGTAGCCCACCAGAAGATTACTTTGCTGGCGCCGCCTCCGGGAGAATGGAAGTACCCTGCTCCAGTCAGCTATATGCAGTTTTTCGTTGCCGAAATTGACTCGCAAATCCCCTTCAATGAGACAGATGAATGTCTGCCCCCGGTGTTCATGCCCTTCCCGCAGCATCCAGAGGGGAAAACATCAATTTTCCGCCGCGCATTCGAGCGTAAAGAGCAGAAGCTTTTGCGACAGTGGATCGAGAAGAAACATCGGGAAGGCAGCACTGACTGGTTTATTCTGAATCAAATCACAGACAATCTTGCCTTAGTGCCCGACTCAAACTCTATTTCCCTGAAACACGAAGAACACAGGGAAGTTTAATAATGGTCATCATACTCGTTCAAGGCCTCACGTGGGGAACCTCTGCTTTGTCCTTGTTCATGCTGAGTTTCTTTATGGCTCCCGCAGGGCAATATATTTTGACGCCCAGCTACAAGAGAAATGTAAAGTTAGTATGTGGGTTAGCTATCGCTCTAACCAGCGTCTGTTTGTACCACTACTGCACTCACAGGCTAGATGCCTATCCAAATCTTTCAGGTTCTCCTTCTCACGATCCTCGTGGATAGCGATACCTGCGCGCAGCGGTGGCAAATAAAGAAAAGGTAAGAAAATATGACTGTGATTGAGTTTTGGGTGGTGTTTGTGGCTTTGGCGTTAATCGCCGTAGCCATCTCCATCAGATTCAGGAAACACAAATATGCCGGACTGGCCGTTGCCGTGCTGTTAATCGCAGATCTTTGGCTTGTCATCGTGCAGGCCCCCCCAGTATTCCATGGGTGAATTCAAGCTTTACCCGCGGGAGGATAGGAATGCTCACCCCCCCATAGAGGCAGAAAGGCCTATATAATGGGAGAAGGATTATCAGCAATCTATAATATTGGCTCTGTCGATCTACTAATATCCGCGCTTCTACTTCCTCTTATGATGTATATAATCGCATCTGGCAAAGACGCTTACGGCTATCTGTTGATTGCAGCACTTCTTGCAGCAAATTATGTTCATTTTTCTACGAAAACCCCGGAGCATGCAGGACCACCTTCCTACGACCTCTGCCTCGAAGGTGACGCTTGTTCTGGTCCATGAATCTGCGACCAATTCACTAAAGCCGCTCCCACCTGAACATTGACATTCTCCCCGCCCTGAAGGACGGGGCATTACGGCACATCAGGTAAAATCCTGAGCTGCTACACGGCCGGCACGTCGGAACTTGCAGGCCCGAATGCGGGTTAGGGAGCCGTTTTTTGAACTATCAAGTCGATGACGTCCTGAACGGTTGACAGAGCAATGAGGACGCGCGCCGAATCAGCCAGGGTAATATCAATCCCAAAATGATCCTCCAGTGAGAATCCCAGATCGAGCAGCGCGTCGCTGTTCATGCCGAGATCATTTGAAAGCGATGATTCCCGAGAAATACTCTCTTCTTTTCTTGATGTTTCTTCGGCGATAATGCGCATAACCTGGCGGGCTACATCAATCATAATAAACAGTCCTTAGTCATATCATTCTCATGGATAGTTTACCTTTTCCACGGCTAGAGGAAAGGTCTAATGCTTATTGTTAATCGCAGATCTGCCTGATCGGCAGTGCATGATATCCTGAATTTTCTCGGATAAACCACCATTGCGGCGGTGACAGAGATTTGAACCATTCTCTACGTTAATCGGCCTGAGCGGCCGTCTGACCTGTCGCAAGAGCATCAGGTCCTGATATGGGGGATTGTCCATCGACTAATCTACCTGAGGCCCCAAAGCCTTCGGCAGTTACAGCGGAACGATCTCGCGTTCTTCCCTCTCTTTCCTTAGCCTTTCCAGAAGCGTCCTTTCAGCTTTATTGGCCGGCATTTGCAGAACGCAGCTTTTGAGCTCCTGCTCCAGCAAAAACCGGACAGACACTCTCTCCTCATTTTTCGGCATTGGCGCTCCAATCACTCAAGATACATAAAACCATTTCTGAATTTTGCGAAGTCACAAACATGGACTAATCATTCATTGCGCTCTAAAAGGTCAGCCACACGCTGAGAGCGTGCAAACACTGCCTCGCACGCAGATCAGACAATGTCCTTACCAATCGTCCTTAGCTCCACTGCCATCATCGCAGATTACCAAATATCGAACTTCACCTGAAACTGCCGGACAGGCAGCTCTAAAAAGCATGCGGCGTAAAATTTCTCACTGCCTTATCGACAGATAATCAAGTGTCGGGTTTCATTTTGCAAACTGCCCAAGGCAGTGGATGGCAACCAGCGAGTTCATAATACAAACTGCCTGACCGGCAGGAAGTAGCAAGCTACAGCGTGAGAAATCTTAAAAGCTGCCCATGGCAGTGGCGGATACCTATCACGGCGACAGAAAATAGCAACCAGGAGGCAGCCCCCCCGAAACTGGAGGGGGATGACATCATCCCCCTCCCCAAGCCTGCGCCTCAGGCCTTCCGTGTGTCGATCAGAACCTTGGACTGAGAGTCCCGCCACTTGCTGACGCCTGCACCGCCCTTAATCTCCGAATATTTTTCGGCCAGCGCATTATAGAACCCCTCCGTGGTATGCTCACATCCTGCGCCCAGGATCAGCTTTTCAAGGAAGTCGTTATCCTCTTCCCCCGGCGCCCATTCCTTGATGTAGCCACCATCCTTCACCTTGTAGCCATTATCATAACGGAAGAGGTTGAGAGAGGACTTGCCAGCATACCAGGCGTACAGGTCCGCATTAGTCTTGCCGCAAAGAACCGCCAGCTCCTGAATCACCACGCCCATATCCAGGAGATTCTGCTCGACACGGTAGTCACCAGTGGAGCGGCAGGCCATTTCCACGGAATTTTTGGCGGCAATCTCGATCAGAAGATCGATCATGTTGTTGATCAGATCTTTCCCAGAGCTATTCTTCTTGAGCCGCTGGATACTGTGCCCGGTCACTTCCGTCGCGGAGGCCCCGTCTTCCCAGCCCTTCTTGCCGGTCTGGAGGATCGCGCTCAGCCAGAAATGCTGAATATCGACAAGCTCCATAAAGGCGCGATTGATAAACGCTTCGTTGTTCCGCCACCACGTCCAGCCAACATGGTTCTGCATTTCTGCAGCTTCCTGGAAAATGGCGCGAGACCAGTTGTTATGGTTTTCGCGCCAGTCGACCCCATCATTCTTGTTGGCGCGTGCATTAAGCACGTCCTGAATTGGCGCGAAGGTTTGGAAATTGTGCGTCAAAAAGGCTTTTGCTTCCTGGAGCATTCTTGCAACCCTCAATGTTTGTTTGGGCGCCAACAATGCGACAAGTCGGAATTTTGGTAAACAAAAAAAGCGGATTATTCCTTGTGAATTCTACCTCGCCCTACCGGTTCATGGGCAAGGACAGTCATGCGGCGAAGGCGATGAGATGATTTCATACTCGTCCGGATAAAAGATCACCCCCGCCTTATCCATCCGATCAACAAGCTCCTGAGGGATCTGAATGCCATTGCACCCCTTAAGGTAGATCATATCGGCTTGTAACGAAGCGGGGAGTGCCTTCACATTGGTACACCCCTGCATGTAGAGGTAGCCTGCCTTTAAGTTCTCTGGCAGCTCGGTCAGCCCCGTGCACCCGTCGATTGCCAGTTTCCCATCCACTTCAAGGCCATCTGGAAGCGATCTCAGGGCGGTGCAATTCTCCAGAAACAAACTCCCCCCGCCTTTCAGGCGCATCCCTCCTGGCAGACCTTCAAGAGAGGTGCAGTTATTGAGATAAAGAACCCCTTCAAATGAGGCATAGGCGGGGTCTATGCTTTTGAGACTGGTGCAGTCCTCAGCCTCAACCTGAAAGATCATATCCCTGCTGGCCGGCAGATGCTCAAGACGGCTGCAACCGCTGACTGTCAGGCTCCCCGCGGCGCGCAGAACGGATGGTAAGCTGACAATCGTTCTTCGATCCTTGAGATTAAGGGATCCATTTCTGGGAAACGCCTTAGGAAAGGCTTTCTTAAGCTGCTCCATAGTCTCAAAGTGGATCTGGACGGACTTAGCAAGCCCCCTCGTGCGGGCGCTGGTTCGGGATGCCGTTTTCGTTTGCATGGCCACGTTGATCTCTCCGAGAGTATGTTTGTCTGTGATCGACTATCAGCCGGACATGCAAAGCACTAAGGAGAATTCGGTTTCATCCCCTCCGCATGAGGGGAACGCCCTTTAGAAGCCCCATACGCACGGACCATCCCCGCCTGGGCAGGGAATGCGCCTTTTCGCCTTGTCAGACAGCGCATATCTATCGGAACACCTTGCCTCCGGGGACTTGCGTCATCAGCAGGCATACGTCGAAAATCCCATGAAACAGGGAGCTTTTCCACCTCTAAGAGACACTACCGACGCCGTCAAACAAAAGATCCCGAGATTTCGCAATTTTATCCTTCTCCTGTCACCCGCATTTGCAGGAGAGCCGGAAATTTCTCCTTCTTCCTTGCAACAGTCCATCTTACAAACAACCCAACAATCAAAGGGACCCCACGATGACCCAACCAAATCTCACAGAGACCGCATCCCAGGCTTTAGGCTATTTGTGGGGATATCGTTTCGACACGCTAGACGCGTGGAAAGCCAAAAATGAAGGCGTGAAATTTGCACCGGCTGCTGTCAGAGACTGTTTGTCTCCGTCAGCCACAGGCAATTGTATCATGTGGAGCGCCCCTGAACTGATGCATGAAGTGTTCCGCGGGGAATCTCCCAAGGAGTGCGTCGAAGCGGCTATAACCAAAGGGATCTTGTCCTCCGAGGCCATCCCAATGATCCTTGGGATTGAGAGTGCTGCAGGCCAGAATGGCTTTGAGGCGCCAAACCCTCGCGCTCTGGCTGTGGCCACAAGACTTCTGAACAGCATCACCATTAACGATCACAATGAAGCTCTTCCTGAGGTTCAGGAACTCATTGACGAATTGGTTCTCGACAATGCTTCATCAGCCGGCATGTCAAGCGAGCAGGCATCTGTCCTGAACAACCAGGGCCTTCTTGCTCAGATCTCTTTTTTGGCGTCAATGGATCTTCGCGCCGACATGGCAAAGACCCGCAGTGTAGCCCGAGATATGGTTGCCGAAGCTCCTCCTTTGGAAGAGGAGTATCCCCTCTCCTGTTAAGTGCGCCTGTCATCCTCAGGATGCGTTAAACAGGGGGGGGGCGGCAAAAGTGGACAGAAGATTCCCTGCCCTCTATGGTCTATCGGGTTCTTTGAGGACAAGGCATACTTTGCAGCGCGGATACGTTCCCTGCATGTGCAGGGATTGACCGCTCCTTTCCGAATTGAGTTTCCATTCTTAAGAAGCGTTCCCCACCAACGTGGGGATTGACCGCCGCCAAGGTCGTGAATGCGCGGCAGACACAGGCTCCCTGCGCGTATGCGGGGATCGCCCGAGAATGGTGGTGGGGCTGGGGCCTTCCGCTTTCAGAATATTGCGAACGGAGAGAGTGCTTCGGCATCTACAGTGCCGTTGCACTCGCCCAATCGTTCCTATGTGATATCGTAGGCGGGAAATCCCCGCGTATCGGGGAACTTCAGACGGTCTAAACCTCACTATTGAGATCGTCAACTACAACTCAAATCGAGCGGCAGCCGAGGGTAGATCATGCGCGGATTTTCAAGAGTGAAAGTGTAATTTGTCCATGCTATAATCTAATCATTGTTTTCCAAGGATTAGTTATGCGCCTTTTACTGCGGGAAGATCTTGGCGGTACCCTCGCCAGGCTCAAACATTTGGCTGGCCTCGCCGATATCAAAATAACAAAGCCCCTCGTGTTTTTCAAAGGCCCCAATGGCTGTGGCAAAAGCGCTATTCTGGAGGGCATGCGCACTGCGACGCACCGGTTTGGCGTCCATTTCGGGGACGTCGTCAGATCTGCCGTGGAGCTGGGGGAGCCTCTGACGACAGCGTGGCATCAGGAAGGCTGGGACAAGGTGGATCTGGCCAAGCATGCGCTTCTTCGCAATTCATCCCGTTGGCCCAAACCTACTGAAATCCAGATTGATGACAGCGCTCCGGGTGCATTCGACACGCGCGCGCTGCAGTGGCGTGGGCAGGAGACCTTCTATTTCACATCGCGGCATGAATACGGAGCCGACAGCTTTGACCTGCCGCGCAGGCGCCAGATGAACGAAGACAATATGCGTTCACACGGTGAGAAGATGGCCGGCGAACTGAATTACGCCCTAGCCTGGGGCCTTGGTCTCATTGATACGCCTGAGCCAGAAAAGCGCTACGAGGGTGGCGATATTGCGACCGCCAAAAAGAATATTGCGGACTATCTTAAGGGAGCGCCGCAGACAAAGGAGCGATGGCTCTTTCTGGACGAGCCGGAAACCGGCGTGGACGATGCCCGGCTGGCAAACATTTTCTCTCTGCTGGCAGAGAATTGTAAGACCGGCCGTCTCCGGGCCTTCTGCGCCACACATTCTCCCATGATTGATGCTCTGGCCTCTCACCCCAAGGTGCAGATTATCGATATCAGAGATCTCATGGATAATCATTCTGCGCCCCCGGACCTCGCCGCCCCCGGCTTTACCAAGAAGCATGCCCGGCTGGCCCTCTCTGAAATCGAAGCGGACATGCAGGTCGCCCTCAAAACTCCTGAACACCATGGCCAGGGCCGGTTCACCATTCACCAACGGAGGTCCATCCCCCCTCGCCATACCGACATGGAGCCTTATGGCGGGAATAGTCGCAGCGGGAAGCGCGCATATACACCTCCCGCCAAAGCCGGGAGAAGCAAGCGTTGACTGCCCGCGAGCTCTGTGCGCTTGCCATCAACTGGCTCAAAGAGCGGTATCCGGACGCGATCATCGTCCCTGAGCTTTCCGTAGATGACTGGGGCGGCGCCAAGCTGGATCTGGGCGCAATCACTGGTGATCGCATCGTGGGCGTCGAGATTAAGGGCGAAGGCGACAGTGCGCGCCGCCTGCCCCTGCAGGGGGCTATTTATCCCAGGGTGGCAACGGAGATGTGGCTCCTGCCCGATCAAAGCCTCATGAGCGCCTGCCTCAAGGCGAGGCCTCCGGGCTGGGGGGTCTTACGCTTCGATGTCGAAACCCAGACTCTGTCTGAAGTCGAAGTCCATTCCGGCTCTCAGCGCATCCTGAACTACCTCTGCCCGGCCGCCCTTTGCGGTACGCTGTGGAGAGAGGAACTGATCCAGATCGTGAAGGCAGAAGAACTTGAGGTGAAGCATTTGCGCGTTCTGGACATGACGCGGGCCATTCTCGAAAATCTGCCCGTCACCAGAATTCATGCCCGGACGATTGAGTGCCTCCGGGGGCGGAAGTGGCGGCACGGTAAAACGGTCCACCTACCAGCGTCTGTCGCGCCGGCAAATTCAGGCGCCCCTCATTCTTCGGCAGGGTAGAGCCGAAAAATGAGGGAGTGTCCTCAATGCACTGCGGCGGAGGGCTGCGTGCCTTTGGAGATGACAATATCCAGCTTGGCTTCCTTGTCGCCCAATGGGGTGCAGGTGTAGGACAGGCCACCTTCCTTAGCCTGATGGCCCCAGGCTTTGTCCAGGTAGGAGGTGATAACGGCGCACGGCATCAGGGCTTTGCCAGAAAATCTGGTCTGATCCCCGCCCTCTACGACGCTCATCGTCTCTTGCAGAGGTGATGCGAATGAAACCAGATCCTCTTTCTGATCCGGCCCCGTATGAGTCAGGATTGCGAGAGGGTAAAACAGATGATCGGAAACGGCTGCCTTCATCTTTTCACCCGTGCTCATGCCTGGATGCTGATAGCTTTCCATCTGGAGTGCCGTTGAGATGCTGTACGCAAGTTCGACAGTGCGAGACACCTGTATATGTTTTATTGCGCCATCAACACGTGCCATGAAGTGCTCTGACGACTTCCTGACGAGGTGCGTCATACCGCCAAAGAGCGCGATAAGGACGCACGCAGTTACTACTGACGCATTGAAGGGTGACCTGAAAAAGTTTTTCAGCATGAATTTTAACCTTGGTTATGGCAAAAATCTCGGGATTTGAGACTTAAGCAAGGTATACTGATAGGCTATTTTTTAGTAAAATCGCAAGAGTCTGCAAAGATAGTTCCCGAACGGTGCAATTCCAAGGCGAATTTCCACATAGTTAGATATTGAATGGAAAGAGAAGATAATCAGATCATGAATTACGAACAGCGACTAGGCCTTGACGCTTCAACCATCACCAGCGCTCTAACCTTGGGAATGCAGCAGAGCCATTCCTCAGAGCTTCTGTCTGAATATCGGTCTGCTCAAAAAAGTCTCGCCGATTATCTGACGAAGCGCCCTCCGGTCGATCAGGAGGCCAAGGTCCGGTCGATGGCCGACCGCAGCAGGACCTTTCTCAAGGAACTCACGTCGTCTGACTTCATTGTTCCATGGCTTCTGATGCACACCACCTGCCGGCTTGTCACAGTCTCTGGGAAAACTACGGAATCCACAGTTGAAATTCCGTCTTGCGACATGAGCGTTGACAGCCTGAAGATTGTGACTATCGGCGGGATGAATGATGAGCGATTACGCCCCTCTTGCCGATCCCCCCGTATCTACGAAGGGCAAAGCGCAACCACCTCTACGTTCATTGAATGCAGCGCCTGGGGCGGGCGCCGCACTTACAGTGTACGTGGAGAATTCACCCATCTCATTAATTCAAATCTCATCCTTAACCATCGCAGCCATAATATGTTGGGCGGTTCTTTCCGAAAATACCACACCATGCTCTTGCCCGTGCATGGCGATCATCTGAGCTATCATCCCAAGGTCAAACGTATTGTTGATAGCTATCTGCAGGATGTCCCGTCTGAATTAATGCTCGAACTTGCCACCAACGACGAGCGTCGCCAAAAAGTTGAAAATCTTCAGGCAAGCCTGACGGCCAAACAAGATGCCATCTCTTGCCGGCTGGCTGGTTGCTGCGATTTTCTTGAGATCATGGAGACGCATCAGAGCCTCAGTAATATCTACAAGGAAGAGAAGGAAGCGATCCATTTTTTTCTTGGACGGCGTCTGAGTAATTTCGATCGCATCCCTCCTAAATACAGGCCGATCATCGAAACATTTTTCGATCTGTTGAACGGCGTGTTGGATGACGACGACAGGGCTTTGGTGTGGATTGGGATTTCACGGGGGATGTGGGAGATCCCCACGTCTCTTATTCGTCAGCAATGTTGAGAGCCTAGAGAACCGCCTTGCCGCTATTAAATAGGAGACCATGACATGACTACTAGCCTCCCGTTTCCAAAATGGGCACGAGAACAGCTTCTTTCCATCGTAAGGAAAGCTGTTGCACAAATGCAATCATCCCATCATAAGAATCTTATATTCATTACATTCAAGTCAGATTATCCCGGCGTACTAATTCCACAGTCATTAAGAGAGAAGGCATATGGATCTTGGCGTCTCAACTCAATATTTCTTTATGTAGGTAAACAAAAAAACGTCACAATAGACCCGGAACTCGATGCGATCACAGCAGAGATTAAAGTTCAGGCTGACTTTGTTGCAACCAAAATCATAATACCATTCAAGGCTATGACAGAATTTACTGACCACCGACAAAATATCAAAGTCGAACTCGGATATCCAGTAATAGAAGGTGCGGAAAGACATTATTTTAGAGGGGGATCACCATCAACGATAACCATTCCATTCTATAAAATGGTTATGAGTTTACCACATGAGCGAGAAGATATATCCCCACGTAACATTGTTCCATTCAACAATGCTACGACCTGATCACTGCATGTGGACATATTCTTAAGTTGACGCGAATCCCAATGGACAACCTCTCCTCCTCCAGTCACTCTGTGGCACAGCTAGACGACAGTGATGACAGCGCCAACCACCTAACCCGTGAGGTATTCCTTGATCTTGGCAAGGAGGTAGCTCACCGCATTAAAATGGACTTCCCCGAGGCGGTCGACGCCTGTTCGAGCACCTTTCTTCTGAGTGTCCGGAATAGTCTCTTCAACGAACTGATTTCGACACTCAAGCAGGCTGGGGAGGGGGTTGATAGTGTATATTAACATCCAGTATCCGGACGCCATCCGGATCGGAGGGGAAAGGCTCACCTCCGTTGAAGAGCAGGCGATCATGGAACAAGTCCAGGCTCTCGCAGGGCTAAATATTTTTGATCATGAAGCAACAGAGGCTTACTTGAAAAACCGGGTCAAAGCGCGCCGGAAGCGGCGCGTGCCAAAGGAAGCGTGGGTTGATCAGTATCTTAAAAGAAGAACCCTTGAGCGCAAAAGGAATGCAAAAGCCTCTAAACGCAAAAGCGTCTCAGGCGGACTGCGCTAGGTAGCAGGTTGGCCTCCCTCGATCCCTTCCCACATTTTTCTGATCGACTCTTCACTCCAGGCTCTCCAGAAAGAACAGCTTTCCTTGCGGTCGATACGGCCGGCATACACACAGTTTTCCCGAAGTCCATCGTCAATGACGCATCCGTCCGGCTTAGAGCCGGGTTGCATCGTTTCAATCTCGCAGAAGCACCCGAACTGCTGTCCCTGTGGAGGTGGGGGCGTGACCTTCCACCCGGCCGCCTCAAGGATATTCCGGGCTTCCCTGATTTTGGCTGGCAGATCTTCAGGTCCACTTTCCGTTGCTTTGGCGGGTTGCGTCATGACAAAGGCCTTCCAGACTGATCCTGAAGCCTCTTTTACAGCGTTTCCTCAGCCTGGACAGCACATTTCCGGACGCAAGGCCGCCCAATGTTAAGGGTGGGAAACGATCTTGCCGTTGTAGACAAGAACGATTGTCTTTGAACACGACCAATCCGATGGGTATTCATGGTGGAGATCGACCACCTCCGATCAGTGAGTGACCCAGCCAGCAGGAGAAGCAGATGGCATATGCGACTGATGCCACAGAAACATCAGCGGCGCCCACCAATTCCCTCCCGTGGCAGAGGAAGCTATCTGAAATTCTCAGAAATCTGACCCGCCTGCCAGCGCGCTGGGATGGATACGACGGGAAGCCCGTCACAGATCTTGCAGCGTCCCGTGCTCGGGAAATACTGGATACGGCACTGTGTGGTGTTCCCTCGCCACACTGTCCTTCCATCGTCCCGATGAGTGACGGCAGTGTGCAGCTCGAATGGCACAGAAACGGCTTAGACCTCGAACTAATCATTTACGGGGATTCTGGCTCTTTGGAGCTATGGCTCCGCTCTACCGAATGCTATCTGGAGGTTCCCTTTCCCCATCGTGGGGGTGTTCTTTATGGTGCTATCGCCAGAGAGATGTTCGTGAAGCTGGCAGCCATTGCCGCTGGGCAGGATATCACCTTGGACATCCCACAAGATCCCCCTCCCCGCCAGGCATGGCGTGAAACAATAAATTCCGCACTTCAAGACCTGACCTCCGCGGAGGTTGCGATAGATGGACAGCCGATGGATCCGGCTACGTCTCTTGCGGCCGAACGTGGTCGGGAGTTGCTGGAGAAGTCCCTGACGAACGTGCCATCACCTGTCTGCCCGGATATCGCCCTTCTGGCGCGCGGCGGCGTGCTGATTGAATGGCATCGGAATCATGTGGATCTGGAATTACGGATAGATGGCCCATCCGGCGCTCTCCGACTGGAGTTGCGAGCAGTCCAGTTTTACGGAGACGAAAGAGGCGGCGGATACCACAACCGAAGAGACGTGTGCGCCGGGACTCAGGCAGAAAAGACTTTCGTGGAATTTGCCCGGATTGCTGCAGGCCCACTCATTGCGTGCAACCAGCGACATGACGCTTAAGCTGACCGCTCCGACGGGGCTTCTTCCTTATCGGGATTGGGTGCGCAAAGAACTGCTTGATATCGCACGGAAAGCAATGGTGTCGATGCAGTCCTCTGGCAGTAGCCACCTGGTGTATGTGACCTTTGTGCCTGATTATCCCGGTGTGATCGTCCCCGAGTGCGTCAGAGAGGACTATCCGAGATCTGCGACGATCTTTCTCCGCATCGGCCGGAAAGAGAGGGTTTCTATCGACCTGCGCCATGACGCGCTCACTGCGGAGGTCATCTTCAAGGGTGGGCAGCCCTCGACGATAACCATCCCATTCAAGGCCATGACCGTATTCCTCGACCGCCAGCGGAATGTCAAAATCGACCTTGGCCAGCCGCCACAAGTCAAAAGAGGCAATGTCATCCCGCTCAGGAAGTGGTGAAAACGGAGCTACTGGCCCCTGTAACCCTCTACAATGACATTCAGTTCATGGGCGGACACGGACCAGGCCCGCAAGGTTGGGATCAGAGCCACATCGACGCAACAGGTGAAACGCCTGGCATTGCCGACCCTCTCCCCTGGGTCTTTGCGCATTGCCTCTACGGCCTTCACGCACTGATCAAGGCTATATGGGCGAAGGTCCGGGATGCCCCCATCCATAAGCCCGGCCTTAATCAGATAGGCATCGTTGAGCAGGTCATTGATGATCCGGTCTTCCGGAGAGGCCGGGGGCGTCACTTCCCTACTCCAATCGCACCGCGTCCGGTTCCAGCAGACGAAATCATTAGAGGCGCTTCCCTGTCATCGGATCAAAATTCCTTGGGCTCAGGGCCATAATCTCTTCGTCTGCCGGCACAACCGTTTCAACTGCGTAGGCCACAAGCACATCTGCCGCCCCCTCCGCTACGCGGGTGTAGAACCGAAACTTCCCGTCCTTCCAGTTCCAGTCATGCACCTTGTCCTCCAAAAAGACCGTTTGATTGTGAACCAGCAAATGCCCGCTCCCGACCAGACGGTCCTCATTGATGATAGTGCAAACCCGAACCGGGCATCGGGCCAGAGGGGTAGAAACCCGACCATTGACGGGAACATCCTTCAAAATCTCATAATCAATGGCGCGGAGGAATTTCCGGGCATTTAATGGCGCAGGCGAATGCGAAGAAGCGGTCATGTCAATTCCTTGAATTGGATTTATTTCTGTTATTACTTAGTGTTTTTATTATAAACCAGAATGCGCGCGATGGAAAGCGGAACAAACCGCGCCGAGGATGGTCCGCGTCAATATTTCGGCCCCCGGAAAGTGGTGCCCTCCGCCTCTCCTCCGACATGTCAGAAATCACGGGCCGACCCATACTCCATGAGGCGGGCTTGCTGGCGCAGTCCAAGGCCAAAGAACAAAGAAGCAGGAATTTTCGGATTTCATAATGGTTTGAGCATGGACTAATTACTCATATGTGCTACATTGGAAGGATAGAAAGACAGCTTACGCGGTTATTAGCGAAAGGATAAAACGCGATATGGTTCATCCGAAGAAGCCACTCCCCTCCGATCTTACGGCGAATGAAATCCTGGTCCTGATGGCCGTCTCGATGATCCTGCGCCATCGCTCATCAAGCGCGAAGACGGACGAAATTGCCTCCATGATTGAGGATAATTCGTCGTGGGTTCGCCGCCATGGGAAACGCCTGAACGACACATATCTTGTCCTGTCACCGAACGGTCACTGCTTTCCACTGTGGCAAGAGGCGAATACGCATCAAATGGTCGCATCTATCCTTGCGGACTACGAACCCCGTGAAGGCGATGATGCGCGATACAGCCACAATATCGCGGGTAAGCATCCACGCGGCAATATCCTTCTTCTGAAAAACGGTGACGTAAGAGTATGGTGTCCGCCGAGCCTTACCGAACGCTCTGCAGGCGGAGAGAAGATCCCTGCGCCATTCCAGGACCCTGATGCCAAGAAGAAGCCTCAGCACAATGGAAAATGGCTCCGCATCGGAAAGCGCACGCCCCTTTCATACGCCGTCCAGGACCCGTCTCTCTATGCAAACGGGAAAAAGCCCGCAGCCGGTGACGTCGTCAAACTGATCAAGTCCGCTTCGTGGCCTTACGCCTCGACAATTTGTCCGCGCCCCAAGCAAGGCAAGGTGATTGCCGCAGAAGCCGGAATGGTAATGATCGATTGGGATGAGGGAGCGAACCCTTTGACACTGCCATTTTCGGCGGTTGAAGCGCCATACCTTGTGCCCGAGGCAGATGCAGATACCAGTCTTTTGAGCGATCCTCAGCTTAAGGTGTTCAAGGCAATTCAGGAGGGTCGTTATGACATTCTGGAGCGGGGTGGCGCACGGAGGGTTGTTGTCGATGGAAGATCTGTCAACACAAGGACTCTTCAGGCAGTAGGGGAGGTCGGACAACTTCCCGGCGATATCCAATCCTTGCATATTAATGGCTAAGCCATGTAAGACGCATTCCGTCGGCCGTAGACAGAGCTTGCAGATGGAAAATTACGCTTATATAACTTACATAAATCGATACGAAGATGTATGGGTGCCTTTATTCACCCAAAGGCACCTTTAGATAAGAAGGCAGGACACATGGCTTACGCTTATTCTATTAGAAATATGATTTATTTTAATACCAACGAATATGAAACAGTCCTTATTATAGATGCCATCAGAGCCGTTTTGCAGAAGGATCCCCCTGAAAATACATGGATTGCTTTTCTGCGGCGCTATGTCGAACAGGGTGACGGACTTTCCGGCCTAGCCCTGGTGCACATGAATAATTTCCTTGCAAAAGATGGATGCAAAGGCAAGCAGGTCACTCTTCGTCCAACAAAAGTCCCCTACTGCGGACCTGACGCAAAAGGACGGCTTGCAGCCGATAGGCGTTTGATCTTCAAAACACTAACCGGGATGGAGATTAAGAAAAAATCCCTCTTTCTTCAAGAACAGAGGCGCGGAATGGGCGCGGAACCAGAGACGCCGGAATTCGATCCGACTTTCGACGATCAGGAGGCCCTGTTTAAAGAATATGCCGAACTGGTTAAGAGATTGTCTGGCCCAAAACCTATAACCCCTGCGGCAGTACGCGCTCCGCTGTCGACAACGTCTCCGCGGCAGCCGACTCTCTCTCTTTCCACTTCCAAGGCCTCCGCTCTACGGCTTCCAGATCCACTGGATCAACCCGAGATAAGCAGTGGGGGAGAGGCCACCCCTTTCGCTATCAAGCCTTCACCAGCAGAAAGCGTAGCCGAGGCCGCCTTCCCGCATCAGCCTGGCCACATCGAACAGGCGCAACCCTTCATTCCCGATGGAATGGGCTGGCCCACTTATGAAGAAGCAATTCCTCAGCCGGACTTTTCTGCTCCCAAAACCGCATCAGCCGACGCAAACCACTCCAATCTCTCTGCGGCTATCAGTTGGATGGAGAGCATCGCCAGCATGATCGGTAACAACGGACCCGTCCGAACTCATATCGATAACATGAAGCTCCTTCAAAAAAGTCTGGCAGCATGAGTCAACCTTTGCACTTGTTCGCGAATGAAATCGCCAAGGCCACTCCGGTACATCCGACACCTGCCGGTTACGCATTCCACTTCGACACTCCGGCCGATCCGAGAGATGAGACCGAAGTTCACCTGACGTTCAAGAACGCTGCCCCCTCTTTTCAGGACGATGGATTGCTCTGGGCAGACCTTCAGGCGATGAGTCCAGAAGGCGCGTCACTGGCTCCTTCTGACATCCCCAGTATCAGAGCCATCATGGCTGAGAATGGCATCAGCTTTGATGGTTGCTTCTCAGCATCTGTACACAACCCAGAGCATGCTGTGGCTCAGGCGGCGGCATTCCAAGCTGCCCTCCGGTGCATCAGGGCCATCCAGCGCAACGCCCTGCCCTCTTAAAACCTTGCCTTATGCCGTGGCCAGTGCGTAGGCCATCTGCAGCGAACCTGGCTTCAGGATCGCTGCAGCGAGGGTTCTAGTGCCGCGACCAAAAGAAAGCGCGTCAATTACCGTCAGTTCCAGTATTCTTTGTGAAAGCCTGTTCCTGAGCAAAAAGAATTTCGGTCGGAGATGTGTCCGCTTCCTTAAGATCCGAGATCATAGCCAGTAAGTCAGAATGTGACATTGAAGTTCCATTCACTAAATGATCGGTGATGCGGGCGATTTGATCTGGCCGGGTCTTGAACCCTGCAATATCCAGCCCGAAGCATTATTCGTCATTGGGAATACGCCCCTCTTTTTGCGCCTGCGCTTTGCAAGCATCTGAGCAGGTCTTGAGGACCTCATTCCCGTTGTCGATGTCCTGATAGCTTCCGTACCAGCCCCATCCGTCTTTCCATGGGCCTGCCTTGCTGCAAACAGAGCAGATGTGCTGCTTCGCCCGACCGTGTGTAACGACTTGACCGGGCAGCTTCGCAATCTCGCGCTGAAAGGCACCCGCATCGTTTTCAGGGACTTCAATCAGGCTCTCATCTTCAGTCTTTGAGAACCCCCGTCCTGCCTTTTTCCGCCATATGACGCGGTACCAGATCGTGGCAACGTGCGGTTGGGCGGCAGAAGAAGGGGCTTCGGCTCCGCTCATTGTCCTACTTGTCCAGCCAAGCGGCGTGAGCTTTTCGCCGGCCCAGAGCAAAGATCTCACGAGCCTGCTGCTCAAGCTTTCTTACATGCTCATTCCGCTCTTCGCGTGTGGTATATTTCTGACCCGCCCGACGACGGTTCGCCGCATTTGTGTAGGTCATCGCCAGCCCCAGCCCTTCGGGCGTCAGGGGGAACGCAGCTATTGAATTTGCACAGGAAACACCATCCACGGTGCAGGTGAATGCATTATCATCCCAAATGATTCCGAAAGGACCATCCTCCCAGATATAACGGCTCTCACTCACAAATTATCCAATCGGATCCTGAATTACAAAGATAGGGCAAAGGTTAAGGCTGAAGCTCATGAGAAGCTCCAGCCCTTTTCCAGCACGATATTAGCGAGAGACCGGACCAGTTGCGTTGCCAATAAATGGCAAAGGAGCCCCGCTGCTCAGATAGGTCGGCATGCTGCCGTCCCACTGCTCCAGAGCCTTTTCTTCAAGAAGTGCAGGCGTCAGAGAAGATGAAACGAGGGCATTGGCCTTGGCTTCGGCCTCAGCCATCATCAGCTTGGAGGCAGAACGTCCTTTTGCGTCTGCTACAGCCGCCTCTGCTTCGGCTGACGCCCGCACGACTTTCTGCTGTTCATTGATCTTGGTCTGCTGCAAGACGTATTCAGCCTGCAGAGAGGCCTGCTGCTGAACCTGCTTGTCTTCGATCGCGTGGCTGTAGGCCGGCGAGAACTGGAAATTCGAGGTGTTGATTGCTTCAATCGTGATCCGGTAGGGCTTCAGAGACGCAATGATAAGATCCTTGATCTTTTCATCGACCTCGTCACCAGTTCTTCGGCGTTGTAGTGGGCAGTGACTGCCTTCACATCGTTGGAAATCGCTGGTGCGATAACACGCTCTGTCAGCCGAGTGGCATTCCTGAACTTGGAGTAAAAGAACGGCACATCGGAAGGGTCAATGTGATAGGTCACGGCAACAGAAGTGTTAACGTCCTGAAGGTCGTGAGTGGCAGCCTTTTCATGCGTGACAGACGTCTGAGGCTGCGTCGAAACCCGTGACATGCTCTGGTAAAACGGAATAATGAAATGCAGCTTGCCAGGCTCAAGGGTCGTTTGCTGGACTGCGCCCCAATCCATCAGAACGCCTTCGTAGCCGGACTCTACGGTCTTCAGAGGCGATGCCCCCACCAGAGCCGCTAAAGCGACAACAGCAACCCCAGCAAAAGCGATGGTTTTGGGCGAAAAAGCACCAATTTTGATCATGCGTTCTCTCTTCGATTAAACCTTGGTCTTTCAATCTAAAAAATCAAAAGCCATTGCCAGTCTTACCTTCGAAACTGGCCTTATCAAAGATAAATTAACCTTGCGTATATCGCTTATTTTGCATTGGACGCATTGCGAAGCGCCTCCGCCCTCTTCGCAATGTATCGCTCGATTGCGTCCCAGCTCAGCCATAAGTGGTTCAACACCATTTCGGGATCGCGCTCGCCATACCCAGGACCATCTCTTTTCCTGGCTATCTCTTCCGGCAAAACCTGGCGGCCTTCCACGCTCATAATCTCAGCATAGAACGCCTCAAATCTCTGCCGTCTCCCAGGCCTCTTCTTCTCGGACAATGATGCCTCCGCAACACATCTATTGGCTTATGATTAATCATGGATTATTAAGGACACCAGTCAAAACACAACATTCGTCAGGAGGCGGGCATGTAGGTACGCCCGGAAATCAATCCGTGCGTCATGGAGAATATTCCCATGTCCCGCACCCATCATCACAGTGGAAAGTTTGGTAAACCTCGTGGCCTGCGCGTCTTTCCCGCAGGCAAGGATTTCAGAACTCCACATTGGCATACTCACCTTCATATCATTCGACCTGGAAGACGCTGCGACAAGGTTGTCGCCAGGATGATCGTTAAAGGTGAAGTTGGTCCTGAAGAAGCAATATTTCCTTACACCGGAACTAAGCGCCCTCACGATTACTTAGACTGATAAATCCTGGGGAATTTAAACGGTCGGCTATCCTGCCCCCTCTTAGGGCAGGATAAATCGGAACCATCAACCACCCACCTTCCGAAATTGGATACACCATGAAATTCAAAGATCTCGATCAAAATTTGCAGTCTCTTGCCCGCAAGATAAAGCGTGATTATTCCTGGCTTACTATCAATCAGTGCGCTGAAGTTATTGCCAGGACTGCTCTCGACGCTGATCCCGTGTCTATTTGCCTCCAGATCGGACCGAAAAACGGTCTGGCCGTTTGCGGCAAGAAGCATGATATCGACCCAGCAACTTATGAGAGCGAAAAGGAAGAACTTATTTCCGCGCTTGACGAGGTCGCTGAAACCCTCGTTGCGTCAGGGGTGTTCCGCGCGGATGCCGATATTCACACTCAACGCTTATTCCTCTTTTGCCGCAATTTTTTCGACTGGCAAACCGAGGCGCATGCCGCAATCGAAGAAATTGGAACCGGGGACAATGTGGTCCATATCCGGAAAGGAAATTATTGGCAGGCGCCTCAGAATGCCTTCAAGATTATCTCCGAACTGTACGCCTTATCCGTGGACAAGCCGGACATGAATGGGGATTCCATTTCCCAGAGGTTCAATATCCTGACGCTTTCGTTCATCGAAAAAAATCCGGATGAAGGATTCTTCCCAGTTTTTTTGGCGGTCGGCGATAAAATATCCTGATCGACGCCCACAGAAGAGGTTGTAACATGGACTCTCCACTCACGAGCCTGACCATGCCCATTAATCGCTGCGACCTGGTCCTAAAGGTCGCAAGGCCAAGTCGCACCCGCGATATCATTTTAGACATTGAAACTTTGGGCGATGTCGCAGAAAGCGTCGTCCTATCCATAGGGGCTGCATCTATCGATGTGATCGACGGTCGCTATGAGGTCTATTCGACATTCTACAGTGTTCTTCCGTTCGCTGAGCAATTCTCATTGGGCCGAGTGTCCACACCCGACACTATGAAAAAATTCTGGCCCACAGTCACAGATCGGCGGGCCTCCGAAGTTTTTATCGATTCAGCTCAAACACCCTTTGAATGCAGAGAAGTTCTCACATCCCTGTCTGAATGGATTCTTCAGGTGGCAGGAGAAGAGGCTATCGTACACGGATGTGGGCCATCATTCGACAATGCAATCATTCGCAACCTGTGCGACAACCTCAAAATGCCGTTGCCGTGGAAATTCCGAAATGAGGGGTGCCTGCGCACGGCACTGCGTAGTGTAGCAGGGGTCGAGCGTATCAAGTCCAAGATCCCCCACCACGCGCTGGAAGATGCAATAGCTGAAGCTCAGACGCTGTGTCTCATTCAGCATTCTCTCGGGCCAAATCCACCTGTCCGGTTCATTACGATTTGACGCAGTATTGATCTTGCTTGTTTGACATAATCCCCACCCTGAAGGACGAGGCTTAACGACGCGGCCGGTAATGACATTACCCGCTATTTAAAGGCATGGATTGTCCTGCGTAATTGAGAACAGAGGCGATTTTCGTCTAGTCGTCGTTAAGTCCTTTCATAATCAGGTCATGCCACTTCCCATCACCTGCGCAAAATGTAAGTTTACTTGAGACCGTGACACCTAGCGTTCCGATACCTGTGCTTTCTCCATATGCACTGCAGCTCACGCCAGTCAATCCGTCAGGTAGGGCATGGAGAGTTAGGCCATCAACATTGCCTTGACCCGCTACAAAAACAACATTACCAGTTCCATACAGATTGCCGTACAAATGGATATCCGCTCCCCTGCCATCGCTATCGGAATAATGCCCCAGTTCTCCGCTTGGCGCCCGACCCACCGTTAAGCCTCCTTGATACCACCCAGCACCACCCAAATGATCAGATCCCGGACCTTCAGATACTGCAGTGTTGCCATCATTGACCCAAATATCCCCATTTTGAAGAGAAAGTGTCGCTCGCGTCGAGGCGCCTGCAAAAGTACCAATGTTTACTGAATGATCAAGTTGACTGGTGCCCGCAGCATACAAGTTCCCTGTACTGCCACTTAAGGAGGCCGCTACATTCCCATTCGTGCCTGTAGCTAGTGTCCCGTTCTCTGCATAAACATCCGTTGTATGGACGCCACCTGCGTAGCCATCGGGATACCCTGTGTCTGGATCCATTCCATTGGTGCCTACGCGCCCAGAAAACTGAGCTGAGGCGAGTTGGGATCGCCCAGAAGGATGCAGATAGTAGTTCGTATTGTCTGTGTCATACACATACCTGGTCGTGACATTCCCGTCGAAATACGCCATCGCATCCACAGTAAGAGGTCTGCCCATGATATGGAGCTGATAGCCTCTGCCATACGGGGAAGTGTCTCCTACCACCGCCAGTCCTGGGGCAGCCTGGGACCAGGTAATAGGTCCGCCAGAAATCAGATCAAGCCCTGTCTGAGCAGTAATCTGCCCGATAAGATTAGAACCCCCGTCCACCTGAAAATTATCGCCTGGCCCCTCGATATGCAGCCCCCCGCCACTGACCCCGCCCCAGTAGCCGATCCAGCTCCCATTGTGATAGAACCCGCCTGTGTTGGCTATCGTAATCCCGCATCCGGGGACTGAGTAATTATCGTCATTACAGATCTGGGTTCCTCCAGAAATATAGAGATTATGGTCAGAGGGTACGGCGCGATTGTAACCCATTACAGCGGATCCGATCTGAAGTGGCCCGTTACTCACACCTGTTGTCGGATTGACATTGTCTATCTCATTGACCGCCCGCAGATTGTTCTGCGTCATATCAATGTCAGTGTGCATCGTATTGGCCTCATGCACCCCGATATCATTTCGATAGAGGAAATCTGCCAGTCCACCGGAGATTGTAAACTGGCCAGACGCCGCGACATGGCCAGGAGTTGGCGTCGCGTAATCCCCGGCAAGATCGCTGGCTGGGTAAGACCAGCCGCCTCCCACTCCACTGATAGTACCCGCCGGACGCGCTGAAGAGGCTCGGGAATAATACCCGCCGCCTGCTGCGCTCAGTTTCTGGCCTATGCGCCCAATATCGGCATCTTTAATTTTCGCGCCACCCGTGGTGTACACCATCATGTTGTAGCCTGATGGGTTACTCTCGTCTGCCCATACAGTCATTACGCTGTGCTGCCCATAGGGGTTTGTGTCCACAAAGCCCTATGGGATAAAGCCTTGGCCCTGGAGACTATCCTCTGGAATATCATCTCCGCTGGTAAGGCGAGCTGCTGGTATCTGATAAACGCCACCGGCATCCTGCACCAGATTCGCTAGGTTCTGAGTATTGCCTTTAACCCAGTTTTGAGCAGCCACGTAAATCTCGTTTAATTGGTCGGCCGCAGCATTGTCTTTCGACTTCTTGATCTGGAGGTTAACCTCTCCTCCAAGGGCGCCTGCCATTAAAGCCATAACAATTAAAGAAGCAGACACCTGCAATGGCGTGTAGCCAGCCTCATCCTTGAATGGAAAGCGTCTCTCGGACTGTCTTATTATTGAGAATAAACTCTGTTTTATGGTAAAAAGCACGGAGAGCACCACGCAGACAATAGGGTATTAATGAATAATACAGATCGCTCTTCCTATAATGAAGGAAATTAACGCACGCCATCTGTGAACCTACGGAATACGAGGTCTTTTTGTCTGTTAAGGGGGCTAATATCCCGCCTAAAATAGAGGAATAAGCTATCCATGCATCATGGGTAGATGCCCCTGTTACCGCAAGGTTTCTAAAGACCGTTCCGGGCGTTTTGAATCACCGTGAGACCAGAGCGCAGCAAATTAACCTTAACAATGGTCATCACGGTTAATTATGCATTCCCGCCTACCGTTGCCCTCAAAAAACATTCTTATCGTAAACTCGAACAACATAGTGAACCGCACCTTCTGCAAGGCATGATTGGCTCACGAGATTATCCTTGCCAGTCGCTTCCTGCACTTTAGCTTTCAGGACTTTCTCAACCGCCAAACGCTCGTCCGGGCTGGCGTCCTCAATGCTGAGAATGCCATTGCACTTGGTATCCAGAGCTGAAAGCTTCTGCTCGATCTGCTCGAAGCTGACGTTTGTGTCACTTTCGCTGCTGAGAGCGAGTTCCATGATATCTGACAGAACGTCCACTCCGCCATCGCCAGAAGACCGAGCGAAGTTCGAATACGCTTTACCACCTATATCGATGGCATATGTCCACCAGCACATGTCGCGCCCATAGCTGCGATAGGATAGGGCCTTCTTGTCCAGGAACGCTTCTGCAGCCTGCTGGAAGGCATGCGAGGGCATATCTAGCGTGCAGTCATCGCCGATCAGACTGCAATAGCTGCCCCCTCCGGGCATCCCCACCTTTCCTTCGGACATATCGCCTATGAAATCCCGGACCCGAATAAGGGTTCCGAAGGGGTCAAGAGGGACAATCCTATGGATGATCAGACTATTTTCATTCTCTGTTGTATCAGGCATTGCCCAGTCCTTTCTGAAGAATATCGTGCAAAAGAGTAGTCTTCCCGAGCGGAGGGGAAATCCTCCGTGGGTAGATCACACCAGACGGGCTGGTGAAGGTGACAATCGGATCTCCTTTTCTGCGTTTAATAATGCGAATGCTCCATGGCTCCCCCACCGGGAAATGCTGGGATTGTGAATCAGACATCTTCCTTGTCACCCTTCATGGCTTTTAAAGTTTCTTCACGCAGCTTCGCTTTCCGAGACAACTCGAATTGAAGTGAATCATAGATTTCGATACCAGGTTTTTGAGATGGGAAGCACTCAATCTGACCGAAAGCGGGGAACGCAAGAGCAAGGCCATTAGCTTCAAGAAATTCTCTGCGACGGTGTTCAGACCCAATATCGAACCCCTCACACGGGATCACCCATGACCATCCACCTCCTCCTGAGACACCCTCGACAGCACAAACTTCAGGCATGATCGCGGAAATCTCTGGGCATGATACCAGAAGATCGATGATCTTTGCAGCGGCACTTGATTGACGGTGCTTGTGGCGCGCAATTGGATTGCACTCCCGCTCAGACATCATTCTTCCTCATTGCCCGCGAATGTCGGGCTAACTCGCTTCTCAGGGACCAATCGACCTGAATGCCGGGCGTAGGCAACGGACTGCACTCAATCTGACCAAAAGCCGGGGATGATAGTGCCATTCCCACGCCCTCTCCGAAGTGACGGCGTGGATGATCAGAGCCAATGTCATAGTCCTCGCACTTAATCAGCCATGACCAGCCATCACCTCTTGAAGCACCTTCAACAGCACAAACTTCAGGCATGATCGCGGAAATCTCTGGGCATGAAGTCAGCAGTTCGACAATCTTCGCGGAAGCGCTTGATCGGCGGTGTCTGTGCCGAATGACTGGATCACTACTCTTCTCCACCATCATCGTCCTCGCTTTCACTTGCCGCCATCGTCACAAACCACGCCTTGTGAACTGCCGACGGCATCCGGTAGGTGTCGCCAGATTTTTCGATTAGCCCGGCGCTCATTAAAGCGTCACGAGTGGCGTCTTCCATCTCAGGCACATCCTCACCATAGCCGATGGCATCCAGGACATCCTGCTGCTCCCTCGGAAGACCATGGATGCGTCCTGGATGGCCGTCTTCTGCGTGGGTCATAACTCTCTCACGCAGTTATTGAGGGTCTGAGCCAGATATGCTGCGTCCCCGGCATTCATCACGTATTCTGGCCCACTGGCGCTAATTTGCACGCCGATGGCACCATCCCGTAGCCGTCGGACGCGCATTTCGGGGTAATCCGATGGTGCGGATTGGTCATCAACCTGATGCAGATCACGCATGTTCATCTTTCCGGCCGGAATAGTCATTCCCAGCATCAGAGCGCTGAATGAAATTTTGACCGAGTGAACCCTTCTCAACAAATTCAAGAATATAAAGCGGGGCGAAAACCATTGCTGCTATCGCTAGTAACGCAAGGGAGATGATTGTAATGAAATACGAAGCCTCATATTCCCACATCAGGTTACTTCTGTGATAGAGTAAATTCACATTAACAGCTCCCGCGATGCTGATCGCGCAGAGTCCAATCAAAATGATCTCTTTTGACCTACTTTTCTTCCCCTTGGAAACTGCAGGACCTACACTCATGACGGGCTCTCCTCTGCTCATGTCACTGCTTTGACATGAAAGTTTTCCATCTTTGATCGGGAATGTGGCCCCGTTCATTTTCCCAGATTTCTGCATCGAAAGTCCTTGTAACGAGCTTGGCATTCACCTGGATCTTGAACCATGGCCCACTGGCGCTCGTGCCCTGCTGAACAATCATGTAATTGCGGTGGCGCTGCACTTTGAGTTTCTGCGGCGCCCCGAAGTTTACGATCATGCCTGGGTGCAAAAGTGAGAAACCGTTCCCGGAATTATCTTTCTTCACCTCCTGCTGACCATCTGCCTGCAATGAAGGAAGAGTCACGACAGTAATCTTGCCTCCAGAGCGCTCAATGGCATCCCTGATGTCGATATCATTTGTCATCATATTTCCCATTGTTTGTTGGGACATTCTACCGCATCCCGCCGAGATTGTCTTTGCTGCATCCTGACTTTCTTGCGAAAACTTGCCTGATAGCCTTGCACGATTTATCCTTGCCTTGAGCATGGCTGGAAAACAGTGCGGGTCGCCCGCGAGAAGCGCCGACCAGGCGTCGATCCATCAACCTCCTGGGGCTATACCGGTGAGGAGACCGCGACCAACTCTAGGAACGCGGGCGAGCGGTGGAAACCCGCTCTACAATCCCCCGCAAAATCAAAGCATTGCGCCTGTCCCTTGCATGGTTATCCTGTATCTTGGAAGACCAAGGATAAAACCCGCCTGGCCAGAGGCATTTGCTTTGAAAGTCGTCGTCAAAAAGATCCTGTTTCCGAAGCTTGACGGACCTCCCACAGGAAAGCCTGAGAACTATATGTTCCTTGCTGACTACGTGGATGAGGCAGGATCAGTCGCGACCGCAAAGATTATGGTCCGTTCCGTGCCAGAGGTTGTTGTTGGCGGCTGCTATCAGCTCGATGGCGACTGGAAGCGCGGGCCGCGGGGGGATGAGTTCAACGCATGGTGCATGATCCCATGGGTTCCTGAGACCTATGCTTTAGGACAGATATTCCTTTCATCCCTCCTCCCTCCGGAACAGTGCGGCACATCCAATCTCACGCGGAGGTTCGGCGCACTCTGCCGGCAATATGGACAGGACGTTCTCTTACGCGCTCTGGCCACTCCCACGATCCTGCGTAGCCTCAGTGATGACCCGGACAGGTTCCAGGCCAATATCCTTCGGTTCTGGGAAAGTGCGACACGCGAAAGCCATATGGCGATCACCATGCACCGGGCTGGGTTTACAATCGGCGACCTGGATATGGTCTTCCGTGGCTGCGGCTATAAGGTGTCAGATCGTGTCGGCGGGGATCCTTACCAGCTCGTTTCAATTCCCGGCGTGGACGTGGCCAAGGCCGACATGCTGTTCAGACAGACTGGCGGCCACCCCTACGATCCTCGCCGCATCGCTGGCATCATCAGACGTTCTCTGATGGCGAGTGAGGGGCTGAGCGCATCGAATGAGGAAGGGGAGAAAACCGGCTTCATTCCGCACGTCGAATTTCCTGGGTCAACTGCTGTCGACGTAACCGACATTCTGACGTCTGGCATCCCACAGCCTCAGCGTGACGATCTGGTTAGTGGCATTGACCCCAAACTTGGCGTACGCCTTGACGCACTGCGCGATTTCCTGGCCAAACCGGAAGAGGCCCTGAAATATGGACTTCGCGTGAGGAAATCGAAAGACGGCCGAACCCTGGTCTCCCGCGAGGCCGTCTATCAGGTCGAGAACCGCCTGGCCCGAAATATCGGCCGCCTGCTTAACGCACCTCCGCTCCGTGACGAAGAGACGGTAAAGCGCACGTGTGCCGCGCTGTTCCAGCAGCCGGAGTTCCAGAGATTTGACCCGGTTCAGAGAACCGCCGTCGAAATGGCCTGTCATGAGCGCATCTCCATCATCACAGGCGGCCCTGGGACCGGGAAATCTACAATCCTCGAAGCGATCATTGCTGCGCGCGTTGCCATGGGAGCAGAGAAGCGGTCATTCCTCCTGGCCGCGCCGACGGCGACTGCCGCGCTGCGCATGACCGAAACCACCGGAATGGATGCAGCGACGATCCAGGCACTGCTGAAATACCGCGGGGACAGCGCGGATGGCATTCCGTGGTTCACGTTTAACCGATCGAACCCCCTGCCCTCCGGGTGCAACGTCTACATGGATGAAGGCTCCATGGCGGACGTCTTCATCGCCGACAGTCTCGTCGACGCCATCCCCTCCGATGCGTCTCTCCTAATTCTGGGAGATGACGGTCAGCTTCAGTCTGTCGGGGCGGGTGCGTTTCTGGAGAACTGCCTGAACACCAGGTCTGCAACGTATGGGTCGCGCGTGATCCCGGCCATCTGCCTGGAAAACACCTACCGCTCCAATCCGAACAGCAATCTGGCCCTGCAGGCGAAAGAAATCCGCCACGGGGGCGTTCCTGCGCTGACATCAAACGCATCTGGCGGCACCTCAATGCATGAGGTGACCTCCGAAAAGATTGCGCCGTTCGTGGTGCACGCCATGACGAAAGTCATGCCGTCCCTGGGGAATAAAGACCCCCTGATGGATGTCGCTATCCTCGGGCCACAAAACCCTGGTCTCGGTGGTCTTTGGGAAATCAACAAGGCAATGTCTACGGCCTTCAACCGCAACGGTGCGCCCATTCCCGGCTTGTCACTGCCCCGCTATGCAAGGGATATGCCCCTTCCGCGTATCGGTGATCGGGTCATGCGCCGCAAAAACGTCAAAGGGGACAAGCTGTGCGTAAACGGCAGCCGTGGGTTCATCACGCGTTACAACCCGGCTGAAAACGGTGAGGGGAAGTCCAAGGCGTCCGTCACGATCCGCTTTGACAACGGCGAAGAACGGGATGAGCCAATCAACTGGGACTGGGTGAAGCGGTTCGAGGTCGCTTATGCAATCACAATTCACAAGTCGCAGGGCCAGCAGTACCGCTACGTTCTTCTCATAACCACTCCTGAGCATTCAAACATGCTGGATAACTCGCTGGTCTACACAGGCTGGACGCGAGGGAAAGAAGGCGTGGCTGTTGTCGGGAGTTTCGACGCCTTTGCGAATGCCGTGCAACGCAGCAGAATAAACACGCGCCTGACCATGCTTCCAGATCTTCTGGCTGACATCATGCTTCCGAAGCACGATAAAGAGTTTCGGAATAGATGGTTCCACCGCCCTGATAGCGACAATCTTCCGAAGCCAGGCGGCCGGGAGCGGTGGTTCCAGACAAAATACGGGAACACGCGTGGTCATAACCTGAAAGACATTCCCGGACTGGCTGCCCAGGCATCTCAACCGCCCCTCCAGTCGCCGCCAGCCCGGTCGGCTCCTGGCAGCTATCCTGGCTATCGCCCCGGCGCACCCGCCACGGAAGGATATGCTCCACAGCCACCAGCGCAACAGTCTCCCCAGGCGCAGCCCGGTGGCTATGGCCGGGGTGCCCCGTCCGGCAATGCACCGGTAGCCCAGCCACCTGCGCAGGGTGCTCCCGCTCGGCCCGCTTACGGATACGGAGGGTATAAACCCGGTGCAGCACCGGCCGTGCGAGGCGCACAACCTTCGGCCAGCACCCCTCCTGCTGGATACAGGCCGACCGGCGAGACTTCACGCGCTCCGGAACCCGACCCAAGGAGTGCGGCGGCACCACGGCCTGCATTCGGTTACGGCGGCTACCGCCCTGGGGCGGCGCAGGCGGCTCCTGCGGTCCGTCCTGCACCTCCGCAACCCGCGAGCTCCGCGGCTCCGGCCCCTGTCAATCCCGGCCCCGCCGCGCAGCCAGCGCCATCATTCTCCTATGGAGGATATCGCCCCGGCGTCGGAGGGGCGCAGCAAACACCCGCACCCCCCGCGCCGGAGAGCGCTCCTGCTGCGCCTGCCAGACAGCCGTGTCTGTCGCCTGCGGGAGGCAATATGCGTCCATCGTTCGGCTACAGACCTGGGGCGGCAACCGCACGCGCAACACCCCCTGCCCCTCCGCCCCCTTCTCAGCCACAGAGGCCGCCTGGGGGTGGCTATAGTCCGTTTGGTGGGTGGAGACCTTCGGTGCCTTCTCCCGGAAATGGCTACCCGCAAACTGAAGCGGGCGCACAGGCTAATTACGAGCCAGCACCCGAGCCTGAAGAAGATTGCCCCTCCCCTTGATCTCCCTGCCGTCTACTTCAGGGTTCAGGGCAGGAGGACCTCATACTCAAAGGTGGAGCGGTCAGAGCAATCATCTTTCGCGTGGCAGGCTTTCTCGTCGTGATAGATCACCGTCCAGTCCGGCATTTCAGCCTTAAGGGCCTTCGCAATTTCCAGCCCCTCTCTCGCAAAACCTTCCAGATCAAATGCGGTGGCCGCCCGCATATTTTCAGGCAAGTAAAATTGAGAATGCTCGTAGGACTCAGTCCATTTCTTAAGCCTCTCTTTCAGCATATGAGATATGGGGAGGGCATCTTCGTCACCCTCACAACCATCTTTCTCCCACACACCTGAGGATGAATAATCGGCCATAACGCGGACCCACCTTTCGGTCCAACTTGCTTGATCCTGATCCACCAAGCCCAATCCTTCTCTCTGCTTTTGCTTTTTCAGTTGTACCAGCCCGCCGCTTCGGTTACAATGAAAGCAGAAAATACAAACTGGGATAATGGATAAATGAAAACACCAGAGCAGGCATATGAGGGTGAATGGGACTTCAACGGGAGCTGCGCTCCAGCCGAAGGCTCAGCCGGAATTTATGGCAAATTCCTTGGCCAGCAGACCTTCACTCTGGGCTGTTTCCAGTGGATCAAACGCAGTCGTGGCAATAAACTGAAGCAGGGGAAGGTCCAGAAGCGTATTAAAGGTTTCACCTCGAACCCGGATGAGGCTTACGAAAAGGCCCGGCAGTTTTGCGCCACAATGAATTCCGAGCAGATGGCAAAAAAAACGACGGAGTAGGATCAATCCTCTCTTGCCATCATTCGTCGCAAGGATTACACAGCGTCAAGCAAGGCCATTAAAACCTTGCGCGTGATGTGGGATGGAGCAGCCCGGTAGCTCGTTAGGCTCATAACCTAAAGGTCGCAGGTTCAAATCCTGCTCCCGCAACCAATGCGAAGTGCGTGTATGGAGTGATCTCCCAGAGCTCTCCTCCCTAACCACCAAGCATGCCGAGGACGGAAGGCGTATGCCGTGACTGTCGGGAGAGACGACACGGGGCCGTTGCGGAGTGTTGCGTCATGGGCGCAAACCGCAACGGCCTCATTTTTATTGGTTCGATTGGTGGGGTATAGCCAAGTTGGTAAGGCAGCGGATTTTGATTCCGCCATGCGGAGGTTCGAGTCCTCCTACCCCAGCCATTCTTGAAGATGCGCTGGTAGCTCAGTTGGTTAGAGCGGACCGCTCATAACGGTTTGGTCGTGGGTTCAAGTCCCTCCCGGCGCACCATCTTCCCCTCCCCCACAAAATCACTCCTTCGCCGCCCAGCATTTGACAAGGATTAAATGCTGTGACTTTATCCTTGTAGATCAGAGGCCAGAGCCTCGTTCTTTTTGGTTAAGCGAGCTTGGCGGAAAGGTAGACGCCGGAGACTTAAAATCTCCTGCCCGTAAGGGCGTGCTGGTTCGAGTCCCGCAGTACGCGCCGCCATAACTCATTGTTTTCGTTCATTATTCTGGATTTTCAGAAACACAGACCCCGCAAACTCTTACACAAGGTCTTACACAGGCTTTGGCGGGGGACGATGAACAAGGCAGAAACATGCTCCAATGCCGGGCAACAGGTTTCTATTTCAGAACGCGGGTTCCATCATACCTCATATGCCGGATAGCCACTATTTTATCCTTGTTCCATCAGCCCCGTTTGCAGGAGAGCCGTTCTTTCTTTGCCTCTATGCATGATTGCCGGTAAATGTGTAGGATTCATAGGGACTAATACCCTCATATAAGACCGGGATGAAGTGACGCTATGCGTGGGACAGTAATTGATCTCTTTTGTGGAGCCGGGGGGCTAAGTGAAGGCTTCCGACAGGCGGGCTTTAGGGTGCTTGCTGGCCAAGATATCGACATAAAGGCCGGAGAGACATTTGTCCGGACACATCCTGAAGCTATTTTTCTGGGCGGTCCGATCCAAGATGTAAGTGCAGAGACTCTACTCTTCCGCACAGGCCTGCGCCCCGTTGAACTTGATGTTCTGGTGGGAGGTCCTCCCTGCCAAGGATATTCCGTCTATAACCATCAAAGGGGAGTCCACGATCCCAGAGCCGGTCTATTTCGGGAATATCTGCGAATTGTTGCTGGTCTAAAACCTAAGTGGTTGGTGATGGAGAATGTATCCGGCATCACCAGTATCGCAAACGGTGCCATTGTCGAAGAAATACGACGTGGGATGGGTAAACTTGGTTATCGGGTAGAGATGCAAGTGCTTAAAGCGGAGTACTATGGGGTTCCGCAAGCACGCCGTCGAATGGTGTTTATAGCCACCCGGACGGATCAGCCAATTCGATTTCCTAAGCCAACACATGGTCCAGACCTATTGCCGTATGTAACCATATGGGATGCGATTTCTGATCTTCCTGTCCTCGAAAATGGCGAATCCGCCGACGGTCTCCGCTATCGGAGTAAACCGAAAAATATCTACCAGAGCACTCTGAGAGGAAAAGTTGTGCGGGTGGCCAATCATTCCGCTCCAAGACTGTCGGCTGTTAATGTACAACGGATGATGCACATTCCTGAAGGCGGATCATGGAGAGATATTCCGTTTGAACTACAGCCAGCCGGAATGAAAAGAGCGAAGAGAAGCGATCATACGAAACGGTATGGACGCCCAAGGAAGGATGATCTTTCCTGCACCATTTTGACCAAATGCGATCTTCATTGGGGTGCCTACATTCATCCTGAGCAGAACCGTAGTTTCACCGTAAGGGAGGCCTCCAGACTGCAATCATTCCCGGATACATTTGTATTTAGTGGAAACCGGACGGAGCAATTTGTTCAGGTAGGAAACGCGGTTCCTCCATTGATGGGGAAAGCAATCGCTGAAGCACTCCCCTTCGAAGCTACAACGAAACGCATCACAAAAACCAAAAAACCAGAAAAGTTTCCGGAGTTACGTTTATTTGCGTAAGCTGGCATTGATCGCCACATTGGCGAACAGATGGCTAGGGTAGATGAAATAGCCCTTGGTCTTGATAGCGTCTTCCTTGATGTCATCAGTGATGACATCATCGGATAGAGCCGCATAGTCATTGCTCTCGTCATCCGCCTCGATATATGCGGCGAAATTCTCGCTGATGAACCTATAGAAAAGCGTGCCAAGGACATACTGTTTGAAGTCCCATCCATCGACCGAGCCGCGCACATCGTTCGCGATGTCCCAGATTTTCCGTTGTAGCGCTGCTCGTTGTTCTTGGCCGGTCATCTCTTTTTGTCCTTCTTCGGACTGGCTTCACGCTCGATCCAGCCCTCAATATCCATGCGCCGAAACCGCTAGGTGTCACCACCCAGGAAGCCCGGTAGCTTGCTGTCGACCGCAAAGCGACAAGCGGTTTTTCTGTTGATACTGAGATAGTGGGCAACTTCATCAATTCTCATGATGTATGCTCCCATACAAAATACTTTCCCAAGATTATCATTTTTGGATTTTCTATGGAAAATTGCGCATTCCTACAAGACAGGAATGCCAAGCAAATTCAGAGTTCTGATGAGATCCCGATGACTTTATGCGGTCTGGGCAGTTGTATGTCCGACATGGGGTCGGAACAGGCAGCCCCTCACCGTTTTAAACGCTTTGGAAAGCCTCTTGTCGAGAAGTGACTTCTTCTCCCCCACATAATCGCTCCTAGCCGTCCAGCATTTGACAAGGATTAAACACTGTGACTTTATCCTTGCTGATCAAAGGCCAGAGCCTTGTTCTTTTTGGTTCAGCGAGCTTGGCGGAATGGTAGACGCCGGAGACTTAAAATCTCCTGCCCGTAAGGGCGTGCGGGTTCAAGTCCCGCAGTTCGCACCAAGGCAACTATTCTGAGAGGATAAAAAAATCCTTCCCATAGAAGGCGAATACGTTTCCCCTGCCCTGCGAACAGGCTTGAGAGAATACGGCTTCCAGCTTCCGCTCGACTTTGACTGGCGGGCTTAGGCTATGCTGATGCCAGTCATTGACCTGTTCGCGGGCGCAGGCGGCCTCAGCATCGGCGCAACCGATGCTGGTTGCGAGATGCGCGCCTGCGTCGAGATCGACGCTTCCGCCTGCCGGACGCTGCGTGCCAACGAGGCCTATCATAGAGCAGTGCTTGAGACCGATGTCGCGGCCATCACAGGGCTCGATCTGCGCCAGGCCGCCCACCTTGGCCCAAGAGATCCGCTAATTGTCGTGGGCGGTGCCCCCTGTCAGCCTTTTTCCAAGGCCGCCTATTGGATCGAGGACGGGGAAGAGTCGCGCTATCGCCGGGCGCGCGCGGCTGGCATCGCTATGGAGCGCCCGCCTGCCCCGACTGATGCACGTGCTGATGCGCGCAGAACGCTCGTCGAGGAATTCTGGCGGCTGATCTTTGAGACCAATGCCGACGGCTTCGTGTTCGAGAACGTCCCAAGCATCAAGCACCCGCGCAACTTGCCAGTGCTTGATGGCTTCCGCCGTGCGGCCGAGGCAGCCGGATACCAAGTTACACAGGTGACAGCGAACGCGGCAGAATATGGCGTAGCTCAGACGCGCGAGCGCGTGTTCCTGCTTGGTGCCAAGCGCGGCAGTCCAGTGGCCCCAGAGCCTAGCCACACGCTTAAGGGCGTGATTGGCCGCAAGCCGGCGATCACAGCGGGCGAGGCGCTTGAGGGCTTCGATCGCCCAGAGTTCTTCGAGCCGGAGGAACTCGTGACGGGCCGCTGGGCCGAGCATCTACGCACAGTGCCGCCCGGATGGAACTACAAGGCGCACACGGCTTGGGCCGGGCACCCCAATCCCAGCTTCGTGACCGAGACACGCTTCTGGAACTTCCTGCTCAAACTCTCCCCGGATCGCCCATCTTGGACAATCGCAGCTTCGCCCGGCCCCTGGACCGGACCTTTCCATTGGTCGAGCCGTCGGCTGCGCACTGTCGAAATGGCTGCGCTTCAAGGCTTTCCGCAAGGATACCGGCTGATCGGCAGCCGACGGGACAAGGTTCGCCAGATCGGCAATGCGGTGCCGCCGCCGCTTGCTCGGCGTATGGTCGAAGCAGTGCTCGCTACCGTCGACCGCTAGGATTGGGATCGACATGCGTAGCATCAGTTTGTTCAGCGGCTGCGGGGGTTTAGATATCGGGCTGCACGAAGCCGGGTTCCGCACAGCCCTTGCCTGCGATCTGGAGAGGCTCTGCGCAGAGACATGGCGGCGCAACATGCCGGGCACACCCTTCCTTGGCGGGCGGATCGGCACTTGGACACGCGCTGACGTCGTCGAGGCGATGGGCGGCAAGATCGGTGAGATCGACCTGATCGCAGGAGGGCCACCCTGCCCGCCTTTCTCGAAAAGCCGCTTCTACCGCACGGACAAGCCGCGCGCGCTCGATGATCCTAATGGCTGGGAAACGGTCGACGGTTACCTTCGCATGCTCGAATGGGTGCGCCCGCGAGGCTTCATCCTTGAGAATGTGAAGGGGCTCGCGTACAGGGTGCATTCCGACGCGCTCAAGACAATCATCGAGCGGGCGGAGAAGATCGGCTATAAGGTTTCGACCGGTGTACTCAATGCCGCAGACTTCGGCGTGCCGCAGATCCGCGAGCGCTGCTTTGTCGTGGGGGCGCTAGATAGACAGATTATACTGCCTACGCCAACCCATTCGCGCGATCCCAATACAGGCAGGCTTCCATGGGTCACAGCCGGCGAGGCGCTTGCTGATCTCGACACTGAAGAGAATGCCTGTGACGAAGGGCATTTCGCTGGCGGGCAGCATCATGACCTGCTTCGCCAGGTACCTCCGGGCGATAATTATCTCTACTTCACCGAAAAGCGCGGCCACCCCGCCCCTCAGTTCAAGTGGCGCGGTCGCTATTGGTCGTTCCTACTCAAGTTGAGTCCGGACATGCCATCGTGGACGATACAGGCGCGGCGATCAAACAACATGGGGCCGTTCCACTGGCGCAGCCGCATTCTCCGGATCAGCGAGATCAAGCGGCTGCAGACCTTCCCCGATGCGTTCGACCTTGCCGGTACGATCGAACAGCAATGGCGCCAAATTGGGAATGCAGTGCCGCCTATGCTTGCGGCAGCGGTGGGGCGGAGTGTCGCCGACGCTATCGGATGCCGCTCAGGTAAGTGTCACCATAATTCCGACTTCCTAATAAATTCGCCTCACGAGCTCTGATCTTCTATTGGCTTCTCGCCTCGTATGGGCTTAAAGCCTTTTGACGACAATTCGGGTCATCCCTGCTTGTGCGGGGAACATTTTGAGGACACTCCCCGATGTTTTCCTGTTGCGGCCCACCAACAAGGTCAACGGGGAACACGTGAGAGTAAACAGATCTTGGTTTTCTGTCGTCGGTCCATCCCCGCCTGCACGGGGAACATAAGGCCCTTTGTTTGCCGGTTTTGTTGGCCAGCGGTTCATCCCCCTAGCACGGCGGGAACACCATATGGATCAAAGGCCGTCAGCAAGCCCCCCCCGCATGCGGAAACGCTCTTCCTGAGAGGCTATTTCCTTATAAGCATGAGACCGCACCCGAAAGACTTGGCGCGACCAAATCCAAATGACACCTTCTGAATAAACTTTTCAGGGTCTGTGATTTTCAAACCACCTGAAAGATCAAGAATCCCAAATTTGGGAGCGTTCTTGGCCCGAACGGAGAACCTCTGCACGGTCTCTGCAGTATAAGCGTCCACACTGCACCCAAGCACCTCGAAACCGTGCCCCTCCCCCTGCCGCTTCAGCCAGGCTTCACCCTCTGCCTGAGCGATATCCATGCGACACAATGCCCGGTCTTCTTTAGGGATTGCGTATAGTGCATCCATAACAACGTCGGCGCGAATACGTCCGTTATCCCTGGACCGCGTAGCATTCGCCCGAAGCTTGAACATTATGCTGCTACCAGCCTGTAGCTTCGGAGAAAAAGGCTTGATCTTATGAGGCTCGAAAAGGTCGTTCTGCTGTGGGGGCCGATGGGACAGGACGGTGAATGCGCCTTCGCTCTCTTCACGCCAGATGAAGTCGCGTTCTCGGTCTTTGGTATCAGCAAACACCGACCACAGCAGATTATGCTGTGCGGATTTACGCTGACCGGCATTGGGGGATTGCCAAAACCCGGCCAGAGCACGCGCTGATGGTGAGGTCGAAAGTGTAAGACGACTGATAAACATTTCAGACCCCCACTGCGATGTTAACGTTGCGAAGGCCGACTTCGCGCGATGAAAAATGCCAGCGCTGGCGATCTACCGGGACATCATTGACGAACTCACCGCGCCCACCCTCTTCAACCAGGGTCCGTGCGAAAGCCGGAGTGCGCCATGCCGGAGCGGTTATCAGAGCAATAGCGTCTTCGGAGCTTTCCGCCACAACAACCTTGGCTCCTGGCGGTGCTGAAAGAGGGCAGCATTTCCGACCAAAATAAAGGGTGAAGAAAGGCTTGTTCAGTGCATTGGCAATTTCGTCCAGATTCTCGCCCCGCACAGCGACCCCATAAAAAACCCCGCCCCGGTAATCCCGAAGAGTGATCATCGTATTGAGGTTTCCTTCAGCTTCAATAAGAGCTTCCGGCCGGGAATTGGGGGCTTTCGACGCGACTGTCGGCACCGTCTGAACGGTATGAAAATCCCGCAGGGGAGATCCGGAGTCGAAAATAGCAACATCGATTTTGAGAGCGTCAAGGATGGAGAAATCTCCATCCCGACGAATTCCCAGGGCCGCCCCCATCATGCCGATAAGCCCGGAGCGTGTAGGGAACAAAAGTGTTCCCCGGCGCTCATGCCCAGCCAGTTCGCCCATGGATGCGAGTGAGGCGGCCAGACTGAATACGAGGAACTGTTCCATTAGCCCCCCCGAACAGCGGAGCCGACGAAGGCAACGATATCTTCGAGAGTGCCGCTCTGACCAACATGGAGAACGCAGGACTTGTCGCAGGATTTGCCATAGGCGGCTTCAATGTCCTCACGAGTTTTCTCAAGGGCCAGGACGGATTTCTCCATCAGGGGCTTTGCAGTTACTGCATCGAAGAATGCACCTGACAGGTCACGCGGCGCCTGCTCGCCGCATTCAGCCAGGATGTAGTGGGCGCGGGGATGGTTGGCAAAGGAGTTCTGCTTACCTGACGGAGTAACCTGAGACAGACCGCGGACCAGGGCTTCAATCCCTCGGGCGGCCAATTCTTTGTTGCCGTCCAGGTTTTTCTCAAGCAGGTCGAGGTTAACGCAAACATATTCATAGTAGACGCCGGAACCGAATTCAGCTTCCCCGATATGGCCGGCACCGGTCTCTCCAGCTTCCTGATTAAGATCGTCGACAGCGGAGAAATAGTCCTCTTCCGACTGCGCGCGATGCGTCGTGATAGCATGAGAGACCTGTACGGCGGCCTCGCGGTTATAGCCAGAATCATCTGCCAGCATACGACCAAACATAGCGATATCGATGGCACCATCTGCCCGGCGAAGAACAGTTTTCTTGAGTTCTTTGTCCGTCGGAAGAGGATCACCATTAGCCACTGCTTCAGCGAGTTGGGTTGCATAAGCCCACTCGTCCGGAGAAATAAACGCCAGCGTCGTAAGCACTTTGCCATCCCCGGAGCGGGGGGTGGATTCCAGCTTCCCGAAGACAGAAGCAACCTTTTCCGCTACCTGGCGGGCTTTTTCCTCGGTGGCACCCTGGGCCACAAGGTGTGCGGTCAGTTTTTCGGGCAGCCGTTTCGTACGGGTGCCCATATGTTCCGCCAGATCGAGCGCAAAGCGTGAGCAACCACGAAGAGCACGCTTAATGGACTGAGAGGACATACGCAGACGGGGGGCACCCCCGACCATAGCCTGTTTCGGGCGACCCTGATCGTCACGGTTTGGGTTGGACGGGCCAAAGCTGGTGAGGAGGTGGAACTGAACGAATTTTGTCATGACAATTAGCTTTCGATGTCTTTGGATGTGTCTGTTTCAGAGGTCGCATTGGAATGGCCGAAATAATCGAAGCACCAACGCGATTTTGTTTGCTCATTCCAATAAAGGATGTCGCCCGCAAGCTGGCGAACATTGCAGCGTCTCCCGGACGCAATGATCGCACGACGAATGTAATCAATGGCCGTGTCATCATCCGCTCGCATAAGGCGCTCGAACCGTGCGGGAGAAAGCTTTTTGTCTCCGGCACCAATGATGCTGGCAAGAGATCGTCCGTCATTCTCGCGAACTTCGGCCAGAATGGTCACCAGCCGATAGATAAGGTCCGAGCGGTACGGACCAAATCGGAGAGATTTGGCCAGGTCGTGCACTTCAGGCTCACACAGGACTTTCGTCTGTGAACCGCGACGCAAGCGTGCCCCAAGAGCACGGGCGCGAGATTTGGTGTCGCGCGGGTGGATGTTAGCCTTCCACCACTCAAGCGCGATTTCGGCCTTTGGTTTTTCATCTTTGCTCACGCTTTTGACGCCTTCTTTGACTTTTTGGTGACGGGTTCAGAAAGCCCCAGAGCTGAGAAAATCGCCTTCCCCGGCTTGCTGTAACCATTCAGCGCCATACTAAGGAAGCGGCGGGCAGTAACCACCGCCTCAACCCTGCCGGCCCTCCTGAGGCTGACGCCGGGCAGCCCAACCGCATCGAATTGCTTCAGGGCCTGCGCGCGAAGCACTTTCAGCCAGGATTCTTCGATATTGACGGGGTATGGAGTGTTCTGGGAACGGCTTCGATCAAGGATAAGAGCGAAGGACTCACGAAAACGAGCCTCTGTCTCAAGGTAGAATTCTGACTTCTGAACTGCTCTTGCCTCACCCGCGCCAAGAACGGGGCGCAAAGATGAAATCAGGGCATCAGCAACACCTCCCGCTGCGCTAACCAACGCAGTGAGGTCGCCAATTTCCTTATCCGAATAAGCGCTGAGCCTCTGCTGAGAAAAAACAAAATCCAGCGGCTTAGCATTATCTACAGCCCATCCGCCCACAATGACAGAACCACCGCCACCCCGCTCTGCCAGCCACACACGCAGGTTTAGTGCCAGCTCAGTCAGATCATTGTCTGTGCGACGGACAATCACACCCAGCCAGTTACGGTAGCCAAAGCGCCCGACAGTCGGGTGCTTGGGACGCCATTCCTCGTCTACCTTGAGACGATAATACGGACTCAAAGGGTGCTTCCACCCAGAATACTTTGTCCCGTAGTTCTTCTGAATGACGCCAATAACATGGGCACCATTGGAAACGAGGCGCAAACGCCTCGGCATTCCAAAAAACGCTTCCACGTCAAAATCCCGCCCCTTAGGCGGCAGACGAACCTGCCCCTTCTCTGACGTCTCGGTCGGGCGCATCCACGGAAGAGCTTCAATATCTGAAGGCTCTCCGCAAGGCACATTGGCCCACACAAGATCCCAGAGTTCACGCTCAGGATTCACGAGCGTGATAAGCGGGCCACCGCCACGCATTGACGTCCGGTTCCCCGCGCCACCAGAGGCAGCCTGAGACTGCAAGGTGTAGATCCCCATCGCCGCTTCAGCAAAAGGAAGGCGGTCATAGCGAAAGCGATGAACCATGACATCCGCATTATTGCGGATGGTCTGCGCACCTGCGCTATCAAGGAACAGAATATCCGGCGCCTTCTGATCTCCATCCAAAGGTTCAAGATCCTGCAAAAAGCGAGGCCCGTCCCCAAAGAGATTAAAAGCGCCCGCATAAGCCTCCAGCTTCGCACGCAATCGCTTGGGATCTGCAGCTCTCCGGGCATACCAGTCGGTTGCGTCGCGGGGAGGATCAGCGAGGAAAATCAGACCAATCAGAAACTCGTAGCAGGCAAGATTAAGGTCAGCACGAGGCCAATCAGGGCTCACAACACCCTTCTCGGCCATCTGCCATGGAGCGATAACCCGCCGCTCACCAGAGGCGCAGCGCACAGGTATCCATGGCGTTGTTATCAGGTTGAAGTTCAAAAGGCTTTCCCTCGGATGAACCGAAAAGTCGAGTGGAGTGTCATTCGATTTTCTTGTTGTTATTCCTTGCCATATATCGGCGAGAAGAATTAACGTCAACGCAGAAGATTGATTTTTCCAGGGTTAAATTTAAGTTTTATCCTTTAGACCAAATTAACCTTGTTCGCGAAAGGAAGCCTGTTACCCGTCTACTCGCATAAGCCTTCACCAACCGCGACAGAGCGAGCCAAATGCCTAAAAAGAACAAACGGAAAAATGCGAGCGTCCGAATAAATCGACAAAGGGCGCTAAAGCTGCTGGACATCGTTGACACGAGTATTCGATGGGCATCAGTTTCTATGGTCGATAAGGATCGCTATTACGCAGCAGGGAATGCTATGTGGTCATTAGCCTATATGATTTCCGGAGACCGATCACAGGCGGATCGTCTTGAGCGCAAAGCCCAGGAACACTATGCGCAGTATGTCAGCAGGCTCGAAGCCAACCACAAAGAGGAAGCGGATCAGCTTGCCTCAAGACAGAAAAACAACGAAGAGAAATAAAAGTGTCTGATGTGAAATTTGATTACTGTGAAGTAAAATTTTCGCCCCCCCCCGATTCCAATTTAGATTTATCGGGGAAGCATTCTCCTGATTCGATTAACGTCCGCCTCACTGAACACAGTTCCGCCGCCCTTGCTCGTTATGTCTCCCTTATGGATCACAGGCATATAGATGCTGAGGCAAGTATGTTAGAGATTTCTGGCCTAACGACAGGCAGCGTTCTTGCTGCATTGCCTGCCTCCGGAATTAAGATCGAACTCCTTCAGAAGTTGTCTTTAGATATCTCGCACGCCGCGCGATCCGGCCTGTTAATCGCACGCTTGATCCACGATAAGCCTAAAAAAGATTTCCGGATTTGTTTGAATCCTCGGCCCTTTGGACCACTAATCTTCACTTGCAGCCCCAGAAAAATTGACTTGCAGGCATTCCTGGGAATTGATCCAGAAATACCAGAATATGAATTCACTCTTCCTGCAGAGGATATTATTAGTCGGGTAGCCGCCGTACCTCTGAAATCGATGCAAGAAGCTCCGCGCTCTGCCCGACAAATGCTCGTGGCAGCCCTAGACGCGGCTTTCAGGTCCACTTACAGCACTGTCCATGGCGCACCGGCCTTAAAGATCGACATAACATCCTGAAGTGGAGCCTCAAACATGGATTTTGCTGTCCTATGGCAAGACTGTGTTGCCAAAGCACCTGAAACAGATTTTTTGACCCTTTGCCTGGATGAAGTGCCTCTGGAAAGCGCCGCCTTCCAAGACTTTCTCCCCATCCTCAGAAGGATGAGGCTAATCTTCCACGTATCGCTGCAGATGCGCCGCAAACTTGAAAATCTTGGCCTGCACCCAGAGATATCAGACTCACCATACCACTTCGATTTCAGCTTCCTCATGCAAGCCATGGCAAGCGTCGGACTGCCTCATAAACTACTAAATCAAAACGCGATCATTCTGCCCGCAGGCTGCATAACCTCGCATCCTTACGTGCCTGAGCGGCTCTTCATTAGACCTAATTCAGGCATGAAATCCTTCCCCGGACAAGTCATAAACAAGGCAGAATTTGCTGTTTTTCAGAACACTTATCGGGTCGACAACGCTGAGAACTGTGTGATCGCGCCCACAGCGCCCCTCCATAGCGAAACACGATGCTTTGCCATGCCAGGCGCCCGGAACCCGCTGCTGGGTCTTTCGCCTTACCAGCATGAAGATACCCCCGACCCGTCGGCGCAGCCTATTACAGATTCCGAAGCATCCGAGGCGATTAAGGCCATTTCTTCTTATCAGTTTTGGCCGGATGCCATTGTCGTTGATTTATGTCGGTCTGAAGGGAGTGTTCGTATTGTCGAGGTCAACTCAGTATCGACATCAGGAACATATCTTTGTGGAGGCATTACTAAAGAGATAGCTCGGAATTTATAGTGTAGATCACCGCGTTGACTTGGTCATGATCCCCCCTTCAAATTTAATCTCCTCAAGTTCTGAGTGAGACATTATGTCGATTATGAAGGCAGGAGAAGATGCCTTATGAGACGTCAAATTCGCTTTTGCAATCTCCCTCGTTTTATACCCGCGCCGCAACACTTTAACCCACGGGATACCGGGCGTATCAGGAACCAGAGCAGAGACTTCGCAAATAGCAAATTCTTCAAACTCCCCACAATTCGCGCCCAAGCGGATGCTCTCACCTTGCCCCACCCAGACGCGATCAAGAGAAAACGGGGCCTCTTGGAGAGAAGGGTCATGCCCATGGGTCATGTGTTTTAGATAATCGGCAATACCATGCTTCGGAATCACGTGTACCGTTGCAACCATCCAGACTGTTCCTTAAACACCATAAGATCGACTTTGCTCGTGATTACATCAGCTATTCAAGCAAGGCTACTTTGGCTTTTATGAAAACCTTGTAAGGAATGTTTTTCCTTGTCATTAAAGATTAACAATGGATTCAAGGTTAATTGCCATTCTCTGGATGACGTGGCGGATCTTTCCAACGACCTCCGAGAGCAAGCGGCGGCCGCGGCCCGGCTCGTCATCGCCAAAGAAGTGCTGCAACGCGCCGTAAGACTTGTCGATCAAAAAGTCCTTGCGCGCTGCCAACCCTATCCTACGCTAACATCTAAGGTGAGCGACGATGTCACCACTCTCGCAAAAGCTGCGCAGAACTGCCGACAGACACTTGCCCTCGTGGAGCAGGCGAGAAGCACGGCTCGCATCGATATGCCCTTTCAACTCACAGCTCTTCCTCAGATGCTCGATGATCTGATTGGCATTGCCTCAGGTCTCGTTATCGACACCCCCCTAAACGGAGCGGAATCATCACCTCTGAGGCATGCGATTTGCTCCACGAGCTCAGATATACTGGAAGCCTCCAGATCTCGACACAGGCTACCGGCACTGGATGTGGAAGCCGAACTGTGGGTCTTCAGGGAGGTCTGTCCAGCAGGCTGCAAATATTACGCCATCCTGCATGCCGACAATAGCGACCTTTTCAGTGCTCTTTCGAGCCACCCATCCCTAATCCCGATGCCCTACTGGAGCGGCTCTGACGCCCCAGACAATATCACCCGCGAGGATTGGCTTTCCAGAGGTGAACTCTGGAAGCGTCTGCTGGGACAAGCGGGAATCCCTGCTCAGAATTGCACTTCCTTCCAGATCTGCGGGGACTACGGCCTTTCTCTTTTTTCTGAGAATGGTGCCCTGTCAGAACCTGCGATACTCTCTTATCTTCCCGAGGTGGATGTGTCTGTGGAGGCGCGGGCCGAGTATTGGGCACGCCGGCAATGGAGTGATAGACGTTTCCGTGTTCTCACTGAGAACACGGACGCACAAACCCCGTTTTCTCTGGTTTCCCAGATAATAGACGAAGCCAAGAAGGCGGATGTATCTCTGGAAAAGAGTCAAATAGCTGCAGTGCTGCCAAAGATCACGGCAGATAGTTTGGCATCTTTGCCCCTTAAACCCACAACTCGCTAGGGTGTCATGCCCAAGTGGATAGCTTCTTCTGGCCCATTCGCTGCGGGATGTAGCTCAGCCAGAATATACTCCAGGGCGATAATATCGTCAGGCTCTCTCTCCATGTGCCTGATAATAGCTGCGGATCTTAATTCTATGTCGCTGATTTGCTTTCCGGTTCGAGGTTGGCTCATAGGGAGCCACGCCTCATCCCCGGTGGCCTCTCGCATTAGCCTGCAATAACGGTCGTAATCAGGTCGTTCTCCAACCCTTAAAACCGAGTTATCCGTCGCTATCCGTATCTCCTCAAATTCCTGAACTTCATTCGCTGAAAGATGGCGCTTCGCACGCAACTCATTTGCGCGATCCATTAGTTCTTGCGCCTCCAACGGCATTGTGGACAGGAATCCCTTCAGCTCCTCTCCCCATCCCCATTGCGGAGCCTCAAAGATGGCTTTTGGAGTTTCGCCCTTTGGAATAGCCTCGCATGGCGAGGGGTAAACAGTGTAGCAGTCACCCCCCCCTGAATGTGAATGCCTCCCCCCTCACCATTTTAGGGGCAGCCAAGGGAGAGGATGAAGACAGTAGACCGAAGATCAGGAATGTTTCATTGCCCGGCGCACATGGCATGGCGCATCTTTCGGCTATTACCTGGCCCACAAGAACACCCGACGGGATGTCTGATGCGTTCACAGGTCCGCGCCATACGGGTCTTAGCATCCATTGATGTATGTCTATGTTGCTTGTTTCCCCTTTGATAGAGGGGATCTTTCGGGTGATTTCCTCCGCGCTCCCAAACCGAACGAGACCCGCGTCATAATGATAGACAACATCAAATTGACTACGGTTCTCCATTTGCCCGGCCGGCTGCTGCAGAACCCCACAGGCAACGCTAAACCTTGCGTCCCTATCCACCGAGCCGCCCCTGTGAGATGCGTGCCTCTGTGTTGTTTGGTGCCCTGTCCAGTCTTGAACAAATAATTGCAGCCTCTTCATAGCGCTCTCCTTCGACAGCACACTGTAGGAGTTGAGCTTGCAAGTGACCATGGATTTCCAGAAGCGCCGAAACCACCACTCTTCAGTGCGGGCAGAAGGTCAAGAATCAACTATGCCGCACAACAAACGACCATCCAACCCTCTCTTTTCAATCTCATGCTGCGCATTTTGAAGGAAGTTCTGCCACCCTGGAAGCGCCGAGCGGGCGGGATAAAGGGTCCGCGATACGGTCACTATAGCATCTTCGCCCATTCGCGAAAAATCGAGTGATCCGAGAGCACGATCAATTCCGGGGAAGTCGCCTCCTGAAAGATGATCTCCCAAATCGATTATGAGGACCTTGATCTGGGAGAGATCGAGAGACCCGACCCCGCTTTCTGCTATGGCTTTCCATTCAGGCATCAAATCAACATTCTCATTCGCTTGCTGCTTTACAAAAAGAGGCATCAGGCATCTTCCACTCCGTTGGCTGAATGGAAGGCTGGCCATCCTCATTTTGATCCCAGCACAACCCATCACTCCAGCACGAGGGTTCCCTGTCGCCTGCAACATAGTGCCAGCCGCTTGTGTCCTCGCCATTCGCCGTCAGCAGTCCCCCGCGCCATAAGACCAGGTTCTTTTCGCCATACCCCGGTATCCTGACCTGGATTTTGGTTCCATCGCATGGCGCGGTCCCAATCGGCCTCCACCCATCGCTCATCCAGTCATCCCTTTGCATGCCCCTCAGACAGACGCTGTGCATGCACACCCCTCATGAATCAGAGGCGGAAGCAATCATCTTAAGGATCATGGACTTCATCATCCCTCCAGATGCGCTCCCGAATTGAGACATGGGAGGTAGGGCTTCAATCTCTTTGCGTAGGCGGGTGCGCTCGGCTTCGATCGCCGCTTTGATTTCAGATGCCGTATCTTGTTGATCTGATGCCATGTGTTCAAAAACTCCAGTTAACGGTTAAGAAAAACATCGAGCAGATCTTCATTCTCCTCTCTGTCGGGGAACTTATGGCGCGCTCCCGCCAGATATGAGAGAGAACTGTCGATACAGGCCCAATCCCGGTCCAAAGCTTCACAAGCTGCGGCCGTCGTCAATGACCCGGCCATAGGGTCCACCACAAAATCCCCCGGATCGGTCGCCAGTTTAACGCAATGCCGAGCCAAGGCCTCTGGCATAATTGCCGGATGTTGAGGAAGTCCCTCCGCCTTGAGCGCTTTACGGTAAGCTTTCGGCCCGGCACTGCCACCAGCAGAGAACAGCACCGGCGCGATAGACCCTCCGTTGTCGCGCGAAAAACCGGTCGCTGACATCCGATGGCCACCGGGCCGCAGCCCTCCTTTGTGATAAGTTTCTGTGGGCGGCTTTTTATAATCCTGAAGCACGTTGCGATTGTTCGCTTTGGCAAAAGGATTTTCCGAAATCCAGAGCACCGGCTCTACGGAGGGCTTAAGCCTGATGCGCTGCTGCGCAACCCACCGGAACGGCGAGGCAAGCCGCGACGTATTGTGCCAGTAGAGAGTATCGAGAACTCGGAAACGTGTCTCTGTCACAAGGCGCATGCGTAATTTGGTGAGATGCTCCTGCTTTACCGGCAGTCCGGGCGCGTATGTCTCTGCGACATTGAGCATCATCGATCCGGTCTCGGTCATCTTCGGCGCGAAACCATTGATCATGTCCATCATGAAGGCGACCCAGTTTTCTTCGTCCAGATCGCCATTCACATACTTCTTCATCGCTCCGGGATACGGAGGGCTGGTAAAAAGCAGATCAATCGCCCTGTCTTCAAAATGCCCGACAGCAGTTTCCAGCTTCCCCCAAAGTGCGTGGCCGTGAGGGGTTTCAAAGATCGTGACAAGAAGCCCCTCAGAGGCATTATTCAGACGGTCATGACCGATATCGGTCAGAGTCCACAGGCCGCGCTCCGGGGAGGAAATTAACCCTTTGCGGGTAGCCGTCTGACGCATCCATCGCACGTTACGCTCAAACACATTGTGCTGCTTACCTGTTCGATCAGCCTTCGTCTTCTGATTCCGTTCAGCATCGGTCAGTCCAAGTTCCCGTGCAATGTCATCATATACAATGGAAGGCCTTCCCTCCCCTCCGGCCTTAGCCAATGCGGAAATCAATGGGAGAAGAAGCTGTTTTCTTGTTACGGGCATAATAAACCATAAAATTCAGAATTATCTTTGCGGATTATAGGATAAATTGAACGGAAAGGATAGTTTTGAAACGGGTTATCTTTTTATCAATTCCGCTGGAAAGGCTGCCCCCACCGATCCCTTCATGAAATTTTCTCTTCAGACTTGCATGCGCTTGAGGCTAAAAACTTGCAGGCGTGGACGATCATCAGGGTCCAAGGCAGAGACACAGTCCCCTCTTCTTTGAACGCAGCCAGCCTGCAAGGCTAAGGGCCGAGGCGGCCAGAACTCGACCACCCCCCCTGATCAGGACGTTTCCCCTTAGGCTCCCTCTCAGGGCGGAGGTGTTGCCCTGAGCCTCGTTACGGTGCAGGGGATTCCGGTTCTGCCGATGGGGCCTTCTCAGGATCTTCTATCATATCTTCGAGGTCCCCAGGCTCAATCGTGTCGTCCTCACAGGACCACCCGCCACGAAACCAGCTCAGCACGTACCATTTGGTGCCATCACCTGGAACGGGTCGATCCAGTTGCACAGTGCGGTCATCAAATGTCTTAAAAACCTGGCCGCATTCAAGCTCATTCCGGCGCTCATACCAGTCCGGTCGGGGCGTTCCATTTCCCATTCCGTTCTGATCGAAAGACCAGACATCAGCTACGTCAGAAGTATCCGGCCGGAAGCGGATGCCGAAAGAGCCTTTCACTGTATCGCCATCGCCGTTGGGTAGGAACACCGTCCTGCCAAACTCATTGCCTCCGCTTTCCCATCCTGATGCACCTTCAGGGGCGACACCGAAGCGAAAATTATCGTACACCCAGTCTGCCGCGTCTTTCCTATCATCATCGAGATCAGGCAACACACCAATAGCAACGTAAGCATCCAGTGCTTCCTGAGTGTGCAGGCTTGAGGTTTTGCGCACGGCCTTCTCAATTTGCTCTTTGGTCATTGGCTTATGACCACCGCTATCGCTCATAACGAACCTCTCCTGTGTCTGGTTGTGCCGGGAATGATAGCGTGTTCGCGTGCAAGCCACCTCGGTCCTTCAGGCTTCAGACTTGCGCGTCGTATCCAAAACAGGAACAGACGTCGCAGGAAATCTCCCCACCAGCATCCTCAATATCATGTCCGGCATGCTATCCCCCTTTACGGTGCCAGCAGATCCTGTCGTGACAAGGATTACCTTGTAGCCATTCTTGATTAGGTCGATAGCCGCATCGGCCTGTTCGTGTGAATCAATATCATCAAGAATGAACAGATCTGGATCAGCTCTCTGGGAGATTTTGGCCGCCCTGGCCCACTCATCGGGGGAATTGGTCATTTGGAGAACAAGAGCCCAGTCCTCGCCTCCTTTCTCAGCCGCCTGAGCCAGTTCCTCCAGAATGTCTTTTCTGGAAACACTTGAAACCACATTGACGCTTATCCTGCGTTTGCGCGGCTTTCCCTTTTTGTTAGACACAGCCCACAACTCCGCCAGGCAAAATGCCATTGGCAGGCGGCCAGAGCCTTTCCTGCCCGTCACAATAAGAGGAGTTCCGACAGAGTTGAACGCTTGCGAAGCTTTCACAAAAGCCCTGTCAGCGCGCGTAAATGAAATGCCTGGCTTCTCTTCCACGATATGCCCTTCAGACCAGAAAGGGAGAACCTCTTCTAACCCTCTCACGGCGCTGCTAGTGAACCCGCCACAAGGGTAACAATCGAATATCCAAATTTTTAGGGTTTTTGTTGTTTGCAACGGAAAGCGCTATTGTTAGCCGCAGTCAAATCCAGTTTAAGGCCCGTCAAGTGGACAGTTTTTCTCGCCGGTCATTACATAAGACTATCTCTTTCGCCCAGAGCAGTGGCGAACTGTCCGAGATATGGCAGCACGCGAACTGCCGCTCGTTTGAAATCATGCCCGATGATGAGCGCCCTGGGATGGTCTATATCACCGAGATGCCTCCATACGACCGGTATGGCATCATTCTGACAACCGCAGCCGGTGAAAAGGATGACTATCGTGACCTCCCGGATGAAATCAGAGGGGCTTGGAAAGCCGATCCCAATGGCTACGAGCAGATCATCAGGAACAGGCTCTCAGACGCCGCATACAGCCTGAGAGCGTCGCACCCATTTCGCCACTATCTTTCAACACGTAGCCGCCCAATGACGCCAGAAGAGGCTGTCGACGCCATTTCAGAGGCATTCGACACGAACAGGGTGTATCAGCCTGCTATCATGCCGCTGAAGCTCAATTACGAAGATCTCCAGGCCGTGGCTGCGAAACGCAATGCCGCTTCAAAAGATCATGCAGAACAAACAATCTCTGAATATCAGGCATCCATATCTGAAGACATTCCCGCTCTTTTCCGAGGTCTCCGAAACCCTCTTGGACCACTTCCCAAGGACTGCAGGGATAAACTGCTTTCCTTCTACAACTCTCCGTCTTTGGAGAATTGGGATAATGTCGCACGCCTGATCATTTCCAGTGGGCGGCACAACACTCCCTGGGGCATCTGGACTTCTGTTGACCCTGCAGCGCCGCGCAGCCTCAACATGAATGGTGACTGGCCCAGAACGCCGGATCGGGACACGTTCATCAAAATCCTCGAAGTGGCGTCTACGGACCCCAAGCTGTCTGCCGCGGTAAAAACAGTCAGCGCTGACGACATCCTCAAGGAAAAACTGGCAGCCGAAAACGCATTGCGGAGCAACATGGGGCTTCCCGTTCTGACTGAGGTAGAGGTCGAGGAGGCGTTCGCAGAAACCGATCATGAGCCGGCCCCGGAAAACGATAGCGCCCCAACGCCTTAATTCCGAAAGCCAGTAATTACCAATACACAGATTTATCCTTGTTTTTTGTTTACGCGGAACGCGTCATGGATTATATGAATTGCGGTGCATTCACTGCCCTTAGCTCAGTTGGATAGAGCAACAGCCTTCTAAGCTGTGGGTCGCTGGTTCAAGTCCAGCAGGGCAGGCCACCTCTCACATTTGACGACCGGCACATTAAGATGCCCGAAAGATCAATTTTGCGGTTTACGGCCATTCGTTTTCTTTGTAGGTTTTGGTATTCCTTTGCATAGCAAAGGATAATCACCACTGCTCTTAGCTCAGCAGGATAGAGCAACGGCTTCCTAAGCCGTGGGTCACAGGTTCGAATCCTGTAGAGCAGGCCAACTTTCACAGCGTTTTGGGTTATGACGCATTTTGTCAGAAATGATTTGATCGCATAATGCAGAGACAGTCCTATGTCCCACCCCTCTTTTATGGAACAACGCCAGAACTCCTCTCTAATCAGATAAGAGAAGCATTAGCTGGCGGATCTCCAGACCAAAAACGAACGGACTTCAATGAGTTTCGGCGGCGGATGATGGAGGAAGTCTGCTCCTTCCCACCCACCAAAATGCCGTTACCAAAGCCATCCTCTGAACGAACGAGAGCGTCATTCTCAGCCATGACCAGGTGGATGGGAAAGATGATCAAGGCTGATACCGACAAGTGTAAGTTTTTGGACTTCATGATCGCAAAAGCGGTCGAAAAATGCGGGAATAAGCTTTTCTATCACAACTATCAACACATGATGGATGTGGTGATTAATTCCACCATTCTCACATGCATGTGGATCTCAGAGGGGCGACTGGGAGACTATGGCGCCAACGCCTCAGATGTCTTGCTCTCAATGGCTCTGGCCGCAGCCTTCCATGATACCGTCATGGAACACAGGTCCGCACCAGGACAATCAGAAGAACTGTCCGCACAATTCCTGAGAGAGACATACTCACTGTACCTGTGCCTGCGCCCCGATCTTGCCGCAAATAGGTTCTGCGCCGATCCGGTCGAAGTCGCTTACGGCCTGATCTCTTACACAGTCCCTAATATCCGGACTGAATTGCGCTCGCGCCTGGACGCCTTCCCGCTCCCCGTTTCGGATCAGGACAGTCGCCATCGACTTTCCTTGCAACTCGGAGCCATCCTCGCTGACGCTGACGTCATGGAATCCCTCTGCTTACCTTTTAAGAACGCCGTGGGGATCACCCGTAGGGTCAAAAAGGAGCTTTGGGACCATAATATTGACGCTGAACTGACGCTGAGGGGCTTCTACTCCAGCGTCACCCCGGAAGGGTTTATCTCTGAGCCGGGGCAGCACCTTCAGGAAATCTTCCGATACAACAGAGATCTATGCGTGAAACGCGATCTCATGCCCTATTCCTGACGGCCGCCCCCTGGCAATCGGGCCGAGCCAGGCCCGGTGTTCGCCCAATATGTGTTGCGCCGTATTCTGATAGATTTCAACTTGCCAGCATCTCGCAAGTCACACAGATGCTGGTGGATGATAAAATCCGCGTCATTTCCGGTAATTCCTAGAGATCTACCGAGTTCGGCAATATATTTTTCTGTAACTGGGAGTTTTTCTTCAAACTCCTTGAAGAGGCGACCCTCGAACTCTTTTCTGAGTTTCTCATTGTTTTTTAGAACTGATAACAATTTGAAGCATTCCACCGAACGATGTTGGTTTGTCTTTGAAAAAGTCTAGGTCTGGGCTTTCTTTTCTGAGAGTGCGCTCTAGAGAGTCCCAGTTCCTGGCCAGTTCTGGCCACGGGTCCGGAGCCTTGGCCATACGTAATTCCAGCTTATCCCTCCACTCAGGAATAAGGTCGAGGAGAAGGACGCAGCGCCTGAAATCAGAAGCGTCGGATGGGACAGCCAGACGGATATCCGGGATCTCCGACAGCATGTTGAAGAGGAATTTAGAAGAGCTTCCCTTCTCGCCAAACTCAAGCCACCAGTTTTTGCGCGATGTGAGGCCGGGCTCTCTTTCCCCCTGGAAATATGCGTCTCGGTCGGCTCGATCCTCCGAGAGAGTCCTCCCCTCGCCTAGCAGCACATTGTTCGTCTTGCATTTAGGGCACCGAATGGCCTTCATTCGGTCAAGTGCCACGCTAATCTCAACGTGCATTATACTCCATGCCTGGAACCTTACGTGACACTGTTCACGGCCGCATCGGAAATTATCGATCTGGATGCGCGGCACATCTGCTGGCTCCAAGCGGATTAAAGCCTTGGCAGATCCAGACGAAAAATTAGCAGTTCCCCGCGCCATGAAGTTCTCAGACCTTAATTGAAATTGGCTAATGAGCAGATGAGAGGTTATCTTTCTGCATCATGAATTGTTTTGGCGAGGCACACAACCATGCATAGGGCATGCATATTTATCCTTGCGAGCATCTTTGCGATGGTGCCAGTCACCGCCCTTGCGGCTACTCAACAAGAAGAACAGGCTCGCGCAGTCTACGCTGAACAGCAGTCTGTAAAAAATCTTCTTCAGATCGTAGCTCTCTCGGGCTATCTGGCGGGTGCGGAATCTCACTGCAATCTCCGACGATCCCTAACCATCAAAGCCTGCATGTCTCTGGTAGCCTCGCGCTGGTCCGATATTAGCGGCCCGCGCCTGACACACCCTGAAGATGCCACTGACCTCGCCAAAACTGCATGGGAAAAATCTTTGGATGATGGGCAGCGCACTATAACCAGTCAGAAAGCCTGTCCTGATATTGAGGAAAATGCAAATAAGCTGGAAATTCTCTCGCTGTGCAAATCAGTGCGCCAGCAAGCCGGGGAGCAACAGCAAACCACTCCACCAACTTCACAGCTCCCACACCAAGAGGAGGACACATCAGACCAGGGCAATCACGTCATAAATGAGGAGATGTCCATCCAATAGTCTTCCAACTGACTACTTTCGGAGTTTCTTCTCGTTTGGGTCAAACCCGAACTGACGGCACAACAGACTGGCCACCGTAGACCCGCAACAGATCCTGTCCTCAACGATTGACCCTCTTGCCCTCCGGCTTGTCGGCCGCGCAGATGCCACCACACCCCACAGAAGGCTCTCCGCTGTTTTATAGAATTTCACACCATCTGCTGCTACTGCGTCGACAGTGAGCTGCGTGTACGTCTCACGGCCTGACATCTGAAGCCAGTCCTGCAATTCCACACTCAAAACTACTGATACGTATGAAAATCTGGCAGCACAGTCCTCGGGTGAAGAGGTCTCCATAAGCCAGTGCCTTTTTTTACCAGACCAACGCCTCTGCACCAGAGCGCCTGTCAGCCGGTCATGGAGAATATGCGCTTCATCACGATCTGAGAAAGACGGCAAACCCGGAGCGCCAGCATGCGGCCATGAGACATCTGCGTCACAGTGCATGCTGGTGTTCATTTACAAGCATTCCAGGCATCAATAGCTTCCTGTCGGGTTTCCCTGACTGGACCCTCGGCCATGCACTTCTCGTTCAAACACATTACGAACAACCACGTCGCGTCTGTTGACACCGCCGTGTGATTTCCACGGGAGAAAGGACATGAGGCATCGATAGTGCCGCCCTTCTCGACAGCGTCCGCCTTGATAACACGCTCTTTGGCGGTCCCTCTGCGTTTCCGATTGCTGGTCATTTGAAATGCCTTAAATGAATTTATCCTTTGTATATAAAGAATATAATCACAACTTACAATGCTACCTTCCTCTTGACAGTCTTCTGGAAGCCCAACTCCGTTTCCTGCCGCATCTGTCATATTCTTCAGATAGCGAACTGAGGCCTACCCCCTTCCGCTTTGTTTGTTTTGGCCCTTGCTGCTCATCAATATCCTGATGCCCCCCATCGATATCCACAGTCACAGCTTCAAGGACTGGCCAGGCGCAGAAAATTGCGGACACGACTGTTTGTGCGTCTCTGCTGACCCCGGAGGTCGCGGGAAACTCGCCCGAAAGAGACTCAGACCCTCCGTAAACCTCAGGCTTTGTCCCAAGACAACCAATAAAGCCGGCACTGTTGAGTTCATAGACGTGATTTTGCCTTGCAATCGTGGCGTGAACGTCAGCAGATGAGAGCATGAGAAGCCTTATGATCGGCGTTTCCGCCTCATCATCATCGTCTTCAACACTGCGCCCCATAACAAATTTGACAGGCCCACAGGCACGTTCTTCTGCCCTGAACCAGGCCTCGCAGTCCGGATATTCACTTTGATTGCTCAGCCTGCGGGACAGACATACTTTTATCCTAACCTTCATTGTTCCCCTCTATTCCTTGTCCATGGCAGGTGGCATTTTACATCACAAGGTTAGTTTAGACAGTTTCTATTGAGAAGGACTTTCCTGATCGTTACTCTTTGACCATGAGCATAGAGACCAAAGAAACCAACGGTTCTCGCAGATTCACCATCTACCTGGACCAGAACAACCAGATCGACAGCGCCATCATACGGTGCATAGAAAAACTCGGCGAAGATATTGGCGTTCAGTCAATCTTACGCCGGGCGCTTATCGTTGGGATTGAAGCTCTCTCTGTCGGGGATGCTCCCATCCTTGCCAGTGACATCATGGCAGAAGCGGCTCAGACGATCAGCGATATGCACCGTAGCCTCGGCCTAGGCGAAAGGTCGGCACGGAAAAACCGCAGGCGGCGCAGCGTATCGGATGTCATTGCTGGCGCGCGGAGCCATGCGTTGGTTTCCCCGGAAACTCCGCCACAAGCTCCCTCATTCCCCTCCCCTGATCATGGCGAACAGGACTTGCTTCCCTCCGCCACAGACGAAGATGCCGGTATAAGCGGTGATACTGCTCCTTTACCCGCCGCTAATGGAGTGGATACGCATCATACGGCAATCTCTCGCCCCCATACCACTGGCGATAAAGAGGGACCGGTGGCACAGCCTGCCGCTCCCCCTCAGGAGCCTGACCTGGACAACGCAGAGCCTACCCCTCCCGTGACCGGAGTGGCAGCCTTAGAAGCTTCTGATCACGGAGAGGGTGCAGAAGAGGTTGGGCCTGATCCTGTAGTCGAACAGTCCGCCCCCACAGAAGCTCAGGCCTTCCAGGAGCCTGACACCAGCAATCCCTTTGAAGAGGATGAAGAAGGCGAGGCCGCGGCGCGCCAGTCTCTGGATGAGATAAAGCAAGCCGGAGGCGAAGGCACCCCGCTGAACGAGGAACCCCGACCCGAAACCGAGGCCCTGAGAGAAGAGGTGGCGGAGAGCATTACCCCCATGCCCGTGGACCAGCCCCACTCTCAGCGTGATGACGCCTCACAGCCCTCAGAAGCTACTGGCGAAGAGGACGAAGAGGGGCGCGAAGAAACCTCTGCAGTCTCCGAAGCCCATACGCCCACTCAGAGCGGGACGCCAACGCTCGCGCCTGGGATCGAGGCAATTCTGAGAAGGCATAACCCTCAGAGAAATCCCCCCTCCGAGCCAGAGCAGGAAGAGGAAGATATGGGCGCTCCGCCTGGGGACCGCACGACCATTCACTCAATCCAGACGCCCACTGATCAGGAGTGAGTAGCAGCCCCGACGTAGAGGACCGCTCCGCAGAAACGAAACGAGAACCACCATGACTGCAGCACGCTTACCACTTCGGCTAATAAGGCCTTCCTGGCATAATATAGCACTTCTCCCTGCGGCCCTGTTCATGGCTGCCATCGTGACTGCACTACCTGCTTTCGCGGACGAAAGCACTATGGGTGGCGCAATCGGTCATTTCGCTGGGAATGTCAACGGCCCTGGCTGGAAGCTCCTTATGGCCTTGTGCCTGGTATCAGGACTTGCCTGCATCTACAAGGGACTGAAACTGATCATCATGGTGGGTGATGGGCGCTCCCACCACGTCATCAGCTACGCACCTCCTGCCGCGATGCTTGTGGTCGGCGCGCTCTTGGCGGCCTTCCCCGATACAGTCAATTCCGGTATTGGCTCTCTTTTCGGCGCTTATACTGGCTATCACGGGGCAACATTTGGCAGCTTTGGCGAGCCTTCAGATTGTCTTGATACGAGTAGTGCACTCACCTGCGTAGCCAAGAACGTCAAAGAAAATCTTGTCCCTGTCTTTATTCAGGCTTCAGGCGTCATCGGATGCCTGCTTGGGGGGTTCTATCTCTACACAACATTGATGGGCGTGGCACATGAAGTTGGGGCGGGCCGCCCCATGTCACGCGGCGTTGCCACGAAAGTTATCGTCTCCATCATGATGATAAATATTCCCCTCCTCATGCTCTTCAGCGCCAGAACCTTAGGCCTCAGCGATAGCGTCATGGGTGAGAACGGTTTCAATGGCGGTTCCGACATGCTGTCCTATACAGGATCCAGCAATATTTCTGTCGTGCAGAGCTATTCAGAACTGATCACCTATATTTTCGCAATCCTTGCCATGTTTGGTGTTGCGGCGTTCTGGAAGGGTCTGTTCCTGCTAAAAGACGTCGCGGACGAGCGGGCGCGGACCGGAATTGGAACGGCCTTTACTCATATGATCGGCGGGATATGCCTGGCCAACATGAAATGGCTCGGTGGAATCGCCACGCTGACGTTCCTCGGTAAAAACCTATTCAGGTGAATAGATATCTCCCTTGAGATTTAACGGAGGCGTTCGTTAAACTTCTATAGCGCATGCCTACGCAACCATAGGAAAATTCAAGAGGGGGGAGACAGAAAATGTCCGAGTTACTGAAGCTTAAGGAAGAACTGGCGGAGAATGAGCGCCAGAGACGAGCTACTCTGGAAAAGATTGCCGCGGTCGAAAGAGAGAGGGCCTGCACCCTCGGAGAGGCGCTCATTTCATTGTCGGAGAAAGGCGATCCGCGATGGAAAATTCTCATTGGGGAGATCGCATCCTCCCCCGCTATGAGAAAGCGTCGATCCGAAGCTTTCAAAGACGAAATGCTTGCCTTTGAAAAATCAAAAAGTGCGGCGACAGAGGGCAATGTCACTCCCACTGAATCAGAGCTCGCTCCCCATTAATAAGGGGGTTGTGGTTTGATACTGTCGCCGAGCCAAAAGCTCCGCTTAGCCCCGCCCCTCTGAGCAAGGGGGGGCGGTCCACAGAATGACGGCCCCCTCCGTGACACTATCAACGAAGGGGACGCAAGACTCATTCTTTGGTATCAGCCTTGATACGGCCACCCATCGAAATGCCCATCTGGCAATCACGATTGAGATTGTTGCCAATTACGCGATCAGCAAGCAGGCATAGGAAAATCGTAAACGCGAGCGGCCCGACAAAGCCCTTTAGCGCCACGAATAACCCCAGAAATACATCTTCGTGAGCACCAGCCAGATAAACGTGATCCAGAAACATTGCCGATATCATAACTGCGATAACGAATGTACAGATCATTACAATAAGTCGGCCACAAAATCTCGCCAGATCCAGGCCAGCAAGTCCGACGTTTTTGGCTATTGCTGCAGCCAGTTCGCGCGACGAACTCGTAGGGGACAGAGGTGATTGATCCATCACTGAGTGTATCCTTGGTATTTTGATTACTAACCTTACCATAACGGACACAAGCCAAGACTGCCAAATTAATCAGAAAAGCTGCATGGTCCTTTGCGTATTCCATGGATAAAGTGACCATTGAATTATCAATGCCGGCGAGCAAGGAATAGCTACATGACACACAGCGGCATCTTTGAAACAACAGAACAGCTTAAGGCTGCGTATCCTCTTTCTTTCAGGGGATATGGAGACACTGTCACTCCGGATGGTAAGATAATCCCGGAAGGACATGTTCAGCCCCTGGCTCCTGGGGATCCGAAGCCGCTTTACTGGAGAATGTCATTCATTCTTCCCGACAATACGGAAATCAACTCGCTTCCGTCCCAAATGGATGTCGACGGGTATATGGATCTGAACGGATGCACTTCTCTGAAGAAGTTACCGGATGAGCTGAAGGTCGGCATAGACCTATACCTCTCTGGCTGCAAATCGCTCACTGCACTCCCCCCTCGCTTGATCGTTGACCGTAATCTCGATTTGTCTGGATGCTCGTCCTTGCGGGCACTTACGGACACACTTTCTCTATGCGGCTACCTTGACCTCTCAGGTTGCCGTTCACTGTCTTCTCTACCTGCCTTGCTGCTAGTAAGAGAGGACCTTGGCCTTCAAGATTGTTCGGCCCTCAAAGAGTTGCCACGTGATCTGTTCGTCGGGGGGCAACTGATCCTGACCGGGTGTGAAGGAATCAAGATCCCTCAGGAAGTTATCGAAAGGATGGATGGTCGGATCGTGTATCCCTCCACCTATGATGTCATCCCCAAGAAAGAACCAGTTTCCCTTGAACCAGGTCCTAACGCCTGAAACAAATCCACATCCCCATAGAACCGTAATTCTTTGCTCCAGTCATTCTGGAGCAGTGAGAAATTCTCCTTCAAGGGATAAATGCGCATGCAATCAATCGACGCCGAGATCCATAAGGAAGGCCATAGTCACTCCGAACCTCTCTTTTTTTTACAGGGGAGTCACGCTTATCCACGGGACAGAGGTATCAGCGAAATTGCCGATAACACCTCTATTATCTCTTCGGCTTCTCTGCGCATTTCCAATCTGAGCAAACTCTCACGTATCGGGAATAACCTTAGGATCGATGGTGGAGGACTATTCGCTGTCAACTGCCCAAACCTCCGCACTGTCGGCTCGAATTTACACGTCGAAGGTAATGTTAACTTCGCCCGTTGCTCTTCCCTTCAAAGTTTGTCCGGGAATATCTTTGTCGGGCAGGAGTTAGACCTAAGCAGATGCATAAGTCTGTCTGATCTGGGAACAAAATTACGCGTAGGAGGAAACCTATTCCTTGTTGAATGTGCGGCCCTGCCATCCCTGCCGCCCTTCACGCATGTCGCATCATCACTGTATCTGGATGACTGCACGAGCCTCACCGAGTTGCCCCAGAACCTTCAGATCGAAGGTTCTCTACATGCAAGCAACTGCCGGATGCTCAAAGCGCTCCCATCGGGCATGCAGATTGCAAATTCGATATATATTAATGAATGCAGTGTCCTCGCTGAAATTCCAGAAGGCTTAGTCGTTCACGGCGCTTTATCTGCCCGCTGGTGCGCTTCTTTGGGATCAGTCGGAGAGGGATTCCGATGCGCCGATTATGCAGATTTTACCGGGTGTGAGCAGCTCGCGACCCTGCCTTCAATGATGGAAATCGGAGGGGACTTAGACGTCTCGAACTGTAGTAGCCTGGAGAGCCTGCCGGCTGGCGTCAAAATCGGTGGCGACCTTCGCATGCGTGAATGTGAGAGCCTATCGGGCCTGCCTGACGACATATCTGTCGCGAGATCAGTGGATCTTACGGATTGTGTTGGGATCGCGCGCTTGCCTAAACCCTTTTCTAGCGTGCACGGATCTCTCGTGCTTGAGGGAATGACCGGGCTTGAGGTGCTCCCAGAAGGACTAACTGTAGGGAAAGATCAGTTTAATCGCGGGCTGAGCATGTCTGGTTGCTGTGGCGTCAGAGAGATACCCCGAGGCGTCACAGTCGCCGGGAGAATGGATCTGTCAGGCTGTGTTGGCATCCGCGAACTCCCGGATGATCTCGACGTAGCACAGTCTCTTAACATCAGGGACTGTGATGACATTCGCATCCCACGCACTCTTCTCAACAGAATGGGTGAACGCATCCAGCTCCCCTGCATCTATGAAGTGATTGACCCGTCATGATCACCCTGAAAAGTCAGACACGGAAATTCCGTTCTCTCTCCGATTTCCGGAAATATGCGCGATCATCCTTCAAACCCGATGGTAGCATAGTCCATCCCGATGATATTGAACTGGAGCAGCTCCCTCCTTATCTTGCGGCCGGAGGGGATGTCATTCTGGACGGCTCCGTGAACCTGGCTATCACCCCAGAAGGTCTTAATGCCCGTGGAGATCTATATCTGAGGGAATGCACCAAGCTGACGCGCGTTGCTCCCAACACCACAGTGACCGGCTCAGTCTATCTTGATCGATGCCCCAGTCTGCTGAGAATATCAGGACCACTCTCTGTCGGAAAAAACCTGTCGGCCCCATCGTGCGTAAGCTTAAGAGAACTTCCTGATGGGCTGCGCGTCCCAGGGTGGGCAAACCTGAGTGGATGCCAATCTCTCCAGAGCCTACCTAATGGTATGCGCGTTGGACAGTGGATGGACCTCACTGATTGCTCACAACTGCGTATCCTTCCGGAACATCTTTACGTGCGCGGGTGGCTGAGTTTGGCGAACTGCTCGCAACTCAAAGCCATCCCTCCCGGCGTATCTGCCGCGTGGACTATCGACCTCTCTGGATGCACCTCTCTGGAACACCTTTCTGATGACATGATCGTGGGCGAGAGTCTGATCATGCACGGCTGTACCAGCTTGAAATCCCTGCCAGCAGGCCTGATCGTCCGAAAGACCCTCGACCTGTCCGAGTGTACCGAGCTGGGCGCCCTTCCTGCAGATCTTCTGGTTGCTGACAACATCAAGCTGAAGGGATGCAATGGCATCCGCATCCCGAAGGCGCTTATTGAAAAAATGGGCGACAGGATCGAATATCCCGACAACTACGAGATTGTGGATCAGCCATCTCTAAGTTCAGCGCCAGAGGCGGCCTGATCGCTCATCTTCCAGTGAAAAATCTATTTGGGAGAAGCCCAACTACCACGCCGACAATCCCAATGAAGCCGTAGACAATATCCAGGTATCGCAGTCCCATTGCGACCAGAAAAAAAGAGAATACCAGGATCGCCGCTGTGCTATCAGTCTCGTGTGTCTGGCTCATGTAAATCCTTGGCGTGCTTTGAGGTTTCTCAGCCCCCGTTATTGACGCGGCGGATAGCTCTGTCCAGTGCAATCCGCGGTGAGCGCGGATCTTGCGCGATATTCTCCCCGTCCCCATTCACCACAACATATCGACTCTCAAAAGAGCCTCCGACCTTGGCTACGCTGTGCTTCTGCACGGCCCAGCCGTTTGTGATCATAGCGTCCAGTCGCCGGCTGTCATTCATCCTTTGACCTTTCTTAATCCCAGCATCAGTGGGTGGAAGCCGTTCTGTTTTTGGTTCCAGGCATGGTTATGAGGTAACGCTTTATGCCGCAAGAAAGGCAAAACGTCATGACAAAATACACCTACATGCTGGCTGATGAAGTGATCGAAGCGTTCAATGAACGCAGTCGTCGCGATAGCCTGGGGATAGAGGCGCGACTGGAAGAGTCCGATGACTGCACCACAGATGATCAGATCGGCTTTACGGAAAACGAAACAGGCCTCGAACTGCCTCTCCATATCCAGATTGATTCTCGGGAGCTAATCGTCGTCAACGAACACTATAATTCGGCAGGTTCTTTCGAGGCTATCAGCTACGAAAAAACATTTGGACCCTCTACACCTCCAGGCGTCGTTTCAGACCACCTTGTGACCAAGCTACAGGGGCTTGAACCTGTTCGGCGGCCGGACACACCCTCAAACGAACCCTGATCTTGCTGTTCTTTAACATTTCCCCCGCCCTGATGGACGGGGGGCAAGGCGGGCTGGTCGAAATTAATCCATCAGGGAATTAAGATGAGAATGGCGGGCATCCATCTTTGCGCCATGCATTTCCGCCTTAACTTCTTGCGGGATATCTGGCAGGGCATAAGACTTTCGGGTTTCAAGGAACGACGCTTTAGCGTCTTCATCCGTCCGCCTCCCCTTCCCGACAAATCTCGTGCGAATGTCCGCTCTGAAATTTTCCTGGATTTCGACAAGGATCGGATTGCCTGTCACGTCGTAACGACAACCAAACCCATGGCAACTCGGGCACGTGAAGAACTCGACTTGCGACTTCCCCTTTTGGAAACAGGCTAAGTTCCCAGATCCTCCACAAAGGGTGCAGATCATTTGACGTTTTTCCTCATGTTGGAAGAGGGTGCGTTGAACGGTGGAGGTGGTGCGAAATACGAGAAATGCGTCGGAACCCATGAAGCGCCGAAAACCACCCACTCTCCGCGCGCTGTGGACCACCCCCCTGCCTTAACCGGTGGCGGCCGGCGCGGCCCGATAAGAGGCCAATTCATGCAACAGACCGCCAGCACTTTGTTATTGCGAGGAGCCAGTTCTATAGGCTGCCAAGCGGCATAATCGGCAGCCATCAAAGCTACTTCGGCCAGACGATCTGTATTCAGAACGCGCCCATCGCCAAGGAAGAACTCCCGCATGAGGGCCTGGCGGACAGCTTCTTTTCTGGGGTCAACACCCGAAGCCAGGTCTACAAGCTCCGCATCGCATTCCGGAACTTCTTCAAACCTACCGTCAAAAAACTCAGATTTGAGCCTTGTCCAGACAGATCCGTCGTGAACATCTTCGTAAGTCACGCATTCTGACATATCGCAGTCCCCCGCAATCTGCAGGCGACCTATGGTGATGATGCGATAGAGTGTCCCGCGCTTTTTGTGTCGGTAAAGCATATCAACAAGTCTCCCCTATACCGATCTCGCCACAGACAGGAATTCTTCCGACCCACAAGAGACTCTTGGCCAATTCTTCATCGGATGTGGGTTGAGGGATTGCGTCCATATCTCTCAAAATCCTTCAAACGTGAGATAGATGGGCAAGAGCCTGCCTGGAAAGCTCGGCGATACTACTTCCAAGAACCTGATCGGCATACGCTGCATATTCTTTGATCTGGCTTACCAGTATTCCCTGAAGCTCTTCAGCGCTTTTGTCGCGCCCATAGGTAACTGCCACGTTCTTCTCGAACTGAGCCTTGTTGGCCCTGATTTTTAACATATGGGCCAGAATACGTGCTTCCGGCAGGTCATTGTCACCTTCATAGCCAAAAATCAGCAGACAACACCCCAAACCTGTCCCAAGGAAATCCCCGATAAACGGTTTGGTTTGAGGGTGATCTGAAACATACGCCGCTTCCAGAAGAATGGCTCCACAGACAATATGTCCGTCACGCATTGTCTGGAGAGGGCAGTTGGTCACTTTGCGATCAATTCCTAGCGCAAAGGCCATGGCGCACAAGGATACCCTGCAGCACACTCCACAGCCGTTACAGGCATCACCGTATGATGGTTTTGGCAGGACACCAACATCACTAGGCCTCACAATTTTGGTCATGTGCCTGCCAGTTCAGAAGTGCCGAGACAATTGTCGATCTCTTCCTGAGCAGTGCCGATCATTCCTTCCATTTCGGAAACTGTAAGTGATGACCACTCACAACCATGATCTCGCATAGCGATAGCCTTCGCCAAAGCTTTCGTGGCCGCATCAAGGCTTTCTATGAGGCTATCTTCACGCTCAGTCGATGCTTCTATTAAGCCTTCGAGGCCAGCAATAGTCTTTTCGGCCTCCGACTTGGCGACAACCTCTTCAATCCGATCCCCTTTGACCTGATAATGTGGGACATCATCAATCTCTACAGGAACCCATTTCGGACAATTACTGTTCCGCGCTTCTCGCATAACCCCTAAAATGATCAGCCCCGAACCATGGGGTTCAATTCCCGAAGGCTTATTTTCAGCCACGTTATTAATCCTTACTTCACTTTATCCTTGATTATAGCATCGTTATTTTTTTGTCGCCAGAAACCTTTCACCCATAATTACGCGTCATCTCATTGTTTCTGGCACTAGCCTCGTACACCCTGGGAGCTCCTTATTCGCCACTTTCACTTTTAAACAGGCACTCACAGGAAGAGCCTGATCAGAAAAGCGACGGTTCTGCGGACGGCGAACGTTAAGGAGTCAACCTGCGCTACCCGTATTGAGTTGCATGCGGATTGAGATCCCATTGCTGAACCAGCGAGTAACAAGACCTGCACACTGACAATCCCCCATTCCCGGCCTCACGCCATCCGATGAGGAGAAGGGAACCTGATTTGTGCGCTCGCTTAGCCCACTGGGGCAGTGGCCGAGCCTGTCTTACCAGTGGGCGATTGGCATAGACATCAGGCCTGAAGTATCCCGCCCTCAATTCGCATGGTCGTGTGCCAGGTGCGTGCATTAATCTGCTGTGACGGGTTTCGCCCGAACGATGCCACCTTGCTTCCCGGCATCACCTTTAATCAGTCCGGCGAACACCTCAATAGCGACCTCGTTATCGATCTTCAGTCGCGGGTTTTGAGCCGAAGCAGGGCTGCTGCAGGTCACTCGTAAGTGTTGGATACCATGCTCTGCGGTTCGCAGTGCAGAATTCCTCCCTGGCACCAGCACATCATTGGACAACGAATGGACCCCATTACCCCAGTGCTTCATATCAGAACCACCGGACTGGTCTTTATGGCGCATTTGGCAGGCGGAACGACAGGCTTCGAAAAGCGATAAATCAGACGGGCGCGCTGCTTCAAAAGTGCACGCCAAGCGCTCTGCCCACTCTCTATGCTTCAAAAGTGCACACTAACGGTGCCGAGGGATTCGCCAGGCGAACAGAATCGAACCTGGCTCACGCACTCCGCCGTGCCCGGTGCTCTTCTCCACACTGCCAGCGTGATATTTAGCAGCACAAGCCGTGACCTTTTGAAGCGGACCGAAATAAGAAAGTGACGGAAACCTTAGATTTTTCAGCTTTTTCCCGTGATATCTTGCAGCACAAACTAATATATATATTTCAAATATCTTCCCTAGTATCTTCCTGCTTCAAAAGTGCACGGCGACGAACCTAGGATTGTTTGCTAACTCCATATTCACTGGTTGTAGGGAAGTTGAATGGGACTGATACACGACATCCTGGAGGAAAAGGGGCGACAGGCTGCTCTGAACCTTGATTTCCCCCGGCAAGAGATTGAAGCGGCATCCTCCTATATGTCTGACGAAGATCAGAGGATAGGCTTTCTCTATTCTGGCTGGTGTCAGGCTGCACTGCCTCACAGAAGGCTTGCTGACGATTCAAAGGGCTGGCAAATAGACAGCGATCACGTCTGTCTTATTATTCAGCCAGGGATGAGACGTGGCCCAACAGGCAATCCAATCCATGTGGGCGTCCCTTATGGCAGTAGGGCGCGTCTGATACTGCTTTATATGCAATCAGAAGCGATCCGCACCAATTGCAGGGATATCGAACTGGGAAAGAGCCTGCGCTCTTGGATGAAGCGTATGAGCATACCCATTGGTGGAAAAAATCTCGAATCTGTAAGAGAACAAGCTGAGAGGCTGTCCAGATGCCAGCTTTCATTTGAAGTTGTGAATGGCCGAACTCGCGGCATTACCAGCCAAAAAATAATGGAAAGCTCGCTTTTCCTAGAGCCAGATCCAAATATTGATACGGTCAACGACGTCTTCATGTTGAGAGCTCGCCTTTCGACGGAATTTTTTGAAGGGCTTAAGAAGCATCCGGTTCCGTTCAGGGAGGCAGCCATCCGGGCGTTGAGCAATAACAGCATGGCGTTGGATATTTATAGCTGGCTGGCTTACAGACTTCACTCACTCGACAAGCCCACTCCGATCACATGGAAGGCCCTGAAATCGCAGTTTGGCACGGCTTATAGCCAAATGAACAATTTCAGAGGTCGCTTTCTGCCCAATCTGAAGCTGGCCCTGGCGGCGTATCCTGAAGCGCACGTTACAGAAACCGATGGCAAGGTAGGAATGACGCTCCATCCGTCCCCTCCGCCTGTGCGTCGTCAGATCTATGCTCTGAAATGACTAAGCAGATGCTGCATAACATCACACCTTTTGCCGATCCGGACCCTTGAAAATACTCTTTTACTTCAATGGAATAGGCCTTTTTTTGGCCGAAAGCTGCCGATCTTGTTTGCCGATGTCGCTTTCCGCTTAGACATACGGCACAGTTGCGTGCACTTTTGAAGCAACCCAACACAGACGGGCGCCAAATGGCTGCAATGCTTCAAAAGTTCACGCTTCATTAACGGGGCCTCAGGCCTCATTGAAAGATTTTGGCACTCAGCGTGCACTTTTGCAGCGATGACAGTAATTGCTTCAAAAGTGCATACTCCCAATCAAACCGCCTCTAGGTAAGCGCTTCAGACTGCTTCAAAAGTTCACGGTCGCCGACGATGGAGGCATCTTAATGCACTGCCCGCTTGCCATCTATTGACGGCATCTGAGGATTGGCAGGCCTCAAAGCTTCAATTGCCTCAAAAATGAGATCTTTTGAAGCACCAAAACTTTCGGCGAGGGAAAACGGAAGTTCATCCTCATGTGCGCGAACAAACTCTACACCTTCTGATACAAATTTTAGCACGTCACTGAGCGTCTCCATGTCTATGGGATCAACAATTTCATCTGAAGGAGGCTTCTGACCGGTGTAAATGAGATGCTGCGACTTAGCTGAGAAGATCTGCGTTATGAACAGGATCGACATTTCACTGTCATGGAGCAATTCGTCCATTTTGCCCTGAGTGCTTTCAGACATCCTAGAGTGCGCCTGTACAAGCATCTGTTCGCTTTTAAGCAGGCTCAGCGCGAAGGCCGCCATTGTTGGCGATGGGAACCTCACAGCGGTGGAGAACCTAAATTCAAGATCATCCAGGACGTCGTTGACTGTCTTGGCTAACTGCTCACCTGAAGGTCGCACGGATCCCTTGTCGATAATCACCCGGCAGCCTGAAAGATCGCTAATTCTGCTCCTCAATCGAACCTGTTCCGGACCGTCCTCAGAGCCTAAATCCAGAGGCAATCTCTCAAATTCAGGGATAGAAGGCTTTCCTGACATTTCTTTTTTCGCCTTTGAGAACTGTTAAATCATTCACTCACCCGATAGAGAAGAAAGGATAGCGAGATAATCGTCTCACAGGATAACGTCGGTCTATCCGCCCCCTGTGTTCGAAGCCCCTCATTTCACCTTACCCCTCTGCATGGCCCTTCTAAAACAATTAAGCCTTGTTTGCTTAAACGCCCTGTATCGAAGGAGTGCTTCAAAAGTGCACACTCAGGCCAGCACTCTTAGTGACAGTCCAGCCGTTCAATGAGTTGAGGAATGCTGGGGTTTTTCGCTCTTGCTTTCTCAATTATGGCCACGAGGATAGCCTTTGTTTCATCGACTTTTTCTACAAATTCATCCGGCCACTTGATTGAAAACTTTCGCGTAAGCGACACGCAGCAGGCAACGTATTTCAGCATATCGACCAACCTATCCATACTGACTGGATCTACATCCTCATCTGATGGAATGGAGAACTTGCTGAGGAAAACCGATAGAGACTTTCCTTTAAAGAGACGCGCCACTGACAGGGACTCTTTCAAAGTGTCGGCCAGAAGAGAATCCATTCCGCCCTTCAAGCGCTCTGACCTTACACTCCCTCTCATATTCCTGAGCATCTGCTTTATTGCATCCAGATTGAGATAGAACTCAAGAAGATCGGAGGGGGGCATGCGGACCACAGCATTGGATTTCTGTAGAGCCTGATCATTCTGCGCTTTCTTAACGGACTTCAAAAAGAGATCATCAGGTATCTCTGGCAGTCTTGCCATATCTGGGATAGCCCTTGCCGGCGAACCCACATTAATCGCTGAGATTGCCCCGTGCTGACGCTTCTGGGATTCCTTTTCCAATGTCATTATGCCTTACACTCGCTCCAAAAAATATCGCCGGTCTGGTATCTTTAAAACCATAAGAACATTCCCTGTCGAACAGGCAGGGAATGCGAGGCCCCCCTGCCGCTCAGTGCCTTGCAGGGTCAACATTGATAAGGTGAATCACCAACCGACTCTTAATCCTTCCAAGAGCACGCGGTCATGGATAATTCAAGCCTATTCGTAGCTTTCCCCGCGCGCCTTACGGTAAGCTGCTTCCGCCCACCTCATGCAGTGTTGCGCGTTGACCACCTCGATGCTCTGCAGCGCTCTTCCGTCACGGCCCACTCTCTCCTGGAGAGTGGCATCCAGGCACATCGTGATGGCTTGCGCCATGAGGTCTGCGCACAAAAGAACATTGCCACCTGCTCTTTCGCATCTTTCCTGGAACTCATTACGCGCGGCGAGGACCTCCGGAATGGCGGTGAGCCGTTCGCGCATTGTCCTTTTCCCAACTAGCGATTTCTCTGGAGGCTCTTCATTAAACAGGGTGACCTTCTTCACTCCACTCCCCTTCCATAAAAAACGGCCCTTTCGGGCCGCCGTGTTCTGTTGGTTGTTTGGTGTGCCAGATCACTGGCAGGACAGGCACTCTTCATAGTCTGTAGCTGCCGGGGGTGGGGCGGCTCTCGGACTGCCTCCTGACAGATCCATTTCCACCTTCTGCGCCAGATTGCTTACTGCGTCAGCTCTCTGGATGGAGAGGGAGCGGCAATAATAAAGCGATTTCAGCCCCTTTTTCCATGCCATGTGATGGATCTGATGCAGGTCACGCTTATGGACATCGGCAGGGAGAAACAGGTTCACTGACTGAGCCTGGCACACGAGTTCAGCGCGATCTGCGGCATGTTCCACTACCCATCTCTGATCAAGCTCAAAGGCCGTCTTGAAGACATCCTTCTCGTGTTGAGTCAGGAAGTCCAGATCCTGAACACTCCCTTTGTTCAGGGTGATATGAGACCACACCTCGTCAGTATCCTTCCCCCGCTCCTGAAGAAGCTTATGCAGGTGCCGGTTACGGACTGTGAAGGAGCCGGAGAGTGTCTTCTGGAGGAAGACGTTCGCACTTATAGGCTCGATACCGGGGCTGGCATTGCCAGCAATGATGGAGATGGAGGCTGTAGGTGCGATGGCCATTTTATGCGAAAAGCGTTCATGGAAGCCAAAATCAGCCGCATCAGGGCATGGTCCACGCAAATCAGCCAGCTTGCGGGAAGCTTCATCGGCCTGCTGTCGGATATGCTTGAAAATCTTGCGGTTCCAGACTTTCGCCATCACCCCTTCAAAAGGAATTTTGTTGGCCTGCAAGAAGCTGTGGAAGCCCATTACGCCAAGTCCCACCGAGCGCTCGCGGGAGGCAGCGTAGGCTGCTTTGCTCATTTCCGGCGGCGCTCTGTCGATAAAGTCCTGCAGAACATTATCCAGGAACAGCATAACGTCTTCAATGAACTGCGGGTTGTCTTTCCATTGCTCCCAGGTCTCAAGGTTCAGAGAAGAGAGGCAACAAACTGCTGTGCGGTCTTTCCCGTGGTGGTCAATTCCGGTCGGCAGCGTGATCTCGGCGCACAGGTTCGAGGTTTTTACCTCAAGTCCTGCCATTTTATGATGCTCTGGCCGTGCGTTGTTCACATGATCCGAATATACAATGTAAGGCTCACCCTGCTCCATCCGTGCCGTGAGAATACGTATCCAGAGACTTCTGGCGGAAACCTTGCGCACAATGGTCTTATCTTTAGGGGAAAGCAGCGCCCATTCTTCATCCTTCTCCACTGCTCTCATGAACGCGTCAGACACGAGGACGCCATGGTGCAAATTCAGGGCCTTGCGGTTTGGGTCGCCTCCTGTTGGGCGGCGCAACTCACAAAACTCTTCGACTTCTGGATGCCACACCGGCAGATACACTGCCGCTGATCCACGGCGCAGGGACCCTTGGCTAATCGCGAGGGTCAGGCTGTCCATCACACGAATGAAGGGGATAACGCCGGAGGTCTTGCCGTTCCGGCCAATATTCTCACCGATTGAACGGAGGTTGCCCCAGTATGATCCGATCCCGCCCCCCTTGCTGGCCAGCCAGACATTCTCGTTCCACAGACCAACAATCCCCTCAAGACTGTCTTCGGCTTCGTTAAGGAAGCAGGAAATAGGCAGACCGCGGGTCGTGCCGCCGTTGGAAAGAATAGGCGTTGCAGGCATGAACCAGTGCTGGCTCATATAGTCATAGATACGTTGCGCGTGTCCGGCATCTGCCCCGTAATAAGAGGCTACGCGCCCAAAGAGGTCCTGATAGGATTCATCTGGCAGCAGGTAGCGATGATCGAGAGTGCTTTTACCGAATGGCGTAAGAAGACTATCCCTGCCCCTGTCCACTTCGACAGCATGGTGTCCTGGCACCTGAACAATATCACGAGAAATAGGGTCCGACTCGACAAGGAAAGATCCGCCCTCCGGGGCATTGTCGACGCCGTTCTGATCCGTTCCGCTCTCTGAAAGGCTCACGGTTTCCATCCTTTTTTCATCCGGTCTCTCCATCTCGACAGAGCGCAAAAACCCGCTTCGACTTGCATCGAAGTTTTCAATAAAGCGCGGCAATGTCTTGTTATTCGTGGAGAAGGATACCCTATAGGCATGCAAGGGAAAGGTTAAAATTGCGCATCAAGGAATTTATTTTTGCTGTCGTATGCATGAACAGTTCGGTATCACAAGATTAAAGTGTTTCTGTACAAGGTGTTACGTGATGGCTCGGACTGGATGGCACGACGGTCTTTCAATTTCTAAGGACTTTTTCACTCGTACGGGTGCTGAAGGGGTCACTCTTGATAAGAGCGCCCTAATCCTCGGATTGGATAATGAAGACCCCCAGAAGATGCGGCGACTGGCTTTGTGGCGATCCCTTGCGGATAATGGCGTCACCTTCGATATCCCGGAGATGGTCGCCAGGAGAATGCAGGAATACGTTGAATCTCCTGTTCCCGACCACGCTGCAGAGCGGCGTATGGACCCGCAGTCCGCCCTGTTTACCGTTTTCGTCGAAGCCTGCATGGAACGCGAGATGGATCTCGCCGAAATGAGGATCGCCGCGGGCTTACCAGACCCAGCTCGTTTCCGCAGATGGATGAAGCAGGTGTCTGAAGGCGTCACGTTGCGCATCCCAGAAGAGACGCGCGTGGCCATGTCAGAATGGATTGTCGCGAAAAACATCCATGCTCCGGAAGGCGTTTTGGTTCGGAAAGAAATGGTCGGGATGCATGAAATGCTGGCCGCCACCGGCTCAGTTCCTAAAGTGCAACCCGTTGCAGTTCCCGTCCCGGATATCGCGCCAGGCCCCATGCCCTCCGATGCGCCAGACCTCTCTTCATCGGACCTTCAGGCGTCAAGCCATATATCAGACAACCCTTCTCTTGAAGCTGAGGAGGTCACTCCCTCACCGATCTTTTTGACTGCTGCCGAACTGCAGGAACCACCCTCTCCAGACGAAGGGTCTCAGTTCCAACTAACTCTTGGCTTTTAACAGGCAGGTCTACTCAGCGTTGAACTCAATCGCATCAGGTGGCCGTAGCACATAAGACGGCTTTATGGGTGTCATTTGAGATAGATCTTCGTTCTGTCTCTGTATTGTGTCAGTGGCGTCCGGCAGTCCCATTTTGGTTCTGAACCATTTTTCTGCCATGGAAAGAGCGTCTTCCATGTGATTTGTAACCCCACTTCTGATTAAAGAATCAGGAGATGAGAGTCTTTCTGCCATTTTCAGAGAAACAAACACCAGCACAGACAGGATAATTAAGAACCTAAAGACCCCGATACCACCCTGCTTGTTCGCGCGCTTATGGCCGCCCGAGTGTCGGTTTCTTTTAGTGTTCACTCTGGCGGTCATTTATCGCCCCGTCTCAATACGTGATCTCAGCATCAATGGCGTCTTCATTGAAAATTCCAGTTACTTGAGGACACATACCATCACGAACGAGACGTTCGTGCGTAGAAGAGACCACTCCCTCCGGAGCAAGCTTTATATCTTTTGGAACAGCGATATCAGAGTGTGCTTCTGACACTTTGCGTTTGGGTTCTGTGATTTGGGTGATTGGCCTGCGCACCTCTTTCCGTGAAGATAGGATGCTGCTAACCACCACGCCTTCAAACGATGGGACGGGCGCCTGTTGAGGCCGTGCCCCTTGGTAAGGCTCTTCCCACCCCCTTACCGGATGACTGAAGTAACGTCTCATTTCGAGCGCTCTCCAGTCTTACGGGTGTGGATACCCGCATCAACCCCCACTGCTTTCAGCGCTCTGGTGAATACATTTCTGTTGATCTCGCGCACTTCATCCCGCTGTTTAGCGGCATATGCCACTTCAGCCTCATGCAAATCGACCAGTGCATAGGTCCGGCCAGTCGGGCGGCGTACCCGGCCTGCCATCTTAGCCCTGACATAGCGAATGGCAGACGGAAAGCTCATCCCGTATCGGACCTCAACAATGTAGAGCGTCACGAGTGCGCCAACCATTAACAGAGAGGTCTCCAGTCGAAAGATTGGCATTAAAGGAGGAAGAAGGAAAAAAGATACACGCGCGTCAAGCTTCCACACGCGCGGGCTTCTGAACGTCTCCCTCCATAGGGGCATAGCCATTACTCCAAAAAAAACATGATCGCTCTGAGAGACGAAGTGGGCCAAGATTATCAATCAAAGCACTGCATCACAAGGACAACACCTAAAGCGAGGGAGAAAGAGGCCACATTAGCCTTAAACAAGTGCCGTCCCGTCACTATCATTGCACTGAGTTGGCAAGGATTATGCTTTGGGGGACAGATGAATGTCTCAGATAGACCGCGTCTTTATCGCTGAAAAGCCCAATATGGCGGCGGACATCGCTTCTGCTATCGGGGTCCTGACGGGCCACACCCCGAAGAAAAGCAGCGCCGAGGGTTGCTGGCTAGTCGGTGAAGACAGGGTGGCATGGCTTTATGGCCACTGCTACGACTCAGCTCCTCCCGAGCAATATAATCCCATCTGGAAGAACCGGGGACTGGAAAACCTCCCCATAGTCGTGAAGATGGCCGAGTGGCAGATTAATATAAATCGCCCGCCGCCGCCCAAGGATGGACGGCCACCGCTCAACTATGAAGCTACAGTCAGAAAGGTTGCTAGTTTGTGCCGACAGGCACGGACTATAGTCGGGGCTGGTGATGCCGAGCGCGAAGGTCAACTGCTCGTCGACGAACTGCTCAAGAAGCAAGGCTTTGATCCCTGGGGGTCAAATGTACTCAGGTTGTGGTGTTCATCCCTATCCCAAAAAGATCTCATTTCATCACTCCAGTCGATGAAGCCCAACAAAGATTACTATCTCATCTACCTTGAAGCGCTGTGCAGGCAGATTGCTGACTGGTTATACGGCCTTAACGAGTCACGCCTCTATACAGATCTGGCTAAGCGACAGGGATTTGACATCAATATCCGCAATGGTCGCGTGATGACACCTATCCTTGGCCTGGTGGTAAGGAGGGATATTGAGAGGGCAAATTTCAGACCGATAAGGTATTTTGGAGTCACCGCCAGATTTCAGCACCAAAATGGCCAATTCACCGTAAAATGGCTTCCATCAAAAGCATCACCTTATCTGGCCGAGAGCGGGCGCGTTCTTGATGCGAAGATCCCCCAGCAGATCCTTGAAAAAATATCGGGTCGTGAGGGAAAGATCGCCACGTATCAGAAGGTTCGAAAGAAGACACCTCAGCCCCTGCCATTTAGCCTCGCTAAATTGCAAATTCTCTGCTCCAGGCGCTTTCAAATGTCTGCTGATGAGACGCTTTCGGTTGCAATAAAACTTTATGACAATCTAAAAATTGCTACATACCCAAGGTCATCCAGCCAGCACTTCAGGCATGCCATGGCGGCCGATGTGGTGCCTGAAGCGCTCACAGCCCTCCGTGGCCTCACAGCATTCAAGGGGGCAGCAGACAGTGCAGATTTCGCCATAAGATCCCCTGCCTGGAATGACGCCAAGGTCAGCGATCACCATGGTATCATTCCAACCGGGAATATTACGAATGAGATTTACAATTCTCTGGCCCCAGACGAGAAAAAGGTTTTCGATGTCATAGCCCAACGGTTTCTCTGCCAGTTTTACCCTCCCGCAGAGCATGATGCCACCTCGCTCACAGTTCTCTGTGAAGGAGAGACATTCTCCGGGAATGGGTCTGTGCCAGTCTCCCCTGGGTGGAAGGTCCTGGCAGGGGCGGAAGATGATGCAGATGAGGATGAGGATGGAGGAGATAAGGATACGAGTATTTTCCCACCTATGACCTCAGGGGACGTCGTAACTGGAGTATCTGGCACCCCCACATCTGGTGAAACAAAAAAGCCCGCAGAATTCACAGACGCCACCCTTCTGGAGGCATGCCTCTCCCCTCACCTTCACGAGCCTGATGCGGCCCTCAAAAAGAAGCTGAAAGACGGAGGTTACATCATTGGCACAGAAGCTACACGAGCTGCAATTTTCCTCAAGTTATTGGGCATGGTTAAGGTCGGGGATAAAACCAAAGTCGTGGATGAAAACCCCTATATGCAGCGAAGCGCAAAGGGAAAGATAACATCCACAGAGCTTGGCCGATCTCTGATCTGCTCTTACCCTCAGGAAGAATACAGCCTCGGCATGACCGCTTTATGGGAAGCGGCTCTCGGAGCCATTCGCAAAGGTCAAATCCAGCCCCAAGTCTTCCTAGACAAGCTGATGGAGACTATCAGGAAGCGCATTTCCGAAGCCCCCAACATCAGGATGAACCTTAAGGGCCTGCATGTTATTCAGCCACTTCCTGGGGCAGGTGAAAAATGTCCCGAATGTCACTCGGGAACGCTGATAACCCGCGAGTATGTCCCAACAGGGAAACGCACCCCAGAGCGCTATCTGACATGCAGCCTTCGGAAAAAAGAGGGGGGATGTAATTTTGTAAAATGGCCCGATAAGCCCAAGACGGCCCCCATCGCGGGCGACGGCGAAAAATGTCCCAAGTGTAAGCAAGGTCATCTTGTGACGTGCGAAATTCATAAAGCCGGACCTAATAAGGGCAAGAATTTCCTCGCATGCTCTGTGAGAGAATGTGACTTTACGCGCTGGCCCGAAATACCTCCGCTTCCAGGTACGGGCCAACCGTGCCCGGTATGCAAAAAGGGTCTGGTCGTCACACGTGAAAGAAAACGGAGAGAAGGGGAGCGCACTTCTGCCGACCGTCGCTTCCAATGCTGCTCAATCAGAGAGTGCAAATTCGTCAAGTCCCAGGACAAACCCGGAAGGAAATGAGAAACACATGCCTTACAAGCGACATCTTCCCATCACTCCCACTCAACTCGCAACTTTCTTGGCCTTAAAGCGCTCTCAATCTACCAAGGCTGAGGGCGAAGGCGTCACCGTTCAGGAGATCAGAGGGCGTCTTTTAGCCCCGAAACCCCCATACGCGTATACCCTTGCCGCTCTTAGAGGGCTGGAGAAAAAATCACTTGCTATGAATGAAGAGGATGAAGAAACCGGCCTCAGTTTATGGTTCTCATGGTCTATTCCTGACGCCGTTTAAACCTTGAGCCTTTCGAACTCGACCCGCTGCTATCCATATTTTTATCTTTGCTATTTCAATTTTGTCGTTCTAAAACCCTGCCATCAACAATCTAGGTTAACATTAATCCTTCGCTTAGAATGCCCTCGGCGCTCTCTGCCGCACGTTAGATAATGGGGACGGCGATTGGATGAAGAAAAAATAAGGCTTGGAAGCTCTCAGCATGACTAATGCATGGATTAAAGAAAACGGCGGCAATTGGAACAATTCTAGCAACTGGGGTGCATCTGTAACTCCCGACACCCAGCCATGGATTGACGTTTACATTGGTGGCAGCGTGAACAGCGTTGTCAATGTCATCAAAGATGCCCCTTCGTCGACCGTCATTCAGAGCCTGACCGTTGGCGATTGTGCGGATCTTTCAGTTTCCGCAGTTTCGGGAGATTCGTCAGTCGCGTTCTCGGTTAACGCATTGACTGTTGCCAATGCCGGAGCGATGACAATCGCCACATCCTCCCCGGTTTCCCTCGGATCAAATCCCACAATCAATGGGGAACTTACCATCTCGGGGAACAACCTCATCTTCATCAATTCGCACTCCATCAACGGAACAGGCGAATTGATCCTTGACGATGCGACAATCGGCACCCCCTCCAACATGTTCACCATGGGCGATGATCTCACAACTATCCTGAAGAACGGTGCCGCTCTTTACGTGAACAATCAGAAGGCTGGGAAAGAAATTCGGTTCGCAGGGTCTGATAACGGGAAGGACAACCTGCTGGTATTCTCTGGCTACAACCAGACTGTGTCTACTCAGGTTACAGGGTTCGACTCTTCATCTGTAGTACATGTTAACGGAGGGGGTTCGACGCCAATCTCTGCGGCCTTCAATCCTAATGGCGATGGCACCTATACCCTTAAGATCGATTTCGACCAGTGGGGTAACGGAATTTCTCTGACGAATGTGACGCCTGCAACCGGCTTTTCACCCGGCGCGGCATCGATTGTGCCTACTTCGGACGGCGGCTGGAATGTCGTGACGGATATCGCATGTTTCCTTCAGGGCTGCCTGATCAGAACGACTGAGGGCTACGTCCCTGTTGAAAGCATCAAGCCGGGCGATAAGGTGCTGACTTTGGAGCAAGGTGAGCAAGAAGTTGTGTGGTGTGGTCGTGGGTTCACTGCGATTGCGAGCCACACAGACCTTCCTGATGATATCGCCGGCTATCCCGTCCGCATTAAGGCGGGGGCCATCTCTCAGGGCGTGCCTTTCGACGATATGCTGGTCACTTCTGAGCATTGCCTCTACCTGGACGATGTTTTTGTTCCCGTCCGAATGCTCGTGAATGGCGATACGATCGCCTACGACCGCACCATCACATCATACAATTACTTCCATGTGGCGACCTCCGCTCATTCCATCATCCTGAGCAACGGCGTAGCGACCGAGAGCTATCTGCGGTCATCCAACCGGAAAAGCTTTAATGCAATGTATGCTTTGCCGAGCGGGAATAATGTGGGCGAACTGACATGGGAAAAGGACTCGGCGGCCCCTCTGATTGCAAGCGTAGAGAAGGCGCGGCAAATCTTTAACACCCTCGCAGATCGTGCGAACAAAGAGATCGTGAGTCGACGCCCAGAGCTTACCACTGACTCTGACCTTCATCTCAGGACTAACGCGGGAGCTTACGTTCGCCTCGTCAGTTGCAAGGATGGTCGCTACTCCTTCATGGTGCCGGTCGGGACAAAGAGTGTGACGATTTTCAGCCGGTCAAGCCGCCCGTGTGATACGGTCGGGCCTTACCTGGATGATCGCCGGGATCTTGGCGTTCTGGTCGGAAGCATCACGTATGTGGATGGGCTTGCACGGCGTGGGGTGAATAGCATCACAAGCCATCTCGACAGTGACAGTCTGGACGGCTGGTTGCCCAAAGAAACCCCTGACAGCCGGTGGACGAATGGCCATGCACTGATCGATCTGGAAGAGGCCGCAGCTAAGACTGCCATCATGCTCTCAATTCAGATCTTGTCTGCGGGGCCATACTTACTGTCTTCTTCGCCGCATGACGCCTGCGCCGCTTGACAAGAAAGGTTGAAATCCGTGCTGAACATTCGCTTTGAAACCGGATTTGCTTTCTATGCGATGCACGGTTCTCGCAAGGTGGAGTTGAAAGGCCATCTCGACATCAATCTCGTGCCTAGCAGTGAAACGGATCAGTCCAGTTCTCTGGCGGTTCGTTTTATCGATGAGTCTGAGAATGAGGTTGCCTCTCTTTCCGTCATAAGCGAGGGGCTGGACAATGACATCAGATCAATTTGCTCTGATGTCTGCTGGGACTACAGCGAGCAGGACTGCTCTAAATCCGCACGGAAATTGTTAAAGGCCTGTGCGGAATCTCCTCATCGGATCAGAACCGAGGCAGAATTTTCCGTTAATGATGGTGAGATCAGTATTGCCTGCACAGGTCTCGTGACAGTGTTTTGCGACTGCCACGATTGACATTCTCCCCGCCCTGAAGGACGGGGCTTTACGGCGCATCCGGTAATCTCTGCGCTATGTGGCTGCTATTTTGGCAGCCACAATCGACGTCACGGCTCCGGGCAGAAAGATGGCGCCTCCCGCGGTTCCCAGTCTCCTTCCGGATCGATCATGCTCAGAGCCTCTGGAATAGGGTCTTCGGAGGTCCGAGGATAAACGGCAACCGTGGCCCCCAAAAAACCATTGCTGTAAGAATTCACGTCAATGCACATATCGGGCGGACTGCAATCAACGCCCAGGGCGCGCTCCAGAAGATCACCAGCCATCGACATGGTGCTATCCATGGCGGAAAAAATATTCGCAATCTCCTTTTTGATTTCTGGTGAGACTGACTGATCACGTGAGAGTTCGTCCAGTGCGCCTAGCATATCTGATGGCGTTAAAACCTTAGACACCTTCTTCATCCTTAAGAGTTAAGAAATGGTGGGTAACGAGCAAGCTCAGGAGGGTTCAGGCCCTCCTGCTTGTGGCTCTGTCACGCTATAATTCTCAGGGAAGTAAATCCTGTCACCATAGCGATCAAGAATGGTTTGTGGGATCTTGATCCCTTCACAACCGCTGAGATTGATGCTGCCGGTAACCTCAAGGTCCTCTGGCAGTGACACCAAGGCGGTGCAGTAACGCAAATCGAGGTCGCCCATGACGTTAAGCCCACGAGGTAAAACCTCCAGCGATTTACAGCCACCTAAGGTCAGGTTCCCCTTCACCACAAAGTCCTCAGGAATGATCTTCAGACTTGTGCACTGCTGCAACCCAATCGACCCATTGGACTGAAATCCGCTTTCGATCTCAACCAATGCTGTGCAGCCATAGGCGTGAAGATCTTTGCCCACAACAATGCTGGACGGGATCGTTTGGATTGACTTGCAATGCCATATGTCCAAGCTTCTGCCGACCTTTAAGTCCCGCGCCAGCTTGGTCCATGTATAGTTGTCGCTCGCCCCAAAATCACCCGACACTGTTAAGCCGGATGGGCACTCACGAAAGGCCTTACAGTCACGCATTTCCGCAAAGCCCACGACCGTTACATTCCGCGGGAACTCCTTTATCGGGCCGTCATAGTCCGTTAAGAAAACAGATCCGACGACCTGACCTTCAGCAATATCCTTTGGGTCCGTGATCTTCTCTTCTGAGTGATTAAGCATCTTACAATCCCGCAAGTGAATTCACTCACCACGTTAGTCTCTTAGAATGCAAGGGACACGCGCTCCCCTAACAGTTGTTCTTTGAATCAAGGAAAAAATCCGTATAATCCTTGTATTGACGGCTGACCGCTTAGACAGTCTTCCGCGAGAAATGTCTTCGACCTTCCCACTGACAGGAACGCTCATCTTGACCCGACACTCGAAAGCCTTCTTTGCCGCAGCAATCCTTGCGACGGCACTGTCGTCAGCTTCGTCCTTTGCAGCTCAATTATCTCCGCCGCACGCTGCGCCTGCTGAACCAGCGCCTCCTGCCCTGTCTCAGAGGCTGGTTTCAGAGGACCCGTCAAAAACTCCGGACTTCCTGAAATATCTCATCACCCATGGGATGTATGTGACAGCTCTTCCCCCGGTTATCTCGGGATCTCCAGGCTATGCTGTCGAAGATAAGTCGGGTCGGGATGTGATCATGTATCTCACACCTGACGGCAAGAGCGCGATTGTCGGCGTCATGCTTAGTGTAGGCAATGGCCTGACGGCCGGTCAGCCGGAGAACATCACGGCGTTGCAGCTCGCCTCGCTGAGAGCGCGCCTTGTCGCTGCTAAAAAGGAGGGGGCGACAAACACCCTCACCCCTGCCCTGCAGAAAGCACTGGAACATCCCGCAGACGCAATCACGGCGGTTCCGGAATCGGACCCATCTCTGGCAAAACCATTCGCTACAGCACGGAAGTCCAACGACTTCCTGTCTGAAATGAACCAGACCAAATACATGTCCATCGGCTACGAGGGGAAACCGACGGTCTGGTTCGTGGCAGACCCACAATGCCCCTTTTGCCATAGAGCCTGGGGAAAACTTAGCCAGCTCGTTATGACCGGCAAGATTGCTGTTAACGTGGTGATGGTCTCAACGCTCGCTGGGTCCGCGCCAATAGCGCGCGACATTCTTAGCCGTCCTGACCCCGGCGAGGCGTGGATGTCTGGCGCCGGTAGTTCGGATGATGGCTACCACCCCCCAGAACATCAGGCTTCAGCCGAGGCGCTGGCAAAAGCTGATAACTATCTTTCCTCCAACATGACCTTTGTGAAGAAAGAAGGTCTGAAGATCACTCCATGGCTTGGGTATGTCGGCAAAGATGGTAAGACCGTTTATACTCACGAGGGGGCAGACCAGATCGAAGCGTTCCTCTCTGCTCTTTAATCCCCTCAGTGGCCGGACGCATTGAAGCGTCCGGCTTCTTCTATGGAGCCTAACAAAAAAAGTTCTGGTCTCTTGCATGACCGTCAGCGATCTTTGTTGCAAAGATTTTGAATGAGTTTAGGCCGCGCTTGCGGTCTGCATGCAAAGACAGGACCAACAATCATGAGCAATGGCCCAGATCGTTTCCGTGCCAGAGGTGTGGGCGGCTCCCACATCCGCAAAGGCGGCGGTGGAGCCTCGCCAGGCAACGGGCTAAACATCCTCGTTGGCATCGATAGCTATCATAACCTCGATGACCAGCGTGAAGAAAACCGCTACGTGATCGCCTCTCTCCTGCATGACGTCCCGGAGTGGGGCATGAAAGCGGAATTCGATCCAAACGGGATGCCTACGACCAAAATCGAGGTAAACATGCCTCCAAATGGTGTATCCGAAAGACGTGGCATCCGTGATCTCAACCGGCCGGTCGGCGGAGGCATGCCAATTGACGAGGGCGGTATCGTTGCCTTCGAGAAGTGCAATTTCACCCAGGCAACACAGGGTAGGCTCCCTCACGTTTCTGCGGGGTTTTCGCGAGGCCTAGCCACCTCTGCTGACCTGCATAGCGGCCGTAAGATCCCGATGTTCGAGACCATGACGGCTGTGCTTCCCGAGAAAAAGCGCCGTCTTGCGGACGGCTCTGTCGTGCCGTCCAGAGATCAGTCAGTCGTGAGCTTGATGCCAGATCATGCCATACGGATAACATCCCCGAACGATCTCGGTAATTTCCTGATGAACCTCATCCGGGAAGACCCATCTCGCCCCGGTCATCCTGGCGTGGCGGTCATCGCCAACAGGACCTTGCCTGCTGACCCGTCTCAGGCGGCGCAAATGGCTGCGAACCCCCAAACCAGATACGGGAAGCTGATGACCGTCTTCCCGCAAAACGTATCTCCCCAAGGGGCACCTCCGAAATACGCGCTGCCGAATGTTCAGAGTGTCATGGACAAGCTTGCTGAGGATGCCGGACTTTTCTCGGCTGTCGGCAGCCCGGAATGGGAAGTGTATGCTGTGCCGGTGGTGCACAACCGCCTGCCCAAGTCGCTTGTTTTCTCTCAGCAGGCAGGTCGGAATGTCAGGGATCTTTCCGATCCATACAGCATCTACACCAGAACGACCCCTGAAAGTGTAAGGCCTGGCAGCGAATTTTATCTGGACGGCAATAATCAGGCCATAACCAAGCAGGAAACCGGGTTTTCCATGACCCAGAGCATGGTCGCATACATGAGCGTCGACCCGACTAACCGCGGGCCTGCAATGAGGACTTACGCTCGCCCGATGCGTCAGACGGGCGTGGGTTACGCTACACCTGACCTGGTGTCTATCCATGACATCGTAACGCCCTTTACTCATGAGGCCCACCGGGCGGCGGTTGATGCGGTCAAGGAGAAGACCTTTGAGATAGGTCGCTCATTTACCCAAATGCGGTCCAAAGCCCGCAAAGGTCAAAGCTATGGCCAGCCTCAGCAGTCGCAGCCTCCAGCTCCTCAGCAGAATGGCTGGGGTCCGGGTGGAGGCGCACAGCCTCAGTATGGCCAGCAACCCCCTCAGGCGGGCGGATGGGGTGGTCAGCCCCAGCAGGCACAGCCTCCAGCTCCTCAGCAGAATGGCTGGGGTCCGGGTGGAGGCGCACAGCCTCAGCATAGCCAGCCGCAAGCTCAGGGGGGCGGTTGGGGGGGGCAACCCCAGCAGGCACAGCCTCCAGCTCCTCAGCAGAATGGCTGGGGTCCGGGAGGAGGTGCGCAGCCACACCATACCCAGCCGCAAGCTCAGGGGGGCGGCTGGGGCGGACAGCCCCAGCAGGCACAGCCTCCAGCTCCACAGCATGGTGGGTGGGACGCTCCGCCTTCCCAGGGTGATGGTGGATGGGAGCCGAGTGATCCCGGATGGGGCGGTGAGCCTATACTCTAATCAAACGAGGGCGAAGGTATCCATCCTTTCGCCCTTTTTTGATGGCGGAAAAGCATCTACACTAAAGGGAATAATTGAATTGTTGTGAGATTTTATGGCTTTGCAAGAGAGATATTTTCACCGCATCAGGCAGTTCCTGGAAAACATCGGAATTTCCGTTTCGATTG
>NZ_LHZC01000017.1 GCF_001580615.1 Acetobacter malorum
AGCCTTAGCCTTAGCCTTAGCGTTACGGCGCCAGCAGCACCGTAGCGTTGGCGGTGGCCCGCACGGTCTGAACTTCTGCGGTGCTGGACGGCGGAGGGGCACTGTCTGCAGGCCCACGTGCGGCCATAGCCATCATCATGACTGGGCGCGGGAATCCGCCGTTGGACATGGAAACGGTGGCAAAGCGCACCACATGCAGGCCAAGAGAGGCCGCCAGCGTGTCAGCCTGCTTTTTCAGATCCTCCACAGCGTTTTTCTCAGCTTCCAGCATCAGTTTCTTCTGGTTCTCCGGGGAGAGTGACCAGGACAGGTCTTCCAGCATCAGCCCTTCACCCTGCAGGGCACCTGTGAGCGGCAGCAGGCCTGAGCCATCGGGCGCAGTAAAGGTCAATGCCTGCGAGGCGGTCCATGAGGCTGGGGCTTTGTCCGGTCGATTTTCCGAAACGGAATATTGCAGCACGGCGGCTTTGACCCCGGCTGTCCTGGCAGACTGCTCAACCGCGTTATGGACCAGCGTATTCACGGCCTTCTGGGCTGCGGCGGCTGTTTTATCGCGGCTTTCCGCACGGAAGCGGGCAATAAGCTGGTCTGGTGCGGCCTTGATGGAGCCGGAACCGCTGACTTCCAGACGGGTATAACTGTCTTCCGGTTTACTCTGAGCAAAAGCCAGCGCCGGGGTAACGGCGGTCAGAGCGAGGGCGAGAGCACTCAGGCTGGTGATGCGGGATGAGAGGCGCATTAAGGCGTTGTCCTTTTCAGACTGACGATGGCGCGCCGCAGCCGGATAAGTCCGGGGCGGACCAGTCCGTGACGGCAAAGGTCGGTCCCTTCTTCCCGCAGCTGACTGACCGCACGGGGGAGCGCACCATTATGATAACTTTCAATGACACGAGACAGCCTCAAGCAAAAGGCAACGCTGTCTGACGTAATCACCACAGGTTTGGGTGATGGCAGTGCAGGCATGATGCGTCGCCCCTCAACCGGGGGTGATGATGTGAGAACCGCTTGTGCTGGAAGCCGGGTGGAAATGGCTGTTGTCGCGATACTTCCTAACGTCAGCACCAGGGCAAGAGGCAAGGATCGTCTCATTTGTAAAAATTTTTAAGGAGACAGGTGTCTTTTTCAAGGCAAAGATGCGGTTGTAAGGACGTATTTATATCAAATGTGCATGAATTAAGGGTGTGCAGCACGGGATTGTGCCGGCACGGTTTCCGCATCGGGGAGCGGAATTTCAATGCGGGTTATCAGTCCGGGTGTGTTGGAGGCGAGCTGTAATTTCCCATCATGCAACTGCACAATAGCCTGCACCAGTGACAGGCCAAGGCCGGAGCCGGGGGTGTTTCTGGCCTGTTCCGCCCGGAAAAACCGCTCAGAGGCGCGGGCCATATCGGCCTCGCTCATTCCAATGCCTTCATCCGTCACACTCAGCCTGAGCCGCTTGCCACGGCTACCGTCTGTGCGCCGCGCAGTGGAGAGAACTTTTGCGGAAAGAGTGATGGTGCCGTGAGGGGGCGAAAATTTGATGGCGTTATCCAGCAGATTAGCCACGGCCTGCTGGAACATGGCCCGGTCCCCAAAAAAGGGCAGATGGTCTGGCAAGTGCTGCACAAAGCGTAGCCCGTGTTCTTCCGCCACGGCTTCATACAGTTCGCACACATCCTGAAGGGCCGGGATCAGGTCAAACAGGACAAAGGCAGAGCGGCGCGCGCCGGATTCAATCTGGGCAATACGCAGCAGGGCTTCACAAATGGATGTCACATTGTCCAGATTGCCAACAGCCTGTTCAATGGCAGCCCGGAGTTCGTCCTCATTTTTAGCGTGCAGGGCCGCATCTTCCAGCTGTGTGCGGGCACGGGTGATAGGCGTGCGCAGGTCATGCGCAATGGCATTGGACACCTGACGAACACCGTCCATCAGGCGGCTGATGCGCTCCAGCATTTCGTTAATGGTGATGGCGATTTCATCCAGCTCATCATCCGAGCCCTGCACGGGCATGCGGCGTGACATGTCTCCATGGGTAATGGCCTGCGTGGTGCGGCTGATGGAGTGGATGACGTGGCGGAACAGGCGGCGGACCAGCCAGCCTCCGCCAATGGCCAGAAGGGTGACCATAACGCACGCCCACAGGAGTGTGTCGGTCACGATCTTGCGCAGCAGCGTGCGGCCGCTGATGTCCCGCCCTATGAGCAGGCGATAGCCATTGGGCAGGGCATACGCCCGGACCTTGGCCATATCCTCTGTATAGGAACGTTTGACTGGCATGGTGAACCAGTGATCGTTGATGGTAATCTGCCTCGGCCATTCCGCCAGATTACCGGCAACCCATTTGTTGTCTTTGTTGACGAGCAGATACAGGGCATTGTCATCAATGTCCTGTTCCAGTCTGTCATCAATAATCATGGTCAGGCCAGTGGGGCCGCCTTCTGACCAGATGTTGAACAGAGCGCGGGAATCCGTCGTGATGGCCTGCTCAACCCGGTGTTCAAGCAGGCCAACTGTTCCCCACCAGATAAAGGAGAGAAACAGCACGGCGGAGCAGACAAAAAGCGTACCGTAAACCAGTGCAAACCGTAAGCTGACGGAGCGCAGGCCTAAAAGGCCTGACTGTCGGCTGGCGGGCGCAAAGGCTGCGGGTTTGCTCATTCCTGCAGCATATACCCCGCGTTCCGGATGGTGTGGACCAGCGGACGGCCAAAGGGTTTATCAATTTTCTGGCGCAGGCGAGAGACGTGCACGTCAATCACATTGGTCTGCGGGTCAAAGTGATAATCCCACACGCCTTCCAGCAGCATAGTGCGGGTAACGACCTGCCCGGCATGGCGCATCAGGAATTCCAGCAGTCTGAATTCACGCGGCTGGAGGTCAATCTTCTGGCCAGCGCGTTTGACGCCACGGGCGAGCAGATCAATTTCCAGATCCCCGACCATCAGGCGCGTCTGCGGCTGGGCCTCGTTCCGGTTGCGCCGGACGAGGGCTTCAAGACGTGCCTGGAGTTCACTGAAAGAGAAAGGCTTGGTGACGTAATCATCGCCACCAGCCTTCAGGCCAGCAACCTTCTCGTCCACTTCCGCCAGAGCGGACAGCAGCAGAACAGGGGTGACGTTGTTCTGCCGCCGCAGCGTTTCGAGAATATGAATGCCGTCCACCCCGCCAGGAAGCATCCTGTCCAGAATGATGATGTCGAAATTCTCGTTGGTGGCGAGTGACAAACCATCCTTGCCGTTTTCAGCCTGCTCAACCAGATGCCCGGATTCGGACAGGCCTTTAGCAATGAAAGTTCTGACTGTTTGGTCGTCTTCAACAAGAAGAATGCGCATTTCGGGACCCAGACTCCGGAAGTGATTACCAAATTCTTACGGTGTTCCTACCGGTTTGTCACGAGGGAGTTTTTATACGCGTTCGTCATCTGAGAGGGGGGGCGTCAGTCCGTCGAAAATGGAGAGGAGCGCTGCCGTTAAAGGGGAGGCGAAAATCAGGCCGGGGAAGCCCAGAATGGCGCCAAACAGGGTCTGAGACAGTACGGTGATGGCGGGCGGCATCTGCACGGCATGGCGCTGAATGACAGGAGCCAGCACGTTGCCTTCAAAAAACTGAATGACGCTGTAAAGCACGGCCACCATGATGGTTTCCCGCGTGCCCAGAGACAGAGCCAGAAGCAGGGCCGGCACAGCGCCCATAATCGCGCCGATATAGGGGATGAAGTTACACAGCCCTGCCAGCACACCCAGCGCCAGAGCCAGCGGCACGCCAATAAACCAGAGGCCAACGCCGGAGAGAACACCCACCACCAGCATGTCCAGAGACTGTCCGGCCACCCAGGCCCACAGGGTCTGGCTGGCGTGGAGCATCAGCGTCCGGGCTCTGGGCCGCTGGCCGACAGGCACCAGCCGCAGTGCGCCGTTGGCATACAGACCCGGGTCCATGGCGAAATACAGTCCGGCAATCAGGATCACCACAATCGTGCCTGCCGCGCCAAAGGCGGAGCCGAGGATGCCGGTCATGGAGCCTGCAATGCGGGACCCGAGCGAGGCAAGGCTGCTGCCGCTGCCACCCTGATTGCCGCCGAGGGAGGCTGGCAGATAATTCAGGATCATCTGGCCGGTCGGGCTAGTCTGCAAGGTTGCGCGCAGAGAGGCTTCCTGCTGGCGCAGGGCGTCCTGCAGTTTTGCGGCCTCGCTAACAATTGCGGGACCACTGCCCCAGATCAGCAACCCAACCGCCGCTATCAGCGCGGCGACGACCGCTGTGAGGGACCAGCCGTAGGGCAGGCGCAGGTGTTTAACCAGAATTTTGGAAAGCCCATGCAGCACAACCGCAAACAGGGTTGCCGCAAACAGAATGGTCAGCACATCTCCCAGCAGCCACACCATCAGCCCAATAACGGTCAGGCCCAGTGTGAGGCGCAGAATATGGGTAATGCTGCCCAGCCATCCGGCGCTGTTATCCGTATTGTCATCAGTCAGGGGGCAGGCGGGAGGCTGAGTTGAACCCTGATCGCCCTCAGTTTGCGCCGAGGGAGTGTTACAATCAGGAGGAGAGACTGAGGCGGACGTCATGGAAGAGAGATCTTTCAGAAATGAGAAGGACTACGTAACGGCTGATCTGGATTTTGGTGACACGGGACAGTACATATTTTTATACGTTCTGTAATGAAATGTTCCGATTGAGACTATTCAGAAAAATTTGGACGTTGAGGAGTGAGAGTAGAGATGTCAGGCGGGAACGACGGAGGCCTTCAGGCGGCCTCAAAAGCCATTCTCGCTTTTGCGGTGGGGACATTTGCAATCGGAACCGGCGAGTTCGCAGCGATGGGGCTTTTGCCTCAGATGGCGGACAGTCTGCATGTTACGGTGCCACAGGCTGGCGGGGCGATTTCCGCTTATGCGCTGGGTGTGGTGGTTGGGGCACCTCTGGTGTCTGTGGTGGGGGCCGGGTTTTCTCGCCGTTCCCTGATGGTGGTGCTCATGGCGTGGTTTGCCGTAACAAACTGCCTGAGCACCTTTGCGACCTCTTTGCATATGCTGGAGGTTGCCCGCTTTATTACCGGTCTGCCGCATGGCTCCTTTATGGGGGTGTCGGCTCTGGTTGCGGCGGGGCTGGTTGAGCGTGGCTATCGGGGGCGGGCTGTGGGGCGCGTTTTTGCGGGCATGACCATTGCCAATATCCTCGGCGCGCCC
>NZ_LHZC01000014.1 GCF_001580615.1 Acetobacter malorum
GGAAAATCTATCTGGCAGGCCTCTTTGGTATAATGAGGGCTTCCAGAGGTATCGTGACCTGTGTCGAGAAGATGAAAAAGTCTTCTTGGGATCGGTTCGTTTTTCTGCAGGATGCATAGAAAAATGAACAATTAGCGGTCTGATGAATCTGACCTGCCCGGATGAATTACAGAAAACTCGTAAGGTCAGAGACCAGAAATTTATCCGGTGAGCTAGAGCTAAAAGCTGGATCATTAAAAATAATTCACCATTTTTATTCAGCTATTTATTTTCAAATATATAGAAAAAACCGTATTGATAGCGACATGAAAATATTCAATTTGAGAAATTTATAACTTCCGAATAATGCCGTGATTTCACTATGAAAAAAATAGCAGGCAATGCAGCGCCCTGTGCATCAGGCACGTCATCATTTTTAGCAGCAGACGGAAATTCCAAATCTGTAAATTTACCTGAGCTGAAGGTTCTTTCGGTAATTCCGCAGGCTTGGGCCGGAGGTATTTGCTTTGACTTCACTCAAAGTTATCTGACCTTATTTCCTAAGCCTGCATGCGGGTCTTGGTATCTGCGTCTGACAGAACGAGATACAGGCAATGGTTTGCTTGGAAAAGGGATCAAGGAGGCTCTGCGTGCTGGCATGATCTAAAAAAGCACTTCGTTTTATGCTTTCCTCTGGTGCCCATGGCATGCAGATGCGCCGCGTCCGTTTGAAAGTATTTCTCTCATTACTGCTAAGAAAAATAGTACAGCAGTAAAAATATTATTTGGAAAAGATAACAAATATGAATGATATTTTGTCCGATACGACAATTGGCGGTGATGCCAGTAATGCTACGACATGGAACGGCGGAACTGTTCAAAGCGGTGTTGGACTATTTGTGAGTGCAGGAGGTATCGCCTCAAACGTAAGTGCCAGGTCTGGCGGTTATATAGATATTTATAACTCCGGAAGTGCTGTCAGCACGTATCTCTTTGGTGGCGATTCTGGTGATAATATTGCCGCAACGCTCAATGTTTTATCAGGAGGTCAGGCGAGCTTCACGTCCGCTGTGGACGGCGCGAATATTCTGGTCTCTGGCGGTGGCACAACGTCTGGCGATATTGCAGGCACAGGTGGGCAGGAAACTGTCTGGGGCAGTGCTGTTGATCTTACCGTTGACGGCGGCCATGCGTACCTTTCCCACGGGGGAAATGGTACAAACTGGACTGCTGCAAACGGTGGCTGGATTGGTATTTATAGCGGCGGAACCTTAACTGGCCTCACCGTGTCCGGGGCACACACCTATGCTGATATTTTTGGCGGTCAGGTTAGCAATGCGAGCGCGACAGAAGGCGGCATAGTTCAGATTGAAAACGGCGTAACCGTTTCTGTTGTCAGGGCTACATCCGGCGGTGACATTCAGGTTTCAGCGGGCGGCATAGCACAAAGTGCCGTCATTGAGGCAAATGGCGTTATGGACGTTCAGGCGGGGGGATCAAGCTTATCCGCTACCTTGGAGGCGGAGGATGCGACCTTAAATCTTTCTGGCGGTAAGGCATCACAGACAAATCTTTCAGCTGGTGCCGTTAATGTTTACACCGGCGGTGACCTTACGGATACGACGGTTCAGAGTGGTGTCATTAATCTGTCTGGTGGGAGGGCCACCGTTGTCTCAGCAACAAACGGAAGTGGTGGCATAAATGTTTTTGACGGCGGGCAACTAACGTCGGCCTCGTTACAAAGTGGCGGATATGTTCATATTTCTGCCGGTGGCACAGCGCTCTCTGACATCGTTCAAAGTGGCGGCACGGAATATGTAGACGATGGCGGCACAAGCATCTCCGCCCAAATCCTCACCTCAAATGCAAATATTATTGTATCCGCTGGCGGCCTGGCATCTGATGCTAAAATTATCAGTGGCTACGGCACTGTTTACGATAGTGGGACGATGAATGGTGGGTCCATTCAGAGCGGGATCATCACGGTATCCGGTGGGGTTGTTTCTGGTATGGTGGCCGACAATGGCGGTGGTTTTGATGTTTCTGGCGGTAGCGTGTCTGCCCTTAACATCAACACTGGCGGCTTTATCAATCTTTATGAGAATGGCTCCGCCACAAATGTTACTGGGAGTGGCAGCAATCTTACGAATGGGAACGGTGGTGTAAGCGTTTTTGGCGGTACGCTTAATAATGCCAGCTTTGAGGATGGGAGCACGCTTACCGCATCTGGCGGTGCAATCAGGGACGTCACGCTGGCATCCAATGGTCATGGGTTTATTACAAGTGCGACCGTAGAGAGTGCTACTATTTCTGGTGGGACTATGGTGCTGTATTCAGGCGCGATAACGTCCAACAGTGTTTTGACAGGCAATGGCACAGCCCCTAACGGTCAGTCCCAGGCTTTTGAAGCGATTTCCGCTGGGGCAAGTTCCTATAATGCGATCCTTAACAATGCCGCTGCGGAATATGTGAGTTATGGCGGCGTATCCATCAGTGCGACAATTAATGATGGTAGTTACGCCTACGCGTATGCAGGCGGCACGCTTTCTGACCTCACAATTAATAATACAGCAAGCGCCATTGTGAGTGCAGGCGGCCAGCTTACTGGGGCAACCGTCAATAATGGTGGTTACGTTTCCATTGAGAATGGAGGGACTCTTTCAGGAACTCTTTTCCTGCAAAGTGGCGGGCAGGCCAGTATTTATTCAAATGCTGGTGGCACCATTGTCATGGATGGGGAGAAAAATACCGGCCTGGTTATTTCCGGTCTGTCATATGGTGGAATTGTTAACACCGTCATTTCTGGTTTTAATGGAACGTCCTCCGGAGAGTCAGACGGCATTGTCTTGGATGGCGTGAAAGACGGAGATGTTGTCGGTATTGCCTATGATTCTGATGATGCTAACCGCGTATGGATTAATCTGAAAAATGGCCATGCTATAGGGCTAGAGATTGATAACGCCTCCAGCCTTGGTAATTCGCTCGTCGTGGGGAACGACGGTAATCTGATTTATGAAGTGTGCTTCTTGAGCGGGGGCATGATTCGTACACCCGCAGGCGATGTTGCTGTCGAAAATCTTACGATTGGTCATGACGTTCTGACTTTCGACTGGAAGAGCAACAAACAGGTTTCCCGTCCGGTTGTCTGGGTTGGTAAAGCGCATGCCGCGGTGCGCCCTGAACTTTCAGACGATGCA
>NZ_LHZC01000013.1 GCF_001580615.1 Acetobacter malorum
TGGCCATGGTCGCCGAAGGCTTCGCCCCACAGAACAGGGCCGCTCTCGCAATGCCCGCCCGCCGTCTTCTCACCAGACTTCAGCCCGGCCGTGCTCAGGCCACCGGCCGCCATCCCGCATTCGGCTGAGGCCAGACGGTCAAACACCGCGCTCCGCACAAGCTGGGTGTCCTGGATCAGGTTCGTCTTCACAGAGGCCCGGATCTCACCCGACAGGCTGTCGTAGGACCGGCGCGACTGCTCCCCGCCCTGCTGCTCGACCGCTGTCACGATCGGGTTGCTCAGGCTGGCCCCGTCCAGGGCCGAGGCCACCGTCTGCTGGTTGCGGCTGATCGCGTAGGCCCCAAAAGCCACCGCCTGATTGCGCACCAGGGAGACCATGACGTCATCGGCATCATAGACCAGGCCCGGCGTCAGGAACGGATACAGGCTGGCAATGTTCGTCGTGAAGCCGCCAAACCGCCCCGTCACGCCACCGTCGGCATGCAGGATCGTCAGGCTCTGGCCATACCGCAGAGAGACATTGCCTGTGCTGGAGAGCACTTCGGCCGCCCCCGTGACCTTCGCCGAACCGGCCACATCCACCAGATCCGTATGCGCCCCGTCGGTGTTGCTCTTCAGGGAAGCCCCCTGGTTCATCACAAGGTTCCCGGCGACATGCAGGGTACCGATGCCATCGCCGGCCGGGGCCAGTGTGGAGCCTGTTTCGATGACCGTGTTCCCGACAGAACCCTGACCAGACAGGATAGATCCTGAGCGGGTCGTAATGTCGGACGTGGTGTCGCTTTCAATGTTCAGCGTGCCGTCCTGGACGTCGGTCGCACCGGTCAGCCCGGACGTGTCCCCGGTCACATTCAGAACGCCAGCCCCCTGCTTCACCAGAGAGCCGGAGCCGGAGAGGCTGGTGTTGAGGTTGGCGGTGCCGGAATCCTGCTTCACGATGAGTGTCGCGTTATTCACCACCTGCCCGCCTGCCAGATTGGCGGCCGTCGTCACCAGCGTGCCCGCCGTCACAACCGTGCCGCCCGTGTGCGTGTCGGTCCCGGTCATGACCACGGTGCCGGTGTTGGTCTTGACAACCGCCCCGGCCCCGCTGATCGCATTGGCCATCTCGGGGTCCGTCTTCTGGTCAATGTCCAGCACCGCACCTTTGGCTACGGAGATCGCCCCGGTGCCAAAGCTGCTGATCGTCCCCGTCAGGGTCCCGGTCAGCACGTTCGTCCCGCCGGTATAGGTGTTGACGTCCTGCAGGGTCACGTCGCCGGTCCCCAGTTTGGTGACAGAACCGCTCCCCGAGATCGCCCCGGCCACCGTGCCGTTGTAATCCTGCTTCAGAACCAGAGACGCATTATCCGTGATGGCACCCGTGCCCAGAGAGTCCGTGCCCGCCGTCAGTGTGCCATGCTCGATATCCGTCCCGCCCGCGTAGTCGTTGTGGCCGGTCAGTGTCAGGTTGCCTGCGCCTTCTTTGGTCAGGCTGCCCGTGCCGCCAATCGCATTGCCCATGGTCGCGTCAGAAGCCTGATCGACAACAAGGTGGCCATTGTCCGTGATGCTGCCAGAGCCGAACGCCCCGGCCCCGCCCGTCACGGTCCCGGTCTCGATATCTGTCCCGCCTGCGTAGCCATTGTGGCCGGTCACCGTCACGTCGGCGTCCTTCGCCAGATCATAGGCCACGTTCCCCGTGCCGGAGACGCTGTTGGCGAACGTCCCGTCCCGGTCCGCATCAACTTCCAGCGCCGCGTTATCGACAATCGCGCCGGTCCCGAAGGCGTTCACGCCACCGGCCAGGGTGCCGGCATCAATCGCCGCACCACCCGTCCAGGTTCCGGCCCCGGCCAGCTTCACGCGTCCTTCGCCAGACTTGGACACATGGCCCTTGCCGGAGATCGCATTGGCCACCGTGCCGTCCCCGGCCAGCGCCAGCGTCAGGGCCGCATCGTTCCGCACCGCCCCGGTGCCCAGCGCCGCGCCGTCCGTGATGGCGACCGTGCCGGACTGGATGGCGGTGCCTCCCATGAAGCTGCTGGCGGCGGACAGGGTGAGCGTGCCCCGGCCCGTCTTGATCAGGGAGCCGGTGCCGGTGATGGCATCCGCCGTGGTCCCGTCCGTATCCTGCGCCAGGGTCAGGCTGCCGCCGTCCAGCGCCACGCCGCCCGTGCCCAGGCTGGCGGTCGTGGCCGTGAGGACCGCGTTCTCGCCGTGCAGGCCACCGGAGAAGCTGTTGGCCCCGGCCAGTGTCAGCGCGCCGTCTTTCGCGATGACGGCCCCCGCCCCGGTAATGTCCCCGGCCAGTGTTGTGCTGTGGGTCGGATCGGTCGTGTTGTCGAGGATCAGGCTGCCGTCATCCGTCACGGCCCCGGCCAGCCCGGCCGCATGCGTCGCCGTATCGGCCACAGTCAGGCCAGCGCCGGATGCAATGTCTGTCCCGCCCGTGAACGTGTTCTCACCGGTCAGGGTCTGCTGTCCCTCAATAGCCAGCGCGCCCGCCCCGGCAATGCCCCCGGCAAATGAGCCATCACCCTTCAGGGTCAGGGCGGAGCCGTCCTGCAGTGTGACATCGCCCGACCCGGCCAGCGTGCGCGCCGACACCGCCCCGGAGATATCCAGCGCCGCACCGGCTTCAACACCCAGCGCCGCCTGCCCGGCCTGCGCCCCGCTCAGGGTTTCTGTCCCGGCCGCCACGTCCAGCGCGCCGCCCCCGACCGTGGCCGGGGGCGGCGCGCTGGACGTGGCAGCCGGGACAGAAACCCTGAGCGGGGCGCAGGCCGGGCAGGCGGCGCTGGG
>NZ_LHZC01000001.1 GCF_001580615.1 Acetobacter malorum
ACCTTGGCGTGCGCCTGGATGGCGTTGTCCTCGTAGCTTGTGCCGAACTGGCCGGTGTAGGACAGGCCCACGTCGACGTTCTTCCCGACCTTGTAGGATACGCCCGCCTGCAGCACCGCGGCATCGCCCGCCAGCGGCGTGCCGGCCACGTCCATGCTGCCAGCCCCGGCAAACACCTGATGGGCCGTCGGCGTCAGGCTGCCAAAGGCATGCCGGTAGGCGGCTGAGCCAAAGACGCTCAGATCAAAGCCCGGCTTCACCGCAAACGATTTGCTGCCGCGCATCCCGAACGTCGCAAACGTCACGCCCGTATCGCTGCCACGCGTCCGGAGGGCGGCCGCCCCGCCATGCTCGTGAGATCCGCCAAGGCTCTGGTTGACGTAGGCCACCTGCCCGAACGGCTCAAAGCTGTTGCGGTCATCGCCCAGATGATAGGCCAGCTCGCCAAAGCCCTGTGCCGTGCCGCCCAGCGCCCGGCCCGTTTCATGGTCATGGAAGCCACCAGCCACCACGCTACGCGTCATGTTGAGCATGTTCCACGCATACGTCGCTCCGCCGCGCACCATGAGGCGCTTCCAGTGCGT
>NZ_LHZC01000008.1 GCF_001580615.1 Acetobacter malorum
GCGTGCGGAAGAAGACCCGTCTTACCATGAGCGCAGCGTCATCGCCGTGATTGGCGATGGCTCCATCTCCGCCGGTATGGCGTATGAGGCCATGAATAACGCTGCCGTGGCAGGCCCCGGTGCGGAACGGCTGATCGTCATCCTCAACGATAACGAGATGTCCATCGCCCCGCCGGTCGGCGCGATGTCCAACTACCTCTCCCGCCTGATGTCCTCCCGCAAGTTTATGGGCCTGCGGGAACTGGCCGGGAAAGTCGTCAAGAAGCTCCCGGCTCCGGTGGAACGCACCGCCCGCAAGGCGGACGAATATGCCCGCGGCATGATTACCGGTGGCACGCTGTTTGAAGAGCTGGGCTTTTATTACGTCGGCCCTGTGGACGGGCATGACCTGCCGCAGCTGGTCGCCATCCTGCGCAACCTGCGCGATACGGATAACGGCCCCATCCTGCTGCATGTGATGACCGAAAAAGGTCATGGCTATCAACCTGCCGAGAAGGCCGGGGACAAGTATCACGCCGTCGCCAAGTTCAACGTCGTCACCGGTGAGCAGAAAAAAGGCCCCGCCGGACCGCCGTCCTACACTTCCGTGTTCGCACGCGAACTGGTGCGCCGGGCTGCAACCGACAACAAAATTGCCGCCATCACCGCCGCCATGCCGTCTGGCACCGGGCTCGATGCGTTCGCCAAGAACTACCCCGACCGCTTCTTTGATGTCGGCATTGCCGAGCAGCATGCGGTGACCTTTGCTGCGGGCATGGCGACCGAAGGCCTCCGCCCCTTTTGCGCCATCTACTCCTCCTTCCTGCAGCGCGCCTATGATCAGGTGATGCATGACGTGGTGCTGCAGAAGCTGCCGGTCCGCTTCGCCATTGACCGCGCCGGTCTGGTCGGCGCCGATGGGGCAACCCAT
>NZ_LHZC01000010.1 GCF_001580615.1 Acetobacter malorum
TTAGAATAGGGCTGGCTACCTGTATTTGATGGCCGTCTATGAAGTTCTGGAATTCCTGTTTTTTCATACCGAGAACTCTGTCCAGAGAGCCGACAAATTTACCGTTTTCATCGTTCAAGATGAGTTTCTTTTCCCCTTGTTCTATCTTCCATCCTTTTTCCTCGATAGCATTTTGGAAGGCTTTGAACCCGTCACAATGGGAAAGAATTTCTTTTGCTTCTGCTCTGATGTCAAAAGGCTTTCCGCCGTTCCTACGTTGGCTTTGGTATTGTCCATCTCTTAGAAATGAATTTGGAAGATCACCGATTGTTAAGGTTTGTAACTTGTCTTTATATTCATCTGGGACATTATGAAAAACTGCACGATTATGACGACCTTGAACAAGTTCCAGATTATTATCTATTTCAAACATTCGAGAGATTTTTTCTTGTCTTTGATATTTGTTAGATAAATCGAGGGGTTTACCATTTTCTGGGTTAATCATTCTTATCAATAGATGCAGATGACGAGGGTCTGCTTCTGGGTTATTTTTTCGCGTGTATTCGTGTATTGCTGACGTAACGATATCGCTATCTGATAGATTAAATTCTTTTTTTACTCTTTGACGCATGTCCAGAAATTGTTCATTCGTCAAAGGTTCTTTAGAAGATATCTGCATATGTAAGAGTGAATTTTTTCTATTCCAGTCGTTTGCATCGTGGAAGCAATCCGCCACGTCCTGATATTCACCATTAAGCACTTCGACAGATTCGTTTTTGCTGTTTGCTGTGCAATAATTGAAGATATCGGATGGTAAGCTGTTTGACGTTATCGGATTGCTTTTTATAATCATTTTTCTTTTCTCATTATCTTACTTTTGATAATTTCTTATTAATTTCATCTCTTAGATTGTTGATAATTTCAGGTAATCTGCTGATATCTGGATATTCTCCGCTATTAACACGCTTTGCGATTTGATTGATGTTATTGCCGAGACTTGCTAGTTCTCTGCGTATGTCTGTTAATTGTGTTGCAATCATCGAACCGCCAGCCATTTCATTCAAAAGAACAGCACGGCAATACCGAGACATTGGCTTGCCGTTGGCTTTTTTCTTTATTCTGTTTTGCTCATCTTCCGTGAGCCTGATAGAAAATTTTTTATCTTTATTCATTTTTATGATGTCCTGTAATGACGGACATTATAGCATATATTTTTGCGTTTGACGGATATGTGGGAATATCTATATTTTTAGGTAGCCAGCCCTATTCTAA
>NZ_LHZC01000002.1 GCF_001580615.1 Acetobacter malorum
CCGCGCGCTCTGCGCTCGTCCAGGCACAAGGACAGGCGGGCGGGGGGACTGCTCGACCTACACACTCCCTCCCCCTGAGCAGTCCCAACCCGCCCGCAGACGATGCCGGTGCAGCGAGAGAGCGAGCGCAGAGCGGGAGCGCCGTAGGCCAGCCGAAGGCTGTCTCTCGTGTCCGATCTGCCGCCCGTGGCGTCTCTTACACGCGGCGCATGTTGAAGTGTCCAGACGCCAAGATTTCGGCTTTCCGGGGCATGTCTCGTTGGGCACCGGCGGCTGTAATTCGGGGCATGGTTCAGAACCTCTGGGATAGAGGTTTGGACGTGGCCGAGTGCATTTCTGACGCCTGAATGATCGCTAAGGGGAACCCTTGGCCGCACCTCAAACGGGAGTTTGTATAAGTGCGCCCTTCCGGGAAAAAGCACCACGAACGAAAGTTTGTGTAAGTGCGCCCTTTTGGAATTTGACGCTAAATGATCTCCGGGCTGTCGTAATCGACTGAGTGACGATCGAGCCCCGGAGCTGCGCGAGGACGTGCGATCGTCACTCAAGCGAAAATCGGTTGCGCCTCTTGATTATATAGTTTCATATCTCCGCAAGGCCGCCCCAAACGGAAAGAATTTAGGC
>NZ_LHZC01000003.1 GCF_001580615.1 Acetobacter malorum
CGACAATGCGACGGTGAAATCGGGCAAGACCCCCGAGGAGTGGGAGAAGAAGCCCGCGAAGAACCGCCAGAAGGACAAGGACGCGCGCTGGACGAAGAAGCATGGGCGTTCGCACTTCGGCTACAAGAATCATGTCTGCATCGACCGACGGCACAAGCTGGTGCGACGCTACGCTGTCAGCAGCGCCTCGGTGCACGACAGCCAGAAGCTGGAAGACCTGCTTGATCCCGGCAACACCGCCAGCACCGTGTGGGCCGACAGCGCCTATCGCAGCAAGGAGGCCGAGGAGAAACTCGCAACACGCGGGTTCAAGAGCCGTATCCACCAACGCGGATGCCGGGGCAAGCCGCTCACGACACGACAGGAAGCGGCCAACAAGACCCGCTCGTCAGTGCGGGCGCGGGTCGAACATGTGTTCGGCAACCAGCATACCAGTATGGGTGGCAAGCTGGTGCGCATCATCGGCATCGTTCGCGCGACTGTGAAGATCGGGATGCAGAATCTGGCCTACAACATGCGCCGCCTGGTCGTACTGGAGCGCGGCGCGCTGGCAGACAGATAGCACCTGAAATCCGCGATCCAGTCGCCAAATCGGCCGGACCAACCCAAAATGGCGGCCCCAACAGGGGGCCGAAGGACCAAAAATCGATAATCCTCCGGGCCGTCACCCCGGCACGCGACCTACGCCAGCCTCAAAACGCAATTGTTCGAGGTGCCCTATAGTCTGGGCAGACACAGCCTATCGCTCAAAAGCCAAC
>NZ_LHZC01000046.1 GCF_001580615.1 Acetobacter malorum
CATCCAGGCGCACGCCAAGGTTAACTTCTAAAATTTGGACGGCTTCTCTTACTTACGTGGGGAGCCGTCTTAACCACTGCCATGGAACCGTTATTCCTTGATATAGCAAGGCGCTACTTTATCCTTGCCGTTTTCTTAGTGGAGTTGTTACGTTGCAACGTCTTGGTAAAATCGAAACTTCATAGGATGAATGATTGTGTGTAAAAATATGAAAGCAAAAATAGAAAAATGCCCTTGTTGCGAAACACAGGATAGGCTTTCCCTTGTCACGGTCGAGGGAAAGCTGGCGGTTGAATGCAGTTTTTGTTCGCATAGAGGTCCAGAAGTGAATTGTGAGGAATTCCCGTTCCCCTCAAAGTGTTCCTCAGCAGCCACCTCAGCGTGGAACCAAGACTCAATTCGGCGTTTAGCCTTAATTCCGGAAATCCCATTATTTGGCCTCGCTGAGCCGCGCGCCTCAATGCAACCTATAAAGCGCCAAGCACTTTTGTGATTCCATGAGGCAGACGTCCCTGTGATAACAGGGACGTCGCTGGAGATAGGGTGCTGTATCGATTTCTGAGCGAACGAGTCATAAAAAAACGCCGCGAGAAGCGGCGCTTTAGTGACATGAGAGAATTAATACTGAACTTTGTACAGGATTTACGAACAGTATATCTCAACCTTCCATGAGTTGTTCTCTCGGGGTCAACATATCGCCCCTTTGTCGTTGAGAGGCTTTTTGCCAGCGACAGCATGGTCTGTCAACAGGTTATTAAGACTTTTCCTTGTGATTTGGCCTTGCGCATTTTCTTCAGCGCTCGACCGGCGCAATTTACCGGTTCGGACCAATCAAATGGAGCGGGTTGCTGGAATATGCGCATGGTCTCATACCATGGTGTCTCGACCTTGCCGCGCAACCAGCGCCAGCATTGATCGTAACGGGAGAGCATGATTACTGGCTTGCCCATGGCCGCTGCAAGATGCGCAGTAGAGGTGTCAACAGCGACGACGACATCCAGATTAGCTATCAGCCCAGCCGTATCGCTGAAGTCCTGTATGTGCCCGGTAAGATCGATCATTCGCATCTTGGCAGGCGGGGAGAGTGCCTGATCTGCTTTGTCACCAACCTGAAGACTGTAAAACACTGAATCTGGAACGTACTGCGCGAGCTTGGTGAATGTAGAGAGATCTGTTGAGCGCCGCCTATTGGCCAGTTCGGCTTCCCTAACCTCGCTATGCGCGCCTCCAGCCCATACCAGGCCGATATGCAGAGATTTTTTGAGCCTTTCCTCCGCTTCAGCTCCAAATTCTTTAAGCAAAGCCTCAGCCTGCAGCTTCTTCCATTCTGCTATGACAACGGGGGGCGGGGCTAGATACCCTCCGGCCATGGGGATGGAATCAATCGTTGCGCCCAGGGCGAAAGGCAGGCTCATTACGGACACTTGCGCCAGAGATTGACCCATGCCCGACTTTTGCCCGTGGGCAGGTTCTATATCACCTTTCTCTTCAATGATCGTAAATGTCGGGAATGAGTGTCGCAGCAGAGAGAGAAGTTCCGCGCGCGCGGTGAGAACCACATTCCCAGAACTGACTATTTCAGCCTGAGGCAGGAAGCGACAAAACTGAATCATGTCGCCGTAACCGCCCTCCGTGGTCACGAACAGCGTTCCACCGGGCATGCTTTCGCCCTGCCATGTGGGCACAGTGAGGCCAAGGCGCTTTCTGTAGGTTGTCCAGCGCCACTCGTATTCTCTGAACCCCTCCAGATAATTACCTTCTCTCAGAAGTGAGAGGGCGTTGTTGGTCCTGGTCTGCTCATTCTCCGGGTCGAGCCTGACTGCCATTTTATGGAGTTTTCTGGCGAGGGCAGGGTTGTCCCCAAGCTGGTCTATAGCGAATGCCAGATTGCTGATCGCTAGTGGATGGTTGCCATTCAGCTTGACGGACTGCTGATAAGCCTGGACGGCGCCGCGATAGTCCTGGAGGTGCGTAAGAGTGTTCCCCAGGTTGCACCAAGCGTCTGCCATTTCCGGGGCCACCCTCACTGCACGTTTCAGTGCAGTGAGGGAGCCTTGGAAATCGTTCGTTTCAGACAGGGCCGCGCCATAGTTGCTCAGGATAAGAGCATCATCAGGGTTCAGTTCCAGCTCAGACCGGTATAGGCGAAGAGCCTCCGTCATATCCTTTGCTCGATGGGCCTTGATGGCAGCCTCTGCAGCCGGTGATCTGGCTGTAGATGTTTTCCCTGTCATGCCGTAACCATTTTTGGGTCCGAGAAAACTGCATCTGCAAAGATGCGCACTTCCCGGCTAGACAGTCCGTTCTCCCTAGCCATATCGAGGACCTCAGGACGGGTGAGGCCCGCGTTAACGGCAATCTCTGTGATCAGCCGAACAACACTCATCTCCTGCCGGGAGAATGTATGAGCATAGAACGCATAATCCTCCCAGGCCTCATGCACATTAGGCGCCCATGCCATAAGAATTTTCAGGATAACCTCAGCATAAGCACGGATCTCAAATTGAGCGTGACCATCCACACGCAATCTGAGGAAGTGCAGAAGGTTATGGAGGTCGATCTTCCAGTACCATTCTGTGTAGGTGTTCAGAGTGAGATTGATCCTTGCGAGTTCGCGTGCAAGCTGCTTGTCGCCTTCAGGATTAATCATATCCTCGTAGTTCTTGTAATTTCGCTCAGCGTCAGCTTTGAGGAGGTCGATAACCTCCAGAGCCACTTCAGGCGCAACCCTTTCACCACGGCCCTGCTTGTTGCTCTTGCTCTGAGTGGCGATGTGCTCCGGTGCAGGCAGGTAGAATTCGTTGGCAAGGATTGAGTAGCGGGCCGAGTATTCATTCACGCTGGCCATTCTGTGCCGTATCCACTGCCGGGCAATGAAGATCGGCAACTTGATGTGGAACTTGATTTCGCACATCTCGAATGGACTGGAATGGCGATGCCGCATCAGATAGCGGAGGAGGCCGCGATCTTCGTAGACGCTTTGCGTTCCTATGCCATACGAGACGCGTGCAGCCTGCACGATTGCACCTTCATTACCCATATAGTCGACGACACGCACAAAGCCATGGTCGAGCACAGGCCAGCCAAGGCCGAGGATATCGTCCATTTGCGGGGAGGATACGCGAGCCTGGTGTGCGAATTTTTCACCCTGAATGGGGGTAAGGCCAAGATTTTTCATGACCGTGACCCCATCCATATCTCCAGTGATGGATGGTGCACCTTCTCTGCCGACCTTTCCGCCTCCTATCGGCGTAAAAATCGCACCGTCGTGGACAACGGGGGCCGCATCTGTTTGTTGGGCTGCGCCCGCGGTTACGTCGAGATTTGAAGGCGACTTAAGACCATTTCGGGGCGCAACGCTCCCACCATCAGTCACTTCGTTTGACAGGTCAGGGGTGCAGGCCCCTCCGCCGATATAAGATCCATCGTCAACCTTTTGAGCGGGGTTAATCCCTATCCCTCGAAAATTGGCATGTTCATTCAAGACATACTGTCCTTTTGGATTTTGGAAGATCTAAAGCCATACATTCCGCCCTCGCCAGCCTAGGCGCGAAGCAAAACCAACATGTCCATATCAAGGAAAATATGGTTTTTGTCCATCATGTGATGATTGGAACCATGGATAAAATTCATGGTATTCAAGGCCAGAGCGGCCGCCGGAGAGATAGGCAGGCGCATCTAAAGCCTCATCTCAAGATAAGGATCAGATTAATGGAATATAGTCAGCACTAACATCGTAAGGGCCAGAGCGGGCCCCAATGGGAGACCTTCCGGGTTTGCCTCACCTTTCTGGTCAGCTCCAAATTTATATGAAAGGAGGCAGAATGCGAGGTGAGACATTCCAACCAGCCCTACGAAGACGGCAAATTTATCAATACCAATCCATGCGCCACATGCTGCTGCCATCGTCATGTCCCCACCGGACATGAAGTTACGCTTGGCGATGATGGAATGAATGACCATTGTCAGTGTTATGCCAAACCAGAATGCCATAGCACCATAGATGGAAGCGCTGGTGATCTCACTGATCTGCGCGCTCAGAAGGCCAAGAAGAAGCATGGGCACGGTGAGATATCCGGGCAACCATCTGTCCTGTAGATCAAGCAGGGCAAGCGTGAGAGCGAACGTTAGCCCGATAATCTCCATACAGACCACTAAGGAGGGGGCAGACATCAGGAAGGCACGAACCCCTCCGGTAATGGCTATGGTCACTATGCCTAAGAAAATCAATGTTCTCTGGCCCGCCAGATGCATGGGGGCCGGCCTGATATCACCCACCACAGGAAGCCAAAGAACGGCAGCATTGATCATAAACGGCGCGAAAAGTGCCCAGAAGAATGTGAATATAACGAGTGTTGTGTGGTCGGTTATCATTGTTCACCATGCGGTCTTGAGGGAGGGAGGTGATTTGCAAGCGAGCGCGCTTATTCGTCGTCATCATCTCCGAACAGAGAAAGCATTCCGCCCTCAGCATTGGCGGTGACCTCCACCTGTTCCTCAGTCTTCTTCTGCTCAACTTTGACAATCGGCTCTTTCCCGGCGGGAGTAGATGGCTGGGCCGGGCTGTCTGTCCCCTGATGTTCACTGGCGGGATCTTCTTCGGATGCACCAGTGTCCTTGGAGGTGGTCTCCTCTGAAGAGGCTACTCTTTCCCCATCCTCTGCCTGATCTTCATCTGATTCAGGCTCATATTCTTCCTGATATGTGTCCGATTCAGAGAACCCTGTATCCTCATCTTCTTCCTCCGGCGGAGGATACTCAGCCGCGCCACTCGCACTCGGATGGTCCTCAATTTCCCCTTCGCTCTCTCCCGGTGCCTCGCCGAAATTACTCGCGCCCTGCTCAGATGAGAACAGGTCGTCGAGCATTGAAGAGCCACCATCGCTATTGGTCTCCGCACCTTCTTCAGTCGCTGCCGAAGTGCCGCCCCAGGCAAGGTCTTCGTCCGGATTTTCCGGGACGCCAGTCACGTCGCCGCTCTGGCTTGTCTCGGCGGCCGCCTCCTCTTTGTCTTCCTGATCGTCGTCCCGCAGCAATTCTCCAATCCTGTTGGCGTCTGCCAGGCCCTGCATGATTGATGGGTTGGCCGTGAGTTTGCTACCGTCGTCGAAAGGAATATGTTTCTCGTCGACCGTAGCCTCATGAGGCGTATTGGGTTTTGCCGTATCAGCCGCAGTTTCCCAGGTGTCAAAGCTAGGTGGCGGAGAATAATGGTCTGTGCCCATACCCCCGCGACGTGGTGGCATATCACCGTAGCCGCGTGAGGTCTGACGATCATAGCTGCCCATGCCCCGGCTGCTCCGTCCAGCGCTCGTCCAGTCTCCACTGGCAACGGGCGGCGCAGCTACGGCTGTCTCATCAGGAGCGCCAAAGGCTTCATCGCGCTTCATGACCATATATGCGATAGCCGAACAAGCGATCTCGATAAGAGGGCGGCTGGTACCACCCTCCGGGTTCACGGCGCATGCGAGGTCCAAGATATCGTCACGCATGAAAGAGCTGGACTCATCCTGACCATCATCTGACTGATCTTCAGGGTCATCAGAAGTGCGGAGGTCTTCTTCTCGATATCCCTGCATGTTTTGCAGGGCCTCTCGGGAGGCTTCCTTCATCTTGCTGATCTGATCATCAGCAAGCAGTTGAGCAAGGATTTGCGGGGAACGGATGTTTATCTGCAGATCTGTAGGGCTGGGGCGTGGGACCGGTATGAAATAGTTCGCAGAGAGCCGGATTTTCTTCAGATCAACGGTTCGTTCGGGAGCCGCGTAAAATGCCCGCATACGGATAAGCTGGCCGAGGTGCGTCAGATGCCCTTCGCCTGCTCCCTGTGATACGAGATCAATCATGTCGACGCGGCTGATGTCTTCATAACTGGACGTGTCGCCCATAAAAAACTGGTCTTTAGAGGGGTCGCGTCGATCAAAGGTCTGGGCGCGCGCCCTTGTAATCTTGCCGCCACGCTTAATGGCAAGATCCGCAGTCGAATTCGGATCTTCAATTTTCATGAAGAATTTCGTGGAGGTGTTGCCGATTACCGCGTTCGCAATTTTCTGGTCGATACGCCCCATGGAGTCCAAGTCCTGACTGGCGTAGATCAGGCAAAAACCACAGCCTCGGGCCTGCGCAGCGATCAAGTCCATGCCAGGAACCAGGTAATAGCCGACCTCATCGAAAACAACGACAACTGGTGAGTTCGATGTGGTTACCCGGTTTTCAACAACCTGGTCCCATGAACCCTCCACCACAGACCCCAGGGTCGCTGCCATCATCCCTTTCATAGTGGCGACGACGATCTTACCTAGAGCAATGATCTCTTCCATGGCTTTGCCGAGTGCTGGCAGCATGATGATCAAAACGCGGCGGTTAAGCACCACGTCATACATGTCTACTTCGCCGTACTGGGTCTCAAAGATATACCCGTAGACTTTGACCAGTGTGCCAAGCACCTTCTGGAACTGCATCAGAAGGTAAGTGTGCTGGTCTTTAGGCACCTTCTCCTGATCCATGGCCTTTTTGCGCATGTCGACGTTGATCGAGTTGAGGTATGTCTGGACACCTTTCCGGATCTTGGGCGGCATGTCGGGATAGTTGTCGGGACTGGCCAGCTCCATGAGCTTTTCCAGCGTCATGAAGTCCGAGATAACACCCGCGTCCAGTTCAATGATCCCGCGGTCGCGCAACCAGCAGAGAGCATCCATTTCGCCAGTAAGCATGTCGATGGCACGCGATTTCCACGTGGCGCCGTCACCACCCGCATCATCCATGAGACTGGCGACCATCTGAGTAAGGTCGGCCGCGCTTCCGGAGGCAAATGGGTTCGTCGTATTGGAAGATTTCCTTCTATAACCCGTCTGCCCTGGAAGGCTTGAGTTCATGAAATTCATGATTAGAAGGTTGTCTTCGAGACCTAACTTCCTGAGCATCACGAACGTCTTGGCAAAGAGGGAGACGTCGCCCTTGCCATCGACGTAAATGAAGCCAGACCCCCAGGATAGCGCGTTCGCCCCGTAACCGATCAGCGTCTCGGTTTTGCCGGCGCCTGTGGTGCCGATTACCGTAAAATGCTGCCGAGCATCGGAGTTCGTAAGCCAAACTTCCTCGCCGGTCAGAATGTCATTCCCGAGATAGAATATCCCGCCTGCTTTTCGCGCTTTCCCGCCGATAGTCTCTCTGGGATCTATTTCGCCAGACTGGATGGGCTTTTTCAGCGGAAGAACGCTTCTCTTTCCGCATGACATAAAATAGAGGACCAGGGAAAATAGCATGCAGGCCACCCCTGTCTGGGGCACAAAAACCAGCATCAGAACCGTGGCAAACTGCAGCATCTGCAGATTGCTGATCTGCCCCCACCATTTTCTCCGTTTTTGGGAAGCGGTCTCGATATTGATGGTTGTCAGGTCTGGAAGGATTTCCTGACCATCAACTGCGCCTCTGAAATCTTTCCTTGCCATTATTCTGCGCCACCCGCCGGGAAAGAATCTTCGTTTTCTGGATCATCCGCGAATAGCCCCCAATGATCCCCCCACATGGCGAATGATTCCATCAGGGGCGTCATATCGAGGGATCGGCCACCATCACCCCCGAACTGAACGCACTGCTCAAGAGAGGCGGCGATCGCCATCAGAAATGTTTGAGGGGATGAAAGCTCTAGGGCAGTAACAACGAACCCCAGAAGAGACGGGCCGTCTTCTTCCTGCGCGGATCGCATAGAAAAAGAGAACCCACCTTTCCCCTTTGTTTTAAGGACAAGTGGGCATGCCCACTGAGCAGCCGATACGAGTATGACGGGGAGCATGCCGCGCGCATCGGTCAGATCATGGATTGAATACTCGACGCCACTGAACATACAGGGGCTGCCGCCAATGATCGCAGACATAGTCGCCGCCATAGCCATAATTATCGCATCGGATGACGAGAGAGGGGGCGCGCCGCCTGTCGAGAGTGTGGGGATGCCAGAATTTACCGTGACGCTTTGTCCGGCGGGGATCGACCTGGAGGGGGCGTCATTTGGCATGGATGGGAAAGAACCCATGGCCGGAAGGCCGTCGTCTTCCTCATCCTCCTCTTCGGAATAGTCTTCTGGCTGAGTGTCCGGGTGGTGGCCCGCCTCAGGTTCATCCGCATCAGCTATCCCGTGCTGGCCTTCATCCGCATGAGAGGTAGAGACAGTGCCCTCATGAAGTGTGGTCCCCCTCTCTTCAGCTTGAGGAACTGCTTCGACTGACGGTGCGAAATGCTGTTCCTCCATAGGGGAAGGCGCAGGTGTGGGCGTCACAGGCTCAGTCTGGGACGCATCAGACGTTACTGACCGAGTTGCGCCGCCCTCTTCCTTCTGCTGGTCGTACGGGGCTATGCCGGGGAAGGTCTCCTCATTTATCCCAGAAGGTTCAACATCATCTGTCGGAAGATGAGAGGAGGTGTGTTCCGCTGTTTGCTCGACCGGCAGGCTGACGGCGTGATGTTCCTGCTCTGCGGACCTGTCGTTTGCATCCAGTGGCTGAGCAGCGGTGCTTTCGGTTTCTTTCTCCCTATCGTCACTTGTCTCTGCAGCTTCAGGGTGCGGGGTGCCTTCGCAGTCTGTGGTTTCGGCTTGCTGCGCGTGTAGGGGAGGGATGGTCTCCAGGGGTGGCAGATCGGGTTCTGACGGGGGCGATGTATTATCCCCCCCCGTCTCAATATCTTCCCCATGCGCATGGCTATGACCAACATCTGAGCCATCAGCCGCTTGTAACGGATTAGATACTGGTCTCTCGGCCATATCCCGGCACGGGACGGCAAGACCCTGAGCGATAATGTCTGCCACCTCTTCGAATGTTCCGCTGACCCATTCTGCGTAGGTTGCGCTCTCAGGAGAGGGGAGCGGGGTCTCATCCTTGTTGAATGATGACAAGAGGAAAAATTTGTGCCGGAGGGTGTCATCACCTCCGATTGTATCGAGTAAGGCCTGATGAGAAGGAGGCGGAGTATCTGCCGTCTCCTGCAGCCAAACACAAACCACCATATCCTGGAATTCAGCGTTCCGGGGGCGTATGGCCAGGATCATAGGCATTTCGGCTGATCCGGAAATATCCTGAACAATGTCAGTTTCCAGGACCTTAGATCTCAATGATGAAAGGATCTGCTCTCTCAAACTGGTCATCAGCCTTCACACCTAGCGCATAGCCCTTGAAACACCCCCCGCCAGACCATTACGCTTCTCTTCAGAAAGGCCTGTTGCTCGGGTATTTCGCCGTTATCCTTGAGAGTGTAGCGAACGGAACCTTGAGTATTTAGGGTAAAGTGATGGTTAGTTATAAAGTCATGAAAATGACCTGCTTTTTTTGCAATATTTCTTGTGACGGGGCCTGATAATGGACGACAAAACGATCTCAGCAGCAGTGTCGGGCTATGTTGAGCCAGCACCTTCTCGTGCAAATTATCGTCCGACAGTAAGGAGTATGCCGCGCATCAGGACATCCTCTTCTCATGAGGCAAATGATGTCGACAATCCTTTGGTTGTGTGGATTGCGGGACTGGATCAGATGCGGGGCTTAGAGGTCGTCAGGAAAGATACCTACGACGTCATCTACGCGAAACCGTCCGTTTCTAAGCGGTTCTCGCTTGGCGATGACGGGGCGGTAATGGAATTGGGGGTTCAGGAACAGGACTGCCCAGCCTTCTTGTCCGCAGGGTGGAGTTCAGCCGGGTTCGTTCGGAAATCCGGCGATTACCCATGGCTGGCGCTGTCTTCAGAAGGCGTGGTTGGCATGGCCGGACAAAGAATGTCGCGCGGTTTGAAGCTTTGGCTTCCCGTTCAGCCTGAACTTGCCAGATTTTGGGATAAGCCTCGTTCTGATGGGGCGCCACAGTCTTTGAGGGTGATAGGGATCAGTGTCACGCGACGCCGCATTTATACAGGCGAAGAGCTTGTTACGGTCCCTCTCTCCCTCATTGGCGGGTGGGGGTGCCTTTGATCACCCCTGATCGCGTCCCAGTCAAAGGTGGAAGTCTACGCCGATAGTCAAAGAAGCGTTGGCAAGCTAGTTAGGCAAGATCTAATAGTTCTTGTTTGACGGCCTCAGTTACAACCTGGGCTAATTTGCATGGTACTGCATTGCCAATTTGGGTGAATATTTTTGATTTAGGCCCGATAAATTCATAGTTCTCGGGAAAAGTTTGTAAAATTATTGCTTCATCTATTGTTAGTCTTCTAAGACGCGAAGGAACTTCTTGGTATTCCCGTATGCCTCGCCCGTCTAGTAAGGACTGGTGGAGCCCTTCAACCCAACTTGGCATGCCGAGATATAAATGGTCCTCGTCCACAATTGGCGTCCTGTTGCCCCCCATACTGGCCGGTAACGTGCTGGACCAAGTGTCAGGATTCAGAGGCCTACCTTGTCCGTTGAACAGCATTCCGGCGTAAGGTGACTTCCTGAGAATGGGGCTTTTGGCCAAGGTTATTTTTGCTTTAGTCGTTCTCGGATTTGTGGGGCAACCCGCTGGCCCCAGATGCATGATCGCCTCCCGCACGCAGACCGCTCTCTTTTTTCGGCCCTCGAAACTCTTTGCCGTCACAATGCGGGTTTTGGTTAAAGAGCCAATTATGAACATTCTCTCTCGGGATTGAGGAACGCCAAAATCCCTGGCATTAAGAATAACCATGGAAATTGTATATCCCAGAGAAGACATTCTTCTGAATATTTCTTCTCTTATGCTTCGGAATTTCTGAAAAGCGCCAAGAGCTTTGACATTCTCCATTATGAACGCCCTTGGCCTAACCAGATCAAGAGCATCGCAATATGAAAACACAAGCCTGGAGCGAGGATCGCTCAAATCCATTCTGCCGGCGACCGAGAAGCCTTGGCATGGCGGACCTCCGATCAGAAGATCGATGCCACTATAATTGGACAGAGCATTAAGGTTTTCGTCGAGACCTCCCTCATACAAGAGGGTTCTCTTATGGTTCGCCTTGTAGGTCCTGCACGCGTATGGGTCCAGTTCGTTGGCGGCCACAACCTTAAAGCCCGCATTTTGCACCCCAACGTCCATGCCGCCAGCGCCGCAAAAAAGAGAAATAGCTCTCATGGGGCCTCTTCAGATTTCGCAGGCCATGAATTCCAGAGTGAATTTTAGATGATTTCCGCTCTATAAACCCATGCACAGTCAAGGATAGACTGGTTCCACAAGGAAACGATATGAACGAGAAATCGATAGTCAAGGACAGTTTGAAATAACTCTGTTTGAGTCAAGTAAATGTCCTTGAATATGCACAAAGCTTCTCGCTTGCATGCACAAGGAATAAGATGAGTTCATCACTCAGGTATTGTGATGGGATTGGAATGTCTAGGGCTGTGGAGCAGGGAGCTCGTTTTACCAAGTTACCAGAGCATCACTCCAGAACTGAACCGGAGCATGACGTTTTGTCATCCCTGACCTCATCATCGCTCAAAAAATAAGGAGAGCGGCAACATGTCGCAGCACGAGAACCCATCTCAACCTCTTCCGCGTATTGAACGCCCGGAGCACCCGCTGTCTTTCCGACCGGTTCATGATGAGCGGGGGCGCCTGACGGTCCTGGAAGGTATCGGCCGCCTCACTGGCGGAGAAGAGCAGGTCCTTGTTGTGGGGCGGCCACAGGCAGCAGGAGATCTCACTGGGGTCTGGGAGATCCTGGACGCCGTTTCACCACGTTCACCCAAGAAGCTGGAAAGGGCGTGGGGCATGGATCTTTTGCCTCACGATACCCTGAAGCGGAGAATGGGGCAGGTTGTCGCAGATGTTGAACACTCGATACTTCACCCTGAAGTTCTGGGGCGGAAGCTCAGTTTGAAGGAAATCCGGGCTTCAGAACTCCAGAACACTCCGTGGGGCAAGCCGGATCATATTACCGTTTTCCGCGTTGATCCTGAATCTGGCGCTCCAGACATCATGTCCGTTTCCACTCCCGGACATGGTGGCTTCGTCCTGACCGCGAGGGCGCAGGCGGGCATGCCGCCCAGCTTGAGGCTGGGGGCGGGGAATGTTGGCTTCTACGAAGAAGACAGTGATTGGACACGAGTGGCCCTCGCTCATCCGGAACTCTTTGTGCCTGGCGATCTGGCAAAAGCTGAAGAAATCATCCGGCATTGGGATCCCCAGGCATGGGAGCAATTTTACGGGCAGAAGCTACAGCCTGGGCAGTCAAGCGTGAATGACCGGGCCAACTTCCTCTCATTGCACGAACATGATCTGATTGCTGTCTCTGCTTGTTTGGCTCCAGGGGATGAAAGCAATGTCCTGGTTACTGCTGTGCCCGGTGAAAACCGGAACCTGATGGGCACGGACAAAGAAAAGCAGTTCATTATTCCCTATGACGAATACCGAGCGGGCCAGGTCGATCCCGTCTCAGGTCGCAAGCTCGGGATTTTCGTGATCAATCCTATTGTTCATGCGGAGTATGACCCCGAGCCTTCTCACGCACCCGTTCCGGGAATGTGACTAACTTTAAGTCGCCCCTTGAGGGCAGGAGCAAAAGCTATGCTTAACGCGAAAAATAAGGCTTCTTCTAACCAGTTGCCGGAGCACCCTTTGTCTTTCCGATTTTCTTCCGGCAGTGGGAGAAGGTCTCCGACAATTGAAGGCCGGGGACGCCTCGCGGGCGGAGAAGAAAGGGTTTTGATAGTGGCCCGGCTCTTCACCCAAAGACCAGAAAGCTCACAGTTTTGGTCCATCACCGGGCTAGTAGCAAAAACCGGAGAGGATGAGCTTGAGCTCAACACGTCCCTTCACAGAAGGTTCGACCCCACTGAGCAGGGGGTCGGTCAACTGAAGCGGGAAATGAGCCAAATTATCGCTGATATCGAAGCCCAGATTACGACACCTGAATTCAGAGGCCATTCTCTCACGGCAGATGAAATTTCTGATATGGGACGCGAAGCGACCTGGGAGGGCGCGCAAGAAAGAATGGATGAGGTTCGCATTATTCGTGTGGATGCGAACTCTGGGAGACCCGACATTTTATATGCAGCTACAGGAGGTGGAGGAGGCTATATTTTACGGGGTTCAGCCCAGAAAAACATGCCAGAATATTTGCGCCTCGGGGACATAAAAGAGGGATTTTACGAGATTGGCACCGACTGGATGAGAGTTGCGACAATCTATCCCGATTATTATACGCCTCGACAGCAAAAAACAGCGGAATCTGGCCTTAGAAACCTATTCCCCTCTGCATGGGAGACTCACTACGATCAAAGGCTTCTCCCTGGGGAGTCTTTCGCGAGAGACAAAGAAGATTTCCTGATTGCTCATGCTGATGACCTAATAATGATGCAGGCAAGAGCCTCCCCAGGAAATGACAGTCTAATGATTGTGACGGCCGTTCCTGGGGGAGATCTAACCCTTATGGGCACAGATCAAGAGAAGACATTTGTGATGCCCTATTCAGATATATACGATGGTGGTGAGGCGGCGTCTCCTGGACGTGACCTGGGAGTGGTACTGGTCGATCCAACGAAATATCCTGAATACGTCCCGGAAGGAGAGCCTTCTCCCGGAATGTAATTCTGATCTCCGGCTTATGATGAAATGGGGCCTCTCCAACTCAAAACAGAGAAGCCTGCTGGCCACGGAGTTTGCTCTCCCTAATCTCCTTGATTGTGGCCAGCTTATCTTCGTGCCGTTTAATCCTGTCTTGCACCTTGGCTTTGTCAGCGTCATCAGAAGCTTTCAATGCGTTCAGCCTTCTGATGGTGGTGAACTCTACAGGGCCATATTTGTCGGTCTGAATGGCACCAGCCTTAACGGCCAGCGATCGCTTGCTGACGCAGATGTCAAAATGGACCCAAGACGCCTTGGGAGGAGTTTGTATCCACTTCCTAGGCACTCCAATCTTATCGGCCATGTCCAGCAGCTCAGCCTCAGTGTCTGCCCACATATGGCACATTAACATCCTGCGGTATGGAATGCGGACATCATCAACAAACACGCTCATATCAGTATATCCTCTCTGTCGTTGCCGCTGCGGCTTACCAATCACTCATCTCTTGCGGCGCAGGCCTCAAGGTCGATAGTCAAATGCGAGGCTGGCGAAACACAGACAGCCTTGTCTTTTCGGAGTTTTTCTCTTCCCAGCTCTTTCGTGACGGCATGACGGAGGGCGCTTACCGCCTCCCGAGCCAGATCAGCGTCGATATCGGCGGAGGTAAGGGCTTCCTTTAATGTCGGTTTCCCGGACATCCGACGGTTCCACACTCGGCAATATAACCGCAAAGCGCCATCGGCCTCATCGGAGAAGATCTGTTTAACAAGAAGAAGCCGCTCCAGAGCGGCCTGCTTTGGCGCATACGCATCAGATTGGAGCCAAGAATAAACTTCGCGCCTCTCGACCAGACCGACTTCCGCGATGGCAGAAATCGGCATTCCTGCATTTCTAATGTCAACAATGACTGCCCTTAAGGAAGGGAGCGTAGTGGCAAGAGTGGGCAATTCATCCCTCCGGTGAAGGAGGAAGGGCAGCATCGTCCTTCGCTGGCAGCGAGGCCTCGCCGACATCTGATCCGGGATGACTGCGGAAAACATTGGGCTTCTGCATCGCAAACCCTCTGCGCAGCATACTACCGGCCACGGCGATAAGTAGCGGAAGGTTGCGTTGACTGAATGTGCGGCGGAGCAACATGTTCATGTTGACACAGTCAAGCCTCTCGATCCCTCCGGGAATTTCGGCTCCTGGCGCAGCCATCGCTTCACGCTCAGACAGCCTTCCGCGCTCCTCTGCATGCAGCAGGGCGCGACGCAGGATCTCTATCTGCCGGTCAGACATATGCCCTTCCCAGGACTTTATGATCCGCTGAAGCTGCTCATGGCTTTCATTAATTCGTTTTTTTGTCATGAAAAATGCCCAATTTGAAAATTCGTTTCTGCAGGGAATTTGCCAGATGTGGCGTAAGGTCACGGCTTTCAGGACGGCATCCCGTTTTGCCGTGGCAGGGCGCCTTGGTCCTTGGATTAGACGATGCGCCCATATCTTTGCTCGTATCGGGGGGTCATGAGGCGTTTCCGGAAATCTGAGGGGGCTTAATCTCAAGGTGAGACCCCCAATAGTCCACACCATCCACTCTAACGCAGACCGTTTTTAACGACATCGTCTGACGATCGAAAGATCGGACGCCTCCCAACCTGCCGATGATATCGGAGGGGAACCCTTCTCGGCGCCCTCCGTAGGATATGATTAAGGGCGTTTTCGGTTTCGCTATTTCCACAAGCTCTCCAATCCTGAAGCCATGGAACTTGCCCTTGCCGATATCCGGCGAATAATGTGCCGCCACGCACTGAAGGCATTCTCGGATACTGTCGCCCCAGAAATCTTTCCCATCTGGTGCTATTGCACCGACCCCCCGTTCGTTCGCGGTGATGTTTAGGCTCAGGCGGTCAATAAGGTCGAGATAATCGCTGTCAGTCATATTCTGTTATTCCTGATTGGTTTTGGCGGTATCCGGTCGCAGTGAACTGCCCGCTTCCGCGATTTTATTTACTTCACGTGCCGTGAGAATATGCCCTTCGCGCGGGGTTTTGGACACAGCATTGATATCGGTCGTATCGAGATCGGCGGGGGTGCTGAGCGCATATCCGCTTACATCCGGATAGGCAAAAGTTTCCATCCGGATACCAAGCGAAAAACCAATGGGGTGCGCACCGGAGAGGAAGCCGAACGGCACGATAGGAGGCCCAGCCTCAAGAAACATCGGTCCCTGATCTGTTTCGATGAAATCCAGAGTGCAGTTATAGCCTCCAGGTGGAACCTCGCCTAAATAAGCCTCAAGGTCATTAAAATTCGGATGGTGCCGAACCGGCATATCTGCTCCCGCTGCCAATGACTTCCAATCGTCGACATCAAAGAAAGCAGGGCGCTGCTGGCGTAATTTAGCAGTATCAATGATCTTTTGTGCGGCACGCTCCACAGCAAGAGCCATGCAGGCATCTTCTTGCCCTCCGTCATGCGCCCAGGAGTAATACGACGAAACCCCCGTTACGATGCCGTCTTTGATGAATGCGCGCCACTCGGCCGGCCATGCGCCGGGGCCGGGTACTGGCGTATTCCTGCGGTGTGGATCAGATGCGACCATCCAGCGAGACGTCTTCACCCATGGACGCGCAACAAAAACGTGCCTGTAGTTTTCTGGGGTCATAGCAGCGCATTGAATAATCCTCTGATCGTGAACGTCGATGCGCCTCCGGTTCCCGTTTCGTATCCAGCCCGGCCCAGTTTCCAGATCCTGAGAGAAAGTGACTGGCGCAGGAGCAGGGCCAGCCAGTCCTGCCCCGGCCAGAACCTTGAGACCAGTTGCGCCACAGCGCACGTATCGGACCATTTCATTATCAGACACGGTATCCATCGCGTCCGTGATCTTTTGGATAGCCCGCTCATACAGCCGGTCAGAGTGTTCGCCCGTGGCGATGGAGAGGGAGCCTCGCCATCCCATTTTTTCAGCAACATCGGAAATCATTCTGAAAATGCGCAGTCGTTGAAGAAGTGACTGAGGAACTTCACCCGAAAGCGCGCCCATTTCGGCGGCGCTCAGATCAGCAATCGCACGGGCCGGGACGAATGGCACTCCAGAATTCTCAACGATGGGCATCCACGCAAGAAGGTTCATGCAATCGAAATCGCCATGGTGGCCTTCTGAAATATCCTCCGGAGAGAGATAGCTTCCTGCTACGGCTTCATAGTGAAGTGCTAACTCCTCTATCCCCTCAAGCTTTTCTCTCAAAGATGGGCCGCCAGCTCTCGGCTTCAACATCCAGGAGAGCCGTGCCAGGGCTTTGCGGGTCTCCGAATAAACAATACGATCTTTGACGCTCAAAGTCAGTGCAGACAGGGCCTTCCTTGTCGCAATCAGATACTCATAGAAGGTCATGCTCTTTCCAGGCTCTCTACAGGTTCGGCTGGCGGCATGAGGGAAAAGAGGCCAGGAAACGCCATTCTGACCCATTGAATGGGAAACCTGACCCGGATCTCACTCATATCATCTCTGTTTAACATTCTCGGGTAAGACATGATGATACTTGCCAGAGATGACCAGTCATCCGGGGGGTCATAGCTTGAAGGGGTGCCAGAGAGTTCTCTGTTAAGCTTATTCTCAGCCAGGGCGCATTCCGGGTGGTGACGGCTCTTCCAAAAAGTTCCGCAGTAACGCCCTCCACAAAGCATGGCCTTCTCGCCTTTCGCTATAGGGCCATTACAGCTTTCACAGCGATAAGTTTTTCGGCAGATAACTTCCTGGGGGTTTCTCCAAAAATCTCTCATTGGGGGGCCTCACAAACATGCTGGGACATGGATTGCATTCTATCCGACGCTTTCCACCCAAGGGGCGTATGCCGTTGGGATTTGCCGCATTTCTTCTTCAATGATCTTCTTTCCTGTCGCGCCAAGTTGCCCAACATAAACGCCTTGATTGTGAAGGAGATTTTTGCCCCCGTTGCGGCAATGATATCGCTCATAGTCTGCACTGCGATATCGCTGGCCTTTTCAGTTGTTAAGGAATTGGCCTTGATCCAATCCATTGCCACCAGTGAACAGGCATTGATGTCGGCATCCCAAGGCTCTTCAAGCCATCGTCTGATAGCGTAATCCATAGCATCCCCGCACAGAATGTAATTCAGACTAGCAAGGACCGTATCACCTGCCTTGCAGCGTGCAGTGAAGTCTCCACCGCCTGGCGCAAGAGACTTCAGCTCGGCTGATCGAGCTGAAGTTCTGCGGAGGGCAAGGTAGTCAGTCCTAACGGAAGCCATCTTCCGGGCTGCGTGAACGTCTTTCGTCAGGGCCAGTGTCAGGGCCATGCTAAAAGCGTCGCAGTAACCTTCTTCCAGAACATCCTGCCCGCTACCGCCACTCCTACGATTTTCCTGAGAGTGCTTGAGCAGAACATGGGCCATTTCATGATGCACTAACATCATCTGACCGAATTCCTCCTCAGAGGTGGAGATGGGGCAGCCCACGGATTGTGAGAAAATACTTGTGTCGTCATCCTGCAAAATAAGAGTGAAAGGCCTTGAATCTCTTTTCAGAAGGTTGCCCCACATCATAATTCTGGAATGCCGCCTACGAGAGCGGTTGAGATCACCTGCCTGCCGGTAAGCTTTGGGGATGCGACCGCCAGAGCTATGAACGACCTCAATATATACGGGCCATCGCACCGTGCGATCACGCCCTCGCCGCAATGGTCGCCATGTTGTTCCCATGGGGATTTCTATCAGTTCGAGTTTCCCGTTACGGTCGTAATGATAAGAAAAACCAGCCATGCTTAATTAAGAAACCCATGATTTCGACAAGGTAAAAACCTAACCTTGATCATGGCCATGGACAAGGATAAAAGCTGATGCCCGGCACAGAAAGTTTCTTTCTATATCTTTGATCGATATGGAAAGAGGCAATCCTTGCTAAAAACAGGCCGCGACTGATGCCACGATAGCGAAGGATACGGAAAGTGCAGATCTGGCGAAGTTGGGGATGCAGGAGGGCATCGCCTGTCGCGCCGGGGAGGGCCCGAGATCGATAATCGTTTCTTCCCCGCCTTCTGCGATGTAATCATCAAATGCCCCGTCTTCAGGGGGGGGGCAAGGATAAGCAATGATATTTCATTGCCAAAAGAAAGGATCTGTCAGAATGAGGAAGGCTATGAAGAAGCTAGGGATGTCTTTCCCTTTCGCGGTCGTCGGAGCCGTTGCTGCGTCTCTTCTCGTTAGAGGGGCGCTGGGTGACGTTCGGACGTTCAATTCATGTCAGGGTGGGGTATGCCGCAACAAGAAGTGCGAATAGCGAAGGTTGGGTGAATCTGCAAACAGAAGAGGGCTTCGCCATAAGCATCATCCCATCCACCAGAACATTTTTTATGCCCCCCCGAAATCTGATGACGTATGCATCGCCTGTGCTGCGCAGAGACGCATCCCTCATTCATCCGTATTCGGCGGAGGGATATCGGGGAAGATGCCCTTTTCAATGTTAGCTGCAATTCGGTCCAGGGCTTTGCGTGCGGCCACTTTAGCGGCCTTGAAGTCCTGCTCCTCGCCAACTTCAATAGCTTGCCCACGCTGGGCCGGATAACCATAAATCCCCCAGCTTTTGCTTCTCCCTCCGTTATAAGCGACTGCAACGCGGTCAGACACAGCGCATGGAAGCTCGTAAGAATCCATCCACTGAGAACTATGTCGTAAACGCCATCTGCGTGATGGAGGCTTATTCGCAGACATGATTTAACCTTCCATTCAACAATACAATCCTTTTTAACCGAGAATTTATCCATGTGCAATGCATGAAAATACATGCTATAATTAGGTATAAATTGAAATTAAGGATTAGGATAAAGTCATGTCTTCCCATGATGTAGATGACCAGGTTGTCATTCCCGGACTCGCGCTTGAGGCCGGTCTTTCACCGAAGGATGTGAAGACATCGTTTTTTGATGCTCCCGATATCGACCTCTCAATCTACGACAACATCATCGTTTGCATGTCAGGCGGAAAAGATTCCATCGCTTCTCTGCTCAGGATTTTAGAAATGGGCGCTGACCGCGATAAAATCGAGCTTTGGCACCATGAAGTTGATGGCAGAGAAGGCAGTTCCCTGATGGATTGGCGCTTTATGACATCCTACAACAAGGCGCTCGCGGCAGCCTTTGGATTTCCTCTTTACTTTTCGTGGCTCGAAGGCGGTTTTGAAGGGGAAATGCTGAAAAACAATAGCTATGGCCGCCCCCACAAGGTTGAAACCCCGGATGGCCTGATCACCCTTGAACGAGACACTACGCGGGCCAAGCCCTCGACCCGTCTGAAGTTCCCGCAAGTCTCTGCGAACCTCCAGACGCGCTGGTGCAGTTCTGCTCTCAAGATCGACGTGGGCCGTCGTGCGCTCAATAATCAGGCGAGATTCAACGGCAAGAAGGTCCTCTTCATCACGGGGGAGCGTCGGGAGGAGAGTGCCAACCGGGCGAGATACAGCCAGTTGGAGCGACATGCTTGCGATAGACGGGAAGGAAGACTGGCGCGGCACGTCGATGCCTGGAGGCCTGTTCTCGCGTGGTCTGAGGAGCAGGTATGGGATATCATCGCCCGTCATAATGTGATTAGCCCAGTCCCATATCGCCTCGGCTGGGGGCGCTCATCCTGCATGAAATGCATCTTCAACGACGCGACGATCTGGGCGACCATCAATAAGTATTTTCCCGGTGAGCTTGACGCTCTGGATGCTTATGAGGTGTCGTTCGGCACAACCATTCGTCGGGACAAAAAGGGGATCATGGACGTCGCTAAAATGGGCGTTCCTCTGGAGATCACGGACCTCGCCGCTCTCAGACAGGTCACCCAAGAGGATTACACCCTTCCGATCTTCTGTGGTGACGGAGAATGGGTGCAGCCTGCTGGCGCGTTCCTGCGCACTGGGTGTGGGCCTTCCTGACGGCAGACGGAGAGCGGGCTGCTATGATATTATCCCCGCCCTTCAGGGCGGGGCTTTGGGCGCATCAGGCTGTGAGTAAAAATCAGCCTTGAGGGGGGTGATCGCCTAAGATTTTACCACTGCCTTTTGCGGTAATCTCTCCTTTGAAATCCAAAATTTCGGGGAGATCTCGTATCTTCGGACAATTACTGATTGCCACACCTGTCGTAAAGGAAAGGCGCTGCGGAAGAGAGGTCAGATCCGGGCAGTCAATGAGGGTTAGTTGACAGACATCCACTTCTTCTGGAGGCACCATAAGAGAAGGGCAGCGGATGACTGTTAAGGTTCCGCCTCTCACAAACTTTGGAAGGGTAGAGAACTTATGGCAGTCCTCGACGTATATGCTGGCCGCTCCCCCCGCAATATCTCCTGCCTGTTTACAGGCAGGTTATGCTCCGCCTGCTCCCGATTAAGGACTGAGAGAAGTGTCCTGATCGGGGGCGGGCGAGACTGCAAAATTGTCTGGGTAGCGAATGTCTATGCCAGTGCTCTCCAACGCCTGCGGTATTTCAATGCCGTCGCAGTCTTCAATATAGATCGTCTGCCCCACCTTCAGGTCATCAGGAAGCCTGCGGATGTTTTGGCAATCATTAACCTCCAGATCCCCGCCAATACTGAAATTTTCCGGGAGAACAGATAGGGCAGGACATGAGGATAGTAGCAGGGACCCTTTGATGGTCCATCCTTCAGGGAAGGACTTGAATTCGCTGCATTCGCTGACCACCAGAACTTTATTAACGTTTACCCCACCCTCAATCGTCCTGAGCGAATTGCAGCCCACTATTCTCAGGTAATCGACATCAAGAGCGGTCGGCAGCTTCCCCAGAGACGGGCAGTCGGAAAAGCTCATGCCTTTGGGAGAATGAATTCCGTCAGCGATCTGCTTCAAAGAGTGGCAGGAGATCACTTCGATACGCTCAGCGACATGCAGATCAGCCGGAAGAGATTCCAGAGCGCCACATCTGTTGATCTCAAGGCGACATGGAACGGAGAGGCCTGCCGGCAACGCCTTAAGGCTTTTCAGGCCTGTGAGATATAAGCTTTTTTCCAGCTTCCAATTGTCTGGGAGCTGGGTGATGAACTCCGCCCCGGCGATTTTGTCGAATGACACCGAACCATCCGGCTTGAAGGCTTCTGGGAAGTTCCGCTTCAGTTCGTCAACGGTTTTGAACGCTGTTTGGGTCATGAAAAATACTCAATATCAGGGGGTTGGAGAACTTGCCTCAGGCTCGGGCGACCGCGCAATTTCATAGTCCGTATGAGAGTAGGCGATGATATTCGGGCAGGCAGCCGCAACATGCTCAGGGATTATCACCCCCTTGCAGCCGCGCATGATTAACGCTCCGCCTATCTCTGCTGTTGATGGGATTTCCTTAATCCCCGAGCATTTGGATATATCAAGATTTCTGCCCACACGAAGATCGACTGGCAATTCCTCTATCTGTGAGCACCCCGACATGAGAAGATCATACTTGAGATTGAGGCCATCAGGTATCGAGCGGACTTCCGGACACTCTGCAATGCACATCCATTCCCCCACATAAAGATGCTGGGGCAGGGACAGTAAAGCCGGGCAGGAACTGACCTCGAAATTCTTACGGGCAACCACTTTGTCCGGAAGGCTCCTCAGGGAAGGGCAGTTGCTGACAGTCAACCATTCAACATCCAGGGATGATGGGAGCCGCGCGAATTTCTCACACCCGAAGATAAAGAAAGAGTACGACGGTGATACGCCATCAGGGATAGCCTCGAAGGAAGGACAGTTTATCACCCGGATGCTTCTGCCGACAGAAATGTCCGCTGGAAGGGTCACGACTGAACGACAGTCTTCCAGCTCAAAATTTCTTCCGACTGACAATCCTTTTGGGATCTCGCGGAGGGCAGTTAATCCTTGTAGCTTAAGGTCACCATTTACCGTCCAGTTTTCTGGCAGTTCGGCGATGTCTGCAGCGCCGGGAACATTACCGAAATCAACGTTGCCAGTAGATTTGAAGGCAGTAGGGAAATCTTTCCTTAACTCTTCGACCGTCAGGTAGCGTTTCATCGCTTCAATTTCCTTTCTAGCAACATTCGCAGCTTCTCTTCTTATTGCCTAAGCCGCATAACACTTACGGTCAAAAAATAAGGTAAAGCGAAGGAGACAATACTGAAATCGAGTAATAACACGCAGGTGGTGCAAGGGACCACTACCAATTCAATCCCCGAATAGGGGAACGTATTTCTGCAAACGACAGAAGTTTTATATAAGGGTCATCCCCGGAAAATCAGGGTTATTTCTTAGTCTTTATTTCTTAGTCTTTAGCACCTCTACGCTCTAAACGAAGACGGGCGATCTCCTTGGCAGTTTCTTTTCGGCGAACTTTGTTTTCATTCATGTCTTTGTGAATTTTCGCCAGTTTCTCTTTGAGGCGTCGATCTTCTATGACGAGATGCTCCGCCCAGGACTGCGCGTCCCGCAGGGCCAATTCTATGATGTAAGCGCGATCTGGAGAGAAGGTGTTCTCGCTCATGAGCTCACCGTCATGCGTAACATTCGGCCAGCCTAGTTGCTCGCATGACTTTTCAAGTATGTCGCCGCCAGAGTATGTATAAACCTTGATATTTGAACCGAATGTGTCTTCGGCGGCAATAGCGGCTACGATCTCTCTCTGTGAAGCAGCCGCGAGCGCAGGCAGGTTCTGTTCCAAAAAGGAGAGAAATGCCTTTTTGCCCCTAATGCGCAGAGCGCTTCGCATCTCTCCCTCCGTCGTAACCCGGATCAGGGTCGGGTTCACGGGAGAGCCAATGCAGATATCGCCACTTTCTACTGACACGATGTAATCGCTGTTGCAGAAACGGTCTTTAAAAGTTTTCCAACCCATAACTAATTACTTTGCTCCTAAACGGCTCTACTCATCATCAGGAAAGCATTCCTGAGCTGGTATTGCTTCAAGATCTAATTTTGATACAACATTAGTGACATTATGCCATACGCAAAGAAGAAGAAGAACTATCGCAGCGAAGCCTTCTCCGGACCTGTATCCTCTGGCGCGTTTAGACCACAAAAAGAGGGCAACCAAAGAAAGAATCAAGAAGTAAAAATCGATAATCAAAGTGATCATACTCACTAATAAATTACCCTTTGAGCTAAGAATGGATCACCCAGGCTGTATTGGCCTTGCCAAACTGAGATAGTCAAAAAATAAGGCGAGGCCCCCTTCAGGAAGGCCTCGCCTTTATTCCGTGTTCCGTCGAAATTATTCTTCGTCGGATTCCGCTGAGGCGTTTTCTACAGTACCTTCATCATCGGTTTCAGATGCCTCCTCGCCCTCAGCCTCTGTGGCTTCGAGATCATCCTCATCTTCAAATTCGCCAGCGGTGGAGGCCTCAAGGATGCAGAGAGAGGCGATCTTGTCACCAGGCGGCACCTGGAAGAGAATCACCCCCCTTCCAGAACGCGCTATCCGACGGATACCCTTACAGCCAGTCCGGATAGCCTGGCCTCCACTCGTTACAATCAGAAGCCCATCAGTGTCGCCGGAGGGCAGAAGGCCCACCAGCCCCCCAGTCGCAGGAGTGAATGTCCCAATCGACACACCCTTGGTACCACGAGAACTGACCCGGACTTCGTGGCTGGAGAACCGCTTGCCAATCGCGCGTTCTGAGACAGTGATGAGCGTGACATCTGTCGCCGCCATGCTCTCCATCTGTTCCTGGGTGAGCTTGACGGTGAATTCGCTATCACCCTCTTTGATGACCTTCTCACCGCCAGCCAGGTAAGCCTGCCTTTCGTTCGGTGTCGCGTCCGAGTGATGGACGATACAGGCACTGACACACCGCTCAGCCGGGCCGAGCGTGATGCCGCGCGTTCCGGCAGAATCACGGGAAGCAAAGACGCGAATATTCTTGGCGTTGATCTGGAAGCGCACCGCGCGGCCAGAGCTTGATGCCAAAATGAGATCCTCAACGTCTTCATGACAGGGAAGGACGGCCAGAAGATTGATGTCCCCGCCATCCTGGGACTTCATAGCCTTTTTCCCGTTGCTGCGAATGTTCATGAAGTCTGACATCTTATTGCGGCGGACGCTGCCGGCAGATGTCACGAACATCAGATATTTATCCTCAGCTTCGGCCGTCGTTGCAGGCATCTTGATGACCGCAGCGATCTGCTCGCCGTCTTCGAGTTCGATACCGTAATTCACGATAGGACGCCCGGCAGAGCTGCTGGCAGTCATCGGGAAGCTACCGGCGCGCACCGCGTATGCTTTGCCGTAAGACGTGAAGAAGGTCAGCATGTCATGCGTCATGCAGGGAACGGTATGCGTAACGAAGTCTTCATCGCGCGGCACCGCACCAGCCTTGCGCCCTTTGCCACCCCGGTTCTGTTCGCGGAAGGAATCCTGCTCAGTGATACGAACGTAGGACCGGTGTGTGACAGACAGAACGACCGGCACGTTCGGATACAACTGGAAGTCCTCGACCTCATCGACACCACGCTGCAGCTCGGTGAGGCGAGGGCAGGAGCCATAGCCCTGAAGGAATTCCTCCATCTCTGAGATCATGACCTCATCCAGCGCGGCTGGGGTCGCGAGAAGGTGCAGGTTCCCTTCCATGGAGGCTTTGAGCTTAACCGCCTCATCCGCAATGTCGTTCAACTGCAGCTTAGTCAGGTTGATGAGGCGCATTTCCAGGATGGATTTTGCCTGATCTTCAGTGAGGCGGAAGACCTCCGGCAGATCATCGTCTGGCTCCACAGCTTGCAGATATTTTGCCAGATCAGCCTCTACTGGGAATTTCATTTCCAGAAGGGCGAGTTTGGCAGACGGGCCATCCTCACTGTCCTGAATGATTTTCACGACGTCCCGGATCTGAGTTCGAGCTGCGAACAGGCCTGTGAGCGTGCGGAGGCGCTTCCGCTCTTTCTCCAGCAGGAAGTTTGTGCGACGCCACAGCACCTCTCTGCGGAAGTCGATGAATTCGTCCATCACCTGACGGACACCCAGAAGCAGAGGCTTTCCGCCTGGACCGCGGACGGTCAGGTTGTAGTTCACGCTTCTGGAGAACAGAGTGCGTGATTCCAGATTTTTCAGGATCAGGTCAGCGTTGGCATCTTTCTTGAGATCGAGGACGATGCGGATGCCTTTTTGCGAACTTTCGTCCCGGATTTCCTGAATATCGCCAAATCCGAAGGATTTTTCACCCTTCGTGTTTTTCATCTCGTTGATTTTCGCAACCAGTCCGGATTTGTTGACCATGTATGGGATGGAGGTCAGGATGATCTGCTGACGACCGGCCTTCTTGCCGCTCTCGAATGTCTTCAGCTCGTGCGTCCCGACAAGGCGGACAGAGCCATTACCGGTCGCGAATGCCTTGGCATACCCTCCGTTGTCGACGCAGACGGCCCCGGTGGGGAAGTCCGGACCAGGCATGATCTGTCGGAGGGCTTCATCGGAGATGGATGGGTCGCGGATGACGGCAATCGTCGCCTGTATAACCTCTTCCGGATTGTGAGGCGGAATGCTGGATGCGAAGCCTACGGCGATCCCCTCCACACCGTTAATCAGCAGAAGAGGAATCCGCGCCGGCAAAACGGAGGGTTCCTGCTCGGATTCATCGTAGTTGGGCACGAAATCAACCGTGTCGAGGTCGATATCCTTCATGAGCGCGATATGCGCCTGCGGCTGAAGCTGAGCTTCAGTGTATCGCATCGCAGCGGGGGAATCCCCATCAATCGAGCCAAAGTTTCCCTGCCCAAGAATGATCGGGAGGCGCATCGTCCAGTCTTGCGCCATACGCACCAATGAATCATAGATCGAAGCGTCACCGTGTGGGTGATATTTACCCATCACATCACCGACGATACGCGCCGATTTGACGACGCCCTTGGAGATAAAAGGCGCTGCACCGTAAACGACCCGTCGATGCACGGGCTTTAGCCCGTCTCTTACGTCCGGCAGTGCGCGAGAAGCGATGACGGACATGGCGTAGTTCAGATAGGAAGTAGACATGCTGTCTTCCATCGGAACAATATTTACTGCGCCAATATCCTTGCCTTCGACTTCGTCGGCCAGTGTTTCATCGATGTCGTTCTGGTCTTCGATCATGTTATCAGAATTGCTCATAATGCTTTTTGGGCCTGCTTTTGAGTAAGTGATTGTGCGTTTGGAAGGAGGGCAGTGCTCAGCTACCGAGGTCGAGGATCGCCCGGTCGGCACCTTCCACGATGAACTCCTTGCGTGGCGCCGGGGAACTTCCCATCAAGCGAGTGACAAGGTCATCGGCCTCAATCGCATCGGCGATGGATACCCGCACAAGCGTGCGACTTTCTGGCTTCATGGTTGTGTTTGACAGATCCGCATAGTTCATTTCCCCCAGCCCTTTAAATCGGCCGATTTTCACGCCAGAGCGGCCACGATTAGTGATCGCGAAAGCAAGATCGGAGGGCGTGTGGAGAATGATCTTGTCTGTCAGTTCCCCATCTTTCCCGTAGATTTCGAGGTAGGAAGATGCCCCTGCTTCTCCATCGGAGTAGAGTTTAAGGATTTCCTCACGTGCTCCAGCAAGGTTTTGACCTGCGGGGGTATTCAGATCCAAAGCAGACACAGTGGAATTTCTGGTCACGTTGCGTCGTGACCACTCAAACTTCATCTCGCCATTTTCAAAATGGCCAGCGAATTTGATACGTGCGTCCCCAAGACGCGTCGGCATGCTCTCTGAGACTTTAGCGATGATGCCCTCAGCCCGCTCAGCGTCTTCAAATACGGAAGCGTCCCACCCGCCTGTTACGACCAGGCATGTGGTCAGTTCTGGTATTCCGATAGGTTCGTCAGCCTGTTTGATCATACTGGCAAGCCAGATGGCACGCTTAGCAGTGGCTGCCAGCGCGTCACCTTCAATACGCTCACCATCCCTTGTCACGAGGGTGCAGTTGACGATGCCGTCTGCAATAAGCTGGGTGCTGAGTTCATCATCATCCAGAACATAACGGTCCCGCTTGCCCTTCCGGATACGGTAAAGCGGTGCCTGCGCAACATACAGGTATCCGTCATTGATGATGGATGGGAAACAGCGATAGAAGAACGTGAAGAGAAGAACGCGGATATGTTCGCCGTCCACGTCTGCATCGGTCATGATGATGATACGCTTGTAGCGTAGTTTTTTGATGACGAACGCGATCCGCCCTTCTTCATCCAGCTCAAAAGAGCACCCGAGTGCAGACATCAGCGTGCCGATCTGTTCGCTGACGATGATCTTTTCCATGGAAGCGGATTCCACGTTCAGGATCTTACCGCGCAGAGGCAGAACGGCCTGGAAGGCTCTGTCTCGACCTTGTTTGGCAGATCCGCCTGCGGAGTCACCTTCCACGATAAAAAGTTCGGCCTTTTCCGGGTCTTTGGTCTGGCAATCTGCCAGCTTACCAGGAAGGTTGGCCAGCCCGATTGATCCTTTCTGCCGCACCCCATCACGAGCCTTTTTGGCGGCCAGTCGCGCCTTTGAGGCCTCCTCTGCTTTCGCAAGGATATCCTTGGCAGGGCCGGGATTTTCTTCCAGCCAGGCCGTCAGAGAGTCCAGGACCTGCGTGTAAACCGGGTTCTGCGCTTCATTGGAGATCAGTTTATCCTTCGTCTGGGACGAGAATTTCGGATCCGGCATCTTGATGGCGACGACAGCCGTAAGTCCTTCGCGGAAGTCTTCCGCAACGATTTCATCGGCTTTCTTTTTGCTCTGGTTGTTAGCCTGAGCATACACAGTCAGAGCGCGGGACAGTGCCTGACGGAAACCAGCGACATGAGTGCCCTGTGATCCGTCACCGGCCGTTTGCCGGATGTTGTTCGTGAACGCCAGAACAGTTTCGCTGTGTCCTTTGTTCCATTCAAACGCGACGTTGACCTCGACCTCGATATCCTTGTCGCCCTGCTTGGACGGCCGCGTCCCACATGCAACAATGGGTGCCTTCAGGATAGACTGGAAATCTCGCTGCTGATCGGTATAGGCGACGAATTCCGCCACGCCTCCGGTCGAAAGGTATTCCCGAACCACCGGCTCAGCACCGCGCAGGTCGGACAGGGTGACTTTTACGCCGGGGTTGAGAAACGACAGCTCCCGGAAACGGCGCTCAAGCCGTTTGAAGTCGAACGTAATGCTGGGAAACACTTCGCGAGACGGTAAAAAAGTGACTGATGTGCCGGAGGTGCCTGCGGTCTCAGGGGCGTCCTCTACCTTGGTCGGTGCATCGGTCTCGCCGTCATGGAAAGAAACGCTCCCGCGCTTCCCGTTACGCCATGCAGTCACAGAGAGGGTGGCTGACAAGGCATTCACCACAGCAGACCCAACACCGTGCAGGCCGCCTGATGTCTTGTAAGCGTTCTGATTGAACTTCCCACCCGCATGCAGCATCGTGAAGATCATTTCGAGAGTGGAAATCCCCTCTTCGTCATGGATGCCGAAAGGAATGCCGCGCCCGTCATCGGCGACTGTAACAGATCCGTCTGCGTTCAGAGTAATTTCAATTTTGGTAGCATGGCCGGCCTGAGCTTCGTCCATGGAGTTGTCGCCGATCTCAAACACCATGTGGTGGAGACCTGAGCCGTCATCTGTATTGCCGATATACATGCCTGGGCGGAGGCGGACGGCCTCCAGCCCCTTCAGCGCCTGGATACTTTTTTCATCATAATCAGAAGGGGAGGGCGGAGCGCCGTTTATTCCATCATTCATGGAAGGTGATGACCTTAAGTGGGATGCAAGGATAAAGCATCGGGCTGCAAGGATAATTGGGGGCACCAAGGTGAACGCATAGCGAGCACGCAAGGACATTCCCAACGATTACAGGACGGACCATAACCCCGTGATTTTATCCTTGCAAGCACCACCAGCCAGATTGACTGTGAAGTCAAGAAAAAAATAATGGATTGAAGGACAAGGAAAAAATTGATCTTATTTTTCCCTCCGAGATCTTGGAGGGCTTGTCAATATGCTGGAGTTCCCGGTTGATCCGTCAGGGGGAGGGAGCGTCTTCCTCCGCAGGCGCATTCTCCATAGCGAATGCCACAGCCTCGTCGTGCTCTTCCAGCGCTGACAGCTTTCCATGTCCACTCATGTAAGAGTTTTCAGTCCTTGGGATAGCGTCGTTCTGGATGAGCTGGCGCGTGGTGAGGCCGCCCCCGGCATTCGGGTAATCATCCCAGCGGATCGACTCAAGGCAGAAGTTAAGAGTTTTCCATGCTCCCCAGGTTTCGAGGGGTTCTCTGCCGTCCTCACTATAGCAATCGAGCCGGATCACCTTTTCCTCGGGATAGACGGATATCTCAGCGCCGTCGAGATTGCGCATGCAACTGGCCGATCCCAGCGCCCCGGCGACTTCATCATGAGACGTCGCCTTGAAAAGACTATCAATTGATCCGCCACGCGATTTCATCAGGTCACGTGCCACAGCAAGTGCCAATTGAGCGAGATCCGTAGTCTTCCAGCGATTTCCGGTCTGTGATGAATGTGGAGGGGTATTGTCAATTGCCCCAACAGCCTTGAGGCCGTTTTCGGTGACTGAGAATTCCAGGAAAGCAATCTTGACAATCTCAGGGGGGATCTGGCCAGAAGGGGATGTCGGAGCCTCTTCTGAATGGCTGAAGACAGGGCCTTCTCGGAAAGCCTTGAGCAACGCGTTGACACGCTGCGTGCTGTTTTTGACGCACGAGTCAAAAGACAGAGAAAGAGCCTTCCGGATCTGCTCGAAGGACGGTTCTGGGATCACCCACCCGCCGTGCGCGGAAAAAGAGTTTGTAGGCATTGATAAGGTGTGCTCCTGATGGCCCTGCGTTTGATCCCAGACCTAACTTGGGATCATGCAAGGAACCAATCAGGCTCTGGCGATCAGGTAATCTCTAATGTTCGGGCGACGTAATTGGCCACATCCCGCATTCCCATGGAGAATGGGGATGTGTCGGAGTTCCCACATTTCTCCCGGACATAATTGACGCCGTTATCAGAAAGACGACCTATAAAGGGATGATAGAGAAGATCACTGCTTTTGAGGACGTGATCGGTCTGACGGTGTCGATCTATTGCCCCCATCACGAACGAAAGAAGTGCAACTCTCCCAGCAAAATAGCTCCAGACATCTATCTCCGCGATAGATGCAAGAGAGGCTGTGCAGTTCCCAGCTTCAGCATGACTGCTGTCCTCGAAAGCCTTCAGCAAGATATTGCCTGTCATAATTGAGATGATGACGGGCTTCTTACTACGTTCAGTCATTTAATCATGTCCTCGTTTCAGCCTTTTTATCTGCAAGATGGTAGGAAATAGCCCAAGATAGAGCATCTAATTTCTTCCGGGCACTTTTTGTGTATATGTAGATACTTGTTCCCTCCAAATGTTGTGGGTTTAGGTTTTCAGGCTTTGCCTCGATCTCCTGCTTCATCTTCACGAGTTCTGAGGTGCTATAGTTCTGATAAAGTTTGACGGGGTCCCATCCGAAGACCCCTCGCTTTCTCTTTTTTCCGTCAGCCGTCGGAGTTTGTTTGGCCTCAATGTCAGACATGAAAAGCGTCCTCATAGGATGGACGGCGCCCACATGTGTAGTGATAAGGCCCAATGAGACGGTCTTTCTCAATGGTATGCTGGTAGAAGGTTTCACGTCTTTCGACGATCTCACCTTTCTCGTTAATTTTGTCGGAAAATATCCCGTTCCTGTTCTCGGGCGTGATCTCAAGACGGGGTTCTGAGGAGGCCGGTGACCACTGAGCCATGATATCAGGAAGCCGGGAATCATACCCTCCGATTTCAGGGCAGGTCGCATAGCAAAGTGCCAGATCTTCAGTGACAGCATCACGCTCTTCGTCAAGAACGATGTGATCGATAATATGTGTAGCTGTTCTGTCGCAGTCGATAACCCAGCGCGTGATGGACGTGTAATTTGTAAGACGCTTCTCGCACTCGACCAAAAAACCATTTACCGCAGCCCGTCCCTTATTCCGGCATGCAACCAGAAACCGCTTGTTAGGGTAGGGCCGTCTTGTGGTCAGATCCGCACCTTTTACATAACCGTCACCCAGCAATGTAATGCCAAGCTCAGGACAGGAAAAATCTATCAACCCACAATCTGGATGCTCTTTTCTTTCTGCGAACAATTTTGGATTGAAGTGATACAGCATAACGTTCTTTCCACAGACTGACTTCCAGGCAAGGCATTGAAAAGCCATTGCTGTGATTGCGAAAAATCGATTTCTTTGATATTACTCCATCAAACCTATCCTTGCAACCTGACTTTGGATCTTGCGAAAGGCCATTGGACAGTCCTTGAAAGCTGTATCATGAACAGTTCATCAGCCGTTTACTCTTGTTTCACGATTGATTCCGCTGGGTCTCTCGATTTGGATGATGCCTTCAGTGTTACGCGTGAAGAAGAAGGCTGGAGAATACGCTGCTGCATTGCTGACGTGTCATCCATCGAGAGAGGATCGCCATTAGAGGCGGCTGCGCGCAAAAACGTCGTTTCAGTCTATTCTGGCGATGCACTGCGAAAGGCCATGTTGCCCGATGAAAAGGTGGCCGAACGACTATCCTTGCTCCCAGAGAATTCTGGCCAGTCCGTAATGGGCGTCACATTCCTTCTCAAGTTAGATTGCAGTGGGAATGCGGAGTGCTCTGATGTGGTGGTTGAGAGAGCATCCCTGTCTCACCGTGGACGATTTTCTCAGAAGGACATTTCCAAGATCCTGAAAGATGCGTCACACTCACTTCATGTGGAAATAAAATCCTATTACGACCTTGCTATCAGGCTGATGCGCCAGCGCATGAGCAATCTTGGCGTCAATGTCGACCAGAGAAGCGATGTCTACGTTGATTCGTCCGGGACGTTCCGACCGATGCGCCCCCAGGACGAGGATGTATCCGGTTACATCATTGTCCAGGAAATCATGATCGCCACCAACATGGTCCTGTCCATCTGGGCATTGCGACAAGGCGTTCCTGTGCTCTTTCGGAACCACATTGAGAGGCGGGACCAGACGGGGGACGTCGTTAGCCTGGCTGATATGCCCTTCACCAAGCTTCATGATATGGGGCAGGCATTCCTTTCGGCCACGAACCAGGGGCATATTGCCCTCCAGGCCCCGGCCTATGGTTGGTTCACTTCCCCGTTGAGGCGTTTCGTCGATTTCGTTAATCAGCACAACATCATGGCTTATCTTGATGGGGTCGTCGTGTTCCCTTACGCCGGGGGCAAGCCCATGCGTGAACTGGCGGCCGAAATAGAACAGCACCTCGGTTCTGTAGACGATCATTATAAGCTGCAGATGAAAAAGCGGGTCGCCAGAATCCTGGAGAATGATAAGCCCCAGGGGTTCCGCCATCTCACTGATAACGTTCTTCTGAGGGTGGTAGATGAAGCCTTTAAGGCCGAAGTCTACCCGAAAGGCCTACTTGAAGAATGCGCTCGCCGTATGAAGTCGGATAACGCTTCATTACGGTTCCATCATGCATGCTTGGCGGGCAGCCCGGACTGGCAGCTAGTGGCGATGAAAGATATTGCGATGCGGCCAGTCCGCGCTGTATCCGTCGTCTCTTCCATCGGGGTGAACGACTCAGTATTGGATGTCGAATTCCACGACATCCCGTCTAATCCTGAAAATGGACTCTTGGGGCAGTCTGTGACGCTCTTGAGTGGACCTATCACCAAAATCGAACGACAAGGGTTCGGCAGGTCAAAAGCTATTGCCAAGCAGTGTGCAGCGATGCGCATGGTCGTCGAATACTATGACGTTCCGGACGGTGTTGGCGTCGCCAGCGGCGTGGCTACTTTCATCTCCCAAGCTGAAGCTTCAGGCAGCCAGAAACAGGCCAACAGAACGCCTGTGAAGAAGGGCTTCCTTGAGATGCCCTCCGATGGGAATTTCAAAGGGAAAATGCTGGAGTTCTGTCAGAAGTCAAAAGTCTCTGCGCCGAAGGCTGTGGTGCGTAAAGTGGAGGAGGGCGTTAAGGTCGAGCACTCGATAGAGCTGACTTTCCCATTCAAAGAAAAAACACTCACAGCTCAGGGGAAGGGATCAACGATCAAGGCGGCTGAGAAAATTGCCTACAAATCTCTGATGCAAAGTTTGTTCCCCGAAATCTGAAGGAAGTCCTGAACAGTCACACCGCGCCTCACACATGGCAGGGTGTGGCTCTGTTTTAGCGCGGACTGGCCTGCGTCACCCTGAAGAGCTGGTTGGTCAGAAACGATTCAGATATGGAATACATTGCTGACCTGGCCACATTCTGAGGCTTAGCTCTGTCTTTGTGGCGCAGCCGCTCCAGATCTTTATTGTGCTGGTTGTCTGCTATTTTGGCACACAAGGCCATGACGTAACTTTCAGAGGCAGGAGTGCTCGCGTCCCAGGACATGAGGTGCGAGATCTGCTTCTGATAATTATGCCATAGAGACAGGGGATCGAACCGGTCCACTTTGGCCGCATCAGTCTCCGGCTTGTCTTTTTTTGTAAGGAGGGCAACGGCTTCCACAACGACTGTTGGCAGGCCCATAGCCAAAAGATCTTCTCTGCAAAGGCGAAAGACCTCGCCACTCCCTTCTCCACGAATGGTCGCGTCTTCTATGCTATCGTGCAGCATTCCTACGGCATACTGATGAACCGAGCTAGTCTCGTTGATCCCATGAAAGATATGTCTGGAGAGAGCTTCTGGCCTGTTTATGAATGCATCCATCTTGTCTGCAATCCGTCTCACATCCTTCACCCTCTGCTGGAGCGGAGGGGGAGCGCAAGGCTTAGGCATCCGAGAACGCAGGATTCTGCAAGAGACCTCCGCGACAAACTGCAAATGCTCCATGTAATCATGACCGCCCCGATCCGTTTGTCCTGTGTGCAGAACCGATGCGATAACGTTCACTTTCGCGGGCGACAGAGGCATATCTTTAACAAATCGAACGAGGTTTTTGTAGTCGATCTCGGAAATCATCCTGTTTTCCATTCGGGAATCTGAAATTATTATGGGGAAAGTGAGTGTGAAGTGAAGGTCAGCTACCCCGGCGCGCGCCAGACATCCAGATCGTTCAGACCCCCGGTCATTGAGGGGACCACGGCTCTCATGAATGCCTGACAATCACGAACAAACCCTCGCGCCTGCAGGACGGAAGGGCGCAGGCCGCAACGGTCGCGCGCGCCGGTCAGAATAATCTTCTGCCCCGGCCTCAGAAGGCTGAGTGTCACATTCTCAGCAACGGGGTCCGGCCAGGATATCAGGACAGGCTTTTCGGGATTGGCCGCGAACATCTCTGCGCTATCGTTGAAGTCAGGCCGCCGCCATACTCCAATGCCATCATATCCCATATTGAAGCATTCTGAGGTTGTCATCTTGACGCCAGATGCATCCAGGACTGAAGCGAAGTAGCCGGTACCCTGGCCGAACTCCAGGAGATCCGTTATGCCCATCCGATCCCGAATGGCCTCTACCGTCTCAAGGGATGGAATGGACCACCCATACCAGTCGCGCAATGTGGTCCAAAGGCACTCTTCCGGCATGCTTAACACATACCCATCGACTGCCCCGTCCCATTTCCCTCTTCTTTCCGGAACCCCCAGTTCATTGACGTCGGAGGGAAGGAAAGGAGACAGATCTTTGTAAGGAAAGGCAGCACCCCGTGTCGCCCCGTCCAGCATTTCGATCAGGGCCTGCGGCAAGGCAAGTCTTCTCAGGATGGCGACATGCATTCCCCAGCACTCATCCTCCAGGAATGATCCGTTTACTGGACGGGATGGCTCGCCGCTATGATGGGTGGGTAAGAGGCCTTTGTAGGGAATGAACGCCTCTTCAGGTTCTGTCACCCTTGCGACCTCCGGGCAGAACCTTCACAAAAATCCATTCATCACTCGTTCGGGCCGCATCCCCGTACGGGGCGGTCACTGCATATCCCGCATCCTCTCCGAGCTTCTTCATGTCGATGGGGCAAAGGCAGGATCGGCCCACAAGGCTGGTTTCGCTGTAACCTTCCAGAAGGGGAAAAGACCTCACGCTCACTCCCAATGCCTTGCTCAGTTCATACTGAGATGAAGCAATGGTTGTGCATCCTTTATCCTTCACGAGACAGGCGTGGCACACGGAAACATCCTTCCAAAAGCGCATTCAGATGAAGTATTATAAAGCATTGTATCAAAAAACTCCTTGTGTGATAATACCAAAATTCAATTACACTATGCTTTTAGGTTCGGTCGGCCATGGAAAATGCGAAGAATGTTTATCTCGCTGGGCCTGGCGTGTTCCGCCAGGATGCGAATGAGTATGGGTGCAGACTTCAACAGATCTGTAGCGAAAACGGGATCAATGGCCTTTATCCACTTGATTCCGATCCGCCGCTCTTTGATGGCATGACACCAGAAGAACAGGGTCGGGCGATATTCCATGCCAACATTGCCCTTATTCGTCAGAGCCAGGCTGTCATCGCAGACCTGTCGCCATTCCGAGGGCCGAATGTTGACGACGGGACGGCTTACGAGGTCGGCTTCGCAAGCGCGCTAGGCATTCCCGTTTTCGGATATATCGAGAGTCCTGACCTCCGGGGCACATATACCTCGGAAGTGACCAGTCTATCCCCAGGCGGCACAATGGAGGATAACCTTGGGAACCCTATCGATGCAAAGGGCATGCTTGTCGAACAATTTGGAATGACTGCCAATCTTATGCTTGCTGCATCCATCAGGGAAGGCCGCGTCCTGACGTCCTTTACGGAGGCCGCTCAGGCTGCAGCATCGTATTTCTCCAAAGGAGCCTAGAACCTGTGATCAAGTCTGCAAGACAGTTTGTCGAGGATTTCCTGCCCTATAACAGAGTGGGTTTTGCAGACTTTGAAGCGTCTTCATTTCCCACAAGAGCGAAAAAAGAAGGCCCCGGTGTTTTCTCTTATCCAGTGCAGATCGGGATTGCCCAGTTCAATGCCAATTCTGAGACATTCGCGTCATGTATCCGCCCCACAGAGAAATGGGAAAAACGCGGGTTCTGGGATGTCCAGTCGGAAAAGATACATGGCCTTTCCAGGCAGCAGTTAGCCTCCGCGCCAAAGGCCTGTGATGTCGTTTCATCCCTAAAGCGTTTTCTGGAGAGCAATGAAATTGAGGTTTTGATCGGAGGTCACGAATTTGATCGCGATTGGTGGCAAACCCTGATCTCTTCGGTCCCCAAGATAGCCAAGCCGCAGGTCCGCTTTGTGACTTGGTCAGATATTGCTTATGATCTGGGAGGGGCACTATTGGCCCAATCAGTCGATTTGGAAGTCGCCGTGGAGGCGGCAATGTCGTTCCCAGCCAGGCCGCCATGGCTCAGCAAGGCACATGATGCTTTGGATGACGCTCTATACTTACGATACGCCGCTCTCAAGACGTTCTTCAGGTCATATGCCGCTTACCGCCGCAGTTTTCGACCAGCAAAGGCCTGAGAATTACGCTTTGACCGGTTCCTTGCATGCTGTCAGTCTATATTAGAGCACAGAATGCAAAGATCCAGGGGGAACAAATGCAGGTTAAGGTTAAAATTGAAAATATTCAGTGGGACACGGACGGCGTCTCTCCAGAAGAAATAGGCTTGCCGGCACATACTGAGGTGACAGTCGACGTTACGGGCCGCCTCCGGGCTGACGAAATCAAACCTAGTTTCTCTGAGATGTCCGAGGATGCTGCCAGAGTTCTGGATGAACTGGTAGCTGATGAAATTTCTGATGAGTTTGGCTACTGCGTTGTTGGCGGAAGCCGTTATCCGAAGGGCGCCATTTCACTGGTGAGCGATCCCGCTATTACCTTGAGCAAAGAACTCACAACCCTGCCGGAAGGTCTGCGCATCAATGATGATAATCTGGATCTAAGCGCAAAACCAGAGCCTGACGAAGACTCATCCCCCGCTCCGTAATAAACCTGAATATACAGGGGGGTGGCTTGCTTATGCTACATCCTCCTGTTATCCATGACGCATGATGAATATCGCATCATTTTCGTCTTCCGTCTGGCCCCGCGCTTAGAAAGCGCGGACAGTCGGGTAATGCCCTGTGCCGCTGTATCAAGCGGCATGGATGAACCCACGATGTGATGATGCAGCGGCTCCTACCAAATGGAGACCCCATCAATGTCATTCATCCCATCTTCCAGACAGACAATCCTTACAGGCGATCGCACCACCGGCCCCCTTCACATTGGCCATTACGCAGGCTCTTTACGCAATCGCGTGGCGCTCCAGTATGACCATGATCAGTTCCTTCTGCTGGCGAATTGTCAGGCGATAACAGACAATGCTTCGGAGTTAGGGAAGTCCGAAGGTTTCAGAGCCGGGAAAGGCCCGAACCATGTCATCGAGGTCGCGCTGGACTATCTTGCTGCTGGCATAGACCCTGCGGTGACAACAATTTGCGTGCAGTCAGAACTGCCCGCGCTGGCGGAATTGTCTCTCCTGTATCTGAACTTTGTCTCCGTCGCCCGGCTGGAGCGCAACCCTACCGTTAAAGAGGAAATAAAGTTGCGCGGCTTCATGCGTGACGTGCCTGCAGGATTCCTGTGCTATCCCGCCGCGCAGGCTGCGGATATCACGGCGTTCCGGGCAACCCTTGTTCCGGCCGGCGCCGACCAGGCGCCAATGATAGAGCTTTCCAATGAGATTGTCCGTCGCATCAATAGGCAGGTACAGAAGGATATCCTTCCTGAAGCGAAGATCCTCACACCACCCGTGGGAAGGCTGCCGGCGCCCAATGGCAAGGGCAAGATGAGCAAATCACTGGGGACGGTGATTTCACTGTCCGCCAGTGATGATCAGATTTCAGACGTGGTGATGAGCATGTACACGGATCCGGACCACATCAGGACCAGCGACCCAGGTAGGGTCGAAGGCAATGTCGTTTTCACCTATCTTGATGCTTTCGATGATCGCGCTGAAGAGGTCCAGGATCTGAAGATGCGCTATCAGCGCGGAGGGGTAGGGGATGTCACCCTTAAGCGCCGACTGATCGGCGTGCTGCAAGGCGTTATCGCTCCCATCCGTGAACGTCGTTTCGAGTTCGGCCGGCGCCCGGACTACGTCATGGATATCCTAGCGACGGGTGCCAGAAAAGGCAGGGCGATCACAGATGACACGAAACGATGCATAGAGGACCATCTCGGAATTTTCCGGTTGCGTTGAGTTTCAACGCTTTCCTGATTCAATATCCACTTGAAGCATTCAGCAGGCTTGTGAATGGAGGTTGACGGTCTGCATGTTTGGGAAGAAAAATGTGGCCTGACAAGAGTATTCCCCGCACGGGCGGGGATGATCCGGAACCGATGGATAGTGCCGGGTAAGAAACCACGTGCTCCCCACAGTCGTGGGGATAACCTGACGGGCCATAGGCTCTGGTAGCGCCACCCTGGTGGCACTCTTGCCAAGGGCAGGGGCGACGCGAATTAGTCAGTCGTCCGAACGTCTTTTTTGCAAATATGCTGAAAGGCGAAATGGTCAGGGTTGTCTTGTTCAGCTTTCCCCCAGATGGCAGAAATTTGTTCTTTTGTCAGAATTTTCCTTGCTGACTCAACGAATAATTCTGCCCTGGACCTGATTCTCTTCGCCACAAGCTCTGCGTAGGCCAGTTCTTCCTCGACTTTCTTTAAGCGGAGTTCCTCAGCAACGGCCTGCCTTCTTTCTGCAGCATGCTGTTTGTTCTGCCTAATGACCTGGCGCGAGATGGAGAACAGTTCGTGATACGCTCTCGCAATCCGGCCCTCCCTCCGCTTAATCGCCTGTCTCAGGGTGATGTTGTCCTGCTTCTGTTTGTCCGTGAGCTCAGGGGAGCGACAAAGGATCAATGAGAGCTTCACATTTCGATCGCTCTCATCGTTGATGACGCTAAAGAGGTCGCAGGGCGTCAGTTTCCGAAGGTCTTGTTGAGCCATTAGGCATACCTAGCTTGTGGATAGGATCTGTAATGGCTTGTTATTCAATTTTACGTTCTGCTTCAATGATATTTTTGATAAATATCCTTGATATGGATGATATTAGACCTTGCGGAAGGTTTGCTCTTTGTCGCTCGACACAAGGCCTTCCGTGACAAGTGAGGGTATTTTGGTGCGCCGGAGTGATTGAACCGAACGCAGGCCGCAACGCCACGTCATCCATCGGATTTCGGTTGCGCGGAATGTCCAGGTTGGAAGGCGAAGCGGGCCGTTCAAATGCAACGGTAAAAGGTTCTTCGACCTTTATTGCGCGTTAATTCCCGTGATTTTTTCCTTAAAAATCAATGGGCTAACCGGGTTTTGCGGGCAACTGTTGCGCAAGGATTTTCCTGTTAGGGTGAGGGAGGCTCTTCTTCAGGTGTGGAGGCCAGCAGAAGGTCGGGAGCCTCAATCGCCCTTTCTACAGCCTCGTGCATGTCCGAGGTTATGCAGCCCCCGCGCACGGATGTTGTAGCCATAAGGAAGGCTGACTGCTCATACAGAGGCAGTGCGGAAACCTTGTTCATGATAGAGACTACGTCACTATCAGGGATGCCCAGATCATTAAGGCTTCCCTCGATGATGATCCCAATTTCATTCACTGCAGAGAGCCTGTTTTGCTCGCCCCAGGCGGGCGCATCGGAAAACGCGTAGCTCAACAGCGCTGCAGCACCCGCCTGGCTTGGAGTAAAGGTTGTATTGTGCCTCAGCCTGTAATCCACAGTCATCTGGGTGGCGAGTGCAGTCATCCTCTCGCATCTTTCCGGATCAAGCCCGGCAAAGGCGCGCTGAAGGAAATACATAGACACACCACCGGACGGCGAGAAGATACGGTCGGGATTGGTACATTCCACTTTAACGCCCGGTTTACCGTGAAGATAATCGACGTTCAGCACCCATGATGGCTTCCGACAGTCGGTGGGGCCGCGGAAGATCCGGTGTATACTGAATGAGCTTACCAGCGGGCTATTGTCACCGAACAAACGTTGTGCCCCGTTCTTCGGTTTGTAGCTGAGGCTGGTAACATCGCTTGCCGCGTAATCAATGCCGAATTTACCTGGGTCCATCCTGGCATAGAATTTCTTATCGCCTGAGCCTTGCCGAGTAATCGTGACATCTGCCTTCGGTGCCAGATCCTTCACGTCAACCCCGGTAACGACGTTCCTGAAAGGAAGCTTAAGGCGTGCCTGCATATCCCGATTGGGATAGAACTGCACCGTGCCGGGCTTAGGTCCCTCACTGAATTCAATCGAATTTCCCAGCAGAAGGCTTTCTATGGTCTCATTTTTCTTGAATGTCATGCTGCGTCTCACAAAAGGAAGAATAGCGCTGTAGGCTGTCGTTGTTCTTCTTTGTAGCAAACGGAGGTGCAAAGGACGCTATGCAAACCATCTGTCTCCGGCGTCAGCCGCGCGGGCGCCGGTTGAGGCAAACGACCACTTCCTGAGGAACGTCTGCGAGCAGATTCATGACCATGGGCTTTACCTCCGCTTCCCAGTCCAGCCCACCGAAGCCGCAGCCCGGTGGAGGCATCGCAACTGTATGAAACCTGGCCGCCGCCCGCCTGAGTCCGGCAGCCAGTTCAGAAACCGATCTGGCCACTACATCCACAGAAGATGGACCACTCCATAGAATTTTCGTCGGCAGGTTGAGGATTACGGATGCGGAGGGGTGCGCGCCGCCCGGCGCAACTCGAACAGCCTGTACCGCACCCGGCCGCATCCTGTGTACGGAGCACGTCCTATCGAATTGTCCTTCACACAAGCACTGAGGTAAGCGGCTTTTAGGTGTCCTGTCGAATGAGGGCAGGGGCGAGCCGTCACAGTTCATCCGAAGCCCGCAAGCGGCTTCATAGGGGCTGTAGATAGAAGGAAATCGCTCAACGAACGCCTTGGCCAGTCCTGCTCCCATTGCTCCCTGACAATTCACGGTGTTGACCAGCACATCGGCATACCAAACGTCAAAGACAGACTTCTCCTCGGAAATGAAGAGGGGCATATTATCCCCGCTTGGTCCGCGTCGCGCTGGCTGGGGCGGATGTGGTCGGACACTCCTGAATCTGCCGAAGCGCGCGTCTCATGGCCCGCAACTCTTCCTTCACAGCAAGCTTTTCAAGTGTCTGGGAATGCAAGTCTTTATGGAGCTTTCCGATATACTTGCGGCACTCCTGCAGGGTTCTGGCCAAGTCTGCGATCTGTTCTGCGTGATCGCCCTCTAACGGTGTTCCGACGGCACGCAGGATCTGGCGAAAGTCCCACATAGCCGCGCCATAGGCGTCCGGGTCTCCGCCCGTGCATACCGCCCTCCGGGCGGACTCTTGCTTCTCTTTCGAGAGATCTGCGGGAACAAGATAATGTTGCGGTTTGGTGGTTCCAGTCATGAGTTCTGACTCCGGGGGATGAAAGAAGTAATGGAGACTGCGCGGTCCAGTATGTTGCGGGGTTCATATCCAGGAAGCGGCTCCTGCGCCTGAATGGCATCGAAGAACGCGTCTGAAGCGCAGCCGGGCAATCCCCCGAAAGGACCCATTGCGGGGTTTGGCATTTCCCCGATGAAGAAGATTGGCTTTTCCGGGAAGAGGCATGCCCAGAGACTTGCGCACATGAAGGCATTGGGAGATGTGGTTGGCCAGGACATCAGAAGGATATCGCTTTGAGAGGCATAGCTCAGAACCGCATCTGACGCTTCGATCTCTTCGACATCGTGGAACATTCCGAGATCATGACCGTCGTGCGAGGCAAGGAGTGACGTAGCAATAATGTCTACCCCGCGCTCACTCAGCAAAGACGCGAGATAACCGTTACCAGCATAGACCTCCAGCACGCGCCGGTCGCCAATAACAGAAGCTAGTTCGCGGACAAAGTTTTCAGTGAAATTTCCATAATGGGTGGGGGTCATGCTGCTGACACTTGCTTCGGATATGGACCGTCCTTGAGAAACGACCTGACTGTAGAGGGAGGCCGACCCTGCTGCTCGGCGAGAGCGACGACAGCGGCATGCCCAAGAACTGCGGCCCGGCAGGCCTCCTCTTTCGTGGCCGGGCGACCGTGTTTCCACCACAGGATTTCGACTACATTTCGCAGAGAGAAGAGCATCGTTGACCGGTCGAAGGACCAGTCATCCGAAATCGTAATGCCGAAGACCTCCGGGTTGTTCGTATCCCCTCCGGTCTCCAGCATCTCGCAGACCTCTGCCGAGACGGCTCGACGCATGTTTTTGCCGGTGACAATGTATGGGCAGACCTGAGCGGCGAACTCCGCGCACTCTTTATGGCACGGCGCTTCCGTATAGTGGCCGGAGGCCGCTGATTTTGGGCCGCCCACAAACGCGGCGAACCGCCCGAGCTTATTGCCGCAAATCCAGCAAAGCCGACCAGTCAGCGCCCGTCGAAAATACTCCGGATTCATGACAGCCAGATCCGGGACACCGTCTTTCCAGGTGGCAAATTTAGGGACAGGCATCCCGGAAGGAAGCCTCCGGAGGGTCATCATCTTTCCAGGGATGGTTACGCCGCGGAATGAGGAGGAAAGGACAGTGGTGCTGGTCATTATTTAAGGCCATCCCACTTCTCAGATGTCCATGCATCTGATGCGACCATTTTGGTCACGCCGCCCTCAAACAGAACAATCACCAGAACAATCGCCACGCACATGCTTACAAAGCGGATGAGAGTGTGGTCCCCACAGAAGCATGCAACCGCAAGAGAGGCGAGAACGCCTAAGTAATGAGCAAGATGGATAAGGGTGCTTTTTTTTGTGTTTCCGTTTTCAATGTCGGGGGTCATGATGCCTCTCAGCCGCTTATCCTGTGTCTGAAAACATTGTGTTTCCAGATGTCTGATTTCAGTGATAATTTTACATGGAAAAGGAATAAATGTCATTAGCAATAAACGGACAAATCAAAGGCTATCTCTCTCTTTCTGGCCTTGACAGCAAGGTTATTGCACATGATGGAGTGCAACTTGTCCCTTGCATCATGGATAAATATGATTCCGCTCAATCACAGCAATACGGCTAGAGCCGGTATAAGGGATATTGGGGTATGGACGAGAGAGCAGCAACCGTCTTGCAGAACTGTGGATACCGGAAGGACGATTCCTTCTCAGGTGACTTTGTTCTGCTTCTCAAGGATACCCCGGCTTTCCTGTGCCCTCCAGGGCCGGAAGTGAACTGTTATTGCGAGGAGCGGATTGAGATCTATCCAAATCCGGATGGGTCCTTTGATATGGGCCTTCTCTCCCTGGACGACGAAACTCTCACTCTCCTTTTGCTGGAGGCGCGGCTTGAGGATATCCCAATGTTTACCGTTGCGGCGGCAAATATAGCCGCGATGTCCGGTGATTTCACGACACTCTACAGCGTCGGGGGAACCGAGGTGATCAATCCATTCGCAAAAGATAATAACGGCGACTGGGCAGGTTCTCCTGGGATGGGAGGAACATTCGTCCTGACCCACCCGGATCTTCCTGAATACGAACAGGCGGCCAAAGATCTGCTTCAGAAAGTTGTGAATTACTCACCCGAGGATGACATGGAGCCACCGGAGGCGAGCCAAGGCGTTTCGCCTTAAGGCTTAATCTAATACTTCATCTGTGACGGTAAGGGATTGCCATGAACGCTCCAGTCAAAATCCAGCAGGCCCAGTTCGATCTGTTTGATTTCGGGGTTTCCTGTGACGTCAAAGATGATCAGGCATTTAACGGGATTCTGGATAGCCTGCGCTCACAACCTGTGGTGCCTGATTTCCAGCCGCACCATTTATTTGACGCGCCAGGGAAAGAAGAAATTATTCGCCTCAAGCAGAAAGCTGAGGCATTCCAGCGGGCCGGGAACAGGTTGCTTGAGGTTCCCGAGGCTGAGACCATTATCGACGGCTGGAAACAGCATACGGCCGCGCAGGGGGCAGACAGGAACTCTCTGAGCGCAAATTCTGAAAGGGTGGTCCTGTCCCTTTATGACCATACAGGGAACTGGTCGAAGCCGTGGAGGGAAGCGGGATACGACGTCTACCAGTTCGACATTCAGAATGACCCCGATATGGGAGACGTTATGAAGTTCTCTCCGGAGTTTTTTGCCGATTATTTCGGGGATTTCGGAGGTCGCGGCATATACGCCATCTTGGCTGCGGTTCCCTGCACGGATTTCGCATCATCAGGTGCCAGGCACTTTGCCCGAAAAGATGCCGATGGCACCACCGCGGCAAGCATAGCGCTGGCCAGACAGACGTGGGCTACCGTCGAGTATTTCCGCCCATCCATCTGGGCCGCTGAGAACCCGGTCGGCCGGCTGGGCAACCTGACCGGACTGCCTCATTGGCGGACCTCTTTCGACCCAAATCACATAGGATCGCCATACACGAAAAAGACGCTTCTGTGGGGCAGGTTCAACGGAGATCTTCCCATAGCTCCCGTCGAGGCGTCAGAGGGGAGTAAAATGCACTCCCAATACGGTGGGAAGTCCCAGAGGACCAAGAACGCTCGAAGTGTCACGCCGGAAGGGTTTAGCTACGGCTTCTTTATGGCCAATAATGCTCATGACCATCCTATTCTGGAGGTGGGCTTCAAATACGACCGCCTTGATCGGGATCTCTTGCAGCAGGCTCTCGACGCTGGCCTGTCGGCGTCAGAAATAGGCCACATAGTGGATGATTCCTACTACATGGATTTGGATGACGTTGGAGCAGAAAGGGTGCTGACAGAGCACCTCAACGGTCCACAGCCCCAGTTTCCGTCCTATTAGACTTTCGGCGATTTCCTGGGCGCCAGCATGGCGTGATGCACGGGTCATCTGTGGGGACACCGTTTGCAACTGCCATATCGTAATAGTTGTCGAACAGGTCGTGCCCTCCATCTTCTACGCCAGCGGTGGGATCCTCGTTAGACATGCGCAGCACCAAATTATGCCGGGAGGATTCCGCCAGCAAGAAGCCTGCACATGTCGACGGAGCCTCCAGTCCGGTTTGATGACAGGCAAAGATGGAGGGGCGCTCACTCAGCCGCACTGTTTCCGGGATGTCATATCCAGTGGCCGCTGAGTGGCGGAATGCTTCTGCAGGGAACTTGCCAACCCGATCTTTTCTCCACGGACAATTTTTACAGGGCTTCTTTTGCTTTTTCCGGCTGCGCCCTTCAACGGAAAAAGTCACGACTTGATGGTCGTCACCCGCTGGCCGCGTGAGAATAATTTCCTGTTTTGGCATGGCGATCAAATCCCGTGTAACTAACGAACAAATCGAAATAACATGCTACGGATTATACAGGATGAAGGCCTGAGCATCAAGGCGGCAGGAGGCGGGGCGGCCTTAATTCTGGGGGTTATCTATCCTTTATTTGGAAGCGATTTTGTCCTTGTAAAATACGCGAAAAAAGGAAATAACCTTGCCGAAAGGGCTGGATAAGTAAGGATAAGTCCGGGCGTTAGGGAGAGCAGGTGTTTCTAGATGTATGACATAAGGAGAACGGTGGCATTCGATGAGGCTATACGCACCTTCGCCACTGAGCGCCTCCGCAAGAAGAAAGTTATCCGGGAAGACGCCTTTGCTTCGCACAGGCAGATTTCCGAGATCCTTTTTGACATGGCGCTTCGCGGAAAAAGAGTGTTCCCGGCAACGCACATAGCAAAGGGAGGGCATCCGTCTTCTCGGTCCAGAAATATCTGGATGCGACTTCGTGAAACTCCTCGGCACACTTACATTGGCACTGCCACACTTCTGGAAAGTCGGAACTATACGATTGATGTCGCAGCAGATGCGACAACACAGGATGTCGCAGCATTTATCAGTGTCATAGTCGAAGATAAATCTGTCGCGGAGTGGATGATAGGACGCGACGAAAGTCTTGAAAGCGCCCTATCTACCTACATAGACCACCCGAAAAGATTTATGGAGGGAGTTGCCGAGCCGGACGAGCGCACGCCTACATCAGTTGATAAGCAGATTTACTGGCTCAAGGGGCCTTCGGCCGAGCAAGATGATGACTTTGTCATCCTACAGCCTGTATTCGCATCCTGCGTTGTCCAATTCGTGTATCATGCTGTCAGGACGGTGAACAGTAAGGCGAATGGGGAGGCCAGGACTGCGTGGCGTAAGGGTGAGGCATCCGACCTCTCTTTCTCCCTTATGCCGGGTCTGGCAATGCGCCAGATTGGCGGCAGCAAGCCACATAACGTTTCTTACCTGAATGCACGCAGGTTCGGAGAAAACTACCTCCTGCCATCCATCCCGCCTGCGTGGAACGCTATAGCCAGACCAGTCACCCTATCCCACCAGGAAAGCGGAGTGAGTGTGTTCCTGAGACTGAGCCGGGCAGTAACTGACATGCTGGATGCCTTATCAGAGGAAAACTCCATCGCGCAGGGGCGGGCAAGAAATGTTGAGAATGATCTGATAGGACGGTTCATCTCCTTTTCTGAGGATGTAAGGGGGTCCCATCCCTCCGAGTGGTTCAACAGCGACGATTGCACCCTGATTGAGACGGAGAAAAAATGGTTTCGCTACCCTCCAGGCAGAAGCGGAGAAATGTCTGATTGGTGCGCCACCGTCCTGATGGTTTCTGAAATTTTCGCCAGCTCCCTTTCTGCCCTGTCCGCATGCCGGGGTGAAGGTGGCGTAGGGTTCAACCCCTCCGAGTTCGCGAGCAGGGCGGCCCGCTATCTGATGCTTTCAACAGTCGGCCCTGCCGGCCTGGAGGAGTGTGAGCTGTGACCGATACGACGCATTACATCGTTCTTCCCCACGTTTCGATCACTGGTGCCAACGCAATTTCCAGTCCGATCACACACGGGTTCCCCTCAATAACGGCCTTTATTGGCCTCATGTGGGCCCTGCACAGGAGGGCGGGGCGGACCCCTCTGTCAGATATCGCGTTCCACGGCGTTGGGGTGGTCTGCCACAGGCATAGCGAACAGTCTCTACCATATTGGGCGGGCACTGGATCAGGCATGATCCGAAGTTTCTGCCAATCACGCAATCCGCTCACCTCAAAAGGTGAGATAGCCCCCATCATTGAAGAAGGCAGAACCAACCTGGATGTCAGTCTGATCTTCGCCGTTGAATGTCCGAGGTGGCTTTCCATTGAGAAGGCCGGCATCACGCGGGACCTTCAGAAGATACGGGATCTGCTTATGACGATGCGTGCGGCTGGCGGGGTTATGTTCGAAAGGGGCGACATTCCGGCCTCACTGACCCGTCCGTGGGCTGTAAAGCATATGCCTGACCGTGCGGGAAATGAGGCGACCTTCGCAGAACTGCGCTACGCCCTTTCTCCTGGGTTTGGGCTGGTCTCCCGACATCAATACCTTCTGGACACCATATCCGAGGGGGTTGGCACCGATGCTGAGCATGCACCTTCTGGCTTTGATGTCATCATGGCGGCATGCCGGCGTGAGTGGAAATATTGTCCGGACGCCGCGAAAAAATGGGTCCAGAGGGGAGGAAGTGTCCGCGAAAGCTGGATCGCACCGATCCCAGTGGGTTTCGCAGGTTTAAGCCGTGCGTCGGGTCCAGGAAAGCTTGATGGTGTCCGCGACCCCTCTCTGCGCCATCACTTCGTCGAAAGTGTTTTCTCTCTGGGCGAATGGGTGCAGCCTTTCAAGATAGGCAGCATCGAGGATCTCATCTGGTCATCGTCATCGGAAGAGCCAGATGGCGTGTTCGTCTGCAAGAACAATTACGAAGCCTCATTCAAAACCGCGCAATAAAAACAAGGACAACCTTCATGGCAAAAAAGCCTGCATCAAAAACTGCCCCCTCTCTTTTGTCAGTCGAGCGCAAAATAAATGTCTCTGACGCAATATTTTTTGCCGGTAAGTGGGAGGAGCGGGATCACCCTGAAAAGTTCCGACCTGTCCGCGTTATGGAAAAGTCTGTTCTGGGAACAATTTCAAACCGGGTCAAAGAAAACTCAAAACTGAATATTGAAAGTCCTAATCTCCAGACTGTTGATTCTGCAGCTCTCCCAGCCCAGGCTGATACGCTTCTGGTTTCCTTCAGCATGCGCATACTTCCGGGGATTGGCGAGACATCCTCCTGCAATGATCGATCCTACGCAGAACGACTGAAGTCGATTGTTCAGCAGTATATCCAGAAACATTCTCTGGGGGTGATTACATCGCGCTACGCTGAAAACATTGCGAATGGACGGTTCCTTTGGCGAAACCGGGTTGGCGCACAAAACATCAGCATCATGGTCACTACTAAAAGAAGCGACACTGTCGCAGCTCCACTAGCCTTCTCTGCCAGATCCTACTCTTTGAACAAATTTGGCGGTAATGGAGTGGTCGCCGGGTGCGGCACGACTGAGTGTTGCTCCATGCTGGCGGATGCCATTGCGGATGGCTTCAGCGACCCCTTTGGCTGCTTGCTTGAAATCAGAGCCTTTGTGCAACTCGGCACGTCTCAGGAAGTCTACCCTTCACAGGAACTGAACCTGAAGAAGGATTCCGCCAAGAAAAGCAAGATCCTCTATTCTGTCGATTATGATGGCGGAAAGGCCGCTGCTTTCCATTCCCAGAAAATCGGGAATGCAATCCGCACAATCGATACATGGTATCCCCATGACCTCTCGCCTGCTACGCCAATCCCTGTAGAGACGTATGGCACTGTCACCTCAGAAGGGGTGGCCCACCGGGACGTAAAGAGTGGGCGAGACTTTTACACCCTGCTGGACAAGTGGGTTTTGGACGGTGAGGCCCCGGAAGTCGACGATCAGCACTATGTTATCGCCATGCTCATCCGTGGCGGCGTTTTTAGCCGCGGGGGCTAAGGACGTGAGATTGCAGAAATACTGCGAATTCAAAGTTATTCCTCAGAATAGCTTTGAGATGAACAATGCGTTTATTGTCGGCAAGATGATGGAACTAATCCATCTTTCCCTTCATCACTTCCCGTGTCGGGTTTGCGTGAGTTTCCCTGGAAGGAAAGATAAGGATATCGGAGGGATAGTTCGCCTCCACGGCACCTCCGATGAGTTGGACCTGGTCCTGGGTGGCGGCGTGGAGGACGGACTAGAGGATTATTTTTCTTTCTCCGGTATTATGGAGGTTCCTGACAACATTATGGGGCACTGCACCGTCCGCCGTGTTCAGTCTAAGAGCAGCCCGGCTCGCATCAGGCGTCGGATTGTCAGGACTCAGAATGTTTCTGCAGAAGAGGCCATGCGGCTCTTCCCTGATAGTAAGCGTCAGCTATTGGATCTCCCGTTCTTCCTGATGAACTCTCGCAGCACTGGGCAAAACAACATTCGGTTCTTCGTCGAACATTCCGATCTGTGCCCGGAGCAGACCGAGGGGGCCATCACCAGCTATGGTTTCAGCCGGGAAGTAACAGTTCCTGTGTGGTGAGCCTCCTCTGCGCCAACTGCTGCTGATCAAGCAGTTAAGGCAAAACTTTGAGGCTCAGACCGACCACTGCCGCTCAGGCAGGTTCAGTAGGTGGGATGTCCCCATCGTTGCGCGCTATAGGTGTCATCAGCTCCATAACACCTATAGTGCTCATTTGCGTCTGTAACGACCTCTCCGAACGAGGTCTGCTAAGGTTAGGGGCGTCCGGCCCGTCCTATTTAGTGTCAGGCTCGTGAGTGGTGGTTGGGGCTTGCGTAGCCGATCCATCTGGTGCGTGCGAAAGCAGAGTGTCTTTCAGGCGCTTCATGCCTTCCATCGTCAAGCTGCTACCCTGAGTGGCTCCGTCAGCAGGCAAAGCCAGATAATGCACTAGCTGACTGGTGCGTATTGGGATCAGTATAAGCAGGGTGACGACGTAGATCCCTATGAAGCTGGAAACGCACCCCCGAATAAATGCGATCGGCGGAAGAGGTGGATGGCTTGTTTTTTTGAATATCGAGAGAACCTGATAGACCACAACACTGACGAGAGCGAGAGCGCCGACAAAAGGTGGAACGAATGATTCCAAGCTTGTCAGGATCGCATAAAGCGCGATCACGGGGAGCGGGATGTGAGCCTGAGCAAAGTGGGTAATAGTGGATATGCTTGGCATATATGAAACAAGGGCTGGCAAGCTGCTCATACATAATACCTAATGGTTAGAGACTGGCTTCCAGAATACACATGCCTGACGACTGGAGGCAAAGTTTGCATCCACTCGCTGAGCAGTCATGTCGGATCAAAGAGGTGGGTGGTTGAGTGGGGGGCTTCTGTTGCCCGGTGCCCCCCGAACCGCGCTTGCCGTCAAGCGACGGCAGCGAGTGCAACTCTGTTGTCGTTGGCACTTATAAGTTTAGCCCGATAACGGTGGTACCATGCCGAGCGAAGGAAAAGTCTTTACTACGCGCGTCGAGCCTATTTCATCCCCAGCGTGACTGTCCTGCCGCCTCTCACCGAGTTGGTAAGTGATGCAGGATGGAAACACCGCCCGACGGGCAAGCCTCCGACAACGAGGCGATCTCCCTTTGCAGGAAGAGGTGCTGTCAAATTGGTGGAGATGCAGGGTACTGCCCCCTGGTCCACAACGCTTATTCCACGTTTCGTTTATCGCCATATCCCGATCAGATCGGGCAAGAAATCTTTACTAGGATAGGGAAAGGTAGGCAAGGCCAAAAATTTGAATGTCGTATGCATGTCTTTCAGATACAAGAAAGATCACATGATCACCATGCGATAAAAGGGTTTGATAATGGATTTTTCAGCCGTAAATCTGGGCGAAGCGCCTACCTGCTACGGTTCTCTGGATGTGGAGGTTATTCTTTCTGCTCTTACGAAGAGCTCAAAAAGATTTGGAAAAGTTCTTTCAGATTCTGGCATCAATCCGGATGCAGCCTCTCTTTCTCAAGATGATCTGGCGCGTCTCAAGCAGGAAGCCCCTTTCTGGTCGCCCCATTCGATTATGAAGATGAGCGTCCCTGAAGCAGCCCTCTTGCATAGGATTGCCAATGACCCGTGTGCTCAGATTCCTCATGGTCTGAGGGAGGCAATCCATGAGGTTTTTCCTTGCGAAGAACCGTACATGAGGAATGACTCTGGCTACGTCGGATTGTCTCCAGAAGGCTTTAACTTGATAGCAAGGCATTTCCCCGGCATGGAGCATCTTCTTGTGCCGGAGATTACTGTTGCGCCAGAGAACATCCCGTCTGCTGCGCCGTGAATTCTACGCCCAACCGTCATTTGGCTTTAAGCCGTGGAAACCTTTAGGTCGGTTACAGTAAATTCACTGGGGCTGACTTAACCTCTTGCATCTAAAAGGACTGCCAGAATTATGACTAATGCCAACCAGAAAAAAGAGAACCGACTGTTCATCCGCGTGATCGGAAAGATCAGTGATGTGGCCAGTGACAGCGCCTATCTCAAACGATTTGAAGGGTCATCCTGTGATCCGGATATCTCACAATGCCTGCTGTTGAATGTGCCGGTCATCCCCGATGACACTTTCGAGGACACCAAGGATATTATCAGCAATATGGTGGAAATTGCTTCTCCGGCAGGAAAGGCTAATCCAGAGCCGGCAGGCCCCTTGAACTTGGAGGGGACCGGGACAAAGAAGCCTTACTCGAAAGAGGATTGGGAAGCGGCTATCAGTGCATTTGGTCGGCTCCACAAGGACTCAGAACTGACGGATGTGCAGTCCGCTCCATTCAACGAGGGGGAGGGTTACAGCCCGACAAATCTGGTCGTTCAGGTCATCCCGGTGGACAATGAGTCTGCGGCGCTGGACCTCTACATGGAGTGTCTGGATCGCTTTTCCAGAGGAGAGCGTGACTTCTCTGAGCAGATCCCGGAAAGCTATCTTGAAAACGACACGGCCTTCCTCTGTCCTGATGGAAAGCTCTTCTCTCGTGCTGAGGCTGCCGATGAGGCTGGGTATGATACCGGGGTGGAGATCTCGTTCCGGGACCTGATGAGCGGTGAGTATGAACTCCCTGCGCCGGCCGTAGAAAGCGATATGAAGCCCGGCGCTTAAGGGGGGGCTGGGCCTCAGGCGCGAATGTGCCAAGGCAAGATGTGTCGAGAGGAGCAATATCATCATGACCACGGATGCCGAGGCAGAGCGCGAGGCGCCCCGTCTGTTTATTCGCGCGATCGGGAGGATCAGCGATGCGACTGACAACGCTGCTTTCTCCAAGCGGTTTGACGGGGCATTCTGCAATCCAGATATCGCAGAGAGCCTCACAATGTATGTGCCTGTCGCGCCAGAGGACACCTATGGGGCCACGAAAGGCGTCATCAGGAAGAAAGTGGCAATGCTTTTGAGGGATGAGCGGGCCAGCTCAGCCCCGTCGGCGAGGCTGGCGCTTGGCGAGGGTGGCGTTCCTTACTCCGAGAAGGAATGGGACGCCGCCATCAAATCTTTTAGCAGACTGCACCGCGATACAGAGCGGACAGATCCTGGGGCCGCGCCCTTCAATGATGGACGCGGATACTGGCCGACCCATCTTGTTGTGCAGGTGATCCCCGTCGATGACGAGAACGCCGCATTCGATCTCTACATGGAATGCCTGAACAGGATAGCCAGGGGGGAGCGTGGTTTCGCCGAACAGGTTCCGGAGAGCTATCTGGGGAACGACCATACCTTCGTGTGCCCGGACGGGACCGTTTTCTCACGAGACGCGCCCCCTGCTAATGTGGAGGGCGCTGTTTTACTGCGTGATCTGATAACAGGGGACCATGAACTCCCAGAGACGGAGGTGGAAGTTGAGATGGCGCCCAGCCTTTAAAATGGCTGAGGCTGTTACGATGTTGCGTTAACTTCGGCAAGCAACCCTGCAAGCGCTTCGCGGCGCTCCGCAATGGTCATCCCAGCCACATCCATCACTGACCGCATCACCTTCATTACCTCGACCACGCCACAGGGGGAGGCAGCCTTCGGGTTGCTATCGGCTTTAGGGGCTGTTGTCATTGAAGAGTCAGGCGACACTGAGCCAACAACTTGTTCAAGGATGCGGCAAATCTCCGTCACCACCTCTTCTTTCGCCTTATCTAAAGGGGTGCAGAAACCTTCTGACGGCATGAATTCCTTCATACTCCCATTCGGGGGAATAATGTTGCCAGTGAATCCTGTCAGATTTCCAGAGTCCTTATCGGTCCACGGAATGATTTCCCCGTAAACCCGATCATTCCGGACAACCACCATCGCACCAGTCTGAGTGTCGTGTCGCCATTTAAAGTCTTCGCGTGATATCTGAGAAGACATTTCCTACCTCTTGTTTTTACAGTTTTTTTCATATTCGGCGCGAACGAGGTCATCTTTTTCAGACCAGCAAAGTCCAACCCACTGATTGAATTCGTCCGCCTCGGAATTCCATCTGGCCATTGCAGCGCTCACATAGGACAACTGCTCCTGAGGAACAGTCTTCAGCCATTCGGGGTCGTTACCATCCACCGTTCCCTGTTCAGCAGCAAGTCGCAATTCTAGGCGCTTGTAACGCTTGTAAAAGCCAGGGCGGCTCAGTCCCAGACTTGCTGCGACAGAAGTGACGGATTCACCCATATTAATGCGCCGTCTACCCTCCGCAATCTGTTCGTCGGAGACGATCGGCTTTGAGCCGCCGCGACCGCCCAGAGGTTTCATAATCGACAGGGCATGACCCAGTTCCGATTTTAGCTCCTTATCGATATTCGCCAGCGTGAGAATAACGGACAGGACATTAGAGAGGGGGATGTCATTCAGCTTTGCGGGCATGTCCAGCACACACAGCGAACAGCCAGCAGCGGCAATGGATGCTACGGAACTCAAAACTTCCGCAGCATCTCGGCCCAGTCGGCCCAGATCACAGACTATAACCTCATCGCCCGCCTTGAGCTTTTTGCGCATTGCGATCCATGCTGGACGCGTTTCGGGCGGAAGGATCTGTTTTTCAACGAGAATGCATTCTTCGCTGATCGCTGTTCGGGCTACGATTTCTCTGATCTGTTTGACGCAGGACGGATCGTCCTGAGCAGGCCTTACATACCCAAATTTTGCACATTCAGAATGACGGGAAGCAAGTTCTTGTTTTTCCATAACCATACCCTGAAGCAGCATTTTGCGTCGACCGCATCACTAGGCGACGTTACCCCCTCTTGCCGACAGAGCAAGAGGGGGTAGATCAATGCCCTTAATTCGCGTCAGGGACACTTTCGGACGGAGTGGGGGTCAGCGCAGCGGCCGCGCCGAGGGCCGGCTTGTTGGCCTGCGCCGCTTTCTGACCGCTCAGGCTGTTGAGATCATCGGCGGTCGCATTCTGCGGGATAACAACCTGACCCGTTTTCACCTGATCAGTGCCGTTAATGGCCTCCCGCGAAACATTGTCGAGAGAGATATTGCCGGCAGCATCGGTGGAAGCGGGTGTTGCCGCCTTTTCATAGATGGTCTTCTGGCCTGTGGTCGGGTCGGTCGTAACATGATCGATTTTCACACCATCAGGCACAAGCGTTTCGGGCTGGACGGTAATCGGCGCAGGCGCCAGATCAGCCGGTGCTGGAGGGTTCACGGACGTAACCCCGCCAGCAGTAGTGGCGGATGCAGCCGGGAGCATAGCGCTGGTGGCCTCAGCATCAATGGACGCGCCTTCGTCGGCAGAACCGTTAGCGGGGGTGGTATAGAGCGCCTTGTTGATCACCTTCACGACGGGCTTGCGAGAATTCGTCGGGTTTTTGTCGTAAATCTCAACCAACTGATTGTTGGAGGCATAGCAGAACAGCACTGTGTGCTGGTTGGGGTGCGAGCCAGCATTGACGGGCGCCCACACAGCCTGCGCCAGCCCCAGTGTTGCGATAGAAGTTACGACCTCCGCAGCTTTCACGCCGGCCCGGCCGCCAGCGCTAAGTCCGGCCGTGTAGAGCCGATAAATATCACATGCCCGACCGAGGTGCTTCACAGTCCCCATGGGCTGGCCTACGGCGCTAATGACATTGAAGCGGTCGTCGCCTGCATGGAACTGACCCATGTTCACTGGCTCAGTGTTACCGCTTTCGCCGGAGGAGCAGGCCGCAAGACCACCCATCAGGGCGAGGGCAATAACAGAGGAGGCGCGGGAGATAAAAGCCATCGGACTATCCATCGTTCTTTAAAATTGCATAGCATGGAAAAGATTTTCTCCATGTCATGACAAGGATAATACGAACGATGGGGAGCCGTGTCAATGTGGTTTACACTTTTAAATGCAATTTCAGAACAGATATTTCCCTGTGTTAATCAGGTCAAATTCTGTATCCGAAGCCCAGCATGACAACCGGGTAGACTGGTAGCCGGTCATCCATGTAGTTGCGAATGCGTTTATAAGCAGCATCATGCAGCCGGGCATAGGCCTTGGGGAACTGGTTCATCATGCCCCCCGGTGCAAGCGATACGCTTGCGTTATCATGAATCATCACACCCGCATCCAGATTTGCATAGAAATTCCCAGCTATCTGAGAGCTGAACCCAAGGCCAAAGTAGGGAGCTGCCGGAGCGTAATGGGCCTTTACTGCTACATATCCGGCATTAGGAATGTCAAAGGGCCTCGTCCCCATTCGTGCGGTCATGGAGCCTGTGGCGTGGCCAATGCCTTTCCCAGATATGAAGCTTCCGCTAAAGATGACGCCGGTTGTCAGACGGAAAGCAGATTTGCTCCATGGATAATAATCCCCCAGAATACTGCCGTTAATCAGCTTGGCATGCCCCCCGTAAGTCGCGGTGACGTGCCCCTCTTCGGTATAACCGGGTCCGACTGCAGAGAAGTTCGCATGGTCCCGCCTGATGTCAGAGATGCTGACGGCGTAATAATCGAAATCGCCTCTTACCCCCCAATGCGTGTTGCGCTTGTGATATTCAACTTCTGGTCCTATCCCCAGGGTCCCAGCTCGGGCGGAGAAGAGCAGGGGAGTTGATCTGGAGATTTGTGTGGCACTGGCATGATGGGCAAAAGCCAAAAGGCTCGCCATGGATAAAAGAGACTTTTTCAGCACAAATTGCGTTCCTAGTGGAAAGTGTTTGTCGAGGCGGGCCAATCCAAAGACAGGCCTGGGAAAGCTATGGAAAAACCCTCTTTTTTCAAAGCGTTTTTTAGCCAGTCCATCAAAAACCAACAATCTTGCTCAGAATTCTCGCGGCGCGTCCTTCAGCATAATTCTGATTTTTATCCTTACCGGAATGTGGGAAATTAGTGTGAACCATGATACAGGCATGCTGAAAGATTGCGACAGGGATCATACCCTTTCGAGGAAGCATGCGCCCCTATGGAAGATAAGACATTTCCAAAACATGGACAAATTACGTGCAAAGCCTGCTTTAAGGATAAAACAGCCCGTGAAATCGACATCGGCGATTGGCACGTCGTTAATGATCCTGGAGCATGGGGCGCTTCAGAGCCGAGAGTAATTGTCCTCGGTTTCTCGAAAGGCTTCACCCAGGCTAATGCCTTCAAAGATGGCCGGTTCGAAGATGTCCCGTTCAAGAAGATTCGGAGTAGATTGGAGGCTGCCCTCCGCAGAGTAGGCCTTGTCACTCCGTCCGATCCCGCCAGAACGCCTGACGAAAGGTTTGAGGCTACGGAGTTGGATTTTGCCTTTGGCTCCCTCGTGCGCTGCAGCCTTTCCCGACTGAACGGCAAAACTGGTCGATATGAATGCTCTGGGGCTGTGATGACCCAGGCCTTCAGGGAGCCTGTCAAAAGCGTCATTGATACATGCGCCAGGCGCTACCTTACTGACCTTCCCACAAGCGTTGCGGTCGTTGTCATGCTCGGCACCGGCACCGCTTACGTCAAGGCATGTAAGGACCTGATGAGGTCGATCCACCCGGATACCTTCCAAGACATCAATCCCGTTTCTTATTCAGCGGCCGGCGCGACATGGGTTCATCTCACTCATCCCAGCGGAATGAACGGAACCTTCAATGAATGGCTTTCCGGGTCGGGTCACACCTCGCCCTCCCGCAAGAGAGACTTCGCGATCATGGCGCTGCGACGAACTGGTGCTATCGCTGAGGCAAGTTCAGACGATCTCTTAGAAGCGAGGTTCAAGTCATGAATTTTAAAAGAAAAAGACCGAAAAACAGGCTGGCCGGATGTTTGCTTTGCAAGCCTCACAAAGCTAATGGCGCGTGCCCTCGACATGAGAATATGTCGTTCGGGAACAGGCGCAGAAGTGCCGCTGCGGAAGGCTCTAAGAGGATACAGAGACTTGTTTGCGTGGAAGCCTACTGATGCCGACCCCGATGACCATGACTTCCTCCGTCGATCAGTCCATCAATCATGTCATCCCTCAGGCGGATGGAGGATACTACGAAGCGCGCTTCGTCCGCCGTGTGAATGATTATTTCATCTGCTACCTCAGTTCGCACACTGGCTGTTCTAAGGCATGCCGCTTCTGCCACCTGACCACCACCGGTCAGACCATGATGCGACCCTCATCCTACGATGATTATATGGAGCAGGCCCGGCTGGTATTTGATGACTATCGCCAGGCACTTTCAAGGCCTGGAGCGGTACGGGCTGCGCGGGTCCACTTCAATTTCATGGCCAGGGGAGAGCCTCTGGAAAATCCATGCCTCACGGCTCCAAAAGAGTTTTCCCGCCTGCATGCCAGTCTCGTTGAACTGAGTAATGAGTTCGGTCTGGAGGCCAAGTTCAAGATCTCCAGCATCATGCCGGAGGGCTACAAGGGGGAGGTCGATGACTTCACAGCCCTGCAAGGGGTCCAGCTTTACTATTCCCTCTACTCTCTGGACCCGTCCTTCAGGAAGCGCTGGCTGCCTCGCGCCATGCCTCCGGAACGGGCGCTGGACATGATAGCCGAAAGCCAGAAGCTTACAGGCAGCATCCTCGTTCTGCACCAGGCCTTCATCAAGAACGAGAACGACAGTTTTAATGATGTTGATGCCATTGTCGATGCGGTCAATAAAAGAGGGATACGCGCCCGCTTTAACCTCGTCAGATACAATCCAGCAGCCCCCAAATACGGGTGTGAGCCGGAAGAAGAGAAGCTGGAGGCGCTCTTTGAGAGGATGTCCAATCGACTGACAGGTGGAGGGCGAGGGAAGATTGTCCCGCGTGTCGGCCCTGACGTCTATGCTTCATGCGGCATGTTCGTTCCCTGAGGGCCGGCATACCCTCCGAACGGGTAGCACTCACAAAGGCGTCGGGCCGGAGAGATCTGGCGCCGCGGGATGAGGGTGAGGCAGATACCTTACGAGATCGCGCTCAAAATAGGTTTCTGGGATCATCAGATCAGGATTGCCGCAATCCTTCACTCTCACCTTATCTCGCAGCAAGCCGGTACCGACGAACTCTATATCGTCTGGGATTGCTTCGATGTTCGGGCAATTTATGATTTCCAGGCACCCGACCGTCATGCCCTTTGGCAGTTTACGAAGGTTCTGGCACCCTTCTATCCGTAAGACGTTGCCGACAAAAATATTGTCCGGGAGATACTCCAGAGCCGGGCAATCACGCAGTTCCAGCCATTTCCTGACCGAGAAGCCATCCCCGATCCGTTGTAATTTCGGCAGATTCTGAAGCTTCGCATATTCATGGAATTTCACGCCGCTTCCGACGTGCTCAATGTGTTCGGCATCAGACATCATAAATGATCCGAACACCTCCATTCGATCAGGCAGGCAGGCGACGCCGGACCCGCTGAGCTGAGCCCACTGTCCGACCATAAGACCTTGCGGCAGCCTGCGGCCGGGGTAACCGGAAATATTCATGTCGTCGATAATAATGAACCCATCGGGCATATTTTCGACAGCAGTGGCCTGACCGGAATGATCTCGCCAGTCATATGAGCCAGAGAAGTGAGGGCGCCATTTAGCTGCAGCCTGAATGGGATGAACAGGCTTCTTCTGAGGCCCTTTGCGCCGAAAATTCTTTGTCCGGGATGCGAATTTTTTCTGGAACATGACCATTTTGCTTTTCACCTCCCCATTCAACGCGAATGAGGAGGTGTTTGGCGTTACAGGGAGGGTTCAGGAGATTCTTCTTCGAGTTCAGGCTCTATTGGCCCAACGCCGTTCGGAAGAGGTTCGCCCAATTTCCATTCCTCTTCCATTCCATGGCGTATGGCAGAGAACTGAAAATCCATCTCGCACTTGATGTTCTCAGGCTTGAGATCTTCATCCAGACACGTAACCAGCTTGTAAAGCTTCACCAGAGATGTATCCGGCAGGTCTTTCAGCCACTCGACAAAATCGGTCCGGTCATAGAAAGAAAGAGGTATAGCTTTTGAGGCAGGATCGGAAGGCGTGTTGCCGTCCCAATTCGTCAGGACCAGATGACCGCCAGACCGGCCTGCTGTGGTGAATTCATAGTCGCCCTGATCATCGCCCGTATAGGTTGTGTATTCCTTTTCCTTATACATGCACAGGGCATTTTCGCAGGCCTGACTGAAGACGTCAGCCTGAGAGACATAGGCTTCCCACGCGTCGTCATATCGAGCATCCACAGGACGAGCATCCACAGGATCTTCGCCATCCAACTTTCCGGTTGCGTCGAAGTTGTAAGCCTTGATATCCCAGGAAAGGCAGTAGTCACGCTGCCCGCCTGCGTCATGAAAACTATGCTGCCCCAAGGCAACGATGATATCTTCACGAGATTCCAGAGGAAACTTGTAAGGAGCCTCAGATGCCGGATCGTTACACCGCTTCATTTCCGGAAGCAGGTCAATCGGGGTGCGTGGCCCCACGTAGCGGCCGCGAGCGATGCCCTGGGCGATAAGATCCGGCATGTCGGGTGAAGCTGCACCGCGATCAATATCGGGCGCTGCGCCCTCACGGTAGCGCGGATGATCTCTGCAGAACTGTGAAAAATCTTTCCAGCCAAGCTTAGTGATGCGCTCAAGCTCTATGCTCTGGACGCCTGCGGGTACCCCCTGCATGTGCCGATCCAGAATGACCCGGCTGTTGTCATTATCGAGAACAACGATGCCATTGATCTCTGATCCGACAATGCCTTGGTTGTAGGCCGAACTCTGGACCACTGAGAAAGACCTGCCGCCCTCGAACGTCACTGTGACGTTGTCTTCGGGGCGATCATACATATAAGGGCCGATTTTTCTGCTAACCTGAGACATCAGTCATACCTTTACCTTGGACCCGCGCGCCGGGCGCTTCAGCTTTAAGCTATCCTTGGAATTATATAGAAAAGCCTTGCAAGGGACATACGGGCAAGGCCAAAACGTGATCCGAACAGGTTAGCACGAAAGAAATATGTCTTATGGCGATCATCCGCTCTCATTTAACTGGGCATCCCTATAAGCCAAGGCGAGAGTGGCCTGATCAGGCTCATGTCCAGTGGGGCGACCATGGCCTGGTTTTCGGAGAGGGCAAGAGCTACAACACCGCCTTCTTCGAGGCCTTTCCGCGTGATGGTACGGCCGGCTTTATTCGGGGAGAAGGAGCTACCATCGCTGACGCCGAGGACAATGCTTTCGCCCAGTGGGAAAAGTTCTTTGAGTGCAAGTCTCACGGAGGGCACCAGTGGGGGCGGAGCCGGCACCGCGTGGTCGGCGACAAGCCATATGCGAACGGAGGGTGCTTTTGTCGGCGATGCGGTGCTTTTGAGACGGTGATGCAGCCAATAGTGGAACTGGGGGGGTGGAAAGAGCCGATCTCTGATATGGAGCTCGACGCCATATCCCTTGGCTCAACCTGGAACATGAATTCCCAAAAAATTCCCAAAAAGTTCCAGAAAAGACTTTACCTGCGCGCCCGAGTTTTTGGCGTGAACATTCCCAAGCCACCTTCATTCGATGAATACGAGGAGTTCGCCGGAACGCGCAAAAGCGAGATGCGCGCTCTTTACCGCGAATATGTCAGTTCTTGCGAGCGCGCCGTGGCCCAATACCTCAAAGATAAGCCTGAACAGGAAAGCGCCGTGACTGAGGGGGTGGGCACGGAGCGACTGTTCTCCTGTCTGGTTGCATCTCGGCTCAAAAAACTCAAAGAGTCTTGACAAATTTACCATATGCATCAACGGTAAATTAAAATTTGCACGGACAGATCGGAATATGACCGCGATAAAATTAACCTCTGCGGGCAGGAGCTTCATCACCACTTCATGGACAGCCCAGGAAGTCCTGCGCAATCGCTGCAGTATCATATTCATGAGCCACGACGAATGGTCAGGCCCCAGCCATCAAAATCGTTCCCCAACCACTGTGGTTCTCGATGTGAGTGTCGATGATCTTTATGATTTTATGACCAGAAATAAAGGTCGATCTGTGATTGATCTTGCCCCTCTCCAGGATACAGCAAGCCACCGCGGTCCCGCGCAGCTATCCTAACCTCATTGAAAGTCTGGATTTCATGACAGCTCCCCCCTCTCTGGTTGTATTCGACGAATTTGGCCATTACGCTCGGGAAAGAGAAGACCTGAAGAAAAAGTTGCTTGATATTGATGGGATTCCGAAGAGCACGTTCGCCGTCCAGCGTGATGGAAGGGTTTTTGTGTTCGGGAAACTTCTTCAGTTGGTCAGCCACAGCAGGGCTGCGAACGCCGCGCCGGATAAAGATATTCGGAGCATCGCCAAAGACCTTCTGCCTCAGGCAATAATCTCACCTTCCAACGCGATCCTTGAATACGGGATAGTCCCAGTCCCTTATCGGATCAATTACGGCGATCCAGTCGCAAATATCGGTGAGCGCTGTCTCGTGCATGCCCCCTTCCAGGCGAGGATTCCCGAGATTTTTCCTGATGCAGAGTCCATGTGTCCGGCCATGTCTGCCATACTTCTTGGTGGCGTCTGGAATGAAGAGCTTCCTCATTCTTCTGAGCGCAATCAAGGCTTTGCTGGCCAAAAATTCAACTATCGAGGGCAGGATCTGATCCTCTTGCACCCTCTTGGCCTGGAACATCTTCCGCCGAAGCCAGAGATCCCTTCGATCCCTTCTTCGTCTCGGGTGAATGTTTCAGATGGGGGCGAACTGATGCAGGCGCTCACGATTGCTCAACAGCCGGAACTGGATCGAGCAGTTGAGTTCAGAAGCGGCTATCCACCGGTCGGGAAGACCTTTTTCGACAAGCTCCGCGCAATTGAAAATGATTGGCTGTCAGAAACATCTGGTGCGATCAGAGCCATGTTCAGGGCCGATGGTAGTGAAGACGCTCTGGCACAGAAACTCACGGGGCATCCGGAAATTTTGGAGCGACTAAATGCTGAGTTTTCGGAGGGCTGGAATTTTGACCAGGATGATGCAGAAGATCTGCGTGAGCTGCGAAAATCATACCCAGATCTCTCCGCTCTTTCAGATAGCGCGATTTACGCGCTGTATGACCAGTATCAGTCTTCAGATCGGCTAGTCTCAAGGAACTGGCCAACTGAACGAGACGTCCGCTTCTTTACCTATCTCGCTGGTCGTCTCTCTACCAGGGCGACACGCCCTGGTATCAACATTCCGGGTGATGATCGGTCCTTCGGAAGCATTGGGCGCTGGGCATCTTACGGTATTTTATGTGACATGGACCTGGACAGTGCCATGGCATTTGGTTGCGAAGTTCAACACTTTGACGCAGCCCTCCGCCGACAGGCTTCCACCATCCGATCAGCGATGCTGCATCTTGCTTCTTTGGCGGCAGAACCGGCTCCAGAGCTTATGGTTGGCATGCCCGTAATGACGCTCAGCGATATTCTTTCTATCGGCAGAAAAGGCAATATCATGGAGAGTAAGACAACGCCGGGGTAAGATCCTCAAGGGATGGTGCTGCCTTCTGAAGATCGCATTCCAGGATACCCCCCCCTGGATTAAGGCCATTTTAGAGAGGGTCCTTAGACGAACAATCAGATCGTCAGGGATCTTCTCGCAGGCCGTGATATGCCTGGAGTGGTGGGGGTGTTCGAGATCGAAAGGATAGACGTATTCCATGGCAGGACCGCTGGTAATCACGTTCACGGTCATTAGGACATTTGACTGCGTCCCGAAAAACCAACGGCATCATGACGGCTCGACAGACAATTCCTCGTTTACAGGACCTTGAATATTCATAGTTGGAACGTGCTCGGAAAGGGCGCACTCCGGGATAACCCCCCTCTCGATTAAGACCTTTTTCGTGAGCGTTTTCAGTCGATCGATCAGATCTTCCGGGATGCGCTCACAATGCTCCCTTTTTGTGGAGTGGGGCTGTCTTTTGAATATGGAAACGATGGATGTGTCCTGGATCGTCTTCGCCGTCGGGGCAGGGGAGAAGCCAAACTTCCCTGAAAATTCTCGACTACCCATCGGATAATTGCCATCGGCGGAATATAATGCCTGCAGTTTCCCTCTCCCTTGATTGGAGAGCGACATTATTTTCGTGACTTCCTTCCCAGCGATATTATAGGTTATGCCACGATATGACGATGACAGGAGATTAATCGCCCGACTGTCGTTCGTCGCTGCTAAATAATCAAAATCGCAGTCATAGACATTACTTTCAGGCGCAACGAATTCGCCAGGCAATTTCAAAATCGTCATTGCTTCATTTTTAAGAGAAACCGGGTCTTTCTCCTCAAGGAAAGGCTCCGCTGCTGGCGAGGCTACGATTGAAAATCCATGTGCTGCCGGATCTACAGAGACCACAAACCCAATGTTGTTGGTAAAATATTCCGCCATCTTTTTTTGAGCGGTGAAGCTCAGAACCGTATTTTCAGACAAACGGCCAAGCGGCCGTGACGTCAGGAGCAGGAAAGCCCCCTCTCTTTGAATGATGCTCAAAGCCATATTTTCGTATACGCTGTCCGTTCTGGATGCTGATGAAAAATGGCTTAACAGTTCGATATCAGAAGTAAGGATATTTGTTGCCCTTATTCCAATATTTCCCCACACATCATGTGTCCTGATGCCTCTATATAGCCGGCGTCTTTCATGATTGGGCACTGCAACATTCTGACGGGCTGCGTATGTTGTGAGGCAGCGCATGACATCGTTCACTTTCGGATCGCAAACGTCAGAAATTGTCATGCCGGGAGACGATCCGGCGACCATCACTGGCCGGCCATTTCTTGTGACGGGCTTCATCCCCCGCAGTTTTTCTAATTTGCACTTCGATAAAACAGAGTTCAGAGATACGAGAAATCTTGTTTGGTCGAGCAGATTATCGAAAATGGGAGCACCTGGGGACGGTGTATTTTTTAACGCGCGGAACAAAGATCTCGAAGGAGATACCACCCATTCACGCAGACTCTCCTTGATGATGCGATCGGAAACCTTTGGCGAAAAACCTGTTTGCAGGGGAGCGGCAGGCCATCCAGAAGGTGGGCGTTTCCAATGTTCGTCAAAAATAAGAGCGTCGCTGCGGGTTGGGATCTTTGTCATGATAATGGGTTGCTCTCTGTTAGGAAGTGACTGGCGCGTCGCGTTTTCCACGGTATTCATGAATATCAAAACGTGATGCAAGGATAAATATCACCTCGACGTTAACCCCCATTTGCCTTTCGCCGCAGTTTGGCCGGCATAGCATTCAGAAGTGCATCGCGCGCGGTGTCGCCCTTCAGGGACTGCAGGCGCTTAAGCATCGAGCTTTCCATCGCATACGTCATCTCACTCCGGCCCATCCCATTCGCATGGCAGTGTGATAGAAGCCAGTTCAGAATAACGCTGTCCCCTGGCCGTGAAGGAGAGAAATTCGGGCTTGAGTCATAAACAAGGAGCGTAATATCGTCGCGCGAACTGTCTGATGCGCCCATAACTTCCGCAACTGCGCCAAAGTATCTGTATCCTACTTCGTTAGGATCGTCATCAGGGTTCACGCCACATGAACTCACGTCCATGGAAACCTGCAGCCCATCGATCACAGAGCAGACCTCCGGTGAGATCCCATTTTCTGGGAAAAGGCGCTCGCGTTCCTTCCGTCGACCTTCCTCAACGAACACTTCAATTGTTTTGGCCACGGCGGCCTCTGCCTCTTCCTGGGCCATACCCATCACTACAAAAGCGGTGAGAAGCTCGCTTTTCGCCTCTTCAACAGGGTTCACGGGCTTTTTTGCCTTGGCCATAAATCTCTCCTTGAATTTCCTTTATTATATCACAAAATAATCCATTCGACAGTCCTCTTCGTGGACTTTAAACAATAATCCTTGTAAGCCATACGTCCCGCAATATGGAGCAAATACAATGCAGCAGGGTGTCGAGCAGACCATAGACAAGACCATTCGCCTGTTCTCCTCGAACGCTCGCTGCGCTCTGGAAAAAACCATACTGGAAAGCGATGCCGACGATCTCCCGTCCGAGGTAGAGAGACTGTATCGTCTGTCTTTATCGACAGAGCGGGCATTCGACCCCCTCACTTATGCTCTGGCCGAAGCTTTCGGTGAGAAGGTCACCGACCATCGCAAGGTCAGGCCCCCAGAAGAGAAGGATTATATCCTATTGTCTCTGCTGGCGCTGAAAAGCGGCAGGATGACCCACGATGAAGCCATCCGCATGGAAAGTTGGCTCTCACAAAGAGATATGCTCCAGACTTCCGAGTGCGTTTCAAATCATATTGCGCAGGTTCGTGAGGTGGCTGATGCTCCACTCATCATAGGCGCATCCAAAGCATGCTCTCACATCCGGCAAGAAGGAGTTTCCCTGTGACAGAGAGTGCCATATCCGAATGGCTGGCTATCGCACAGGCTGGGCAGGACAAACCGCCAAAAAAGGACATCGAGCGCGTTATCGCCTGGGTAAATGACCTCGTGGCTGAGCGTCATATAGAGGCCCTTGCCTGTGACCTCCACATACTGAACCCGGAGAAGATGTCGATTGCTGCAATGGTTGCCGTATATCGAACATCTGCCATCCTAAAAGACGAAATCCCGTTGTGGCAGGATTTCGAAAAGAAGCTGCGGGCTGAGCTTTCCAGACGAAACCGCGATGACGTAACGCTTGAGGTGGGGCCTGACGCGCTAGACAATGAGCGCGTGGCCATGTTCGAGGCTTTTGCTCTCACACTCCGGTCTACTCCTCCTGAGATTGATACTAAAATCCAAAAGGTTGCCCCTCTCAGCAGAAGAGCAAAGGTTAACCAGGCATTCGCAGAGGCCTGGCTCTCGAACCTTCTTGAAAAGATCCGGCTCTCCATCCCGGCCGCCGAAGGCATCCTGTTTCGCGGCGATCTGCCATCAGGAAAAGAGGCTGAGGCCAGTGATCTCATTGGAACTTACGATGTTATCTTTCAGGATAGCCTGGCGGCGAGAGCGACTGATTTTGACCAGTTTGAGCGGCAACTCCTCCAGACCCATGCCACCATCCTGAAAGCCAGAAGGGATAAACTGCCGGGTCGCTACAGAACATTCAGGGTCGGGGTAGGGCAATACGACTTCGTTGATCCCAACAAGGTGCGCCAGACATTGCAGGCCGGGTTCGAGATCCTGACTACGATCACAGCCCCTTTCTCACGCGCTATCTATCTAGGGTTCCTTATCACGGAGGTTCACCCGTTCATGGACGGGAATGGCCGCGTCTCCCGGTTGATGATGAATGCTGAGCTGGCCCGCGCATCCTTGCCGCGCATCGTGCTACCCGAGAATCTCTGGGCCGGTTACATGGAGGGGTTGATGGACCTCTCTCTGCACGGAGATACGGAGGAACTGGTGACAATCCTCGAAATCGCATTAGCGTGGTCATCCTCCGTGCCGTGGGGTAACAGGAAAAAAGTCTTGAAGGCGATAGGTGAGGCCAAATCCACAATGCACGACGAGAAAGAGACCAAGGCCTGGATCACGAAGTATCTGACCTGATTTGATCTGGCCGGAGGTATATGTGGATTTGGCAAGGTAATCATAAAACACTGTCAGAGACTCAGCAATTCCCATCAAGAGCGCGTTTCCGGCTTGACGCACCTCTTCCAAATGTTCTTTTTATGTTCTCATTATGTGGGGGTGAGGCATGACTGGATACGTGGGGGACAAGACAACCGGATTTGCATCGCCTGCTTCCGACGCCATCGAAGGGCCTATTGATCTGACAGAAATCCTGGATCTAAGGCGTCCAAGCCGATATCCAGTGCGCGTGCGGGGGAGAACATTCTTCTCTCGCGGCATTCTGGATGGGGATGTGCTCATAGCAGATACCGCGGGGCAGCGGGCATCTGGGCAGTTGGTGATTGCTTCCGTCTCCGGGCAGCCCATTCTGGCGGAACTGCGTCTCATAAAAGAACGATGGTGGCTCGTTTCTGGCGATGATAGTAGCTCGCCAATCCTGGTAGACCCGGCTCTGGATGTTGATATCTGGGCTTGCGTGACTGGCGTGGTGAGAGAACACCCATGACCACGGTTTACGGGCTGATTGACTGCAATTCCTTCTACTGCTCATGCCAGAGGACCTTTGAACCGCGCCTGAAGCGTCTCCCGGTTGTCGTTCTGTCCAATAACGATGGCTGCGCCATTGCGCGGACGCCCGAGGCTAAGGCCCTGGGCATAAAAATGGGGGATGCCTGGCACCTCGTGCGCGGCGAGCGCAAGCTGGCGGGGGTCCAATGGTACTCCAGCAATTACCCTCTCTATGCTGATATGAGCCGCCGCGTGTATCAGGTTCTTCTGGACCACGTGCCTCGCGTCGAGCCTTATTCTATTGATGAGATGTTTCTTGACCTTACTGGCCTCCCTGGCGATCTGACTGAGCGATGCGAAACGATCCGCCAGCAGGTCGAGCAGATCACGAAAATACCGACCTGCATCGGGTGGGGGCCAACCAAAACCATAGCCAAAATGGCCAATTACATCGCCAAAGATCGCCCCGAAATGGAGGGGCTCTGCGACTTAACCGACGCTCGCACCAGGCAAAGATTTTTCCGCAACCTGCCCGTTGGCGAGGTGTGGGGTATCGGACGGAGGTTGTTACCGCGGCTTAATGATGCGGGTATCCGGACGATAGAGCAATTCCTTCAGGCGGATACCGCACTGATCCGCCAGATCATGTCGATAACGGGGGTTCGCCTGCAAGCAGAACTCCGAGGGGAGTCATGCCTTCGTCTTGAGGAGATGGCCGGGCAGCGGCAAGGTCTTGCCTGCACTCGGTCGTTCGGCCAGCCGGTCACCAGCTATGAGGATATGCGCGAGGCGATATCGGGATTTGCAGCCAGAGCGTCCGAAAAGCTCAGGGCGGAGAAAATGGATGCCGGGCATGTGAGCGTTTTTATACAAACCAATCCTCATAAGCGGGCAGATGGCTGGTACGCCAATCATGCGGCAATGACATGCAGTCCGACAAACAATGCCCTGGCTCTGATTGACTTATCGACACGTCTTCTGAGGGCGATTTGGAAGAGCGGATACCGCTACGCCAAAGGCGGCGTCTTGTTGAATGATCTCGCTCCTGCTGGGCGTCAGGCAAGTCTTTTCGATGTGGCGGACCAGCATTCTCCCGATCTGATGGACGCTATGGACGCCATCAATCGGCGTTATGGTAAAGAGGCAATCAGGCCGCTGAGCACGGGCATTCAACGGTCATGGCGGCCGAGGCAGGGGATGCTCTCGCCCCGCTATACTACAGACATTCGCGAGGTAATGGAGGTCAGAAGCTTTTAATCACCAACCTTCATCATCTTGAAAGAGCAGTCTGCTTTTATGAGTATACTCCTGGGTGGAGGTTGACGATATTGGAGTTATGAGGGATAAAATAACCTAACAAACTTGGTAGATTTCTTTGCCAAGAAAATCATATTATGGATCAATAACTTGCAGGAAGAGTGTTCCCCACGTGCATGGGGATGAACCGTTCTCTCTATAATGCCGTAGGAATGAACGGGGGTGTTCCCCACGTGCATGGGGATGAACCGCCGTAGCCGCAATATTCGACGGCGGGCAGTGCGTGTTCCCCACGTGCATGGGGATGAACCGGGTCCTATCCATTGTGTCGCATAGCAAACCGCGTGTTCCCCACGTGCATGGGGATGAGCCGAGCACAACTATCTTCTCAACCCTACTGCTGTTGCGTTCCCCACGAGCACGGGGGTGAAGCGAAAAGCCTACAGACGACGCCCCCATTTGGAGGCGCATCGTCTGGCGTGACTGGAAATGTTAAATTGACGGTGTGCTCTCGGCTCTCGGTGGCGCGCATTCCGGGGAAGGCTTAGGGCAGGGCAGCATGAGGTTCATCTCACGTGGATCCACTTTAAGGATACCTGCTTCATAGGCCTCTTGCAGCAAGGCGTTGAAAGCGTACGGGCTGGTTTTGTAATCGTCCATATTATCGCCCTGCAGCGCAGGAGTGGGGAATATGGCGCGGCACGCATTCACGAAGCCCTCAGGCGCACTGGACGATAGAGCCAGCGTCTGAATAGCGAATGCTTCGATCTGCGTTATGCGAACGGAATCAAAAATGGATGTCGCGTCACCCTCAGCCGCAAGGCGCTCGCTAAGTTCACTCTCTTCCCAATCGCAGACATCCAGCGCCGGAGCGCCCGCATCGTAACAAAGGTCGTCGAACTTCTGAAACACCGAAGATGAGAGGACAGTCAAGGCAGTTCCGAGGCGTTCGTTATCGGGATTGTCCATCGTTTAAACCTCCTGGGCTTGATCATTTGTTCTATTGAAGTCGTAGGCTTGCTGCGGTCTTAGGCACTCAGGGAGCGGGGCTATCATCGGACGATGGCTCGCGATCTTGAGCCGGGATCACCTCGTAAGACTGAGGCAAGGTAATCCTGTCACCCATGCGTTCAATGACCTCCTCCGGGATCATAATGCCGTCACACCCCGTCAAAGATAAATGTCCCTCCACAATCAGGTCGGAGGGCAGCGCCTCAAGTGCCGGGCAGTCATTAAGGAACAGATCGCCTTTCACATATATGCCATACGGCAGATGCGAAAATGAATCACACCGCTGAACGGTGATGCTGTTTCCTACACGCAAAGATGTCGGCAAAGTCTTGAGAGATGCGCAGTCAGAAACGACCAGATTCTGAGCAAAAATGCCTGGAGGCAAGAGGGATAATGAACCGCAGCGCCTGATGGCCAATACGCCTCCTGCCGCCAGACCTGCTGGTAAGACATTCAGGTTGCGGCAGTTATCGATGTGAAGATTTTGGCGCACGTCCGGAGCGAGACAGATCGATGCAAGGTTTTCACAATGACGGATACTTAAATCTCTTTGTGTCGATATTTCCGCCGAAATTGTTTGCAGACCTTGCATAGAACTGATCTCGATCCCGCTGCGGCCCGCTATCTTATCGGGAAGGGTAGAGACTTTTGGGAGCCCGGAAATCTCTACTGAAAGAAATCCTTTCAAGTAGGACGGCAAATTCTCAATAAGTTGGCAATCGCGTATGGCTAGTCTTCCTCCTGCCTCCAGCTTCTTTGCGGGAAGAGATTTCAGAGCCGTGCAATTCACAAGGACAAGGTCCTCATCGACGCGAGAAAGATTAGGAGGGAGTGATTTCAGATTGTGAGCGTTTTCAAAGCGTAGATCCCCATCTGAAATTCGCCTCCAAGTAGGCGGAAGAGATTCAATGTTCGGGCACGCAGAAATTGATATTTTATCGGCCTTAATGGTCGGATGGAGAGTTTTTAGTGCTGAGCATCGACGGAGTTCAAGTTGCCGTAGCTTAAGACCAGGGGGAAGTTCCTCAAGGCGCGAATTATTCGTAATGCTCAAAGTGCTAGACAGGCTCAGACCGTCCGGAAGCTTCTCAACATTTCTACAGTCCTCAAGTATGAGGGACCTGTAGGGGCCATCTGCCGGAGGAATCTCTTTTAATCTGGGGCATTCAATAACCTGAACATAAGTGTCCGGGGTGACGCCAAGAACACCAGACGACAGGCTGTAAAAAGAAGGGCAGTTGTCTACGGTCAGGGCATCCTTATAGATAACCTCTTCAGGAAGATATTCAAAATGACTGAGTTTTTTAAGAGTAACATAACCTCCGATCTGAATGTCGGATGGTAGTGTCCGTATAGGCGTATTACCTGTCAATCTGAGGTAGCCAGCCGAAAAATTCTTGGGAAAAGATGTTAACGACGAACAGTTTGTGAAGGCAATGGCAAGGCCTTTCAAATTCAGCCCGTCCGGAAGCTCTCTCAGTTCAGGATCTGTGATCCCATCGTACGTCCCATATCCTTTCCCTCGAAACTGCTGAGCAAAATCATAGGGGGTAGGGGCAATGGATGTCATGACATGTGATCCCGAAATAGACGACTGATGGGATAATCTGTTCGATAGTGATGCAAGGAACAACAGGGGCGAAGCCGCCAGATCCTGTGATGAGATGATGCGGTTGGGTAGAGGGTTGACGGTATTGGCATTTTGCAGGACAAAGGTTTCCAACAATCTTGGTGGATTTTTCTGTCGGGAAAATAATCTTGTGGATCAATAACTTGCAGGAAGAGTGTTCCCCACGTGCGTGGGGATGAGCCGTGCCGCAATAGCGGTTGCAGGCGAGGGGCATTGTGTTCCCCACGTGCGTGGGGATGGGCCGCCGGTGCGCTGTAACCACGTTTCAACTGATACGTGTTCCCCACGTGCGTGGGGATGAGCCGGTGGGTCTTCTCCATCGTGTCACACAAAGCAAGTGTTCCCCACGTGCGTGGGGATGAGCCGATACTAATAAAGTTATCGTCCAAAAAATGAGAGTGTTCCCCACGTGCGTGGGGATGAGCCGAATGTGATGCCCCGCTGCTTCTTTGGTCAGATGTGTTCCCCACGTGCGTGGGGATGAACCTGGACTGTTCCGCAAACCCATTCTCAATGGCCCGTGTTCCCCGCGTGGGTGGGGGTGGATCACTTGGATTCTGCGGCTTCAAACAGATTTTTCAGAGTTCCCCGCACGCATGGAGATATAACGCTTCGACAGGCAAGAAATTGCCAGATGCGCCGTAAAGCCGGGGCCTTCAGGACTCTGTTCTGGCTTAGCTCTGGTGCCTTGCGTGCAGGAGAGATAGCGTTCCCATGCAAATACGGCTCTCCTGCAAACGGGGACATCAACTCGTTATGCAAAATAGCCAAAATAGAACCAACAAGGATTGTTATCCATGGCACAAGCAGCGACTGCCAACATCAACCATATGCTCAATTCGGCATTGGAAAAATTCCAGTGCCCCGAGGATGTGAAAGAGACAGGTCCGGGATCTTACCAGTTCTCCATGGACGTCGATGTTCATGATCCGGAGGTTTTTTACAAGGCGGCAATCGCCCATTACGTAAAGGAAAATTTGCCCACTGATCGGCCACTGACACCGGAAATTCTACGCGATCTTATCGCGCAGGCAGATTCGACCATTGGCGGCTCAATCGATGGCGCAGTCACCCAAATCTGCGACCCCGGCCAATCGCCACTTGGCACTCAGATCCTGAACAGCGGGACTGATTATGTCAGCGGGGTTGAGGGGATTGATCTGCGGGCACCTGATATGGATGATGAAGGGCCGTGCCCTTAACCTCCGGCGCAGATAAACGAAAGACCGGACAGGATTGCCTGCCCGGTCTTTTTTATGGCCGTAATGTCACTGCTTCATGAAACCGACGGAGGGTGGGAAATCGCTTAGAATTTGAGCGCGATCTTCCCTCTCACACCACTTTCTTCGTATTTACTGCCGTACTGACCGACATAGGACAGATTGACGTTCATCCGGTCAGTCAGGTCCAGTTTCACCCCGGCACTGACCACAGCCGCATCCTTGGCGATGACCGCACCTGCCGTATCGAAATCACCACCCCCAACAGCAAAGCGCTGATGAACGGTCTGAGTGACAGAGCCGAACGCGTGGCGATAACCGGCGCTCAGGGCGGGCACGAGAGTATACCGTCCTACGGCCAGGGACGTTGAGGCCCGCGTGCCGAAGGTGGAGTAGGTGATCCCCGTGTCGATACCGCGCCCGGACAAGTTGGCTACGCCAGCCCCATGCTCATGATACCCGTTGGTGTGAGTGTTGACGTAGGCAACATTGGCAAATGGCTCGACGCGGGTAAGCTTTCCGAAGCGAAAGCGATAGGCGAGGTCGCCGAAGGCCTGCGCGGTGCCCCCCAGATAATGACTATTGAGGCCCTGTCCGGAAACATTGCGCTTGGCAGACAGCATGTCCCAACCATAGAAGGCACCCGTCTTGAAGTAGATGTTCTTCCAGCGTAGGCGCCGACGGTAACATCATTGGTGTTGGCCGAAGAGCCGACCGCACCTGCCTTGAGGCTGGAGTGCCCGTAGCTGACAAGACCGCCTGCGCGCCAGTCGCGAAAGATCTTCCTGTCAGCCCCGATCACGAACCCGGTGACTTCACGAGACATGCCCGCGGCATTGCCATCGCTATGATTGTTGCCCCATGCGCCATAAGCCTGCCCCCACAGGGTCATTCCTGTCTGTGAGCAATGTCCGGAGCCGGGGGCTACAGACACAGAGCTATGGCTGACACCGCCGATGCAGTCGGCCGTATCAAGGCGGTCAAGAGCTGCATTGCGAACGTAAAAGGCGTTTTCAATCATCGCCGTTCGGGCAGAAGCGTGGATCTCCCCGGAAAGGGCGTTATAGGCGTGCGCCGCCTGCGTCTTGCCCATTTCCTGGACAGCAGCGACAACCCCTCCGCCACTCATTCTGTCGAGAGCGGAAGCAACGCTGCGCTGGTTCCGCGTGCCTGCGACAGAAGCAAAGGTGTTCCCGTTGCGCGTCATTTCCAGATAGGCTGCGTTCTCTGCATACTGCACTTCTGGAGAGAGGAAATAATAGGGGTTGCTCAATGGCATGGAGACTGTCGAGAACCGGCCATAAACCCCTCCGGACGCCTCCAGGAGCTGGTAATGGGTGTTGACGCTCAGAGGCGGCGCTCCGTTCACGGAAAGGGATACAGAGCTTCCATCGATATGAGCAGCCCCCTGAACCATAACACCACTGGTGGCACTGTTCGCTCCGATCGCGACTTTGTAGTCAGCCCCGCTCGCCAGTGTCAGATCACCCTTGACGGTCAGCCCATTACCAAGGCCGTGGGAAGCTGTGTCCAGTTCACCGCCAGATGCGACGTAGGCTGACCCGACTTCACCATTGCCGGCCAGAGCAGCACCTGCGGAGACGGTTACTGCGGACTGAGCGATGGAGCCTGTGACATCCAGGCTTCCGCTTTCGACCAGAGTAGGGCCGGTGTAGGTGTTGTCACCCGACATAGTAAGCGCGCCGCTGCCGTCCTTGATAAAGCGTCCTGTACCGGCCACCGCGTTCGAGAAATTGGCGTCGTCGTTTTGGGCAATGCGGAGTGAGGCGTCGTTGACAATCGTGAGGCCGGAGAAGTTTTTGGCTGCCCCGGTCAGCGTTCCGTCTGCGATCCTGATCGTACTGTTGGCGAGTGTGTCGCCAGTCAGCGTGACGTCACCCGTTCCGCGCTTAATGAATGTGCCTGATCCTGACAGATCGCCGGCGAGGCTGCCATCAACGTTCTGGTCGATAACGACAGTGCCATTGTTCTGTATCGCGCCAGAGGCCAGATTTAGGGTTGTTCCTGTCAAGACGCCGCTATCGATGATCATCCGGCCGGTCATGCCACTTGCACCGTTCAGCGTGAGATTGCCGGTTCCTTCCTTCACGAAATCTCCACCCCCGGAGACCGGGCCGCCCAGCGTCGCGTCCACATTCTGGTCAACCACAACTTTTGCGTTGTCGATGATCTGTGCCGTGCCGAAAGATCCTGCAGAGCCGGTCAGTGTGCCAGCATTGACCATTATCTTGCCGGACAGTGTGCTGTCGTCGCCCAGGGTCAGATTCCCAGCCCCTTCCTTGACGAAGTCACCTGATCCGGCCAGTACGTTCCCAAGCGTTCCATCTACAGCCTGATCAGCCACAACCGTTGCATTGTCGACAATCTGGCCTGTGCCAAAAGCCCCGGCACTCCCGGTCAGCGTGCCACTACTTACCAAAACCTGACCGGTAAGGTCATTGTCCCCAGCAAGCGTAAGGTTGCCGGTTCCCTGTTTGATAAAGTCTCCCGCGCCAGAGAGTGCATTGTTGAACGTCGCATCGGTGTTCTGAGTAACCACGACCTTCGCATTGTCGATAATCTGCGCCGTGCCAAACGCTCCGGCACTGCCGGTCAGCGCGCCCTCATTGACCAGAAAACGACCGGACAGGCCATTGCCGTTGTCATCCGTGAGCAATCTCATTCGACCAGTCAGGTCATAGCTGACGGAGAGCGTAAGATTTCCCGCTCCTTCCTTCACGAAATCGCCTGTTCCGGAAAGAGCACCGGCCAGCGTTCCATCGGTGTTCTGAGTAACCACGACCTTCGCATCGTCGATAACCTGCGCCGTGCCGAAAGATCCTGCGGAGCCGGTCAGTGTGCCGGTATTGACCTGAATAGTTCCTGAGAGAGTGTTATCGTCACCAAGCGTAAGATTGCCGGCTCCTTCCTTCACGAGAAGGCCTGTCCCGGACACCACGCCACCCAGCTTGCCGTCCACAGTCTGATTGAGCGTGATTTTGGCATCGTCTTCAATCTTCGCCGTGCCAAATGAACTTGCGCTCCCGGTCAGCGCACCCTCATTGACCAGGAAGCGTCCGGAAAGGTCATTGCTATCCGCGAGCGTAAGATTTCCTGCCCCTTCCTTGATAACGTCGCCGGACCCACTCAACGCATTGGAGAGTGTGTTATCCTGATCCTGTTTGATGATAAGGGTGCCGTCGTCAGCAATAGCCCCATTGCTGAAGCTGTCTGCCTTACCCACCACCGTGGCGCCCGCGTCAACCTGGGTGCCGCCCGCATAGGTGTTGGTGCCGGTCAGAGTGATGCTGCCGGTGCCGGAAATCTCCAGTTTGCCGCTATTCTCGATATCCGATCCGACCGTGATGTCGTCCCCCGTGGCCAGATTCAGTGTCCCATCTGTGATCAGTTTGCCCGTTACAGTGGACCCGGAATGTATCGTGAGGTTGAGGAGGGACTGAGAATCAACGTAGACCGCATTGTAGTCGCCATTGAGGGTGCCGTAGTTGTCGAGATTGACGACGGTTCTGGTGTCGGTGCTGGTGCCCACGACAACGGCGTTATTTCCGGTCACTGTCCCATAATTTACCACATCAGACACAGAGAACAGGCCCAGGCCATGATCATCGCCGTGGATCAGGCCGTAGTTCGTAATGACGTAGCTGGCCGTGGCGGTGCAGCATGCAGTAATGCCGGCAGAAGCGGAGGTGATGACTGCACCCACGCCATTATAAACCATACCCCCGCCGCTTAAAGCCAGACCTTCGGATACATTCCAGCGACCATCGCTTTTTTGCCCGGCCGCGCCCGTCGCCTGGATTGTCCCGTAGTTCGTGACGGTAGCCTTGTCGTCGATGTCTACCCCATCGCCGTCACCAGTACCTGATCCGTCATAAGCGCCGGTAATCGTCCCGTAATTTAAGACGGTGCCGGTCCCATCCGATCCGACCCCCGACCCATTACGTCCGGTAATGGTCCCTCCGGCCTCGTTCACGACGTTCACGTCCACGCTGGAGGTAATGCCGTGCCGTGCTCCGGAAATGATACCGCCAGACTGATTGTCGACTGTCCCGGCGTAGCTTTGGAAATCGATCCCGTCGTGACTGTTGCCCGGATCCCCGTAAGAGAAGATGCTGCCAGCGTTTATGACGGTTGCATTCGATCCGGGTCTGACACCATCGGCATCGTCAGCGACGATTTTTCCTGTTGCTGTGTTGATAATGGTGGACTTTGAAGATGCGCTCACATCGTCCAGATCAATGCCTTGCCCGCCATCCGTGCTTTCCAGAGATCCACTGTTCGTGATTGTTATGGAGCCGGAGGGGGCAGTCGTCGCCTCGCCATGGATAGGATCATCTTTTGACGTAACAGAGGCCCCCTCCTGAATGGAGATGCCAAGGCCATTCGGCTGCGTTATCGTGATGGCCTTCTTTTTCCCGGTATCGACTGTGGCGCCGCTTTGCACGGAAAGCTGGTCGTCTCCGGAGACAGAAATGGCTGACGTCTTGTTCCCGGTTACCGTAATCCCCTCCGCGCGGGCGGCGATGGGGAATGAGGTTATTGCAGAGCACAAAAGAAGGATTTTGAGCTTAGGCTTTGGTCTTGATATGTACAAAAACTTTCCCTCACGTTTTTGGGTGACATACGTGCCGAAGAGAACGGAGGGATAGCCACTCTAAGGCAAGGGGTGGGTCATCACCTCTTACTGGCGACCTGCGTGTCCCGACCTACCTGCCATAGTATGAACAAATCCTTACAGCAAGATTTGATGAAATTTTTTTACCTTGTCAGAACTATGATATTAAAGGACAGGCCTCTAATGCCCTCTTTGGCCGGCTTGATCTTTTTGTTCCAAGGATAATTTTCCGTGTAACCATAACGAGCGATAGCTACCCCATCTTAGACAACCCCTGAAGCTCAGATAAAGGAAAGCGAAATTCCCCGCATGATTACTGTTTTGGAACCCTCGGCCCAGATGTCACTCAATTTCCATAACGTGGCGGCCGCCATTGAAGGCGTCGCCGAAAGCAAGTTTCGTGACAAATCAGAGCTAAGCAGCACAATCACAGTTGAGCGTATTGGTCGGCTGGAATTACTCCTCGTCGAAAATGCCACGAAGCACGTAGATCCGGAGTTTGCCTGGTCAGCCCTGTGGTGCGTGCGCTCAGCGGGGCATGTCTTCCACGCTCAAGATCGATGGGAAAAACCGACGACCCAAAGCGCTGTCGTGATGACGCCGGGACTCATATATCTGTTCGATAGCCGGAAGCCTCACTGGACAACCAACGGAGCCTCTGTTCTGGTATGTGCTGGTGAGGAATTTAACGAAAGGGTGGGGGTTGATACGGTGCACCAGGCGTTCGACCAGAAGCTGCAAAGCTTACATGGGAACTGGCCGAGGATCTTGGAGGGTCGGAAGGATCGCGCGAAATCAATCCCTCATTAGATGCGTCGGAGATTGTTGGATGAGTCATCTCGGCATTGTGGTCGAGCATTATCCTCAGCTTAAGTTTTTATGCTGGAACCGTACAGACAAGCAGATCTCCCGCCTGGACGCATTCTCCTTGTATGACAGGAACTGGCGACACGTCGACGCCTCAGCCCTGGATGATCTCGAAAAGAGGCTGATTCGAGAGTTGTACAATGAGCACGGGGGAGGCATCAGTCCGGTCTGATGCCTCTCAGCTCAAAGAGCCAGAGAGAAGAATTTACCGTCCGTTCAGGCCTGCTTGGGGATGATGGAATAATTGTCAGGGAAATTGATCAAGGCTCCATTAGCATGCCGGTCAATCACCTCCTGAGGGATGCGAATTCCTTCACATCCAGTGAGTTCGATGATCCCGCTTTCGACGTGCAGATCCTTAGGCAATTCAGTCAGGCTCGTGCATCCATCCAGATATAATCCATCGCCGACCTTGAGACCCTCACCGATCAATTCCAGTCCGGAGCAACCGCTGAGTATGAGCCGGCCAGGGATATACATGTTGTCTGGAAATGATTTCAGAGAAGTACATCGCCGCATAGATAAGCGATCACCTACGACCAGATCTGGCGCGATTGTCCTGAGGTTCGGACAATCGTCAACATTGAGATCAAACGGAACATTTACTGCACTCGGAATCTCCACCAGCCCCTTCTCACCGCTATAGTTGACATTCATGTTTACATTGCAGGCAAAAGTGAAGGTTTCCATCTGGGACCCGCAGTTAAATTGTCCGGTAGACCTAGTTAGCAAGGTTAGGCATGCCCACCAAGAAATAAGGATAATGTTTCTTGCATGCCTCTGATCTACCCTTATCAGACAGGGGCTGAAGAAGTCTGCATCTGAGAGGGAAAAAACTGATGACCATGAACTTCAAATGGGACGTCGATTCAGACAATATCAGAGAATTCAGTAACTTGCTGGGTTTCAGGCAACTGAGCCAGGATGATGTTTCTCTTATCTCACCAGATCTTCTGGAAATGGAGATCGTCCACTGGACAATGACAGGCAAGGCCCCCGAGCGGGTGGCTCTGAGTCATGGGGTCGCTTTCGATTTCGATGGAAACACAGCTTTGGATGAAGGCGGGCCAATCGCGACGCGTGCGACCAGAGTGAAAAACTACATTGATACAGTTGTCGCCGAAGAAGTGAATGATGAGAACGGGATAATCTTGACGCGTGTGACCACGGTGAGAGACTACATTGAGTCCGTACTTGGCCTCAATATCCCTGATCCACCATCGACAGCCCCAGAACCCTCATGATCAACCTGATGTCGCCCTCTCAGGCCTCTCCATTTGTAGAGGCCTGCCACACATCAACCACCTGCCGGGGTAGGTGCCAGTCCGATCTGAAGTGGGGGGTATCGCCAGACAGATTATCGTTCATCCTTTGCAGCGCTCATGGCAGAGGGCCGTGATCTTCATTACTGAAGTCCATTGCATCATCAACCTCCTCTTGAGGGGTTGGTCCATCCCTGTCAGCAACGATAGGCAGTCGCGCGCCATCTGCACGAAAAAGGGGAGCGACCTGCCACTGTTCGAGTTTTTCTCTGAAAAACGGTAGGGATCTCTCACAAGAGGATATGGACTGCATGAGGGAGTATGCACGCTCTTTCTCAGCAGCCTCCCACCTGGGATGGTCTCTCGTTATTTCGACGTGAGGGAAGGGTGCGTGTCGAGTTTCTGGCACAGAAAGGACTGTCCAGCCTGGACGGCCGCTCAACCGGTGCCGGGCATCTGATAAAGCCTTCTCCAGCAACTTGATCTCGTAAGAGACCCCTTCAGGAGACCGCTCGTATGGCGAGAAGTCTATCCCATGGCAACTCGCGCTCTGCCCTCCGGCATAGGGCCGCACATACCCATGGTGTGCCATCCGCCCGGAAGGCATTACCGCCTGATTGCTGAAGCAGCACGGGCACGTTCCACGAATTTGATGAGGGTTCGACGGAGGTGGCGCAGGCCTTGGCACTCGACCTTTCACGACCACCTTACCCAAATTTTGCACTGCAATGGCCATCTCACTGAGCTCAGACTCAAATGACTGGATAGCCTCGAAAGCTGGGCCTGACGCACCTCGCGCGCGCGCCGTATCGATTTTCTTTCTTAAGAACCGGACTTCGTTTAAGCTCGACAGAGTGATGTCATCGTAGAGCTGGTTCGTCGCGTGATCGCATTGCTTGTATTTCCCAGCATAAAAGAACGGCTCGCCGGCGGTCGCAGCCCATGCGCGGGAAACAGCCTGGTTGAGAACGCTTTTCGCTTCCTTGTAATCTGTATTCCTGATCGAACCGTTTTCTTTGGCTTCGAGAACCACCCTCAGTGCCTCTTCAAGCCTCCTCGCGCCGTTACCTCCGGCACCAGCGCCATATCGCATCAAAATCGGGAATTCTGCTGCACTCATCGCAATGCTCTTCATGGAACAATCTACCTTGGATCTACCTGGTGCGTTCCGAGGCTCAAAGGGTTAGGCCTGGCAGATCATTCTCAGGCTCGGGAGCCTGTAGAGTAGGGACGATGGCATTTTCCAGCCAGCTCGGAATGTCCTGGTGGATATGATACTCACCCGGATCGCTACCAATGTCTGACAGGATGATTGAGGCCGGCTTTTCTCCGCATTTACGCAGGCAGGGGGTAGATCCGTCCAGAAAGGCTACGGTCGCGACCCACTCGTAATCATGATCGTCCCCTAATGCGGATTGAATGACCTTGTGGCAGCCTGCTGAAGCCAGGTCGCTCCATGGCGCTTTAGAGTATCGATGGCAGAAGTCGCTCTCAATCCCATCCGCTGCATCGCAGGATATAACCGCGTCGAAGTCGCAGGCCCGCAGGAGTTCGCCTAAGATCATCTCGCGCTGACTAGCAAACATGTCGAGAGGTAAGGCGTCGAGATCATCGTGTAGCACGCGAAGCCATGTGGCTCCCTTTGCCTGCCCACCATAGTAGAAATTGCTTCCACATAGATCCAGGAATGCCTGTGGTTTCAACAACCCTCGGGAGCGCAGATGCTCAGCGATGGTCTCAATATGCTCCTCCGAGATCGGACAGTTGTGACGCCCCTCAGACCAACGTCCGTCCAGAATAGACGTGCTGTCCTCTCCATGACCGGAGAAGCGATACACGGCACCATCAGGGCCTGCGTACAGAGCCGCCACACCAGGATCTGGGGTGGTGAAGAATGATTTCAGGCGCGCGCCGGGCTTCCCTGTAACTTTGAAGCCGTCGTCAAACAGGCCTTTGTGCGGGGAGCCGTGGTAGAGAAACATGATCTGACGCCTCTATCAACAGGCCGGCCCAGGCTCTGTGCCGCCAGGCTCGGAAATCGTGATTTGGGAACCGCGAAGGTCAATGTGCTCGCCCATTCTGTCGAGCAGACGCGGTGAAACGGTAAGGCCCTCACACTTCCGGGCAATAATTTCGGAGGCGCTGACATCATCACCCAATTCGAGGCCGCGAGTATCGCTGACGTCCAACTCCCCATCGACGGTCATGGGTGAGGGAAGGGTTTGCAGGCCGGTACAGCCCATAAGTCTGAGGTGACCATTCACGTGATGCCAGGGTATAGCGGTCAATGCATGGCAGACGGTGATGCTAACGCTCCTGGCGACCTGAACAGTATCCGGGATGCTTGCAAGGTTTCCACACAGCGCGATCCACAGAGAATTGGCTTTCAGAGTGTTGCTGACCTCATGAAGTCGAGGGCAAAAAACCACTCTGAGCATTCCATGGATGTTTGCGTCGCCTATTTTTTTCAGTGCCGGACAGTCTGTTAAGCTGACACCCTCTTTGACGATCAGCCCATCCGGGGTCTCGACAAGATTAGAGCAGTCGTCCAGAAAAAGTTGCCCGTCAACGGTCATATCTCTGGGGAGGGTACGGATACCGCTCTGTCCACTGAAGTCCACGCTGCCGTTGGCCAAAAAGGCGGAGGGAAATGCCTCCCTCAGTTCGGCAATAGTCTTGAAATCTTTGGCCTGCATTTCACTCACACCCTTCTCATATGCCTATCATCGCCCCCGGACCGTTAGCCGGGACCTGGAGCCGGCTCCTCTGCGATGGACGGGGCGGTGACAGTGTATTCAGACCCATCCAGATCTATGTTGCCCTGCATCCGTTCGATCAGACCTTCAGAGACGGTAAGCCCTTCGCATCGGCGAGCAAAAATCAGTGGAGAAGTTACGTCATCACGCAGTTCCAGCCCCCGCGTGCCGCTAATATCAAGGCATCCCGCTACCGAGAATGGAGAGGGCAGATCACTCAGGGATGTGCAGCCCACAGCACTGAAGGTACCTCTGACAGTTTCCCAAGGTCCCAAGGCACCTCCTTAAGCTCCGGACAGAATGACAAACTTACACTCCGTTCCACCCGTACTGTGGGTGGGATGTGAGACAAACTTGCGCAATAAATAATCAGTAGTTCGCCTGACTTCAGATCCGGGCTTATTTCATGCAGGCGTCCGCATGCCGTCACTTGAAAGCTGCCTGTGACTTCTGCCTTCCCGATTTTTTCGAGAGAGTGGCAACCGCTGATACATGCCCATCCTTTAACCTTCAGTCCGTCAGGGGTCTCAATGAGGTCAGGACAATCATCAAGGATCAGATGTCGTTCGACCGTCATATCTCTGGGAATCGTGCGAATGCCCCGCTTTCTGCTCAGGTCAACGGTACCGTCAGCCAAGAATGCGGAGGGAAATGCCTCCCTTAACTCTGCAACAGTCTTGAAATCCCTGGCTTGCATTTCACTCGTGCCTCTCGTGTTTTCTCGGGAAAGTATGGGAGGCAGTGATGCAAGCTACAAATTATTGCGTTGGGGCGCGACCTATTCCACTCCAATCCCACTCCAATCCACCCCTCCGCACTGTGGCGGTGTTGAAAAGGTTTCTGCTGCACGCAGCTTATCAAGATGACTGCCCAATCCGTCATGCGGGACCAGGAGAGAACTCTTCAGTCGGAGGTGCCGTGAGAGTGTATTCGGAGCCAGTCAGATCTATGTCGCCAGACAGTCGCGCAACAAGGCCCTCTGAGACTTTGAGATCTTTACACCGCCGAGCAATTATCCGACCGCATATCACGTCGTCACGCAATTCTAAGCCATGTGTGCTGCTGATATCTATGAAGCTTTCTACAGAGAACTGAGAGGGAAGGTCGTTCAGTCCGGTGCATCCTACCGCGTTGAAATAGCCCTTGATCTCTTCCCATGGAACGGCGTTAAGCCCGGTACAATACGACAAGCTGACGCTTCCCCTCACTCTTACTGCGGGAGAGATGTATTCCAGATTGGCGCAATGGAATAATATGAGTCCGCCGACCGCGACGTCTGGACTGATCTCATCCAAACTGTCGCATCTTGCTATGGAAAGATCCTGCCGGACGTTTGCTTGTCCTATCCTTACGAGAGAATTGCAGCGGCCTCCACGCATTGAACCCATAACTTCCAGGCCGTCTGGCGTTTCAAGAAGGTCTGAGCATCCGTCAAATCTCAGATCCCCCTCCACAATCATATTACGGGGGAGGGTGCGAATACCGCTCTGTCCGGAAAGGTTTAGCGTACCGTCAACCATGAATGCGGAGGGAAATGCATCCCTAAGTTCGGCAACAGTCTCGAAATCTCTGGCCTGCATTTCAGTCACCTTTTCTTCATATCATCAGAAGAATGTTGAGAGCGGGCGTGATATATCTGCGAGCAGGGCCGTAAGATTGAGCGTCAGAAATCATCATCAATCTCAGTTGGTTTCCCTGAAATACGGGAAGGGAAGATCGCATTGATTTCTTTGCCCCGCTCGAAACGCGTAATGGCCGTTGGAGGGCCTCCGAATACATCCAGCCCAACCATATGAGCCGCCTCAAGGACGTGCCCTATAGCCACAGTAGGTTTCCCACCTTCAATGGCGACGATTGTCAGTCTGGAACAACCAGTTCGGGAGGCAAGCTCTGCCTGAGTCCACCCCTTTTTCTTGCGGCCTACTTTAATCTCCATGGCCAGCGCGCCGACACCATGTCTCGTTGTTCGCGTCAAATGGTCAAAACCTCGCTTCTCTTTTTGCACTCATGTCTCCTATGGCATACCTAAATCGTGTTTGGGTATGCCATAGCAGACTTTCAGGAGATCGGCGAGGATATGGGGAAAGGGTGATTTAGACGGGGGAGGGGCCGTCCATTTCTTCGGTCCACTCGGCGGCGCTTTCCATATCCATCAGCAGAGCGTCAGTCATCAGGCCGGGAACATCCAAATCGACCTGCGGGTATTCTCCATAGGCGTAGGAGCGAATGACGGCGCAAAGGCAAGGGAGTTGCTCAAACTCGCGAACAAGCTCTTCCTGATCAATCCCGGACAGTTCGGAGTCAGCAACACCAATGAGCTTTTCATACAGCTTATTGGCAGAGTCTTTGATGTCGCCCGCAATGCGCAGGCGATCTTGCAGTTCTGCTTTTCGCTCTGTCTCATTGCTGGCCGAAATCGGAGGCAGCCCCTCATAGCCTGAAACTGCGATCCCAACAGCATCAGGAGTCATCCCTCCAATGGTGGGGCGTTTATTCGCCGGTAAGCCATCGGCACTACCTGATAGATAGGCCAGGCTGATAATGTGGCCGTCAGCATTATCATGGCCTTTGCAGAGCGCGGCGAAATCTTTGCAAGCGATCCGTTTTGCATCGTTTACAAGCTCGCGAGCTTCTTGCTCCAGCGCGACAAGATGTGGGTTCAGTTGGTTGTCAGACATGCTCGGACTTCCTCTTTTCCAGTGACAAGAGGCTACCTGGTCCAGATGCAAGATACTATTCCAGAGATACCTTCACAGTTGAGGGTATTAGCAATTGGAGCTATCAATGGCGAAGGTTGCAGTGATGCGCCGCTGCCAGAGCTCACGCTGAAAGGCGTGAGCTACTGTGTTCTTCTGCGATCAACAAGGCGGCATGAGAGCACAAAAAAACCAAACCGTGCATATTGCAGAGGGCTTGGCCATGTTGGTTTTGAGGGCATGGGAAACCATATTCCCAGCCAGCACTGGAGCATACACATCAAGAGTGGTTTTCTTCCGTGAGGTGCCTCCAGTCGCCGCTTGATGCCTTAGATCCCGCTGAAGGCTCTTCGATATGGAACTCAGACGTCAGCGAGCCATCCGCGCAGTTGTTTCCGGTGGAAGCCAATCCCCGGACCATCTGTCTCAGCGATATCAGAACCTGCCTGAATTACCCTCCGCATAACCTCTCTGTAGGCCTGGCCGCCCGCGAGCAGGATCTTATGGGCTTTCCCCGTCGCATCCCGGAATGCGTTATGGTTCGACGTTGGCAGGCGAACAAGCTCCTGACCGCGCTTGGTAGTCAGCAACTGCTCATAGGAGGAGATGGGAAGATCGGCGCGATGAAACCCATATTTGGCAGACAGAAACCAGATATCCAGTCGGTCTTTCTGCTCGGCGGTTAAATCGGAAAGGGCATTACGCAGAGTGCGCCACATAGGCCCATCATACCGGTCGATCGCGAGCATCCTGCCAGCGTTATCTTTCTTTGTTGCTGAGCAGGCAAGGACAAGCATATGCGTCTTCAAATTTGAAGTTTTTCCCATGAAAATGAGAACCTTATATCTGTCGTTTGATGTTGAATTATTATAATTCCCTTTTATATGAATGTAAAATTAAAAACAAGTATCAGACAGGGGCGGGAGGAAACGGGCAAACCCCTGCAAAACTGTCCTTTGCATCGGCCCGCCATTACCCTGACCTTTAACGATTAAACTGTGCCAGAAAGGACAGTGTCTTGAAGATCACCTTCTCACCGATACAGCATGCGATTGATCTCATCGATCAGATTGCCGCAGATCCATCCGACCCAAGGCACGCCGCTGCCACGGCCGTCATGAAAGAAATGGAAGAAGCCATTGCTCCTCCCGCTCTTACCGCGGCTGTAGGAGGTAACGATGAACTTGAGGTAGACAGTGGCACCTTTATGAGCCACACCGACGAGGGCGCATGGGTGCAAACGTGGACGTGGGTTCCGCGTGATCGTGTGCCAGAGCTTTACCCAGATGATGGCGAACCAGAGCCTTCTGATGAAGAAAGCCCTGAACCTTAATCTCACGCGAATTGCAGCAGTAAGGCGGCCTGGACGCCACTATCACCTTGATTACAAGAGAGGTGGCGTCAGGCGGTCCATTAAGGTGCGGGGGGTTCCGCTTCTGTTGAGGTTGAGGCGGGGACGAAGTCGGGGAAATCCCGCTGCAGCAAGACCGCGACCTCAGGATCATTGACAGATGCGGCCTTGAGTTCATCCAGCTTGTCGCCCCGAGCACGAGCGGCTAAAGCTTCAGGTTCCGCAACACACTCTTTTATCGCCTGGGCTGCAGCCTCACGCGACGAAAAGAGATATGGCGTTCTCGTGCCATCCGGGGCTTCCTCTCCCCAAACAGCAATCATCTGCCCATCGGATGAAAGGGGGCAGATGACGAATTGCTCGTCGACTTCCGACAAATTGGTGGGGATGGGCATTTTGGTCCTCGTGGTGGCAGTTTCTGGCAAGATTGCCTTGCACGAGGGAGTGTAAACAATATCCCTTGCAACGGACAGTTCTCGGGCTAGAGCGCAACCAGCGCCCGACCCGAACGTCTCCGTCGATGGTTCATGTGGCGGCGACTGGGCCACCACATTTTACCTTCATAGCGTCGGCTGATCCTCAGCGGAGATGCTGGGCGCATCTTGCGCAAGGTCCGGGAATTCTTCGAGAAGCATCGCAGCAATTATTGGATCGGTTGAGTCCAGGACTTTGAAGTCATCCGCGTCAAATGCCGAGGTTAAATTGCCAGCTAAGTGTTCAATTTTTGAATCGGTGACCACTTCATTGATCTCAGCTTGAGCCTCTGCTTCTGAATCGAACCTCTGAGGCATATACCGACCATCATTTTGATCCTCACCCCAGACCCCAACAATTCTATCATGAAGAGAGACATTTCCGACGACGTATCGACCTTCAGGTTGATTGGACATTCTTAACTCCGGATTTGCTTCAAGCGATGCCCGTTAAGCTTGCATATGGACACGCAAGGAACAATTCCACGCATCGAGAGGAATTGGCTATCGTGGCGGCAACTGGGCCGCCACATTTTAACCTCATGGTGTCGGCTGTTCTTCAGGGGAGACACTGGGTGCGTCTTGCACAAGATCAGGGAACGCCTCATCAAGCATAGTCGCTATTACTGGGTCAGAAGCATCCACAACCGTGAAATCATCAATCGAAGAGGGGGAGGCCATATCGCCGCGGCGGTAGGCTTCCATCGTCTTGTCTGCCATCTCGCGTATCGCAGCGTTGGCTTCATTTTCAGAATCAAACCGTCTTGGTAAATGGCGACCGTCATCAAGATCTTCGCCCCAAAAGCCGGTAACAGTGTCATCGCAAGAAAGGGAGCCTACGGCATATCTCCCGTTAGTTTGCTGGCTCATCACATTGCCTCTCAATGATTAGTGTGCAGCTTAACGTAGCGCTCGCGCATGGAAAGGAGGAATGCTTTATGACCTATGGCTGCGACCAAATTACAAAGAAGATCAACGAGACCTGGGATGCTGTCGAGCGCGCCGAGCGGCAAGCAGCACCTGAAAGCGTATAACTATACGGCTGATCGACTGAGGTCGTCCGTTAGGTAAGCGCCGGAGGTCAGGCGGGAAAGGTAAAGACCGGTTTTCCCGGCCTCTACATGGTCAAGACGTGATAACTGCCATTATCACGTCTTACAAATAGCGGCAAAAGTCCTTCCTAATGGCCAAAACTGACCTTGGCGGTTTTTTATGTATAGTTATACGGCCAGGCCATTGGTCGCTTGCATGGCGATGTGCTGCAATGGGTGCCCAAACATCCAATCCTCGGAGGACCTCCGCTATGAGCATTACACCCGCGGCTCATCAATCCAGCATAGGCACGGAGACGGGCTTTTCTCGATTTAGCCTCTCAGAACGACTTGTCCTGACGGCTATTCAAGCCGCATCAAGCCGCCTTGAAGAAGTTCTGAGTAACCTGGACTCCCCAAATCTTGATGGTCCGGAGCCTTACCTCACTGATGACGATTTGGAATGCCTCGAAGATCAGGGATACACCATTGATGGATTGGTTCGCATGCCCATCACTGATGGTTACCTCCTGCGCCAACTGGCGCTGAGCGAAGACACCGAACTTCCAAAGCCGCTGAAAGATGCCATTTTGGCCGTTTTCCCTGACGAAAGAGCATTTTGTGTGACCGGGTCTGTCGCGATGTCTCCGGAAGCGTTTAATGCCATCGTGGCTCATGCCCCCAAGGATCTTACTTTCGACTACAGCTACGCCGCGCCGGAGCTGAGAGTGGAAGCACCGGAAGATAGTCCGTCTCCTTAAAGTCTGCGAGCAATCGACCCCAACCACTCCTACTATCAGAAAGCCAAATCTCATGACGCAACACTATTCAGTTCAGCTAAGCATCTTCGTGGGGGCCGACAATGAAGCAGAGGCATGCGATGCATTAGCCGAAGGCCTGCGCGAAGTCGCGCCCGACTGGGGGTATCTGGAGTATGGTGAGCCAAAACCGTGCCATACGTCCGCAGGCCAGCATGTCGCCCGCATAGCCGTTTTGGTCCCCGGCGATAACGAACGCGAATGCCTTCAGCACCTCAATGAAATGCTGGAGCCTGTCGCGATTTCCTGGGCTGTGTCGCCAGATGGCCCTTCAGTGTCGGAATACGATCCGACCTGCCCCAGCTACGATGAGGGCGATTTCCTCGCCTCATTCAGAGAGCCAAACCCGGAGGATCTACACATCCTGATGCAGGCTCCGGGGGAATGAGCTGCCCGAGCGGCCGGACAACAAGCCGATCGCTCGTAGCAAGCCTTAGCAATTCACATCGGCTCAATTACGGCGCTGGGGATTCAGATATTTTTGGCTCTGGCGCCATATCGCTAACAAGCGACTGAATGGAGAGCAGAGAGAACGCATTACTGTGCGGCGATAAAATGGCAGAGAATTCCTGGCCCGACAAAGTCCTCTCAACGATCTGTCCGTCAGAAAATTCTATGGACACCTCCATTTCTCCGCGGACCCCCCGTTCAATCGAAAAGCTGGATATTCCCAACTCCTCGGCTTGAGGACTTGGAGCGATTGCAGCGCTATATCGAATGCTGCTCACCCCATCAGTGGGGTGCGGAATATCCAGCCCGTATACCCCCCAATGTGCCACGCTTCTGACCTCTTTATGGCCTGTGCGCACGATTTCAACGTTGGCAGGAAATTTCGCCAGTTCCTTATCTGTCGGATACATCGCGCGGACACTTCTCATTAGATGATCGCCGCACGGGTCCAGAAAAAATGATGCTCCGATGCCAAAATCCTGCAGGAGAGATATGGAAAGACCTGTCGAATAGACGCAAAGGTCTTTCTCTCGTCTTATCAACTCCACGCCTGTCGCAAGCATGGCCTCGCGAATATTCTCAACACCTTCTACAGAAAGAGTATCTTTGAGATTTTTAGAGATGTCCGGACTGGCCACTGGAGACGCTCCTGCTTCTTGGGTAAGATTCTTCATTCTTCAAAGATATTAACCTAGAAGCATGCAAGGAACGCGGCTGGAATCCGCGCACTATGGCACGGGTGAACCTGGCTCGTCTGCCGATGGGACATCATGTTCGATAGCGGCGGGTGGTGTTGTGATCGCCTCGGCTTCCGGCCGGATATCGATCCATCGCGCACCAGCAGAATACATCGCCATCAGTTCGCCGAGCGTGTAAACGTCATTGCCCATGACGCCTTTAACGCCAGGTCTCACAGACAACTCAACCGTAACAGGCTCTCCGGTGACCGAGCAGTAGATCGGTCTGCCGTCTTCTCGCTCATATAGCGACAGCCGCCCCTCCTCATCTATGCGTGTGTATGCGCCGACCGCCAAAAGAGAGAATATTGATCGTGAGAAAGGTGTGGGCTGCCAGGCTCTCAAGCCTGGCTCAATCATCTCCTGAGTTGAGGACACCCACTTTCTGCCCATCTTCCAGCGACCCGGCTCCGCCTGCGTGTTTGGAAGAAACCGTCCGCCCTTGTAGAAATGCCCGTTAACCCCGATTGTCCCGCCCACAGGCGCTCGGACACCACTGTTTTTGTTCATGAATTAGCCTCTCCCCTCGGGCTGGAGAACGCGCTTCACGACATCAAGAGCGATCAAGGATTGTGGGATGATGTAGCCTCGGATGCCGGACTTTCGTCGAGCGACCATTCTGGGCCGCATTCAGCTTTCGCGTAATCAAACAACTGCTCTTCAAGATCTGAAAGTGAAGTCGTTTCATTCGTGATGGTCTCTTCGTTTCCGATGAGCAGGTTATAACGACCATCTCCAAGCACTTCGATGTAGAAGGAATCATCATAAACCAGGAATTTTTGTTCCGGTTTATCATCCCACATCATATCCCCGACAAGTTTCCCGAACTCCCGGTTCGTCATCTCTTTGCGGGAATTTACAAATTCTTCATAGGTCATTTCAGTCATCCTTTCTAAGCGTTGTGATTGGGGGTTTATTGCGCCCCTTTAAGATGGCGAGTGCTCTTGGAGGTATTCTTGAGGGCTCTTCCGCTCCAGCGCAATATCCGGAAGAACTTCCTCAAAGAGCCTTGCCAGCCGATCCTGAAGAGAATTGTCAGCAATCTCGCGCGCATCCATCAGATCGTTTTCATCATTGAGCGGGCGAAATCCAGCACATGCGGCGTGTTCATTTTCGTTGAACCGCATAATGAACTGAGCGGGAGGTAGAGGACCATCGAAGTCCCAAAGCTGCCCATCCTTCAATACTGCAGCATGTTCAGCGAAGCCATTCTGTCGGATCAAGACGACCAGGTCGCCCCCGATAACCGATTGCAGTGCGCCGGCCACCAGGAGGCATCCGCCATCGAACGGGCCGCAGCCTGCGGCAATGTCGAGATCGGAGTGAAACCTATCCCGGATAGAGGATAGCCGCTCTTGCCAGTCGGGAATAAGAGCATCCTGCTTTGGCTGCTCCCAGACTTGCTTCTGGGAAAGGTGAAAGACGTATCCAAACGTAGTGCCAATGTGAGGCTTAATCTTGTCCGGAACCGGGCGTTGCACCCCTCTTCCGTCGAAAGCCTTCCGCTCCAACACCGCTCCATCTTTGCTAAATTTCACATCGAACTTCAGCCTGGAGATGTCTTCGTTAACTGTGAGGCCAGTCACCTTGTAGGCACCATCCTCATAAACGGCACGGCACACCGATCTGTCTATGTTATCAGTCACTGTATACAACCCTGTTGACCTTCCGAAGAAGGTATTTAGACGGTCAGCCGGAGCGAAACCATTGCTCCTCCGACCGAGTCAATTAGACTGAAGGCGCTTCCGGATCGTGCGTCGGCTCTGGCATCTTCGGCGAGAACGGCAGTGCCAGAAGCTCGGGCATCTTGTTGGCGATGATGTTGCGTAGACCGGTCAGAGCCATAAGACCATCCTTATCCTCGGTCATCGGGCTGATATCACCATCAGCAAGGCTGAGCGTTGTCTTAAGGCACCATTCCAGGCTGCCTGGATCAAACTCTTTACCTGGCTCCATATCCACCTGCAGAGGGGTTGGCAGAGAGAAGTCCTCTTGGATGCGTCTGATGGCATCACCATTATCAGCGAACCAGCTTTCAACATTCTCAATAGCAAATGCCTGCATCCTCTGACGCTCATCAAGTGAGCTATCGCCTGTGGCGTCAAAATCGTTTTGGAATGTGGCATGAGAGGTTGCGATATCAAGGCAATATCCAAGATTCATGTTTTTCGCTCCAGGGAGTGCGCTTCGTCGGGAAAGTCTGCTTATGAAAACAAAAATACACCAGCCGCCTGCAAGGGACATCTCGCAAGGAGTAGACAGGCCGCATTCACTGCGTTAGTCGACCACCACATTCAGCGCTTCAGCACCACCCTTTGATCCCCTCGATGCATAGTCTTCATAATGACCATCAGACCCGCTGATGACCATTTGTGACAACTTATGAGGCACATCTTTGGGCGACCCTCGGCGAATAGATGCGGAACCCCCACTTTCTGAGATCGGCGCCCTCCCCCTCAGATGCTATTCCTATCCGTGTCTCCGCTACTTCATGATGGAAGAACATGTGGCTCAGTGCAGTCATCCGTTAGCAGTCGAAAATGATGATTCCTATGACGGACACGCTCTCGCTCTATTAGAGACTCTGCCAGATCGATCCAGTTCAATCGAGGACGGATCTAACAATCCGTCGACAGCACTTCCCCGGCCGGCCTGACTGTGGCAAGGCTCCAAGGGGCGGTCACTTAACGTCTCCAATTACGGTCAAGAAGCTTTTTGGTATCCAGGCCTGGCCTGTGGGAAGGTGATAGCCACCGAAATTTGGCAATGGTTTACCGAAGTCGACGATAACCTCTGCCCCGCCCTCATCCCAAACCACTTTTCCCTTTGATCCAGCAGAAAGAACTTCCCCACCCAGTGTCGAGGACAGCGGAGAGTTCGTTTCCACCTCCCTACCTGGGCAATAGGCCACTGACTGCCAAGCTTTAGATGTCATTATCGCTGCTCGGAAAGAGAATTCCAAACTTAGATTTGATAACTAAAAAGCAGCAACTAGAAAAACCAAGAAGGATAACGCCAAAGGCGCGAAGATGTCCTTCCACGTCAGGCCTGAACACCCCCCGATCTGCACCGGCAAAGGATAGGCCCAACAGTAGAGTTAAAATTACGATTAGGGAGAAACTAATAGGAAAGACAAAGAAAAATGCGAATGATCGGAAAAGATTTTTAACCTGGACAGTTGATATCTGCCTCACGCGAAAAACTCCTTCTAAATTGAAAAATATCAATCAAAACCTAGCATAACGCTTGTTATTGAGCAATTCATACTCTCATATGTTAGGGATTCACTGCAAGGATACATTTGGTCAAAATTCAGAACTGGTATTGCCCCGTCTTGAAAGAACGAAGAGAAAATAAGTTTTTGACGTCTCTTAATCTTTACCGGCCTGGGCTTTCCCGCAATTCTTATCCCGCCGAAAGTCTGGATCAGGTTGGGGGCATGCTTGCTGCAGCCTGCCAGTTTGATCTAACTCATGGCTCATACGGCTATCCGATCTCGCAACCAGAAGAGATAGCGCACCTCCTAAGATGAGATTGACGAATGAAAGGAGCCGCCGCCATGGCGATGCTTTTTGAAAAAGAACAACTACCGCGAAGAACTCCATTAAGGCGAATGCATGTAGTGGATGCCGGCAACATGCCGGGAGGGGGTAAAGCGATACGCTTTAAGTGCAGTCGCTGCGGGCATGATACGGGCTGGATAGTCGATGAAAGCTCCATTAGCGAAAACAAACGCGGTCGCCCCTGCCCTGCATGCAATTAAGACCGCGTGGACGGAGGGATTGGTTGTGTCTCGCCAGAAAAAGGAGCTGATACAGCGCTGGGCGAAGCGTAGCCCCGCCCGCGTGCCACATGCGGTTTGATGGCCTTGGCGGCCACTACTGCGTCCTAAAGGTTTACATAGCCCACTTCATACTGAGAGCTGGCAGAGCCGCATCCGCGCTCAGGAAGCTTGTCAGGGGCACCCGAAAAAAACCGTGGATACCACTATGGCGAAGGCATATCGGATTGAGGTGGCTCAGCATCTGAAAGTCCAGTTGGACAATAATTACCTGTGAATGAGTAGGTCTTTAGAGGAAAAAGTGTCGAGAGAACTTTTTCGCATCTGCTAGTCGTAATGCTCGAAAGCTTTTCCATCCACTCTGGATTGAGGCCTTCTTTAATGGTTTTTTCCGCCACGGCCGGCGCTTTCTCTCGAATGTCACAAATTACTTTTTCCAGCCATTCTGCCCCCTCCGCTGGAAAGAACCCTGCCCGGTCACACGCAGTGCGCCAGTGCCTCTCATGGATTTGGGAGAATACATATTTCCCGCCAACAGACATGGACATTGTCCCCTTGTTCCATGACGCTTCCGGGTATGGAGCGAATGTATTCACGTCGTATAGCGGAGCAAGCGCGGCCGCTGGACGTTCAGCGCCAGGAAGAACAAAAACAGAATAGTTTTTCGCGTGGGCGTCAGTTCCCATCAACACCCAGTTCGTAACCATGGCTTGCATGAAGGTTTCACGATCCGCATCCGCGCGGACCGACCGGCTCAGAACTTCCCCACAAATCTCCGTTGCGCCGGGTCCGCCGTCGGACTGATATTTCCGCGATGGAGGCACACTTAAGGCCTGGCACATATCCTCGACATGAACGCGGCTAACCTCCTCATTGCCAGCGCTTAACCGATCAAATCTCTCGACGCATATAACGGTTTCAAGCCCGAACTCTAAAACTTCACTCCTAGCGGCTGAAAGCCCTGTTGCCCGGCACAATCGAAGACAGAAGTGCTCGCCCTCAACCTGGCCGGGCATGTCAGTGATAGGAGGTTTCATAATGTGCGTGGTTGGCTCCCTTCCGTATGGAATGCCCCAAGAGCCATCTCCAAGACGCCTCAAGGCAGTCTTTTTCTGGGCACCAGCGAGGCTAAATCTTCCCTGAGAACTTCCTGGGAAGCGGCCAGCGACGGCCCGTCCTAAGCGAACCTCACGGATCATCTTTTCAACTTCAGCATCGGAAACAGGATCTATGCCGCCTGCATTTAAAACCGCATCTAAACGCTCTACTCGCACAACCTGTACTGCTCCTGCGCAATCCTCGCCGATCTTCTCCAGCATGCGCAGGGGATTTCTGGTGCTGCAGGCTTTCATACCGCCAGAGGTGTCTCTCGCAATAGCCTCCAGATCAAGCCTGTTCTCTGGCAGCAGGTTTTCCAGCCAGTTCTGGACACATCCCCCTCCGTAAGCCTCTGTACGAGGAGGCATAGACAGAGAGATTGCCAGCCCCGCCCGAACACCTTCTGAAGACATATCGTAGTGAATTCTGGGAGTCCCCCCACGATCGGAAGCACGTGCGCAACGCTTCCCCGCTACAAGGATGTGTAATTCAGTCACCGCATTGCCCCCGCTGCATAAACCTTCTGACAAATATGTAACACACATTGAACATTGCTGTAGTGTTCATTTTAAGTTACATCTGCAAGAAGTTCATTTTAGGTTACATGTACCAGCGCGCAAAGGTGGCTAATATGCAGGTGAAAACAGCATTTGAAGTCGGCATCAGCATCCGCAATGCCAGACAAGCCATGGGCTGGACACAATCAGAACTCGCCCAAAGAATGGGTGTCACAAGACAATGGGTTATCCGCACAGAAAAAGGTAATGACGCGGCGGAGCTGGCACTCATCATGAAAGCATTCGCAATGCTGAATGTCGGAGTGATGGTAACGCCGAGGTGGCAAATTAACCACAACCAAAATCCCCCGGTACAATCAAACTTTGACGAATTTACCAATGACATCCTGCGCAAGATAGATAGCCTGAAGGAATAGAATTTTAAGAGTTTCTGGCCTGTCATGGCAGAGAGAGAAATCTCTAAAATCTTGCATGGGTGAGAGTTATCTTGCGTTCAGTCCGGAAGATGCCTCTCGAACTTATGGAGATTGAAATTGCCTAACACTCTCACGGCAATAGCCGATGACACATTATCTGAATATTATGACGGCCTTACGGTATCGGGGTGTGACCCACAACTAAAGCGAGACAATGAAAGCAAAGCTCTGTTTGGTATCCGACTGATTCTGTTGTGTGTCCAGCACAGGTATTTCCAAACCCTCGACGAATGCGGCCAGTCGCCGTGCCCCCCGGCAGCGTTGGATGACGATATGGAATGGCTTTCTGAGACGCCATGTCGCCTCGAACCTGCTGAAGCTATGCTTTTTCATCTTTACGGAGTGGCAGGATCCGACCTGACCGGCCTAAGTCAAGAACTGACGTCAACGTTCCATCAGGTGTTCGGAGATCCGAGTGCGCTGGAAGGTGGTGCAGTAAGAATGACGGAAGAGGCTTTCGATTTGCTGTGTCATGCTGCAGGGCTGAGTGAAGAATTGTCCCTGAACCCGGACAGATGGCCAAGCCGAGAACATGCTCCCTCCGCCCAGACCTGGGATCCGGAACCTTAATTTATCGAATAGAGGCTCCACTGAAACAGCAACCGCCATAGGTTGAGTGGAGCCTCACGAATGATAAAATCAGGCTTTATCGTTCAGAGCAATCATAAGGGTATTGGAGTGGTATTGCTGGCTGAAGTTTGTGCCATTCAGAGATCCGAGAAGATCGACACCTCCATCATGCACTTTGTGCAGAACGATGCTTCCCGGCCCTCCGGACTCAGAGATATAGGCGTTGCTGTCATGGTAGCTCACGGCGACGTCTGAAAGAGACTTGAGATTGGTCGCCAGCAGTTCACCGTTCGCGGGATTTAAGCCAGCCACATCAGCCATGTCAGAAGCCTGCATGTTGACTTCTGTGGCTGTGTAGCCTTGCCCATATGTCAGGTAGGCATTGCCCTGCCCCAGAACGATGGTCGCATTCACGTTGGTTTCCGCCTGGTAGTTTATCTGCCCTCCGTTGGCATTGATATACAGGTTTCCACCATTGCTATCGACGCCAGTAATATTCGCTGAGGCCTGGTTGTTCAGCGTGATCGAGCCAGCCCCCGCGGTGAAGTAGTCATACCCTGCCCCATCAACTGTCATGTTGCTGGAGCTCCCGGCAAGCGTAAGTCCGATTGTGCCGAGACTATAGCTCAGGTGCCCTATGCCATCCAGCGTGGCCCCGACATAGTTGCTTTTGCCACCATAAAGGAACATCGAACTCATTTCACCGAACACTGAGGCAGACCCATCGCCGGTTTTGGTCAGGACCCCTCCGCCATTTCCCTGGACACTGACATTGCCGCCCGAGACCGTAAGATTGGCTCCGGCCCCCTCAAGGGTAATGCCCGGCGTTCCAGCCACGTTGTTCAGCGAACCTGAAGAAGACAGGGACGCCGCGATGTTTGTCTGGCCAGTGACCGCAGAGAGATTGAAATCTTTATAGCCCCCAACCATGACCAGACTGTTGGCGGACGTGAGATTCAGACTTCCGCCGCTTGATACAACCGTAGCGGTATCTGCAGAGAAAGAGGTCGTTTCAGTTGCACCGCTGGCTATATTCAAGCTGGTGGATGTCGTTGGGGTCTGATTATTGCCACCCCCGCTTTCTGAAGACTGATCCCCACTGCTGATGACCGGGAGGGCTGATAAATAGTCCCCCTTGTCAGTCCGGGCGTCTTCAACACTCCCCACGTTCCCGCTTAGATAGACGGCTCCGGTCCCGGTCAGCTTTACGCTCTCATTGCCAGTGCCCTCGATTTCCACGCCTCCGATCACATTGCTCAGGTCTATTGTGGCGTCATACCCATTCAGGTGAATGATATCGTTAGTGCCCTCCGCGTCTACGGTGATAAGCACCCCCTCGGGGCTTCCATTATAGCTTGAGAGTGCCACATTTGAGGTACCGTCGGAGGGGAGATGAATGGTACTCACTGTGGTGGGGCTTACCGGATCCACCCTTACATAGCTCGGATCTTCATCTGAAACGGAAACTTCTTTCTGGGCTGCCGTTGAATATGTGACACCAGCTTCGTTGGATGACGTGATCCGAACATGGTTCACATCCATGGTCGCGGTGTATGGGGCGCTGGTGGACCCGTAAGATGCTCCCTCAGGCCCGATGTAAGCCCCACCCAGAGACCAGGCTGAGACATCCTCGTATTCGCTTGCGTGTGTGGGGTCATTCCTGACCAGTCTGGCGATCAGAGAGTTCACGCAGGCGTTCAGATTGATGGTCACCTGATGGAACGGTTGATTGTTTCCACCATCCAGAGGGAGAGAGTCTTCGACTTCCGCTGGGTCGCCGTGCCACGTGCCGCTGCTGTCCTGGTAGATGTAGTTATTGGACAGGTTGTAGATGCCGGCAGGAAGGGATGTGCCCCCACCCGATGTAGTAGCCAACTGACCGCGATCATCCGCCATAACCGCCTGCATGAAGTAGCCCGCGGCCGGGATTTCAGAATACTTCCCGTTCAGATTGAAAAACACCTGGAAGGCGTTGTAAGTGAACCACGCGCCGTTATAGCCGTTCTCCTGAACGTTCGTGATTTTTTCATTGGCGGTGAAGGTTATCTGGTGATCGAAAGTATCGGCTACTCCGGACACCTTGTTTTTGGTCTGCAGGAACACATCGGCATTGCTCCCTCCGCCCTGCGTTAGCGCATACGTGTATCCGTACTGTGCTGAATCATAAATGGCGAGCTTGCTTGTATTGCCCGGCACTGACTCTTCCCACTCGCCAATAGGCACGCCCCCCAGTGACGCATCTGCATCGGCTGTATCACTGGTGTCTACCTCCGACGGCTGGAAATACCCTGGCGCAGACCATTGGGTGATATCCCACCCCGTATCGACACCACCGGGGAGTTTTGACATTTCGGGATTGAAAACCTCTTCTGTCCCGGTCACCTCACCGGTATTAAAAGCGAGATTTGGCCCGCTCACGCTTGGATCGTCGAAAAGGAGTTTTGAGTCTGAACTGTCGGAGGATGATGACATTTGGGTAAGCCGACAAAGTCGACCCTTCTAACATTGGACCTGCTTTAATATTGTAACGACAGTTATTACGAGGATATTAATAGAGGGCTATTATATTTCGTTTACACCAATGTATAAAAAGGTAAATAGGAAATTAATATTCAAAATAAACCGGTCTAGGTATTATGCAAAAATAAGATAGGCGCTCCCTGAAAAGGCAAAAAAAACTCCCTCTCCAGGAGGAGAAGGAGTCTCAAAGGAGGAGTGCTCCGATTAAGGGGATGGCCCATCTTCGTCAGCAGAGGGGGGTGAAGACCCCGCGCGCTCCATTGCTCCGCAAGGATTTTCCTCCGGGCGGATAAACGCCTGAGCGTGATAGGCAAACTCCCCATCAACTAGCGTTTCACCATCATGCTGCACCAGGCGCAAAACCGTATCATGCCCTTCACGTCTATAGAAGCAGCCATCACTGCCCTTCCCTTCGGAAATGCGGACATTCTGGCCGTCTTCATTAACGATCCAGTATTGGGCTTTATCTTGCTCTCGCGTCACACTCATAATCGTCCCTTTCAGCAGATCTATACCGAAAATCCTAGCAAGATGCACAGCAAGGGACCATGAGAATATTCTTACATGGGCCGGAGGCTGATAGACCGCCCCGGATGGTTTACATGAAATGACAAATCACCTAATTTATCCTTGCTTTATTTAAACTTGTTTCCTGATGGGGCTTGATTGATGACCGACTACGAGAGGCGTTCTAAACCGAGGTCAGAAAACCCCAAAAATCATCAAAACTCCCAGTTCCTCATGATCCAAATTTCATGGTTTCTGGCTGCCTGCTCCTGCTTTTTCTTCCTCTTAGGAATTCTTCTCCCGGCCACTTACCCTTATTGGCGCATTTGGCTGCTTGTGGCGGCCTTGGCTTCTTTCGCACTATTCGCATCCTTCGTGTATCTCCACTTTTCTGACATCGAGATATTGGATGATTACCTAACGAGACGAAGGCGGAGTGCCGAAGCACTCAGTGATATTGAGCGTGAGTTTCAGGCTATGCGAGATCATGTTTTGCGCCAGAAAGAAATGGAAAATGAAATTTATCGCGAATTTCAGGCCATGAGAGATCATATTCATATTTTACGCCAGAAAGAGCAAGCTCAGAGGAGATTTGAGCACGATTTCAAAAGACATAATGCAGAGGGAAGCGCCGACTATCATCAGCCGCGGTCCAAATATGAAGAGGCCATGTCCATTCTTGGTCTCGAACATGGATTTTCTCAGGGGGATCTGAAGAAGGCATGGAAAAAGAAGGCCTTTGACACGCATCCTGACCACGGCGGCAGTAGCGAAAAATTTCAGGAAGTCACTGACGCATACAATTTTCTAAGAGCGTGAGAACGCTGCGTCTTTCCTGTGCTTGAAGATAGAGCGGCCGGCCAGGCTCTCAGCCCGATATAAACCCGTTGTCATGATTATAGAGAGAAGGCCTCTCTCCGACCTTGTTACCTTCGCCTCCGGAGGCAAGTCGGAAGGAAAGCCTTCTGCCCACAGATAAGCCGCCGTCACAGGCGGCCGCCATTTGGCCAGATCATGGTATTTGAATATTTGAAGACGGAATCATCAGGCCCAGAAAGTCCATATCCGACCGGCGACCACATTCGCCTGGGGGCGGCTTTGCCATGGGGCGCGGTAAGCTGATGAACGAACGGGAATAACATCGCATAGGCGATGAAATAGCCTGCAGTCTCTGCCACGCGGAAGAGCGCCTTAGCGGAGACGGCGCCTGACGTTGCTCTCACGAAGGGATATTCCCTGACGAAGCAGCACGGCGCAAGAGCATGCACCCTTCCCTGTGAGGTCGTGCGGCTCATTCAAAAAAAACGGGGTGGTACCACATTGGCACTACCCCGTCTGTTTTAGCGGGCCAGCATTTCTTCCCGCATATACAACTCCCACAAACCGCCTGTTCTGAAGACGATCATTTTCTCGGTTCTGGTCAGATCCCGGAACCTTTTCCCGGCCAGCCGCTTTTTCCAGAATTCGGTTTTGGCGGGTCGCGCAGGCAAATGCAGAAGATGCCTCATCGCGAAGTAGGGAGACCGGATTGCCTCTTCCATGGAGAAGTTTTCCGGTATTGCCTGGTCGAAATGCTCATTCATTTTCCGCGTTGTGAGGAGAACCTGCCCTTCCGGAGGCATGTCATGCTCACATTCAAACTGGTCCTGTGCCCAGCCCATTTTTTCCATTAGCGGGAACCGCTGGCTTGTAAACCTGGAAACGACTGGGGAGAAAATAAGCCCCACAACAGGCGGCCCCATCCAGAACAGTATCCAGAACGGCGATATGCCAAGGCGATGCAGTGCGCCCGGCGTCGCATACGGAAGGATCTGCTTCCAGATATACACCGCCAGCAGGATACCGAACACGCTTGAAAGCGTATAGGCGGCAAACGCCTCAGACCAGGTTACAGTCCGCCCTTCCCGGTTCTGTGACCCCCAGACCATCTTTTTCCCAGTGGCCCATTTCACAAGGATTGTGTTGACGATGATCATCATTGTGGCTGAGGTGAGCCAGCCATTGGCCATAACCAGAAATGATGACCAGATCAGTTTAACCGGCCCGCCATAACGATGAAGGTTGCGCGTCTTGTAGTGGTACAGAAGGTTCGCGCCAAGCGGCAGGAAGATCATGACGAGGAACAGGCTTAGCACCACAGGGCCCAGTGCACTGAACTTGGCAATGATCATCTTGGTGCGCAGCGGATGGTGCAGCATGTAGGCAAAGCCTACAAAGCTCATGATGAAAAACACCATGCCGATGATAGCGTTGAAATAATTTAGCGTGGACATCAGCAGGTTAGTCTTGCCGAACATAGTCAGGCGCTGAAGCATGAAAATGCGTAGCCAGTCCAGAGCGCCATACATCCACCGCGTCTCACGCTTTGCAACGTCAATGATGTTGTGAAGCTGATCATCAAAGCTGGGGAAATGATGCATTCTCCAGCACTCATAGCCAGCGCCTTCCAGCAACATCGCCTCGATATAATCGTGCGACGTGGGCTTGCCTGCTGCGAACGGACCCTTCTTGTTGAATCGCGGCAGATTGCAATGCTCTTGCATCGCCCGGACGTTCAGGATGGCGCCATGGCCATAGAATGTCGCCCGGTTCAGGCGATAGTGGTTCTGCGCCGCCGTGCCGATGACAATTCCGATATTGTGCCCGAAGCTTTTGATCCGCCCGAAGAGCGTTTTGGAATTCACCTCGTAGCTGATGCCCTGAATGATGCCAATGCGATCATTGCCCTGCATGGTCCGCGCAAGATCAATAGCGGTTTTTCCCGGCATGATGGTATCGGCGTCGAAGACAATCATGAAGTCGTACGAATTACCCCACCGGCGCAGGAAGTCATCCATGTTGCCGACTTTGGCGTCACCGTTTACCACGCGGTTGCGATAGGCGATCCGCGCGTTAGGGAACATGTCGTTCATCACGTAAACGGCATGCTTCTCCTGCGCGATAACGTCCTCTTTGCGGCTGTCAGACAACAGTATCCAGTCGAACTGGTCGATTTCCGGATATTCCTGCATCTCGCTCATTGTGGCCGTAACAGAGGCGCAGACCCGCCGGGCGTCCTCATTGTAAACCGGCACAACGACAGCAACCCGCGTCTCCGGCCTTAGCTGTACAGCGTAGTTGGTCGGATTCAGAGGGTCTTTTGAGGCCGGTCGGAGCGCATCCCACAAGCCGAAGACTGTGGAGAACAGGTAAGAAGATGCCACAAAGCCAAGGATTGTTGACACCGTGATAAGTGGAACGAAAAGCCACGGGCTGACGTTGTAAACAAACATCCACAGCATGGAGAGCGCGGCGGTTGTAAGCGACAGCGAAGCGGTAAGGATATTCAGGATGATCACGCGCTTTCTTCGAGCGCGATCCAGGTCATCCAAAGAGGGCGGCATGCGCTCGTCTCCAGCAGAAGGTCGGTTCAGTTTTAGTATATGAGGCGCTCTACAAGCATCTGCGTGTGATGGTCGTACTGCGTGGGTGGCTCGCCCAGGCTTGCCTTGTTGACCGGAGGTGCCCACGCAACAGCCGGAGATTGGGCCTTGAGGAGATCAAGGAGGAGCGCCAGCGTCAGATCTTCCTCGCGGATGTGCTCCGGGATGTATATGCGCGCTTCACGAGCTATTAGCGCAAGGCGTGTGCCCTCATTGGAGGTCTCTGCCCTGCGCCCCGCATTCCCGTGATGATATTCATCCGCCTGATACATGTCGCTGTCAGTTCGCCGCTCCATGGTGTCACAGGAATTTAACACCTAGTCCTCCTAGCAGGTGCCCCTCCGCCTCTTTGAGACAGAGAGGCCACCAATCAGATTGCTGCGCCCATCATTGCCGGATAAGCAGCGGTCATGATGATCCCGACGGCCTGCTGAAGCGTTACGCTGCGGCTGACGGGAATGTAGACCATGTCCCGATCTTCAATCGGGAAGTGCTGAGCAGCTTCCATGCCGTCCGGCCGATCAAAATTGATCCGGTAGATGATGCGCTTATCGTGCTTGAAGATGAATATGGCCCGTCCCTGAGCAGTCGTAGCGTTCATGTCGCCGCCGCCCGAGAGAACCTCGGCCAGAGTGGGTGCCGTGTCGAATGGAACCGCAGTGGGTGTTTTCCAGCCACCGCCAAGACACAAAGCGCGCACTGCGGGCTTGTGCTGCAGAACAATCCGGTCGCCGGGGTGCAGAGGAATGGGGCGCTCAAGAGCACTCTTCATGGGAATGTCGAAATTCTTCCCGGTGCGGACCAGAAGGACATTATTGACCGCCAGATCGCTTCCGGCCTTGCTGGGGTCGAAGACCTTGAAGCCACCAGCTTTCGCAACGGCCTCGGCAAGATCAACGCCACCCTCTGACCAGTTCAGCACAGTCGGAGTGTTGACGGCACCCATAACAACAATGTTCTGGCTTTTGTTCTCTTCGACCTGAAGAGAGGCGACTGCCTGCGGAAAGAGACTGATACCGGCATATCGCCGTGCGATAACGGTCTCTGCCTGTGCCGGCGTCATATTGCGAACGCTCACATTGCCGACGTAGGGGAGATCCACGCGTCCCTGGAGATCAACAGGATAGTGGCCGAATTCCTGAGGCTTGGGGGCGGAAGAGACCCCCGTCTGGCTGTCAGAGGTCTGAGACCAGAGAGCCAGTTGCACGATATCGCCAGGCGAGAGAACAATGCGGCTCTGCTCGGGGATGGAGACCTCTGCGATAATCCGCTGAAGGGCGGCCTCCTGCGATGTGCTATAATCCGCCTGCAACTGCTGGGCGATCTGATCTGTCACATCCACAACGGGCACATCATTGTATTTCGGATCCAGAATCAAGGACGCATGCGGACCGGCAGACGGCATAAAGGCGCAGGCGCTCAGAGACCCCATCAGAGGCAGAAGGGGCAGAACTTTCAAAAGTCGCCGCGTTGAATTCCAAGCCATGTTTTTCATAGAACCCTCGTGTAAAATACTGTTTTTTCTATTGAGTTTTAAGTCTGCGGGGCCACAGGCTTAAGGACGGCGTACACCAGATAAGAGGCCACAAGAGTGATCAGGAACCACTTCAGGAAGCGCGGTTCTGTGGGGTCACTAGGGGAGACAGGTGCTTCGATAACGTCCATGTAGTAAGCATTCTGCACGGCGCGCTCTTCAGCCTGCAGCAGGCTCTGGTCATCAAGAAGAACGACTGAGGCCAATTCCTTGATGGCGGACTGCAACTCCGTGAAAGATGCATAGAACGGAGCCATCTTCTGAGACACCGCGCTACGGCTGGCCTCAATATCCGCGTCAATCGACCTTACCTGCGCGCGCAGCGCTTCGAGTTGCTGCGAATGTGCTGCCAGATAGCTGGATGCCGCGGCCTTGGATGAAACGTTAATCCGGGCTTCCTGGAAGGTATCGATGGTGTTGAGGAGAGACTGATAGGCAGCATCATAGTCTGCAATGCCGTGCTCTTTCTGGAAGTTCTGCATTCGCTCAAGAGTTGAGGCCAACGAGGCCTTGTCGCGAGACGTCTTAGCCTTAAGCATTTCCATGTCGGCACGGTAAGCTTTAACGCCAGACTGCTTCAGCTCCTCTTCCGCGAGCTTCAGAACCTTCTCGTTGAGACCGTGGACGAAATCACGGCTATAGCCATCAACATTCAGCTTCACAGTGTTAGAGGTTTCATCGACCTCCACCGTAACGTGCCCACGGTAATAGTCCCACAGGCGCATGTTATTCGTGCTGAAGAAGGAGGCGACGCTGCCAAACCCGGACAGAATATCCCCTCCGCCCCAATGGCTTTTGAGAGCCGGGATATCAAGGAGGGACAGGCAGTCATTGCCGTTGACGAAGGTTTTGAAAACGTAGCTTCCGGGAGACGCAGACGAACCTCCAGCGGCCGCCGCCGCACCGCCGCCAGCGGAGGGCTGATCACTGGCGCTGTAGATTTTAACGACACTCTCGCTCTCGTAGCGTGGCGTGGCAACCAGACCAAGGTAAGCCCCCACAGTAAGTGTCGGAAGTCCGCAAAGAAGCCAGAAGGACTTTCTCCGGAAAAATATCAGTTTGTTATCAGCCATCATTTCTCGGTATGTTCACGGGTCATCCCGCTATTAATTGTGAATCCTGCTGCGCAAGATCGATCTGTTGGGTTTTGGCACATGCCTTTCAGACCATTGCGCCCATCCATCCTCCAATATAATCCAGTCCTGGCTATAAGCTGAGGTCACCACCTGATCTTGATATCAGAAGGCAAATCAACTTTTCCTTTCTAAAGACAAGGTATATTGCCTTGAGCGCGTCTTGTCGGCAAGGCTTTTTGCCCGAAAACAGGGAAAATCAAGATCATTTAATGCAAAATGACCTTGTTGCCCGAATGTTTCCTATAATCCTTGAGATACTTTAAGGAGAAAACTCGTTTTCCGGCGTTCTGGTGGGGTGGCCAGGGGGTGAATCCAACACCACTTCCGACAGACTGAGAGAAATTTCCATGTCAGGAACAGGCACTAAATCATCCATTTCGTGAATATGGATAGAGGCAAGTGTTTCCGTGAAAATCACCCCTCTTGGCGCGGACAGCCCTATTGGGTCGAAAATATCCTCCCACCAGCATCCCACAATGCGATCATCGTTAGGCTTTGCCACATCTTCGGCCCAGAGGACCGCGGCCATCTGCCAGCCGTCTATGCTCGTTAGTCCGCTCCCTCTGGCCCGACGCTGTCCGGCTGGTGTCAAACGGAGCATATTTTCGCAAACGACGGCTGCCTCAGTCGCTCCGGATTTAATCAGGGTGGTGGCCCGATCCAAACTGGCGCACTCGCTGTATTCGTATTCTTCGAGCTCTTCTATCGCGCCTTCACGGGTATCGGACGCCATGAAGCGGCAGCAATCGCATTCGTCGTCAAAAAATACGCTAAGCCACTGCTCGGATTGTTCCGCCAAGCCATTCTCAATGGCCCAGTCCGATATGGCGCTATGCAAGCCCCGGTCTGCCTGAGCGCGATGGATATCAAAAAACAAAAGCGGGCTACCAGAGCAGGTTTTTACCTCCCAGGTGGGTGCATCCCCCAGCCTGGCTATCTCCCTCCAGGCTTCTGGACACGGACTGACGGAAAGACCATCCCCTTCATAGGACAGGGCCTTGCGATGCGTTGGCTCCATAGTGCCTACGTGGAAAACCTCAGGCAGTGAACAAACCGGGACAGTGACTGACATAGCTAAGCTCTGAATGTGGGTGCTGTTTTCAAAGTCTCTGTTTCGCGTGCAACCCACAACAAGGCGGGCGGCTCAACAGAGAGCCTGTCGTTCCATTGGCCAGGATTTGCCTGTTTCTGCGCGTCTTCGGATATCCCTGGTTCTGAATAGGGTATTCTTGTCAGAAGACAAGAGATCCAGAAGCTCCCGGTCTACCGTCAAATCTGAAAGCCGCTTCTCTGCTTCCCCTGCGTGCAGATCCATACCTATCCAGCGCCGCCCGGTCAGCTCCGCTGCGACATAGGTGGTTCCGGATCCGCCGAACGGGTCTAGAACGACACTGCCGGGGTCCGTCGCCATGGAGAGCACCCTATCCAGGAGCTTAAGAGGCAGGGCGTTAGCCTCTCGGTTCTTGAACTTGGCATGCCTTACGGGGCTAATGTCAGTCCAGACATCCGAAAGCGAGACGCCGGAGGGGTTCATGACGGATTTCTTCCCGCCGTAGTCGTGGACCTCCCCGCCGCAATGCCGGCAGCACTGTAGGGGAAGCCTATCGGGATGGAAGATGGCAGGGCGCTGCCCTTTGACGAAATACAGTAGAGAGTAGTGGGCGGGATACAGGCGCCCTCTTACCGGCATGCCGCACTTGAAGTCGACAGCGATTGAATGCCTGAAAGTGAGATGCCGCATGAGGTAGCTGCCAAGGGAAATGTTCCACTTCGGCAGGTTCCAGAGAAACAGGGAACCTCCGTCACGCAGTAGCCTCACGCATTCATCAAGCCAGTTTTCGCACCATTCCAGATAGCGCGAACTGTCGATGGCATCGTCCATTCCCGATGTATAGGCCTTGCCGAGATTGAACGGAGGGTCGGCAAAGATAAGGTCTACGCTACTGCTTTCGACCGACCGCATGATGTCCAGACAATCGCCCTCGTAGAGCAGGCCAAGATCAGTCGTCTTCAGCAGGCGGCCTTCCGCTTTAGTTTGCGCCATCCCAGTTCAAGTCCTATCCGGCCATTTATTCCTTGCTGGATAGTCCGTGAGCGCCAATCAGGCAAGGAATAAACCGGCGCACCGGGATGCCTATTCAATCCAAAGCCAGTTACCGCATTATGCTACGTTACCGGCAAGGGATGGACACTAACCCGGTATTTCTTGGTTAGGGTGCAGGACTGTCTTCCTCCGGGGAAGGTGTGCTTACCTCCGGATCAGGGTCCATGGAGTAATGACCAGCCCCATACGCCTCCTGGACGCATCCCTCCGCAGTAGGCGCGCGATAGGCTGGCCGTCCGGCATCTGTCACATCATACATCACCCAGTCGCCTTCCTGCCCGACCAGGGGTGTGCCTTCAAATTTTGATTTCCTCGCGAAGTCCGCGTAGTGAACGAAATCAAACCCATTCTCCACGACTACGGAGTGGAAAGCTTGCCAGAGCTTTTCTTTTTTGTCGCGCACCTGCGCCTGCGCCGATAAATACTCAGGCCTCATGTATCCCAGAGTTACCATTTCTCCTGATGAGGGGAGACGGAACTCCTGTCCCATTTTTTTCTCAAGCTCACTCGCCTTCTCTTGTATGACGCCGCGAATTTCGTCCGGGCAGTCTTCTTCAATCCATGGCGTCAGCATGGCGAAAGGAATGGCGCCGCATCGGGCATAGCCTTCAGCGTCTTTAAACTCCGTTCGTGGTCGTGATCGGTCATAGTATTCAATACCGACAGTCCCGATGCGGATTAACAGACGGCTTTCAAGAAGTGATGCGGGCTTAGACATTATGGAGAGTATCCTGTAATGGGGTGCGCAGGGTCATATTATGACTTTTGATGCATAGGACCAGAGGACTAGCCAGCGTTGGAGACTTTAATGAGCACTTCCGCCGAAGATTTGTGCAACTTACTTCTCCCTGAGCAGAAAAGCAGAACCATATCGGACATAATCGTTGATTCTATGGTCGCGAGCGCGTGCTGGATGATCTCTGAGGTTTGCGCTAAGGTGGATACCATGACGCCGGAGGAGCGAAAGTCCTTTGGTATCGGGAGTAAAGAGCGCCAGATCACTCAGCATTAAGGCGATGGCCCCTCCGGGAAGAGGGCATGCTGTGATGGAGCCATGTCGTATTCAAGCTTATCCATCATAATCGTGCGAGGGATTGAATCTGGGGTCCGGGCAATCAGATCCATCAAACCTTCCCGATCAAATCTCCGCTCACAGTCCTCAATTAGCGGTTTCAGAAGACCGAGCATGTCATCACAAGCGCGCTGCAACTCGTTCACGGAATTTCCCCAGTCGCGGAGGGCCGCCGCGCGGTCCCAGTTGTAAGGCTCAGGACTTTCGCTCTGCAGAATGAGGCGGATATTGCTCTCACCATGCCGGGTTGCGATTTCATACATCTTGCTCCCTGCCTCGTAGCGCAGGGCGCATGAGGGCATAGACTTCAGCAGAGCACAGGATTTCCAGAAGTCTTTCTTTTCAGCAAGGCGAAGTATCTCATCAGTGAACACGCGCTGCATAGTGTTGACCGCGGCATTCAGTCTCGCATCGGCCTGCGTATAGCGCTCAAAGGATTGCTCCAGCGAAAGCCCCTCCGCCGTCACGGATGGTGCACCTCTGAACTCTTTGGCTTCTGGCGCATTATCTGGCTCTGCCTGGGCCTGTTGATCGATGTGGCCGGACAGGAAGTAGTCCCTCAGGGTTTCCATGCTGAAAGCCAGCAGAATGCGCCCGTTCGGACACATCTTTTTCCCGACGGCCAGCGATAGCTGTGGGCGAGTGTTCTTGAAATCGGAATCACGAGGAATGCTTGCCCTGAATGGTGCGTTCTGCGGCGCGCGGCCGGCGCCGGGGGCGGCTCTGGGTTCGTGACGGGAGTTCATCGGTGTAACGTCCGGCATCCATGCAAGAGAATGAGCTCTTATCGGAGTTTGCTCAGTAAAAATGATATCCGATAAGCCATGCATAGTAGAGAAAATTTAGCTCATTTTGTTGGTGACTTGCATAATCGGCGATTATGATCTCAAGGATACTATTCTAAGTGAGGTAGAAAACGATGGCTCGCAAGACACCCGAACAAAGACTGTTCGTTGGAAACTTCCCTTCCGGCATAGTCTTTGCTGACAGATCGCGCGAAAAATGGGGCGATTACGCCCGATGTGCGATGATCTCATTCAGCGATCTGAAAGTCACTATCGAGAAAGACTGTCCGGATGCGCTGCGGCCACTCATTGAAGAGAAAAGCCTGGCATACCAAAGGATGGTGGGGCAACAGTTCCCCTACTCATCAACGCAGACAATTACGATGGGCTATGATCTGCCTGATGTAAGGCGCCAGAACACCGATCCTCGTTCCCCCGAGCACTGGCGGGCTGAAAATGAATTGGTGAGAAACAACGGATATGCATTCACCGATCTTGAAAAGTGGGTGAATGGCCTTGGGGATGGCCGCGCAGCGCCCCACGGTGATGAGGGCGGCACTATCATGTATGACCCCACCGGCCAAAAACCTGCCTACCGTCGCGTTTCTGCTGTCGAATGTATCGACGCAGCCATTTCAGAAGGACATTTCTCTCGTTACCCGGATTACATTCAGGAAGCGCTGCCCACAGAAGCCCTGCAACCTCTTGACGCGGATCTTGACGAGCCGGAGCTGCCAGAAGATGACGCTCCATCTCCTTGATCCTGAGACTTCTGGTGAGAAGAAAGGCGATGAAAGACAAAGCCTAAAATTCTCTGCGCACTGTTAATCGTTGGTTTCGCTTTGAGCGTGGGTGCTTTAGAATGCACCCATAGCAATAATTCCATAGCGAACGATTATGACAAGAAATAGCAAGAGAACTTCTTTTATCATCATCCCAGAGAATGACACCTTACATGGCATCATGGCGTCATTCTCCGACGATCCCTCCGAACTCCACAAACTCGCTTTGGCATGTGCGCTGACGCAAAGTCTGGCCGAAAGCGGGATTGATCCCGATCTCGCCTCCCTGATCGATGCGAACATCGCTAATGCCTATAAATCTGCGGACCCCATGGCCATCCTCGACTATGCGAATAGCATCGTTCGCCAGGATAAATCCGGAGGGATGGTCAATTTCCTTCGTGCAGTTGAAGAGAACGGCGTCAGTGCGCTCCGGCAGGGTCTTCTTACGCTCGTGCCCAACACAGTGCCTCTAAAGGCCCTTGCGACGAAGTATGGCCTTACTCTCAAGTCACATGCATCATCTGACGCCTGGGTGACAGGATTGGCGTCCATTCATGCCACAGCTTAGTCAGGAAGAGACGGATATGCCTGATATTGATAATTATTGGTCCGGAATGCCTCCGGGGGCAATGAGTTCTCTGGCCGGGAAACATTCTCTCAGAGACCGGGTTATGGGCAACCTTCTCACGGCGGATTACTCCCCGGAAAAACGCGGCTGGACCATTGCCGGCGGGCAATTGCCCGAGAAGACGACGGGGCGGCTTTATGAGTATGTCGGTCCTGTCAGCCTGACTGTCACCGTCAGCACATTAAAGGACAACGCCGCGACACAGCGCGTGCAGGCTTCAGTAAGGATGTTCGATTTCCAGACCCGTGCGGACCTGAGCAGGTCGCCTCATGAGGCGCAGACGGTTTAACCCCATCCGGTGCCGGACTTTTCCTTGGATCAGGAATAGCCCGACAGAGATCGGTCAGGGTGTGGGGGTAACGTCATCCTCAGGGGAAGGTCCCTCCTCCAACTTTGGAGCCTCCCAGTCAGAAGCCTTTGTAAGCTTCCCGCTGTTTGGATTGATCTTGTAGGTTTCCCCAGGAATTTCTGAACAAAGCAGGACTTCACCGCTGGGAAGCGCTCTCATGCTGGCATCGAAAGTTGGGGAGCCTGCTGTGGCCAAACTGATTGAAATACTGCCGGCGTCCAGCTCTATCTGAACGACCTCCGAATGCCCCTCCGGCTGGCCCGGCCGCGTGACGTAAGCCGTCAGTTTACCTTCTTTCAGGGCGTCCATATCGATGGTCAGCTTGCCCTGTGTGCCGATCTCAGGCGGCAGTTCCCCTTCTCTGCCCGCCGCAACGCGCCAGTCTGTTAATGATTGTGTCGGGCTGACAGAAGGCGCTATTTTTGAGGAGTCCATTTCTCTGCTCTTTCAGTGAAGTCTTCAGGCAAAAATCCCATCATCTGATGCAAAGGACAAACGCCTGAAGATGTATCTTGCATGGAGATTTGATAGTCTGATTACTTCAGAGAGTAAGGAAGAGAAGAGTGATAATTCCTATCCAGGCGCAGGCAAGTCAGTTTGGACCGTACAATGGAGAGGCCCCTCGTGCGGGCAATGGTGCTGAGGTCTCCTTCCGGAAGAATGACGAGGAGCCAAACGACTACCTCTACGCTATCCGTGGGGTTCTTTTCCAAGCGCACAGAGCTTATCTCGACCTGCTAAGCGACTGCGCAGAGAATTATGCGGCACCATCTTCTTTCATATCCAGTCCTTCACTGAACTGGATCGGGGAACAGCCTGGCAGGATCTCACCACAGGATGCCACCCTCCTTTTCATGTGCGGACAGATCGGACAAGAGCGCCTTGGCCTTTCAAAAGAAATGACAAGCGCTCTCCAGCGTGTATTCCCGGACAATCGCGCGCTGGGTTCCGGAGAGGTTATGTTCTCGGAAGAGGCCTATGATCTGCTTTGCGAGGCGGCTGGCATGGGGCCTGAGCTATCCTTCGATCCTGCAAGGTGGCCGGACTACGACTATGACAACGCTCCCTGTGATGAAGCACCATCTCCGTGATTGCTAACGCATGCCCTGCACCGCCACTTCCAGTGCAGGGGCTATCCCCTGCCCTTTTTGAGCCGGCGCGGGAGGTTTTAGAGAGCCTGTGGGAGTCTTACCGGTTTGAAAATGACCTGCCCGATTGCGACCGCCCCTCGACCAATATGTGCGTTCTAACGTCCCTGGCGCTTCTCAGGCATCTTCAGCAGAATGGCTATTCCGGCTGGTATGTCGACGGAGGGAGTCCAGAAACCGGATCTGGCTTCAGACCGTCAGATGGAGAGGATCTTGAATGGCATGTCTGGATCACAGATGGGGAGGTCATCGTCGATCTTACGGCCGACCAGTTTTCTGACCGGATACCAAGCGTGCTGATAACTGCGGCTGGTGATCGCCGCTACGCCACGACCGTGGCGTCGAGAATAGAACTTCCGGATCTGCTCAAGCTGGAGCCTGACGGGCAAGAGGCCGTAGATGACTGGGCCATTGCGATCAATGAGTGCCTGGCTCCTCAGGTGGCGCCCGTGGAGGATATTAGTCCGGTTGCTTAGGCTGCATCGACATCAGTGATTGCATACGCGGGATCATGAAGCGTGCTGAAGCACGCACAAATCTGCTCGGCAAGAATCTCAACCGTAGACTCTTCTTCCATGAAGAATTTTACATCGAGGGCTTGTCTTCCATTCCGGGGGAACAGGAAATCCAATGCTCGATTTACGGTCACAGATCTTCTGTCCACTGGCATAGTGCACCTCTTTTCAATTCAATCTCGTATCAGACCATTGAAAGTGTAGGCACACTTCTGACGAAAGGGAAGCTTGCCGTGCACCTTACGAGGCTCAGTTCAATGCTGAGCATCTTGTCTCACCCGAGGCCAAAACGGTAGGCAAGTCTTGTCATCAAAGGAACGCGACACTTAGTGTCCCGCAGACCCGTGCCTTTGAATGTTGAGATTGCTTCTTCCACTGCCCGTTCAAACTTGTCCTGTACTAACCCGAAAATCCAATCAATGGGGGCGATTTTTGTGCGGCCATAAGCCATTTGGGTTGCGTACCAGAAAATTCCCTCGTTCAAATCAGGCCCAGAGAACGTATCAAAGTGCACAAAATTCCTATCTAAAATTAATGCTTGCGGATCTTCTGATAAGACTTTTTGCTTAAACTGTTTTTTACGCTCTTCTTTTTCCGCCCACGCCTTATGGCGCTCTATCGCTAATTCGGCCGATTGCTTTTCATAGACCTCGGGGACTGTACCCCAAAATTCACTCGGAATCCCATCGAGAGCCAAGGCATTCCGCTTTAGAATTTTGATATCGCGCCGGCACTGATCCGCGATCAGTCCATATCCGAAGCTTCGGTTAACCTCCTCCCCCACTTCGAGGATATTCAGAGTGTAGAAAAAAGGACTTTTGAAAGCCTGATCCTCCGGATCAGCCGCCCCCCCAGGAGTGCTCCCCGATATAGTAGGGTCTGACAGTCGGGTGTAAGCTTTCTGCCTAATCTCTCGCTCATAAGCATCAGTATCAGTAGACTGCTTCTCGGCATGATCTTCCGCAATCAGGCCGCACCGCAACAATCCAAGATCGACATTTCCGGGGAGGCTGCCAGCTTGTTTGAAGATCGCATCCGTCCGGGGAAAGTTGGGAACTTGCATGCCAACACATTCAACGACCTGATCAGCGGAGGCCGTGTCTAAAGTGGAGCATTCGGACATAAGGAGAGCTTTCCGCGAAAAGGATTCAATTAATATGTTCTATGGAAATGATTTTATTGAAGGACAACAATATGAGCAAGAAAAAAGTCCGGACCAAAAATGACCCGGTCTCAATACTTAAGTCATTCCTTGTGGAAGGATTACGGGCTAGGCGTCGCCCCGCTATCATTCTCAGGAGATAACTCTACAGACAAGACCTCATCGTATGCTTCAGCCACATCCTCAAGATTCTGGTGCGTTCCAGCGACGGCAAGAAAAGCAATCTGCCCAGCAAGGTGTGAGAATTTTTCGCTGCTTCCTGGACGGCATTCTTCCATAATCTCACCGACCTTAGACTGGTATCTATCCCTCTGATCTGAGGAGAGCTCCTGCCTCTCTAATTTCCCCATCATATCCCAGGCCATAACAGACTGTTCCACATCGACCGGCCGGATATCCGAAGTCAATTCTTCCACAACATAGGTCATCTCGATCCAGATTCTACGGAATGATCTGAATTCGGACTGAACCTCCTCCAGTTTATCTGGAGCGTCCTTTCTTAACTGGTCCTCAATGCCCATCGGCAAATCAGGCCTGTTCGTCACGATCCAGGCAATGGCATGTCGAGGCTCAACGCTCACCTCGAACCCGCAATCATCCGTTAGGGCGGCGTACTGAAGCACGCGTGCTACCTCGGGATTGAGTTGTTCTACTGCATGGGCAACAGCATCTGCCGCATAGTCACCGCGCCAATCACACTTTATGAGGTCAGACACCTCTTTAGCCGTAGCTTTAGCGAAAAACGGAGTGGCGTCGAAGCTGTTTTTTGCGCGAAAATCGTCTGAATGAACTTCAGCCATAATAGTCATCATCATCTCCCCACCATGAACAAAGGAACCTTTTCCTCCACAAGACTGTAATGCGGTTGGATGCAAAGAAGAAGCATGGGAAGGCGTTAGTCGTGAACCTTGGAACCACCGTCCTGCCTGGCCCGCACCAGGCCGTAAACAAGCCCAAGAGCAAGCGTAGCGGCAGAGAGAGCAAAGACCTCCATCACATCGATCTTGCTCAGATCCATGACGATAAACTTTCGTACAGTGGCCATAATCCCAATAAGAAGCACAGAGCGTAATCTGATCAGGCTGTGAGATGAACTGGATGGAGTGACAAGGATAGAGTGCTTAAACTCCAGCGCGATCAGCACTGTGAAAAATAGACCAAACAAGGCCTGAAGAACTTCCGGACTTGTGGGAGATAGTGTCGCATCTCTGATCATGTTGATAACGGCATAAACCACATGGATAAGTCCGAGCGCAGCCACGGCTGTGATGCACAAAGTCAGAATTAACATTGCCATCTCTTCAAAAAGATCGAAGAGCTTTGAAATCCTCTCAAAACCGGGAAATTTATTGATCATCAGGCTAATCTTTCTAAAAGCGTTTAAGAAAGCCCTTTCTTATCCTTGCGAAATCAAAACTCAAGGCCTAACATTTTTATGGTGCCAAAAAATCTACTGGCATAAGCATATAGAGGATCATATGGGTTTTATCTCAAAGCTTTCCATTCTGGCGATCGCCACGGGTGCATTCGCCTCGCTTTCCAACTCACCTCATGCTTTCGCTGCGGCAGGCGACCTTAAGCCAGCCGTGAACCATATGATTGATGGGAGAGCCGGCACGTGCTCTGGGGAAGCTTTCCTTATTGAGGCCTCATTACACAACCCCGAAGAGACGCGTTTGGTCTCTGATACTCAACTGGCATGCATCCCGACAAATTACGATGCAGCAGAAAGGAATGAGGTTTCCGTCAAGAACCTCTCCTTCCAAGATATGGACACGGGGAAAAATGGCGGGGTTTATGGCCTCTCCGGCCATGTCAAAGTTTTCCCGAACGGCATCATCACCTATAACGGCACAGTCTTTGTTGGCCAGGAACGGGAAAGAGTCGATCTAATCACATCGACAAAGGTTCCCGTCCAGATCAGGAATGGTATCGTTCAGCCTCTTTCTCAGACATTGTGGAAAAATGGCATGCCAGACCATAAGGGAGAACTGCTGACACTCAAAGTGTCCCCTGTCGTGCCTGCTCTTTAAATCTCGATGCCTGAGCCGCGAATATAGCGGTTCCAAAGCTCTGCAGGAGCAGTCTGTTTTTCCAAACAGACTGCTCCTGCAAAACCTCCCCCCAAAAAACTTGTCTCAGAAATTGACCTTGGCGTGCGCCTGGATG
>NZ_LHZC01000057.1 GCF_001580615.1 Acetobacter malorum
TGGCCGAGACAACCACCAGCACATCACAGCCAGCTTCCTTTTGTTTTTTGACACGCTCGGCCACGGCCTTAATGCGCTCAAGATCCCCCACGGATGTTCCACCGAACTTCATGACGATCCGAGGGACGGAACCGGGCATAATTTTTTTCTCCACCAGACGGGCTGCAAATGGTTGCGAAGCTTCACAAGGCGCGTCACATACCCTTCCCGGCCCCCTCTCGTCCAGCGGGGGAGATCAGCAGGAAAGGAATTTTGTTCCATGCATCCCTCCAGCCGAGACGCTGCCTCTTCCGTTTCTCCTGAGGAAATCGCCCGCTTCAGCGCACTGGCCAGCCAGTGGTGGGACCCAACCGGCCCCATGCGCCCACTGCACGCCATGAACGCCCTGCGCATTAGCTGGGCCTGCCGCCACTTCCCCATGCGGGGCCGCACCACGCGCCATGTTCGGGTGCTGGATATTGGCTGCGGCGCAGGTCTTGCCAGTGAGGCTCTGGCCAAAGCCGGCCATGATGTTCTGGGGCTTGATGCCTCGGCAGACGGCATCGCCGCCGCCCGTGCGCATCTGGAAGCCCACCCGCTGCCGGAAGGCTCTGGCACACTGGACTACCGGGTTGGCAGTGCGGAAGAACTGGTGGAAGAAAAGGCGAAATTTGACGCCGTTGTCGCCTTAGAAATTATCGAGCATGTCACTGATCCTGAAGCATTTATGAAAATGCTGGCTGATCTGGTGGAGCCCGGTGGGATTGTGATTGTCTCCACCATGAACCGCACCCTGCGCTCTTTGGCAGTTGGTAAAATCGGGGCGGAATATGTGCTCCGTTTGCTGCCTATCGGCACGCATGAATGGCGCAAATTCCTCACCCCGGCAGAACTGGGGCGGTTTGGCCGGGAGGCCGATCTGCGCATTCAGGCCCTCGCTGGCATGTCCCCCTCTCTTTCCGGGTGGAAAGAGAGCCGGGATCTGAGCGTGAACTACATCGCTGCCTTCAGGAAGGGCTGACGTCCGTCGGATCAGCCGCGATTGTCATGAATTCAAAACATGTGGGGCTTCCAACTGGTGTGAAGTCCCACGTGAAGCTGATCTTGCCGGTCGTCTTATCCACACGGAATGATGTGATGGAATCACTCCTCTGGTTTGCAACATACAAATAGCTGCCAGACGGATCGAACATCAGAGACCGCCCATAATCGGCATGGGTCCAGATTTCATCCACCAGAGTCAGGCTGCCATCTTTGGACACCTGAAAGACTGCCAGCGAATCCCCCAGCCGATTTGAGACGTACAAAAAGCGCTCATCCGGGGAGAGCAGAATACCAGCCGCCAGCGTACTACCCCGGAAATGGGCCGTGACAGAACTCACAGTCTGCTGCGGAGAAATTTTGCCGGTTTGCGGGTCAAAATCCGCCACCACGACCTTGGAATCCTGCTCACACAGCAGATAAATCTTCTTACCTTCAGACCCGAAGACGTAGTGACGTGGCGCAGAGCCGGGCGTCATGGTTGTAAAGGGAACGGCAGCTGGTGAAAGCTTTCCAGTCTCCAGATTGATGGTCCAGACGTACACGCGGTCCAGCCCGGCATCCATCACCAGCACGAATTTGCCGCTCGGATCGGTCTTGATCATGTGCGGATGCGCTGAGGAATGGTCGCTCACGGCAAAGTTACCGGGCGGGTTATCCGCAGCGCGGTCGGGCATCCGGGGGCCGGAGTTATGGATAAGGTCCGTCATGCGGCCCAGAGAGCCATCTGCCAGAACATGCAGAATGCCAATGGTGCCACCTGTGTAATTCGCCACCATGACAAACCGGCCTGAGGGGTGAACGCTCAGATGCGCAGGGTCAGCCCCACCCGAGGCAACCGTATTCAGCTTTTTCAGCCCACCTGTTGCCTGATCCACCAGAAAGGCCGTTACGGACCCGCTGTGCGAGGTGTCAAAATCATTAATCTCGCTCAGCGCATACAGAAAACGCCGGTCGGGTGAGAGCGTGATGTAAGAGGGGCTGGCGATATCCGTAAAGGTTGTCAGGTTGGTCAGCACACCCGTTTTCTGATTCATCTCGAAAACGCTGATGCCTTCTCCATTCCCGCCGGGCGGCCCGTGCTTGGTGTAACCACCAATGTAACAGATGGTCCGCCGGGTTGGTTTTTCATCCTGCGAAGGCGCTTTTGCTGTATCATCCGCCGCCTGTGCAGGCAGAGCGACAGTCAAAGCACCCGCAAAACTACCCAGACCAAAAATACGCCGGGAAAAGGAGTGTGTCATACTGTTATCGCCTTGTTATTTTTATTTCAGGGCATTTTACAAACTGGCCCCAGTGTCCCCTCATACCGCGTCCAGGTCTGTGTTTCACCAAAAAGTGGCAGGCCTATATAGCCACGCAACTTCAGAACATCTTTCTGCGGAGACCAGATCTGGGCCTGATAGACATGCCCGCTATCCGGATCGAGGATCTTGCCGTTCCAGCGCTTTTTATCATCGGACGACTGACGGAAGCCCGTCAGCATCTGAAGGCCGCATTCAGACTGGCCCTTATGGTCTTTGGGCACATCGTCCCCCTGATAGCTCAGGCCGACGAGCTGACCACAGACGGTATCGCCGCACATCCCAATCTTGAAAACGCCATCATGCCCCTGACTGAGCCAGTAGCCCATAAAGACGCTTTCCGGTGCTTCCGCAGCCTGCGCCTGAGCTGGTGCCATCCCTGCGGCACAGAGCAGAAACGAGCTGAGAAACGCCGTCATCCATGCGTTTTTGAGAATCACGCTGCTCTTCTCCCTTTTCAGACACGCCAGCAGAACGGCGGTACGGGCTGGAACCAGCTGGTGGTCATGCCACGTTACCGCCAGCCCTTCAACATTCAGCCATCAGCGCGGCGCACCCATGGAATACTCAAAACATCCACGCCTTCTTCCGCCAGCATGGAACGATCCTCTTCCGAGGCCTGACCGTAGATCCCGCGTTCCGGCGCTTCCTTGTGGTGCATCCGCAAGGCTTCCTCAGCAAAGCGATCGCCCACGTTTTCACACCCCGTTTCCACGGCCTGCCGGATTTTCTGAAAGGCCGCGACCATCTGGTCGGGCAGAACAGGACTGACAGGCTTTTCCCCCGCATTTTCAGCCGGGACTTCAGGACACTGGCGAGGCGCTGGCCCCTCAGAGCGTTTTTTGGCAATGGCGGGAGCCATCAGGGCCTGCTGCACGCCTGCGTGGCCGCATTCTGGGCAGGACAGAAAGCCACCAGCCTGTAACTGCGCAAAAGTCGCGCTGTCACGGTACCAGCCTTCAAACTCATGCCCGGCAGCACAGCGCAAACGGTAGCAGATCATCCCTCGCCTTCCTGGATCAGTCCGCCAGCCCAAGAGCGGCGTTCAGCTGCCCCTGCCGTTCCAGACGCATCAGATCATCACAGCCGCCCAGAGGCCGCCCATCCACAAATGTCTGCGGCACAGTGGTGCTACCGCCTGAGCGCTCACTGGCCAGCTCCCGTTCCGGCGTGCCACGGGGGGCATTAATCTCCTTGAACGGCACATTCTTGCTCTCAAGAAGCCGCACAGCGCGCACGCAATATGGGCAACCGGGCTGCGTATAAATTTCTATTGCTGGCATCGTGCCGTTTTCCTCATTTTTATAGGGACCGCTAAACCGGCCCTCGTGGTGCCTGCCAGACCCGGCATGCCGCCCTCTCTGTTCACATAGTTGTTTCCATGACAGGAAAATCAAGATCAACTTCTTTTTGCGCAGGCACCCTCCCCGCCACCAGCAGACTGACTGACGCCGCACCGGCATCCCGCAAGACCTGTGTGCAGACCGTTGCTGTTGCCCCCGTTGTCAGCACATCATCCACCAACACCACAGATCGGCCTGCAAACTGTGAGACGCGCCCGGGATGCACGGCAATGGCATCCACCATTTCGGCCTTGCGTTCCTGCGGTGAAAAACTCGCCAGACGCGAGGTTGCTTTTCTGCGCACCAGAGCATCCGGCACACACTGCAATCCGGTTCTCCGCGCCAATGCCCAGGCCAGAATCGCAGCCTGATTGTACCGCCGCCCGATTAAGCGCCAGCGATGCACCGGCACAGGCACCAGCACGACGTCCGATGTTAAAATATCCTCTCCCGCCTGCACCATACGGTTTGCCAGAAAGCGGGCATTTTCCAACCTATCGGCATATTTTAGTTGCAGGATCAGATCCCGGCTCGCCTGATCATATAAAAATGCTGCCCGGGCATGCGCCCACAGCGGATGATGGCGCTCACACGCCGGGCATAATCCGTCTGCTCCGATATAAGCCTGTGCGGTTTGTGGCGTGGCACACGCATCACAGCAGGGCGCGCCGCTGGGGTGCAACCGTCCGAAGCAGTCTGTGCAGACCAGTCCCGCCTGCGCCACATCCTCATTGCATAACAGGCACGTAGGCGGAAACAGCACATCCAGCGCTGCCGTCCCTATTTTCCGAGCGTATTTTCCCACCATCACAAAGCCTCGTACAGCATAGGTTTTTGCCGCATCTCCCCTTGGCAAACCAGCCTGAAACGCGCAGCGTCTCCCATTATGGATGCCCCCGTCATTTTTGACCGCAAGGCTGTCAAAGCCCACAGAACCCGCTCTGCCAGACTGCAAACCTCAGTCATGCCCATTCTGGATGCCGCTGCGGATATTCTGATGGACCGACTTGATGATGTCACCCGGCATTTCACCTGTGCGCTTGATCTGGGCGGTCGCGGGATTATGGCGCAACGTCTGATGGCGCGCGGCATTCCGGTGCTCTCGTCTGATCTTTCCCCCGCCATGGCAGCATGCGCTCCGGAACACGCCATCTGCGCGGATGAAGAAACGCTCCCCTTCGCTCCGCGCAGCTTTGATCTGGTCACCGCCAGCCTCTCCCTGCACTGGATTAACGACCTCCCCGGCACGTTCAGCCAGATTTGCCGCATCCTGAAGCCGGACGGCCTGTTCCTCGCCAGCATGCCCATCCTGCCCACGCTGCGTCCCTTGAGGCAGGCATTGGATGATGCCGAACTGGCATTATGTGATGGGATCTCGCCGCGTGTCTCGCCGCTGCCAACGCAGCAAAGCTGCGCGCACCTGCTCCAGCGTGCAGGCTTCGCCCTGCCGGTTGTGGATACAGAAAAACTGGATTTGCGTTACCGCTCTCTCATGGCGCTTTTGCAGGATTTACGCGCAGCAGGAGAAACAAATGCTCTGGCGCTGCGGAGCAAGACTGTGCCCCCGCGCCTCCTCTTCCCCGCAGCAGCCGCTGAGTTGAATCCGGATGAAGCGGACACGTTCGCCATGCCACTGCATATGGCTATTCTGACCGCATGGGCTCCCTCACCCACCCAGCAGCAGCCTTTAAAACCCGGCACCTTTACACATACGCTGGAGAGTGTTCTTGACGCTGCTCAGCCTGCATCGCCCACAGATAGCAAGCGTTCTTAACCGCCTGTTACACTCATATGGCGGACTGGGCCGGATACTTCTCCCGGCTTTGCGCCCAGCATGAAATCATGCCCCGTCGGCTTGCGATCAATAGCTGCCTGTATGCCTGCCAGAATAGCGGCATCATCCCCGCCAGAGCGCAGAATAGCCCGTAGATCCACGCCATCTTCATGCCCGAGGCAGGTATAAAGCTGCCCGGTGCAGGACAGCCGCACCCGGTTGCAGGTTGAGCAGAAATTGTGGCTCATCGGAGTGATAAAACCAATACGCTGCCCGGTTTCCGCCACGCGCATATAGCGCGCGGGCCCTCCTGAACGATCCGCCAGCGGCTCCAGCGTCCAGCGTTTGGCAAGATCCGCTTTGACCTCTGATAACGGCAGATAGCGCGCCGTGCGATCTTCCCCCGTATCCCCCATGGGCATGGTTTCAATCAGGCACAGATCAGCGCCAATTTCTCCGCACCATGCGAGCATGGCGTCAAATTCATCATCATTCACGCCAGCCATCGCCACGGCATTAACCCGCACTGCCATACCGACATCTCGTGCAGCCTTAATACCGTCCAATGTTGCGGCCAGTTTCCCTCGCCGCGTTATGCTGGCAAAACGCTCTTCATCCAGCGTATCAAGACTGACATTAACCCGCCGCACCCCGGCACGGAACAACGTCTCAGCATACAGCGCCAGCCTACTGCCATTGGTCGTCAGGGTTAATTCGTCCAGAGATCCTGCCTGTTCGGGATGGTGCAGCCATTGGCCCAGCGTTTCAAAAAACGGGCCAATATCTCGCCTGACCAGAGGCTCGCCCCCGGTAATCCGCAGCCGTTTAACGCCATGTTTCACAAAAACCTGACACAGCCGCAGCAGCTCCTCAAAATCCAGAACATCCGCGCGCGGCAAAAAAGTCATGCGTTCGGACATGCAGTATGTGCACCGCATGTCACAGCGATCTGTGACCGAAACACGAAGATAGGAGATGCGGCGCCCCGCAGGGTCCACTAAACCGGACAACATAGGTCCTCTATATAGTCGGAAGGAAACATTTTGTCGAAACCAAAAGTGGTTGCGCCGCCAGCAAACTTCAAGCAGACGGACTTTTCTTAATGCCCGGCGTTATTCCCGGAAAAATCTGGCGCGGACAAGCCTGATTGCGCCAGTTGTGCAACCACAGCCTGCTTCAGGCGCTCAAGAGCAGCCTCATCCGGCCCTTCCGCCCGCACCACCAACACGGCCTGCGTGTTGGATGCCCTTAGCAGCCACCAGCCATCGGGCGTGTTGACCCTTACGCCATCAATTTCAGAGACGTCCGCGCCTTCATGCCGCAAACGCGCGGCAACCTCCTCAATCACCTTGAACTTGCGCGTATCGTCACAATCAAAGCGCACTTCCGGGGTTGAAACGGTACGGGGCAGCGCCTCTCTGATGGCGGAAAGAGGCTTGTCCTGACGCGCGAGAATACCCAGCAGCCGCACAGCGGCATACAAGGCATCATCAAACCCGTACCATTTATCGGCAAAGAAAATATGGCCTGACATTTCTCCGGCCAGTGGAGACCCTGTTTCCGCCATTTTGGTCTTAATGAGAGAATGCCCGGTTCGCCACATCAGCGGCTTGCCACCGGCCTTGCGAACCTCATCAAACAGAACCTGGCTGGCTTTGACATCGGCGATAATCGTCGCACCGGGATGCGTTTTCAAAACGTCCCGCGCCAGCAGAATCAGGATCTGATCCCCCCAGAGGATTTCACCCTGATCATCCACCACGCCAACCCGGTCTGCATCGCCATCAAAAGCCAGACCAACATCAGCCTTCTGCCTGCGGACTTCCGCAATCAGCTGTTCAAGATTTTTCGCAACGGTCGGGTCTGGATGATGAGCTGGGAAATGGCCGTCAATCCCGCCATTTAGAACAATGTGTTCACCGGGCAACCCGGCAACCAGCTTTTGGAGAACGTCGCCAGCAGCGCTGTTCCCATTGTCCCAAACAACTTTTAGAGGCTTCTCGCCCCCATCCCAGTCTTTGAGCAACCGGCGCACGTAGTCCGTACGCAAATCAAGCCCGAGTATCGTCCCCCGTGCGAACGGCACGGCATGACCGGTTTCAGCAAGAACACCGAGTTCCTGAATCTGCGGCCCGAAAAAAGGCTTTCCGGCCAGCATCATCTTGAAGCCGTTATAATCTGCCGGGTTATGGCTCCCCGTTACCATCACTGCGCCATCAGCCTGCAGGGAGACAGACGCAAAATACAGCATCGGGGTCGGGCCACAGCGCACCCGCACAACATTCAACCCGCAGGCAACCAGCCCTTCAACCAGCGCATCTTCCAAATCCGGGGAAGACAGGCGGCCGTCGTAACCCGTCACAACAGTTTTGCCGCCATGACGAATGACAACAGAGCCAAACGTCCGCCCGATGGCAAAGGCATCTTCAGACGTGAGGCTTTTCCCGACAATCCCGCGAATATCATATTCGCGGAGACTGGTCGGGTTAAACGTGTGCGTAAACGTCATCAGATCTGAGACGTGTATTTCTTCAGGAATGCTTTCACATCGTCGGCAAGATCGGGGCGCTCGAGAGAGAATGCAATCTGCGCTTCCAGGAAGCCGATCTTGTTCCCGCAGTCAAAACGCTCGCCTTCATAGCGCAGGCCATGGAACGGCACGTGACCAATGGTTTTTGCCATGGCGTCCGTCAGCTGCACTTCACCACCAGCACCTCTTTCCAGCTTGGCCAGGTGCGTCATCACATCCGGGGTCAGAACATAACGGCCAATGATGGACAGGTTGGACGGAGCATCTTCCGGCTTGGGCTTTTCAACAAGGCCCTTCACTTCCACGAGGCGGCCATCATCCTTGCCAATGTCCAGAATACCGTAACGGTTGGTCTGCTCACGCGGCACTTCTGTTACCGCCACAACATTCCCGCCTGTCTGGTTATAGGCATCAACCAGTTGCTTCACGCAGGACGTGCCAGACTTCACAATGTCATCCGGCAGCAGGATAGCGAACGGGTCATCCCCGATGAAGCTGCGGGCACACCAGATGGCATGACCAAGGCCCAGCGGTTCCTGCTGACGCACCGCAACCAGAGAACCGGCTTCAATGCTGGTGGGTTCAAGCGCTTTCAGTGTGTCCAGCTTGTTGCGTTCACGCAGTGTCGCTTCGAGTTCGTAGGCAATGTCGAAATAATCGATCAGGGAATCTTTGCCACGGCCTGTAATGAGACAGAATTCTTCAATCCCAGCCTCACGTGCTTCGTCAATGGCGTACTGAATCAGCGGTCTGTCGACGACTGTCAGCATTTCCTTCGGCATAGCTTTGGTCGCCGGCAGGAAGCGTGTACCTAGCCCTGCAACCGGCAGGACTGCTTTACGTAAAGGCTTGGGCTTGGACACGAATACGACACCTTAAAAAATTAAAGTTACAACAAAAGTGAACTCTGTCGCTCGTAATCGCGGGAAGACCCGCTCGTCAAATCAATCCTGCCCGGCAGCAAAGCAACAGGGTGCTTTGCGCAAACACGCAGGAAAGTGTGACCCATACGGCAACACTAGCTCTATTTGCTTTTAAACCGGGAAAGCTGGGCCTGAATATGGCCAAATGAGCCAATTCGCAGCCATAAGCTGTTAAAAATTTAATATTTTGAGAAAAAGCAGCTCTCACAGAAACCAGAACAATTTTTAAACTGATTTTTGTGAGAGCTGAAAAAATGGTGCGGTCGAGAAGACTCGAACTTCCACGGGGTATTCCCCCACAAGCACCTCAAGCTTGCGCGTCTACCATTCCGCCACGACCGCACGTGACAACCAGCATCTGAAGAGCGATACCGTTTGGTGAGAAGCCCTATAACCGAACCGAGATCACGCGGCAATGACCAACGCACGTTTTTTATGGGAAATTAGCAAAAAGCCCGTTCCCTACCCTGCTGCACTGGCGCGTATGCAGACTTTAGCGCGGGAAATCCGGGCCAATGAGGCAGCTGAGCGGGTCTGGCTGCTGGAACACCCACCGCTTTTTACCGCCGGCACATCCGCAAAGGCGGAAGATTTATTCAACCCGCACCAGTACCCAACCTATGACGCAGGCCGTGGCGGGCAATGGACGTATCACGGGCCGGGGCAGCGAATCGCTTATGCGATGCTGGATCTTCACAACCCTCACGGCGAGGTCCGCGGGCGTGATGTGCGGTCTTACGTACATGGGCTGGAAGAATGGGTGATTCGCACCCTCGCAACATTCGGACTGAAAGGAGAATGTCGCGAAGGGCGTGTCGGCGTGTGGGTCATTGACCCCAGCACCGGTCAGGAAGAAAAAATTGCGGCCATCGGGGTCCGCGTCTCACGCTGGGTGAGCTGGCACGGGGTATCCATCAATCTGAACCCCCGCCTGTCCGACTTTGAAGGGATTGTACCCTGCGGCATTCGGGAATTTGGCGTCACCAGCTTTGAAAAGCTGGGGCTGAATGTCACGATGGCGCAGCTGGATGCAGCGCTAGCAGAAAGCTGGCAGGCTGTTTTTGGCAGCACACCCTCTGCGCTCACACCCCTCCCAGACGAATGAACAACGTGCGCTGCCGTTCATCCAGAATGCGAATTTCATAAAGCTCCAGAGCACGCCCGGCATCCCGGAAAATCAGCGTCACCAGCCCCTGTGACGGATTTTCCGTGCGGGTCAGTGAAATCTGCAAAATCCCTGGCGGTTTCTGAATATCGGTCACGGTCACCGGCCCGGAGAGCGTAATGGGATTGCCCATCAGCACACCCAACGGATTATGCGCGATCCCCATCCGTGTTTCTGACCCGGTCTTGCTATCCTTGAATACGGCATGCGCGCCTGACGCCTCAAGGTCCATGCTGTGCGGCACAGTATAATTCAGGTGCAGGTAGCCAGCGTGATAGGTCAGCACCCCACCCCCGGTCGAGCCATTTGGCCATGTCTGGGTAAAAGGCACATTTTCCAGCTTTGCAGCTCGCAGCCATGCTTCAACACGGGCCGTATCACTGGCCTGCGGGGCCTTCTGGCTACCCTGCCCGGTGGCGCAGGCCGCCAGAAAAGCGGGTGCCAGCAGCAGAATCTTGCGGCGCATCATGCCAGAGCGCTCTCTTCTTCCGGTGTCCGCAACGTAAGCGCCAAAGCGTGCAAACCGCTGCCAAATTCGTAGCTCAGCGCATCATGCACCATGCGGGAGCGATTCACTCTGTTCACGCCCTCAAAAAGAGGGCTGACCAGATAAACGCGAAAATGCGTTTCCGTCGCCCCGGCTTCCGGGCCACGCGTCATGGCCACATGGTGGGCATGACGGCTGCTTTCATCCAGAATTTCAAGCCGTGTCGGCTTAAAGGCAGCAGACAATGCGTCCCTTACCCGGCGGGCACGGATGCCGTCTGCCTCAGGCATGGAAGCTGAATTGCGTTGCGTCATCCTACGTTCCCTCTTGCACAGAACACACCAGCACGCACATAACCCTGATGATGAAGCGAAGGAATACCCGTCACCGGGCGTTCGATCCGGATCCGGATGCGCCCCAGCGCTGCTGTGACATGCCTGATTGTGAAAAGCCAGCAGGCTATCGTGCCCCCCGCTCACGCGAGACTCTTAACCAGTATTACTGGTTCTGTCTCGAGCATGTGCGGGAGTATAACGCACGCTGGGATTACTACAAAGGGATGTCACCCGGCCAGATTGAAGCGCATCTGCGTGCCGATATCGCATGGGATCGGCCGTCCTGGGCGTTTGGCCAGAGCGCCAAGCCCGGCAAGCAGACGTTTCATGAAGAAGACGTGCTGGACCCGCTTGATATCCTTGGCCAGAACCGGCGCTCCCGTGCGGAACGCGCGAAAAGCCGTGCCGCCCCCGGCGCACCGGAAGCCCTGCGGGAACCGCTGGCAACGCTCGGCCTGCCCTGGCCCGTGACCCTGGATGATGCAAAAGCGCGTTACCGCTCACTGGCCCGCAAGCATCACCCGGATGCCAACAATGGTGACCGGCGCTCGGAAGAGCGGCTGAAAAGCATCAATGTTGCGTTCACCGCTCTCAGGGCACATCTTATGTCAGAGGGCCTCGAAAAAGCGGGGTAACCATGCCATGCTGCCTGCATTATAAAGAGGCAGCCCTGACACCGATGCGTGTCTGACTGTCTTTTCGGAATGCCCACCTACCAGACGGATAAAGAATGACTGATTCTGCCAGCCTGACCACCACAGGCGATCTTCCCCCGATTTCAGCTCTTTCTGCGCCTGATCTTCAGGTTTCTGTGCGCGAGGTGTTTGGTATCGATTCTGACCTGACGGTTCCGGCCTTCTCCATCCGCACCGAGCATGTGCCGGAGATCGACCCCGCCTATCTGTTTGACCACGATACCACGCTGGCCATTCTGGCAGGCTTTGCGTTCAACCGCCGTGTTATGGTGCAGGGCTTCCACGGGACCGGGAAGTCTTCCCACATTGAGCAGATTTCTGCCCGCCTGAACTGGCCGTGCGTGCGCATCAATCTGGACAGCCATGTCTCCCGTATCGACCTGATCGGCAAGGACGCCATTGTGGTGCGGGACGGCCAGCAGATTACGGAATTTCAGGAAGGCCTGCTGCCCTGGTGCCTCCAGCACCCCTGCGCTCTGGTGTTTGACGAATATGACGCAGGCCGCCCGGATGTGATGTTCGTCATCCAGCGCGTACTGGAAGTTGAAGGCCAGCTGACCCTGCTGGATCAGAACCGCGTGATCAAACCGCACCCGTGGTTCCGTCTGTTCGCCACGGCCAACACCATTGGTCTGGGTGACACCACGGGGCTGTATCACGGCACGCAGCAGATCAATCAGGGCCAGATGGACCGCTGGAACATCGTCACTTCCCTGAACTATCTGCCGCATGCGCAGGAAGTGGGCATTGTCCTCTCCCGCATGGGCATCAGCCCGGATGACAGAGAAGCCCGTCGCACCATTGAAAGCATGGTCGCGCTGGCGGAACTCACGCGCGCCGGCTTCATGGCGGGTGATCTGTCCACCGTAATGTCCCCGCGCTCCGTGATCGCCTGGGCGGAAAACGAGAAGATTTTCAAGGATACGGCGTTCGCCTTCCGCGTGACCTTCCTCAACAAGTGTGATGAGGCCGAACGCGGCATGGTAGCCGAATATTATCAGCGCTGCTTCAACAAAAGTCCCCTGTCCAAATAAGGGCGCCTGAAGCACAAACGGAGAGCGGCTTTATCAATGGCTGACAGCAGGAAGGGAGCGCACGCTCCACCGTCTGGCCATAACCGGCCAGCCAGCGAGTCCGAGCAGACCAACCGGGTTGATGCCTTCAAGCAGGCCACCGCGGCAACATTGCGGGCCATTGGCGGCCAGCGGGAAGCAGAGGTTTCATTCCACACAGGCAACATGCCTGTGGGGCCGATCAGTCTTGCCGGAAAAATCCGCCTTCCCCAGCCTTCCCGCCATATGGATGAGGAAGAGATCGAGCGTATCCGTGGGGTCGCGGATGCGCAGGCGCTCCGGCTAAAACATCATGACTTTGACCTGCACCGCGCCCGCCAGCCCGACGATACTGTGGCACGAGACGTGTATGACGCTCTGGAACAGGCCCGTATTGAGGCCGTTGGCGCACGGCACATGCGCGGCGTGGCCGCTAACCTGCGCCACAGACTGGAAAAGGATTGTCAGGCTGCCGGGCTGGACCGGATTACCGACCCTGACGAACTCTCTCCGGCAGTCGCTCTGGAACTGCTGGCGCGGGAACGCCTGACTGGCGAGCCAGCCCCGGACTCTGCTCAGCCTATCTTACGCAAATGGCAGGCGGCTCTTTCCCCGCAGGCGCAAACTGCTCTGGAAAATCTGGCGCTCAGTCAGGATGATCAGGCTGCTTACGCTAAAGCGACCCGGAAACTTCTGGCAGCCTGCTCTCTGACGGAAGATGATACGCCGTCTGACGAGATGGAAGCCGATGATAACGGCTCCGACTCTGCCGCGAACGAAGACGAAAGCAACGCCCCGCCACCGGAAGCGCAGGAGGAAGATGTTCCACCTGAACCGGACTCCTCTTCCGACCCTGTCCCGCAGCCGGAGCTGATGGGCGGCGGTGGTGAAGCCTCACCTGAAGCACTGGAAGAAGACCGTGAAGGTAGCGGCGCAGATGGCACGGGTGAAGCCGCTGGCCCCAGTGCCCCGCCTGAGCGCGAGGCCGGAGAGACTGCTGGTGGTTACCATGCTTACACCACCGCTTTTGATGAAGAAATTAAAGCCGAAGAGTTGTGTGACCCGGAAGAACTGACCCGCCTGCGGCATCAGCTGGATCTGCAACTGGCAACCTTGCAGGGCGTCGTCTCCCGCCTGGCCAACAAGCTGCAACGCCGCCTGATGGCACAGCAGACGCGCGCGTGGGAGTTTGACCTTGACGACGGCATTCTGGATGCCGGGCGTCTCTCCCGCATTGTGGTCAACCCCATGCTGTCCCTCTCCTACAAGCGGGAACAGGAAACGGAATTCCGCGATACGGTTGTCACGCTGCTGATTGATAACTCCGGCTCCATGCGGGGCCGCCCCATTTCTGTTGCGGCATCCTGCGGAGATATTCTGGCCCGCACACTGGAACGCTGTGGCGTGAAAGTGGAAATTCTCGGCTTTACCACCCGTGCATGGAAAGGCGGCCAGAGCCGCGAGCAATGGGTCAAAGACGGCAAACCGGCAGAACCCGGCCGCCTGAATGACCTGCGGCATATCATCTACAAAGCGGCCGACATGCCCTGGCGGCGGGCTCGCCCCAATCTGGGCCTGATGCTGCGTGAAGGGCTTTTGAAAGAAAATATCGACGGCGAAGCCCTGCTCTGGGCCTGGAAGCGCATCAAAGGCCGACCTGAATCCCGCAAAATTCTGATGGTCATTTCAGACGGCGCGCCGGTGGATGACAGCACGCTCTCCGTCAACCCAGCATCCTATCTGGAAGACCATCTGCGCGCCGTCATTCATCAGATTGAAGAGCGTAGCCCGGTCGAACTGACCGCAATCGGAATTGGTCATGACGTAGGCCGGTATTACCAGCGTGCTGTGACCATTACCGATGCGGAAGAACTGGGCGGCACCATGCTGCAGGCCCTCTCCGGCCTGTTTGATGAAAAACAGAACCGGCCCGGCCGCCGCGGTAAAGCCAAACGGCGGTAAAACCCGGTTTTTCAGTTCTCATCCTTCAGTGCAGGCGAAGGCGTAAAAACCTGCACCTGCACTGAAAGATGAGGCTGGCTTTTCGGCCTGCCCTGCAGACATCCCTCAAGCAGTCTGACGCTCCAGCGTATGCCCGAGCCGTTTTTCCGCCAGATCCAGCAAAGTATCCAGCATGAGATCTGCATCGGCTTCCACCGTGCGGTGGTTGACGATCGCAGCCCGAATGGCACGCTTGCCATGCACGATTGTGGTTGAGGGTGCAGCTACGCCACTTTCCTGCAGGTCTTTCACTAGCTCACCATTCAGGGTGTCTTCATCTGTGTCTGGTGCAATCACCCGAAAGCAGACAATGTTGAGCGTCACGGGTGCCAGCAGTTCGAGGCAAGGCGTTGCCTGAACCCGTGTGGCCAGATGCTGCGCCACAGCACAACATTGGGACACCACGCCGCCAAGCCGTTCGGTTCCAAACGAAGCCAGCGTGAACCAGACCTTCAGAGCCCGGAAACCACGGGAGAGATCAGGGCCCAGATCACAAAACCACGGTGCTCCGGCAGCCAGCCCGCGATCTTCGCGCGACAAATAAGCGAGTGACTGCGCAAACGCCGCCGCCTGACGGCCCGGTTCGCGCACCAGAACGCACCCGGCGTCATAAGGGGTCTGCGCCCATTTATGGAAATCAAACGCAATGCTGTTAGCGCGCTCCATGCCTGCCAGTGCTGGAGCGTAGTGTGGAGAAAGGCGAGCCATCGCGCCAAATGCCCCATCCACATGGAACCAGAGGTTTTCAGCCTCAGCAAAATCCGCCAGAGCTGTCAGCGGATCAATCGAGCCGGTATCAACCGTCCCTGCCGTGCCCACCACCACAAATGGTTCCAGCCCGGCTGCCCGATCTGCCGCGACCATCTGCCGCAGGGCCGCCATATCCATTCGGAAATCTGCATCGACCGGCACCCGCCGCAGCGCCTGCGTGCCAAGGCCTGCCATATCAAAAGCGCGGGCAATGCAACCGTGGGCCGTTTGAGCAGCGTAGCCAACCAGCTTACGACCTGCCAGCCCAGCGCTCCGCATCTCAAGGCCCCCGTCCACAGCGCGGCTGGCCGTGATCATGGCGATAAAATTGGCCATGGAAGAGCCCGTGACCAGCACACCCGTTGCAGTTTCGGGAAAGCCCAGCATGGTCGCGGCCCAGCGGACAACCATGCGCTCCACTTCAATCGGCGCATGATCCCGGCCACCAAGATTGGCGTTCAGGCCCGCGGCCAGAAGCTCGGCCAGCATCCCCTGTGGCGTGCCGCCCCCATGCACCCACCCCATAAAACGCGGGTGCCGGTTGCCAGTCGCGTAGGGCGTCACGGAGTGGGAAAACTGGTCGTAAAGTGCCGTCAGAGAGGTTTCCTGCGTGGGGAGCTCGGCATCCCGAAAGCCCTGACGGACGGTATCTGGCATGGGCTGCCAGACCGGGCCGGAGGCCACGTTCTGCACGTTATCCAGCATTTCATCCAGCATGCGGTGCCCCAGCGCCCGTAATGCGTCCCAGTTTTCCGGATCAAGCCCCGCCACGTTTTACTCCTTTTGCGGCCCTCCTGCCGCCTGCAGGCCTTCCGCGTTTTCCTGCGTCATGCGGGCAAATTTTCTGGCCAGCACCGCACAGACGAACAACTGGATCTGGTGATAGATCATCAGCGGCAGGACGATAAGCCCGACAGACGCTGCGGGGAACAGCACGTTGGCCATCGGCACGCCAGACGCCAGGGTTTTCTTGGAGCCACAAAACACAATGGCAATCTCATCACGCAGCGGCACACCTGCCAGGCGGCTGCCATAAGCCGTAATCAACAGCACGCACACCAGCAGCAGGAAATCCACCAGTGCAATCAGAGCAAGCTGGCTCAGCGGCAGGCGGTGCCACAAGCCCTGCATCACGGCCTCACTAAAGGCCGTGTAGACCACAATCAGGATAGACCCGCGATCCGTGAGAGAAAGCAGCTTCTTATTGCGGTGAGCCCACTTGCCGATCCATGGCTGGAGCAGCTGACCGAGAAGAAAAGGCAGCAACAGCTGGAAGACGATATTCATCACATTGCCAGAGGCTCCGCCATGCTTGCTGAGCACCAGTCCCACCAGAAATGGCGTGATAAAAATCCCTGCAATGTTGGACGCCGTGGCCGCACAGACAGCCGCTGGCACATTACCCCCACCAATGGAGGTAAACGCAATGGAAGACTGCACAGTGGAGGGCAGGCAGCACAGGAACAGCACCCCGAGCCAGACATCATTCTGCAAAAGCCCCGGCATCAGAGCATGCGCGGCCAGCCCCAGCAGCGGGAACAGGACAAATGTGCACGCCAGAATAATCAGATGCAGCCGCCAGGCCATCACCCCATCAACGACTGCCTTACGGGACAGGCGCGCGCCTTGCAGGAAAAACATCAGGGCAATGACAAGAATGGCAAGCCACTGAAAAACCGGCACGGCCGCACCATGGCACGGCAGGACCGTCGCCAGAAAAATGGTGCAGAGCAGGCCAATGAGGAAGGGGTCCAGTCTGAACATCTGCTGCGCTCTTTTTAATGTGACACGCGCTTTTGGATCGGACGCGTGAAATCTGTATTATTTTTAAGATCCGGATTGCACCCGGCTCCCGCATACGTCACCTTTACGATCAAATGAAACACAACACCATTCCTTCCCCCGCTGGTCTCATGCTTATGAGCCTTGGTCTTTGCGCCGCTGTTGTTCCGTTACGGGCAACACAAGCCGCAGCTCCTCCCGCCAGTTGCGCTGTAATTACGCACGGCTCCGCGCAGGACAGTGCGCATGGCGTGACGTATGAGAACGTCGTTGTGCGCACACCTGATGGTAGCAGCGGACTGACGGCCGGCAAGATGACCTTTACCGGCAGCTCGGCCGATGCCGCGCATGATCAGGCTGATGCCGCCTCTCTGCTCCTGATGTCCGCCATCACCGGCCGCCATAACGCCGCGTGCTCAGACTGGCTAGCCGAGCAGGGTCAGGCCGCCGCAGCAACCCTGAAAGCTGGCGGTGGGTATGACATCACATGGAACAATGCGGTTCTGACACATGGCACCAACCGCGTGTCCAGCAGCACCGCACATTTCAAGGTCGAAGGCAGCACCTCCGCCCATACCAGCGCCGCAACACTGGCCCTGTCCGGCCTAAGCTATCAGGGCATTAGTAATGAAGCCCTGCTCCCCTCCGCTGCTGATGCTGCGTTCTCGCTCCCTGCGTCAGAACTGCCGGCGCTGATGGCAGCCATTGGGGGCCGCTCCACCGCGGCTCCCGCAGTCCATGTCACCATTTCCAGCTTTAATGCGACGCGCGATACCGTGCATATGACAGGGAATGGCACTGCTACCCTTACGGGGAATGTCAATGCCACCACGGCCTCCGGCCATCTGGAAGTCAGCAATCTGGAAGCGCTGATTGAAAAGGCGCGGACCGCCAAACAGATGAAACTGGCCGCAGGCCTCGTGCTGGCTCGACTGGTTAGCCACACCCAGAATGATGCCAATGTCTGGAACACCATCTGGCAAGGGGGTGTGCTGACGGTGAACGGCTTCCCGCTCCCGCTTCACTAACCTCTGAGGCACAAACCAAAAAAAAGCGGGCTGCCTGAGCAGTCCGCTTTTTTTATATGGTCTGGCAGGCATGTTGTCTGGCCCGCACGACCGGCCCGGACACAGCGCGCGCAAGCCCTCTGCATAAAAAATCAGGCGACTTCTGCCGGGACTTTCTTTGTCATCTTAACCAGATCCCGCAGCACACGACGGGCCAGATCAATACGCTGCGCATTGGTCAACTCCCGCACAACTGCCATCTTGTGGTCAGGACGCAGACGGACAGCACCATCTTTCCAGCGGCCCATCCACTGCACCAGCCCTGCGGGGTTTTTGAAGCTGTTATTGCGGAACTGGAGAACCATACCCTTCGGTCCGGCTTCCAGACGCTCGACACCAGCAGCGCGACACAGTCTTTTCAGATCAACGATATCCAGCAGATTCTTCACCTCCGGCGGCAGCGTGCCAAAGCGGTCCACCAGTTCGGCTTCCATGGCTTCCAGCTCAGCATCGGACGCCAGACCGCTGATGCGGCGATACAGACCAAGGCGTACAGGCAGATCCGGCACATAGGCATCCGGGATCAGCACAGGCAGGCCAACAATGATGTTGGGCGTCCAGTCCCGATCTTCCGCACGGCGACGGCTGGTTTCATTACGGAGGTCGGCCACCGCATCTTCCAGCATCTGCTGATAGAGCTCGATCCCCACTTCCCGCACATGGCCGGATTGCTGATCCCCCAGCAGATTGCCTGCCCCACGCAGGTCCAGATCGTGCGAGGCCAGCGTAAAGCCTGCCCCCAGCGTATCCAGCGTCTGCATAACTTCCAGCCGCTTTTCAGCGGAGGTGGAGAGGGCATGCGTTTGCGGCCAGGTCAGATAAGCATAGCCCCGCTGCTTGCCACGCCCTACACGCCCACGCAGCTGATAGAGCTGCCCGAGGCCAAACATATCAGCCCGGTGGATAATCAGCGTATTCACAGCCGGCATATCCAGCCCGCTCTCCACAATGTTGGTGGAAAGCAGGATGTCATATTTCCCGTCCGAGAACTCCGTCATCACCCGTTCAAGTTCCGTTGGCGTCAGGCGACCATGCGCCTGCACCACCTTGGCGTCCGGCACGATGGAGCTCAGCCGCTCCGCCAGACGGTCCAGATCTTCAATACGGGGTGCCACACAGAAAATCTGACCGCCGCGGAAGCGTTCACGCTGAATAGCCTCCCGAATCACGACGCTATCAAACGGCATGATGAAGGTACGCACAGCCAGTCGGTCGGTTGGTGGTGTTGCAATCAGGCTCATCTCCCGCACGCCGGAAAGCGAGAGTTGCAGGGTGCGCGGCAGAGGTGTGGCTGACAGTGTGAGCACATGCACGTCTTCGCGCAGCGCTTTCAGCTTTTCCTTATGACCCACACCAAAATGCTGTTCTTCATCAATAATCAGCAGATCAAGCGAGGCAAACTGCACCGTTTTGGCCAGCAGAGCGTGCGTGCCGATCACGATATTAACGGACCCATCCGCAAGACCTTTGCGCACGGCGGTTGCTTCCTTGCCCGTCACCATCCGGGACAGCTGAGCAACCTTGATGGGAAAGCCTTCAAAACGCGCGGCAAAGGTGCGGTAGTGCTGGCGCGCCAGCAGCGTGGTCGGCACGACAACGGCCACCTGCCCGCCGGACATGGCAGCGACAAAGGCCGCACGCAGCGCGACCTCCGTCTTTCCAAAACCCACATCGCCACACACAAGCCGGTCCATCGGACGGCCTGAACCCATATCATCCAGCACATCGGCAATGGCGCGGGACTGGTCATCCGTTTCCACAAACGGGAAGCGGGCACAGAACTCGTCCCACATCCCCTCCGCCGGAGCGAGAACCGGTGCCTCCTTCAAAGCACGGGCAGCGGCGGTGCGAATCAGCTCTCCGGCCATATCGCGGATGCGCTGCTTCATCTTGGCCTTACGGCCCTGCCAGGCAACACCACCCAGCTTGTCCAGCGGTACACCGGCCTGATCTGAGCCAAAGCGGCTCAGTAGTTCGATATTTTCAACCGGAAGATAGAGCTTCTCGCCGCCATCATAGAGCAGACGCAGGCAGTCATGCGGGGCCACGCCGACGCTAACCGTCTCAAGCCCGTCATACCGGCCAATCCCGTAATCCTGATGAACCACCAGATCGCCAGAGGAAATTTCTCCGGCCTCGGCAATCAGTTCATCCGCGCGACGCCGACGGCGTGGGGGCCGACCAATACGTTCGCCCAGCAAATCCTGCTCGGAGACAAAAGCCAGATCATCCGCAACAAAGCCACGTTCCAGTCCCAGTGTCAGCAGACCAACGGAACCCGGTTTGGCTTTGCGGGCGGAGGCCCAGTCCTCATAACTCTGGGTGGCAACGCCGTGTTCACGCAGCAGCGTGCCAATGCGCTCACGCGAGCCTTTGGTCCATGCCGTCACATACGTCTTGCGCTTAACCTGCCCCCAGTCCCGCACCTGCTCACCCAGCAGTGTGAAAACCTGCTCACGCTGGGCACCGGGGACAATTTTGGCAAACATCTTGCCCGGGCGGCCGCCAACATCCATGCCCGCAGCACCATCAGGCTTGGCATAGGGACTAAACGCCACAACAGGCAGACGGATGAGAATCGCCTCCCAGCCTTTAGAATCCAGATACAGCAGATGCGGCGGCAGAGCGCGGTATGGCGTTTCCCCTTCCCGCGCGGGCTGACGGCGGGCCTGATAATGATCGGCGATCATTTCCAGACGGTTTCTCAGCACGTCCTCGACCTGATAATCCAACGAGACGGAAACATTCGGCAGATAGTCGAACACTGTTTCCAGCCGTTCATGGAACAGCGGCAGCCAGTGCTCAATGCCCGGATAACGACGGCCATCGGAAATATGCTCATAGAGCGGGTCAGAAGCCGCAGCGGGGCCAAAAACATCGCGCCAGCCCGTGCGGAAGCGGGAGATGCTGGCGGCGTCAAGTGAGAATTCAGACACAGGTCGCAGGGTCAGTGCATCCTGTTTGGACGTGGACCGCTGGGAACCGGGATCAAAAGCCCGGATATTTTCGACTTCATCGCCAAACAGATCCAGCCGGACAGGTTCAGCCGCCCCTGCGGGGAACAGGTCAAAAATACCACCACGCGAGGCAAATTCGCCCGCTTCCATCACCGTATCGGTGCGGGTGTAGCCATTGGCAATCAGCAGTTCGATCAGAAAAGCCTGATCGAGGCTTTCCCCCTGTTTGACCGTAAGAGACTGACCTTCAAACGTAGAGCGCGGAGAAACACGCTGCACGGCGGCGGAAACAGTCGTCAGCACCAGACGCGGGCGACCGTCAGACGGTTCCAGCAGGCGCGTCAGGGTCGCAACGCGTTCCGCTACAATCGCCGGGTTGGGAGAAACACGGTCATACGGCAGGCAGTCCCATGCCGGGAAACGCAGGGTTTCCACATCCTCCGCCACATAGGCCAGTATGTCTGCCAGCCGTGCTGTGGAGGCATCATCCCGCGCAATATGCAGGACGGGCCCTTTATGTTCTCTGGCCCTTTTGGCCAGCAAAAGCGCATCATACCCTTCAGGCACGCCCCAGATGGGCGCAATACGGCCCTCAGCGCTCGTCTCTTCCGTCATCCGGCTATCCCAACTCCTTTTGCGCGACACGCATCAACCATCCGGCGTAACATGGGGGTCTCCCGCTCTGGCGGCAATGGCAGACGGCCAAACAGCCAGTCCGTCAGGTCCGGGTCGGGGATTTCCAGAATGGCTTCCATGTCCGTCAGCTCCGCCGCGTTCATGGTGCCGACGTTCTTTTCCACAAAGCCGCCAATCAGGGCATCCGTCTCAAACGTGCCGCGATGCGAGGCGCGAAAACGCAGGCGACGACGCCGAGAGGCCAGAGCCTCCTCAGAATCCTGTTCGGGCGGAAGAGTGGTCGTTGAATTGTGTTGCATGGCGCTGGTGTCCTATAGCCTTGGCGTTCTCTTCTGTCAGCCTGCCAAACAGAGGCCTCTGTCGCGCCAGTGTCCAGCCCCCCGCCTATCACATCCGCTTCGGCGCCCGGTCCGTTTGACCGCTCCAGCCTGTCCGGCATGCTGGCACCGCTGGACTCACTGCCGGGTGTCAGCACAGCGCGGGCAAAGCTGCTGAGCCGCATTGCGGGTGGCTCGCGCGTTCTGGACCTGCTGTTCTGCCTGCCAGAAAGCGTGGTGGACCGCCGCCTGCGCCCCACTCTGGCGCAACTCAGGCCAGACACAATCGCAACCATTTCCGGCACCGTGCAGGATATCCGCGCACCCGCCCCGCGCACCCGTCAGCCATGGCGGGTGACGCTGGCTGATGGCACAGGTCAGCTCGAACTCGCTTTTTTCTCCAAATGGCAGGCAGAAAAAGTGGTGCTGGGCGAATCCATTGCAGCCTCTGGCAAGGTCGAGCGGTTTGGTGAACGCCTGTGCATGACATCACCGGACTATCTGCTCCCGGCGCGCTCGGCAGATCGCATTCCCGGTCTTGACCCGGTCTGGCCGCTCACGGCGGGGCTGTTTGCTGGCAATGTCCGCTCGGCCATGACAGCCGCCCTCACCCGCCTGCCCGCCACGCTGCCGGAATGGCATGAAGCTGCCCTCATTAAAAAGAAAGGCTGGCCGGATTTCCTCACCGCGCTGACCTGGATGCATTTCCCCGACCGCATTCCCGGCAGTGAAGCCGGGGACGCCTGGCGGGCGCAGCAAACACGGGCTCAGGCCCGGCTGGCCTGTGATGAATTGCTGGCTGACCAGCTTGCCACCCGCATTGCCCTGCACGCCTCCCGCGCCCGCCCGGGCCGCAGTCTGCGGGGTGACGGGCACTTACAACGACAGGCACTGGCAGCCTTTGGCCATACGCCAACCCCCGGCCAGAAAAAGGCTCTGGCTGAAATTGAAGCCGACATGGCCGCCCCCTACCGCATGAGCCGCCTTCTGCAAGGCGATGTGGGGGCGGGCAAAACGCTGGTCGCCTTGCTGGCCATGCTACGTGCCGTCGAGGCGGGCACCCAAGGGGCGCTGATGGCCCCCACGGAAATTCTGGCCCGCCAGCATGCCGCCACCTTTGCACGCCTTTCTCCCGTGCCCGTCGCGTTCCTCTCCAGTTCCGTCAAAGGCAAAGCCCGCAAGAAAGCCTTGCAGGAGATAGAAGACGGCACCGCACGGCTGGTGATCGGCACGCACGCGCTGGTGCAGGAGACCGTAAAATTTGCGGATCTGGGGTTGGCGGTGATTGATGAACAGCATCGGTTTGGGGTGGAACAACGCCTGACGCTGGTGGAAAAAGGCCCAGCCACAGACATGCTGGTCATGACGGCAACCCCCATCCCCCGCACCCTGCTGATTACCCGCTTTGGGGACATGCAGATCAGCCGTCTGGACGGCAAACCGGCGGGCCGCAAGCCCGTGCGGACCTCGCTACACACCATCAGTGTGATGGATGAAGTCATTGAAGGGTTGGCCCGCGCTCTGACCAAAGGCGCACAGATCTTCTGGGTTTGCCCGCTCGTCTCGGAAAGTGAGGCGCTGGATATTGCCGCAGCGGAAGCCCGGCAGGCGGCCCTTCTGGAACGGTTTGGCGAGGTCGTCGGGCTGGCGCATGGGCGGCAGGACGCCAATGTGCGGGAAGAAGCCCTTCAGGAGTTCGCGCAGGGCAAAACCCGCATACTGGTTGCCACCACCGTGATTGAAGTGGGTGTGGACGTCCCAACAGCAACCATCATGGTGATCGAACATGCGGAGCGCTTCGGGCTGGCCCAGCTCCATCAGCTTCGCGGGCGTGTGGGCCGGGGTTCAGCAGCATCCTATTGCCTGATGCTGCATGATGAAGGGCTGGGCCTGACCGCACGCCGCAGGCTGACCTGCCTGCGGGAGACGGAAGATGGGTTTCTGATTGCCGACGAGGACTTCCGCCTGCGTGGCGGTGGGGACATGACAGGCCGCCGCCAGTCCGGCCTGCCGGAATACCGGATGGCCCCGGAAATTCTGGTGGATATGCTGCTTGAGACCGCCCATGCAGAGGCAGAAAAACTCCTGCCCGACACCGCGCCGCTGACCGCCGCACCGCCCCTTCCGCTAGCAGCAAAAATTCTGCTGCTTTTGTTTAATAAAACTGACGCAGCCCGCATTTTTGCCGGGGGCTAAAGAGCGGGGATTACGGCTGATCGCCGCCAACAACAGCGGCAAAACGACCGGGCGTTATACCCACATGCGTTTTAAAAACCTCAATGAAGCTGCTCACCGTCTCATAGCCAAGGTCGAACGCAACGGTCGTCACAGGCCGCCCCTCCGTGAGCCATTCAATAGCCTGCAGGACACGAGCGCGCGCTTGCCAGACCCTAAAGGAAAATCCGGTTTGCGCTTTATACCACCGGCTGAACGTCCGTTCTGAAAGAGATGCCTGCGCGGCATAGGCCCTCAGGCTCTCGCGGGCTGAAGGATTTTTCACAACAGCCTCCGCCACGGCCAGTAAGCGGGAATCAGACGGCATGGGCAGATAGAATTCTTCGCGGGGGCTGTTGGCAATCTCATCAAGAATGACCTGCGCAATATGCGTCTGCTGCGCTGTCAGATGCTCAGCGACCGGCCACAGAGCAGCCCGCAAAACAGCTTCCCTCAGCAAGGGGGAGGTTGAGAGGAGTTGTGGTCTATCCGGTAAGGCCCGACATGCGGACTGCGCAATATAGACGCTCCACCCATGAAATGGCCCATAGGACCGAAACTCATGGGCCAGATACGGCGGCACCCACACGGCACTGGCAGGCGGCACGGCCCAGCGTCCTGCTGACGTGCTGAGCATTGAAAGGCCGGTCATCGTGCCAATCAGTTGACCCCGTGCATGCTGGTGCGCCGCAGTCTCCCGCGCACTTCGCCCCTGCGCAGACTGTGCAATGAGAAGGGGATGATCCCTGCTCAGGATATCCAAAGGGAGAAATGGATCGGAAATGGCAGCTAACCCGTATTGATTGGCGTAATCCCATTAACAGGCCATCACACGGATCAGGCAAGACAGGATCTCCATCCCATCAGCAGGAGACCCAAATGGCCGCCCCCGCTTCCGAGCAGATTATTCGCCAGATGTTTACAACTTTTACGGATTTCAGTACCAGTCTGGATCAGCTGAAAGCTTTCCTGACATCTGATTACCAACAGATTGTGGATGGTCGCACACTGACACGGGATGACTTCCTCACGCATGCCCAGGCCTTGCGGGAAGCCCTTCAGTCCCTCGAGATTACGATCGAGCGGATCATCTGTCAGGAGGATATGGCGGCGACTGTGCATGTCGCCCGTGCGACACGCCCCTCCGGCCATATCAGTACAATCAGGGTGATTGCGTTCTTTCAACTCAGGGAAGGACGTATAGCACTGGTCGATGAACTCACGCATGTTCTTGAAGGCAACGGTGAGGATAAGACCCTCGGCTCCCTCCAGTAAACACGACTTTGCTCCGGCACCGACCGGAGCAAAACGCGCAAGCCTTTATTTTACTGAAAGCTCAACGTCGTGCAGGCATGCTTTATCATTCTCTCCCGGATGGCCCTCATGGAAGGGTTCATCCGTCAGCATCACGTTGCTTAGGTCCGCAAGCCGCAGGCAGGCCCACTTGCCTGTGGGTTTGACCTCTTTCTCGTGGGAATCTTCCCCACGATAGATCAGAACCCGTTCTTCTCCATCCCCTTTACCCAGAGCGTGAGGCGAGCCAAATGCGGGCTTGCCCTGAAAAGAAAAGCTCACGGCTTTTTTCTGTTGAATGGCGTCGCTAAGCTGCTTTTTAACCGTCATCTGCAGTAATTCCTTTGTAAAAATACTTTGCCTGCGGACAGGCAGCGCTTGTCAGATCAGAGGAGTTCTCAGGCAGAAAGTATCTTCTTTCCCAGAGCAATAATTTCGTTCTCTTCCAGACCTTCCGGATTATGGCGGGCCTTCCTGGCGGCTTCCTTTTCAAACTCGGAAGCGTGTTCCCCGCCCTTCAGCACATGGTCTGCAAGCTGAATGATTTCTGCTTTTGTCAGGAGTTTGGGAGAATGCGTCGCTTTACGAGCCAGATCATGCAGAGAGCTGGAAGTATGCGGTGCTTTATCGTGAGGCATGATGATTTCCTTAAGTCGTCTACTTCTAACAAAGGTAGGAACGAATAAGGAAATCTCAATGTTATAACAGATATTTACTTACAAGATATATACTGAAAACTTAGCGTTTTCTTTAAGAAATCAAGAAATATAGAGGACCACCCTTTTACGGCGCAGCCTCCCCGGCCTCCGCCAGCCACGCCTTCACCTGCCCTTCCGGGTCCGCATGCTGTGTGAAGTCGGACACAGCGGCGACACTGTCTGCGCCAGCCTCCAGACACGGCCGCAGGCGTTCCAGCGTAATTCCGCCAATAGCTACCAGTGGCAGATCACCAATCAGGTTTTTCCACTCTGTCAGGCGCTCTGTGCCCTGGGGGCCAAACGGCATTTTCTTCAGGCGGGTGGGCCAGATGGGGCCAAGGGCCACATAGTCCGGCTTGCAGGCCAGTGCTCTGGTCAGTTCTTCATGGCTATGCGTGCTGATCCCCAGCCGGATACCGGCCTTGCGAATGGCCTCGAGGTCCGCTGTATCCAGATCTTCCTGCCCGAGATGAAGGTAATCAATCCCCTCCGCCACAGCGATCTGCCAGTAGTCATTCAGCACCAGACAGACGCCATGCTTCTTTGCAAAGGCATGGGCTGCACGAATTTCCGCCAGCAGTTCGTCTTCCGGAAGGTCCTTGATACGCAGCTGGATAAAGCGCGCGCCTGCACTCCCCAGCCGGTCCACCCAGAGCGCGGTATCAACAACAGGATAAATTTTCTGCGGGAGGGATATCATGCCAGCATGGCCTTTCCGACGACGGGGGTTGAAGGAACAGCCATATCGCGCTCTTCCATAGGGTCAGCCTGACGGGCCAGCATTCCGGCCTGCACGGCAAAACGGAACGCTTCAGCCATCACAGCAGGCTCTCCGGCTTTGGCCACAGCGGTGTTAATCAGAACGGCGTCATACCCCAGCTCAAGCGCCTGTGCGGCATGAGAGGGCACACCGATGCCCGCATCCACAACGAGCGGGACATCGGGGAAATGTGCCCGCAGAGCGCGCAGACCGAAGACATTGTTCAGCCCTTTGCCTGAGCCGATGGGCGCGCCCCACGGCATCAGCACTTCACACCCCACAGCCAGCAGACGGTCCGCCACCACCAAATCTTCGGTGGTGTATGGAAAAACCTTAAAGCCATCGTCCGTCAGAATGCGCGCGGCTTCCACAAGCCCGAACACGTCCGGCTGGAGCGTATCCAGCTCCCCGATCACTTCCAGCTTGACCCAGTCCGTGCCGAACACTTCGCGCGCCATATGGGCGGTCGTGACGGCTTCCTTAACGGTGTGGCACCCCGCCGTGTTCGGCAGAACGGGCACACCAAGTTCCTGAATCAGATCCCAGAACGCCTGCCCGGCCCGTTCACCAGCGGATTCACGCCGTAGAGAGACCGTCACAACGCCCGGCTGAGCAGCTCTGACCGCATCGCGCAGAATATCAGGGGATGGATACTGGGCCGTGCCGAGCATGAGCGGAGAAGACAGAACTGTGCCGTAAAAAGATTTGGTCATGAGGCCTCAGCCTCCCTGCATGGGAGCAACAATTTCAACCCGCGCACCATCCCGCAAGACGGTCCGGGCACGGTAAGGGACTGGCACAAAGCTGCCATCCATGGCTGTGGCAATCCGCGCACCGCCGTAGCCGAGCTCATCAATCAGGGCTGCCAGCGTTTTGGCTGAGACCTCATGAACCTCGTCATTGACCACGATCTGCATGTGGGCGTTCTCCCTTAAACCTTTGCTGCCGGACTTAAGCACGATTTCCCTCCGGGGCAATCGCGTTCAGGCGGCCTTGTCCGACGCTCCAAAAATCATGTTCGCCGCTTCCTGCGCCCGCGCGGGGGAAAGCAGAAACCCGTGGCGATACATGCCGTTCACGTAAATATGCTGCCCGGACCGCACGACGGTCGGCATGTTGTCCGGATAGGACGGCCGTAACCCGGTGCCCATTTCCAGAATTTCTGCCTCGGCAAAACCCGGATGCAGCGTCCAGACGGCATTCAGCAGTTCAGTCATGGAGCGCACCGTCATCCCGCCAGCGTTTTCGCTTTCAATCATGGTGGCCCCGACCATGAAGACATGGTCAGCCCGCGGCACAATGTAAATGGGAATACGAGGGTGCAGCATGCGTACCGGGCGATGGAGCGCCACATCCGGGCAACGCAGCAGGATCATCTCGCCCCGCACACCCCGCAAGGTATTGAGTGTGGTGCGGGCATTCAGGCCGGTGCAGTCCACCACCCAGTCAAATTCAGCCTCATCCGGTTTCTGCGCGCCTTCCAGCAGCACGGTGCCGCCCATGGCTTCCAGGCTTTTCCGCAGGGCGACCAGCGCCTTGCGCGGGTCCACATGCCCTTCATCGGCAAAAAAGAGCGCTTTATGGAAACGGCCTGCCAGATCCGGCTCCAGCAGAGCAATGTCTTCCGTGCCGAGTGTGTGAAAATGCGAAGTGCGCCGCCCAAACCGGGCGATTTCCCCCACATCCCGCGGGGGAGCCAGAACCAGACTGCCAGCCCGCACGACATCGGGCACATGAGTAGCCCACCACTCCACCGAATCAACAGACTGTGCCGTTACCTCGGCGGGGGCCGATTCCGCCTCACACCACGGGGCCAGCATGCCACCAGCCATCCATGATGCCCCGGCACCAACGCGCCCACCCCGATCATAAAGCGTCACCTGCCCGCCACGCTCGGCCAGCGTGACAGAGGCCGTCATACCGGCGACACCGGCTCCTTTGACCAGAATGCGCGGAGTGCTGTGCATGGTCTTCAAATCCTTCCACGTCCATCAGGCTACTCAGCCGGATTTCCATGTTATAACAACAAAATAGCAGGAAACACTAGAAGAGGCGGGCCACCAGCACCACCAGCAGGCAGCACTCCGTAATAGCCGTTACAATCCACCGCAGGCCCATATAGCCACTCGGCAAAGCGCCTCTGCGCCATCCCTGCCGCTCCAGCAAGGCGAACAGCGGCACCGCTACCGCCAGAATCGCAACGCCCGCCACGGGCATCCACGCAAATGCCGTATAGGCAGCCACCCAGCCCACAAAAGCAGGCACCACCCCCAGCACAAGCCGGATGATATCCGTGCGGTCTGCCCCGCTGGTCACAATTGCCGGCGCAGGTTCAAGCGCCAGCCCCCAGTGCACCGCCCCGAAAAAGGCGAGAGACACCGCGCAGTAAGACACAAACGCCATCATCAGATTGGGGATGGGCACCCCGGAGGCAAAAAACACAATCCCGCACGCACAGAAAATCAGAGGCAGAAGCCCCGCGATTGCCAGCACCACAGCGACAAATGGAAGTCTCTTCATGAGCTTTGGATGTGCCTCCTCTGCACGCTTTCAGGCCTTCAACTGGTTGACAGAAAAGCCCAACAGGCTGCCACTAGCAACTGCAGGGAAACGCGCGCAGCCGTGTTTCGTTGAAGCAAAAAGAAAAACAACACATCTCGGCCAGCCCAAATCGCCTGAGCCTGAAACGGGAATGAAAAATTATGAGTGCCATTGTCGATATCATCGCGCGTGAAATTCTGGACAGCCGCGGAAACCCGACAGTTGAAGTGGATGTTGAACTGGCCTCAGGCGCAAAAGGGCGGGCTGCCGTGCCGTCTGGCGCTTCCACCGGCGCTCATGAAGCCGTTGAACTGCGCGACAAGGACCCCAAGCGCTTTGGCGGCAAGGGTGTTTTGCAGGCCATTGAAAATATTGAAAATGAAATCCTGCCGACTCTGCAGGGGGCCGAATCGTCTGACCAGATTGATATCGACAATGCGATGATTGATCTGGACGGCACCCCCAACAAGAGCCGCATGGGTGCCAACGCGATTCTGGGTGTGTCTCTGGCCATCGCCAAAGCCACGGCTGCCGAGTTGCATGTGCCGCTGTATCGCTACATTGGCGGAGTATTTGCCCACACCCTGCCCGTGCCGATGATGAATATCGTCAATGGCGGTGAACATGCCGACAACCCGATTGATATTCAGGAATTCATGATCCAGCCGGTGGGTGCGCCGACGGAATCCGATGCCATTCGCTGGGGTGCGGAAATTTTCGCACACCTTAAGAAAGACCTTCAGGCTGCTGGCCACAACACCAACGTAGGCGATGAAGGTGGTTTTGCCCCGGCCCTGAAATCGGCTGATGAAGCTCTGGGCTTTATTACCCGCGCTGTGGAATCCGCAGGCTACCGCCCCGGCGAGGACGTGACCTTCGCGCTGGATTGCGCCTCCACCGAATTCTTCCGGGATGGCAAATACATCATGAAGGGTGAAGGCAAGACGTTTGATTCGGGCGAGATGGTCAGCTGGCTGGCAGACCTGACAAACCGTTACCCCATTGCCTCCATTGAAGACGGTCTGGCGGAAGATGACTGGGAAGGCTGGGCTCTGCTGACGGAAACACTCGGCAAGAAAATTCAGCTGGTTGGCGATGATCTGTTCGTCACCAATCCCGAGCGCCTGCGTCGTGGCATCAAGGCCGGCGTCGGCAATTCCATTCTGGTGAAGGTCAATCAGATCGGCACCCTGACGGAAACGCTGGAAGCCATCGAAGTCGCTCATAAGGCAGGCTACACCGCAGTCATGAGCCATCGTTCCGGTGAGACTGAAGATTCCACCATTGCGGACCTGGCTGTTGCCACCAACTGCGGGCAGATCAAAACGGGTTCCCTGTCCCGGTCTGACAGAACTGCAAAATACAACCAGCTCATTCGCATTGAGCAGGAACTGGCCACCGCAGCGCAGTATGCTGGCCGCACCATTCTGAAGTCCTGAGCGACAGGCCTGCCTCTGCAGGCCCGAGCCATTCAGAGCCGTGTTCTTCGGAGCACGGCTTTTTTTTATGCCCTTCCCGGCCCGAGGTCTCTTCCTGTGCAGATATTCATGGTTTAGACATAAAGATCTGATCAGAATGTCATTTTCCGGGACAGAGGGACGTTAAAATCGTGCAAATCGGCCGCTTTATCAGACGTGCAGTGCGCGCCATTGTTCCGCCCACCGTTTTTCTGGGCATTGCGGTCTATTTTGGCTGGAACGCCACGCAGGGTGACCACGGCATGAAGGCCTATCAGAGCCAGCTTGTGCTGCTTGATCAGGCCAAACAGGCGCAGCAGGACGCCACGGCAGAGCAGATCGCCTGGCGGCGGCGCGTAAACGGCCTGCGGGAGCAGTCTCTGGATAACGACACGCTGGATGAACGTGCCCGCGCCATGCTCAATCTGGCCGACACGAACGATATCGTCGTGCCGTATGACCGGCATGACCCGCTTTACTGAACGCCGTAAGCGCTAACCTCCCGGACATCCAGCAGACCGAAACGCACTATAGCCCTCGCTCGGCACTGTGGCCTGTCACGCTCAAACCCCGCAGATCCGTCTGGCGGGGTTTTTCTTTATCCACACAGCATAGCGGCCATAAAAAAAGCGGCCCCGGATGGAGCCGCTTTTTTATAATCTCTTCCCTCAGAAGGGCGGAGATTATTTGATTTTCGCTTCGCGGAACACGACGTGCTTGCGTGCAACGGGATCGTACTTCTTCAGTTCCATCTTGCCGGTGTGGGCACGGGCGTTCTTCTTGGTGACGTAGAAGTAACCGGTGTCCGCCGTGGAAACGAGACGGATTTTGATAACATTGGTCTTGGCCATAGCTTCCTCAGCAGAGCATCGTTAAACCCGGCACCACGCCAGAAACGTGGTCGGGTGGTGTTCAAGTGCCGGCAAAATGCGCATACAAGAGCCAAACGTCAAGCATTCTTGCATCATTCAGGCGTGGGAATAGCCGAAAGGAGTAAAAAAACATGCTGGATGTGGCTGTTGCGCGCGCCCGAATCCTTGAAAAATTCTCAGCCGGTGGTCTGGAAACCGTCTCTCTGGCCGATGGATGTGGCCGGGTGCTGGCCTCTCCACTCACCGCACGCCTCTCCAATCCCCCCGTCTCCGTCTCCTCCATGGATGGCTACGCTCTGAAGGCTGAGGACGCGCAGGAAGGCGCCACACTGCGCATTGTGGGCGAAGCCCCCGCAGGACACCCATCCAGCCTGACCGTGGAGAAAGGCACCTGCCTGCGCCTGTTTACCGGCAGCCAGATCCCCGCAGGCGCCGATATGGTTATGATTCAGGAAAATGTGCGGCGTGAGGGTGATCATGCAACGCTGCTCAGCGCCGGGCGCGTAGGCCAGTTTATCCGCAAAGAAGGACAGGATTTCCGTAAAGGCGACATTCTGGTGCCGGCAGGCAAAAAAATCGGGCCGCGTGATATCGGGCTGGCCGCCGCAGGCGGACACATCTGGCTCCCCGTCTCGCGCCGCCCACGCATTGGCGTTCTGGCCACGGGTGATGAGATTGTGCTGCCCGGAGACCCGGCATCGCCAGACTCCATCGTCAATTCCGGCGCGTTCATGATTACCGCCCTGCTCAAATCTTTGGGGGCAGACGCCATCCTGCTCCCTGTTGTGCGGGATAATGCCGAGTCTCTCTCTGCCGCCATCGGGCAGGCGCATACGCTGGACCTGCTGGTGACCATCGGGGGGGCCAGCGTGGGCACGTATGACGTCGTGCGCAGCACGCTGGAGGCCCACGGTCTTGCACTGGACTTCTGGAAAATCGCCATGCGCCCGGGCAGACCGCTGATGTTCGGCCAACTGGGGCACACCCCCGTTATCGGCCTGCCGGGTAATCCGGTTGCAGCACTGGTGTGCAGTCTGGTGTTTGTGGCCCCTGCCCTGCGCAAGCTGCTCGGCCAGCCCGTGCCGGAAGAGATGGAAACGGAAGCCGCCCTGCTTGGCGCAGATATTGGCGAGAATGACCAGCGGCAGGATTTTGTGCGATGCCGCCTCACCCCACAGGCTGATGGGCAACTTCCGCTGGCTACCCCTTTCAGCTCACAGGATTCGGCTCAGCTGAATATTTTCGCACAAAGTCAGGCGCTCCTGATTCGTGCGCCCTTCGCACCTCCCGAGAAAGCTGGCGCGCCCTGCCGTATTCTTCGGCTACCCTGACGCCCTCAGAACGACATGCTGGAATGCAGGCCAAAAATGGCTTCGTCTTTCACCCTGCGGCCTGCGCTATCCAGCACGCCGCCGCTGGGTGAGAGCATTCCCTGAAGATCAGGCTGGATAAGGAGCCAGGGTGTCGCCTGAAACTGGTAAGTCAGTTCCAGATGATATTCAGTATGCTGCGCCAGCGTGCCCGCCCGTCGTTCTGACCGCCGCAAAACCGGGCTGGCCTCGCCATAGCCGAACCCTAACCCCAGAACATCGTTTTCGCGCTGGAATGGCGCGTTCAACAAAAGTCCCGCGTCTACCGCATTCACAATCTGGTTGCGATTAGTCGGTGGTGCCCATGTGGCGCGGGCAAAGCCGGCAATCGTCTGCTTCCCGGCAAGATGAGCCAGAACCTGATCGGCCACGGCGTAAAACGTCCAGTTGCCTTTATGGCGAACAGTTGGGTCGGCCTGATCCGGAAAACGACCGGTATCACCGTAACCGCCCAGCTTGTAGGTTCCGTCCTTCCCCCAGAGCTGCGTGTGATACTGCGCTTCCAGAAACATCAGCGCCCCGGTGCCAAAATGGAATCGGGTGCCGCTTGGGTCCTGATTCTGGTTCCACGGGTCGGCCTCGTTCAGAAAGCCCGCACCAATCGGGTTATCATCCGCAACTGCGGCCAGCATCGTCCAGCTTTTGGAGAGCTTGTATTTCACCCTTACGGCAGGTGTGCTCAAGGGTGATGCCGGCCCCTGATCATACAGGTTGTTATCCGGCACCATGGGCCAGGAGAACGAAGCGTTTAGGAACTGTTGTGCGCCGTCACTCCCCATGAAGTCATGACTGAGGTCGAGCTTACCAATCCGCACATCCAGCCGGTCATGGTCAAAGGTCTGGCCATACCAGACCTCATAGAGGCGTAGATTGATATCCGCCTCAATTCCGGAAACCTGATTGAACACATAAAGCGGCTGGTTGCTGAAGGGATGACCGCGAATATCCACCCCGCTAATGCCAATGGTGCCCAGCGGCAGATGCGTCAGACGGCCAAGGTCCACAGAAAGCTGCCCGGTCGTATCGCCAATATAATTGTTGGATGGCTGGCTACCGCCAACAGGAACAGCCCACAGCTCATTCTGGTCCGTCAGCTGAAACTGCACACCATGTTCGGCCAGAGTGCGACGCACGCCGCCCCAGTCCCGCGTCAGGCGATCTTCAAAGCTGAACGCATGAGCATCAGGAGAGCTCCCCTGCGCCTCAGCCTGAAAAATGCTGAGGCTGAAACAGGCATAAACCGCTGCCGGGACCGTGATAATTTTCCTAAACACCGAACCTTTTCAATATGTTATCAAACCGCATGGAAAACGGTATCAGGGATTTCGGACCGGTGACCACCGGCCCCGCTTAAATAACCAGACTGAAAGCACAGGCCCTCAACGGGCCTTCTGCTGGAACCTTTACAGACACAGCAAAAAATACAGAAGGGCTTTTGGCAGGGGTGAATAACCCCTTGACTAAAAAAGAGAACTTATATAGAACAAATCCCTATAAATACAAAAACACTCATCTGCTCCGGGGTGCCGCAATGCTGACGCGCAAACAGCACAAACTGCTGCTTTTTATTGATTCTCACCTCAAGCAGACGGGTTTCTCTCCTTCTTTCGACGAGATGAAAGAGGCCATGGGCCTGCGCTCCAAATCCGGCATTCATCGCCTGATTTCCGGCCTGGAAGAACGCGGGTTTCTCCGCCGTCACCATCATCGGGCCCGCGCGCTGGAAGTCATTCATCTCCCGGAAATGGCACCTGCCTCAGAAACGCTGCCCACCAATGTTGTGCGTGGAGATTTCTCCCGCCAGCAGCCCGCAGCGCTGAAGATCCCGCTTTATGGCCGCATTGCCGCAGGTCTGCCGATTGAAGCCATGGCCGAAACGGATACGTTTCTGGATATCCCGAAAGATATGGTGAGTTCAGGCGATTATTACGCGCTGGAAGTCACCGGAGATTCCATGATTGAAGCCGGTATTCTGGACGGCGATCACGTCATCATCCGCCGCACGGAAGATGCTGAGAACGGGCAGATTGTTGTCGCCCTCATTGATAACAGTGAAGTCACGCTCAAGCGCCTGCGCCGCAAGGGCAACACCATTGCGCTGGAACCCGCCAACCCACGCTATGAAACGCGCATTGTGCCTGCTGAACGCCTGCACATTCAGGGTCGACTGGCCGGACTGATCCGCCGGTATCACTAACGATTGAGAAAATACGGAGCGTGATTTTCCAAAATCACGCGTCCTCTCTGTTGAGGCTTCTCCATTCAGGCGCAGAAGCCCCATGCATCAAGCCCGGGTGAAGCGTCAGACTTTCTCTGAAAAGCCCTTACGCCCCACTTGCATTGCGCACCAGACATCATCCCATGCGGGGATCAGACGGCTCAGTGCAGCAACAGTCTCCGCAGTCACGGCCTTCTGCTGCGGCAGTTCAGCCAGAATGCGCACCTGCCCTTTTTCCTGAATGGTCTTGCTGTTCTCCGGGTTGAGCGGGCCGCTCAGCACCACCCCGGCAATGCCCAGACCACGGGCTCGCAATGCTTCCAAACTAAGCAGCGTATGGTTCAGCGTCCCCAGCCCGCTTCGGGCGACCAGAACAACCGGCAGCCCCCAGCGTTCAGCCAGATCAACCATCATCAGCGTATCGGTCGCAGGCACCATCAGGCCGCCCGCCCCTTCCACTACAAGCGGACGCTGTGGGGCCTCTAAAGGCAAAACCAGACGCGCAGGATCAATTTCCGCCCCTTCGGCCCTAGCCGCCGCCAGAGGGGACAGAGACGCCTGATACGCCCCGGCTGACGGAAAGCAGTCTTCCGGCAGGCAACCGCTCAGCTTCATGACCGTCGCCGTATCGCCTTCTTCATCCGCAAGCCCGCTTTGCAACGGCTTCCAGTAGCCTGCTTTCCACGCATGGACGAGGCAGGCAGATGTCAGGGTTTTGCCCACGCCGGTATCTGTTCCGGTGACAAACACCCCGGCGCGCTGCGGTTTTTGAAAACAGCCATAGGCCAGATGCCAAGTCACCATCGCTCCGGCCTGATCAAAGCGCGCCAGAGCCCGACGCAGTTCGGCGGGAGAAAAAGCCTTCCCGTCTTCACGCGGTACGGACGCCCCCGTCTCCTTCAGATGCTTTACAAAAGCCAGTCCATTTTCAAAGGGCTGAACGCACCGCTCTGTTGTCCATTTCCCGGCGCACAGGCCGGGCTGCCAGCCCTGCACAGTCCGGGCAGCGGGATAATCCGGTGTTGCCGCCATCAGCCCTTCTGTAGTGCAAGCCTGTCGCCATTCTTCAAAGGTGCCATCCAGCAAGGTGGAGACGGCAATCACACCACCGGGGGCCAACTGGTCCGCTAGCTTTTGCAAGGCGACTGAGGGTTCTTCCAGCCACTGGAAAACCAGATTGCCGCAAATCAGGTCAAACGCCCCTACCACATCAGGACGGGCAGCATCCATCTCGCAAAACTGCACACCTTCCCCGACTCGCTTGCGGGCGCGTTCCAGCATGCGGGGCGCAACATCCGTCGCCACCAGTTCTGCCTCAGGCCACGCCTCATGCAGCATATGCGTCAAGAAGCCGGTACCGCACCCAACTTCCAGAATACGCCGGGGTGTCCGGCCTGCCAGCCGAGCGCGGAGACCATCAAACAGACGCCGGGCGGCCACACGTTGCAGCACAGCAGCCGCATCATACCCCTCAGCAGCATCAAAACTTTGCTGAATGCGGGCCTGTCGGGCATGGGCGGAACGGTCGGTCATGAATTTTCCAGATTTTGTAACATCATGCACCGAATAGCCTCGGCACAGACATGTGAATGTGTCAGCGGCAGCATGTGCCCGCCCTCAGCCTCCCATTCAACCGCCATCCCCGGCGGGAAAGAGGCCTGTGTCATGTCCGGGCTGACAATCGGATCAAGCCTCCCTGCCAGAACCTTTAAGGCTCCGGGCTTCTCCGCCAGACGGGCCAGTACAGATCGCGCGTCCAGCGTCATCAGGTCCGTCAGACCATTCTGCAGGGCCGGCACACAAAGAGCATCCGGCGTAACAGGCCCCACACCACAGCGGGCGCGAAAATTATTGACTACCTGAACCGCATCGCGCTGCAAGCCTGTCTGCATGCGGGCCAGCATACGCGGCGGCACACCCTGCGAAAAATCCTCTTCGGCAGCAAAACGCCCGAACGCGTTAATCCCGAGAAAGCGAGTGCCTTTTGGCCAATCGCCACGGGAAAGAAGCCAGAGAAAACCCAGAGAATGACCAACAGCCAGCACGGGCCGTGGTCCCTGCAACAAAGCGTCCAGCCGCTGCTGTGTATCGCTCTGCGAGGCTCCGAAATAGCCCAGATCCAGCACGCAGGCTGAAGGTTGATTAAGCGCCTTCAGCACAGGCTCCCAGATATCCGGGCCGCAACCCCAACCATGCACGAAAACAAGTTGGGGCATGGTCATAATGCCCCCTCTGCTGCGCACTGCGCCACAGCATCCTTAAGCACCTGCGCCAGCTGATCCACCTGCGTCTCTGTGTGGTTTCCATGCAGCACCACCCGCAAGCGGCATCCACCCGGCGGCACGGTTGGCGGACGGATGGCAATCGCCAAAAACCCGGCCTCTTCTACCATGCGAGAGAGTGTCAGAGCCGTGCACTCACTCCCCACCACAACCGGCACAATCTGCGTAGAAGACGGTCCCGTTTCTAGCCCGGCGTGATGCATATGCTGCCGGAACCGCTCCGCCAGTCCCGCCACATGCTGCCGTGTTGCGTCCATCTGAGGCAGCAGATCCAGTGCTGCGTCCACCGCACCCAGCACCAGAGGAGAGGGCGCTGTGGAGTAGATATAGCCGGAGCCTTTATTCACCAGCCAGCGACATACGGCGGATGAGGAGGCGATAAATGCGCCCATTCCACCCAATGCCTTGCTGAAGGTCCCGATAATCAGATCCGCCTGTCCGTCTGCCAGACCTTTACCATCCGGCCCCAGAATGCCCGTGGCATGGGCCTCATCCACACACAGAAACGCACCGTACTGGCGGGCCAGTGTGCCCAGAGCCGCCATATCGGCCCGGTCTCCATCCATACTGAAGACGCTTTCTGTCAGGATGATTTTCAGGCCGGGGCTATCCGCTTTTTGCAGCAGGCTCTCAAGATGCTCCATGTCATTGTGCCGGAAGCGCAGAGGCCGCACGCCAGCCGCCGCACAGCCATGATACAGGCTGGCATGAATCAACTTGTCGACAATCAGTGTGGGTGCCACACCTGTCGCCGTCAACGAGAGCTGAGCAAGAGCAGGCACCAGAGTCGCATTCGCCTGCCAGCCGGAAGAGAAAATGCAGGCTGCCTCCATCCCCTTCAGGGCAGCCAGCCGGCCTTCCAGCGCGACCATGCCGGGGGCTGTGCCTGTCACCAGTCGAGAGGCTCCGGAGCCAGCTCCATAGCGCTCCGCCCAAGCAAGCGCGCGCTCACGCAAAAGCGGGTGCGCGCGCAGGCCGAGATAGTCATTGGAGGAAAAATCAACCAGAACGGTGCCGTCTTCCCTCTCCAGCAGCCCATCGGCTCTGGGTTGAAGACTGCGCGGCGTGCGAAGACGCCCCTGCTCGGCCAGTTCCTCCAGCCCATGCTGGAAAAGATGATCAAACCGCGTCATGAAGCGAGTGGTGCCGGAGCCGGGACCGCCGGTCAATCACCTAAGCAGGAGTTCTCGCGCAATGTCCGCCCCCCAGAATCCCCTTGCGGCCTCCCGCACAGCCTCTTCTCAGCAGTCAGAGCTGGCCGCTGCGCCCTCATCAGCCTCCATGCCGGACTGGTACACCCAAGGCTTGCCGCATATCTGGCTGCCTTACAGCCAGATGAAAACCGCCCCTGCCCCGCTGGCGGCCCGCAGCACGCATAATGCGCGCATTCAGCTGACGGATGGCCGGGAACTGGTGGATGGCGTGGCCGCATGGTGGACAGCCTGCCACGGCTATAACCACCCCCATATCCGCGCCGCCATTGAGGCACAGCTGGCCACCATGCCGCACGTTATGTTTGGCGGCATGGTGCATGAGCCGGCCCTGAAACTGGCCAGCCGCCTGTGCGCCCTGCTGCCGGGGGATCTGGACCGGGTTTTCTTTACAGATTCCGGCTCTGTTGCGGTGGAAGTCGCCATGAAAATGGCCATTCAGTATCGCCTGAATAAAGGTGAGCCGAAACGCACCAAGATGCTGGCTTTCAAGGGCGGCTATCATGGGGACACACTCGCCACCATGTCGGTCTGTGATCCGGAAGAAGGGATGCACCATCTTTATGGAGACGTGCTGGCCAATCACATCATCGCACCGCTCCCGCAGGACGAGGCCAGCGAGGCAGAATTTTTCAGGCTTCTGGAGACCCACGCGCACGAACTGACTGCCATCATCACCGAGCCTCTCGTGCAGGGTGCAGGCGGCATGTTGTTCCATTCCCCCGATGTGCTGCGCACACTGCGCACTGCGGCGGATCGCTATGGCCTGCTGCTCATTCTGGATGAAATTTTTACGGGCTTTGGCCGCACCGGGACGATGTTTGCGTGCGAACAGGCTGAGATTGTCCCGGATATCATCACACTCTCCAAAGCGCTGACAGGCGGCACCATGGCGCTTGCAGCCACCATTGCCCGCCCGCATGTGTTTGAAGCGTTCCTGTCCGACAACCCGGAACACGCCCTGATGCACGGGCCGACCTTTATGGCCAACGCGCTGGCCTGCGCCTGCGCCAATGCCTCACTGGATCTGTTTGAAACCGAACCCCGGCTTGAACAGGTTGCCGCCATCAACGCGCATCTGACCAGAGAACTGGAACGCTGCCGCACTCTGCCGGGCGTGAAAGATGTGCGTGTTCTGGGCGCAATTGGTGTGGTGGAACTGGAAAAGATTGCCAACCCGGATGCTTTGCGGCAGCGCTTTATTGCGGAAAATGTGTGGATCAGACCGTTCCGCTCAATTGTCTATCTGACCCCGGCCTTTACCATTCCGCCGGAAGACCTGACGGCCCTGACGGATGCGATCTATCGCGTTTTATCGACGGAAAACTGAACGCCACACTGGCACAGCAGGCAAAACGCTGTTGTGCCCTCCGGTTTTGCTGGCACTAGGCTTTTCGTGAAAGAAAAACCGCATACCTGTGCCCAAAAAGAAACTTCAAAAAATTTTAAAATCAGATTCCTAATGGATTATTTTAATCCCAGGACGCAGCGGCTTTATCATCCGCTTCCCGCGCTTCGACCCACACCTGACGGCCATCCTGATAGCGTTCGCACTTCCAGAAGGGTGCGCCAGTCTTGAGCCGATCGATAAGAAAATTCGTGCCCGCCAGAGCTTCCGCCCGATGCGCGGAAGACGTGCCGACAAAGACGATCGGTGCCCCGACAACCAGCGTGCCAACCCGATGGATGAGCGTGCAGCCAATCAGGCTGAACCGTTTGACAGCCTCAGCCGCCAGTTCCGTCAGCACTTTTTCAGTCATGCCGGGGTAATGTTCCAGAGTAAGGCTTTCCAGCCCATCCACCCCACCTCGAACCTGCCCCATAAAAACGCTGATGCCGCCAATCCCCTCTGAGCCTACAGAGAGGCGGTCCATCTCCGCCCCCATGTCAAACAACTCGTTTTGGACAAGAACGCGCAGCACCGGCTTATCCGCCCGTCATGGGCGGGAAAAAGGCCAGTTCATCGCCGGGTTTGACGGTATCCTGAAACGTCGCAAGGGTCTGGTTAATGGCAACCCGGATGCGGGGCGAGGCCGCAAAGACCTTATCCATGCCCGTATCTTTCTGGCGCAGTTCCGTCACCAGCGCTTCCACCGTTATGGGCTGCGCAGGCAGGCGGACAGTCTCCGTCTCCCGCCCCATCTGCTCACGCAATGCGGCGAAATAGAAAATTGTGACGTCCTGCGCCATACCTGCGTCCTTACTTAACTGGGGCTTCGGTCTTTTTTGCCTGTGTGGTCGTCACAGAGCCATCCGGATGGATGAGTGTTACTGTGCCGTCGCCATTCGGGATTTCAATCGTGGAGGCAGAGCCACGCTGCGCGCCATATTTGGCTGCGGCATCAGGCTCTGCATCCGGCAGTTTGCCTGTGATGGACTGAGATGTATCGGGCATGCCGTCCGGCTCCCCAACACTCATTTCCCCGCCGTCCTGCAACTGCTTGCCGCCGGAATTAGGCACGCCACCCAGAATGGTGCCTGAACGGTCTTTCTCAACATCTTCCAGCGTGGGCAACGGCGCCGGCGGCCCCGGCCAGATATCCCCGCCAGCAGGCAGGAGCGGCGTTTCCGCCGTGGAATACCCATGCACGCGCCGCATATTGAGATTGTCCCCGGAGGGCGCATTCGGGTTTTCACCCGGCAGGGTTGCGGTATCGGACACAAATTTCCCGAACCCGGAACATCCGCTCAAAACCAGACACAACCCAATAAGAGCGGCTTTCCGCATCACCTGACTCCGCTAACCATGACACCATGCAGGCAAATCAGAGAGACCTGCTACCGACAAAAACATGCCGTCCAAAGCTTAAATAACGGTTTGCGGAGGGGATACAAGCCGATGAAAGCCATTTGAGCCTAATGAGCCACACCTAAGGTGTGTTTAAAATGATCGTTTGTTAGAGATTAACGTGCCGCAGGCCGGTTGTAAGGTAATCCCACCCGGTAATCAGCGTGAGAACGGCGGCAATCCACAAAAGAACCGCCCCGATCAGCGCGACATGCAGCCAGGGCATGCCCAGCAGCATCCCCGTCCCATCCCCTGCCAGCAGAAAGCCAATGGCGGTCATCTGGAAGCCGGTTTTCCACTTAGCCAGCCGTGTGACGGGCAGACTGGCCCGGCGCTCCGCCAGATATTCCCGCATCCCGGACACCAGGATTTCCCGACACAGGATGATAATGGCGGGCCACAGGCTGAAGTAGGCCATACGCCCCAGCCCGGCCAGCACCATCAGGCAGGCGCCTACCAGCAATTTATCGGCAATGGAATCAAACATCCGCCCGAAGTCAGACATCTGATGGCGGGACCGTGCCAGCTTACCATCAAAATAGTCCGTCACCCCGGCAAGGATGAACAGAAGACAGGCCAGCGCATCCGTTTGCGGAGAACCCCATGCGGCAAAAAGAACCACGATCGGGATCGCCACGATACGCGAGATGGTCAGAACATTCGGCAGGTCTGTCAGCATTGGCGGGATGCTAGCCTATTTCCAGCAGAGCTGAAATGGTTTCTGACTGCCACTTTTCACCACTCACCCAGAAGTTCAGTGCAGGGCTGAAAACCGGCACTATGCCGGCGTCCAGTCCGGATGAAAGTGACCATACACAGCCCGCGCTGTCTCACGATTAATTCCCGGTGCCGATTCGAGCTCCGACAGCCCCGCCTGCTTAACTGCCCGGGCTGAGCCGAACGTATTGAGCAGCATCTTTTTCCGCGCAGGACCAACCCCCGGAATTTCATCCAGTTCGGATGTGACCAGCGTCTTCGAGCGCCCGGCCCGGTGGGTGGTTATGGCAAACCGATGCGCCTCATCACGCAGCCGTTGCAGGTAATAGAGAACCGGGTCCCGTGGTTCGAGCTGGAACGGGGACGCGTCCCCCGTATGGAACCACTCCCGCCCGGCATCCCGGTCCGGCCCCTTGGCAATGCCCACCAGTTTGACGCCCGTCACCCCGAGGTCATCCAGCACACCACGCACCGCGGAATACTGGCCTGCCCCGCCGTCAATCAGCAGGACATCGGGCCAGTTGGACATATCGCCCTCAGCCGCCTCCTTCAAAGCGCGACCAAAGCGCCGCTCCAGCACTTCCCTCATCATGCCAAAATCATCCCCCGGCGTGACGGGACCTTTGATCAGGAACTTACGATACGCGCGGCGGTCAAACCCTTCCGGGCCGCCAACAATCATCACGCCATAGGCATGAGAGCCCATGATGTGACTGTTATCATAAACCTCAATCCGCTCAGGCGGCGCATCCAGCCCCAGAACACGGGCCACACCTTCCAGCAGCTTCGCCTGTCCGGCGCTCTCAGCCAGTTTGCGATGCAGCGCATCCCGCGCATTGGCCACGGCATGGTCCAGCACCTGCTTTTTCTCACCCCGTAGCGGGTGAAGGATTTCTACCTTGCGTTCGCGTCGCAGCGTCAACGCTTCTGCCAGCAAGGCTTCTTCCGGAAGTTCATGGTTCACCAGCACCTGTGCGGGGCAAGGCTTGTCGTCATAAAACTGGGCAATGAAGGCGGCCAGAATCTCCCCGGCTTCCTGATCCTGCGTATGGGCCGGGAAGAACGAACGGTTGCCGTTATTGCGCCCACCGCGGATGAAAAACACCTGAATGCAGGCCTGCCCGGCTTCCTGCCAGATGCCGAACACATCGGCGTTCTGCAAGGACGCCGGATTGATCACACTGGATTCCTGCATCTGCGCCAAAGCGCGGATACGGTCCCGCATGGTCGCAGCCCGCTCAAAATCCAGCGCTTCGGCCGCCCGGTGCATCTCGACACTCATTTCCTCCCGCAAAGCGTGATCCTTGCCGGAGAGAAACTCCCGCGCCTGCTCCACGAGCTTTGCGTAGGACTCCTGATCAATCCGCTCCACACACGGGCCGGAGCAGCGTTTGATTTGATACAGCAGGCAGGGGCGAGAGCGGCTGTTGAACACAGAATCCGCACAGGAGCGCAGCAGGAAAACCCGCTGGAGCAGGTTGAGGGTCTGATTAACCGCCCATGCGGAAGCAAACGGCCCCCACAGGCTGGCCCCTTTCACCGGCTTGCCGCGATGTTTGGCAATCTGCGGGAAAGGATGCGCATCTGTCAGCATCAGCCAGGGGTAGCTTTTGTCATCCCGCAGCAGGATGTTGAAGCGCGGCTTCATGCGCTTGATGTAGTTGGCCTCAAGCAGCAGCGCCTCGGCCTCGGTATGGGTGGTGACAATCTCCATGGAGGCTGTCTCGGACACCATACGGCGCAGGCGTTCCGGCAGGCGATTAACGTGCGTGTAGGACGTCACCCGCTTCTTCAGCGCCAGCGCCTTGCCGACGTACAGCACATCCCCCTTCTCACCCAGCATGCGATACACGCCCGGTGAAAGCGGCATGGTTTTGAGCGCGTGCCGAATGACCTCCACGCCTTTCAGCGGGGCAGAAGGCGCATCTTTTGCGGCATCCGGCGGGGAAATGTTTGGAGAATTTTCAGCTGTCATCAGGCGCTCTTTCGAGAAAACAATTTCATCCACCGATTTTGTGGATAAGTCTGTGGAAGAGCCGGGCTTGACACCCCGAAATCCGCAGATTTCCCGTGGTCCTGACGCATTGCATATTTTTTAGCCAAACAAAGCAACCAATTGATTTGAAACGATTTTATATATCACGTTCCGTAACAGCCAGATCACACCTGAAGACTTTATTGAAATAAAATCTGTCAAGAGTGGAAGTGGACAAATGCCACAAAAATCTGGCTGCAGTTTTCAGCCAATAGTCCCGGTTTGTTCCGCCGCTACAGCCTCAGCTCTGGCCAGAAGACGCATGAAGTTTCCGCCCCAGAAAGCGGCAATCTCGCTTTTGTCATAGCCGCGCCGCAGGAGTTCCGCTGTCAGGTTCACACCCTGCGTGGCGTTCTGCCAGTCTGCCAGCGCCCCGCCGCCATCAAAATCGGAAGAAATCCCCACATGCTCTGCGCCAATCCGCCGCACCACATAATCAATATGGTCCACAAAAGCTGACACACCGGCAGAGCGCGCGCCGTTCTCGTCTTTCGGCTTCAGGAAGGCAGGCATGGCGGTAATCTGGATCACCCCACCGCTTTCCTTCAGCGCATCCAGCTGCTCATCATCCAGATTGCGCGGGTGGTCACACAGCGTCCGCACGCAGGAATGGCTGGCCACCACCGGCACAGCAGAGGCCGCAACAGCCTGCAACATAGTCTTTTTGGAGGCATGAGAAACGTCGATCAGCAGACCCAGACGGTTCATTTCCCGCACTGCCTCACGCCCCAGCACGGAAAGCCCACCATGATTTTCCGGCTTATCGCCCAGACTGGGCCGATGCACGGCTGCATCCGCCAAAGCGTTATGGCCATTGTGGGTCAGCGTCACATAACGCGCCCCTTTGGCGCGGAACTGTACCAGAACCGCCGGATTATCCCCCATGGCATAGCCGTTTTCGACCGCAGGAATCACGGCCAGAACGCCAGCCTCATATGCCGCCGTAATTTCCGCCACTGTGGAACAGACGCGCGCCGTTACGCCATTATGCGTGCCCTGCATGGTGTTAATGACATCCAGCATCGCCAGACACTGAGCCTGCGCCTGCGCATGACCTTCAGCATTCACCATCGCCTGAGCAATATAGGCCACAAAGCAGCCAGCAGACATGCCGCCCTTCTGCATCTTGGGCAGATCAACCCGGCGGGTTTCCGTGTCTTCAAACGCATCACCCCGGTCCGGCCAGGGGATATCAATATGGCTGTCCAGCGTGAACAGAGCGCGATGCAGCGCTTGTGCCTCGGCGGAAGGAACGGGGGGCTGGCCCGGCTGAGCCTGTGAGGAAGACGTCATGAGAGAAAAATGGTCCTGTCAGTCAAGATTGCAAGGCGCATGCCCTGCTGTGCCTTCTCTTATGTGACTGTTTTTTCTTGCTCCGCAAACCCGGATGCGCAATGCCTCAGCCCATGCGACTTGTAACCTGGAATATCAATTCCCTCCGCCTGCGCCTGCCCCGGCTTGAAGATCTGGTCACCGAGCTGGCCCCGGACATTATCTGCCTGCAGGAAACCAAGGTACCAGACCCCCTCTTCCCTGAAGACGCCGTGCGCGCTCTGGGCTTTGAGCATCTGCATTACAAAGGCATGAAGAGCTATAATGGCGTGGCCATTCTCTCCCGCCATCCCATCCTCCCGCTGGACAATCTGCCGGACTGGCATGGCAAGGAAGATTGCCGCCATGTGGGTGCGGTCATTACCACCCCTTCCGGCCCGGTGGAGCTACATGATTTTTACGTGCCCGCAGGCGGTGACATTCCAGACCCGGACGCCAACCCCAAATTTGCACACAAACTCGCCTTTGTTGAGGAAGTGACGGAGTGGTTTGAAGAGCGCAAACCGGCCCGCGCCATTCTGGTGGGCGACCTCAACATCGCGCCGCTTGAGCATGATGTGTGGAGCCACAAGCAGCTGCTCAAAATTGTCAGCCACACACCGCCCGAGACTGAGCGGCTCAACCGCTGGCTGGAAACAGGCTTTGTTGATGCCATGCGGCATTTTATTCCGCCGCAGGAAAAGCTTTATACATGGTGGTCTTACCGCAACAAAGACTGGGAAAAATCCAACCGTGGCCGCCGTCTGGACCATGTGTGGGTGACCCCTGATCTGGTCCCCAACCTGACCGGCATGACCGTCGTGCGGGAAGCGCGGAACTGGACCAGCCCCTCCGACCATGTGCCGGTAGTGGTCGATTTCCAGTTTTAAGAGTGTTGTGTGAAGGGGCAAATCCGTCTGCTCCCTTCAAAAACCTTGCCCCGAGCAAATGCTGACCAGCTCTCTGTGAGCCGGTCAGCGCATATTCGTTAGTAACGATACTGCCAGAGCAGGCCCACGCTACTGCCGGGATCATTTTCCGGCGTGGTAAAGCCGGTCACGTTGCCGCCGGTGCCCACTGTCGTGTTCAGTTTGAGGTGCTTAGTCAGGTCAACCTGCACCTGCGCCTGCGTGCCCGAGCCGGATGTGGCCTGCTTGGCCCCCACATAAACGCCGCGCATCACATACTTCCCGGCTTCCACCGTGGTTCCGCCATTGCCCACGCCTGACCCACCGCCAACGGCCAGACGGTCCAGCCCCAGCGTTTTGCGTATCGTGCCCATGGGGTCGAAAGACGTCACACCCGTCAACGTTGCCAGTGCGGTGCCAAGTTCCACCATCTGGGTGGACGACAGGGAATGCGCATCCGTGCCGAACAGCAGCATGGCCAGAACCTGATCCTGCGGCAGAGACGGAATGGACTCAAAGCTGATTTTTGGCGCACTGGCATACCCGCCGACTTTCAGCATCGCGGTTTCCCCGTTCACAGCGCGGTCGGCTTCAAAGTCCAGCGTGGGGTCCAGCTTATGGTCTACGCTGCTGCCGTTAAAGGCCACGCGGCCTTTGGTGAAGTTAAGGGAAATCCCCGCCAGATCGAAGTTTCCGCGCTTAAGGTCAAACCCACCGCTGACCTGCGGCGCAGAACTTGTGCCCTTAACCTTCAGTTTGCCCGCCATTTCGGCATCCAGACCATGCCCGCGCACAAAGAATTTGCCGGGTGATGTCAGGGTCAGATCAAGACCAATCACGCTTGCGCTGGCATTTGTCGTCGCAGCATCGGTCGGGGGCTTGTCTCCCGGACGTATCACATCCAGCCGCGCCACAGAGGATGGCAGAGAGTTGGGAATATTAACTTCCACTTTCCGCAGATCAACATTCCCCGCCACATCCATCCGGCCTGCGGCCTGACCTTTAATGGTCATGTCCGAATTCATGACAGCGGTAATAAGATCGCTGGAAATGGGGCGGGCATCACGCGCCACAAAATGGATATCCACTGGCAGCCCCGGAGCCAGCACGCCAACGGAGCCCGTCACGCCCATCGTGCCGTCACCAGCCTTGGCGGTCAGATTCTGAATGACAATGCTGTTGCCCTGCCCGACAATGCGCCCATTGATGGCAGACAGATGCACACCCTGCGCAAAGTCCTGAATATCCGCATTCTGCAGGTCCACCGTGCCGGTAATATGCGGGGCGGACATGGTGCCCTCCACCTGCAGGGCCAGCAGCACCTGCCCCAATGCCTGCCGGGCCTGCGCGCCCAGATAACCATTGGCAATTGCCAGATCCAGATGCCCGTTGGTGCGCAGATTAACCGGCCCCGTGCTTGTCAGCGGGGCGGTGCCAGCCAGACCAAGCGCGAGTTTAGACCCGGCATCAGCCTGCATCTTCACCTTGGCTGAGGTTCCGGCCAGATCCGCCGTGGCATCCAGATGCAATGGCGGCAGGGATGCCGCAGCCGAAGCCCCCTGCATCCGCAAGCCATTCCCCGTCAGATGCACCTGCCCCTGCGGCCGCTCCATGGTGCCGCTAACCTTGGCCTGCACAGCCAGCGTGCCCTGAGCCTGCAGATCCGGCATAAACGGACGCGCCAGTCCCGGTGTCAGGTTCCGCACATCCACCGTGGCCGCCAGCGTCGGCTTGATACGGCCAGCAATATCCGCTGTGGCCGGTTCGGCCCCCTGCGTGCCCAGTGTGACGCGCAGACGGTCAACGCCCATTGTCTCGCCAAACGAGATCAAGGCCGGAGCCTGCAAACGCAGGTTTTCCTGCTTGGCCGTCGCCGTCAGCTTTTGCAGTTTGACTTCTTTAGCGGGCAGATTGAGCAGAGCCGCCGTATCCAGCGCAAGCGGGCTGCCAGACCATGTTGCCGGGCCAATCTGCGCCGTCAGCGCCATGGCATTTTCCGGCCCTTTGGCTGTCACCCGCGCCTGCCCGGTCATGCCTGCTGCGGCCAGACCACCCAGCTTCAGGCTTAGATCCGCATCCGGATGTGCGGCCGGGTCCTTAACCGTGCCAGCCAGAGCGAGTGAGCCAATTTTGGCTTGCGGCATGGCCACATTGCCATCCAGCTTCAACGCCACCAGCGGCTTCTGATTAACCTGCGTGGTTTTGACGGAGGCCGCCAGCGCGCCGGAAATCGGCTGCCCAATCACATCTTTCAGGTCCGCCAGGCGCCCCACTTTCAGGTCCAGCGTACCCAGCGGCACCACCTCGCCCGTTGCAAGAGAGAGCGTCCCCTGCCCCTGCACGCTGTTCCAGGAAAGGTTTTTCAGATCAAGCTGCCTGCTGCCCTTCTCATCCTGCGCAAAAACAGCATTCAGCAGCAACGGCGCACGATTGACGGAGCCATGCGCATCCACGGTGCCCGCAGGGGCTGACGGCAGATGTTGCAGGGCCGCATCCAACACCACCGGACCACGCGGCATGGTGGCCGTGCCGGGGTCGCCCTCAAGATGCAGGTTGGCAGCAAAATCCTGCATTAACCCTTTGGCAGACAGCGCCAGCGTGACCCCACCGCGCAAAGACGGGAGAGCCTTGGCCAGATCAGGCAGCGCCAGCGTGGATGTAACATCCATATCCTGCCCGGTATTCACCCGGCCCTGCGCCTTCAGGTGCAGCGCCTGCCCATCCACCGTCAGGGACGCCAGATCAATCTGCTGCCCCGCAGACTGTGCCGCAGGCTGAGCAGTCTGGGCTTTCTGCTCACTCTTAACCGCAGAACCGGCCGGATTGGATGTAGAAGCAGACGTCTCTGGTGTCGCGGAGCCCGTCTGTTTGGGCGTGACAGAAGGCGCATGCGTTGATGCCGGCGCAGTTGCACTCGGAGCCGGAGCCGGAGCCGCATGCGGGCGCATGGTAGCAGCAAGTGCAAATGTGCCTTTCGGGCCAATCAGCCCTGCGGCTTGCGGCTGGCCGCCGGTAATGGCCAGCGTGCCATCCGCTTTCAGGTGCGTATCACCTTCCGTCTTAGCCGGCAGATCAAACTGCGCTGTAACCCCGGCATTCCCCTTGAGCGGCGTGCCTGCCGCCTGCCCAATAGGTCCCAGATCTGGCAAGCTGAGTGTCACGGTGCCGCGCTGGGGCGCTGCCGTCATGACAGAGCCTGTCAGATGCAGCAGCGGGTGCGAAATATCCAGCTCCAGCGGTTTGCCAGCGGGTTGCGGCGAGAGCTTTGCATCCAGCTGCACCGGCGCAGACGCCAGCAGATTGGGCGCTTTCCCCGGCAGACGCACACCGTCGGCCGTCATGACAAGATGCAACAGATCCGGCACACCGGCCTGCCCATTCTGGCCCGTGAACGTCGCTTTCAAGGTGCCCACAGCCGCCCCGGCGGCGGCCAGTCTGTCTACCTGAAGCTGCGCCGTGCCATCCGGCGCGGTCATTTTCCCTTTAAGCTGGGCAACCAGATGAATGGCATCCCAGCCGATATCCGGCGTCAGCGCGAGTTGCGGGGAATCAAACTGCGCGGACAACCGCGCCATGTCTCCGGCCAGCAAATTCAGCTCGCCATCCGCTTTAGCCTTCACCGGCCCGGCAGAGGCCGAAAAACCCAGCACAGCCGCGTTCGTCGGGCCTTTAATGTCCAGCGCGAGAGACAGCGGTGTGAGTTGCGGCATTTTCAGCTTAGCCGCAGCAAAGCCATCCTGCCCTTCCTGTGCATCCAGATGCAGGCCCAGCTTGCCGCCACCGGTCGTGGTCGTCAGATCAATCTGACCACTGGCATCCAGCCGTTTGACGTGCAGGGCAATGTCGGATTTCGGCAGTGTGGGCAGGCTTAACCCGTCAATCACCGGGTCAATGGAAGACAGGCTCCCATGCCCGGCCAGAGAGAAACTGGCCGGAACACCGGCCAGTGGCGCGCCCACATTAATACGCTGCACAGCCAGCGTGCGGATATCAACGCTCAGCCCCAGTTTGGACTTTGAGGTCGAGGCCGGAGCCGCAGGCGCTGCATTAGGGTCAGACACCGGCAGACGCGGAATATTCAGTTCATCCGCCTTCAGGGTGTAAATGCGGGCGGTGCGCCACACCATGCTCAGCGGAGACCAGTTGAGGTCAACATTCCGCAGGGAAAGCCAGACACCGTCCTTGTCATGCAGGGCAATAGAATCCAGATGGAAATTATCCGGGAACCGGCCAGACATCCCGGCAAGTGTCACGGTGCCGCCCGTCAGCGCCGTTGTCTGCTTAATCAGCAATCCCCGGCCCGGGCCGGTGTTGGCACCCACCAGAATGGCGCCCACCGCCAGAACGGCAACGCCCGTCAGCACACCAGCGGACAAGCCAATAACACGCCCGGCGCGACGGAGGACCGAGCGGCGCGGGGCAGGATTTGCCTCGTTAAACTCAGCCATCAGAACGTTTCCCCAAGACCGATATACAAATCCCACTTATCGCCGCGATAAGCGCGGTTCAGCGGCACGGCCACGTCCACACGCACCGGCCCGATGGGGGTATAATAACGCACGCCACCGCCAGCACCCACGCGCAACGTGCCCGTAAAGGGCATGCTACTGCTGCCCACCTGCCCGGCATCCACAAACCCGGCCATGCCAAAGCTTTTGAACAGCCTCTGCCGGTATTCGATGGACCCGGCATCCAGCGATGTTCCCCCAATAGCGTACCGCGTACGCCCATATTGCGGCCCCACACCCTGCCAGCGATAGCCTCGCACCGTAGCACTCCCACCCGCATACATGCGCTGGTCAGGCGGGATATCGTAAGTCGATGCACCCTGAATGCTGCCAATCATTCCGCGCAGCGCAATAATGCTGCGCCCCGGCTTGCTGATACCCAGATGGTGGAGGTCAAAATAGGTCGAGGCTGAGGCATTCAGGATAGCGAAAAAGGACGTGCCGCTCCCCTTATTCCCCAGCGAGACAGACGGCGTGGCGTTAATACTGGCGCGGACACCATGCAGAGCCGGTTCAATCGGGTTGCCCACGCCCGTATTATCAAACGTCGCGCCCAGTGGGGCGGAGACAATGGTGTAATCCCGGCTCACGTTGAACTGTTCGATATTTTCCTGTTCCGCAGCCAGCCCGAAATTAATGTTCCAGTGCTTATCAATCCGGCGGGTAATCCCGGCGTTTACCAGAAACGCCGTCTGGCGATAGGACCAGAACAACTGGCGCAGCGCTTCAACGCGCACGCTCAGGTTCTGGTTACGGCTGTAAAAATCAGGCTTCATGAAATCCGCATACACATCATACCCCAGCCCCTGCTGGGCAGAACCACCAAGGCCGGTAATCAGAGCCGTCAGCTTCAGGCGCTCGGCATTGCCCAGAATGTTGTAGTGCGTCCACGTCGCACCCACACGGGCGCCAAGATCTGTTGAATACCCGGCCTCGGCCCCCACGGACCGCCGCTTGGCTTCCTTCAGCGTGAAGTCCAGCGGCATGGTGCCGTTGACCGGCTTAGTAGAGCCGTCCTTGACCCCCACGTTGGAAAACACACCCAGCGCGCTCAGGTCCTGCCGGGCGGCTTCAATTTTGGAGGGCTGATACAGTTCCCCTTCCTTCACCGTCAGCCTGCGCCGCACAAAGGGTTCACGCACGCGCTGCAAGCCATCCACATCAATCTTGCCAATATTGAGCACCGGCCCGGCTGAGGCCGGATAGACAATATCGAGCGTATGCGTGTGTGGCTGAAGGTACGCGCGCGGCTTATCCACCTGCGCCAGCGCATGGCCTTCTTCCCGCCAGACATCCAGCAGGCTCCCGCCACTGCCCAGCACATCCTGCGCCACAGCATCCTGCCCGGTTTTCAGGTTAAAAGCCGTCTGCTGCGCCTGTGTCAGCTCAACGGGGGTGTTGGTTTTCGGGTCCACGACCTTGACCGACCCAAGGTGATAAAGCGGCCCCCTCTGCACCTTGATCTCAGCGGTCACTTTTTCCCCTGCGGGAACGCCCGTCAGCCAATCGGACAGAGCCGGAGCCATTCCGTCGACCGTGACGGAATCTTTCCCCTTTGCCCGATGCAGGGAAATCTGCACCGTGCCTTCGTAATAGCCGTAACTCTCCAGCGCGGAACGCAGGCGGTCATATTCACTACGCACCCGACCGGCTAGCGCAAATGGCCCCACGGCATGCGTCGCCTGCAGGCTGAGCAGATCGGAGGAGGATTTCAGGGCGGCATCAAGATCTGCCTGCCCGGTGCCTGCCAGCTGGGTCACATAAGGCTGCGGGTCCGCCGCCCAGGCGCAGCCTGCTGCCGCACCCCATAACGTCACACCCGTCATCACACGATTCGCTGTCAGCACGAGGCCTTCCAGAACGCCTTTACTGCTCACCTGCACGCACCTCTGCTCTCACCGCCTGTCTCACTCCCTCGCCTCACGCCTCGCGCATCCCGCCTTTTCATGATCACGGCCTGCGTCATGCCGCATCACCATGACGAAAATGAGATCATTTTCAGGCCTTATGGATTTCTCTGCCCCATAGTCCCTTGTGCCATCTTGCAGGCATCTTGCGAAGCACGATTGTCCGAGTGCATCAGTTCGCGTTATGAGAGCCTATGATTTGCCATTCCCGCCGCAAACCCAGCCCCTGCCCGAGCAAGGCAGACCCAAGATCATGAAGCGTGCCTCCCCCGCTCAGACGCGGTTTTCCGAGACATCCGCCCCGCCGGGACGTGACATGCTGTCACCCCTGCCGTCATGGGTAGAAAAGTGGTGTCAGGTCAGCAGTCAGGTGCAAGGCGGCCTGCGGCTGGGGGCCATTACCCTGTGGGTTCCGCTCTCCGTCGGGTTTGAAGCCTGCCTGCTGCTGGTGCCCGGCACCGTCAAAATCCGCTGGACGCGCGTCATCTGGGGCGTGCTGTGCAAGCTGCTGGGCCTGCGCATCCGCGTTATCGGTAAGCGCGCCGGCACTGTGGGTGGTGCGCGCGCCCGGGCTCGGGGGGAACGCCCCGTCATTTATATTTCCAACCATTCCTCATGGCTGGATGTGCTGGTGCTGGGCACGTTGCTGCCATCTGTTTTTGTGGCCAAGGGCGATATCGAAAAATGGCCCATCATGGGGCTGGTCTCCAAAATTGGCCGAACCATTTTTGTCAGCCGCCAGCGCAGCACCACCGGGCGTGAGCGTGACCTGATGATCCGCCGCATGGTGGACGGCGACAATCTGGTTCTCTTCCCGGAGGGCACCTCATCCGACGGCTCCCGCGTGCTGCCGTTCATGTCCGCCTTCTTTGCCATCGCCAAGCTGCCCCGGCTGCGCAATGGCGAGAAAAGCCTGCTGCCCATTACCTATGCCCCCGGCATGTCCCCCATCATTCAGCCGGTTTCCGTGGTGTATGATGAGCTGGAGGGCCTGCCCGTCTCCCGCCTGCGCCGCCCGGTTTTTGCGTGGTATGGCGATATGGATCTCGGCCCGCACCTGTGGCAGCTCGTGCAGTGGCACAAGTCCCGCGCCACCGTTGTTCTGCATGAACCGCTGGACCCGGAACTCTTCCCCAGCCGGAAAGCTCTGGCACAGGCGGCCTGGAATTCCGTAGCGCGCGGCGCGGCCGATTTGCGACAGAACCTGGACCCGGTTCCCCAGCCCGGCCGATGCGAGCCGTCGGAAATTCCCTACAACAAACCGCGCGTCATAAAACGGCTGCTTGACAGACTGCCCCCACGTTTTGCTTCATACCTGAAGATCCGGTGAGGACCCCTTTTCATGGCGCATTACCCCTCCGTTTGCGGAAAAGACTCTTGACCTCTGGCCTCACTGGCCCGATTTCCTCCCCCTGCCGTATGGAATGGGCCTGCGGCGTGCCGGAGCCCCTGCTGTCATGACTGGACTTCCTTCTTCTTCCACCGCCCCGCGCGGCCTGCATGTCATCACATGGGGCTGCCAGATGAACGTGTATGACAGCGCACGGATGAGCGACGTGCTGCGTCCGCTCGGCTACCAGCCGGTGGACACCCCGGACGCTGCCGACATGATCATCCTCAACACCTGCCATATTCGGGACCGTGCGGCGGAAAAGGTCTTCTCCGAACTCGGGCGGCTGAGGAAGATCAAGGAAGCGCGCGAAACCGCCGGCCAGCCGACCATTATTGCCGTTGCAGGCTGCGTGGCTCAGGCGGAGGGGCAGGAAATTCTGGCCCGTGCGCCGTATGTGGATATCGTGCTCGGCCCGCAGACCTACCATCGCCTGCCGGAAATGGTGGCCCGCGCCGCCCGCGCTGGTGGCGCGGTGATTGAGACGGATTTCCCGGCAGAGCAGAAGTTTGACTTCCTGCCAGACACCGCAGCACCGCAGACCCCCGGCAACCTCACCGCGTTCCTCACCATTCAGGAAGGGTGTGACAAGTTCTGTTCCTTCTGTGTGGTGCCCTACACACGCGGCGCGGAAGTCAGCCGCTCTGTCATCTCCGTTCTGGCGGAAGCACGCCGGATGGTGGAAAGCGGCGTGCAGGACATCAGCCTGCTGGGCCAGAATGTGAACGCCTATCACGGCACCGGCCCGGACGGAGAGGTCTGGGATCTGGCGCGTCTGGCGTACGCACTGGCGGCCATCCCCGGCCTGAACCGCATTCGCTACGCCACATCCCACCCGCGCGATATGGATGATGCCCTGATTGCCGCGCACCGGGATCTGCCGGAACTCATGCCCTACCTGCACCTGCCCGTGCAGTCCGGCTCCGACAAAATTCTGCGCGCCATGAACCGCGGCCACACGGCAGATGACTACCGGGAGATTGTCCGCAAACTGCATGCGGCACGGCCAGACCTCGCCCTGTCGTCTGACTTCATTGTCGGCCATCCGGGTGAAACGGATGAGGATTTTGAGGCCACGATGCAACTGGTGCGGGATGTCACCTTCGCGCAGGCCTATTCCTTCAAATACTCCCAGCGCCCCGGAACTCCGGCAGCCGGTGCCCCGTTGCAGGTACCAGAGGATGTGAAAGACGCGCGCCTGCAAGCCTTGCAGGCCTTGCTGCGGGAACAGCAGGATGCTTTCAATCAGTCTCTGGTCGGGCAGACGGTGCCGGTTCTGTTCACGTCAGAAGGGCGCAAGCCGGGGCAGATTTCCGGACGCTCCCCCTGGCTCCAGCCCGTGCACGTCACCGGCTCGCCTGATCTGATTGGCCGGGAAGTGCCCGTACGCATTACCGAACGCCTGACCAACTCTCTGAACGGTATTCTGGAAGAGGAGAAAGTTTACGCTTGAGCACCATAGTCCAGCCCTTTCCCTCCGCTCCCTCTCTCTCTGGCGGCACGGCTCCGGAAAAACCGGTAACCCTGCTGTTTGAAGACAACACACTGCTGGCCCGACTGGTGGGAGACCATGATCGCAATCTGCGACATCTGGAGGAAGGGCTGGATGTACAGGTCGCCCACCGCGGGAACCGGATCTCCATCAAGGGCACGCCGGAGCATGTTGCTCTGGCCCGCACAACGCTCAGCACACTTTACCAGAAACTGGCCGCCGGGGGCGTGGTGGATGTCAGCATGATTGAAGCTGTTATCCGCATGACCCAACTGCGCGAAAGCACAAGGCACACCGATATGCAGCGTTCAGGCTCTGAGACCGAGACAACCGCCCCCGCACCCCGCTCTGAGGCCACGCCGACCCTCCCTGCCCTGAAAATGCGCCATGGCGTGATTGAACCCCGCTCCCCCGGGCAGGCGGCCTATATGCAGGCGCTGGCAAAAAAGGAGATGGTATTCGGCATTGGCCCCGCAGGCACCGGCAAAACCTATCTGGCCGTGGCGCAGGCTGTGGCCATGTTGCAGGCGGGCTCGGTGGACCGGATCATCCTCTCCCGCCCGGCCGTGGAAGCAGGCGAACGCCTTGGCTTTCTGCCCGGAGACATGAAGGACAAGATCGACCCGTACCTCCGCCCGCTTTACGACGCCCTGCACGATATGCTGCCGGGTGATCAGGTCGTGCGGCGGATGGCGGCGGGCGATATTGAGGTCGCCCCGCTGGCCTTTATGCGCGGGCGGACCCTCTCCCACGCGTTCGTCATTCTGGACGAAGCCCAGAACACCACCATCGCACAGATGAAGATGTTCCTGACCCGCCTCGGGCCGGGGTCACGCATGGTGGTTACAGGAGACCTCACCCAGATCGACCTGCCTCCGGGCACGACATCCGGGCTGAAGGACGCTCTGGAAACGCTGGAAAATGTGCGCGGTATCAGCATCACACAGTTTGACGCGGCAGATGTCGTACGTCACAGACTGGTCGCGCGCATTGTGGAAGCGTATGATGCAAGGACGACGGCTCTCAGGGGATCGCCCCGTAACAATCGCCGTCAGGAGAACAATGGAACCGCCAAGTAGCACAAGCCACGTTCACGAAAGGAATGTGGCTGGCCCGGAAAGTCTTGCCGCTGCAGGGTTTTTCCCATCATGCGCGTTTGAAGAAACGCCTGAAATTCTGATAGAGGACCGGCGGTGGCACTGCTATGTGCCCCGCCCGGAACACCTGATACGGCGTGCACTGGCCGCCTGTGAAGGCTATGGCCGGCAGCCCGGCAGCGTTGTGCTCTCAACAGACCGCGTTGTGCGTGTCCTCAACGGGCAGCATCGCGGCAAGCACCGCCCCACCAATGTCCTGACATTTGACCCGCCCCCCGGCATTCCCGGCGGGGACGTCATTCTCGCGCTGGAAACCGTGCTGCGGGAGGCCCGTCAGTCAGGCAAGTCCGTCAGCCATCATCTGGCGCATCTGATCGTTCATGGCAGCCTGCATCTGGCTGGGTATGATCATCATCAGGCGGGAGAAGCCCGCGAAATGGAAATGCTGGAAGCACGCCTGCTCTCCCGGCTGCATATTCCCAATCCATGGAAGCCACGGGCATGAGCGAGCACGAGTCCACACGGTCTGAGGGACAGGACACACCCGGTCGTAACAGCCTGTTCTCCTTTTTCAGCCGTAAGAAGCAGGCCCCCGGCCTGCGCAGCTCCATTGCCGCCCTTGTCCAGCAGGCCGCCAACGAGTCGGAAACGCCGGAAGGCGAAAAACCGGAGCTGGACCGGCAGGAGCGCGTGCTGATTGCCAACATCCTGCGCCTGCGGAACATCTCGGCGGATGACGTGATGATCCCGCGCCCGGATATTGTCGCCATGCCGGTCTCCATCAGTCTGGATGATGCACTGGCCATGATGCGGCGGGAAAACCACTCCCGCATGCCGGTCTATCGCAACCAGCTGGATGATATTGTGGGCATGATCCATGTGAAGGATCTCATCGCCTACGTTGGCACCAGCGAGGCGTTCAATATCGAACCCCTGCTCCGCCAGCCGCTGATGATTGCCCCGCAGATCCCGGTGATGGACCTGATGCTGCAAATGCGCCTGCGGCAGACACATCTGGCGCTGGTGATTGATGAATATGGCGGTGTGGACGGTCTGGTCACCATTGAGGATCTGATTGAAACCATCGTCGGCGATATTTCCGACGAGCATGATGAACCCGCCGTGACCATGATTACGGAACGTCCTGACGGCACGTATGACGTGGATGCCCGCTGCCCGGTGCAGGAATTTGAGCAACGGATTGGCGCGATTCTCACAGCTTCTGAAAAGGAAGCGGAAATCGAGACCATCGGCGGTCTGGTATTCCGCATGGCGGGCCACGTGCCAGCCCGTGGGGAAGTGCTGACGCACGAAAACGGCTATGTTTTCCGGGTCCTTGATGCCGATGCCCGACATATCCGCCGGGTGCGCGTCCGCAAACTGCCAAATGCCGCAGAACCCACGCCCAGCGAGGGTGAGCGCGGTGATGAGACCCCGCGTACAGCTTGACGGAAAGACCGTTCTGCCGTCATCCCTAATTCTCTGATCTGTTCAACCAGTAATGAAGCCAGGATTTCCGATGTCCTTTTCCCGCCGCTCACTCCTTGTCACCGCTGGCACGGCTCTGGCCGCAACGGCAACGCATGGCCTGGCTTTTGCCGATACGGCTCCCGCAGCAGACCCGCGTATGACGACGCGTGAACTGGGTGATCCGAACGCAAAAATTGTTGTGGAAGAATGGTTCTCCCTCACCTGCATTCATTGCGCCCATTTTTCCGAGAACACCTTCCCGCTGGTAAAGAAGAACCTGATCGACACCGGGAAAATCCGCTACGTTTTCCATGACTTCCCGACCGACCAGCTGGCAACCGTGGCCGCCATGGTTGCCCGCACCCTGCCGCCGGAACGCTATGAACCCTTCACCGCGTCCCTGCTCGCCAGCCTCGACCGCTGGGCCTACATCAAGGACAGCAGCCCGCTGGAAGCCCTGAAGAAAATGGCCGCCTTTGCCGGTATGCCGGGCGATGTGTTCGACAAGACGGTGGCTGACCAGCAGATGATGCAGTTCATCCTGTCTCAGCAGACGGAAGCACAGAACAAATATCATTTCGATTCCACGCCGACCTTCCGCTTCAACAACAAAATTCAGCTGTCGAATGACATGACGTACGAAGCCTTCGCCAAAAACGTGGCAGACGCCAGCTGAAGCACTCTTCCCCCTCTCTCCTGCAGTAAGTCCGTTTCTGCATGACCGTTCGTTTTGTCCGTTTGCGGATTGTCGGGTTCAAAAGCTTTGCTGAACCCGTCACCGTAGAAATCCTCCCCGGTCTGACCGGCATTGTGGGGCCTAACGGTTGCGGCAAATCCAACGTGGTGGAAGCACTGCGCTGGGTGATGGGGGAATCCTCCGCGCGCTCTCTGCGCGGCGGAGAAATGGATGATCTGATTTTTGCGGGTACGGCAGGCCGCCCCGCCCGCTCTCTGGCGGAAGTCACCGTCACGCTGGAAGGCACGCAGGGCCGTGGCCCCGCCGCCTTTGCCGATCAGGACGAACTCCAGATTACCCGCCGGGCCGAACGCGGCTCCGGCAGTGAATACCGCATTAACGGCAAACCCGCCCGCGCGCGTGATGTGCAGACTTTGTTTGCCGATCTGGCCTCCGGTGCCCGCTCTTCCGCCATGGTCAGCCAAGGCCGCGTGGCTATGCTGGTGGGTGCCCGGCCGGAAGAACGTCGCTCCATTCTGGAAGAAGCCGCAGGCATTACCGGCCTGCACGCCCGCCGGCACGAGGCCGAACTCAAGCTCCGCGCGACCGAAAACAATCTGACCCGCGCAGAAGACCTCCGTCAGCAGCTGGAAGCCCGGCTGGGTGGTCTGGCCGAACAGTCCCGCGAGGCCAGCCGCTACCGGGAACTCTCCTCCGCCCTGCGCGAAACAGAAACCGAATTGCTGGCCGTACTGCATGCCCGCGCCCGGCAGGCTGTTGAACGCGCTATCGATACTGCCGCCCGCGCCCGCCATGCCCTGACAGAGCATGAAGAGGCCGCAGAAAGCGCGGTGGTTGCGGAATTTGAAGCCAACCAGAAACTCCCCGCCATCCGCGCCCGTGCGGATGAAGCCCGCACCGTGCTGGAACGCTGCCGCGTAACGGCGGAAGGCGTGACGCGGGAAGAAGAACGCGCCGCCGCACAGGCTAAAAGTGCCACAGACCGCCTCCATCAGCATGAGGCCGACACCGCTGCCGCCCAGACCCGCGTGGAGGATGCCACCAAGACGCTGGAGCGCCTGAATGCGGAAAAGGCCGAGGCCGAAGAGGCTGAGGCCTCGCTCCCGCAACGGACGGCAGACGCACAAACCCGGCAGAAAGAGCTGACCGAAGCGCTGACGGAAAGCGAGCGCACCCTCGCCCAGCAGACCGAAACACTGGCCGCCGCCCGCGCCCGCAAGCAGCGCGCGACGGAAGATCTGGACGCCGCCACAACCTCGCTAACCCGTGCATCAGACGCCGTTTTCACCCTTCAGGCCGAACTGAGCGCCCTGCAGGAACGCCTGCCGTCTGATGAAAGCATGGAAGCCGCCGTCAAAGCCGTGCAGGACGCCCGTGCAGCACAGGCTGCCGCCCGCACGGCTTTTGAGGACGCGGACCGCGCCCGTTCCGAATCCAGCGTGGCCCTCTCCATCGCCCGGAACGACGCAGAAAATGCCCGCCAGACACAGGCTGAAACCCGCAAAGCGCTGGAACGCAGCCGTGCTAAACTTAACACCCTGCGGTCCGATCTGGCGCAACTGGAAAAACGCCATGCCGACACGCAAGGCGCCTTGCTGGAAGATGCGGCTCTTCAGGCTCTGAGAGACAAGGCCGCCCAAGCCACCACATCCCACCAGACCGCAGCCCGTACACTGGAAGAGGCCGAAGCCACCCGGCGCGAGACCTCAGCCGCCCTTACGCAGGCCAGCCGCAATTTTCAGGAACATGAAAGCCACCGTAAGACGGTAGAAGCCGCCTGCTCTGCGGCTCAGACCGCCCTGCACCGCGCCCGTCAGGAAGAAGAAACCCTGACAAAAGGGCTGCAACAGGCGCAGGCAGATGCCCTTCCGGACGACACACTCAAAGCCGCCCAGACCGCCCGCGCCACGCAGGAAGATAAGCTGCGCACCGTCACAGATGCGCTCAGTCAGGCTGAAGCCGCCCTCACAGACCTCAAAACCCGCCATAACGACGCCCTGACCCGCCAGAACACCCTGCGCACGGAACTCACCCGCTTGCAGGCTCAGGCGGAAGGTCTGGCGCAGGCACTGGGAACGGACGCCACAGGCTCGGACGAACCCGTCTCCGCCCGCATGGAAATCCCGGAAGGGTATGAGGCCGCTCTGGCCGCCGCTCTCTCGGAAGGGCTGGATGCCCCGGTGGCAGAGAACGCCGCGCGCGGCTGGCACGTTCTCCCCGCATCCGGTGATCTGCCCGCCCTGCCCGGTGGCGCGGTGCCCCTCAAGGCGCATATCAAAGCCCCGGAAGCGCTGGACCGCGTGCTGGCCTGCATCGGCCTGCTGCCGGACGGTGTGGATGGTCGCCCCTTACAGGCCGCTCTCAAGCCGGGGCAAAGCCTCGTCTCCCGCAAGGGCGACCTCTGGCGCTGGGATGGGTTTTATACCCGTGCGGGCGAGCCGGACGCCGCAACCCGCCGCCTTGGCCAGCGCCGGATTCTGAAAGAAACAGAACAGCGGATTGCAACGCTTCAGGAAGACGCCCCGGAAGCGGAACACGCGGTCACCGAAGCCACCCGTGCCCTGCGGGAAATGGAGCAGCAGGCGGCAGACCAGCGGACCCAGCGCGCAAAGCTGGAACAGGCTCTGCAACAGGCCCGCACGCAGGAGGCAGACCTTGAGCGCCGCCATGCAGCCTCTCGCGCCCGGCTGGACGGCCTGCGCCCGCAGCAGGAACGCGCCGTCGCGGCCAGAGAGGATGCGGACACTGCCCTGACTGCCGCCACAACAGCGCGCGATGCCCTGCCGCAGACGGAAGCCCTGAAAATGGCACTGGATCAGGCGCGCCAGAAAGACACCGCCGCCCAGCAAGCCGAACAACAGGCCCGCACAGCCCTGAAAATGGCGGAACAGCAACTCCGCTCCGCGCAGGATACCCTCACCCGCGCGGAAAACCAGCAGGCAACCGCCAGTGCCAGGCTGGAAACCCTTCTGCCAGAACGCGACCGCCTGCGGCAGGACGTTGCCGCAGAAGAAAGCGCCCTCACTGATCTGGAAAGCCGTCGGGCTGCCGGACAGGCGGACAAGCAGATTGAAGAGGTTCTGCAAGCCGCCCAAACCCGGCAGACCGAAGCCGAGGCCGCCTGCCGCACGGCAGAACAGGCGGCTGTGCGTGCTGAAAGCGCCGCACAAACGGCAGCACAACAGCACCAGAAACTGCAGGAACTCTCGCTCGAACTCCGCTCCCGTCTGGCGGCTCTCTCCCCACGTCTGGAAACGCTTCAGGCAGAACAGGCTGAAGCCGAAGAGCGCAAAACCCGCGCCAGCACCGCACTGCAAGAAGCCTCTGCCGCTCTGCCGGAAAGCGGTGAAGAAGAGCTCGCCACCCTGCGGGAGAAGCGCAGCGCCTTAACAACAGAACTGGAACAGGTGCGCGAACTCCGGGCCGCCCTGCAGGCAGAAAAAGCCACGCTGGCCAGCAAACAGGCCTCTCTGACCGCTGCCGTGCAGGACTGGACAGCCCGCGCAGAAGCCGCCCGGACGGACCTGACCCACGCGCAAGCACGGCTGGAAGCCGCCCGCACGGAACATCAGACCGTCTCGGAACTGCCGGCAGAAGCCGAGCGGCTGAAAAAGAACACGCTTCAGGCTTTGACCGAGGCAGAAACAACCTACGCCGAAGCCGACAAAGCCCGCGCCGAGGCCGAAGCCGCTCTGGCGGACGCCAATGAGCAGCGCCGTAAAACGGAAGCACAGCTCACCGCCGCGCGGGAAAACCTGCTGAAAGCCGAAGCCCGCAGTGAGCAGGCACAGGCTATTCTCGACCAGCTTCTGGTGGAAACCCCAGCTCCGCCGCGCCCACCCACCGGAGACCTGACAGAAGCCGCAGAAAGCGCCCTCCGCCGCAAGATCTCCCGCCTGACGCGGGAGCGCGAAGAGATGGGGCCGGTCAACCTGCGTGCTGAAATTGAGGCTGAGGAAGCCTCTGGCCAGGCCAACACGCTGGCTGCGGAAATTGCCGACCTTGAGGCCGCCATTGCCCGCCTGCGTGGCTCCATCGGCTCGCTGAACAAGGAAGGGCGGGAACGCCTGATGGCCGTGTTCACGCAGGTGGACCAGCATTTCCAGTCCCTCTTCTCCCGCATGTTTGGCGGCGGCCGGGCGCATCTGGGCCTTGTGGGCAGTGATGATCCGCTGGAAGCCGGGCTGGAAATCTATGCTCAGCCACCGGGCAAAAAGCTGGCCACCCTCTCGCTGCTTTCGGGAGGTGAACAGGCTTTAACGGCTCTTTCATTGATTTTTGCAGTGTTTCGCTGTAATCCGGCCCCCGTTTGTGTGCTCGACGAGGTTGACGCACCGCTTGATGATGCCAACGTTGGACGTTTCAGTTCCCTGTTAGGGGACATGGTCACAGAAGCAGGAACCCGTTTTCTGGTTGTTACTCACCATCAACTGACAATGGCGCATATGGACCATCTCTTTGGCGTAACCATGCAGGAGCGCGGCGTCAGCCGTGTTCTGTCAGTTGACCTTGCTCGCGCCGCCGCCATGGCTGGGCAACAGGACTAGGGATAAAAGACAGATGCCGCATCCTGATACGACATCAGACAAACCCTGCAAATCCACAGGGAGTCCCCTCAAACGCTGCCTTGGCAAAGGTATTGTTGCTGTTGGTGTGTGCATGCTGGCCTGTGCCGGCGTCGTTCTGCATCACTCCAAAGCCTATGGGCTTATGGCCCGCATCCATCATGGTCTGATTATCTGCACACCCGGCACCGGGCTGAGCATGACGTCAGCCTCCGCAGGCCTGCCACACCAGAACAGCCCCGGCATGCTGCGGCTGGAACTGGCCTCTCAGGAAGATGGACGGGTGATTGTTGTGCCCGGCTCTAACCCGCTGAACGAGGTTCTGGCCTCATCCCGCCGTGCGCATACACTGCTGATGCTGGATCTGAACGACACCAATCCGGCAGATGTCGCCATGCTGGTGCGCAAAGCCAGAATGCGGGACCGTGTGGTGCTGGTGCCGTCCAGCAAGGAAACCACGCAGGTCGCCCTGCAGGCAGACCCATCCATGATGGTTGCCATTCCCGTTCATTCAACGCGGGAAGCCTATGCGGCTCACCGTATGGCAGGGCATCATCCTTACGCGGCGTATCTCTCTCCCACCGCAGCACCGGACCTGTTCACGCTGGTGCACCGGGACGCGGAAGCCGTGATTACGGAAAACCCGATCACGACAACCTTCTCGGCCGATGAGTTTCTGGCCGACCGCCCGGTAGATATTGTCGTCACGCCGCAGCCCACGCAGCTGTCCCAGACGCTCGCCCGGGACAGCTAATCAGGCTGCCGCCTTCCGGCCTTTTCAGGCCGGTAACATGCTTCCCGTTTCCACAAAACGCTGATGCCAGGACAGCGCTTCGTTCAGCAGATGCGGCGTATGTTTGCCGAACGACTCTTTAAGCGCGCGGTCAAAATAATCCTGCAACATCGGCTGATAATCCGGGTGCGCGCAGTGCGTAATAATCTGCTGCGCCCGCTGCACGGGTGAAAGCCCACGCAGATCCGCCAGACCGCGTTCCGTCACAAAAATCTGGGTATCCTGCATGATGTGGTCCACATGCGCCGCCATCGGCACAATGGCGGAAATCTTGCCGCCCTTGGCTGTGGAGGGTGACAGGAAGATGGACAGATAGGAGCTACGGGCAAAATCGCCGGAGCCACCAATCCCGTTCATCATCTTGGAGCCCATCACGCGGGTGGAGTTCACGTTGCCATAGATATCGGCTTCAATCATGCCGTTCATGGCAATACAGCCTAAGCGACGGATCACACCGGGGCTGTTGCTCACATCCTGCTGGCGCAGAATGATCTTGTTGCGGAAGAAGTCCATGCGGTTGTTGATCTCTTCCGCCGCATCCGGGCTGAGAGAGAACGATGTGGCAGAAGCCACCCGCATCCGGCCAGAATCCAGCATGGCCAGCATGCCGTCCTGAATCACTTCACTATAGCCAACCAGATTTTCAAACGGGCCTTCATTCAGCCCTTCCAGCACGGCATTCGCCACGTTGCCCACACCAGACTGCAAGGGCAGCAGAGAAGGCGGCAGGCGATTCTGTTTCACTTCATGGCTAAAGAAATCGAGCAGATGCCCTGCAATTGCCCGGGCGTTTTCATCCGGAGCAGCAAAGGGAGCGTTGCGGTCTCTGTCATGCGCCTTGACCACTGCGACAATCTTGTCCGGGTTTACGCGCAGCGCGGGGCCACCAATGCGGCCATCTGCCGTGCGGAGCGGAATGATATCGCGCGGCGGGAGGCCACTGACGTTCCCGTCCCAGATATCGTGGATGCCTTCCAGCCCCGGATTCTGCCAGTCATTGACCTCAATAATCACCTTCTCGGCGATATCCAGAAAGGTCTGGGAGTTCCCGACGGATGAGGTCGGGACAATGCCGCCATCTTCCGTAATCGCCACAGCTTCAATCAGGGCAATATCAAACTTGCCGTAATTACCCTGCACGGCGCGCCCGGCAACCTGACCAAGATGGTTATCGAAATACTCTGTCTCACCATCATTAATACGATTGCGCATGGTGGCATCGGTATTGAAGGGTGAGCGGAACGCCACACCATTGGCTTTTGCCAGCACGCCATCCAGCTGCGGGCCGGTGGATGCCCCGGTAATCAGGCTGATACGGTAGTCATCACCCCGAGCGTGCGCCTGCTCCATAATGCTGGCCAGAGCTTCCGGCACAGCTTTTGGGTAGCCCGCTCCGGTAAAACCACTAGCCCCCACCACCGCACCGGGGCGGATAAGTTCAGCGGCTGTTTCTGCCGAACAGACTTTGCTACGCAGGGCGACGTTACGAATGCGCTCTTTCATGAGAGGCCTTCCTGTTCTTTATTATTCCTGTTCCGACACGAAGCGGACCAAACGGGCACGAAGCGCTGTATATCCCATTGCTCCACTCCTTCCCACCGGCACACCTGTGGGGCCGGATGATGCGCGTAACGTAGGCAGAAAATTTCAGGCGTGGCGCGTCACATGCTTGTGCACAAAACACTGGCTCACAAAAAATTCCGTCTCCTCCCTTCCCTGCGTCCGCCTGTGGCGCCTACATGGGAAGGAGAAAGATGGATAACAGCAGATGCACACAAGCCTCTTCCATGACGAAAACGTGAAAGCGGCAATGCGGAAAGGACTCCGCATTGTGGGAGACGTGCATGGAGATTTACAGGCCTTCCGCCACGCCGTTGCCACGGACCGCTTCATTATCCAGCTGGGCGACCTCGTAGATTACGGGCCGGATAGTGCAGGCGTACTGCGGCTGATGCACGACGTGATGCGTGAGGGACGCGGCCTGTTTCTGATCGGCAACCATGACCGCAAGCTGGGCCGCGCCCTGCTGGGCAAAAAACTGCGGCCCGACCCGCCGCTGGAAGCCACAATGGCGCAGCTCCACCAGCCAGAAAACGCAGATGTGCTGGAATTTGCGCTGGATATGCTGGAGGCCGCCCCGGCGTGGTTGGTGCTGGGCCGGATGCTGTTTGTCCACGGAGCCTTTGACGTGCGGATGCTGATGGAGCCGCCTCCACCCGCATTAGGCCGTGTGACCTTTCTGCTCTCCCGCGCGCTGTTTGGGGAAACCACCAGCAGAGTGCAGAAAGACGGCTTTCCCGAACGTTGCCTGAACTGGGTCAACCACATTCCCACCGGCTACACCGTGTATTGCGGGCATGACCAGCGCTCCACCAATGGCTGCCCGCTGACCATTCCCGGCCGTGCCGGGGGGCAGGCTATCTTTACGGATACGGGTGCGGGAAAAGGCGGCCACCTCGCGTGGCTGGATGTGCCTGCTAACTTTATGGAAGATTCCGGCTCCGCAGTGTAATAGTCTTGCGCGAACCAGTCTCCTATATTACGAAATAGAAACAGAAACGAAGAACCGTGCAAACCGTGACCGACCAGCCCACCCCGACTGATGCCCTGCTGGACCTCCGTCGCAGCATCGACAATATTGACGCCGCCCTTGTTGCCATGCTGGCCGAACGCTTCCGCTGCACCAAAGCAGTCGGCGCGCTCAAAGCCCGCTATGGGATGCCGCCAGCCGACCCGGCCAGAGAATCCCGCCAGATCACCCGCCTGCGCACGCTGGCGGAAGAGGCGCATCTGGACCCCGATTTTGCCGAGAAGTTTTTGAACTTCATTATCCATGAAGTCATTCGCCACCACGAGGCGATTGCAAAACAGTCTTCCGAATCGACCCAAAAGTGACGCGCCGCCTCCTTCTGCTGCGGCATGCGGAAGCTGCCAGCCCTCCCGGGGGTGATTTTAGCGAACAGGCCGATCTGGGCCGCCCGCTGAGAGCCGAAGGACGGCTTGCCGCCAGCCGATGCGGCGCATGGCTCCGGGCCCACGCTCTGGCCCCGGACCTTGTTCTGTGCAGCCCCGCCCGCCGCACGCGGGAGACTCTGGCCGGGCTGGAACCCTTCCAGCCGCCGCCTGCACGCCCCACCCAGTTCTGCCCTGACATTTACGAAGCCCCACCCTCCGCTCTGCTGGAGCGCATCCGGCAAACCCCGGCTGAAGCCCGCACTGTGCTGATGATTGGGCATAACCCCGGCATTTCTGCCCTCGCCCGCTGGCTGGATGATCAGGCCGACGTGCTGGATCAGGGATTCGCAACAGCCTCTCTGGCCGTCTTCCATATGTGGGGCTCTGAAATTGCAAACGACGCGTCGCGCTGGGATCAGTGCGATGAGAAAAGCCTGACTTTGGACACATTCGCGCGACCCTAGAGCGCAGAAAGCGCAGTTTTCTGAGCATGATCCTTTTTGATAACGCGCGGTTTATCGCCCACCTGCTTCCTGTTTCTTTCTGGATCGGGGAGAAGAATCAGACAGCAGGCCGCCAGTCTGGCAGCGGCTCTACAATGCAGAAGGAAAGATCATGAGCGCATCGCAGAATGAAGGTCAGCGGTCTAACGCAACCCTATCACTCGGTGGGCGGACGGCTGAACTCCCGGTCCTTTCCGGCACAATCGGACCGGATGTTGTCGATATCCGCAAGCTCCCGGCCGAGATGGGCGTTTTCACCTACGACCCCGGCTATGGCGAAACAGCATCCTGTTCCAGCAAAATCACGTTTATTGACGGGGACAAGGGCGTTCTCCTGCATCGCGGCTATCCCATTGCCCAGCTTGCGGAAAATGCGTCCTATGAGGAAGTCATCTATCTGCTTCTGAATGGTGAACTGCCGAACGAAGGCGAATTCCAGAAATTCTCCAAAACCCTGACCAATCACACCCTGCTGCATGAGCAGATCCGCAACTTCTTCAACGGTTTCCGGCGTGATGCCCACCCCATGGCTATCCTGTGTGGCACGGTTGGCGCGCTCTCCGCGTTCTACCCGGACGCCAGTGATATTGCGATCAAGTCCAACCGTGACCTCGCGGCTATGCGGCTGATTGCAAAAATTCCGACCATCGCGGCATGGGCTTATAAATACACGCAAGGCGAAGCCTTCATCTATCCGCGTAATGATCTGAACTACGCAGAGAATTTCCTCTCCATGATGTTCGCGCGCGTGTCCGAACCCTACAAGATCAACCCCGTTCTGGCCCGTGCCATGAACCGGATCCTGATCCTGCATGCAGACCATGAGCAGAACGCTTCCACCTCCACCGTGCGGATGGCCGGCTCCACCGGCGCTAACCCGTTTGCCTGTATTTCCGCAGGCATTGCTGCGCTGTGGGGACCTGCACATGGCGGCGCGAACGAGGCTGTTCTGAAAATGCTGGCCAGCATTGGCAGCAAGGAAAATATCCCCGACTTCATCGCCAAGGTGAAAGACAAATCCAGCGGCGTGAAGCTGATGGGCTTTGGCCACCGCGTATACAAGAACTTCGACCCGCGCGCGAAGATCATGCAGCAGACCTGTCACGAAGTGCTGGGTGAACTCGGCATTAAGGATGACCCGCTGCTGGATCTGGCGATCGAACTTGAGAAAATCGCCATCAATGACGACTATTTCGTCCAGCGGAAACTCTATCCGAATGTCGATTTCTATTCGGGCATTATCCTGAAAGCCATGGGCATTCCCACCAGCATGTTCACCGTGCTGTTTGCCGTGGCTCGTACCACCGGCTGGGTCAGCCAGTGGAAGGAAATGATCGAAGAGCCGGGCCAGCGCATCTGCCGCCCCCGCCAGCTCTATACCGGCTCACCACAGAGAGACTTTGTAGCGCTCGACAAACGCTAAGGCTCTTCCGAGCCTCACCGTTTAAAAAGACCGACGGATTTTGCGCCTGTAATGCGAAAGCATTCAGGCGCAAAATGCCTTTACAGCCCCTAAGACCACCTGGGTGGACTGCATGGCAGCCAGTGTAGCCCCGCACACTTCAGGAACACCCAAGTAAAGAGCATGGCGGCTCCATAGCCATGGCTAAGTGAGATGCACGCCGACAGGCTCAAACGGCTTCCCACACGCATCTTTCCAGACAGCACCCGCAGCCTAAGCCTAAGCCTAAGCCTAAGCCTAAGCCTAAGCGCACCTCTCCACCAAAGGGAGACGTCCCTCAGCATTAGCTTCACCCTGCTATTTCTCAATTTTTTATTTAAAAACAAAAATCTAAAGAGTATTCTTCAGAAACAGTCTGAAGCCCTTTAGGCATGCGCCAATAAAAAAGCCAGACCGGGCAACCCGATCTGACCTCTCCTAAACACGCAACACTCTGCCTTATCGGCTGAGTGAATTAATCGCAGTCACACCCTTTTGTCGGGGATTTAGACTCACGCACCACGTGATGATCAATCCATTCAGAGACCAGACGACGGGCTTCGTTCAAAGACGATTCAGGATGATGAATGCGATACAGAGTTGTGCAGGCATGGAAAGCGGTCACATCCTCTGTGCCGACTTCGCGTAACTCCTGATACGCCGTGACGACAGCTCGCTCGCATTTACGCGCGATCCGACTTAGTTCAACAGCCACAGCACTATCCTTAATTAATAATCACTCTCAACAACGCAGATTAGACGCCAATTCTATCGAATATGCAAGGCACAATGAGCCTCCAGAGCCCTTATTCTGATCACAAGTTTTTACATGCCTCATAATACAGCCTCCGCGCGGCTATAAGGCCCATCGACTTCTCAAAATAGCTGCCACCCGACCTGCTTCATCCAACACCTCTCGAGGCCATGGCGAGAGACTATCGACCAAAACACGCACATGCCCGTCTTCTATCAGGCGGCGCGCCACACGCCCCCGCACACCACGCAAATCCTGCTCACGCTCCATCAGAAAGACCGGTTTATCTGCCACACAGGCTTCCACCAGCATGGCAACATCGCCGCCGCCCACCACCACGCAGTCTGAGCAGGCCATAAAGCCCAGAAGCGGCTCTTCATCCGGCTCGCCCTGCCGCCAGACCAGTAAGAAGGTGTCAGAAAGCCCTGTAATAAAAGCATCCGTCAGGTCCGGCTTGCTATCATCCCGCACCACCAGCAGCACGGAGCCACCCTGCCGGTTCACCAGCCCCGCCAGCTTTTTGCCGTGTAACAAAGCCTCTTCCTGCGTGCGGTAGGCCTGGGCGCCCACAAGAACCGTCATGCGCGGATGCGGCAGATGCTCCAGCCGTTCCTGCCAGGCCCTGCCGGCCCTCGCCAGAAGAGCGGGCGAGACAATCGTCATCGGCCCAAGCGTCGGGCAGAATTTGGCCGTGGGCGCTGCGGGAGATGGCGCAACTACAAGATCAAACGGCATGGAACGCAGCATCGGCGCAGACCGGCCTTCCTGCCGCACACACCACACCACCGGGCACCCGGCCCGACGCGCCGCTTTGAGTGCCGCATACCCCGAGCGCCAGCCGGACGTGAGGATCAGCCCCGGCTGCCGTCCTTCTTCCAGAAACGAATCGAATGCGAGCATCTCCATCCGCACCCGCCGGAACAGGCAGCCAAGGCGGGAGGCCAGCACATAGGCCGGCCCCGGCTCGGGTCCAACGGTGGTCTCTACCACCCAGACAGGCGCCAACTTTGTTACAGAGAAGCTCATTTTCTCATTCCGGCACGCAAGACTGAGATGAAGCATAGATTTTCACGCCGCCGGGGGCTATGCCAAAGCAAATTCCAACCGCCATAATCAAGGAAGCGCTTCATGACGTCACCCGCAAACCTGGTCGCCCCTCATTCTGGCGAGACCAGCGACTGGGATCGCGATGCGGCCCTGTGCACGGCACGTCTGCTGCTGGAAATCAAAGCCATCAACTTTCGCCCGGAAGAGCCTTACACGCTGACGTCCGGCTGGAAGTCCCCGGTTTATATCGACTGCCGCCGCATCATCTTCTTCCCCCGCGCCCGTGCCAAGATCATGGAACTGGGTGTGGAAAAAATCGGCCGTCATGTCGGGTATGAAAGCATTGACGCCGTTGTGGGTGGCGAAACCGCAGGCATTCCCTTCGCGGCATGGATGGCCGACCGCATGATGCTGCCGATGGCCTATGTCCGCAAAAAGCCCAAAGGCTTTGGCCGCAACGCCCAGATTGAAGGCGATGTGCCGGAGAACATGCGCACCCTGCTGGTGGAAGATCTCACCACGGATGGCGCGTCCAAGGTTGCTTTTGCCAATGCGCTGCGGAATGCCGGTGCGCTGATTAATCATGCTTTTGTCATCTTCTATTACGGGGTCTTCCCGGGGGCTCATCAGTCTCTGACAAACATGAACATCTCCCTGCACGCCCTGTGCACATGGTGGGATGTGCTGGAAGCCTGTTCAACGCGTCCTTACTTCTCGGAAGAGGCTGCGGCAGAAGTACGGCGCTTTCTTGAAAATCCGGCTGCATGGTCTGCTCGCCACGGCGGCGTCGGCAGTCTGGAAGAGGCCGCAGCCTTCAAAGCGAACAAAGACAAGCCTGCCTGAGTTCAGCGTTCCATGACCACCCCTGCTTTCTCCAGCCCCCGGCATATTCTGGCGTTTGATTCCGGAATTGGGGGGCTGGGGATTGTCAGGGCGATTCGCACCCTCTGCCCCGCTACCTCGGTCAGCTATCTGGCGGATACGGCGGTTTTTCCATACGGCGAGCAGGATGATGCGTTTCTGACGAACCGCATCGTCTCCCTCCTCTCCGACGCCATTCAACGTCTGCGCCCGCAAGCTGTTGTTGTGGCCTGCAATACCGCCAGCACACTGGCGCTGGATGCGCTGCGCATTGCCTGCCCGGCTATGCCGTTTATCGGCTGCGTGCCCCCCATTCGCTGGGCCGCCCGCACAACAAAAACCCACGTTATCGGCCTGCTAGCCACCCGCGCCACCACCAAGCGCCCTTACCTGAGCAAGCTACAGGCGCTTTACGCCCCCGACTGCACACTGATTGCTCATGCCGCACCGGGGCTTGCCGCCTGCGCTGAACGGGTTTTCCGAGGCTACGCTGTGCCGGATGCCGTCATTAGAGCCGAAATCAACGGTCTGTTCACGCGCGACTGCTCTACTCAACTTGATACGGTCGGCCTTGGCTGCACGCACTACACCTTCGTGCTGGATCAACTGCGGGCCGTCTCACCCCCCGGCATCACATGGCTGGACCCCGCAGAAGCTGTCGCCCGCCACACCGCAACCATCCTCAGCACGCAGCCTGAGTGCGCATCCATGCCGGAACCCGCCCGCGCATGGTTCACCGCCGAGCCACCAGACAGCGCAGCCCTGATTAAAGCGCTGCCCGCCTATGGCTTTGACGATATTGCATTGTGGGATGCAGAAAGCTTGCCTACGCGCCTAAACGCCACCAGCCATCACGCCTAGAGGGCCTTGCACGCGCCCCTTACCGACTGCCCCTTTTTCCGCACCCAGATTATGGGGCTCACTTTCTTCATGCGGAAAGACGCTACAGACGGCCCTAATCGCGCGTTTTCATAATGCCATTAAGACTAAGCAAGCAGGAAAAACCTTCCTGAAATTGCCACACCTCAAGCCTCGCTCTGCACCAAAAAGGGCAATAAAAAAGGGCGGCCTGAGCCACCCCTCTTTAAACCTCAGCCCCCATCAGCAAGCTCAGAAGAGCACTGACTGATAAAGAAAACTCTCTGCAAACCGCCTTTAGCGTTCCCGGCTCGCCGAATAGCTTGCGGTTTCAATCAGCAGAGAATGAATGTCACATTCTGGGAACAGCGCCAGTGCTTCACGCGCCTTGGCTGCATACTCTTCCGCTTTGCGCAGTGTCGCGCCAATAGCATCAGTCTGCGCAATCAGCGCCAGAGCAGCATCCAGATCTTCCGGCGTCTGCTCAGAGTCTTCAATCACGCGACGCCAGAATACCCGGTCTTCCTCATTGCCTGCTTCATAGGCCGCCAGAACCGGCAGGGTGACTTTTCCTTCACGGAAATCATCGCCCACTTCCTTGCCCAGCACAGCCTGATCCGCCGCGTAATCCAGCGCATCGTCCACCAGCTGGAAGGCCATGCCCAGATTAGCGCCATAGACCCGCAGGGCCTCGCGCTGCTCCGGTGTGCCTTCACCAATCACGGCCCCGGCTTCACACGCGGCAGCAAACAGTGCCGCGGTTTTGCCATAGATCACCTGCAAATACTGATCGACTGATGTGGAGAGATCATTCTGCGTGGTCATCTGCATGACCTCGCCTTCCGCCAGCGTGGCAGAGGCCGCAGAGAGAATCGCCATCACATCCAGCGAGGCATCGGCTGTGAGAATCTGGAACGCCCGCGCGAACAGGAAATCCCCCACCAGCACGGACGCTTTATTACCAAAAATGGCATTGGCGCTGGCAAGCCCACGGCGGAGCTGGCTTTCATCCACCACATCGTCATGCAGCAGCGTGGCGGTATGAATGAACTCGACGCAGGCCGCAATTTCGACATGCCGCAGCTTGCCGTCCTGATTATCGTACCCGCAGAGCCGGGCCGCAGCCAGCGTCAGCAACGGACGTAGGCGCTTGCCCCCGGCGGCAACAAGATGCGCCGCGAGTTGCGGGATAAGCGCAACCGGGCTCTGCATCCGTGCAACAATAACCTGATTACAGGCGCGCATATCCTGCGCGAGGTAATCGGCCAGGGCTTTTAAGCCCGCTTCTCCTGGCTTACTCACAGAAACACTAGATCCATCCTGGCTTGTGGCCCTACCAGATTCTGGCAGACTAACTGCAACACCCAAACGCTATATCCCCCAGCCATGGGATGAGTTGACGCCCAACCATATGCGGGGCACCAGAAAAACGGTCAAGCTCCAACCGCCTCAAGACTGCCAGACACTTTTAGTTAAGACCCGTTTATGGCCCATCCTTCAGACCTTTCTCATGACACCTTACTGGGGGGGCGGATTGCCTACTCCCAGTTCCGCATTGGTTACAGAACCGGCCTGGAACCAGTGCTTATGGCTGCTGCTGTTCCTGCCCGCGCCCCGCAGCGCGTGGCGGAAATCGGCTGTGGTGCGGGTGCTGGCCTGCTTTGCCTGAGCCAGCGCATAGCAGGGCTGACAGGCACCGGCGTGGAGCAGAATGCGGAGACAGCAACCCTCGCCCGCCAGAACCTCAGCGCGAATGCACGCGACGGACTCACTATTCTCAATGCTCGTTTTCCGGAGACGCTGCCGGACGGACCGTTTGACCACTGTTTTGCGAATCCGCCCTGGCATGACCCGGACGGCACGGCCTCTGTCATTGAACGACGCGACCTCGCCCGCAGAGCCCAACCGGACACTCTGAAACTCTGGATACGCGGCAGCGCCCGCCTGCTCCGGCATAAAGGCAGTCTGACACTGGCGTTGCCTGTCAGCCTGATGGCCGCCGCCATTACCCAACTGACGGAAAGTGGCTTTGGCGGCGTGACCACCTACCCCTTTTGGCCCAAGGCCGGGCGAGAGGCACGCATTCTGCTGCTACAGGCCCGTTACGGCGTGCGCAGCCCCGCCCGCCTGCTGCCGGGTATGATTTTGCATGAAGAGGATGGCAGCTTCACAGCGCAGGCACGTGCTGTGCTGGAAGAGGGAGCAGCCTTGCCCGGCCTGCAAGAGGCGCGCGTCCCATTGGAGCCGCGCCGAGGGCGCAGCGTAACCTGAATGACTCTCTCTAAGGCTTCAAAATAGGTCCGGCGCAGCCTTTAGGGGCTACGCCGGACAAAAATTCAGAACCCGATTTTTAGAACCCGGGCGACTTATTCGAAAACAGACGCCTCAAAAGCTTCTTCCCACGTCCCCGTGGTAGAGGCGCGGCTGTATTCCGTAGAGCGGTTTTCAAAGAAGTTGGTGTGTTCCACCGCGTTCAGCATGTCATCCAGCCAGGGCAGCGGGTTGGTCGTCGTGTTGTAGAGCGGGTCCAGACCAAGCTGGATCAGGCGACGATCGGCAATGAAGTGGATGTAGGTTTTCACCTGCTCCGCATTCAGCCCTTCAACCGCACCCATTTCAAACGCGAGGTCAATAAAGGCCTCTTCATGCTCAACAATGGTGGCGCAGATTTGGCGCAGTTCCTGCTGGAACGCATCCGTCCAGATTTCCGGGTTTTCATGGATAAACTCACGGAACAGGCGGATCACGGACAGGCAGTGCAGTGTTTCATCCCGCACGGACCAGGACACAATCTGCCCCATCCCCTTCAGCTTGTTGAAGCGGGGGAAGTTCAGCAGAATGGCGAAGGAGGCGAACAGCTGAAGCCCTTCGGTAAAGGCCCCGAACGCGGCCAGCGTCTTGGCGATTTCATGCTTGCTGTCCACAGAGAACGCCTGCATGTAATCGTATTTATCCTTCATTTCCTTATACTTAAGGAACGCAGAATATTCCGTCTCCGGCATCCCCAGCGTATCAAGCAGATAGCTGTAAGCCGCGATATGGATAGTCTCAATGTTGGAAAACGCTGAGAGCATCATCAGCACTTCAGTCGGCTTAAACACCCTGCTGTAATGCTTCATGTAGCAGTTGTTCACCTCAACGTCAGACTGGGTGAAGAACCGGAAAATCTGCGTCACAAGGTTCCGCTCGCTGTCATTCAGCACGCGGTGCCAGTCTTTCACGTCATCAGCCAGCGGCACTTCTTCCGGCAGCCAGTGCACGCGCTGCTGCGTCAGCCAGGCATCATAAGCCCACGGATAGCGAAAGGGCTTGTAGACGGGGTTTGCGGTCAGCAGGTCGAAATGCTGTTCCTGTTCGCCCGTTCCGGCAGGTTTTTCGCTCATGAGACTGTCCTTACAACGGAAAGTTTTAAAATCATCTGGTTACGAGAGTTTATGAAGACTTACTGGCAGGCCAGACATTCATCATAATTGCTCCCGTTAGACGTCGGGGCTTCGGGCACAACACCTGCACGCTGGGCGGCTTCGGCAGCCAGAACGCCTTCCTTGGTCAGCACGTTACTCACCGTATCCGCCCGCTGGATGGACAGGGACCGGCAGTAATACAGAGACTTCAGGCCCTTCTTCCAGGCCATGTGGTGGATCTGGTGCAGGTCGCGCTTATGTACGTTGGCAGGCAGGAACAGGTTCACCGACTGCGCCTGACAGATGTACGGCTGACGATCTGCCGCGTGTTCCACAATCCAGCGCTGATCCAGCTCAAAGGCGGTCTTAAAGACATCCTTTTCCTGCTGGGTCAGGAAGTCCAGCTCCTGCACGCTGCCTTTGTTCAGGGTGATGAAGGACCAGATTTCATCCGTATCCTTCCCCTTCTCTTTCAACAGTTTCTGCAGGTGGCGGTTGCGGACCGTAAAGGAGCCGGAGAGCGTTTTCTGCAGGAAGACGTTTGCCGCAATCGGCTCAATCCCCGGGCTGGCATTGCCCGCAATAATGGAGATGGAGGCCGTCGGTGCAATGGCCATCTTGTTGGAGAAGCGTTCCTGAATACCGTATTCGGCCGCATCCGGGCAGGCCCCACGCAGGTCCGCCAGCTTGCGGGAGGCCGCGTCAGCCTGCTCACGAATGTGCTTGAACACCTTACGGTTCCAGACTTTGGCCACAACCCCTTCAAACGGCACATTCTTGGCCTGCAGGAAGGTATGGAAACCCATGACGCCAAGCCCGACTGACCGCTCACGCGAGGCCGCATAAGCCGCCTTCTTCATTTCCGGGGGCGCGCGGTCAATAAAGTCCTGCAACACGTTATCCAGGAACAGCATGACGTCTTCAATGAACTGCGGATTTTCGTTCCACTGGTCCCAGGTCTCTAGGTTCAGGGAAGACAGGCAGCACACAGCCGTCCGCTGTTTGCCGTGATGATCAATCCCGGTCGGCAGCGTAATTTCCGAGCACAGGTTGGAGGTCTTGACCTCAAGCCCTGCCAGCTTGTGGTGCTCAGGCCGGGCGTTGTTCACATGGTCGGAATAGACGATGTAAGGCTCGCCCTGCTCCATGCGGGCCGTCAGGATACGAATCCACAGCGCACGGGCCGAAACCTTACGGATTACGGAGTTATCGCGCGGGGAGAGCAGGCCCCATTCTTCGTCCGCTTCCACAGCCCGCATAAAGGCGTCGGACACCAGCACGCCATGATGCAGGTTCAGCGCCTTACGGTTGGGGTCACCCCCGGTCGGGCGGCGGATTTCTACAAATTCTTCAATTTCAGGGTGCCAGACCGGCAGATACACAGCAGCAGACCCACGACGCAGCGACCCCTGACTGATGGCCAGCGTCAGGCTATCCATCACGCGGATGAACGGAATCACACCGGATGTCTTACCGTTGCGGCCCACATTTTCACCAATGGAGCGCAGGTTACCCCAGTAGGAGCCAATGCCGCCGCCCTTGCTGGCCAGCCAGACGTTCTCGTTCCACAGGCCGACGATACCGTCGAGGCTGTCACTGGCTTCGTTCAGGAAGCAGGAAATCGGCAGGCCACGGGTGGTGCCGCCATTGGACAGAACCGGCGTTGCAGGCATGAACCAATGCTGGCTCATATAGTCATAGATACGCTGTGCGTGCCCGGCATCGGCTCCGTAATAGGACGCAACACGCCCAAAGAGATCCTGATAGCCCTCATCCGGCAGCAGATAGCGGTTATCCAGCGTTGCCTTGCCAAACGGCGTCAGCAGGGCATCGCGAGAGCGATCCACGCGCACCTGATGGTGGCCGGGCAGCTGCACCATGTCTTCCAGCTTACCGGGTTCAAACAGGTCTGCTTCTTCCCCGGAGCCGGACATGGAACGACGGCTTTCATTTTCCTGAACGTCGATCAGACTCATGGTGGCGTGCTCCGGTTTTTTGCATTTGCGTGATCTGGCTTGAGAGGCGCTAAGACACACAGGAGTCATGCCCCGCGCTCTCGTGCCTCACCATATGTCGCGTTCATGCGACATATGCGCCCCTATATCTAGTGATTTTTTTACGCTCACAGACCCAAAAAAGGCTTGTGTTTGAAAAGATGGCAGTTTCTGGCTGATCATAAATTATTTCAGCCGACCAAAGTTTTTTTAGCCCGCGTGGATCAGCCCCGACATCTCCATCCGGCGCCGTGACTCTGTAATGCCGTCTGCCACAGCCAGCGCTGCCGCCAGAGCGCGCCGTCCGGCCCGTGCATCCACCTTGACGGGCGCGCCGTCAAGGCAAGAGGCCACAAAAGCCTCATGCTCAGCAAACAGCGAATCATGATCTTTCCATGAAATCGCTTCCCGACGGAATCCACCCGTGCCGGGCAGCGGCAGGCCTTTCTCGCGGCCAATCATAGTCAGCTCACGCTTACCAAAGTCAGCAGACAGATAGCCTTCCTCGGAAAACAGCCGCATCCGCCGCTCTGTCTTGAGGGAAATGCGGCTGGCCGTAATGGTCGCCACGCAGCCATTTTCAAAGCGCACGCGGGCATTGGCGATGTCTTCGTATTCAGAACTGACAGCCGCCCCCAGCGCATCCACCTGCTCAATGGGGCTGTCCACAATCGCCAAAACCAGATCCAGATCATGGATCATCAGGTCCAGAATAACGGACACATCCGTACCACGCGGCTTGAAGGGCGCAATACGTGTGGCCTCAATATAGAGAGGCCGGGTGATTCGTTTTGTAATGGCCTCATGCTCGGCGGAATAGCGCAGCAGATGCCCAACCTGACACACCCGCCCGCTCTGCTCGGCGAGCGTGATGAGCAAGTCCGCCTGCTCCAGCGTCGCCGCCACCGGCTTTTCCACCAGAACATGCTTGCCAGCCCGCAAAGCCTCGGTCGCCAGGTCAAAATGATATTCTGCCGGGGCCGCCACCACCACGGCATCACACGCAGCCAGCAGCTCTTCGACTGACCCCATGACGGGACAACCGGCTTCCTTCGCAACCACAGCCGCCCGCTTTGCATCCGGGTCAAACAGACCGACAAGCGTCTCGCGGGGCACCTCTTTAACCTTCAGGGTATGGTACCGCCCAAAATGCCCGGCCCCAATCACTCCAACCCGCAGCGCTTTGTCCATCTTTCCTGACCTTCCCGACCCTGTGCCTCATGGCGTTGCCGTCAGCGGTAGCAGCCTCCGACCAAAATCCCAAAATCACGCGCGTCTTACGCAAAAGCACACCGGCCCCAAAAGCCCCGGATGTCCGGCAGTCCGTAAAAAAACCATAAATTTTTCAGCCCCGACCGAATCCGGTCGTTTCGGAAACATTCCGCAATTTGTGGCGCTTCAGCCCCGCTTCAAAGCCGGGTGTGGCTCGGAAATGTGATGCAACCCCGCCACTGCCGCCCGCCGAATCCCGCCACACAGGTCTGCAAATGTCTGTGGAGTGTTGCATCGCACGCAAGGGAGCGGCATGTTCCGGGCGACAAAAATCGATTGATCAGGTGAGAATGTATTACAGCCGCCTCAAGTTGGCCTCGGTACTGGGTGTGTGCCTTTTAGGGCTGCTGCTCTGCCTGCCCAATGGTCTGCGCAATCCCTTCCCTTCCATGCCATGGCGTCAGATTCATCTGGGGCTGGATCTGCGCGGCGGGTCCTATCTGCTCATGCAGGTGGACCTGAAAAGCCTGACGCATGACAGGTTGCAAACTCTGGCGGACAGCACGCGTGAGACGCTGCTGAAGTCCCAGCTCGGCTACCGCAACATCACCACCAATGCGGACGCCAGCACGGTGACCTTCATGCCGCGTGATGCGTCGGAAACCGACGCTGACCTCGCAGCCCTCAACAAGCTGCCGCGCGTCGTCCCCAATGAATTCAGCGTGAAGAAGCAGGATAATGGCAGCATTGTCTTCACCCTCTCCCCGGAAGCGCTGAAGGCCCGTGCGCGGGAAGCTGTGACACAGTCCATCGAGATTGTTCGCCGTCGTATTGACGCCACCGGCGCAGTTGACCCGGAAATCACCCGTCAGGGCGATGACCGCATTGTGGTCGAACTGCCCGGCGTGAGTGACCCGGAACGCATCAAGGCGCTGCTGGGCACCACCGCAAAAATGACGTTCCGTCTGGTGGACCCCAACCCCATGCACGCAACGGCAGCACCTCCCGGCGTAAGCCTGCTGCCGATGTCCACTGAAGGTGAAGGCCCGCCGCTGCCGGTTTATGACCATGTGGACGTAGACGGCACGGACCTGACCAACGCTGGCGCTGTGATTGATTCCCAGAGCGGCGAATGGGCAGTGACCTTCACGTTCGATTCCGTCGGCACGCATGCCTTCTCCACGGTTACGCAGGCCAATGTCGGCCGTCGCTTTGCTATCGTGCTGGATAACAAGGTCATTGAAGCTCCGGTCATCCGCTCCCCCATTACGGGCGGCAGCGGGCAGATTACTGGTGGCTTTGATGCTCAGAAAGCCACCGACCTCGCCCTGATGCTCCGCGCAGGCGCCCTCCCGGCACCGCTGAGCGTTATGGAACAGCGCACCATCGGCCCGTCTCTTGGTGCCGATTCCATCCGGGCTGGCATGCTCAGTCTGGCTGCGGGCTTCGTGTTCGTTATCCTGTTCATGGCGCTGTTTTATGGCCGCTTTGGCTGGTATGCGAACGTCGCCCTGCTGGCCAACCTTGTGCTGATGATCGCCATCCTCTCCCTGTTTGAAGCCACCCTGACCCTGCCGGGCATGGCCGGGATGCTGCTCACACTCGGGATGGCGGTGGATGCCAACATTCTGATCAATGAACGCATCCGGGAAGAAGTGGCTCGTGGCCGCACGCCTCTCGCAGCCATGCAGGCCGGGTTTGAGCGCGCCACCTCCACCATTGTGGATAGTAACGCCACGGCCCTGCTGGCCCACGTCATGCTGTTTGTGTTTGGCACAGGCCCTGTGCGTGGCTTCGCGCTGACCATCACCATCGGGATCGTGACCACCCTGTTCACGACCCTCCTGCTTTCCCGACTGCTTATGGTCCGCTGGTATGCGCTCACGCGCCCGACCAGCCTGCCGGTCTGAGACGAGGCGCTTATGTTTGGACGTCCTCTCCTGCGTTTTGTGCGCAAGGATACCCATATCAACTTCATGCGCGGGCGCTATGCGGGCCTGATTGTCTCGGCTGCGCTGTCTCTGCTCTCCATCGTGCTGTTCATGCATCCGGGCCTGACACTGGGTCTGGATTTCCGGGGCGGCATTGTGGTGGAGGCCAAAACCTCTGGCCCGGCTGACTTTGCCAAGCTGCGCAGCGCACTGGCCGCGCATAATGTCACCCACGCTTCCATTCAGGCTTTCGGCGCACCGGATGACGTGCTGATCCGTCTGGATGCTGGCGATGAGCAGCAGACCAACGCCATTGTAGACACAGTCCGCCACGCGGTTGCGGAAGCCCAGCCGGGCACGACCGTCCTGCGGGCTGATGCTGTCGGCGCGTCTGTGTCCTCAGAACTGTTCCGCAACGGCATGCTGGCCCTCGGCCTCAGCCTTGCGATGATTCTGGGCTATATCTGGTTCCGGTTTGAATGGGAGTTCGCCCTCAGCGCTGTCATCACGCTGGTGCTGGATCTGACCAAAACCATGGGCTTTCTGGTCATCACCGGTTTTGAATTCGATCTGGTGATGGTCGCCGCCATCCTCACCATTCTGGGTTACTCCACGAATGATAAAGTGGTGGTGTATGACCGCGTGCGTGAAAATCTGCGCAAATACCGCACCATGCCACTGCGGGAACTCATTGATCTGTCGATCAATGAGACCCTGAACCGCACACTCGGCACGTCCTCCACCGTCTTTCTGGCGTCTCTCCCGCTGGCTCTGTTTGGCGGCACCACGCTGTCCGGCTTTGCCTGGACCATGCTGTTCGGGATTGTGGTGGGCACGTCCTCTTCCATCTTCATCGCCGCCCCGCTCCTGCTCTTTATGGGCGAGGGTCGCCTGAAGCGGGATGCCAAGCCTCCCGCCCCGCGCAAAAGCGCCTGAAAACGCAAAAAGCGTTCCGCACCTCTCGGTCGGAACGCTTTTTTTATAAGGGGTGCAAAGCACCCCCTTAGCCACAACCTTTAAAATCCGCGCCCTTAACGCCGCACCACAGAGGGTGGCGTGGGATCAGACGGCTCAATCACCGCAAGAAAGTTCTGCACCGCCTGCCCGGCATTTTTAATGCCCGCGCCGGATGGGCTATATTCTGCGTTGAGAATAGCCGCCAGCGCAGCGCGGTCTGCATTCACAATCTGCACAAGCCGCTCTGGTGAGACGAGGCCAGACATCACCTGCCCTCGGGCCATACCGCTGGCAATCACGTAGCTATATATCAATGTGCGGGGTGTGGGGGTTATCGCCACCCTGCCGGCGGAAGACTGGCAGCCTGCCAGCACCGTAAGGCCTGCAAGGCCAGCCATCAGGCGAAAAAAAACCGGAAATCCAGATACGGAGCGCGTCATGCGACGAGCCTACTCCATATCTGTCTTTCCGGTAAATCTCCTCAGCGCCCCGCAGGACGCCTCAGATCAGACGTTCAGTCTCAGACCTTGCGGGCTGCCAGTTCGTCACGGATCTGCTCAAGCAGAACTTCCGTTTTGGTCGGTGCCGGGGGTTCTGCCGGTTTCGCAGCTTCCTGCCCGTGCAGGCGGCTCAGCACTTTAACAAACCAGAAGATAACCAGAGCCATGATCAGGAACTGAATGACAGCATTCAGGAACAGGCCCACATTCAGCGTCACCGCACCGGCTTTCTGCGCGTCCGCCAGCGTTGCCAGATGCGGGCCTTTCAGCGTGATGAAGAGGTTGGAGAAATCAATCCCACCAATCACCAGACCCAGCACCGGGTTGAAAATGTCTTTCACCAGGCTGTTCACAATAGCGGTGAACGCCGCACCGATGATGACACCAACGGCCAGATCGATAACATTGCCACGCATAATAAAGGCGCGGAATTCGCCCACCCAGCCCGGGGTGTGCACATGAGATTTAATGTCAGCCATAAGCCACTTTATCCTTTTGAAGGCAGAATATCCTGCTGTCTGTATCCAGTATGAACCCTTTTTAACAAGTCTAAACCACTCCGATTCGCTGACTTTCCTCTCAGGACGTGGCTTTTACAGCAACACAGACACATTTTTCCGGCCCTTACCCGGTAAAAACCGTTCAGGAAGACCGCATGAGTTGTTGATCCCACCTGCACAGACGGCTATACGCACTCGCACGCATAGCCCGGTCGGTATCGGGACAGCCTTTTGAACAGAAAGACGCAACACATGAAATCCGGCATTCACCCTGACTACCACGAAATCACCGTCATCATGACCGATGGCACCGAATACAAAACCCGCTCCTGCGCAGGCAAAGCTGGTGACACGCTCCGTCTGGACGTGGACACGAAGTCTCACCCGGCATGGACCGGCGTGCAGCGCATGATGGACACCGGGGGTCAGGTTGCGAAGTTCAACAAGCGCTTTGCTGGTATCGGTACGCGCTCCAAGGCCTGATCAGCCTCTTCTTTCTCAGATCAGTTAAAAAATCGGGAACCCCGCCTCTTGAATCAGGAGGCGGGGTTTTCCACGTTTAGCTCTGAGAGGAATGCCCGAAGACGGGGTTCTTCTCTGACTGTCACCTGCCGTGGCAGGCCCGCCAGATCTGGGGGCTATTGCACGGCAAGACCTTGCTGAACGAGGAGGTTTTTTGACCATGAGTTACGATTTTGCACCGCTTTTCCGCACCGCCATCGGCTTTGACCGTCTGGCACAGGTGATGGACACCGCATCCCGCAGTGCGGCTACCCCGAGCTACCCCCCGTATGACATCGCCAAAACCGGGAATGACAGCTACGCCCTGACTATGGCAGTCGCTGGCTTTGGCCCGGACGATATTGAACTGGTTGTGCAGGACAACACGCTGATTGTGTCCGGTCGTGTAAGCGACCCGCAGAATGAAGGGGAAATTCTGCATCGCGGCATTGCCCGCCGGGCCTTTGAACGTCGCTTTGCGCTGGCGGACCATGTGGAAGTCACCGGGGCTGACATGAACAACGGCCTGCTGCGTATTTCTGTGCGCCAGATTATGCCCGAGGCCCTCAAGCCGCGCCGTATTCCCGTGCAGTCCGGCCCACAGGCTGAACTGGTGACAAAAACCGAGGCTCCGGCCCCGGCAAACCCTCAGCCCACAGCTGCGGCAGCGTAAGCGCACCCTGCTCAAACAGTGTGGAAAAGGAGGAACGCAGGTTCCTCCTTTTTTGTCAGAGCGCATTTGTCGCTTGACCTGTGAGGGACGCTCCCCCCATATCGTCGCCACAGATGCGCGCCGGCAGGCCCGCGGGCCTTCGGAATGGTTTCCGGACCGTCAGTTTCTCCGGTGCCTGCGCAAGCGCCGCCCGACGACAGGATGGAAGCAATGACGACCTTACCGCTGATGCCCAAGGCCACCGCAGTGTGGCTGATTGAAAAAACCGCCCTGAGCTTTACTCAGATTGCTGAGTTCTGCGGCATGCACCCGCTGGAGGTGCAGGCTATTGCCGATGGTGAGGTTGCTCAGGGGATTGTCGGGTATGACCCCGTTGCCAACCACCAGCTCAAACTGGAAGAAATTCACCGTTGCGAAGCAAATCCTGACGCACGGCTGAAAATTCTGGCTACCAACAACCCGGTCAAACGTCGCTCCAAAGGCGCACGCTATACGCCGGTGGCCAAACGGCATGACCGTCCGGATGGCATTGCCTTCCTGCTGCGCAACTTCCCGCAGCTGAATGATCTGCAGATTGTCAAACTGCTGGGCACCACCAAGGACACCATTGCCAAAGTGCGTGACAAGCAGCACTGGAACACGCCCAACATCAAACCGCGTGACCCGGTGACCATTGGCCTGTGCAGCCAGATGGACCTGAATGCTGCTGTGAATGCGGCCACCACGCGCCTTGAGCGCGAAGGGCACGAAATTCCGCAGCCGCCGCCGATGGATATGGTGGATCACGAAGGGAGCGGAGAGTAATCTCTCCGCGGCACTGGCTGGACTTTGCGCCTGCCAGTGCCTTTTCTAGCCAGTTTCTGGCAGTTTTCAGATAATCTCTCTGCTTAAGAGAGACGCTTTAGCCCAGTCTGCCCGCATGATCGCCGGGATACAGAGGGACTAGAATCTGTCACGCAGACAGGCGCTCAATTTCCTCTTTGAGCCGCAGCTTCTGCAATTTGAGACACATCAAAACACGCTCATCCGGTCTGGGTCGGCCGCCTTCTGATGAGATCTGTTTATCGATCCGTGAGTGGCGGGATTTAAGACTCTCAATCCTGGACTGGTAGGTCATTGACTGCCTCCATTCGGTTGATGACACCTCACGGTAACGCAGTCTTCGCGTGTTTTTTCATGTTTTTTTCACATTTCAGGCATTTTAGGCATGCGTAAATTGCATATCTATTTTTTCTTCTTTTGCCGCTGGTCTCCGCTGCATGCATGCGCAAAACTAGGCGCTGAAAACTCTGGCAGACTCTGAAAAATCCCGTTCACACAGAGTCCTCATGCCACGCAGGAGAGGGACTACAATGCTGAAAGACCGCGATTCACTCCTCGGCCAGCTCCATGAACTCCGCAGTGAACATCGTGATCTTGATACCATCATCAGTCGCCTGACCGATGGGACGATCCTGACCGACCAGTTGCAGCTCCAAAGGCTGAAAAAACGCAAATTACTGCTCCGGGACCGCATAACACGGCTTGAAAGCGAACTGATCCCCGACGATATTGCGTGACCATTTCCCCACCAACCGGATCGTGCCTCATCGTGAGCGAAACAGCCCCCCTGCCCACCGCCCCGTCTCAGGACACCGACCTTACCCCTAAGGTTGGCATTATCATGGGGAGCCAGTCGGACTGGGAGACCATGCGCCATGCGGATGCCATCCTGACAGACATGGGCATTGCCCATGAAACACTGATTGTCTCGGCCCACCGCACACCGGACCGGCTGGCGGAGTATGCCAAGAGCGCAGCAGACCGCGGGCTGTCGGTCATTATTGCCGGCGCTGGCGGTGCCGCGCATCTGCCCGGCATGTGTGCGGCATGGACGCGCCTGCCCGTGCTGGGTGTGCCGGTAGAATCCCGGGCCCTGAAAGGCATGGATAGCCTGCTCTCCATCGTCCAGATGCCCGGCGGCGTACCCGTCGGCACACTGGCTATTGGAGCCTCCGGGGCCAAAAATGCCGCCCTTCTGGCCACCTCCATTCTGGCCCTGCAAGACCCGGAACTCGCCGCAAAGCTGGACGCATGGCGCGCCCTGCAAACGGCCTCCGTCGCTAACGCTCCGATTTCTGAAAACGAATAATGTCAGCTTCTTCTTCCCGGTTTTCCTCTGCGGCACTCGCTCCTAATTCTGTCATCGGTATTGTCGGCGGGGGGCAGCTGGGCCGCATGTCCGCTGTCGCAGCTGCTAAACTCGGCTTTCGCGCGCATATTCTCACGCAGGACGCCAATGGCCCTGCAGCGCAGGTCGCTCATCAGGTCACGCTTGGTGCGTATGATGACCATCAGGCGCTGGAAGCCTTTGCCCGTGCGGTAGATGTCGTCACTTTTGAGTTTGAAAATATCAGTGCCGATGCGCTGGATTGTCTGGCTCAGTACTGCCCCGTGCGCCCCTCCGGTGCGATCCTCCGCATCAGTCAGGACCGGCTGTCGGAAAAGACCTTTCTCTCAGAGGCTGATATTCCTCTGGCCCCCTGGATGGCCGTCACCGATCACGCCTCCCTGCACGCTGCGGCGGAAAAGCTTGGGTTCCCGTTCATCCTGAAAACCACCCGCAACGGGTATGATGGTAAGGGGCAGGCCCGTGTTTATGAGGCCTCCCAGCTGGAAGACGCCTTTGCCTCCCTTGCCCCGCATCCGCTGGTTGCGGAAGGGATGGTGGATTTTGCCTGCGAAATCAGTGTGATGGTCGTCCGTGGCACGGACGGCACAACGCGTTGCTTTGCTCCCGGCCTTAATTCCCATCGGGATGGTATTCTGGACGTCACACTGGCCCCTGCCCCTGTGCCGGAAGAAACGGCAGAACGTGCGCAGGCCCTGGCCGTCGCCATTGCGGAAAAGCTGGATCTTATCGGCATTCTGGGCGTGGAGATGTTTATCGACAGCACCGGTAATCTGCTGGTGAATGAAATTGCACCGCGCCCGCACAATTCCGGCCACTGGACCATGGATGCCTGCCCGACGGACCAGTTCGACATGCATATCCGGGCCGTCGCGGGCCTGCCACTGCCCCCCACTCTGCGCCATTCTGATGCGGTGATGAAAAACCTCGTCGGCCCGGATGATATGGCACTGTGGCCCGAAATTCTCGCCACACCGGGGCATATTCCGCATCTTTACGGCAAGGCCGCAGCCCGCGTCGGCCGCAAGATGGGCCATGTGAACATCCTGTTCCCCTATGGCAGCCTGCCCGGCGCACTGGGGATTCAGGACGCACTCGGCCCTCTGGCGGAAAAGCCGAATACCGAGAACGACGACGCATAAACGCCTAGAAAACCCCTTCTTCTTTCAGGCTTAACAGGCGGCCACTGCCAATAATTACATGGTCCCAGACCGTGATTCCCAGCAACGTGGCCGCCTGCGCAATCCTCTGTGTCATGAGGATATCATCCTGCGAGGGAGACGGATCTCCGCTGGGATGGTTATGCACCACCACCAGAATAGTGGCCTCCAGTTCCAGCGCCCGCCGCATTACCTCTCTGGGGTAAATGGGCGTGTGGTCCACGGTGCCGCGCCCCAGCATCTCATCGGCAAGCAGACGGTGTGCTTTATCCAGAAACAGCACCCGCACCTGCTCTACCGGCTCATGCGCCAGCATGGCGCTGAGATAAGCCTTAAGCTGCCCCCTGTCTGCCAGAACCCCCACACGCATCAACCGCGCCTGATGCAGCCTGACAGCAGCCTCCTGAACCAGCCGCAGCGTCACACGAAACGCAGGGGTCTGCCCGGCAATATTCTGCATGACCTGATCGGGCGCGGATAAGAGAGCGGCCAGAGACCCAAACTGATTCAGCAGCGACAGCGCCCATATATCGGGTGACGGATGTCGGGGGGCAATGAGCGCAATCAGCTGCGTCAAAACCCTGTGGTCGTCAGGAGCCTCGACCGAAGTCCTTGCTTCGGCCAGTTGCGACACAAATGATAAATCCGGCAGAGGCGGCACAGCCTGCTCCGCGCTGGCCTGAAGCCTGAACCCGGCAATATCCGCCAATTCCGATTTTGAGCGCCTGCCGCCTTTACCCTTTGGCAATCGGGTCACCATGCCTGCTGCTCCAGATGCCGAAAACTGCGCCAGCGGCGGCCTTTCAGCACCACATGATCATGCATCGTCACCGCCAGCAAAGGGGCCGCCTGCAAAAGGGCCTGCACCAGCGGTCCATCATGCAAAAGCTGGCGGTCCGGCTGCACATCGTCTCCCGCCAGCCTGACCGTAATCAGGGAACAGGCATGCAGGGCCAGTGCCCTCTGCATGATGGCGGAAACCACCTGCGGCACAGGAATGGGAGCGTCCTCTCCTCCAGATGCCTCCCGTGCCTGCGTCTCCACGACTTCATCCGCCAGCAACTGATTGCGGCTATCCAGAAACAAAACATGCAGAGCCCCGGCCTCCGCCGTCACAAGATGCGTCGCACAATACGCCAGCAACTTGTCCCAACTCCCAAGGTCAGCCCGCACAGGGTCATCTGGTGCGCCCAGCCGGTCCGCCGCCAGCGGCACCAGCCCCAGCAACGCCACGTTCCCACGCGTCGCACCCGCTTCTTTCAGAGCCTCCGGCGCAGCTTCAAGCACATCAGCCAAAGACCCGAACTGGTTGATCAACGCCTTGGCCAGCGGCTTGGTGTCCCGCCGGGGCACACCCGGAAAAAGCAGCATTTCCAACAGCTCATAATCCGCCAGAGACGCAGCCCCCGCATTGAGTACCCGCACACGCATGCGCTTCCGGTGCCCTGCGGGGCCTGTGGAAGAAAAAGGGGCACTCCCCTCCCTTCGTCCAAAACTGCTCTGTTTTTCTCCATTTTCGGAGGACACCATGCCACTGCTCCGATTGGCCTCAGGCTTTCAAGACGATATAAGGGTAAAGTGAATATGTCCGAAAACCCTTCCTCCGCGCTTTTTTCATCATCCTCGGACCAAGGCGAGTCCTATCTCGCACGTCTGAACCCCGAACAACGCGCCGCGATTGAAACCACGGACGGCCCCCTGCTGGTTCTGGCGGGTGCCGGCACAGGCAAAACACGGGTTCTGACCACACGCTTTGCCCATATTCTGCTGACAGACCGCGCCAAACCCTGGCAGATTCTGGCTGTTACCTTTACCAACAAGGCTGCCAAGGAGATGCGCGAGCGCGTCTCTTTCCTGCTCGGCAGCCCGGCGGAAGGGTTATGGCTCGGCACCTTTCATGCCCTGTGCGCCCGCATGCTGCGTCGCCATGCCGACTATGTGGGGCTGACCAGCAGCTTCACTATTCTGGATACGGACGACCAGCTCCGCCTGCTCAAGCAAATTATTGTGCCCTGGCAGATTGATACCAAACGCTGGCCCGCCCCCGGCATTCTGGGCGTGATCCAGCGCTGGAAAGATCGTGGGCTGACGCCTGAGCGCGTGACAGATTCGGAAGATTCCGACTTTGCGGATGGCCATTGCCGCGCCATCTACAAAGCCTATCAGGAACGGCTGATCCAGCTGAACGCCTGTGACTTTGGAGACCTGATGCTCCATGTCACGGAAATTCTGCGCACCCGGCCCGATGTGCTGGCGCAGTATCATCGTCTGTTCCGCTACATTCTGGTGGATGAGTATCAGGACACCAACACCGTCCAGTATCTCTGGCTGCGTCTGCTGGCCCTGCGCCCCGGTGAGCCGTCCAACATCTGCTGCGTGGGGGATGATGATCAGTCGATCTACTCCTGGCGTGGCGCGCAGGTGGGCAACATTCTGCGGTTTGAAAAGGATTTCCCCGGCGCGCAGATTGTCCGGCTGGAACGCAACTACCGCTCTACCCGCCATATTCTGGGCGCTGCTGCCGGTTTGATTGCCCATAATGATGAACGACTAGGCAAAACCCTGCGTTCTGGCCGCGAGGATTCTGACGGCGAGAAGGTGCTGGTGATCGGCGTTGGCGATTCCGACCATGAAGCCCGCGATGTCTGCGGCATGGTCGAGAAAATGCAGCGTGACGGGCATTCCTTGGGGGAAATGGCCATCCTCGTCCGGGCTGGGTTCCAGACACGCGCGTTTGAAGAAAAGCTGGTCCAAAGCGGCGTGCCTTACCGCATTGTCGGCGGGGTGCGGTTCTATGAACGCGCTGAAATCCGCGATGCGCTGGCCTATATGCGCGTGCTCAACCAGCCTTCGGATGATCTGGCGTTTGAGCGTATTCTCAACACCCCCAAACGCGGCATGGGGCCTGCGGGTGTGCAAAAACTACACGCCGCAGCCCGCAGTCATCAGGTTCCGCTGACCGCCGCCACCCAGATCCTGCTGGCCGAAAAAATCCTGAAAGGGAAAGTGGGCGATCAGGTGCGCGCCCTGATGACCGCACTGGACACCACGCGCGACATTCTGGCGCGTGAAGGCCATGTGGTGGCCGTGGAGCATCTGCTGGAAGAAAGCGGCTATCTGGCCATGTGGCAGGCCGATAATTCGCCCGAAGCCCCCGGACGGCTTGAAAACCTGAAGGAACTGGTCCGCGCTCTGGCTGACTTCGGCACGCTGGGCGAGTTTCTGGAACATGTGGCACTCGTCATGGAGCATGACGAAAATGCCGGAGAAGCTCGTATCTCCCTCATGACCCTGCACGGGGCCAAAGGGCTGGAGTTTGATGTCGTCTTCCTGCCCGGCTGGGAAGAAGGCGTCTTCCCCTCCCAGCGCACGCTGGATGAAGGCGGGAATTCCGGGCTGGAGGAAGAGCGTAGGCTTGCCTATGTAGGCATTACCCGTGCGCGCAAACACGCCATGATCTTCCACGCAGCCCGGCGACGGATCTATGCCAACTGGCAGGATTCCATGCCCAGCCGCTTTCTGGATGAACTGCCGGATGAGCATGTCATCCGGCACGGCGAACGCGACGCCAACCTCCGCGGCCTGCGCGCCACAGACTCCGTCTTTGCAGGCGGCGCACCGCTCATCGCCCGCAGACGGCGCGACCCGCTGGCAGGAAACACGCCCACCTTCCAGCTGGGCGAGCATGTTCGCCACCCGCGCTTTGGGGAAGGCATTATTGTCTCAGCCGATCACCACCATGTTGATGTCGCGTTTGAAGGCGTCGGCATCAAACATCTCCTCTCCTCCTTTTTAGAGAAACTTTAATGGCCGTTGCTCCCCGTCGTCACGCCACCGCTCTGGAAACGGTTGCGGTCACCGTTCCGGAACCTGCTGTCGAAGCTTATGAAAACGCCATCGGCAGCGTCTGCACCACGGTTGGTATTTTTGAAGCCAACCCGGAAGGCACGCTCTGGCGCGTGGAAGGCGTGAAAGACGCCGGACATCGGGAAGATGAACTGGCCGTAGCCCTCGTTCTGGCCCAGTTAACCAGCGGCGTGGACGCCACGCTGGAACGCGCCGCCACAGAGGCCGAAGGCTGGCTGGCCCGCACCTATGAATCCTTCCCCGAGCAGGATGTCGGGCAGCGCTTTGTCATCCGTGGCACCCATCTGCCGGACGTAAAGCACCCGACCCGCATTGCCCTGACGCTTGATGCCGGTGTGGCCTTTGGCTCTGGCGAGCATGGCTCCACCCGCGGCTGCCTGCGTGCTCTGGAGCGCATTGCCTACCGCAAGCCCCGCAAAATTCTGGACCTGGGCTGCGGCTCCGGCATTCTGGCGATGGCGGCAGCGGCCCTGCTGCACAAAAAGGTTCTGGCGGTTGATATTGAGCCCTGGTCCGTCCGCGTGGCGGCACAGAATGCCGAACGCAACGGGCTGGGCCGCGCGCTCACCTGCCGTCTGGGTAATGGCTGGCAAACCCCGGAAATCCGCCACAATGCCCCGTATGATCTGGTGTTTGCCAATATTCTGGCCCGCCCGTTGTGTCTGATGGCCAAGGATCTGGCCCATAATCTGGCCCCCGGCGGCACGGTCATTCTAGCTGGCCTGCTCCGCACCCAGATCCGCATGGTTCTGGCCGCGCATCGCAGGCTTGGGCTGGTGCTGGAACACACCTTTACAGAGGGTGACTGGGCCACTCTGGTCCTGCGTCGCCCCTACGGCCCCAAGGCCTGAAAAACGCGCCTGCATGGCCCTCCCATGCAGGCTTTTTTATTTCGCCCGTTCTTTTGAGACATCATTTTGAGGTCTGTCATGCCGTCCGCTTCCGCCTCCCGCCTCGCTGCCCTGCGCACCCTCCTGAAACAAAATGAACTTGATGGGCTAATTATCCCCCATAGCGACGAATTTCTTGGGGAATACACGCCCGCCTGCGCGGAACGTCTGGAATGGCTAACTGGCTTTAGCGGTAGCGCAGGGATGGCACTCGTGCTGGCAGACTCCGCCGCCGTGTTCTCGGATGGCCGCTACATCACCCAGATGGACCAGCAGGTAGATGGCTCCTGCTGGGAACGCCAGCATATCTACCAGACGCCGCCCCCCGCATGGCTGGCCCAGAAAGCCCCGAAAAATGCCCGCATCGGGTATGACGCCCGCATTATGAGCAGCGCGGAACTACGGCCCTTTACAACGCTTTCCGGCATCACGCTGGTTCCCACCAACGGCAATCTGACAGATGTGCTGTGGACCGATCGCCCGGCCTTCCCCGCAGCACCGGCCACCATCCACCCGCTGGTTTATGCAGGCGAGTCCTCTCAGGATAAACGCACCCGTCTGGGCAAGGCTTTGGCAGAAGCCGGGCAGGCCGCCGCTGTGCTGAGCGATTCGGCCTCTATTGCATGGCTGCTGAATATTCGCGGCACGGATATCCCCTGCACCCCGGTTGTTCTGGCCTTCGCCGTGCTGCACGCCGATACCTCGGTCGATCTGTTCCTACAGGGCAGCAAGCTCCCCGCAGACGTGCGGGACTGGCTGGGGGCAGACGTGCGCGTGCACGAGCCCGAGGCTCTGGAAAGCGTTCTGGCCACCCTCAGCGGCAAAACCGTGGGCGTAGACCCAGCCAGCAATGCCGTCTGGTTTGCTGAAACGCTGACGCGCCACGGGGCCACCATGCAGGAAAGCCCGGACCCGTGTGTGCTGCCCAAAGCCCGCAAAAACACGACGGAACAGGCAGGCACCCGCAAAGCGCATCTGAAAGACGGCGTCGCTCTGTGCCGCTTCCTGCACTGGCTGGATACGGAAGAGGCCCGCGGCACCACGGAGCTTAAAGCCGCCACCAAACTGGATGCCTTCCGCGCAGAGGGTGCGGACTATCGGGGCGAGTCCTTCCCCGCCATTTCCGGCGCGGGGCCGAACGGCGCCGTCATCCATTACCGCGTCACCCCGGAGAGCGACCGCCCCCTGAACGCGAATGAAGTCTATCTGATTGATAGCGGCGGCCAGTATCCGGAAGGCACGACGGACGTCACCCGCACGGTCTGGACCGGCCCGGACGCGCCTCCTGCCCGCCTGAAGGAAACCTTTACCCGCGTGCTGCGGGGCAATCTGCGCCTTGGCCGCGCCCGCTTCCCCGCAGGCACCACAGGCCACGCGCTGGATGCACTGGCGCGGTATGACCTGTGGCAGGCCGGTCTGGATTATGACCACGGGACAGGCCACGGCGTGGGCAGCTTCCTCTCCGTGCATGAAGGCCCGGCGCGGATTTCCAAAAATCCCTCCGCCATCACGCTGCAGGAGGGCATGATTCTCTCCAATGAGCCCGGCTATTACGAGCCGGGTGCCTACGGCATCCGTCTGGAAACACTGGTTCTGGTGCGTGAGAAAGCTGGTGAGAACCGCCCCGGCTACGCGTTTGAGACACTGACCCTCGCGCCGTTTGACCGCCGCCTGATCGACACAGCGCTTTTAGGGGAAGAAGACTGCCAGATTCTGGATGCCTACCATGCGCAAATCATGGACCAGATTGGCCCTCACATGCCAGATGAGGCCAAAAACTGGCTGAAAACGGCTTGCGCCCCACTCAACAGGGCGTGAGAGAACGGGTTATTCGCAACTGGTCACGCAATTGGGAATCGCCTGCCGGACCGAAGAAGAGCAGAAAAGCTGCGAAGTGAAGGGAGCTTCCAGAATGACGACAGACAGCAAAACCATCCCCGCTACTCTTATCGCCGGTGATGGGATCGGCCCTGAGATTGTTGAATCGGTTACCGAACTTCTTGACGCCGTCGGTGCCCCGTTTGTGTGGGACCGCCAGCTTGCCGGCATGGCCGGGGTGGATGCGGTCAATGACCCGCTGCCCAAACAGACCATCGAGAGCATCCGCCGCACCGGCCTTGCTCTGAAAGGCCCGCTGACCACACCGGTGGGTGGTGGCTTCAAATCCATCAACGTCACACTGCGTCAGGAATTCGGGCTGTTTGCCAACCTGCGCCCCACCAAGACGATTGTTCCCGGTGGCAAGTTCGACAAGATTGATCTGGTCCTGTTCCGTGAAAATCTTGAAGGCTACTACGCCGCCATGGAACATTACGTTCCGGTTGGTGACGACCCGAAGGGCATTGCCCTGAGCACCGGCTTCAACTCCCGTGTTGAGTGCCGCCGCATTGTGAAATTTGCTTTTGAGTATGCGCTCAAAAACAACCGCAAGACGGTAACCCTCGTCCACAAAGCCAACATCCTCAAACTGCTGACCGGCCTGTTCCTTGAAGAAGGCCGCAAGGTTGCTGAGGAATATAAAGGCCGCATCGCCTTTAACGAGCGGATTGTGGATGCCTGCGCCATGCAACTGGTCCTCAACCCCTGGCAGTTCGACGTGATTGTCACCACCAACCTGTTTGGTGACATCCTGTCCGATCTGACGGCGGGCCTTGTTGGCGGTCTGGGCATGGCTCCGGGTGCAAACATTGGTGAAAAAGCAGCGGTGTTTGAAGCTGTGCATGGCTCTGCGCCTGACATTGCCGGACAGGGCATTGCCAACCCGCTGGCCCTGCTGCTGGCTGCCGTCATGATGCTCCAGCATGTGGGCCGTCAGGATCTGGCAGACCGAATTGACCACGCCATCAAGAAGGTCATTACGGAAGGCCCCGTCCGCACGAAGGATCTGGGCGGTAATGCTACGACGAAAGATCTCACAGCCGCTCTCAAACAGCAGCTCGTCTGATCACCCTGAAAAACGGGAGCGCGGCTTTGTCCGCCTCCCGTTTTTTCTGAGCATTTTTAAGTGTTCACGACAGTTTTTTGACACGTGTTTCGCTGTCATGCGTATCATCACCCGCATGATACCCAGCTTTCCCGGTCAATGGCCCATCCTGCGGCTTTCCCCCTCCTGCACCATTACGGTCACCCCGCATGTGCCCCGGCATACGGCGGAAACAGAGACCGAAATTACGCGCATCTGGGCTGAAGCCTGCCAGAAAACCCCCGCTCTTTTTAACGGCTGCGTTTTCTCAGCAGACCGCGTAACCTGCACCGAAATTTCCGGCCACTGGACGGACTATCGCTCGGTTCTCGCACAAATGAAAAACCCGGCTTTGTTCACCCAACTCCGGCTGCAACCACTCGCCGTCATTGGCCTGCTGGAAACGCCGGAAGGCTATGTTCTGGGCCGACGCAACCCATCTTCATTATATCAGGGCAATTTCTGGCAAAGTCCGCCAGCAGGCAGCATTGAACGACGCGGGGAAAGCACAGCCGTCCATCTGGACGAACAGCTTCTGGCGGAAGCTGAGGAAGAACTCGGCCTGAAAGCTGAAGCCCTCACCATCGGCGCACCGCAACTCATCGCCCGCCATCCGGGCACCCGTATTCTGGATATCGGCATCCCCATGCGCACCTCACTGTCTTTCAACACGGTCGAGACGCACTGGAAAAACGGGGCCAATCAGGAATATGACCAGCTCGCTCTGGTGCCCCATGCGGAGATTGACGCATGGCTGATCCGACCGGACCTGCTCCCGACCTCCCGCGCGCTGCTGGCAGCCGCCCGCTCATGACAACTCAGCCTGCCCCTAAGCCCCCAAACAGCACAGAACAGGCTGGCCCCAGCCCAAACCTGATCCGAGTCATTGCGGCGGCGTGCGGGCTGATTGTTGCTAATCTCTATTATGCGCAGCCTCTGGCCGGGCCTATCAGCGCAACACTTGGCATGCCGGAAAGCCAGTCCGGCCTGATCGTCACCATCACGCAGATTGGCTACTGCCTCGGCCTGCTGCTGATTGTCCCGCTGGCCGATTTGCTGGAAAACCGCAGCCTGATTGTGTGGATGACGCGGCTGGTCATGCTCGCACTGCTGGCCTTACCCTTTTCACACCACCCACTACCCTTCCTGCTTGCCATCGGGCTAGTTGGCATTTTGTCCGTCGCAGTACAAATTCTGGTGCCGTTTGCCGCCAGTCTGGCCCCGGAAGCCATACGCGGGCGGGTGGTCGGCAATGTGATGAGCGGCCTGATGCTGGGCATTATGCTAGCCCGCCCCGTCTCCAGTTTTGTGACGGAATTTTCGTCCTGGCACACCATTTTCCTGATCTCTGCCGGGATCATGCTGGTGCTGTCCATCCTACTCCAGCGCATTTTGCCTGAGCACAAACCCACGACTCACACGCCGTATGGCACCCTGCTCCGCTCCATGGGCACACTGCTGTTCACCACAAGAGTTTTGCAACGACGGGCGTTTTATCATGCCTGCCTGTTTGGGGCTTTTAGTCTGTTCTGGACAGTAACGCCCCTGCTTCTGGCGGCTCCCCCGTTCCTGTTTTCTCAGGGACAGATTGCATTATTTGCTTTTGTGGGTGTTGCGGGAGCGATTGCAGCCCCTATTGCCGGACGCATTGCCGATAGAGGCTGGACATGGCCTGCTACCCTCGCCGCCATGGCGCTGGTTTCCCTCGCCTTTCTGACAAGTGCTGTCATGCCGCAGTCTGTTTTTATCGTCGTGCTGGCACTGGCGGGGATTGTGATTGATTTTGGCGTCACCGCCAATCTGGTGCTGGGGCAACGCGCCCTGTTTGTGCTGCCCGCAGAAAACCGCGCCCGCCTGAACGGGCTTTATATGGCGATTTTCTTCATGGGCGGCGCTGCTGGCTCAGCCCTTGGCAGCTGGGCTTACGCCTACGGCGGCTGGCCACTGGCCTCTGCTCTGGGGGCAGCTTTGCCCGCGCTCGCTTTTGCCGTCTGCCTGACGGAAAAGCGGCGCTAGGCAGGATTATTTAATTTCAATCCCGATCTGCTTGATATCATGGAAGGTGATATCCGGGTTTTGTTCCTGCGTGCGGCGCATCATAAAGGCTGATGTGGCCAGGAACACCGGATCATCATCCAGATCATCCGCCATGGAAGAGCGGTTTGCCATGGCAAAGGCTTCAATTTTCTCACGCGGGCCAGTCACCCAGCGGGCCAGAGAAAATGGAATGCCATCAAACCCAATCGCCACACCATATTCCGCCTTCAACCGTGCCTGAAGCACGTCAAGCTGAAGTGTGCCGACCACCCCCACAATCGGCTGCGCGCCATCCTGCGGTTTGAAGAGCTGCACCACGCCTTCTTCCGCCAGCTGGGTGAGCGCCTGCTTCAGCTTCTTCGCCTTCATGGCGTCATCCAGCCGGACACGACGCAGAATTTCCGGGGCAAAATGCGGCACACCGGTAAATTTCAGGTCTTCACTCTCCGTCAGCGTATCGCCAATACGCAGCGTGCCGTGGTTGGGAATCCCCACCACATCGCCCGCAAAGGCTTCTTCCGCCAACTGGCGGTCCCGCGCAAAAAAGAACTGCGGGGTATGCACGGCAAAATTCTTACCCGTGCGGCTATGGCGCAGCCGCATGCCGCGCGTCAGCTTGCCAGAACAAATCCGGGCAAAGGCAATACGATCCCGATGGTTGGGGTCCATATTGGCCTGAATTTTAAAGACAAGCGCGGTCATGCCTTCTTCATCAGCCTTGACCGTGCGGCTTTCGGCAACCTGATCCCGCGGGGACGGCCCGAACGCGACCAGCGCGTTCAAAAGGTCCGTCACGCCAATTTCCTTCATGGCGCTCCCGAAGAAAACCGGCGTCAGATGCCCGGCGTCAAAGGACTCCCGGTCAAACTCAGGCAGAGCCGCTTCTGCCAGTTCCAGCTCTTCTGAAAGCTGCACCATGCGCGGGTCGGACTGAGCCAGCGTTTCCTGCGTATGCACTTCTTTGGTGCGCAGGTCATACGTGCCAACAAACCCGGCAGCGCGGCCAATCGGCCATGTGGCGGGTGCCGTATCCAGCGCAAGAGCGGACGCAATTTCATCCAGCAGCGCAAACGGGTCCTGCGCCTCACGGTCCATCTTGTTGATGAAGGTGACAATCGGAATATCGCGCAGACGGCAGATTTCGAACAGCTTGCGCGTCCGGTCCTCAATACCTTTGGCGGCGTCAATCACCATCACGGCAGAGTCCACAGCCGTCAGCGTGCGGTAGGTATCTTCCGAGAAGTCTTCATGGCCCGGTGTGTCCAGCAGGTTGAAAATGCACCCGCCATATTCAAAGGTCATCACGGAGCTGACAACGGAAATCCCACGGTCACGCTCAATGGACATCCAGTCAGACCGGGTGCGCCGCCGCTCACCCTTGGCCCGCACGTTCCCCGCCAGCTGAATAGCGCCACCTGCCCGCAGAATGCGTTCCGTCAGCGTGGTTTTACCAGCATCCGGGTGCGAGATGATCGCAAACGTACGGCGGCGGGCAATTTCCGTGCTGAGGTCAGGTGCGAGCGTTTCAGACATGACAGACAATCCGGCTGGAAAAGATACGGGGTAAAACGGCAAACGCCGGATGGAGAGAAAAACCCTCCACCCGGCGCAGCACAAATCGGGCCGAAGCGCCGATTAACGAGAGTAGTATTCGACCACCAGGTTCGGTTCCATCTGCACCGGATACGGCACATCAGCGAACTTCGGACCACGGACGAACGTGCCCTTCATCTGACGGTGATCAACGTCCATGTATTCCGGAACGTCGCGTTCACCCGTCTGGGTGGCATCCAGCACGATGGCCAGCTGCTTGGACTTTTCACGGATTTCGATCACGTCCCCGTCCCGCACCAGATAGGAGGGGATGTTCACCTTGCGGCCGTTGACCGTGATGTGGCCATGGCTGATGAACTGACGCGCAGCGAACGGCGTGATGGCGAATTTCATGCGGTAGATAACCGCATCCAGACGACGCTCGAGCAGGTTGATCAGGTTTTCAGACGTATCGCCCTTACGACGCACGGCTTCCTGATAGTAGCGACGGAACTGCTTTTCGCTGATGTTACCGTAGTAACCCTTCAGCTTCTGCTTTGCCATCAGCTGGACAGAGTAGTCAGACGGCTTGCCTTTACGGCGCTGACCATGCTGACCCGGGCCGTATTCACGACGGTTAACCGGGGACTTCGCACGGCCCCACAGGTTAACGCCAAGACGGCGGTTAATCTTATATTTGCTCTCGAGGCGCTTGCTCATAGGGCGCTCTTCTCTTCTCTGTCTGCGTGAGCCACAGTCTTATCTGTGTCTCATCATGATACCGGTAGTCTCCGTCCCCCGTGGATCAGAGCGGGCGCAGTCCGTATCACCGGCAGGTGGGAGCATCTGTCCACCTGCATCGGCCGTCCTGTCCACATTCCCGGCAATGGGAGCAGCCATTACGGAAAGCGGGGCTTTCTGTCAACTCATCCCCGCCTGCCTGCTCATACCAGATAATGGCATGCCACCCCGCTCAGAGCCCAAAATGCGTGCCTTTACAGATAGTATTTCCGCCCTATGTGCCTTAGATTGTTCCATGATTTTCAGAAACACGTCTAAAGAATAAGGAAAAACCACCATGCCGTTCGCTAAAAAATGGGCGATGTTTGTCGCTCTGGGCGCGGTGCTGATTGCGCTGGGCTTTATTGCCTGCGTGGATGCCATTTCCGTCACGCTGGCCAGCACAATTTTTATTGGCATTCTGCTGATTATTGCCGGCGCTTTTCAGGTCGCCCATGCTTTTGCCGTGCGGGAATGGGGTGGCGTCCTGTTCTCCGTGCTGTTCGGCCTGCTTTATATCGCAGCAGGCGGCATGATTATTGAAGAACCCGCCACCGGCTCGGTGATGATCACCCTGTTTGCTGCCGCCTGCTTTATTGTGGTGGGTGTGATGCGCAGCCTTATGGCCATCCAGTATCGCAGCCTGCCCGGCTGGGGCATTGTGCTGGCTGGCGGGCTGATCAGCCTCGTCGTGGGGCTGTCCCTGTATTTCACCCTGCCCTGGTCCGGCCTGTGGCTGATTGGCACCTTTGTGGGGGTTGAACTGATTACCAGCGGCATCGGCTGGCTCCAGTTCGGTCTGGCTCTGCGCCAGAGCGACGTGCGCCCGCCTATCAGCCGGCTGTAAGAACTAACCGGTCCTTGAAGGCCAAAAAAGGCGCTTTGCTTCATGCAGAGCGCCTTTTTTATGAGCTCCTAATTCAGTACCCAGCACCGGGACGTCGGAACGTTCTGGTCAGAGTGTGTAAACGGTGCCGTCAGCACGCACAAAATAGCTTTCCGGTCTTTTCTGAGCGTAAAAATCGCCCCTTTTGCCACATGGCTGGCGGTCGTGATGACATATCCATCCGTCAGCAAATCGGACAAGGACCGACTCTCCGGGGCCAGTTTTGTGGGCACCTCCAGAGAACTGTAAGCATTTTTGGAACCGGCCTCTGGGAACCCGTCCTCAGCCGCCTGTGCATAGGCAAAAGCGGGCAGCATCAGCAGCACTGCCACAGCAAATTTAGAGACTACGGCCATATCTGCACTCCGTTTCAATCTACCCCAGAACCTGCCCGACCATACGCCCAATACCGGCAAACGCAGTCCTGAACTGTTCTTCAACCGGATGGCCGCCACGGGTGTAAACGCTGAGAATAATCGGCCTTTGGGGAGCCGCCCATGCAACAGCAATATCGCTGACCGCGTCACGCCCGTTATTGCCGGTTTTGTCTCCCACACCCCAGCCTTCCGGCAAACCTGCGCGCAGCCGGTGGGCTCCGGTGCGGCACCCTTTCAGCCAGTCCGTCAAAAGCGTGCGGGAGGACACGGAGAGCGTATCCCCAAACAGCAGATGCTCTAACGTGCCAGCCATAGCGCGGGGCGTTGTTGTATTGCGTAAACCGCCCGGTGGGGTTCTGTTCAGAACGGGCTCCCAGTCATCCAGACGGGTTTGCGCATCCCCCAGAGACCGCCAGAAGCGCGTCAGCATGGCCGGACCACCGACGCGAGCCAGCAACAGATTGGCGCAGGCATTATCACTCTGCTCAAGCGCCGCCTGACACAGGGTTCGGACTGTCAGGCCACCAGCCTCAACATGAGCCTGCGCCACAGGAGCATAGGCAGCTTTTTCAACATCTGCCTGCGTATACGGCACCACTTCCTCAAGCCGTTCCTTGCCCTGATCCACTCGCAGGAGAACCAAAGCGACAAGGGAGGCCTTGAACGTGCTGCACACGGCAAATCGTTCATTCTCCCGCCATGTCAGGGCCTGCCCCGTCACCAGATTGCGGGCATAAACGCCAATACGCCCTCCGGTTGCGTCCTCATACTCAGACAGGACAGAGGCTACTCTAGGGGCCGCACAGGCAGGAAGCGCCATCACAACAGGCGCACAGGCCAAAAATTTCCGACGAAACAGCATGAAAGTTTCAGTGTCCTTTTCGGTGGCTCTGACACAGTCCATCCAGCAGCACCTCCAGCGCAGCCTGCACCGGATCTGGCCCAACCTTTTCTTCAAGAAGCTGACCGTTCATGGCCAGCATAGCCAGACCATGCACTTGCGCCCAGCTTGCTGCCGCCAGCGCCGTAAGAGCAGCAGGCCGAAAGCTCCCATCCTGTTGCCCCTCTTGCAAAAGGCGTAACAGAACCCCGAACGTCGCCATAGCGGCCTCATGCAGCCGTGGGTCCGCGGCCTTATCCGCATCGGCACTGAACATCAGGCGATACAGGCCGGGGTTATGCTGTGCGAACGCAATACAGGCCTGAGCACCAGCAACAAGTTTCCCGCGAGCGGAAACCGGGCCTGAGGACAACGCTGCCACCATAGCCTGCTCAAGCCGGACGAACCCAATCCGGGCCAGTTCCCGCAAAAGCGCGTCTTTATCCTGAAAATGCTTGTAAGGCGCTGCGTGGCTCACACCGGTACGGCGTGCCACTTCCCGCAGCGTAAAAGTCCAGTTCTGATCGGCGGCCAGCATGGCAAGGGCTGCATCGATCAGGGCGCGATGCAGATCCCCATGGTGGTAGGATCGGCGCTTGGTATCACTCATTCGTGAGGCCTATGTTTACAAGAGAAACTTTATTGACGCGAGCTTGTTGTTCTCCCTAACCTGCCCAGAAAAGTTTTCCCTGTAAACATGGAGGACGCAATGTCCGACACTGTTCCCGCTCCCACACCTTCTTCTGAATTGTCCCGCCTTCTCGGCCTCCAGCGCGCCGCCTTCCTGCGGGACGGACCACCCGATCTGGCTCAGCGTCGGGCCGCGCTGCGCCGTCTGAAAGCGGAAATTCTGAGGCGACGCACAGAAATTACCCGTGCCCTGAACACAGATTTCGGCCAACGCTCGGAGCGGGAAAGTGCGATTGTGGAACTCATCCCGCTGGTGCAGTCCATCACTTACCTCATCCGACATGTGGGGCACTGGATGCAGCCGGAACGTCGCCACGTTTCTGCATATTTCCAGTTTGGGCGCGCATGGGTTATCCGCCAGCCGGTCGGCGTCGTGGGCATTATCGCCCCGTGGAATTATCCGGTCTCCCTTGCCCTTGTCCCGCTGGCCACGGCCATTGCGGCAGGTAACCGCGCGATGCTCAAACCCTCGGAACTCACGCCCGCCACCTCGGCCATCATCGCAAAAATCGTCCGGGCTGTGTTTCCACCGGAGCAGGTTTCCGTTGTTCTGGGAGATGCGGACGTGGGGACGGCCTTCTCAGCCCTGCCGTTCGACCACCTCCTGTTTACAGGCAGCACAGCGGTCGGGAAGAAAGTGGCTGCCGCCGCCGCCCGCAACCTGACGCCGGTCACGCTGGAACTGGGCGGCAAGTCTCCCGTGGTGATCGAACCCGGTTTTTCCATGCAGCAGACGGCAGAGCGGATCGCCTTCGGCAAACTGACCAATGCCGGGCAAACCTGCATCGCGCCGGATTATGTCCTGCTGCACGAACAGGATCAGGAGCGTTTTGCACAAGCCTATCAGGACGCCGGGCACAAACTCCACCCCAACGGATATACCGGCTCACCTGATTACACAGCTATCCTCAACACGCATCATTACGAGCGGCTTAGCGGTCTGATCCATGATGCTGAGGCGCAGGGAGCAAAGGTCATTCGGCTGGGGCAGGACGCACCTGCTAAGCATCTCCTTGCCCCTGTTCTCCTGCTGAATGTCACGCCCGAAATGGCAGTCATGCAGGAAGAAATTTTCGGCCCCGTCCTGCCTGTGCTGACCTATCGCCACCTTGATGAAGCGATTGCCTTCATCAACGCCCGCCCCCGGCCTCTGGCCTTGTATTACTTTGGAGGCAAGCGCGCAGAGCGGAACAAAGTGCTGAAGCGTACGGTTTCAGGCAACGTCACGCTCAACGGGACATTGCTGCACTACGCTCAGGACGATCTGCCCTTTGGTGGCGTGGGAGATAGCGGCATGGGCGCCTACCACAGCAAGGAAGGCTTCATCGCCCTCACCCATCCACGCGGCATTTACAAGCAGGGGCGGTTCAACGCCGCCACCCTCCTCAAGCCTCCGTTTGGAAAGCTGACGGACCTCATCACGAAATTTATTCTGCATTAAAAAAAGCCAGAGCATTCAGATGCTCTGGCTTTTTTGCCTCAGTGTGAAGACGAGGACGATGAGGACGCTTCTGATTTATTCTCCGCCTCATTCTTAGGCGGCTCGTTAGACGGCGGCGGTGGCATTTTGCTATCCAGCTTCAGCAGTGCTTTTGCCGCCAGCCCGGGCCCCTCTACGCCCTTCTCGGTCGGAGGAGCCCCCGGCACCAGCTTGATGGCCCGTTCGCCCTCTTCACGCTTGCGCCGCAGCCGTTCAATATTTTCCAGCACCAGCGGATATTCTTCCACCAGCCGCTTAAAGCGAGACGCGCTGATAACCATGAAGTGCCCAAACTGCACAGCACGGATATTGGCCGGGCACCGCTCGTTATTAATGGTGGAAAGCGCGCCAATCAGGTCACCCGCGCCGTAGAGCACATCCCGCTCCGCCACATGCGATTCCGCCAGCCCCGCGCTGATGAAGTAGATATTGCGGATCTTACGTCCACGGCGGCAGATCAGCTCCTGCGGGGCCACAAAACGCAGAGACGTGGTTGTTGCCAGATCATGCAGTTCCGCATTGGGCAGCCCCCGGAACACAGCCGCATGTTTCAGGCGGCTTTCAATCCCGCTGCGCAGGTCAAAGCTCAGCGGCTTGTCCAGCCGGTGGCGGCGGCGCTCCAGCTCTTTCAGCAACTCACGGTTCAGTTCGTCACTAATCAGAGATTCCGCCAGCAGGGAGTCATACTCCTCCCCTTCCAGCCGCAGGACAATCTGCCGGAAAATTCGGTTTTCCAGCGCCTCCGAATAGCCATGATAATGCAGCCGCAGGGTTTCCAGTGCCTCATCCAGCAGCTTCCGCTGCCGTTGCAGCACCTCCGCCACAACCTCACCAATACGGCTGCCCAGCGTCGGCTCCAGCCGCTCGCTCATAAAGCGCGTGAGTGAGATGGAGACGAAATGCGCCACCATCAGCATTTCAAAACGCTCCGCCATGCACAGCATCAGGGGCCGGTCGATGCGCAGGTTTTTATGAATCCACTGCGCGGCCTTAAAGCGCAGAGACGGGCTCAGCCGCTTACGCAGGGCGCGCACATACCCCAAGCGCCCTTCCAGCCGAGCGCCGTCAATCGCGGCTTCGGATGACCGGAGCAAGGTTTCCATCACCCGACGAGACAGGCCCTGAATCCGGAACAGGTCCAGCAGAACCGACCGCTCCTGACTGGCAATGGTAATCAGCGCCAGGTTCACGCGCTGTGTATCCCCCAGCGCGGTATCGAACGAGTTGGCGGCCTGTTCCTCATGCGCCCTGCGGTCCACCTGCTCAATAACGGTGCCGGTCGCATCCGTGGAAAAGCCCAGCCCATCGGCCAGCTTTTCTGCCCGGTCCTTCACATTTTCCAGACCAATGCTCAGCACCTGATGCCGCATGGCTTCATCAATGGGTGAAAGCTTATCGAGCTTGAGGAACAGCACCAGAGAGCGCAGCGTGGTGCCATTCAGCAGCAGCGTAATCAGCACGAAGCCGGTTGCGAGAATACCGATAAAGTGGGCCACAGGCGTAGAGACGCGCTCGTTCTCCGTCACCGCCAGCGCCAGTGCCAGCGTAATGGCCCCGCGCAAACCGCCCCAGACCATGGTGACCTTGAACGGTGTCGGCACAGGGGGCGCCAGCTTGGTCATGGCGAGAAAAGGCAGCAGACCAAACACCACTGCCCCACGGGCCGCCAGCCCTGCAACACTGGCAATCAGAATCAGCACGCAGTCCCAGCGCGTCATGCCCACCAGCAGATGCGGCACCAGCATGGAGGCCAGCACGAACACCAGAGACCCGGCCCAGAATACAAGCTGCTGCCAGAGCTGGTTGAGGAAGAGCCATGTCTGCGGTCGGACCGTGGATGGCCCGTAGACCGATAGCGTCAGCCCTGCAGCTGCCGTGGCAACCACGCCGGACACGCCCAGAAATTCGTCAGAAACAATATAGGCCACATAAGGGAGTGCCACGGTCAGCGTAATTTCCGCCGCTGCCGAGCCACCGAGGGCCGTAATCATCATCAGGGTCAGTTGCCCGAAGACCACACCCACAATCAGCGCGCCGACAAAGGAGATCACAAACGAGATCACCGCCTCGCCGGGATGAATGGCGTGGTGCAGCGTGACGGACGGCAGCAGGATGGAGAAGATGGAAATGGCCGCCGCGTCATTCAGCAGCGCCTCACCTTCCACCAGACGCGTCAGGCGCGTTGCGGCCCCGATATCGCGGAAAATCCCGGCCACAGCGGACGGGTCGGTGGTCGCCACAATGGAGCCCAGCAGCAGGCAGACAACCAGCGGCATTTCTGCAAACGGATAAAGCGCCAGCCCGATCGCACCCGTGGAGACCACAACAGCCACCACAGCCAGCAACAGAACGGTCGCGGCCTCATGCGCCAGACGCCGCACATCAATAGCCAGCGCGCCCTGAAAGACCAGCACAGGCAGGAAGATCAGCAGGAACGCTTCACTGTTGATGGGGAAGTCGAGCAGCGTTTCCGCAATGCCGTTCAGCGCAGACGTATGCGTGGTGCGCAGAGCGAGGTCCGCCAGACTGCCGATAATAATGCCGACAATAGCCAGCAACACGGTTTCAGACAGTTCCAGCCTGCGGGCAATAGGCTGCACCGTGCTGACAATGACAAGAAGAAGCGCAATGGCAAGCAGTACCGCAGCCAAACCCGTTACCGCCATACCCTCTTTGCTCCTCCAGCCAGATTATTCTGCAATCAGATCTTCCTGTTACACGGTGATAAGGCACCAGAAAGGCAGACGTTCCAGAATGTGAGTGTCTTTTAACACACTCTTTTGGCGAAAACCTACCGCCCCCGGCGCGTTTCCTGCCTTGCAGAATGGCTCTGCCGTGGGGTGAGCCTCGCTGCAATGTGACTTTATTCTGACATGCGGCAGCTATGCCACACCCCATATTGGGAAAAGGACGCCAGACCTCCGCACCACGGCATGAGGCCGGCATGAACAATCGGGATGCGTATCATGACCTCATCACCCAAAATCACAGACTGCCCGGTGGGCCTGACCGCAACGGGGTTCCGCATGGAGCGGGATTCAATGGGCGAAATCAAAGTGCCCGCAGACAAATACTGGGGGGCACAGACGCAGCGCAGCCTCGTGCATTTCTCCATTGGGGAGGACCACATGCCCCTGCCGCTGTGCCATGCCTATGCGGTGGTCAAAAAAGCCGCGGCTCTGGTCAACGCAGCAGACGGACGGATGCCACAATGGAAGGCTGATCTGATTGCCCGCGTGGCGGATGAAATTTGTGACGGCAAACTGGACGCGCATTTCCCGCTCTATGTCTGGCAGACAGGCTCCGGCACCCAGACCAACATGAATCTGAATGAAGTCATCGCCAATCGCGCCATCCAGCTTGCAGGGGGTGAAGTCGGCTCCAAAACACCGGTCCATCCGAATGATGATGTTAATATGGGGCAGTCGAGCAATGACTCCTTCCCCACCGCCATGCACGTCGTCACGCTGCTGGAAATAGAAGACCGGCTGATCCCCGCGGTGGAAGCCCTGAGCGACAGTATCCAGAGCAAAGCCGAGCAGTGGATGAATGTTGTCAAAATTGGCCGCACCCATCTGCAGGACGCCGTGCCGCTTACTGTCGGGCAGGAATGGTCCGGCTGGGCCTGCATGCTGGAAGATGCTCTGGCCAACCTCCGCACTGCGCGCGAGGGTCTGTTCCAGCTTGCCGCCGGGGGCACCGCAGTCGGCACAGGGCTGAATGCGCCTGCCGGCTTCAGCAAGGCCATTGCCAGCAAAATTGCCGAGCTGACAGGCCGTCCGTTTGTCACCGCACCCAATAAATTCGCGGCTCTGGGCGGGCTGGACGCCATGGTCCGGGCCTCTGCCGGCTTACGCGGGCTGGCGGTCCCCCTCCTGAAAATTGCTAATGACATGCGCCTGCTGGCCTCCGGCCCCCGCTGCGGGCTTGGAGAACTGCATCTGCCGGAAAACGAACCCGGCTCTTCCATCATGCCCGGCAAGGTCAACCCGACCCAGTGTGAGGCCATGGTGATGATCGCCTCTCAGGTTCTGGGCAATGATGCCACCGTGGGCTTTGCCGCCAGCCAGGGCCAGCTGGACCTGAACGTGATGCGCCCGGTCATTCTGGCCAACTGCCTGCACAGCATCCGCATTCTGGCGGATGGCTGCCGGAATTTCAGAGTGTTCTCTGTAGAAGGAACGGAACTGAATGAGCCGCGTCTTGCTCAGTATGTGAATGGCTCCGTCATGCTCGTCACCGCCCTCAGCCCTGCCATCGGGTATGACAAGGCGGCGGACATTGCGCATCGGGCCATGGAGCAGAACCTCAGCCTGCGGGAGGCTGCCGTGCAGTCAGGCTATCTGGACGGTGAGGCCTTTGACAAGCTGGTTAACCCGCTGGATATGGTGGGCAACGGCGTAGCCGGGGCCTGACAGACATCCCTTTCGTCCCACCCCAAATCCCGGTATGGTTTCCCGATGAAACGTTTTCCTCTTTCTGCACGGTTGATGATGCCGGGTGTGTTTCTGTTCAGTCTGCTCGGGCTCGCTGCCTGCGCAGATGATCATGACCACCACTATTACCACCCCAGAACACACCACGGGGAACGCGGGCCGAGCTGGTACCGCCCCCCCACCAACCCCACGACACAACGCTAAGGAACCGCAGGATTATGGAAGGCAAACTCGTGCGGCTTGGCATTGTGATCGTCACGCTGATTCTGGGCATTTTTCTGGTAAGTTCCCTCTACAAGAACTTCTCTCACCTTATAGACCAGCCACCGGGGCAGACTGATCAGCCCGCGGTGAATGACGCTCCGGCCGAAAAACCTTAAAGAGGGGCAGGAATGCGCGCCTTCCGCACGCTAAGGCACCGGGGCGTGCACCGTTACTGTTTCGCTGTTCTGCTGGCTGGCCTGACAACAGCCGCCAGCATGGCAACGGCCACGGCACAAACAGCCGTTGACCAAACGCCTGAAACACTGGCCGCGCATCGGGGCGGCACGCTCAGGCTGGTCGCTGCAGCGTCCGGCGGCACACTGGACCCACAGATCAATTACACCAGCAAATACATCAACCTGTATGCGGTGGTGTATGACGGGCTGACGACCTTCCGCAAAGTTACCGGCCCCGGTGGGAATGATGTCGTAGCCGATCTGGCCGAAACACTTCCTGCCCCGCAGGATGGCGGTCTGACCTATGTGTTCACCCTCCGCCCCAATATCCGCTTTTCCAACGGCCAGCTTCTGACCACAGCAGATGTTGCCGCCTCCTTCCGGCGCATTTTCCGGGTTGGCTCTCCGACAGCTGGCTCCTTTTATTCCGCTATTGCGGGTGCCGATGCCTGCCTGCGCAGCCCATCCACCTGCACGCTAAAGGAAGGCATTACGGAAGACCCGGCACACCGCACCGTTACCTTCCACCTTGCCCGGCCTGATACGGAATTTTTGCAGAAACTAGGCTTTACACACGCCGTCATTCTGCCCGCCGGAACCCCGGACCACGATCTTGGCAACGTGGCCGCCCCAAGCACCGGCCCGTATCGGATCACGACGTATGACCCGAACAAATTCCTGCATCTGGACCGCAACCCGTATTTCCGGGTGTGGGACGCTCAGGCCCAGCCCGAGGGCTACCCGGACCGCATAGAATACAGCTTCGGCATCCCGGATGAAGCCGCCGTGACCGCTGTTGAAAATGGCCAGTATGACTGGCTGGCGGACACGGTCCCCATGGACAGGCTGGGCGAACTGGGGAGCCGCTTTACAGCGCAAACCCATGTGGCACCCCATCCGGCCATGTATTTCATCCCGATGAACGTCAATCTGCCGCCCTTTAACCAGCTTAAAGCACGGCAGGCCGTTAACTACGCGCTCAACCGCAAGGCGATGGTCATTCTGTATGGCGGCCCCGGTATTGCCCGGCCTCTGTGCGGCATGTTGCCCTCGTCCTTCCCCGTCGCGTCTGACCAGTGCTTCTACACCCGCGGCGCGTCTCCTTCCGCCCCTGCGGCGCAATGGTCCGCACCGGATCTGGAAAAGGCCCGCGCTCTGGTGCGGGAAAGCGGGACTGCCGGGCAGCACGTCACGCTGGTAACGGCCAATACGAGCATCGATTACGCCATGGGCACATGGCTGCGCGACATGCTGCAAAGCATTGGCTATCAGGCCACGCTCCGTCCGCTCAGCAGTTCCATGGCGTTCAACTACATGCAGAACTCCGGCAATCATGTGCAGATTGCCCTCAAGGACTGGTCAGCGGACTATCCGTCCCCCTCCAACTTTCTGGATGACCTGCTGGGCTGTGAGAACTTCCATCCCAATTCGGACAGTTCCATCAACATTCCCGGCTTTTGTGACAAGCGCATTCAGGCGCTGATGGACCGCGCCAAAACGGACGTCTCCCTTACCCAGCACCAGAGGGATGAACTCTGGCGAGAGGTGGATCATCTGGTGATGGAACAGGCCCCCATCGCCCCGGCGATTGAGAAAGATGATGTCATCATCACCTCACCGCGCCTGAAGAATTTCTTTTACACTCAGGTCAATAAGCTCTTTTTCTCACAGGTGTGGCTGCAGTAGTCACTGCGCCTTCACCCGCGTCAATTCTCTTCCCATCGAGAGCCGCCGTCCGTCCCGACCCGCTTTATCCACAGAATCTGTGGATGAAAGTCGGGACAACAATGGGATGAGTACGGGATGACTGCGCATATCCCCCCACATCAGACTGGCGAGAGGATTTTTCTGCCCCCAGCGAGGGCGCTATTCCTTAGGCGTTCCCGGCTGCGCAAGCTGATCCAGCCGCCCGAGCGCCATGGTTCGCACGCGCGCCGGAATAGGCACGTAATCCAGCTTGCGGCTGGCATCCTCACCATTTGTCAGCCCCCAGCGGAAGAACGTCCGGACTGCCTGCCCGTGTTCCGTACCCGCCAGATGCTGCGGCACCAGAACATAGGTTGTGGTCACAATCGGCCATGCCCCCTCGCCCTGAGTGTCGGACAACGCTGCTGTCAGAGTTTTATCGTCCCACTGAGCAGAGTCTGCTGCTTTAGCAAAACTCTCTGCCGAGGCCGTTACAAAACCCCCCGCCTTGTTCTGCAACTGCACCATCGGCAGGTGGTTGCGCTCGGCATACGCATATTCCACGTAGCCAATGCTACCTTCCGTGTTGGCCACGTAGGACGCAATGCCGTCATTCCCACGAGCACCAGACCCGGCTGGCCAGTCAACCGATGTCCCACGCCCGACGGCCGTGCTCCACTCAGAAGAAACCCGGCCAAGATAGTCGGTAAACACAAAGGTTGTGCCGGACCCATCGGCCCGATGTAGTGCCGCGACAGGCAGATCAGGCAGTTTGAGGCTGGGGTTAAGCTCCACAATGCGCGGATCATTCCAAGAGCTGATGCTGCCATCATACAGACCAGCCAGCACCGGGCCTGTCAGGCGTAACGCCCCATCGGGCACACCCGGCACATTTACAATCACCACAATGCCGCCAATGCCTGTGGGAAACTGCATCAGATGCCCGGTTTCCAGCTTTTCCGGTGCCATCGGCGCATCAGAGGCCCCGAAATCCACCGTGCCAGCCAGCACCATGTTCTGCCCGGCCCCGGAGCCGATGGTCTGGTAATTGACCCTCACCCCGGTGCTTGCGGACGAAGCCGCAGACCATGCCTGATAAAGCGGGGCCGCAAAGCTCGACCCAGCCCCGGTAATCTCTTCCGCCCGCAGGTTTTGAGCACCGCACAAAAGCACCGTGGCAGAAAGCAGTGCCAGCTTTACCCCATTTCTCAGGAGTGTCGTCCGGTGTGTCATCCCTGCTGCTCTCCGCTTCCGGTTTCTGTCACGTTGCCCTGCTTAGCGCAGGGTTGCCCCTGTTGCTTTGGCGACAGCGGCCACAATACGCTCGGAAACAGCTTCCAGTTCCGCATCCGTCAGGCTTTTGTCCACGGGCTGCAAGGTGACTTCCACCCCCATGGAACGATGCCCTTCCGGCACATGCTCACCTTCATACAGGTCAAACAGGCTGACATCGGACACGAGATTGCGGTCCGCACCCTTCACGGCTTTCAGCAGCTTTTCACCCGGCACGTCGCGCGCCACCACAAAGGCAAAGTCACGCCGCACAGGCTGGAAGGCAGAGAGTTTCGGCGCGGATTTCCGGCGGCGCTTCGGTTCCGGCACGGCATCCAGCAGGATTTCAAATCCCACGACCGGCACATCAATGCCTTCCGCCTGCAACAGAGACGGATGCAGCTCACCAAAGTAGCCCAGCACCATTTTCGGCCCCTGACGCAGCACGCCAGACCGGCCCGGATGATACCATGACGGCGCATCCGGCGTCGCACTCAGCCCCTCAACCGACACACCAAGCTGTGTGAGCAGTTCCAGCGCATCCGCCTTGGCCGTCCACAGGGACACAGCCGTGCTGACCTGCCCCGGATAACGCGGCGTATGGCCAGCGCGGAGGCCCGCGGCAATCTGCTGCTGCCCGTCTTCCGAGAACCCGGCCCCAATTTCAAACAGCCCGATATCCGCCCAGCCCCGCGCAGCATTGCGCTGGCTGGCTGCAACCAGATTGACCATGGGCGTGGGGCGCATCTGGTCCAGATCAGATGCAATGGGGTTCAGCAGCCGCAGGGAGTCCGGTGCGCCACCAAAGCGCAGCGCATCCTCATGTGAGACGAAGGAGAACCCAACCGTTTCCACCAGTCCACGTGCAGCCAGAACCCGACGCGCCCGCGCAGCCCGCACCTGACGCGGCGTAAGAGCCACAGCAGGCACTACGCTGACAGACGGCAGCGGCACAGGCGGCACAGCGTCCAGCCCTTTCAGGCGCAGCACTTCTTCCACCAGATCGCTCTCGGCTTCAATCAGTTCCACACCTTCGGCAGCACGAGCGGCCTGATCAGCAGGCAGATCCTGCCCCTGAGCCAGAACCGGCTTCTGAGCAATATCATTGCGCCAGGACGGCACGCTGGCCCGCACATGGGTCTCGGTCTTTTCCTGAACCTCAAAGCCAAGCTTTTCCAGCAGGGCGATGCTGTCCTGCGCAGGCACATCCAGCCCACCCAGATCCCGCACCCGGTTGAACCGCAGCGTAGCTTCCCGCTGCCATGCGGGCTGCTCACCAGCGGAGACAACCTCACTGGCTTCACCGCCGCACAGCTCAATAATCATGCGGGTTGCAGCTTCCATAGCTGCAACGGGCAGAGCCGGGTCCACGCCGCGCTCAAAGCGATAACTGGAATCAGAAGATAGCCCCAGACGGCGGCAGCTCAGAGCAATATGCACGGGGTCAAACAGCGCACATTCCACGAACACGTCCGTCGTGCCCTCATCCGCACCAGAGGCGTCGCCGCCCATAATGCCCCCAACGGACTGCACGCCGTTGGCATCGGTAATCACGCAGTCATCCGGCGTGACCGTATAGTCCTGCCCGTCCAGCGCCTTAAAGGTCTCTCCGGCACCGTGACACAGGGTCAGACGGCTACCTGAAAGTTTTTTAACATCAAAGACATGCAGAGGGCGACCAAGATCAAAACAGAAGTAATTGGTAATATCCACCAGCGTAGAAATAGACCGCAGACCAATGCTTTCCAGCTTGCGGCGCAGCCATTCCGGGCTGGGACCATTCTTCACGCCCCGCACGGTGCGACCAAGCACCCACGGGCAGGCTTCCGGGTAGGAATTTTCCCATGTGATGGGGGACTCAAACGTCCCTTCAACCGCCTCGGCCATCCATGGCCGCAGCGTGCCCAGACCAGCTGCAGCGAGGTCACGCGCAATCCCACGTACGCTCAGCGCATCGCCACGGTTGGGGGTGATGGCGATTTCAATCACCACGTCGTCCAGACCGGCAAAATCGGCATAGGACTGACCGGGGAGTGTATCTTCCGGCAGTTCCGCAATACCGCCGGTATCTTCCCCCATGCCCAGCTCACGCAGGGAGCACAGCATGCCGCCGCTGGCTTCCCCACGGATTTTGCCTGCCTTGATGGTGATATCCAGCCCCGGCACATACGTGCCCGGTTTTGCAAAAATGACTGCCAGACCGGCGCGGGCGTTCGGCGCGCCGCACACAACCTGCACATCAGTCATGCCCGGCCCGGCATCCACGCGGCAGACCTGCAAGCGGTCCGCGTTCGGGTGCTGGGTGGCTTCCAGAATACGGGCGGTCAGGAACGGCTCAAGCGCCGCACCGGGGTTTTCCACCCCTTCAACCTCAAGGCCAATCTGGTTCAGTTTGGCGCAGATTTCCTCAACCGTGGCTGAGGTTTCAAGATGGTCATACAGCCATGAAAGCGTAAATTTCATGTCTTACACCCCTTCGTGCAGCAGTGCGGGCGCAAGCGGGTCAGACCCGTAATGACGCAGCCAGCGAATATCACTCTCATAGAACGAACGCAGATCGGGAATGCCGTTCTTCAGCATGGTCAGGCGCTCAACGCCCATCCCGAAGGCAAAGCCCTGCCATTCACGCGGGTCCAGACCACAGTTGGCCAGCACGCGGGCGTGAATCATGCCGGAGCCCAGCACTTCCAGCCAGTCTTCCCCGCCACCAATCTCACCCGTGCGGCGAGACCAGCCGATATCCACTTCCATGGAAGGCTCGGTAAACGGGAAGTAGGAGGAGCGGAAGCGTACCGGCAGATCCGGCTTGTCAAAAAACACCCGCAGGAACTCAATCAGGCAGCCCTTGAGGTGCCCCAGCGTAATGCCCTGCCCGACCACCAGACCTTCGCACTGGTGGAACATGGGGGAATGGGTCGCATCATGGTCAGCACGATAGGTGCGGCCGGGGCAGATCACGCGGATCGGCGGCTTCTGGCTGAGCATGGTGCGGATCTGCACGCCAGAGGTCTGGGTGCGCAGTACGCGCGCAACATCCAGCCCCGGCACGGGCGGCAGATAGAACGTGTCATGGTCGGTCCGGGCGGGGTGATGGTCCGGCGTGTTCAGGGCGGAGAAGTTATGCCAGTCCGTCTCGATATCCGGCCCTTCCGCCACACTGAAGCCCATGGCCCCGAAAATGGCGGTCATTTCTTCCACAGCGCGGCTGATGGGGTGAATAGACCCCTGTGCCGTCACGGGTGGCGGCAGGCTGACATCCACACGCTCGGCAACCAGACGGGCTTCCAGCGCTGCGGCTTCCAGCTCACGCCCACGGTCTTCAATGGCCCGCGTCAGGTCATCGCGCAGGCGGTTGAGCGCCACGCCACGCGCCTTACGCTCGTCCGGGGCCATTTTCCCCAGCGCCTTGAGCAACGCCGTCAGGCGGCCTGATTTACCCAGTGTGCCAACACGCACGGCATCCCATGCCCGCATATCGGCCGCACCGGCCAGTTCCGACAGGACGTCCTGCCGGAGAATCTCAAGATCGTCGCTCATGAAACCTCACACGAGAGGGGAAAATGCTAGGAGGCGGATACCCGCTCAGCCGCGCAGAGAAAACCCCTTAGCCAGAAAAACAGCCGCCGGAACAAAAAAGGCCGCCCTTGCGGACGGCCTTTTTCAGGACAAATCGGCCAGAAGCCTCAGGCAGCCAGAGCGGCCTGAGCTTTCTTCACGATTTCCGCAAACGTTGCGGCGTCATCAAAAGCGATGGCGGCCAGAACTTTACGGTCGATTTCAATGCCAGCCTTGTCCAGACCGTTGATGAAACGGCTGTAGGTCAGGCCGTGCTCACGCACAGCAGCATTGATACGCTGGATCCACAGAGCGCGGAATTCGCGCTTCTTGTTCCGGCGATCGCGGTATGCGTACTGGAGAGACTTTTCAAGCCGTTCCAGAGCAATGCGATAGTTTGTAGAAGACCGGCCACGGAAGCCCTTGGACATGTCCAGGACTTTTTTGTGACGAGCGTGGGTTGTTACACCGCGTTTTACACGTGCCATATCTCAGATGCTCCTCAAACCAGCCCGTAGGGTGCCCACTGCTTGACGGTACGACCGTCCTGCGGTGTCATCACCTGTGCGCCACGGTTGGTGCGCTTCATTTTCTGCGGACGCTTGATCATGCCGTGACGTTTACCGCACGGACCTGAGAGCACCTTGCCGGTTGCGGTGATTTTGAACCGCTTTTTGACCGACGACTTGGTCTTCATCTTGGGCATTTCTTTACTCCTGAAAGCTCGAACCGCGCCCCTCTGTTGCCAGAGCGGCAAAACACGGCCGGGCATGCCCCACAAGCCCGGACGCGTGTAACGAAGGCGCTGACATAACGGAAAGTGCGGAGAGTTTCAAGCGGCATCTCACCGGGATTTTTCTGCGCAACCATGGTATGGTTCCTCATGGTCAGGCCTTTCCCGCCCGCAAACCGGGCACCGCACCCTGTGTACCACAGCCCTCCAGCGCGCTGTGATTGAAAGATTTTTAGCCTGCACCAGATCTGCCTGAAAACAGAACGAGGTACGCCAATTTCATGATTGCCCTTTCCAATACCACCCTCAAACAACTTCCGCCGCAGGTTCTCACCCCCGCCTATGACCGCCAGAAGACCACACCGGGCATTGCCCATCTGGCCGTCGGCAACTTCCACCGGGCACATCAGGCGCTGTATGTTGATCGGGTATTGGCACGCCCCGGCCAGCAGGACTGGGCCATTGTGGGCGTAGGGCTGCGTGATAATACGCGGGAAACCCGCCGCGCCGCCATTATGGCGGAACAGGATGGCCTGTATACGCTGACGGAATTTGCACCGGACAACACGCACACCATCCGCGTTCTGGGCGCTATTACCGAATATGTGCAGGCCGCAAAGGATCGCGCCGCCGCCATCAAACGGCTGGCTGACCCGGCCATTAAAATTGTCAGCCTGACCATTACAGAAGGCGGCTACTACGTAGATGCCAGCGGCAAATTCATGCTGGATGATCCCGCTATTGCCGCGGACCTCAAGCGCGACGTGCCGGAAACCGCTTTCGGGCTGGTGACGGAAGCCCTGCGTTTGCGCCGGGAGAGTGGCATCGGCCCCTTCACCGTCATGACGTGTGATAATCTGCGCGATAACGGCACCGTCGCCCGCACGGCGTTCTGCACCTTTGCGGAAGCGCGGGACCCGGCTCTGGGCGCGTGGATCAAGGAAAACGTGACTTTCCCCTCCACTATGGTGGACCGCATCACCCCGTCCGTTTCCGAGACCGACATTGCCCGGCTGGACGATATGAGCGGCATTGCGGACCAGATGCCGCTGTTTGCGGAAGACTTCACGCAGTGGGTCATTGAGGACAAATTCTGTGCAGGTCGCCCGGAACTGGAAGCCGTTGGCGTGGAATTTACGGATGATGTTGGCCCGTATGAGCAGGTGAAACTGCGCATGCTCAACGCCTCCCACTCCATGCTCGCCCTGCCCGGCGTGCTGATGGATTATGACACCGTGCCGCACGCCATGGCTGACGCCGGACTCGTCACCCTGCTGGAGCAGTTTCTGGCAAATGATGCCAGTCCGCTCATCACTCCGCCCAAAGGTGTATCCCTCAGCGACTATGCGCGTCAGGTTCTGCACCGCTTCCGCAACCCGGCTGTGGGAGACCAGCTTCTGCGCATTGCGTCAGATAGCGCCTCCAAGCTGCCGGTTTTCTGGACCGACACCGTCAAAGGCGTCCTGAAAGACGGCAAAGACCATCGGCGTGTTGCCTTTGGTGTCGCCTGCTTCTTGGAATATCTGCGCGGCGAGACGGAAAGCCACAAAACCTACAAAATTGCCGAGCCGGGCCTGCCTGATGCCGCCAAAGATCTGGCGCTGAAAGACGATCTGGCCGCAGGCCTGACCATGCCGGTCTTCTCTGGCTGGGATCTGGACCAGTATCCGGCGTTTGTTGAGGATGTAACCAAACTGCGCAGCAGTATCCGCACGCACGGCGCGCGCCAGACACTTAAAGAACTCGGCCTGTAATTCTGTTATAACACTAAAGTTCTGCTCGTTTTTTCGGGCAGAACTTTTCCTGCAGGCAACTACACTGCGTAAACAAGCCAAAACCGCTCACAAAAACAGGGGTTTCCGCACGCAGTGGGCGCATGTCTTACATGCAAAAGAGCCCCCGTCGATATAGAGAAAAATACAGTCAAGGGGGAAACTGGCTGATTTCCATAACATTATCGTGTTTCAAATAAATCTTATTCAGATTTCTCTGCTTTACGCACAAACCTATGCGTTTATTTGCAGGCCAAATCCAGATAAGTTTTGTCCACTATTAAATAACAGACCTTCAGACGGCAGGTTCCCGGACCTCCCGAAGAGGAGGGACTGGATGTTTTCAGTCTTTCAGCTTCGGCTGGCTGTCGTATGCACAGGATTGGGGGTAGAGTGATCAAACGTCTCTTAGCAGGAGCTGTCGGGGCTGGTGTCCTGGGTGGGCTCGGGTTTCTGTATTATGCATGGTATCCGCCGATTGCCACGATAGAGCCGCCGGCGGCCAGCAGCTTTTCAGCCGAGCAGATTGAGCGCGGCCGCATTGTTGCCGCTGAAGGCTATTGTGCGGAGTGCCATACCCGCACAGATAATGGCGGCGGCCCTGAGCTTGCCGGTGACTACAAGATGGAAACCCCGTTCGGGGCCATCTATTCCTCCAACATTACCCCTGACCCTGAAATGGGCATTGGCGCGTGGTCGGAAGAGGCTCTGCGCCGCTCCCTGCGCTATGGTGTCTCCCGTCAGGGCGTGCATCTGATCCCGGCTTTCCCGTACGATCACTTCACCAAAATGACGGATCAGGACATTTCTGATCTGTATGCCTTCCTGATGACACGGCCTGCCGTGCACATGTCCCGCCGCCCGAACGAACTGCCGTTCCCCCTCAGCCTGCGTATTTTCCAGGCTGGCTGGAAGCTGATGTTCTTCACCCCCGGCGTCTACAAACCCGACCCCAGCCATGATGCGCTGTGGAACCGTGGTGCCTATCTGGCCGAAGGCAATGCCCACTGTGGTGCATGCCATACGCCGCGTAACCTGATGGGTGCTGAAAAGAAGGGCTCCATGTATGACGGCGCTGTTGTTGATGCGTGGATTGCCCCCCCGCTGAACGACAAGAACCCGACCCCGACCACATGGACGGAAGACGAGCTGTACCAGTATCTGCGCTTTGGCGTAGCCCCGCTGCACGGCCCGGCTGGCGGCCCGATGTCCCCCATCCCGCACCGCTTCCTCTCTCAGGTGCCGGATTATGATGTGCATGCCCTTGCGCATTACTATGCGGACGTGGACCACGCTGCGGAACGTCAGGGTCATGACAAAGCGGCTCTCGCCCGCGCCATGGAACAGTCCAAAAAGGACCTGATCGGCCCGAACACGCTGGACCCGGATGCCCGCCTGTATCAGGGCGCCTGTGGCGCCTGCCATTACAACGCAGCCCCCATGCCCGTCCTCGGCCGCCCGGATCTCGCTCTGAACAACGCGCTGTGGCTGGATGAACCGACCAACCTTTATCAGGTCATGCTGCACGGCCTGACGGCTGAAGAAGGCCAGTCCGGTGTCGCCATGCCCAGCTTCTATAACGCTCTGTCCGATGCAGACATGGCCCGCATTGCTGCCTATCTGCGCCGCACACGCACCACGCTGCCGCCCTGGACAGATCTTGAGAAGAAAGCTGCGGAAATTCGCAAGACCGTTAAAACCCTTCCCGTTAACTCTTCTCACTAAGGCGGCACACGGAGCCACTCATGATTAAGTTCAAACTCAATGGCCGTGACGTTTCCGTCGATGTGCCAGAAGATACCCCCCTGCTCTGGGCCCTGCGTGACGAGCTGGACCAGACAGGCACAAAATTTGGCTGTGGCGTTGGCCAGTGCGGTGCCTGCACCGTGCATGTGGGGGGCCGCGCCACCCGCTCCTGCATCACGCCGATCAGCTCCATTGAAGGCGCTGAGATCACCACGATTGAAGGGCTGCACCCCGAGGGTGAACACCCCGTGCAGCAGGCATGGCGGGATATTCAGGTTCCGCAGTGCGGTTACTGCCAGTCCGGCCAGATCATGCAGGCTGCCAGCCTGCTGAAGGACTATCCGGACCCGACGGATGAGGAAATTGACGGCGTGATGGGCGGCAGCCTGTGCCGCTGCATGACCTATGTCCGCATCCGCAAGGCTATCAAGAAAGCCGCCGCCGCCATGCGTGAGGAGAAATCTAATGGGTAAACTGGAACGCATTGCAGCCCGGCAGGACCGTGCGGCCGGGCGTGGCCCGACCCGCCGTGGTGTGCTGCTGACAGGCCTTGGCTCGGCGTTCATGTTCGGGTTCGCGCGGGAGGCTTCTGCCGCGCAGACCTACCCGCAGAATGCCAGCCTGCCCGGCAACGGCGCGTTTGAACCGACTGTCTGGTGCTCTGTCGGCCCGGATGGCGTGGTGAACGTCAACATCATCCGCGCAGAAATGGGCCAGCATGTTGGCACCGCCCTCGCCCGTATTATTGCGGACGAAATGGAAGCCGACTGGGACAAGGTCCGTATCACCTATGTGGATACAGACCCCAAATGGGGCCTGATGGTCACCGGTGGGTCATGGTCCGTATGGATGACATGGGATGTCTTCCGTCAGGCTGGGGCCGCAGCCCGCACCGTGCTGGTGGAAGAAGGCGCCAAACTGCTTGGCACCTCCCCCGCCAACTGTATTGCGCGTAATGGCCGCGTGATTGCCGGCAGCCGCTCTGTCTCCTTTGGTGACATTGTCAGCCACGCCCGCCCCACACGCTCCTTCAGCCCGGATGAGATGGCCAAGCTGCCGCTCAAACCCGCCTCTGAACGTCGCCTGATTGGTAAAGACGTCAAAGCGCTGGATATTCCGGCCAAGACTGACGGCACCGCCATTTACGGCATCGACGCCAAGCTGGAAGGCATGGTGTATGCGCGGCCCAAGCTGCCGCCCACGCGCTATGGCTCCAAGGTTGTCTCCGTTGATGATAGCGAAGCCAAAAAGATCAAAGGCTATATCCGCTACATCGTTCTGAACGATCCGTCCGACACGGTGCCCGGCTGGGTTGCTGTTCTGGCCTCCACCTATCCGGCCGCCATCCGCGCAACCGATGCGCTGAAGGTCACCTGGACGCCGGGCAAGACGGCCAATGTCTCGGAAAAAGACATTATCGAACACGGTCGCAAGCAGATTGCCGAGAAAACCGGCGGCTCCTGCGTGTTCAATGATGATGGCGTGGATGAAGCCTTCGCGTCTGCCAAACACGTGTTTGAGCGCACCTACACCTGTGCATCCGTGCTGCACTATCAGCTTGAGCCCATGAACGCTCTGGCCCGCCAGCAGGACGGCAAATGGGAAATCCATTGCGGTAACCAGTGGCAGTCCCTGTTCCTGCCGGTTATCGCCAAGGCATTGCAGGTTAAAGAGACCGACGTTGTTATGCGCAGTTACCTGCTGGGTGGTGGCTTTGGCCGACGCCTGAACGGGGATTACGCTGTTCCTGCCGCGCTGATTTCCAAGGAACTCGGCGGCAAGCCGGTCAAACTGATCCTGACCCGCTCTGACGATATGCAGTTTGACTCCTTCCGCTCCCCGTCCATCCAGACGGTGCGTGTGGCTATGGATGACCAGAAGGCCCTCAAAGGCTGGCAGCACCATGCCTCTGCAGGCTGGCCGACCGGCGTGATGGCTTCGGCCTTCATGGAAAAAGGTGCAGACGGCAAACCTTACGATCAGTTCGCCATTGCTGGCGCTGACCACTGGTATGATGTCGGGCCGATGCGCGTGCGTGCGCTGGATAATGATCTGGCTGACGCCACGTTCCGTCCGGGCTGGCTGCGTTCCGTGAGTTCCGGCTGGACGCCATGGGCGCATGAAGCGTTTCTGGATGAACTGGCCCACGAACTCGGGCATGACCCGGTTGAGTTCCGCATCTCCCTGCTGACGGCCAAAGGCCGCAATGCAGGCAAGGCACCGGACTCTGTTGGGGGCGCGACCCGTCAGGCCAACGTGCTGAAGCGTCTGGTTGAAAAATGCGGCTATGGCAAAGCCCAGCTGCCGAAAGATACGGCCATTGGCATTGCCACCACCTTCGGTCAGGAACGCGCCATGCCGACCTGGACGGCAGGTGCCGTGCAGGTGCATGTGGACCGCAAAACCGGCGTTGTGACCTGCCAGAAAATCTGGCTGGTTCTGGATGCTGGCACGATTGTTGATCCCGATGGCGCTATGGCCCAGACGGAAGGTGGTGCTCTGTGGGGCCTGAGCATGGCGCTGTTTGAGAACACCGAAATCGAAAACGGCAACGTGCGCGACCGCAACCTGAACACCTACACCCCGCTCCGCATTACCGACATCCCGGAAATGGATATCGAGTTTGTGGACAGCACCGAAAAGCCCATGGGCCTTGGTGAACCGGGTGTAACCACCATTGGCGCGGCCATTGCCAATGGCGTATTCAATGCCGTGGGTGTCCGCCTGCGCCACCAGCCCATCCGCCCTGCGGATGTTCTGAAAGGCCTTTCCGAGAAAAAGCCCGCCTGACGCAGGCTTTTTCCTGAACGGATAAGACGGTTACAAAAAACCGGTGCGCTGTTTTCAGCCGCCGGTTTTTTTTATGCGCCAAGCTCTAAAAGGCGACTGTGAAAGACAACAGTCGGCCCATAAAAAAAGCCCTCCAGACCGTTTAGGACCTGAAGGGCTGCTCTATTCATCTGGAACGACCAGTTATCTGGCGCGACCAACTAAAGAAAATCCAAAAACCGGAAATCCTGTCTCAGACTTTCAAAGACGCCGCCGCAGACCGGATCGCCCGCGCCATGGCTTCCACTCCGTTGCCACGGTTGGTAGAAAGCGCCTGCACCAGCCCGAGGTCCCGCAAAAAGTGCGGATCTGTCGCCATGATTTCCTCACAGGTGCGGCCGGAATAAACCCGCAGGAGGAGTGCGACCAGACCGCAGACAATGGCCGCGTCGGACAATCCTGCGAAGTAGAGCTTTCCGCCCTCTTCCCGTGCTTCCAGCCACACCTGGCTCTGGCAGCCTGGAACGCGGTGCTCATCATTGCACCATTCCGGCGGGAATGGCGGCAGCTTGCGGCCCATCTCAATGATGTACTGGTAGCGTTCCATCCAGTCATCAAAGACTTCAAGCTCGTCACGGATCGCTTCAATCGCCTCAGCGGCAGTATCTTCTTCGGGCAGTAAAAAGGGTGCGTTCATTACAGAATAAACCGGCTGAGATCGCCCTTGCGGGCCAGAGGAGCAACTTTGTCCTGAACCAGAGAGGCTTCGACGTGAATGACCTCGCCCTTCCGGTCAGACGCTGTGAAGGAGATTTCCTCCAGCAGCTTTTCCAGCACCGTGGCGAGACGCCGGGCACCAATATTTTCCACGCGATCGTTGATATCGGCGGCCAGTTCGGCCAGCGCTTCCACAGCGCCGTCCGAGAAGGTCAGCGTCACGTTTTCCGTGCTGAGCAGAGCGATATACTGCTTGAGCAGAGAATGCTCAGGGTCCGTCAGAATACGGCGCAGATCCTCACGAGAAAGCGGCTGAAGCTCAACGCGGATCGGCAGACGCCCCTGCAATTCTGGCAGAAGGTCAGACGGTTTAGCCAGATGGAACGCGCCGGATGCAATAAACAGAATATGGTCGGTTTTCACCGCCCCATATTTGGTAGAAACGGTCGTGCCTTCAATCAGCGGCAGCAGGTCACGCTGCACGCCTTCGCGTGAGACATCACCGCTGCGTCCACCACCATCGGCAGCACGACCGCAGACCTTGTCGATCTCATCCAGAAAGACAATGCCGTTTTCCTGCGCATGCGCCACGGCTTCCCGCGTCAGCGCTTCATTATCCAGCATCTTGTCGGCTTCTTCACGCTCCAGATACTCCCGCGCGGCTGCCACTTTCAGGCGGCGCTGCTGGGGTGTCTTGTTCATGAAGGTCTTCATCATTTCGCTGAAGTTGATGACCTGTCCGGGCATCATCCCCGGCATTTCACCACCGCCGGCGGGGGCTGCTTCCACAACAGCCACCTCAACGTCTTTATCTTCCAGCTGGCCATCCCGCAGCATGGTGCGGAACTTGTTCTTGGTCTCAGCCGAGGCACTGGCACCAACCAGTGCATCCACCAGTCGGTCTTCCGCAGCCTGCGCGGCACGGGTGGCAACGTCCTTGCGTTTGACCTCGCGCAGCATGGTGATGGAGGCTTCGACCAGATCGCGCACGATGCTTTCCACATCGCGCCCCACATAGCCCACTTCCGTAAACTTGGTGGCTTCCACTTTCAGGAACGGGGCCTGAGCCAGTTTGGCCAGACGGCGGGCAATCTCAGTTTTACCGCAGCCAGTCGGGCCAATCATCAGGATGTTTTTGGGCACCACCTCTTCACGCAGCGCTTCCGGCAACTGCGCACGCCGCCAGCGGTTGCGCAGCGCAATAGCCACAGCACGCTTGGCGTCAGCCTGCCCGATAATAAAGCGATCAAGCTCCGAGACAATTTCCCTCGGAGAAAATGTCGGTGCGTCCATCAGGAAGAAGCCTTGTCGGTTGAAGGAGAAGCCGTCAGCGTTTCCACCCGCACGGAGTGATTGGTATACACGCAGATATCCCCGGCAATTTTCATGGAACGACGCACAATTTCCTCGGCATCCAGATCCTCGACCGTCAGCAGCGCACGGGCGGCCGAGAGGGCAAAATTTCCGCCGGAGCCAATGGCGATAATGCCATCTTCAGGTTCCAGCACGTCACCATTCCCCGTCAGCGTGAAGGAGTGCTCCGCATCGGCCACAGCCATCATGGCTTCCAGCCGCCGCAGGTAGCGGTCTGTCCGCCAGTCCTTGGCCAGTTCCACACAGGCGCGTTCAAGCTGATTGGGGTAGCGCTCCAGCTTGCCTTCCAGCCGCTCCAGCAGGGTGAAGGCATCTGCCGTTGCTCCGGCAAACCCGGCCAGAATGGAGCCAGAGGGGCCAATACGCCGCACCTTGCGGGCGTTGCCCTTGATGACGGTCTGGCCGAGCGTCACCTGCCCGTCCCCGGCCATGGCCACTGTCGGGCCGCGCCGGACACAGAGGATGGTTGTCCCGTGCCATCCGACGGGATCATGCGAGGAGGAGGCTGTCTGAAAGCTTTGCATGGTAGAAAGAGATAAGCCTTCCTGCCGCCAGCACAAGAGGCCAGCAGGCAGGAAACCGCTCGTTATGCGGCCAGCATAGCCCTGACATCCCCCAGCAAGGCATCCCGCGTGTAGGGTTTGTGCAAAACCGTAACCCCTTCCGGCAGCGAGGCAAGGTCGGCATAGCCGGTTACAAACAGGACGGGCAGTTCTGGCCGCACGTCATGCAGGCGGCGGGCTGCTTCATCCCCATTCATGCCCGGCATCATCACGTCCATCACCACCAGCGCAATATCCGGCTTGTCGCCCACCACACTCAGGGCCTCAGCACCACTGGCGGATTCCAGCACGTCATACCCGGCCCGGCGCAGGAAGCCTGCCGTCACGGCCCGCACACCCGGTTCATCATCCACCACAAGAATGGTCTTGCCGGACTGAACCGGCGGCAACGTCTGAGGGGGCACCGGCCCTCCGCGCACAGGTCGAACCGGTGTGACCGGCGCGCGCTCTTCCACCATGGCGGGCAGCCAGAGTTCAATGGACGTGCCACCACCGGGCACGCTTTCCACCCGCACTTCCCCACCGCAATGGCTGATAAAGCCGTAGATCATGGACAGGCCCAGCCCTGTACCCTGCCCGATGCCCTTGGTGGTGAAGAACGGATCAAAAATGCGGGCCTGCATTTCTTCCGTCATACCCACACCGCGATCCATCACCTGCACCACCACCCAGGCTTCCCCGTGGGTGGCGCTGCCCGTCAGGCCCAGAGGCCGGTTTGCCTGCCGGACGGAAACCGTAGTCGCCCCGCCTTCGGGCTGCGCATCCAGCGCGTTGACGCACAGATTGAACACCGCCAGTTCCAGCTGTGTGGCATCCGTCCACACCACCGGCAGCGGCGTAGATGGGATATCAAACTGCACAGTGCTGATGCGGCTGCTGGAGGAAAGTGCCGCCGCCCCCAGCACGGCCTGAATTTCATCCGGCACTTTACCCTGCGTCATGAAACTTTGCAGAGATGCCATCAGATCCCGCAAATCAACCTGCTGGCACACCAGATGGCGCGGCCTGCTGAAGTCCAGAAGTTTCTGCGTCAGCGCACCACCGCGTCGGGCCGCTTCCAGCGCGTTATGGAACAGGCGGGAGACACCCGGCTCTTTGGGTGGCTCCAGATCCATCACCAGTTCAAGCGAGCCGAGAATAGCCGTCAGCAGGTTATTAAAATCATGCGCAATGCCGCCTGCCAGCGTGCCAATGGCCTGCATTTTTTCGGCCTGACGCAGGCGCTGCTCCATCGCCAGCAAATCGGTCACATCCCGATCAATCAGGATGGAATAGTTTTCCAGAGCAGAGGCCCCGGCAGCCAGGGTTCCGTCCGGCGCACCATCCAGCCGCACGCGCGTCAGATCATGCCAGCGGGCCTGTCCATCCGGTCCGACCAGTTGCAAAACCTGCTGGTCCCGCCCGGAAGAGTCCAGAACCCTCTGCGCATCCTTCAGGCTCTCCAGACGCGTGGCATCCACCAGTTCTTCTTCCGTGTGGCCTTCACACGCATCCACACTCCGCCCGAACTGCTGCGCCATCTGCCGGTTCAGGCGGATAAAGCGCCCGGACTGCTCCTTGAACGCCAGACCAAACGGCAGATTATCCAGCAAGCCGCGCAGCAAAAGCTGTTCACATTGCAGCTCTTTTTCCAACCGGTAACGAGACGCCGCCTGCCCGACCATGGAGAGCAGCGTTTCATCATCCCACGGCTTGTACGCAAAAAAGGAAATCTGCCCCTGATTCAAAGCGGCTTCCACCGCCGTGATATCCGCATACCCCGTGAGCAAAATAGCCCCGGCGGAAGAGAGCAGTCTGGCGCGCGCCAGAAACACGTCCCCCGTCATGCCCGGCATCCGCTGGTCGGACACAATGACGGCAACGTCAGAGCGTTCCTTCAGCAGCGCAAGCCCGCGCTCCCCCGACGAGGCAGGGAGAACCTCATACGTGTCTTCCAGCAGATCCGTCAGAGCGACCAGAATCTCTGGCTCGTCATCCACAATCAGGACAACGGACCGCTTGTCAGGTTCAGGCAGCATGAGTGCGCCTCTCCTCTTCGGCCCGATAGGGCACACGCAACGTAAAGCAGGCTCCGCCATTTTCGCGCGCATCGGTCACAACAATACTCCCGTCATGGGCCTGTACAACGCCATACGCTGTCGCCAGTCCCAGCCCTGTCCCCGAGCCTACAGGTTTTGTTGTGAAAAACGGTTCAAAAACGCGTTCCTGAAGATCCTGCGGCACACCCGGTCCTGTATCACTAATCCTGATCACGTAATCCTGTCCGGCATGCGTGGTTGCGGGCTCCAGAGTAGACGTGATTTCAATCCGGTCTTCCTCGCCCGCGGGCTGCCCGGATGCCTCTTGCTCTCGCTGCTTTTCCATAATGGCGTCGGCAGCATTGCTGACGATATTCATGACAACCTGGTTCACCAAAGCCGCCTGACAGAACAGGTCCGGCGGTGCATCCAGAGCGCACACCACCCGAATATTCTGCCCAAGTTTGGGGGCCAGCAAAGTCAGCACCATGCTGATGGCATCCGGCACATCCAGACGGCTGAACTCCCCTTCCTCCAGCCGGGAGAACCGCCGCAGGCTAACAACCAGATCCCGCATGCGGGAGAGCCCGACGAGAGACGCGGCCAGACGTTCACTGCTTTTGGCCAGCGCCTGCTCCGCCGTCAGGCTATCGCCTTCGCGCACGGCGTTCAGGGCGCGGGTAATACTGCGGTTGACCGTGTTTTCATGCGCCAGAACAAACGCGAGCGGGTTGTTGAACTCATGCGCAATCCCTGCCGCCAGTTCCCCCAGCGAGGCCATTTTAGCCGACTGCACGAGCTTGGCCTGCGCCTCGATCAGCTTGCGGTTGGCTGCTGCCAGATCCGCATTTACGCGCCGCAAGGCATCCGCCAGCGCCATACGGGCACGCGCACTTTCAATATGCGCCTCTTCCCGCCGGGTTTCATCCTGCACCATCTTGCGGCGCACAAGGCTGCCAATGCGGGCTACCAGCAGATCCGGCGCAATATCCGTATCCACCAGATCCTCCACCCCGGCGGTAAAGGCCATGCTGGCCATCTGCCCGGATAGCTGGCCACCATCCACCATCCCCAGCACACGCATGCACTGCCGGGTTCTGCGCCGCATGGCCACAACGGTGTGGGCAAAGGCCAGCCCGTCAAAGACCGGGCAGCCCAGATCCACCACCAGACAATCCGGCTGATCTTTCCCACCGGGCCAGTTCGTCAGATTAAAATCATCGGGATCATCAATCAACACGACGCTGGCGCCATTCCGCCGCAGCAGCTCTGACAGAACAGGCGGCGTATCCCGCCCCTTCCCCCGCCAGGACCACAGCAATCCACCAGGAGCCGTAACAATGGCCACACAGGGCTGGCGGAACGTCCCCCCCATGCGGGACAGCGGGTCTTCCTCCTGCTCCCGCAGGAGAGTGCAGATCCGAAACATCAGGAAAGCCGGCTCAGTCTGGCTGCTCAGGCAGGCATCAGCTCCTTGCTCCAGAATCAGGCGCTCCTGCTCCGGGTTCTGCGTTTCCACCAGCACCAGAACGGGGATGCCCCGCGTCACCGCATTCAGCCGCAGGCGCTGGCACAGTTGTGCGGCGGACATATCCGGCAGCGCGGCAGGCACCACCAGCAGGTCCGGCAACTGATCCTCAAACCCTTCAAACGCCTGACGACCGCTGAGCGCAGATCGCACCTGAAAGCCGCGCTGGTTCAAAAGCGCAGAAAACGCCTCACGCCGCTCAGGCTCCAGTCCCACCAGCAAAATATTATTCGAGCGGATCGTCATCTCAATTCCGCATCCCACACCTGTTGCCCCGGAGCGTCCATCACGTTTTCAGGTGTCCTGTTTCTTCTGCTGCCGTCTTCTACATCATGCCCCTGCCTCACGACCACAGGGGTGACGCGTTCATGAGCGTGAATTCATCTAGCCCAATCCCGGCAGCCCCGTCTGTTCGCGAATGCGTTACCTGAGCAAGAAAGACTAACGCCCACATGATTGTTATAACAAAGTCCTATAGCAGCAAAGCCACAGCCTCTGCCTTTTGCGGCAAGCCTGTGTGTGCTTGGGCGGCACTTGTGTATAATCCTGTCCAATCTGTGCGTGCCTGTTGGTTTCTGACCGCCGCCGCACCCTGTTTTTACTGGCTGAGGACACACCAGACCTATGGACCACACCCCCAACCGCGCTGATGCTCAGCGGCCCCTTTCCTTTTTATCCAGCGCGCAGAGTTCTTCGCCGCTGGGGCTCAAGCTGGCCCGTGCCGGCCTGTGGTCCATCTGCTATTTTGTTTTCTACTTTATCCAGCAACTCGCAGAACTGTTTGCCCCGCTGCTGCTGATTGCTGGTGTCGCGTGGAAAGCTCTGCCTGTGCTGATTGGCGCGGTCTCTCACGTCAGCGCCTCGGCTGACCCGCAGGCGCGTGACGCCATTGCCAACGTCGCCTCCGCCATTCCGGAACAGCTCACCATGGCAGGCCACACGCTGACAGCCAGCGGCATGATCTGGGACGGCATTCTTCTGATGGGTCTGGCCGCTGCCGGTGCGACACTGGCCACCCTAGCCGGGCGCAATATGTAAAAGGTACCTCAGCCCGGTTGATGCAGCCGGGCTGCCGCAGGCCAGACCTGCACAATATCCTGCCACCAGAAACTGACTGACAGGACCACCAGCACAGCCACCACGCCGCTGGCCATCCATGCCCACCGCCAGAACCTGTCCGTCAGCATCAGTTCTCGTAAAGCGGGCATTCTTACCTCTTGCTGATTAATTAGCCGATTGGCTTCAGGGCTCGAATCGGAGGGCTACTCTGGCAACGTGTTTGCCGAGCCAGCCCCGGCAGCCCCCTTTATACACAACGGACCGGACGCCACGCCAGACCGGAAGCCCCGGCCTGCTATTTTAGCGTTCCCCCACGGCTTCTGATCGACAGCACCACCTTCCCTCCGTTACACTTGATCCCATGCGTAACCCCCGTCCTTCCTGTCTGCTGCCGCGTGGCAGAACCGTGCTTTCACTATGATTCGTCTCACCAACGTCTCATGGCGCAGGGAGCGCAAGGCCAGCACCCCCGTGCTCTCCAATCTGTCTTTTGAAGTGCCTCAGGGCGGCTTCCGCTGGCTGCTTGGCCCGTCTGGCGCGGGCAAGACCAGCCTGCTCAGCCTGCTGCATGTGGAAAGCCTGCCTTCCGATGGCACGCTGTGCCTGCTGGACAAGGATGTGACAGCCCACACACACCGTTCCGTTCTGGTGCGCCTGCGGCAAAGAATCGGCATGGTGCATCAGGATTTTCGGCTGATGCCGGACCTCTCCGTGGCCGATAACGTCGCACTCCCCATGCGCCTGCAACACAGACCGGAAGATGAAATTACGGATGAAGTGCAGTCCATTCTGAAATGGGTGGGCTTAGGCGACCAGCTGGGCGTCCGCGCCTCCCGCCTTTCTGGCGGTGAGCAGCAGAGAACCGCCATTGCCCGCGCCATTGTGCATCGCCCCGGCCTGATTTTGGCGGATGAACCCACCAACGCGCTGGAAGAACCGCAGGCGCACAAACTGCTGGATATGTTCAGTGAACTGAGCAGCATGGGCACCACCGTGATTGTCGCCACCCATAATGAGGCACTGGTCCGCCGCCTGCCCCGACCGGCCTTAGTGCTGGAACGCGGCCGCCTTGTGCAGGATGGAGCCTGAGCCGTGGCCCTTCCCTTTTCTGGCCGTAAAGACGGTCTCTCCCTCTCAGAAGCACTGCCGGACAGAAGCCTGTTCATTCTGGTCGCTATGATGAGCTTTCTGGCCGCCCTGACGCTGACGGGCGCGACCGGTGCCCGCACCCTCTCCACCCGCTGGGCAGGCGGTGCTGCGCAGTTGCTGACCATTCAGGTCTCCGAACCCGACCAGCCCCTTGCCGTAACCAGTAAAGCCGACAAGACCGCCCAGCCAACCCGCGCCGATGCCGTGCTGGCAGACCTTGCCACCCTGCCCACCGGCACACAGGTCCATCGGCTCACGCAGGACGAACTGGCCAGACTGCTTACCCCCTGGCTGGGCGATGCGGGCAAAACGGCTCTCCCCCTGCCTGCCGTTATTGAAGTGCGTCTGGCCGAGGGGCAGGAAGCCCCGACTAATCTGGAACAGACGCTGGACGCGCATGTGCCCGGCACAGTGGTGGAACATAATGCGGAATGGAGCACCCGCCTGCGGGCTCTGGCCCAAAGCCTGCTGGCCTGCGCTGCTTTAGCACTCGCAACAGTCGGCGGCATTGCCACCATGATCACCGCTCTGGCCACAAAAGCGGGCCTGTCCACTCGACGTGATATTATTAAAATCCTGCACGGGCTAGGGGCGACAGACAGCTACATTGCCGGGCGCTTTGCATGGCGCACGGGCGGCCTGGCACTTGGTGGCGGCCTGCTCGGCACTCTGCTGGCCATGGCCCCGCTGCTCCTGCTGTTCAGAATGGCTGCCCCGTTTGCGGCCTCCACGCTACAAGCCGCCAGCACAACCATGCCGGACTGGCGCACTCTGCCGGACCTGCTGCCCGGTGACATGCTGATCGGCCTCGCCGCCCTGCCGTTTGTGGCCGCCTTTATTGGCTGGGTGACGACACAGTTTATGGTCCGCGTCTGGCTCCGACGGCTCCCATGAGACACGAGGCCGATCGTCCTCATCGCCCCTCACGCCTGTCTCGCTTCATCTTCTGGTGGGTTAAAATGGGGCTGCTGGCCAGTCTGGCACTCTGCGGGGCGTTTGGCTGGTTTGTATATGACGCGCTCAAGCCTGCACCGGACAACATGCCACACACCGATGGCATCGTCGCACTCACAGGTGGGCAAGGCCGCGTGGATACGTCCCTGCGCCTGCTTATGCAAAACCGAGGCGATAAACTGCTGATTTCCGGAGTAGACCCACAAGCCACCCAACAGGACCTGCTCCCCCCGCACCTGCCAGAAAGCCTCAAGGACCGCGTAACCCTCGGCTATCTGGCCCGCTCCACTATTGAAAATGCGAGCGAGACAGCCGCATGGGTGGTGGACAACCATGTCCACACGCTCACGGTCGTTACGGCAGGCTACCACATGCGCCGCGCTCTGGTGGAACTCCGCCGCACCCTGCCGGGCGTCACCCTCTACCCCTACCCGGTTATTCCCCCAGCCCTCGAACACCCCTTCGAGACCTCAACCCTGCAACTCCTCCTCCGAGAATTTGCAAAATGGCTCGGCGCACTAGCAGGTTTTGCGCATAACCCGTCGCATGCTGCGGGGTGAATGTAAGTGACTGAGGGAATGTCTGATTAGGGGGGGAAATCAGACTGTCCGTTCTTGAAAGACCAGATCAACAAACCGACGGATGTACTATACATTAAGGAATATGAAATCTCCGTCGCAGTTCCGTAGAAAACCACCCAATCAGTTGTTCTTCACGACTACGATTAGATATTCGAACTTCAAAAATGGGCATTGCTTTATGGGCATTCAAAAGTTTTGGTATATCACTGTGGGATGTATTGGAAACAAGCGCCTTGACTGAAGTGCTAAATTCGGAATTAAGACCTATAAACTCACGGCCTATGCTTAAATTAAGTGTAACACCATAAAATTTGCATTCTATAAAAGCGTGAATTTTGTTTTGTGATGGATCAACTTGAAGAATACGACACTTCACGGCCTCTTCTTTATCAACGATACATACATCCAGCTCATGCAATACACTTGAACGTCCGCGAACTCGAATACCATTTTGAACTTCAAACTGTCGTCCAGGGCATATTGCATTTATAAAAGTTGAGGGCGTGGTAGGACTATGGATTTTTCCAGGACCAAATCTGAATATTAAATTATTTGTTTTCTGATCATTAAGGTCACGGGCTTCAATTACTGCCCCAATATTACGGAGAGCCTCAAGTAAGCACATCAGAATGTAGATTTCATAAACTTTCTCGATTACGCCGCGCGATGCCAGAGAGGGACTGGCAGCTTTTAAGTTGGAAAGTTCGGTTCTTATACGTGCTAGATATCCTGAACGAGGACTAATCGCCATCTTTAAGAATCTCCTTGGACGGTAGCGACATCATCTCTAAAAGCAAACCTTGAATGACAATTAGTTTCTTTTTAATACTGTCAAGGTCAACTGTATATAATTGAAATTCCTCATTGCTTTCATCATCAACTAAATGCAATTCAATGTCAGAGGCACTCTCATTGAGGTGGATTGTATTTGCCCTCTTTAAAATCTCGTTTATGTTGTTGGAAACCTCATACGTATACGTCTCAAGGGTTTTATTTATAATATTTATCTGTTCATCTAAAGTAAATGGTGACAGCTTCATTCGTGTCTTCTCGCCAGAAGCTCGCACATCAGAAGACGAAATTTTTTCTCCCAATTTAAATGTAAGTTTTCCTTCTATTTTAGATTGATTAACGATAAACGTCTCTGGTTTTCCACCATTAATAACCTCTTCTATTTCCTCTCCAATCCACGCCAATTCAATGCTTTCTAATAAAGAAATCACTTCTGAAACCAAAGGGTCAGGCAGAAAACTCATCTCTTTTTCACCAAAAATAATTATTTATTATCTTATCAACTAAGATGCACAAAATCACAATATGTCAGTCTCTTCATTTTCAGCATACCAATTATTGCTAACCACTGTCTGTTTTTCGATTGAGGACAATCTGCCTTATGTCAGAAATGAGGGCGAAAGCAGACCAGCCACTTTCACTCACTCTTTAAGCCTCCCTCACATCCCATTCAACACCCCCGCATGATGCCGAATATGATCAGCCGCAAAACTCTGCACAAACCAGTACGAATGGTCATGCCCGGCATGGCGGCGGAGGCGGAGGGACTGGCCTGCTTTGCGGGCAGCCTCTTCCAGTAGTTCCGGTTTGAGCTCGCGTTCCAGAAACTGGTCGGCCTCGCCCTGGTCAATCAGAATATCCGCCGGGTGGCGGTAGCCATCTTCCAGCAGGCAGACGGCATCTTCCCGTCGCCATGCCTGCCGGTCTGGCCCCAGGTAGCCGGTAAAGGCTTTCTCACCCCACGGCACGGCAGCCGGATGCACAATGGGCGCAAAGGCCGAGATGGATTTCCAGAACTCCGGTGCCCGCAGCCCGTGCACCATTGCCCCATGGCCGCCCATGGAATGCCCCATAATGCCGCGCCGCGCGCCATCCAGCGGGAAGAGCTGTTCTGTTAAGGCAGGCAGTTCCTGCGCAATGTAGCTGCCCATGCGGTAATGGCGGCTCCACGGTTCCTGTGTCGCGTCCAGATAGAACCCGGCTCCGGTGCCAAAATCCCAGCTATCCTCCTCACCTGGCACCTTCGCCCCGCGCGGCGAAGTATCCGTCGCTACCAGAGCAATCCCCAGTCGGGCGGCTTCAGCCAGCGCATGGGCCTTGATAAAGAAGGTTTCTTCCGTGCAGGTCAGCCCCGCCAGCACATGCACCACCGGCACAGGCCGCGCCGCCGTAGCACCGGGCGGCACAAACACGGCAAAGCGGGCTTCCAGCCCCAGCACGTCGGACTGATGGCTGTAAAAGCCAACACGCCCCCCGTGGCACAGGTGCTCCGATCTGGTTTTCAGCATGCTGCTGGTCGTCATCAGCCCGACACTCCTTACTTTCCCCAAGCCACAGCGCAAATGCTCTGCCGCCCTGACGTAATACAACCACGATAATCCGCTTTTTAACGGGAGGGCCAGAGCTGTTCTCGTGTCCGGAGTCACAAGAAAATCATGACGATTTTTTTAAAAAGCCCTCCCACCCCCGCCACACACGCGCCAGACCATGCTATTGTCCCATTTTACGCGCTACAGCATTGCATCCAAGGAAACCCTTTGGGGGCTAAGCTGTTAAGCAACATTGCTTTTTACGGTCCGGCCCCGGTGCCTGACCCCAGATAGAATGGAGATTTAATGGATGATCGTTGACCAACGGATCGGCCTGCGCATCATCAGTAAAGAAATTTTTGGTGTTATCCTGCTTATGGCGGCGTGGGATCTCATCGTGGTTATCCTGTTCCAGGTGTTCCATCAGGAATGGATGGAGCAGCCAAGCCTGCCCACATCGCTCATTGGCTCAGCGCTGGCCCTGTTCATGGGCTTTCGCAGCAACAGTGCGTATGCCCGCTGGTGGGAGGCTCGCACCCTGTGGGGCTCCATTACCAACAATAGCCGCTCCTTCGGCCGACAGGTCGGCACCCTGCTCAAGGACCGCCCAGACCTGATGATGGGCATGGCCGCCTATCCGCATGCCCTACGCGGCGCGCTGGGGAATGTGGATGTTTCTGCCGACGTCAACCGCCTGCTCCCGCCGGAAATGGCAAAGGCCATTGCAGGCTGGCGCAACCAGCCTAACGCCATTCTCTATCAGCTCGGTCTGGGCGTGAGTGATGAAGTGGCTAAAAAGGGCATTGATGGCGCAGTGCATGGCCAGATTGACCGCATCCTCTCGGACCTCGCCAATGCGCAGGGCGGGCTTGAGCGTATTCGCAACACGCCGTTGCCCATGCAGTTTTCTGCCCTGCCCCGTGCTCTGGTGAACGTCTTCTGTATCGTTCTGCCGCTATCCATGGTGCAGACGCTGGAATGGATTACGCCGCTGGGTTCATCTCTGGTGGGTATTCTGTTTCTGGTGCTCGATAAAAGTGCGAATGACCTGCAGGAGCCGTTTGCCAGCACGCCGCACGCCCTCCCCATGGCCGCAATGGCCCGCACGATTGAGATTGATGTGGTCCAGCCCACAGGTCTGCCGCTGCCGCCGCCCATCACCGCAGTAAACGGCATTCAGCCCTGATCTGCGGCTCCATCTGCCATACGGGCCTGTCAGCCGTTTTGGAAGACAGGCCACGGAAATTGTGGTATAAGGTTTGGTTATGAGCACATTCAGAACAACTCCGAAAGGCGGCGTGACAGACGCAATGGCACGCACTGCCGCCGCAACAACCGCAGCGCAGGCCAAAACCAAAATTAAAGATGACGACCCCTTCCAGGAAGGTGACGCCATTGTCTATGCCGCCCATGGCGTGGGCCGTGTAGACCGCATCGGTGTTGACGAGATTGCCGGGACCAAGCTGGAAGTGATTCAGATCTCCTTCCCCGGCAACCAGATGACCCTGCGCATCCCGCTGACAAAAGCCCGTAAAGCTGGTCTTCGCAAAATCGTCTCGCGCGAGATTGTGGACAAAGCCATGGCCATCATCAAGGGCAAGCCGCATGTCAGCAAAGGCATGTGGGCCCGCCGCGCTGTTGCGTATCAGGAAAAGATCAACTCTGGTGATCTGGTTCAGATCGCCGAAGTGCTGCGTGACCTGCGCCGCAATGTGGACAGTCTGGACGGCAGCTTTAGTGAACGGAAGCTGTTTGAAGCCGCTCAGGAACGTTTTGTGGCGGAAGTCGCTGTTCTTGAGAAAAAAGACCCCACGGAAGTTCTGGACTCCCTCACGGCTGTGATGAAAGCAGCCTGAGGCTCCCGCTCCAGATCTGACGCAAAAACCCGGTCCGGCCCAGTGCCTGACCGGGTTTTTTGATGGCGGGTGCGCTTCCTCTTTTCAGCACTGCATCAGCGCAGTAGGCTGGCGGCCATGACGCGCAAAGCCTCCTCCCCCGCACATTCTGCGGTTCCTGATCCTGCCATTCTGCGCCGGGCGCTGAGTGAGATCAAAGCCGGGCACTTTGAAAGCACTCTGAAGGCCCTCAGTCCCTACGCCAGCAGTGGGGAGAATTCCGTTGATATAGTACGCGCCTTCTGTCTGGCAGGAACCAATAAGCCGGAACAGGCTGCGGAACTTCTGTGCCGGGTTGCACAGAAAAGCCCCACCACCGTTCACCCCCTGCAGGACCTGAGCGACATCATGGCGGAGCTGGACCGCAGGCCGGATGCCGTTGCGACCTGCCGTGCCGCGCTGAAGGTCACCCCGCAGGATGCCCGTATTTATGACGTGCTGGGCGGCGTGCTGACCCAGATGGGCCTGTTTGACGAGGCCGTTGAAACCCTGCGCCACTCCATCGCCCTCCGCCCCAATGCCACCTATTCCTACAACATGCTGGCTATGGCGCTGACGGAGCGCGGAGATATGGCCGAGGCTCTGAGCGTGCTGGAAGGCGTGCTGGCGGAAAACCCGGAACACGCCGGCACCCTCTCCAACATCGGCTGCATTCTGGCAGGAGAAGGCCGGTTTGAGGACGCTCTGAACGCCTACCGCCGCGCCATTGTCTACCGCCCCACAGATGCTCAGATCCGCCTGAACCATTCCATCACCCTGCTCAAAGCCGGACGCTATGCACAGGGCTGGGCCGAGCATGAATGGCGGCTGAAGCTGCCGGGCCACAGCAGCCTGCCGCAGGACCGCCTGCTCCCCTCCCTCGGGCCGGACACAGACCTGACCGGCCAGCGCGTTCTGGTCACGCAGGAAGAAGGTCTGGGCGATACACTGATGTATCTGCGCTATGTGGAACCGCTGGCCCGCCGGGGCGCGCATGTTCACCTCTGGGTGCCGGATACGTTGGAAGATCTCTGCCGCCGTCTTGAAGGCGTTGGCACCGTGCAGGTGGGAGGCGAGGTGCCGCCGTATGACTGGCATTGCCCCTTTATCAGCCTGCCCCGCGTTTTTTCCGCCACGCCGGATGCCATGGGCGCTCCCGTCCCGTATCTGAAAGCCGACCCCGACAAGGTCAAAGAGTTTGCCGAACTCCTGCCCGACAATCACAAGCTGAATGTCGGCGTGATCTGGGGTGGTGCGCCGCGCCCTAACCTGATTGGCCCGCATATGGTGGACCGCAGGCGCTCCATGAGCCTGAAAACACTGGAACCGCTCAGCGCTATTCCCGGCATCAACCTCATCAGCCTGCAAAAAGGCCCTTATGCGGACCAGATGCTGGACCCGCCGCGTAACATGACGCTGTATGACCCCACGGATGACCTGCATACCATGGACGATACAGCCTCGCTCATGATGTCACTGGATGTGATTGTGTCTGTCGATACCTCGTCCGTCCATCTGGCCGGGGGGCTGGGCAAGCCAGTTATCATGATGGATCGGTATGACAATTGCTGGCGCTGGTTGCATGGGCAGGACACCAGCCCGTGGTACCCAACCATGCACATTGTCCGGCAGACCACGCCCCGCAGGTGGGATGATGTTGTGAAAAAGGTCGCGGAACGCCTGCGCGTTATGGCCGCCTACCGCGCCTGACGCAGCGGAATAAGCCTGAAACAAAAACGGGGCACCGGGAATTTCTCCCCGGTGCCCCGTTTGCTTTTTCAAAGCCGCGTTCAGATCAACCTGAAACAGCGCTTTTGGTGGTGCCCGGAACCAGCAGTTTTGCACCGCCCCCATTATCCAGAACTTCAAACACACCCAGAGCCCGACGCGTACGACCATCCGGCAGCAGCGTGAACGGACCGTCCACCCCCGCAAACCCTTCCGAACGGGTCAGCACATCGGCGGGGTAACCATTAGGCGCCACGCGCGCCACGGTGGTGGCAACTTTTGCAGCATCATAGGACAGATCAGCCAGCGGGCGTGGCATATGGTGGTTGCGTGCCATAAAGCGGCTGGCAAAGCTCTGGCGGGATGACGGGTCCGGCGCCGCATACCATGCACCCTTCAGGGCACCCAGCTTGGTCGCAAACGCAGCCCACAGGCCCGGCCCCATAATCCGCACATTGGCGGAGGACACCTGACTATCTGCCAGCGCACCAATCACGTTTTTCAGGCCAAGGCCCGTATCACCCAGCAGCAGCGCATCAAACGGCGGCGGCGCAAGTTTGGGCACTGTCGGGGTTGGCGCTGCGCCATCAGCCGAAGCCGTTGCAGGCGTATCAGACCCACCTTTGAGAGCGGCAGCCAGATCAGACGGCAGCGTCTTGTCTGTCGTGTCCGCGCTGCCCGTAGCGGGTGCCGCAGGCGTGCTTGCAGGCGCAGACGCATTGCCATCCGGCTGTGCTTCCGCACGGCGCGTGTCGTAAGAAGACAGCTCCCGCATCATCTGCGTAATGCTGGCCTGAGAGCCGGTGTGATAAACAATGGTGGGGGACATCAGGCCCTGATCCCGGCAGGACGCCAGCAAACCATTCCCCAGCGCATGGCCCAGCGGATTATCCGGCAGGAAGGCTGCAAAACGATGCCGCCCTTCCTGACGCGCCGTGGCAACCAGACGTTCCACCTGATCTTCCGGCGTAATGCCCATCACCCACACACCATTCCGGGCCTGACCAACATCACTGGTAAAAGCCAGAACCGGCATGCTGGCGGATTGCGCAGCAGGTGCTGCTGCAGCGGTGTCCACCGCCGTCAGCGGGCCGAGGATAATGCCATCGCCAGCTTCAGCCGCCGCCGTGGCCGCAGCGGAGGCGCCCCCAACGGCTGCTGTGTCATGCACGTCCATTTGCAGGGCAGACACCTGCCCCGGCGTCGTGGACGTTCCATTTTCTGCAAGAGCAAGCTGCGCCCCGGCCAGAAGCTCATGCCCCAGGGCGGCATTCGGCCCGGTCAACGGCAGCAGAACGCCAATCTTGTGGCTCGTCGCGGCCTTTGGGGCCTGCGGGCCAGTGGCTGCACCGGGGCCGGACTGGTCCGCACATCCCGCCATTGCAAGGCCAACTGTACCCAAAACAACCATTCCGGCCTTGCGTCCTGCGCCATTTCCAGCCAGACCTCGCGTGGATGCCTTTGACAGGAAAGAATATGTGCGCGTCATCATCCAGATCGTCCTCCGCAAACAACCGGCCTGATGAAGCTTATGACCGGACTTCCACACTCCATAGCGAAGGAAAGGCCTCTCGTCATGCCTTCTCTTCCTCAGGTGGTGCGGCAGGCCTCACTCTGGTTGCGACTCCCATAGGAAATCTGGGAGATTTCAGCCTGCGTGGTGCGGAAGCTCTGGCCGAAGCCGACCTGATTTTGTGTGAAGATACCCGCATGACAGCCCGCCTGCTGTCTGACCGGAATATTACAACCCGCACGGAAGCCCTGCACGAGCACAATGAACGCCAGCGCGTTCCGGCCCTCATCGAGCGGATGCAGAACGGCACCCGCATGGCGCTTGTGTCCGACGCCGGCATGCCGCTGATGTCCGACCCCGGCTTCCGGCTGGTGCGGGCAGTGATTGACGCGGACCTCCCGCTGACCGTCATCCCCGGCCCTAACGCTGCTTTGACCGCACTGGTGCTATCCGGCCTGCCGCCGCACCCCTTCATGTTCATCGGCTTTCCGCCCCCGCGCTCTGCCGCCCGCAAGGAAGCCTTCGCCAAACTGCGCGCAGCGGAACGAGCTGGCCTGAGCGCCACCCTGATCTGGCATGAAGCCCCGCACCGTCTGGCGGATACGCTGGCCGACATGACCGAAGTGTTTGGGGAAGACCGCCCGTGCGCCGTGGGACGGGAACTCACGAAACGCTTTGAGGAAGTCAAACGCGGCCCTGTAGGCACGCTGGCCGCATTCTATGCGGAAACAGCACCGCGAGGAGAAATCACCCTCCTGCTCGGCCCGGCAGAAGCCGAGGAAAGCAGCGCGGATGATCTGGATACGACCCTGCGCAGCCTGTTGAGCACACATTCCGTCAAAGATGCCGCAGCCCTCGCCGCCACGGCCATTGGCCTGCCCCGCCGCACGGTTTACGCCCGTGCGCTGGAACTGGCTGCGGAACTTAAAAACAGCGCCGACTAAGGCGTCCTTCAGGCGGCAGCACTTTCCCCAAGGGCTTCGCCTGCCGCGTGCCCGCTGGCCCATGCCCAGTGGAAGTTATAGCCACCGAGCCAGCCGGTCACGTCTACGGCCTCGCCAATCACATAAAGGTTTGGCACGGTCTGCGCTTCCATAGTTTTGGAAGACAGTTTCCGGGTATCAACGCCGCCACGTGTGACTTCCGCCTTGGCAAACCCTTCCGTTCCGGTGGGGTGCAGGTCCAGACGATGAATGCGGTCAGCCAGTGCACGTAGCGTGCGGTCCGGCCATTCTACCACGGGGCGCTCTTCCGGCGCACCCTGACGCGCCAGTTCCTGCGCCAGACGGTGCGGCAACCAGCGCCCCAGCGCTGCCGGGCCTTTCATCTGCCCTTTGGCTTTTTTCAGTCCGGCCAGAAGTGCGTTCAGATCTTCACCGGGCAGCAGATTAATCCGCACGGCCTGCCCCGGCTCCCAGTAAGACGAAATCTGCAGTAACGCCGGGCCGGACAGGCCCCGATGCGTGAACAGCAGCGATTCATCAAACCCGATTTTCCCGCAGGACGCCCTTACTGGCAGAGAGACGCCAGCCAGTGATTGCACCCAGCTTTCGTCAGGCTGCCCAAACACCAGCGGCACCAGAGCTGGCTCCGGCGAGACAACCGACAGGCCAAAATAGCGGGCAATATTATAGCTGAAGCTGGTGGCACCCAGTTTGGGGATGGAGAGGCCACCCGTCGCCAGCACCAGCGCTTTGCTGGTGAAGGTTCCGGCAGAGGTCTGCACCCGGAAATCCTGCGGCTTGGTGACATCGGTAATGCGCACATCCGTCAGAATGGTCACATTGGCGGCCGCACATTCCGCCAGCAGCATCTGCACAATGTCCCGCGCGGAATTGTCGCAGAACAACTGCCCCAGCTTTTTCTCGTGCCAGGGGATTTTATGCTTCGCCAGCAGTTCCAGAAACTGCGCAGGCGTGTACCGGCTGAGCGCCGAGCGGGCAAAATGCTTATTTTGGGAAATAAAGCGTTCAGCCCGCATTTCGGTATTGGTAAAATTGCAGCGCCCGCCGCCAGAAATCAGGATTTTACGCCCAACCTCCGGCGCATGATCCAGCACGACAACGCGCCGACCGCGCCGGGCCGCTGTAAACGCCGCCATCAGCCCGGCAGCACCGGCACCAATAATCAGCACATCGGGCGCACGACGCGCTGCGTCGCCGCCATTATGAAAGGTCACGCTCTTCAGAAATCCAGATTGGCGTAATAATCCGGCGGGGTAATGCCAGATACGCGGTCACCCAGCAGGGGGCGGAAACAGGGGCGAGACTTCATGCGGGCGTACCAGTCCCGCACCGCCGGCGCTTTGGACCAGTCAATATCCCCAATAAAATCAAGGCTGGAGAGATGGGCTGCTGCCGCAAAATCCGCCAGAGAGAGGAAGTTACCAGCCAGCCAGTTCCGGTTTTCCGCAAGGAAGTTGATGTATTTCAGGTGCGGCTTCATGGCCGCATAGCCTTCCCGCAGAATGGTGCCGTCCGGGTTGCCGCGGCCGCTAATGCGCTTCATGACGCGCTCGCCAATAAAACGGCGGGACACATCGCGGGCAAAGCGCTGGTCAAACCACGCCACCAGACGCCGCACTTCCACGCGCTCAGCCAGCGTGCGGCCCAGCAGCGGCGTATCGGAATAGGCTTCTTCCAGATACTCGCAGATCACGGAGGAATCCGGCACAACCAGCCCGTTATCTTCAACCAGAACCGGCACTTCACCCGCCGGGTTCATGGCGTAGAATTCCGGGCGTTCTTCCCACACCCGTTCCACGATGGCTTCAAACGGCAGACGTTTTTCACCCAGCACAAGCCGGATCTTCCGGCAGTAGGGGGAGAGGGGGAGATGATACAGGGTACGCATGCGCAAGATTTATGACATTGTCTGCCAGCGCGCCAGAGGGTAATCGGGCCTGCGGGCATCAAATAATGCACAGGGTCCCTGCGCGTTCTGCACAGATGCTCGACAGACAACCCTTGCAGCGTGTACCACTGCTGCACTTTCCCGTCCGATCCTACGCAAGCGAGATCTCACGTCCTTGTCCGCCACGACATCCCCCCTGCCCCGCATCCGTATCTCCGGCCGGTCCTTTCTGGCGCTCACGCTCACCCCGGAAGCCCCGCTGGAAGACTGGCTGAGCGCGCTGGATCACCAGATTGCCCGCTCCGCCGGGTTCTTTGCCGGCAAGCCCATTATTCTGGACCTCGGGATGCTGGATGCTGAAACGCAGCATCTGGCTGATCTGCTGCCTGCCCTGAAGGAACGCGGCATCCGCGTGATGGGCATTGAAGGCGGGGACCGCTCCTGGCCCGCGCTGGCGGACTGGGAATGGCCGGAAAACTTTGCCGGTGGCCGCGCCTCTGCCGAGATCGATATCCCGGAAGATGACGTGCCCGAAGCCCCCGGCCCGCGCACGCTTATTCTTGAGAGCCCCATCCGCTCCGGCCAGCAGGTCGTGTGGCCGGATGGTGATGTGATCATTCTTGGCTCCGTCGCCTCTGGGGCGGAAGTCTCAGCCGGCGGCTCCATCCATGTCTACGGCCCTCTGCGTGGCCGGGCCATTGCAGGCATTGGCGGGAATGGGGAAGCCCGTATCTTCACCCGTGCGCTGGAAGCCGAACTGGTGGCGATTGACGGTTTTTACGCCACCGCGGAAGAAATGAATGCGGACCAGACAAGTAAACCAGCTCAGGTTGCACTTTCCGGGGAAACACTCACTTTCCTTCCTCTCACGTAACATTTTCGCGCAAAAGACTTCGCATAATGCGAATATTCTGCGTTCCATTTTTGATGACAGATTGTAAGGTTGCGTTCCTACACGGCTGTCGTACTAAGCTGACGGCAAAGCAGCCTTAAAGACCAAAGAGGAATAACACGGATGTCAAAGGTTCTGGTCGTCACGTCCGGCAAAGGTGGCGTGGGTAAGACCACCACTACCGCAGCCTTAGGCGCAGCGCTGGCACAAAATGGTCAGAGCGTTGTGCTGGTTGATTTCGATGTCGGCCTGCGGAACCTTGATCTGGTAATGGGCGCAGAACGCCGCGTGGTGTTTGACCTGATCAACGTGATTCAGGGTGATGCCAATCTGGCGCAGGCGCTCATCAAGGATAAGCGCGTCCCCTCCCTCTCCCTGCTGCCTGCCTCCCAGACGCGGGACAAGGACGCCCTGACGTCTGAAGGCGTGGCCAAGGTAATTGCGGAACTGCGCAAGAAGTTTGACTGGGTGATCTGTGACAGCCCTGCCGGGATTGAGCGCGGCGCGCAGATGGCCATGTATCACGCCGATATGGCCGTGATTGTCACCAACCCGGAAGTCTCTTCCGTGCGTGACAGTGACCGCATTATCGGCATGCTGGACAGCACAACGGAAAAAGCCAAAAACGGTGAGAAGCTGGAGAAACACCTCCTCCTCACCCGGTATGACCCGCAGCGCGCCTCCCGGGGTGACATGCTGGGGACAGACGATGTGCTGGAAATCCTCTCCATTCCGCTTCTGGGCATCATCCCTGAAAGCGGCGACGTACTGCGGGCCTCAAACGTGGGAGCCCCGGTTACGATAGCTGAGCCTGAAAGTGCAGCGGCGCGCGCCTATAACGATGCAGCGCGGCGTCTGGCAGGCGAGAAGCTGGAAGTCACTATTCCCACGGAACGCAAAGGCCTGTTTGACTGGCTGTTTAAACGGAGAGTCTCATGACCTTCCTCTCCAATATCTTCAAACGCCGCTCCTCGGCCCCCGTCGCGCGCGACCGTTTGCAGATTCTCCTCGCTCATGAACGGATTTCCGGTGGGGACGGCAAGGATGACCTGCTGGCCCAGCTGCACCGTGAAATCATGGAAGTGATCAAACGGCACGTCGCCGTGGATCAGGACAAGGTGCAGATCAAGCTGGATCGCGGTGCCCACTGCTCCACGCTGGAAATTGACGTGGAAGTGCCCGGCCTGACGGATGTCAAACCGGGTGAAAAGCCCGCCATTCAGGCTGCCAAACCTGCCCCTCAGGCTAAAAAAGCCTGAGACCTTCCGCCATTACGGCATGAAAAAACCCGGCCCGCTCTGGCAGCGGACCGGGTTTTTCTTTGCCCGAAAACTCTCAAACAGGGTCAGGCCGGCAAAAGCGGCTCCAGCCAGCTACGAGCCTGCTGGAAATCCTGACGGATTGCGGCCACGGCTGCCTCCGCATCATGCTGGCGGAAGGCCTCAAGCAGCAGCATGTGCGGATGGTTAGCCTCCACTGGGCTGGCTGGCGGCAGACCATTGGTGCCCGCATAAAACGGCCCAATCCGCGCCCAGAGACGCTGCATGATCCCGGCTGTAATAATCATGCTGGAAAATTCAGCAATCGCACTATGGAAGGCCGCGTTACCGACAGCCGCCTGATGCGGGTCTCCGGCCAGATAGCCATCAATAAAGGACTGATGGCAGGTTTCCAGCACGGTAATCTGTTCTGGCGTGATCCGCCCCGCGACGTTGCGCGTCAGCCGCTCTTCCAGGTCCCCGCGCAGCGGATGCACTTCCTGAAACACGTCCCGCGAGAGCTCGGGCACGCGCGCGGTGTTGCGCTCATCCAGTTCCAGAGCCTGTTCGGACACCAGCCGCAGCAGGGCCTCACGCACCGGCGTCGGGCTGAGTTTGAGAGACGCCGCCAGCGGACGCAGAACCAGCCTCTCACCGCCCTTATACGTGCTCAGGATCAGACGTTCTCTGATCTGCTGATAAGCATACGCGGCAAGCGCCCCTTTGGCTGCCGCCGGACGATCAGAGTCCAGAGCGGGCGCATCGTCATGCAACATCATGGGTATGGGTCACCTGCTGGTTCAAAAAATTCTTATACGGGCCGTCCTGCTATTCCAGCAGGGTGGGAGAGCCGTCCTCCACAATCCTGCCGTCCTGCATCACGACAATTCTATCAAAGTTGCGCAAAGTTGAAAGCCGGTGTGCCACTGCAATCACAGTTCGGCCCACCATTAGCCGCTCCAGCGCCTTTTGCACATGTGCTTCACTTTCCGTGTCCAGCGCACTGGTGGCTTCATCCAGAATAAGGATAGGCGCATTCCGCAGGAAGGCCCGGGCAATGGCAATCCGCTGCCTCTGGCCACCGGAAAGCTTCACGCCCCTGTCCCCCACCAGCGTCGCAAACCCCTCCGGCATGGCTTCAATAAAGTCCGCACAACCAGCCGCCGCCGCTGCGGCGCGCACGGCCTCATCCGTCGCATCGGGACGGCCATAGCGAATATTTTCCATCACGGTGCGATGCAGCAGAGAGACATCCTGCGGCACAATGGAGAGGCAGTCCCGCAGGCCATCATCCGTCAGGCTGCAAATATCCTGCCCGTCAATCAGAATACGGCCAGACTGCACAAAGCGAAGCCGCTGCAACAGCACCAGAACCGTGCTCTTGCCGGAACCGGATCGCCCCACCAGCCCCACGCGGGTGCCTGCGGCAATATGCAGGTTAAACCCATCCAGCACCTTCGCCCCGCCGGGATAGGCAAAACCGACATCCTCAAACACAATCTCACCGCGCACCGGGCCGCGGTGCGGCACGGCGTCATCGCGGTCCGGCATATCGTGCGGCACCAGCAGCGCGGACAGCACTTCAGAAAGCCGGGCATTGTGCTGAATGGTCTCCACCAGCGCCATCGCCAGATCCCGCGTGCCATGCAGAATGGCAAAGCCAAGGGTGATGACCATCACCACCTCCCCCACACTGGCGTCGCCATGCTGCCAGAGTAGCACTGCCCAGATCAGCAACCCCGCCGTCAGCACAGCCGTCAGCACGGCGTGCACCATGCGCAGCTTTTCCATGTAGCGCAGGGAACGCAGGCGCTCGCCCATCTCCTTGCCCGCCAGCGTATTAAAGCGCAGGCGCTCCTGCGTGCGCATCCCAAAGGCACGCACCAGAGCGATATTGCCCATCACATCCAGCGTCTCACCCTCAAGCCCGGCAGCAGCAGCCGCATATTCCCCGTGCAATGCGCGCCCGCGCACCGCCAGACGGAACATCAGCAGGCACAAAGCCGCTGCCAGAACCACCGTCACACCCCCCATCAGCCAGCTGACGGACAGCATGAGCGTGACGGACAACAGCACATTCAGCGCAGGCGGCAGGACGCTCCATGCCAGAAGATTTTCAAGGGTGAAGCAGACATTCCCCGCCGTGGTGATCCGCGCGGCCAGAGACGTTGGCATCCGCTCGGAAAAATATGCGGGGGAATGACCCGTCAGAAACCGGAACAGATCGCGCCGGATATCTCCGGTCATTTCAATAAAGGTGCGCGAGGCAAACCAGCCCGCAATACGCCAGCCCATATTATCTGTGGCAATCAGCACCGCCAGAATGGCCACAGCCTGCCAGACAGCCTCTACCGGCCCATTATGCGCTGTGGCCGTCATCACATCCACCAGATGCCGGATGGCGTAGGAGGACAGAACCGCGCAGCCAATTGCCAGCCCGACCGAACCAAACACCATCACATGCGCCATGGCCCGGTTGCGCATATAGCGCAGCAGAAACGCCACGGGCCGCCCGGCATACACATGCAACTCGCGGTCTGGCACCACGATGGTTTTATCGGCCTGCGTCTGCTGCGTGCCAGATTGTGTGCCCGTTCCTGCCATTCTGCCCTCTTTGTGATGGTGAAGCTTAGGTTGCCCCACACTTTTTGTGTCCTGTCACTTGGGAAGACGGCGCTATCATGGCAACAGACCACTGAAACGCAGAAAGATTAAAAAAGCGCTTTTTGTGCGCTCAGCGCGTCAGAACCCTTGCGTCCTGCGCACAAGCCTGCTTGCTGAGGGTGTTATGCAGTCGTCTTCTGAAAAAACCAGCTGGTTCCCCATCATGCTTCGCCTCGACGAAGCCCGTGTCCTCGTCATTGGTGGCGGGAATATCGCCGCCAACAAGGTGCGCCTTCTGGTGCCCACCGGCGCACGGATTGAACTCCTCTCCCCCACACTCTGCCCGGAATTGCAGCGTCTGGCGGATGATGGTGTGCTGACGCATGTGCCGGGTCTGGTATCGGAAGACGACGTGCGCGCCCGCCTGCCCGGCTGCCGTCTGGTCTATATCGCCACGAATGATACCACGCTGAACCGCAGCCTTGCCGCTGTGTGCCAGCAACAGAATGTGCCGGTCTGCGCGGTGGATGATCCGGGTAATTCCAGCTTCATCACCCCCGCGCTCAGCACACGTGGTGCGGTGCAGGTCGCCGTCTCCACAGGGGGCGCTGCTCCGGTTCTCGCCCGCCGCCTGCGTGCCAAAATTGAGGAAATTCTGCCCGCTGGCCTCCATCTGCTGGCTGACTTCATGCAAAACGCCCGCCTGCCGCTGCGTGCACGCCTGCCCGACCCGTCCGACAGGCGGCAGGTGTGGGAACGGTTTCTGGATGGAGCCGGTGGCAATCTGGCCATGAGCGGACAGACAGAAGCCGCCAGACAAGAGCTGAACAACCTGCTGGAAGGGCACACCCGGCAGGGCGAAGTCTGGCTGGTCGGCGCTGGCCCGGGAGACCCGAACCTGCTCACCCTCGCCGCCCTGCGTCTGATGCAGGATGCGGATACGGTTCTGTATGACAATCTGATTGGCCCGGACATTCTCAACTATGTCCGGCGCGATGCCGAGCTGATTTTTGTCGGCAAGCAGCGCAACCGGCACACCCTGCCGCAGGAAGGCATTAATGCCGAACTGGTCCGCCGCGCCAAAGCGGGTGAGCGCGTGCTGCGCCTGAAGGGCGGAGACCCGTTTATTTTCGGCCGTGGCGGGGAAGAAATTGAAACGCTGACAGAAGCCGGCGTGCCCTTCCGCATTATCCCCGGTATTTCCGCTGCCAATGGCTGCGCGGCCTATGCCGGCATTCCGCTGACGCACCGGGACTGCGCACAGGCGTGCCTCTTTATTACCGGCCACGCCAAGGCCGATGGCACGCTGGATCTGGCATGGGAAACCATCGCCCTGCGCAGCCAGACAGTGGTGATCTATATGGGCCTGACCATGCTGCCACAGCTCAGCGCGCAACTCATAGAACATGGCCTGCCCGCCGACTGGCCCGCTGCCCTGGTGGAACGCGGTACAACGCCGCAGCAGCGTGTAATTACCGGAACCCTCGCCACGCTGCCTGAACAGGCTGTTGCTGAAAATGTGACCAGCCCTGCCCTGATCATAATTGGCGAAGTTGTGCGGCATCGGGTGTCCCCAACGCTACCGGAGGCGTAACAACTGCGTGACCTCCGGGTACATTCCCTTATCGTTTCTCGTTATAACAACAGGGTTTTTTGCATCTCCCTGAGGCGGACAAGTTCTATTCCCGCATAGCACCCCTCCGCCACAAGCGTGCAAGAGGGCGTGCTCCGGAGGCTTTGTTTCGATCCAAAATCGTTACCTGATCCGGAACAAATCCTCATAACACTTTGACAACAAACAAAAACTCCCAAAACCCCGCACACCCCAGCCCGCATACGCTGCATAAGTGCCCCTTAAAAGCCTCACAGCTCAAAGGCTGTACGCCTCCTTTGCCTCAACCCTGTTTCCTTGCCGGTCAGGCCTTTGTACTGGCAGAAAACTCTTCTTATCAGGGTGTTGACGGAGGGAAGTCCAATCTCTCAGAGATAGCAAACGACGTGAGGGAGCAGACTTTTATGGCATCGAGAAAACGGGCACTTCTATTACCTGTTGTGGTAACATCCGTTGCCTGTGCGCCATTTATGACTGCGCCATCTGCGCTGGCTGATGACTATAGTGACCTGCTGGATATCCTTCAGCTCAAAGGCAGTCTGACCAAGCATGAGCATGATACGCTTCTGGCCAAACATCTGAGCCACACCGCAGCCACCACACAGCACGCAGCCCCTGCCCGTACAGCCCGCCCTGTTCGCACCGCCACGGCCTCTGGCGCACATCATGCCGGACAGGCTGCGCACACCCTCGGCTCAGGCTATGAAGATGGCATCCGGTTTGATCCGGGCGCACCGGATGAAGCCTCCAGCCGCGCAGAACTGGCCGCCAACCGGGCCGAAGCCAGCGCTCGTTCCGCGCAGGAAGCGATGCGCTCCACCAATGAGGCCCTGAACAGCAACAGCATTGTCCGGGTGGCCAAATACGTGCCGGGCAAAGGCCTGACCTTCAAGGCCGGCCCGATCGACATCAACTTCTCCGGTTTTGTGAACGGGTTCTACACCTACAACAGCCCCGCAGGCGGTCGCCCCGTGGCAGGTGGCGTCTCCACCGGCTCCAGCGGGTTTGATTCCTCCTCCGTACGTAACGGCCTGCTGCCCGCAGGCTTTATCCTCAAGCTCAGCACTACCCAGTCGGGCATTGATATGTCCGCCGTGCTGGGCATGTATCCGGGCGTGGACAATGCCAAGAACGGGGCCTTCAACGCCAATACAGGCGGCAGCCCCGTCGGGCTGGGCACCGCCGGGATCGATCTGCGACAGGTTTACGTAACGGTCGGCACCAAAAAAGTCGGGACGTTCAAGATCGGGCGAGACCTCGCCATCTTCGGCAGCGACGCCATCCTGAACGATGCCACCCTGCTCAGTGTGGGTTCCACCGGTAGTAACGCCGCACCGGGTAATACATCGCTTGGTCGTATCGGCGTGGGGTATGTCTATGCGGACTGGATCCCGCAGATTTCCTACGTCTCTCCCAAATATCACGGCCTGCAAGGGTCCGTCGGCATCTTCCAGCCGCTTGATGAATTCAACTTTGCCGGTGGTGATTCCTCAGGCCGCGCGCTCTCTGCCTCCTCCTCTCAGCACTCCTCACCCATGGTGCAGGGCAAAGGCACTTACGACTTTACGATTGGTGGCGTGCAGACCCGTATCTGGGCCAGCTTCCTTGTCCAGCATCAGCAGGGCCTGACCAGCCCCGATCTGGATGCCAGCAGCCGCCGCGGCGCGATGGTGGAAGCAGGAGAAATCGGCACCAAGATCACCTACAAAGGCTTTCAGGGTGTGGCCTATTACTACCGGGGCAGCGGGCTGGGCACCACCGGCCTGTTCTTTGACGGCGTTGCGAATAATGGCCGCAAACGGGCGTCGGAAGGCTATTACGTGCAGGCCATGTATAACTTCACCAAGAAGTTCAAGCTGGTCGGCAGTTATGGTGTGAGTAATCTCTATCAGGCTCCGGGCGAAAACAGCTCACTGCTGGTGCGCCGTAACCAGTCCGAAGTCGGTGCGGCCTTCTACAGCCTGACTGACTGGCTGAACCTTGTGGCGGAATACGCTCACACGGAATCTGCCGCCCACGGGCCGAACAAGGAAAGCGACAACTCCGCCTCCGCTGGTGTCATCCTGCTGTTCTGAGGCGGCTGGTTTTTCTGAACCATCACCACCCCGGAACGTTGGGAAAGAAAGCCGCGCCCTGCCTCCCGGCCCTGTGCCGTAAGGAGGCTGGCTTGCGCCTCTGACGTTCTGACAAGACTTTCAAGGATTGCGCCCCATGCCCACAGCTCCCCTTCTTACCCTGAATGATGGCCACAAAATTCCCGGCATGGGATTTGGCACCTACCCCATGAATGATCAGGAAGTCGAAGCCGCCGTGCAGGCCGCCCTGCTCACTGGCTATCGGCTGATTGACACCGCCGCCAGCTATGGGAATGAAACCGGTGTTGGCCACGGGCTACAAGAGTCTGATGTTGAAAGAAAAGACATCTTTCTTGCCACCAAACTGCGCGGAGCCGATCAGGGATATGACGCCGCCCTCAAAGGGCTGGATGGCAGCCTCCAGCGGCTGAATGTGGACTATGTGGACCTCTACCTCATCCACTGGCCGCTGCCGGAAAAAGACCTGTATGTGGAAAGCTGGAAGGCGATGATTGCCGCGCAGAAGGACGGCAAGATCCGCTCCATCGGCGTCTCAAATTTCAAGCCCGCTCATCTGGAACGCCTCATTCAGGAAACGGGCGTGGTGCCCGCCGTCAACCAGATTGAAATTCATGCGGACTTCCAGCAGACGGACATGCGCCGCTTTAACGCCAAACATGGCATTCTGACGGAAGGCTGGCGGCCACTGGGCAAGGGGCTGATGGATAACCCCGTGATTGTGGAGCTGGCGGAAAAACACAACCGCACCCCGGCCCAGATCATGCTGCGCTGGTTTAGCCAGAACGACATCATCCCCATTCCCAAATCCAGCAACACGGACCGCATGCGCGCCAATCTGGATATCTTCAACTTCACGCTGGATGCGGGCGACCTCGCCGCCATTGCGGGTCTGGAAGCAGGCAACCGTCTGGGCGGTGACCCGGATACCCACGTAGAAGAATAATTTTTCTACATGTCAGATAGCGCCTGTCTGGCCATCTGACAGGCATAATCCGGCCTGCGGCGGCGTTCTTCGCCCTCATAATGCCGCAAGCCGGAACCACTCTTCCTCGCCCGCCCCCATTATTCGACCTCAGGGGGTGTTGCTCTGAGAGAGGGAGGGGGTAGATAAGACAGATATGACCGTCCGTTCATTTCCATCATGGCTGAAAGCACGCGTTTCCACACTGGATCGCTATGTTTTTCATCAGCTTCTGATAGCCCTGCTGGCCACCACCGGGGGGCTGGCAGCACTTATCTGGCTGATGCAATCACTGCGCTTTGTCTCGCTGGTGGTGGATCGCGGGTTGTCCCTTCGGGTCTTTATCGAGCTGACCAGCCTGCTCATCCCCTCTTTTGTCGCCGTCGTGCTGCCCATCACCACCTTTGTGGTCAGCCTGTTCATCTATCAACGGCTGGCGGGGGACCGGGAATTGACAGTCATGCGCGCCGCAGGGCTTTCCCCCCTTGCTCTGGCGCGCCCCGGCCTGACCTGCGCACTGATGGCAACCCTCATCGGGTTTTTGCTCAATCTGTGGGTGGTCCCCGTCTCCTATCATCATTTCCGGCAGTTTGAATTCCAGATCCGGAACAAGATGGCGGCCTTTATGCTGCAGGAAGGCGTCTTCACCAAAGTGTCCGATGTCATGACGGTCTATATCCGTGAACGCAGCCATGACGGCACGCTGCATGGTATTGTGGTGGAGGATGACCGCCAGCCCAACAGCCGCGCCACCATTCTGGCCAATCGCGGCACCATGATGATTGTCAACGACACACCCCGCGTCATCCTGTATGACGGCTCCCGTCAGGTGATCGACCATAAAACGGGACGTCTGGACATGCTGGTCTTTCAACAGGATTCCATGGATCTTTCCTCCACCCATCAGGAAGACTCCCGCTTCCGCGATGCGGCGGAAATGTCTCTGCATGAACTGCTGAACCCAGACCCCAAAGAGGTCGCCCCGCGTGATACCGGTAAGTTCAAGGTGGAGGGCTGGCGCAGGCTAACCTCCCCGCTCACCTGCTTCTCCTTTGCCATGGTTGGTCTGTTTGCCGTGCTGCGCGGCGTGTTCTCGCGCCACGGCAACATCAAGCGCCCACTGGCTGCTGTGCTGAGCGTGGTGGGATTACTGGCGTTCAACCTGCTGCTGCAAAATCTTGCCAGCCGGAACATGGCGCTCATTCCGCTTATCCCGCTGGTGGCCCTGCTGCCCGGCCTGGCGTGTGCGGCCATCCTGTTTGTGCCGGAGCTGCGCCTGCGCTCCAGCAACCGTACGGTCTGAGGAAGAACGCGCCCCTTATGGTTGTCTCCGTCACCCTCTCGCTCTACATCGCGCGCCAGTTTGTCTTTTCCGTCATGGCCATGATCGCGTCGCTGACCGGCATTGTCTGCCTATTCGACTTTATCGATCTGCTGCGCCGCGTGGCGACCCGGCCAGATGTTTCCACCAATGTGGTGACGGAAATTGCGGCCCTGCATGTGCCCTATTTTTCTGTGGAAATTCTGCCGTTCGGTATTCTGCTGGGCGGCATTATCTGCTTCTGGCGGCTCACCCGCTCTTCAGAGCTGATTGTGGCGCGCGCTGCCGGTATTTCCGCGTGGCAGTTTCTGGCCGGCCCGCTGGCCTGCGCCATGCTGATCGGCACCATCGCAACGGCGCTGATCTCCCCGCTCTCCTCCGCCATGTATCGCCGGGCGGAAGAGCTGGATCAGCAATATCTGCGCACCGGCGGCGGCCCGCTCAGCCTGTCCAGCGGCTCGCTGTGGCTGCGGCAGGCGGATAGCCAGTATGACCCCAAAGGTGTGGCCATCCTGCATGCCCGTGGTGTGCAGCTGGATAAAGGCATTCTGCATATTCATGATGTCAGCGTTTTCCGGCTCGACCGAAACGACAAGCTGGTCATGAGAATCGAATCGCCTGATGGCATTCTGGGCGACCGCGTCTGGGAACTGAAAAACGCGCAGACCGTCCGCCCGAATGAAATTCTTCATCCCCTCGGCCCGATGAACCTGCCAACCGACCTGACAGTCGCCCGTGTGCAGGAAAGTTTTTCCTCGCCGGAAACCCTCTCCGTCTGGGCTCTGCCGAGCTTTATTGCGCTGCTGGACCGCTCCGGATTTTCTTCCATCCGCCACCGGATTCACTTCCAGTCTCTGCTCGCGCTCCCTATGCTGGCGGGCACTATGGCTCTCGTGGCGGCAGGTTTTTCCATGCGCCCAACACGGCGTGGCGGCGTGGCTCAGATGATCGGGTCTGGCGTTGCGGCGGGATTTCTGCTTTTCACAGTATCAAAAGTTGCGGAGCAGTTTGGTAACTCCGGTGCCCTTCCCCCCGTTCTGGCGGCATGGGCTCCCACAGTTGCCGGACTTTGCCTCGCTATTTCTCTGCTTCTTCACCTGGAGGATGGCTGATTGACCGTGGCCTCTCGGCCTTCCCGCTTCCGGCTTCTGCACCGCCGGCGCACGCTTGCTGCCGCCACGGCGCTGGGAGGCATGACTGCGTGCATTCTGGTCGCAGCGCCCAAGGAGGCGCACGCCCAGTTCAGACCGCAACCCATGCACCTGAACACCGGCGCCAAAACATCTCCTGATGAACCGGCAACTTTCCAGTCTGACAGCGTGGACTATGATGACCACGCTAACACGGTCACATGGACTGGCAACGTGCAGGTCTGGCAGGGCGACCATGTGCTACGCGCGGACAAGATTGTTTTTGACCGGGATACCGGCATCGTCGCTGCACGCGGTAACGTGGCCACCATCCAGCCGGATGGCTCCGTCCTGTACGCCAATTATGCGGAACTGACGGGCAATATGCGCGACGGCATTATGCTGCACGTCAATGCCCGCCTGCCGGAAAACGCCAAGCTGGCCGCCAACGGCCTGCGTCGCACGGGCGGCAAGGTCAACGTGATGAGCCGCGCGGTCTATACGGCCTGCGAAATCTGCGAAAAGGACAAGACGCGCGCGCCGTTCTGGCAGTTCCGCGCCTATGACGCCACGCAGGATCTGCAGCACGAGCGCATTGATTTCCGGGATACGTTTATCGATATCTTCGGCATCCCGGTAATCTACCTGCCCTACTTCTCCATGACGGACCCCTCGTCCAAACGGCACAGCGGCTTCCTCATGCCCGGCGTGACCCCGCATGACCGTTATCTGGGCACCTACTTCACCATCCCCTATTACTGGGTGCTGGATGATAGCTCAGATATTACCGTGCAGGGGCTGTTCTCCACCAAGACAGGGCCGCAGCTCAGCGCGCAGTATAGAAAGCTCTTCAACTTCGGCATGCTGAATGTGCAGGGTGGCATCGCCTATGATACCCACCGCTCCAGCAGCTACACCAACAACTTTGGGGAACCTGTGGGCCGCGGCAACGGCCATGGTATGCAGGGCTATATTTTTGCAAACGGCCAGTTCTCCATCAACAAATACTGGCGCGCCGGGGCCAACATTAATCTGGCCACATCCGCTGACTATATGCGGGACTACCGCGTGCAGGGCTACGGCTCCGACACCCTGAATTCCAACGTCTATCTGGAAGGGTTTGGCACAGGCGCTTACAGCCGTGTGGATGCGCAGTATTATCAGGGCCTGAACCAGGGTGTTATCCGTAACTCGGATCTGCCGTTCGTGCTGCCGCGCTATACCTATAGCTACCTCGCACAGCCCGATGCGTGGGGTGGCCGGTTTGGCATGTCCACCACGGACTTCAACGTCCGGCGTGAAAACGGCACGTCCGACATGCGCGGCCAGCTTGCGCTGAACTGGGATCGCCCCTTCACCAACCGTCTGGGCCAGAAGTTCCTGCTCACGCTGCATCTGGATTCCATGGTCTACCGAGCCAAGAAACTCTACCAGCAGCCCAACTTCTACAAAACCGGCGCAACCTCCGTCAGCGGACAGGTTCTGCCGACAATCGCGCTGAAAACCAACTGGCCGTTCATCCGCACCTTTGAACATGGCCACGGCACGCAGATTGTTGAGCCCATCGTGCAGGCCATTTACGCCCCCAACACCGGGGCAGGCACAAACGACAACATTCCAAACGAAGACAGTCTGGCTTACGAGTTTACGGACTCAACCCTGTTCTCGCTTAACCGCTATCAGGGCACGGACAGGCTGGATGGCGGCCTGCGCGGCAATGTGGGCATGCATGCCAACTGGACGTGGGACGGTCATGAAATCGACCTGCTGGGCGGTGCCAGTTTCCAGGAGCATATTACGCAAGACCGCCTGCCCTATTCCGGGCTGGACCACCATGTGTCAGACATCGTGGCCCGCGCGCGCGTTGTGCCCAACCAGTATTTCGACTTCACGGCGCGTATGCGCCTGAACCCCTACACCTCCAAGTTTGACTTCGGGGATGCGCTGTTCAGCGCCGGGGTGCCGCATTTCCGCGTCCGTGGCGGGTATATTTATGAGCCCGTCACCCCGTATTACTATTACGCAACCGATTACCGCTCTTCCGGCCCGACACAGCTGTATTACGTGCGCACCAGCGAGTTGAGCGGCGGCTTCTCCACCGACTGGGCCAACTGGCACCTGTCCGGCTTTGCCCGCCGTAGCCTCTCCCGCAAGGAATTTGTCTCTCTGGGTGGCGATATCGGCTATAACAACGACTGCTTCGGCCTTGATTTCATGTATCTCAAACAATACACGTCCATTGGTGGTCAGCAGCGTAACTCGACCTATCTGTTCACTGTCAGCTTCAAAACACTGGGGGCGTTTGGTCTCAAATGATCAGTGCTTCAAAAAATCCGCCGTCTCCGGTATTCAAGAGTATTCCCGTTCTCCAGCGGAAAGCTGAAAGACTGTCCTGCATGCGTCTGCGCTCTCTTACACTGGCCTGCTCCCTTACGGCTCTGACACTGGCCTCCGTTGCCCATGCTGCCCCCCATAGCGGGCAGACAAAAGCCGCGTCGGCCTCATCAGCTCCCGCCAAAGCGCCCCACCCGGACGACACCATTATTGCCGTGGTGAACAGCATTCCGCTGACCACGCGTGATGTGGACAATCGCGGCAAGCTGTTTGCGCTCTCAACCGGTCTCCCGGTCAATGATGAGCTGATGCAGCGCCTGCGCCCGCAGATTATCCGCCAGCTGATTGACGAACGCCTGCGCACGCAGGAAATTCTCTCCCGGCATATCAATACACCGCCAGAACAGATTGCCGCCGCCATTGCCGGGATTGAGCGCCGCAACGGCATGCCGGAAAACGCCCTGCGTGACCGGCTGGCGCAGGACGGCGTCTCCCTGACGACGCTGATCGACCAGATCCGCGTGCAGATTGGCTGGGTGCAGGTGCTGCGGCAGGAACTGGGTGCCCGTGGCCGTGTTTCCGCCAAGGAAATTGCACAGCGTGAAGACGCTCTGAAACGGCAGGATGGCCGGACAGAATATAATCTGAGCGAAATCTTCGTGAAGGTGGAAGATCCGCGCCACTCCGAAGAAGAGCTGGCCTTTACCAACACCGTTATTCAGGAACTGCGCAAAGGCGCACCCTTCCCCATTGTGGCGGCCCAGTTCTCCCAGAGCCAGACGGCGCTGGATGGTGGCTCCATGGGCTGGGTGCAGGAAGATGAGCTGGACCCGGCTGTGATTGAGATGGTCAAACAGATGCCGGTCGGGGCTGGAGCAATTTCCAACCCCATCAAGGTGCCCGGCGGGTTTGTGATCATCACGGTCAATGGCAAGCGGACAATCGGCCATCAGCCGGGGCATGTCATTTCCATTCGTCAGGCTTTCCTGCCGTTTGATGCTGAGCTCAACCCCGAGCACATCACGCCCCAGCAGCAGCAGACCCTGCAAAAAGCCGTCAAAATTGCACAGACCGTGCATTCCTGTGACGAAGTGGCCGCCATTAACCAGCAGAATGGGGAAAGAAGGCCGTCCGACCCCGGTGAACTGCAGCTGGAACGCATGAACCCGCAGATGCGCGGGCTGCTGGAAGGCCTGCCGCTGAACAAGCTCTCCCGCCCGCTGGTTTCCACGGATGGGATTGCTCTGATCATGGTCTGCTCCAAAAAAGAGAAGAACTTTGCCGACCGCTCACCCAGCGAAATTGCTGACCAGCTGATGAATGAACGCGTGGAGCAGACAGCCCGCCAGCTGGATAGTGACCTGCACCGCAAAGCCATGATCGACATGCGTATCAAGCTGAAGGGCGTATGACGTCCCTCTCCGAGCTTGAAAGCTTAAAGGACGTTATCAGCCGCCACGGGCTGGACGCCCGTAAGGCACTTGGTCAGCACTTCCTGCTTGATCCTGATATCACCAACCGCATCGCCGCTCTGGCAGGCTCGCTGGACGGGCGACATGTGGTGGAAGTCGGCCCCGGCCCCGGTGGCCTGACGCGCGCGCTGCTGGGCACCAAAGCGGCTTCAGTCACCGCCGTGGAAGTGGACCCGCGGGCCGCCGAGATTATCCGGGAACTCATCGCCTTTTACCCGGACCGCCTGACACTGGTGGAAGCAGATGCTCTCAAGCAGGATCTGACAACCCTGTGCCCGGCACCCCGGCATATCGTCGCCAACCTGCCTTACAATGTCGCCACGCCGCTGCTGGTTGGCTGGCTGCGGCAGGGGAACGCGTGGGAACGCCTGACCCTCATGTTCCAGCTCGAAGTTGTCGAGCGGATTTGCGCGCAGCCGGGCTCATCCCATTACGGGCGGCTGGGTGTTCTGGCGCAGTGGTGCGCGCAATGCGCGATTGTCATGAAGCTGCCGCCGGGGGCGTTTTCTCCCCCGCCTGCGGTCTGGTCGGCTGTTGTCAGCATTACCCCTCACGCCGAGCAGCCTGAACCAGCTCTGTTCAAGGCCATGGAGCGGGTCACCGCCGCCGCCTTTGGGCAGCGCCGCAAAATGCTGCGCGGCTCCCTGAAAGGCCTGCATGGCGAGCGCCTGCTGGCCGAAACCGGTATTGACGGCACGCGCCGGGCTGAAACGCTCACCATCGCAGAGTTTGACAGCCTTGCCCGCGCCCATCTGGGGCTTTCAGCCAAAGGCTGAACAGGCACTCCCAAAATAGTCTTTGTTCGTTCTCGGCGTTACACTCTTTTATAATGCCGAGAACTCACACTATCATCACCAATATTCTGGATATTTTTTAGACCGCCTGCTCCAGCAGGAAGCCGGCGCTTTGGTTTTCAGGTCTTCGTCCCCAGAAAAAGAAGAGGTCTTGCCTTAAGCCGGACCTTCCGCTTCCGCCATATAATCCCGCGTCAGCGGCACGGCATTAATGGAGCGGGCTATCTGCATCTGAAAATTCATGTGCCCTTGCACGTGGAAGGACAGTTCTGCAGCGTCCAGATAGAACTCGAACATCCGCGCAAACCGCTCATCATACAGCGCCACAGCTTTGGCACGGTTCGCGGCAAACCGCTCCCGCCAGATGGCAATGGTCTTGGCGTAGTGCAGACGCAGGATTTCGCAATCCGTCACCCACAGGCCTGACCGCTCTACCGCTGCGAACGCTTCACTCAGAGACGGTGAATACCCGCCGGGGAAGATATATTTGTTAATCCACGGATTAGTAGTGCCGGGGCCGTCATTCCGCCCGATGGAATGCACCAGAGATACGCCATCATCTGTCAGGTTGTTTTTGAGAATTTCAAAAAACTGATGGTAGTGGTGCACGCCCACGTGCTCGAACATGCCAACAGACACAATCCGGTCAAACCGCCGGTTAAGATTGCGGTAATCCAGCATTTCAAAGCGCACACGCCCTTCCAGGCCTTCTTCCTGCGCACGACGGCGGGCAATGGTCAGCTGCTCTTCTGAAAGGGTGATGCCGGTAACAATCGCGCCGTAATCCCGCGCCAGTGTCAGCGCCATACCACCCCACCCGCAGCCAATATCCAGAACTTCCAGCCCCGGCTTGTTCAGCAGCAGCTTGGAGGCAATATGCTTTTTCTTGGCGTCCTGCGCCTCATCCAGCGTTTCATCACCCCGGCGGAAATATGCACAGGAATATTGCCGGTCTTTGTCCAGAAACAGGTCATACAGGCGGCTATCCAGATCATAATGATGCGCTACATTCTGCCGCGCGCGTTTGATCGGGTTGAACTGGATCCAGCTCCGGCAGGCATAGCGGAATGTGCTGGCAATCTGCTCCGGTAAATGGCCGGGAGACATGGCATTGAGCATCAGCAGGTCCAGCAGCTGATACAGCGTGCAGTCCATCGGCTGAATGCCGCCATTCATGTAGCCTTCACCAAAGCCCAGACCGGGATTCATGGCCAGAGCACGCGCACTGGCGTTATCCACCAGCTTCATCCCCGCCTCAGGCCCCGGCTTGCTACCGCTATAATGCGTCTGGCTTCCATCGGGCCAGGCAACATGCAGCCGTCCCGAGGAAATAAAGTGCCGTAATATCCGGTCCAGAATGCGGTTCATGCACTTACTCCGTCATGGCCATGAAAATACGTGATGATAAAACACAAAAAAGGGCCCGGGAATACTTCCCGGACCCTTTTGAAAGCATAGCAGAAAAAGACGACGATCAGGCGTCGGCTTTGTTTTCTTCTGCTGCGGGTGCTTCCGCGTCATCAGCGACAATTTCGCCTTCGATTACGGCTTCATCACCAGCAATTTCTGCTTCTTCTTCAACGCTCACGGCTTCACCGCGTGCCTGACGCTCAGCTTCTTCAGCAGAACGGGCAACGTTGACCACAACCGGCACAACAACTTCCGGGTGCAGAGCAACCTTGACTTCATACAGACCAAGAGACTTGATCGGATGAGCTAGGAAGACCTGCTGACGGGAGATGGTGAAACCAGCTTCGGTCACAACCTGAGCAACGTCACGGGTGGACACGGAGCCATACAGGCTGCCGCTGTCACCAGCCTGACGGATCAGCACAACAGCCAGACCGTCCATGCGCTCGGAGAGACGCTCGGCTTCTTCACGACGTTTGATGTTCTGTGCCTCAAGCTGGGCGCGTTCACGGTCGAAGCGTGAACGGTTGGCTTCGTTTGCACGAATAGCCTTGCCCTGCGGCAGCAGGAAGTTACGGGCATAACCCGGACGAACCTTCACCACATCGCCCATCTGACCCAGATGTTCAACGCGCTGAAGCAGGATCACTTCTGTAGCAGCCATGATCGCCCTCTCAGCTCATCACGTAGGGAAGCAGAGCAAGGAAGCGGGCACGCTTGATAGCCTGGGCCAGCTCACGCTGCTTCTTTGCGGAAACCGCCGTAATACGGCTCGGCACGATCTTGCCACGTTCGGACAGGAAACGGCTCAGCAGACGTACGTCCTTGTAGTCGATCTTCGGCGCATTCGGGCCGGAGAACGGGCAGGACTTACGACGACGGTAGAACGGACGACGGGCACCTACAGCAGGGCGACGTGCGGCGGGATTGATTTCGGTCGTTTCAGACATGCTGCTCACTCCGCTTCAGTGCTGGCTGCATCAGCCGGCTTTTCATCACGGGCGCGATATTCTTCACGATCTTCGGAAGAACGACGGCCGCCACGACCGCTTTCAAAGCGTCCGGCCGGCTTCGGGCCACGGAAACCACGGTCACCGCGGTCATCACCCTTGCGGGACAGAACCGGGGACGGAGCTTCATCAATTTCATCAACGCGCAGCGCCAGCAGACGCAGAACGTCTTCATTGATGGCGAGCTGACGCTCGATTTCCTTGAGCATCTCGGCTTTCATCTCAAGACCCAGCAGGACGTAGTGGCCCTTGCGGTTTTTCTTGATACGGTAAGCGAGCGTGCGCAGGCCCCAGTATTCGCGCTTCTTGACGGAGCCGCCGTCGGCTTCGACCTGAGCAATGATGCCGTCGATGATAGCATCGACCTGCTGCTGGGAAATGTCATTACGTGCAATAAGCACGGTCTCGTAAAGTGGCATGGGTACTCCCTTCGGATCGTATCAACCCAACTGCGCCAGACCGTTCCGGCAAACAGCGCCCCGCATAAGCAGAGCATTAGGTATAGCCGGAGCGATGCCGCGCACCCGGCAGGGAAGATGGCGTGTCAACCACACTTTAGCCCAGAAGGCAAGAGCTCAGACCAGAAATCTCTCAGGAATCTTCAAACCGAGCCTGTTGGGCACATCCCACGTTTCTTCCACCGTGCGCACAGGCTCAAAACCAGCCTGCTTATACAGCGGCAAAGCGCGGGGGTGATCCGCCGAGCAGGTATTAACCCGCACACACAGCGGGCCAAGCGCCCAGGCGTGCCGCACAGCCATATCCAGAAAGGCGCGCCCTACCCTGTGCCCAATGGCTTCCGGGAACAGGCCAAAATAGGACAGGTTGATATCCTGCGGGTTGGACAGGTTGAGCTCATAAAAGCCACGGATCTCCTGCCCCTGGCGGAGCAGAGCAATGCTGGCAGGCCCCTCTTCCAGAAAATGCGCAAGATCCTTATCAGACGCAGCCTGACGCATCCACCAGCAATAATCCCGGCCGACCTTGTCCTGCAGCAGGCGATATCCGGCCACATCCGGCCGGGCATTGGTCTCGACTGACCAGCCTTCCGGCAGAGCAAGCCCTTCCCCCTCAGGGGGCCGCAGCATCCGCATGAAGGTGACATCGACCTTCATGCGCGTGGCAGGCTCAGCCTGCCGGATGAGAACCTCAGTTATCATCCAGGAAGGACCGGAGCTTACGGCTGCGGCTGGGGTGCTTGAGTTTACGCAGGGCCTTGGCTTCAATCTGACGGATACGTTCACGGGTCACGTTAAACTGCTGGCCGACTTCTTCCAGCGTGTGGTCCGTGTTCATCCCAATCCCGAAGCGCATACGCAGCACGCGTTCTTCACGCGGCGTGAGCGAGGCCAGAACGCGGGTCGTGGCTTCACGCAGGTTGGTCTGAATAGCGGCATCCAGCGGGATAATCGCCGTTTTATCCTCAATGAAGTCACCCAGATGGCTGTCTTCCTCATCCCCGATCGGGGTTTCCAGAGAAATCGGCTCTTTGGCGATTTTGAGAACTTTCCGCACTTTTTCCAACGGCATCCCCAGCTTTTCAGCCAGTTCTTCCGGTGCCGGTTCCCGACCGATCTCATGCAGCATCTGGCGGGAGGTCCGCACCAGCTTGTTGATGGTCTCGATCATATGCACCGGAATACGAATGGTCCGCGCCTGATCCGCAATGGACCGCGTAATCGCCTGCCGGATCCACCAGGTTGCATAGGTGGAGAATTTATAGCCGCGGCGGTATTCGAACTTATCCACGGCCTTCATCAGGCCGATATTGCCTTCCTGAATCAGATCAAGGAACTGCAACCCACGGTTGGTGTATTTCTTCGCAATGGAAATCACGAGACGCAGGTTGGCCTCAATCATTTCCTTCTTAGCGCGGGCAGAATCGCGCTCACCGCGCGCAACGGTTGCGTAAACGCGGCGGAATTCACCAATCGGCAGACCTGTATCCTGAGCCAGTTCAGCAACCTGATTACGCAGGCCGATTACCGTTTCAGAATGTTTGGCGACAAAGTTCTTCCAGGACTTGCCCGGCAGTGCGGAGACCATGTCCATCCATGCCGGGTCCAGCTCACGGCCACGGTATTTCAGCAGGAAGTCTTCACGCGAGACGCGGCAGCTTTCCGCCAGACGCAGCATACGGCCTTCCAGCACGTTCAGGCTGCGGAACAGCTCTTTCAGCTGGATGACCAGATCTTCAATCCGGTTGTTGTGCAGATGCACCTGCTCAACCTTGCCCACCAGCTCATCACGCAGGGCGGCATAGATCTTCTCAGAGCGGTCCTGCACTTCCTCACCGGTGGTCAGCACATCAATGCGCTTGACCTGAAGCTTGCGCAGCTTTTCGTACAGCGGCTCAATTTCTTCAAAATGCGCGAGGATTTCCGGCTTCAGCTTTTCTTCCAGCGCGGAAAGAGACAGGCCACTGCCTTCCCCCTCAACTTCGCCTTCAGCTTCGGTTTCCGGTTCGTCGCCTTCTTCGCTCTCACCTTCTGCGTTTTCAAACGCATCGCCGGTGCCTTCTTCCCCCATGGGGTTAGTGGCAGCCTGCATGGCTTCCAGATCCACAATGTCACGCAGCAGCATTTCATTGTTACGGATCTTCTCATGCCAGGAGATGATGGCGCGGAAGGTCAGCGGGCTTTCGCACAGGCCGCCGATCATTTCATCACGGCCAGCCTCAATGCGCTTGGCAATGGCAATCTCGCCCTCGCGGGAGAGCAGCTCCACCGTGCCCATTTCGCGCAGATACATGCGCACAGGGTCATCCGTGCGGCCAAGATTTTCTGCGTTAACGTTGCCGGAAGCGGTTTCGGTTTCAGCCTCTTCGGCTTCCTCTGCCTCTTCGCCTTCAGCTTTTTCGGTCTTCTGAGACTCGGTCTCTTCGTTCTCTTCGTTCTCGACGACCTGAATACCCATTTCGGACAACATCGCCATGATGTCCTCAATCTGCTCGGAGGACATCTTGTCCTGAGGCAGCACAGCATTCAGCTCGTCAAACGTGATGTACCCGCGCTCACGCCCCTTCGCGATCAGCTTTTTGACCGCGGCAGACTGCGTATCCAGGGTGGTTGTGTCACCATCCTGCTCCGCTGAGTGCGCTCCGTTACCCGATGCTGTCTTTGTTGCCATGCCAGACCTGCTCCTCCCCCCGCTGCATTCTGACAAGTTGCAGAACGACCAGCTCAACACAAATTGTTCAGTTTTCCAGGGCGGGCAGGACGTGGGATATACTGCCCCCGAAGTCAAGAGGAACGCGGGCCGAACATTCCCCACGCCTCGTAAAAACTACTCGTCTATCTCCCCACGCCGCAGCGCCGCCAAAGCCTCCAGCCTTGGCTGTAGCCGCTTCCATTCCGCCATATCTGCCCCATCCTGTGCGAAGCGCGCAACCTCCTGCTCAACTTCTTTTCGAAACTGACCAAAATTCAGCAATCCGTAAAAATGCCACCACTGTGTTCTTATGGCCACAGCCAGCGAGGTGTCTTTTTCTTCCAGATTCAACGGCAAAGGGCCTTCCGTGAGTACGGATCGGACCAGCGCTTCCTCTTCCCGCCCGGCCAGTTCGTCCAGCAGCGTCTTGCCATCTTCGGGCAGCAGACCCTCTGCCGACATATCCAGCAACAGTGCACGCAGTTCGGAATAGTCCTCCGGCAGACTCAGGCGGCAGAGCGCTTCCTCCACCTCCGTCACCAGTTCCGGGTAACGCAGCAGGAGGGCGAGAAGAATACGCTGCCGCTCCCGCACAGGGTCCACGCGGGACGGCTGCATATCCTGCGGCACGCGACTTCCGCTGCCACCAGAGGAAGAATTCCCCTTGCCAAAAGAGCCGCCACCCTTCTTCCGCCGGAAGGTTTCAAAAAACCGGTCCAGCAGCGTGGAACGATATTCTGCCGCCAGATTTTTTTCCGGAATAAGTGCTGCCGCCTCTACCAGCTTGCGCCGCAGGGCCGCCCGCTCTTCCGGTCCCGGATTACTCACCCCTCCGGCCAGCAGATCAAACAGCACATCAGACAGCGGACTGGCGGAGGCGAACAGATCCCCCACCGCCTGCGCCCCACGGGAGCGCACCAGACTATCCGGGTCTTCCCCTTCCGGCAGCAGGCAGAGGCGGAGTGAGCGTTCCTCCTTCAACAGCGGCAACGCCGTCTCCGCCGCTCGTGCCGCAGCGCGACGGCCCGCAGAGTCCCCGTCAAAACACAGCACCGGCGCACGATCGACCTGCCACAGCACTTCAAGCTGCTCCGGCGTCAGCGCGGTCCCCAACGGGGCGACCGCGCCACCAAACCCGGCCTGATGCAGGGCGATGACGTCCATATACCCTTCGACCACAACCAGATCCGTCGCAGGCGTTCCTTTAGGCCGGGGTGCCCGAACAGCAACCCGTGCCCTATCCAGCCCGAACAGCAGGCGCCGCTTGGAAAACAGCGCCGTTTCCGGGCCATTCAGATATTTCGGCTGACCATCGCCCAGAATACGGCCACCAAAGGACACCAGCCGCCCTTTGCGGTCGCGGATGGGGAAGGTCACGCGCCCCCAGAACAGTTCACCCTTGGGGCGTCCGTCCTCATCCAGACGCATCAGCCCGGCTTCCGCCATCATCTGGGGCGTTACACCTTTGGCTGCCAGCGCCGCCGTCAGGCTCCCGCGCCCGTCTCCGGCCCAGCCCAGCCCGAAGGTCTCGATCGTCTCTCGCGTCAGCCCGCGCCCCAGCAGATAGTCCAGCCCGGCCCGCCCTGAGGCCGAATACAGCGCGGACGACCAGATCTCCTGCACAAGCTCCAGCACTTCACCCAGAGACCGGGTGTGTGCCACCTCTTCCTGAGAGCGTCGCGTGTCTTTGGGAACATCCAGCCCGGCCGCAGAGGCCAGTTCTTCCACTGCTTCGGGAAAGCTTTTGCCTTCCATCTGCATGACAAAGGAGATGACATCCCCATGCACACCGCAACCAAAGCAGTGGAAGTGATCGTCATAGACGTAGAAAGACGGCGTTTTTTCACCATGGAACGGGCAGCAGCCCTTCCAGTTCCTGCCGGACCGGGCGAGCTTAACCCTCCGCCCCACCACTGAAAACAGCGGCGTGCGGGCACGGAGTTCATCCAGAAAGCCTGCCTCAATTGCCATAGGCGCCTGATATCATTTTGTCTCTGAATGCGACACCGCTCCACCGTCCCGATGACGGGCACAAAGACAGCCCTGCAAAAAGCCCCATTCCAGACGTTCAGAATTTTTGCTGACGACATGAAAGGACTTCGGAACGAAAGTATCCGTCCATGATCATCTAAATATTTTTTAGGGCGACATTTTCCACCCTACCGGAGACCCTGACAGGGGTTTCCCCCAGCATACTCCGGGTGCTGATAAAGCCGAACTCCATCAGCACAGTCTCAACGCGGACTGCCACCGCCAGTCGGAGCAGCAGTCCGCATAGAGGTCTTCAGCTCAGGCTGGCTTTTACAACCGCATTCGCGCGGCCCATATCTAGGCCCGCGCCGAATTTGGCTTTCAGAGCGCCCATGACCTTGCCCATGTCCTTCATGGTTTCGGCACCGGTCGCAGCAACAGCTTCCTTCACGGCAGCTTCCAGAGCGGCATCATCCATTTCCGGCGGCAGGTAGCCACGGATCACAGCAATTTCCGCTTCTTCCTTCTCAGCCAGTTCCGGACGACCTGCGTCCCGATACATGGTGGCCGATTCGGTGCGGGTTTTGACCATACCGCGCAGCGCGGACAGGCCCTCATCCTCGCTCAGCCCTTCGCTCCCTTTAGCGCGGCCCGCAATCTCAACATCCTTGAGCTTGGCCGTAATCATGCGGATCGTGCCCACACGCGCACTTTCTCCGGCTTTCATTGCCGTCTTGAGATCAGCCATCAGGCGTTCACGCAGGGACATAACCACTCATACTCCATATCATGTACATCAGAGGCCACACCGCACAGGCGTGGCATAAAATCATCACGTGGGAAGAAATTTCCCACCCCAGATTAAAACCCGCATACGCTGGTGGGAAATTTCTTCCCACCCACCCCGCAGACTGCTAAACCATGCGGAACGGGAGGCACAGTCTACCTTATGCCCATTTCAATCGATACCATCATTGCCCGACTTGGCGGGCCGGACGCAACAGCACGCCTGACCGGCGTTGGCACAGAAGCTATCCGCAAATGGCGGCAGGCTCAGGCCATTCCATCCCGCCACTGGCCCGTCATAGCACGGGCCACAGGTCTTTCGCTGACAGATCTGGACCCCGCCAGCCCCACATCCCCGGACCAATCCTCCCCGGCACCGGGAGGCAGCACAACAGGAATACCCATGCCAGACGCCCGCCCGGACGGCGCAACCGCCGCCCTTGTTCTTGCAGACGGAACCATTCTGTGGGGGAAAGGCTTTGGCGCCTTCACGCAGAAACCCGCCCTTGGTGAAATCTGTTTTTCCACCGGCATGTCCGGCTATCAGGAAACGCTGACGGACCCGTCCTTCGCGGGCCAGATCATCACCTTCACCTTCCCGCATATCGGAAACGTGGGCACCACCCCGGAAGATGATGAAGCCTCTCGGATTGCCGCCCTTGGCCTTGTCACCAAGGAAGATCTGACCGAACCCGCCAACTGGCGCGCTACGGAAAGTCTGGACGCATGGCTGAAGGCACAGGGCGTTCCGGGCATTGCCGGCATTGATACCCGCTCCCTCACCCTGAAGATCCGTGACCACGGCGCACAGACGGCGGCTCTGTTCTTCCCGGAAAACGGACAGTTTGATCTGGCCGCCCTGCAGGACGCCACCCGTGCATGGCCCGGGCTGGAAGGCATGGATCTGGCCAAGACCGTGACCTGCAAAGCCCCTTACACCTGGAGCGAAAGCGTGTGGGAATGGTCGAAAGGCACCCGCCCCGCCCCGGAAAACCGCCGCAAGGTTGTGGCTGTGGATTACGGCGCGAAACGCAACATCCTACGCTGTCTGGTCGCTGCGGGCTGTGACGTCACCGTTGTGCCCGCAACAACGACGGCGGAAGAAATTCTGGCGCTCAAGCCCGCTGGCGTCTTCCTCTCCAACGGTCCCGGTGACCCGGCTGCGACCGCTGAGTATGCCGTGCCGGCCATTCAGGGTGTGCTGAACGCTGGTCTGCCGCTGTTTGGCATCTGCCTTGGCCATCAGCTTCTGGCCCGCGCTCTGGGCGGCAAGACCTACAAGCTGGCCCTTGGCCACCGCGGCGCGAACCAGCCGGTGAAGGATCTGGGCACAGGCCGCGTGGAAATCACCAGCCAGAACCACGGTTTTGCGGTGGATGCAGACAGCCTCCCGGACGATGCGCATGTGACGCATGTCAGCCTGTTTGATAGCTCTAACGAAGGTCTGGCGTCTGACCGTTTCCCGGCTTTTTCCGTGCAGTATCATCCGGAAGCCAGCCCCGGCCCGTCTGACAGCTTTTATCTTTTTGAACGGTTTGTCGCGCTGATTGATGCGCACGGCAGCAAGGACTAACGCATCATGCCAAAACGGACAGATATCCGCTCCATTCTCATTATTGGCGCTGGTCCCATTGTCATCGGGCAGGCCTGCGAGTTCGACTATTCCGGCGCTCAGGCCTGTAAGGCCCTGCGGGAAGAAGGCTACCGGGTCATTCTGGTGAACTCCAACCCCGCCACCATCATGACGGACCCCGGCCTTGCGGACGCCACCTATGTGGAGCCCATTACGCCGGACTGCGTTGAACGCATTATTCTGAAAGAAAAGCCGGACGCCATTCTGCCCACCATGGGCGGCCAGACGGCGCTGAACACCGCCATGGCGCTGGATGCCTCCGGCTTCCTGCAAAAGCATGGCGTGGAACTGATTGGTGCCAAGGCCGACGTGATCGACCGCGCGGAAGACCGTCAGAAATTCCGGGAAGCCATGGATGCCATTGGCATTGAAAGCCCTCGTAGCTTCATCGCGCACAGCATGGAAGAAGCGCGGGAAGCCTTCAAGAAAATCGGCTTCCCCACCATCATCCGTCCGTCCTTCACCATGGGCGGTTCCGGTGGCGGTATTGCTTACAACCGTGAAGAGTTTGAGCAGATTGTTGCATCCGGTCTGGATGCCTCCCCCACCACAGAAGTGCTGATTGAAGAATCTCTGCTGGGGTGGAAAGAGTACGAAATGGAAGTTGTGCGCGACAAAGCGGACAACTGCATCATCGTCTGCTCCATTGAAAATATTGACCCGATGGGTGTGCACACCGGGGACTCCATTACCGTCGCCCCGTCTCTGACGCTGACGGACAAAGAGTTCCAGCGGATGCGTGATGCCTCCATTGCCTGCCTGCGCGCCATTGGCGTGGAAACGGGTGGTTCGAACGTGCAGTTCGGCGTGAACCCGGCTGACGGGCGCATGGTGGTCATTGAGATGAATCCCCGCGTCTCCCGCTCTTCCGCACTCGCGTCCAAGGCCACCGGCTTCCCGATCGCCAAAATCGCGGCCAAGCTGGCTGTAGGCTACACGCTGGATGAGCTGAAGAACGACATCACCGGCTCCACCCCGGCGTCCTTCGAGCCGACCATTGACTATGTGGTCGTCAAAATCCCGCGCTTTACGTTCGAGAAGTTCCCCGGCGCCCCGGCTCTGCTCTCCACCTCCATGAAGTCTGTTGGTGAGGCTATGGCCATTGGCCGGTCCTTCACGGAAGCTCTGCAGAAGGGCCTGCGCTCCATGGAAACCGGCCTGCATGGGCTGGACCCGGTAGAGGTACCCGGTGATGGCGGGGAAGACGCTTTCCGCGCAGCCCTCTCCCAGCCGCGCCCGGAACGCATTCTGATGGCCGCTCAGGCTCTGCGTGCTGGCCTGTCTGTTGAAGCCATTAACGAAGCCTGCCGCTTTGAGCCGTGGTTCCTGCGGGAACTGGAAAAAATCGTCCACGCTGAACGCGCTATCCAGAACCACGGCCTGCCGCGTGATGCACAGGGCCTGCGCCGCCTGAAAGCCATGGGCTTTTCCGATATCCAGCTGGCCCGCCTGTCCGGCCTGCAGGAAGACGAAGTCTCTGCCCTGCGGGATCAGGTTGGCGTCAATGCCGTCTACAAACGCATTGATACCTGTGCCGGTGAGTTCGCTTCCAGCACGCCGTATATGTATTCCACGTATGAAGGCGTGTTTGCCCCTCCGGCCTGTGAATCCGAGCCGACCGACCGCGAGAAGATTGTCATTCTCGGCGGTGGCCCGAACCGGATTGGTCAGGGCATTGAGTTCGATTACTGCTGTGTGCACGCCGCCTATGCGCTGCGTGAGGCCGGGTTTGAGACCATCATGGTCAACTGTAATCCGGAGACGGTCTCCACTGACTATGACACATCTGACCGTCTGTATTTCGAACCGCTGACGGCGGAAGATGTTGTCGCGCTGATCCGCAAGGAACAGCAGAACGGCACCGTTAAAGGCTGCATTGTGCAGTATGGCGGCCAGACGCCGCTCAAGCTGTCTCATGCGCTGGAAAAAGCGGGCATTCCGCTGCTGGGCACCCCGGCAGACGCCATTGACCGCGCGGAAGACCGTGAGCGCTTCCAGGCGCTGCTGCACAAGCTCGGCCTGCTTCAGCCTGCCAACGGGATTGCCCGCTCCCCGGCGGAAGCTGAGGATATTGCAGAACGCATTGGCTACCCGGTTGTGGTGCGTCCATCCTACGTGCTGGGCGGCCGGGCCATGGAAATTGTGTATGACCGTGCAGGCCTCCAGCGTTATATGCGCGGTGCCCTTCAGCTTGCCGGGCATGACATTGCCTCCGGCCCCGTGCTGATTGACCACTACCTGAACGAAGCCATTGAAGCCGACGTGGACTGCATTGCAGACGGCACGGACGTGTATGTGGCCGGTGTGATGGAGCACATTGAGGAAGCTGGCATTCACTCGGGTGACAGCGCCTGCGCCCTGCCGCCCTACACCCTCTCCCCTGCCATTGTGACGGAGCTGAAAACGCAGACCGAAGCCATGGCGCGTGAGCTGGGCATCGTCGGTCTGATGAACGTGCAGTATGCCATCAAGGATCAGGAAATCTTTGTCCTTGAGGTCAACCCGCGTGCCTCCCGCACCGTGCCGTTCGTGGCGAAAGCAACGGGCGTCCCGGTGGCCAAGATTGGTGCCCGCGTTATGGCCGGTGCAAAGCTGAGCAGCTTCAATCTGGATGACCGCGCTGTGGTGCCGCATGTGGCCGTGAAGGAAGCCGTCTTCCCCTTCAACCGCTTTGCGGAAGTGGACATCATTCTGGGGCCGGAAATGCGCTCCACGGGTGAGGTCATGGGGCTGGATACGTCCTTTGAGCGCGCTTTTGCCAAGTCTCAGCTGGGTGCTGGCGTGCGCCTGCCCACCTCCGGCACGGTCTTCCTGTCCGTGCGGGAGAGTGACAAGCCGCACCTGCCTGCTCTTGGCCGCCAGCTGGCCAGCATGGGGCTGAAAATTCTGGCCACACGCGGCACAGCCAAAAAGCTGCGCGATGCCGGGATTGAGGTCGCTGTGGTGAACAAGGTGCTGGAAGGCCGCCCGCATTGTGTGGACGCCATCCGCTCGGGTGAAGTGCAGATGGTCATCAACACCGCCCGTGGCGCACAGTCCGTGGCGGACAGTTTTGACATCCGCCGCTCTGCCCTTGTGCTGGGCATTCCGCACTACACCACCATGGCCGGTGCACGGGCTGCAACCTATGCAATTGCGGCAATGCGTGAAGGACCGCTTGAAGTTGCGCCGCTTCAGTCATACTTTAGTGGATCGTTCTGAACAGGAGGGTCGGCCTTAGGGCCGGCCCTCCACGTTCCGCGGGGCAAGCGGCCTGTCTGATGGCATGGCCGCCTGTACCCGTGTTTTTTTATAACTTCCATGCCGGCCAGATCGTCCGGCAGATTTATTCTGGGGACATGTCTTGCAGAAAACTCCGATGACGGAAAAAGGTTTACGGCGGCTCGAAGACGAACTGCGTAATCTGAAATCTGTAGAGCGTCCGGCCATCATCCGCGCCATTGCGGAAGCCCGCAGCCACGGCGATCTTTCGGAAAACGCGGAATACCACGCCGCGCGTGAACGACAGTCCTTTACCGAAGGCCGCGTTCTTGAGCTGGAGAGCATTATCTCCACGGCTGAAGTGATTGACCCCACAAGCCTGTCTGGTGATCAGGTCAAGTTCGGTGCAACCGTCACCGTGGTTGATGAAGATACCGACAAGGAAGCCACCTACCAGATTGTTGGTGTGCATGAAGCGGACATCAAGCTGAACCTGCTGTCCATTTCCTCCCCGCTCGCCAAATCCCTGATTGGCAAGCATGAAGGCGATACCGTTTCCGTCCCCGCCCCCGGTGGTGACCGGACGTATGAGATCCTGTCTGTGAAATTCATCTGAGATGCTGAAGTTTGAGGATATCACCGCCGCGGCGGCGCGGATCAACGGCAGTGTACTCCGCACCCCTACGATTTCCTCTCAGTCTCTCTCGAAAGCGACCGGCGCCGATATTACCCTGAAGCTGGAAAATCTTCAGGCGGTCGGCTCGTTCAAGGAGCGCGGAGCGGCCAACAAACTCGCGCTGCTCTCCGAGGATGAGCGCAAGCGCGGCGTGATTGCCGTCTCGGCTGGCAACCATGCGCAGGGTGTCGCCCGCCATGCCAGCCTGCTGGGTATTGATGCCGTTATCGTCATGCCCAAATTCACGCCAGCGGCTAAAGTGGTGCGCACCCGCAACTGGGGTGCACGGGTTATTCTGGAAGGCGAAAGCTTTGCAGAAGCCCTGCTGTTTGCGCAGGATCTTCAGGCGCGTGAAGGCCGCACCTTCATTCATCCGTATGATGACCCAGCCGTCATGGCCGGTCAGGGCACCTGTGCGCTGGAACTGTTTGAGGATGCCGGACCGCTGGACATGCTGGTCGCCCCCATTGGCGGCGGCGGTCTGCTGGGCGGCTGCTCTGTTGCGGCCAAAGCCATGCGTCCAGAGGTGGAACTGATTGGCGTGCAGGTAGGAAGCTACAATTCGCTCTCCGCCTTCCCCGGCCCGGCTACGCATCCGTCGGGTGGCTCGACCATTGCCGAGGGCATTGCCGTCATGCAGATCGGCCAGCGCCCGGATGAGATTATCCGCAAGCTGGTCTCCAAAGTGCTGGTGGTGCCGGAATGCGCGGTGGAGACCGCTATCACCCTGCTGGCCGAGGGTGCCAAACAGGTAAGCGAAGGTGCTGGCGCTGTCGGGCTTGCTGCCGTCATGACCTACCCGGACCTGTTCCGGGACAAGAAAGTCGCCCTGCCTATCTCTGGCGGCAATATCGACAGCCGCATTCTGGCCAACACCCTTCTGCGCGCCATGCTGCGTGATGGCCGCATCCTGCGCCTGATTATGGAAATTCCCGACCGCCCCGGCGTGCTGGCTGATATTTCCAGAAGCATTGGGGAAGCAGGCGGCAACATCATCGAAGTCTCTCATCAGCGCCTGTTTGCCGCCCCCTCCGTGCAGGCGGCTGAACTTGAAGTGATGATTGAAGCGCGGGACCCGGAACACGCGGCCCTGATTACCAAAGCACTGGGCGAACACTACATCGTTCGCCGCGCTTAACACTTAGGAACCATGCCTGCCGGGCACTTTGTGTCCGGCTGTTTTAGTGGCATAGTCAGGCCATAAAACAATAAGAAGGCATGGTTCTATGAGTGCTTCAGCACCTTCCCAGACAAAACGCCCTGTTATGCTGGTTATTCTTGATGGCTTCGGCTGGAGAGAAGACTCGTCAGATAACGCAGTCCAGCAGGCCCACACCCCGGTTTTTGATGCGCTGTGGGAAAATGGTCCCCGCAGCTTCCTGCGCACCTGCGGGGAAGATGTTGGCCTGCCCAACGGCCAAATGGGCAATTCCGAAGTCGGGCACCTGAATATCGGCGCGGGCCGCGTCGTCATGCAGGAACTGCCACGCATCACCACCGCCATTCAGGATGGCAGCGTGGCCCGAAGTGCTGCCATGACCAGCTTTATCGACACCCTGAAAAAAACCGGCGGCACCTGCCATCTGCTCGGCCTTGTCTCCCCCGGTGGCGTGCATGCACATCAGGATCATGCCGCTGCCCTCGCCCGTATGGTGGCGGACGCTGGCGTGCCGGTGGCGTTCCATGTGTTCACCGATGGGCGTGATACCCCGCCCCGCTCCGCCCAGGGCTATCTGGAAACCCTGCGCGCGGCTCTGCCAAACAGCGTGAAAATTGCCACCGTTTCTGGCCGCTATTACGCCATGGACCGCGACAAACGCTGGGACCGGGTGGAAAAAGCCTACAACGTGATGGTCAGCGCAGAAGGCCCGACAGCCGCCACCGCGCAGGATGTCATCACCAAAGCCTATCAGGCCGATATTTCAGACGAATTTATCGAACCGACCGTACTCGACGGCTATACCGGCATGAAGGATGGAGACGGCCTGCTCTCCTTCAACTTCCGCGCCGACCGCATCCGCCAGCTTCTGGACGCCATGCTGGAGCCGGACTTTGACGGCTTTGCCCGCCATAAGGTTGTGAAATTCTCCACCATTCTGGGCATGACACATTATAGCGACACGCTGGCCGAACGCCTGACGGTGCTGTTCCCGCCGGACTCGCTGGAAAATATTCTGGGGGAAGTCGTCTCCCGCGCTGGCCGCACCCAGTTGCGCATGGCCGAGACGGAAAAATATCCGCACGTCACCTACTTCCTCAATGGCGGGCGCGAAAAGCTGTTTGAAGGCGAAGACCGCATCATGGTGCCGTCCCCCAAGGTCGCCACCTATGACCTTCAGCCGGAAATGTCCGCGCCGGAACTGACGGACAAAGCTGTTGCCGCCATTGAAAGCGGGCAGTACGACCTGATTGTCCTGAACTTCGCCAACCCGGATATGGTTGGCCATACCGGCGTCCTGAAAGCAGCCATCAAGGCGGTGGAAACGGTGGACACCGGCACGGGCCGCATTATCGAGGCCCTCAAAAAACAGAATGGCTCTCTGCTGGTCACCGCCGACCACGGCAACTGTGAGACCATGAAAGACCCGGAGACCGGCGTGCCCCACACAGCCCATACGCTGAACGTGGTCCCGCTGGTGGCCTTTGGGGTTGGCACCAAGACGCTGAAAGACGGCAGACTGGCCGACCTTGCCCCCACCCTGCTGGACATGATGGGTTTACCCAAACCTGATGACATGACCGGGACTTCCCTGCTAACGGACTGAATGCCTTTCGCCCCGCCTCCCAAGCCGTTGCCCCACTCTCTGTCCGCTCAATGCGGGTGGGGAGATCAGGGCTATGGGGCGCGGGGTTTGCGCCTGCTGCCTGTGGGGGTCTTCGCCTTGCTGGCCTGCATCCCGCCAGCACAGGCCGCCACCGCTAAGAAAAACACAACACACACGACGCATAGTGCCACCAAAAGCACGAGCCACCGGGCCTCCGGTCACACAAGTCGTGCGCACTCGTCCTCTTCCGGCACCCGGTCCTCTTCAACAGCATCCCGCACTGCCTCCACCCGTGCTGAGGCCGAGGCTGAACGCTCCGTCAAACAAGCGCAGGCTGCCCTTGCTGCCACGCAGGCCCAGCGGGCCGCCATGGATAAGCAGAAAGCCGAGCAGGCCGCCGCCGTCACGGCGTCCCGCGCTAAAAATGAGGCCGCTCAGGCCGTCGCCGTGCAGAGTGCCGCCAAGGCGTCAGCCCTGTCCGCAGCCACCGTCTCCGCCACCGCGCAGCTTCAAACCACAGAACAGCAGGTCGCAGATCTCGATTCCCGCATTGCCGATCTCCGCAAGGAACAGGCCAGCCTGCGGGATGCGCTGACGGAAGACGCTAAAGCCCTCGCCCCGGTGCTGCCGCTGGCCGAACGCCTGTCCCTGTATCCATCCGATACGCTGCTGGCGGCCCCCGTGCCGCAGGGTGAGGCCGTCACCGGCTTTCTGGTCTTGCGCGGGCTGTCTCGAGGGCTGGAACATCAGGCCGAAGACATGCGCGCCCGGCAGCAAAAGCTGACGGCACTGGATGCTGACCTCACCGCCAAACTCGCAACCCTCGGCCAGTTGCAGGAAACCCAGAGCCGCCAGCGTGATCAGGTCCGGCAGCAGGCCTTAAAAGCCCGTGCGGCCCAGCAGCAGGCCAACGCCGCCGCCCGCGCCGCAGCCGTGCGCCTGCAAAGTGCGACGCAGAAGGCCTCCAGCCTGCAGGACGCTGTCTCCCGGCTGGATGCGCTGCAAGCTGACGCGGAATCCGCCCTGCAAAAAGAAATTGCCGCAGCAGAAAAAGCCCATCAGGCCGCGCGGGATGAAGCCGCCAGACGCCGCGCGCAGGAACGGGCCGACGCCGCCCGGCGCAAAATGGCCGCCATGGCCTCTGCCGCAGGCCCCGGCCTGTCAGACCACCCGCCCGCAGGCGGCGGTACGCGCCCGGTGGTCGGCACGCTTGTCAGCACATGGGGTTCAGCAACCGAATCTGGCCCCGCCACCGGCATCACCTACCGCACCGCACCCGGGGCCAGCGTGCGCACGCCGTGTTCCGGCCGCGTTGATTTTGCAGGGCCGTTCCGCACCTATGGGCAGATGGTCATTCTGAATTGCGGGCAGCATTATCGCTTTGTGATGGCAGGCTTTTCCGGGCTGGATGTGGCGACCGGGCAAGGCTTATCCAAAGGCGCGCCCATCGGGCATATGGGCTCTTCCGGCAGTTCCGGCACCCTGTTCATTCAGCTCCGGCACGGGCAAAAACCCGTTAACCCCGCACCTTTCCTGTAAGGAAAAGCGGACAGACAGTTTGCCTGTCCGGCGGAAGCGGCTAATCTCGCCCAACTGCATGGCGGACACAGGCAGAGCTTTGCGCTACAAGGCAAAGTTAGCCATACGCTGTAACATTCGACAGGACACGACCGCACGGGTTTTTGCACCCGGCGACAGGAGACGAGATCGCATGAAGTTCCGCACAGGTCTGATGCTTGGCGCCACTTTCCTGGCAGGCCTTGCCCTGGCCTCCACCCCCGGAGTGCTGCCCGGCGCAGGCATGCTCGCCTCCCCCGCCATGGCGGAAAAGGCTCCAGACGCCTCTCCCACCAGCAACCATGCCGAAACCTATCGCCTGCTCACCCTGTTCGGCACTGTGCTGGACCTTGTGCGGGCGGATTATGTTGAGCCGGTTTCTGATAAAGACCTCATCACCAATGCCCTCAACGGCATGCTGACAGGTCTTGACCCCCACAGCTCCTACATGACCGAAAAACAGTACGCGGACATGATGGTGCAGATGAAGGGTGAGTTCGGCGGCCTTGGTCTGGAACTCCAGCAGCAGGACGGGCACATCCGCGTGGTCTCCCCCGTGGATGGCACGCCGGGCTTCCGCGCTGGCATCAAGCCGGGTGATTACATTATTGCCGTGGACGGCCACCCCGTGGACGGCACCCCGCTGGATGAAGCCGTGAAGAAAATGCGCGGCAAGCCGAACACCAAAATCACCCTCACGCTGGTGCGCGAGAAAACCCCCAAGCCGATCATCCTGACGCTGACGCGTGAGAACATCCATATCGAGGTGATTAAATCCGCCCTGTATGACCGGATTGGCTATATCCGCATTGCCCAGTTCAATGAGGAAACGGAAAAAGGTCTGCTCAAAGCTTACAACCAGCTCAAGCAGCAGGCTGGTGGCAAACTGGCCGGGCTGGTGCTGGACCTGCGGAATGACCCCGGTGGTTTGCTGAATCAGGCCATTGATGTCTCATCCAGCTTCATCCGCTCGGGCGAGATTGTTTCCACCCGCGCCCGCCACCCCAAGGACAGCCAGCGCTGGGATGCCCACAGCACGGACATTACCGACGGCCTGCCCGTTGTGGTGCTGATCAACGGCGGCTCGGCCTCTGCGTCTGAAATTGTGTCCGGCGCTCTGCAGGACCATCACCGGGCTGTGCTGCTGGGCACGAAGTCCTTTGGTAAGGGCTCTGTGCAGTCCATCATGCCTATTCCGGGCAACGGGGCCATCCGCCTGACAACAGCGCGGTATTACACCCCCTCCGGCCGGTCCATTCAGGGGCTGGGCATCACGCCCGATATCGCCGTGAAGGAAACGCGGGAAGACCCCGGCTTCAGCCTGCATGAAGCAGACCTTGAACATATCCTGAAAAATCAGGGCGGGAACCAGACCAAGTCCTCTCCGCGTACGGACCTGCCTGCCATTTCCAAGGATATTCCGGGTGAACCGCCGGCAAACTGGCCGGAGTTTGACTACACCAAGCCTGCAACGGACTTCCAGCTCCAGCAGGGCCTGCGCGTTGTGCGCTCCATGGCCGGGCTGCCCGCGCCGGACCCGTCTGCCTCCCTGCCCGCCGCCAAGCCTCCGGCCCCGGCGGCTAAGGATGACCACGCGCACCACTAACCCCAACCGGAGCCAACGCCCTTATGTCCAGCCCATCTCCTGGCACGCCCGGGAAGCCCTCCGGGGCTTCTCTGTGGCAGAAGATGCCTGCATCTGGCCGCGCTTTTATCTACTTCTGGGGCGGATGCACGGCGCTGGCGGGGGTTGTTGCCCTCACTCTGCAGATCATGGGGCCGCCCTATGCGGAGGTAAGCGGGGACGATATTGACGTTGGCACCACCTCCCCCGCCGCCATTGCAGCCCTAGCCAGCAAAACGGACATTCCCGCCCCTATGGGGGATTTGCTGACAAGCGACCTTGGTCCCGGCGGTTTTGCTCTCCCCAAAGTCGGGCCGCATGGCCTCCTGCCCCGGCAGGTTTATGCCGCCCCGGTGGTGCCGGTTCCCGCAGGCAATGCACAGGTTGCCCTGCTGATTGATGGGATTGGGCAGTCGGATGATGAACTGAGCAATCAGGCCATTGATAATCTCCCCGGCCCGGTTTCTCTGGCTATTTCCCCATACGCGTCGGACCCGAGCAGCCTGATGGACCGCGCCAGAGCGCATAACCATGAAACACTGCTTTCTCTGCCGATGCAGGACCACCCTGCCAACGGCAAGGCCGCGGGTGAAGAGGCGTTACCGAACACCCTGCAAGCTGCTCTGCCTGAACGAAAAAATATTGAGAACCTGAACGAAACGCTCTCTCATCTGGCGGGCTATGCCGGGGTGACAAATGCGTTTTCTGGCCAGAATGGCGGGGAATATCCGCATTCTCCGGCGTTCAAACCCATTCTCTCTGCCGTGCATCAGCGCGGCCTGTTCTATCTGAACGCCACACCCGCCACCACGTCCGATGGACCGGGGCTGGTCGGCACGGCTGATGTCGCCATTAATACCGATGCCGATATCATCACAATCGACATCCAGCTTCTCAAACTCCAGCAGCTTGCCCGCAAGAACGGCCGGGCCATTGGCGTTATCGGCCCCTTGCGCCCCGTGGCTCTTTCCTGCCTCAAGGCCTGGATTCCGCATCTGGCCAATGTCGGGATTACGCTGGTGCCCGTCAGCATGCTGGTTGCACCCCTTCCGGCTCCGCCGCCAGCCCCTGCAAAACCCGCGGCACCGCCGACACCCACAGCCGCAACGGGCGCTATGCATGTGAATGTTCACAACGCCACACCCAATACCCAGAACGGCCCCACCTCTCTCGGACTTCCGCAATGAGCACCAGCCCTAAGGCAGAAAGCCTGCCCTACCGCCCGAATGTCGCGGCCATGATTTTTCGGCCCGATGGCCGTATCCTGATCGCCCGCCGCACGGACCAGCCCGGCGCAGGCGGCCCGCTGTCCGAAGGCGTGTGGCAATGCCCGCAAGGCGGGATTGATGAAGGGGAAGACCCGCACACAGCCGTCTTCCGGGAAGTGCAGGAAGAACTGGGCCTGGATGCCAGCACGCTGAGCATCCTGCGGGAACATCCGGACTGGATTACGTATGATCTGCCGGATTATCTGATTGGCAAGGCGCTGGGTGGCCGCTTCCGCGGGCAAACACAGAAATGGTTTGCGCTGGCTTTTACCGGCACCGATGCCGATATCCGACTGGACGCCCAGATCCCCCCGGAATTTGACGCTTTCCAGTGGATTGAACTGGCCGACCTGCCCTCCGGCAATGTCGGGTTTAAAAAGCCGATTTATGAGCGTCTGGTGCAGGATTTCGGGCCGCTCGCAACACCTGCCTGAACCCCATTTTCCCCTAAAAACATATCTCCCCTGCCAACACCGCCCCAGAGTTGATCGGAACTCCGGGCGATGCTGTGCGTCCCTTTAAGCAACGGGGCTGTTCAGCTTCAGGTCACTCTTCTGAATGCGGACACAGGCAGAAACTGCCCTGCCCCTCCCTTAAGCTTAAAGGAAAACACCATGACGACAGTCCTGATTACAGGCGCAGGCACGGGTTTTGGCCGTGAAGTTGCTCTCCGTCTTGCTGCCGAAGGCTTTGACGTCATCGCTGGTGTGGAAATTGTTGCGCAGGTTTACGAACTCTCGGAAGAAGCCCGCAGTCGCAATGTTACGCTTCAGGTTGAAAAACTTGACGTCACGCATGATGGCGATCGCCAGAAGGCCGAAGGCTGGGACGTTGATATTCTGCTGAATAACGCGGGTATTTCCGAAGGTGGCGCTGTGGCCGATATCCCGGCCGAAAACCTGCGCCGCCAGTATGAAGTCAATATTATCGGCCCGGTCCTGCTCACACAGATTGTCCTGAGAAAAATGGTGGCGAAGAAGAAGGGCAAGATCGTGTTCATGTCCTCCGTGGCGGGCCTCACGGCGGATCCTTTCACCGGCGCCTATTCCTCTTCCAAGCATGGTGTTGAAGCCATTGCCGCAGCGTTAAGTCAGGAAGTGCGCGAATTTGGTATTGAGGTGGCCACCGTCAACCCCGGCCCATTCCTCACCGGCTTTAATGACCGCATGTTTGAGACCTGGAAAAGCTGGGAAGATGATCCGTCAAAACGCCTGTTCGATTACAGCAAAATTGCCTTCCCGCATGCGCAGTATGATCCGGAGCCTGTTTTCAAAACTACCGTCGGGGTCATCAACGGGAGCATCAAGACCTATCGGAACGTAGAGCCGAAGGAAATCATCCCGCAGCAGCGCGAACAGATGGACGCCGCCTGGACACAGAAAGTCACAGATGGTCTGGGCACACGCCCGGAAATTATCCAGAAAGCCTACGATATCAAGCCCGGCACACCGGTCTGATGCGATAAACCCCGGCACGCAAAACCGGTTTTTATCTCAAGAGTTTTATAAAAAGCTACGCTGCATCATGTGACCACAAAAAAAGGGGGAAAGAGCGCGTCTCTTTCCCCTTTCCCTATCTGCCGCCCGAAGCACCTTTAATACGCGCCCGCAGGCAGGCAGGCTGGATGAGGCGTCATAACCCTCCTAACAGAAATGTTATGATATAACATTTGAGTCTTCTGAGAAGACCGATAGGCTATGAAAAAATCAATAAAATCCAATGAAAAGTCTGATCTGCATGCCGCGCGCCTCCTCTTCCTTTCCCGACAGCACTCTTGTCTCCATGCTTATGCTGGCGACGGCACTCTCCAGCCTGTGTGGCTCGCCTGAGGCGGATGCCGCTACGGAAACATCCAGTACAACAACAGAAGAAACATCACGCGAGCAGAAAAAGAAAAGCTCAGCGCCTGCGCACCCGGAATACGTGACCGTCAAAAGCCACACCACGGCAGATGGCACCACGGGCCGCACTGCAGGCGGAGGCCTGATGCCACAACAACGCTCGCCGCATGCGCAAAGCGGCCTGACGCGAGACTACATTGCCCGCCAGAGCCCCACCGAGAGCCCTACGGCCATGATTGCCGCCCTGCCCGGCGTAATCTATTCCGCCAATGACCCGCTCGGCACGAATGATGACCAGCAGGGCCTTTCCATCCGCGGGCTGGACCAGACGGAAATCGGGTATCTGTTTGAAGGCGTGCCCGCTGCGCCGCCACTTTTCCTGATGCCTTACACCTCTGCCACGGCAGATACGGAAAACATTAGTTCCGTTACCCTCACGCAGGGCGCGGCAGAAGCGACGGCACCGCTTTACAACGCGGTAGGCGGCCAACTGAGTGTGCACATGATCAAACCGCGCAAAACAGCAGGCGGTTTTATGGATCTGTCTTACGGGTCCTATGCGCTCAACCGGGAATTTCTGCGGCTGGACAGTGGAGAAATTGGCCATACAGGGGTAACCGGCTTTGCCTCCTTTTCCTACCGTAACGCCAACCAGTGGCGCGGAGCCGGAGACAGCCCACGCTACCATGTGGACAGCCGCCTGCTGCGGGAATGGGGCACGGGCAGTTCGGCCTCGCTCATTTTTTCCTTCAACCGGCAGCGGCAATATTACCTGCGCGCGCCTACGCGTAAGCAGTGGGATGCCAGTGGCACCCATTTCAATTATTCATCCCATTATACCGAGGGTGACAGTTCCTATTACCTGTTGCAGGAAAACGCCCGCGCCCAGACCTTGCTGACAGCCCCGCTGGAATTCAGGCTGAACCGGCATTTCCATCTCTCGCTCACACCCTATTTCATTTATGTCTCGGGGTATGATGGGTTTGGCACCACGCTTGACCCGCAGCACAGCTATCAGGGCAACCAGCCCGCCGGGCCGCTACAGGCCAGTGCTGGCCCCCGGACAGGCCTGATTACCGCCGTTGCGACGGATACTTTTAAGCAGGCCCATTCCGGCATTACGGCGTCCTTGCGCTGGGATGCAGGGCGCAACAGCCTGACAGGTGGTGCGTGGTATTCCTATTATGATTATTCAAACCCCTCCCGTTACGCGGCTGTGGATGCAAATGGCGGGGTTTCCAACATGCGGGGTTACTACCCTATTCTGACGGCATCAGGAGACCCGCTGACATCCTACAACTCGCATCTGGTGCAGCAGGTGAATGCTCTGTTTGTGCAGGACCGTTTTCATGCCCTGTCCAACCGGCTGACGCTTTCCGCCACGTTCCGCGCCATTATGGTCACGCGCACCGTCAGCAACCAGCTTGCTGGCGCACGGTACCGCAACGGGGCCAGCTATTTCTCACCCCAACCTCAGCTTTCCGCCAGTTATGACCTGACGCCCAACGACCAGATCTTCCTGAACGGAACAACGGGGTTCCGCGCGCCCTCCGGTATTTCCAGCTATAATGACCGTTTCAGCGTCGCTACTGGCGCACAGACCCGTAGCGCCACCAGTGACACACGCCCCGAATATTCCATTGGGGAAGAAGTGGGCTATCGCCACACCGGGCAGGTCAACGTCTCTGCGGCCCTTTTCAATTACAATTTTACAAATCGCCAGATCAGCACAACGAGCAACCTGAATGGTGCGCTGGTAACGGAATCCCTCAACGGAGGGGGGCAGACAGCCCGCGGCGCACAGCTTGAGGTCGGGCTCAAGCCCTGGCACCATTTCAGCCCTTACCTCTCGGGCCAGTATATTCACGCTACCATCGACAATAATCTGAAATCAGGCATGGACTACCTGCCCACACGGGGCAAAAAGGCCATTCGCACCCCCGATTTTTCCGGCAGTCTTGGCCTGTCCTATGATGACACGCATCTGTTTGGTCAGTTCACGCTCAATTACGTGGGGCCAACCTATTCCACCTTCATGAATGATGAACGTATTCCGGGCTTTATGACGGCCAATCTCAGCGTGGGCTACCGGCTGCGGCAGGTGGGCTTTGCGCGCTCTCCCCAGATCCAGCTCAATCTGATCAATCTTGGTCAGTCGGGTTATCTGTCCGGGGTTAACAGTGTTTCCGCCAATGCCCGCACCACACAGGGGGTTTATGGCACCACCATTGCGGGAAAGGCTCCCACCTATTTTGTGGGTGGGGGCTTTGCCGGGGTCGTTTCCGTCTCAACCGGCTTTTAGAGCCAACACGTTGTCATGCTGCCTCGATGGCAGGCATGACTTGGCGAGTGGCCATCGCCCTCGTGGCCACCGAGGGCGTGGAGCGCGCTTTAGTGCGCGCCCGTGGGCTTGCCGCCACTTTTGATATTGGACAGCAGGAAGCAGAACGGCACGCACAGGAATGCGCCAATCCCGAGGATCATGAAGACCTCGTTATAGGTCAGCATGGCAACCTGACGGGAGAACTCCAGATACTGCACATGCTGGGCCACAGCCTGTGCGTTCTCCGGCGTTAGTCCCCGGTTGATGCCGGCATTCTGGGCCTGCGTCAGATACTCATTATACGGCTGGTTATAAGGCGTCATCCAGTGGACCATATGCGCCTGATGCGCCTGCTTCCGCTCCATCAGCAGTGCCGTGGCCCCGGAAATAGCCAGAGACCCCAGCACGTTACGTGACATACTGAACAGCGCCGACGCATCCGCATTCAGGTGTCCCGGAATAGTGGAATACGCAATGGTGGAAAGCGGCACAAACAGGAACGCAAGGCATGCCGTCTGGCTCATACGGAAGAAGACCAGATGCTTGAAATCCAACAGCGGCGTCAGTTGTGCTGAGAAGAACAGCGACAGCCCCATCAGCGCAAAGCCTAACGCGATGACGCTGCGAACGCTGAAAATGCTCATCAGCTTTCCCACAATCGGGATGAGGATAATGACCGCAATCCCGCCCGGAGAAAGAACCAGCCCGGCGAGCGTGGCCGTATAGCCCATAACCTGCTGGGCAAACTGCGGGACGATAATTGCAGAGGAATAAAGCAGTGCGCCCATCGCCCCCATCATTGCCGTGCCCACAGCAAAGTTGCGATCCTTGAACACCCGCAGGTCCACCGCAGGTTTATCCGTATGCAGCAGCCACATCACAGCGCCACCCAGCCCCAGCACGGCAAGCACACACATCACGCGGATAAAGGTGGAGCCGAACCAGTCGGCATCCTCACCACGGTCAACCATCACTTCCAGACAGCTGAACCCGATGGTGATGAGGCTGATACCGATCAGATCAACCGGGGCTTTTCGCTTTCTGGCCCACGGCGGATCTTCCACCAGAGCCGCAACACCCAGCGTGGTCAGAATACCGAACGGCACGTTGATGAAGAAAATCCAGCGCCATGAGAAGTTATCGGTAATCCAGCCGCCCAGCGTCGGGCCAATCACCGGCCCCACGACCGCCGCAATGGCCGTCAGCCCGAAGGCTGCTGCGCGTTTTTCCGGCGGGAAACTATCCAGAATAATCGACTGCTGATTGGGTTGCAGCCCGCCCCCAAAGAAGCCCTGCATCATGCGGAAGACAATCAACTCCCCCAGACTGGTGGCCATGCCACACAGAAAGGATGAGACCGTAAACATCACAATACAGACCAGAAAGTACCGTTTTCGGCCAAAAACCTTGCCCAGCCACCCGGAGATGGTGAGCACAATACCATTTGCGACGAGGTATGCCGTCAGCGTCCATGTCGCATCATCGTAGGTGCTGGATAAGCTCCCGGCGATGTGCGGCAGGGACACGTTGACGATTGTCGTATCCAGAATTTCCATGAACGCCGCCATCGTCACAATGAAGGCGACGGACCATGGATTATGCTTGGGCTTCCACCCTCCGGCGGCGACCTCGTCCTGAGCACTCATTGCGCGGCGGTCTCATGACCAGCTGTGGAGGCTGCTTTCTGGCGCTGCGCCACGGCCTGCTGCACATCCTGCGGCGCGGCATCGGAATGGCCCTGCGTATCCACATGCACAACGGGGATGACGGACATACCCAGAGCCAGCTGCTGGTTGGGGTCCAGACCATCATCAATCAGGATTTTTACCGGCACACGCTGCACGATCTTCACGTAGTTGCCGGTCGCATTTTCAGGCGGGAAAGCGCTGAAGGTTGCCCCGGTGCCCTTCTGCAGGGAATCGACATGCCCGTGTAGCTTGAGAGACGGATAGGCATCCACCTTGATATCCACCGTCTGACCGGGGCGGATGCGGGTGATCTGCGTTTCCTTGTAGTTGGCCATAACCCAGACTTCCGGCTCCACAATGGACAGCACAACCTGCCCGGCGCGGACGTAATTGCCCTGCTCCAGATTACGCTGGGAAATCCAGCCATCACACGGAGCGCGGATCACCGTCCATTCCAGATTGAGGTTTGCGTTATCTAGCTCGGCCTGATCCGCTTTGGCCTGACCTTCCTGCTGGCTGACCGTAATCTGCGCGTTCTTGATGTTCGGCTGCACCGGGGTGGCAATCTGCACGGCACCCTGTGCTTCCTGCACCTGCGCTTTTGCGGCTTCCAGCGCAGCGCGGGCGTAATCGATATCCTGCTGCGAGGTTGCGGCACGCTCGACTGAATGCTGCCGTTTGTAATCGGTTTCCGCCTTGAACAGCTGCGCTTTGGCAGCCGCCAGGTTCCCCTGTGCGCGGACCAGCTGACCCGGATAGCTCTGCATGGCCACTATGTGCATCATGTCACTGGCCTGCATACCGGCCTGAGATTTTTCCAAAAGGCCTGCGGCTTTATCCCGCGCGGCCTGCCAGTCTCTGGGGTCAATGCGGGCCAGAACCTGCCCTTTGCGGACAAACTGGTTATCGTTCACCAGCAGTTCCGTCACATACCCGCCCACATGCGGGGCGATGGAGACGGCGCGGCCTGCGGTAAAGGCGTCGTCCGTTTCCACTTCATTGCGCGTCAGGAACCAGTAAACCCCGGCCGCCACCGCCAGCACAATAACAACGCATGTCAGAATAATCTTGCCGCGCCCGCTTTTCTTCTTTTCCGGCGGGGCCTGCCCGTTATCAGACGTTGCATCAGACTGTTCGTTATGGTCTTCGGCCATTCTGTTTCCCGTCCCTGAGACACACTTCATACACAAAGCCAGTCACGGAAGCTCTCGCCCCCGCCCCGCTGACCGACCGGTTCGGTCAGTATGTGGCATGATCGGAAAAAGGCTTCAAGCGGGCATGCAGCCCGCCACGCCTATTCCGACCAAAAAGCCTTGCTAGCTGTGGGAAAAAAGAACCGCTTTAGCGATCCAGCCCCTGCGTGCGCACCAGCCGGGCATACAGACCATCCTGCGCAATCAGTTCATCATGCGTGCCATATTCCACCGCACGCCCTTCGCGCATGACCACCACCAGATCAGCCGAGCGGATGGTAGACAACCGATGCGCGACGACAATGGTTGTGCGGGAATGGCGGAGTGTGCTCAGCGCTTCCTGCACAGCGGCCTCGTTCTCGCTATCCAGCGCGCTGGTCGCTTCATCCAGCAACAGCAGACGCGGGTTCCGCAGCAGGGCACGCGCCAGTGCCACGCGCTGCCGCTGCCCGCCAGACAGGCGCTGGCCACCGGGACCAACCACCGTGTCATACCCATCCGGCAGCGCCAGAATGAACGGCTCTGCCGCAGCAGCACGGGCAGCTTCCCGCACGGCTTCATCGGACGCATCTTCCTGCCCGATCAGAATATTATCGCGGATGGAGAGGTCGAACAGCAGCGGGTCCTGACTGACATACGCAATGGCATGCCGCAGGCTTGAAAGCGTGAGGTCCCGCAGGTCCACGCCATCCAGCCTGATCCGGCCAGACGTCACGTCATGCAGACGCGGCACCAGAGAGAGCGCAGTCGATTTGCCCGCGCCAGAGGGGCCAACCAGAGCGACGGTAAAGCCGGGAGCGGCTTCCAGACTCAACCCATCCAGCCCCACGCGCCCGTCCGGGTAGATAAAGCCGACATCTTCAAACGCCAGATGCCCCTGCCCCGGCGGCAGCGTAATCGCCCCGGTGCGTTCCAGAACCGCCGGTTTTTCGTCAATTACATCAAACACGCGCACGAGGCCCGCCAGACCTTCCTGCAAGGCCGCATTCAGCGCGCCCAGCGCCCGCAGCGGTCGTGCCGCCAGCAGCAGAGCCGCCACAAAGCCGGAAAAGTCCCCCAGCGTCGCGCCGCCCATTGCTGCGCGCCAGCCTGCAAAGCCGAGCACTGCCGCCACCGCAGAACCACCCAGCGCTTCCAGCAGAGGGTCCACACGGGCGCGACCACGGGTGATGCGCAGCATCGCACTGTAAAGATGGTCAAAGGACAGAGCCGCCCGCGCGCTCTCTTTCTGCTCCATGCCATACACACGCACGGTGCGGGCCTGAGAGAAACTTTCGGTCAGGAAAGCAGCCGTCTCACCGATTCTCTCCTGCATGCCACCGGAGGCCCGGCGCACACGCTTGCCGAGCTTTTGAATCGGCACAGCAGCAATCGGGTACAACAGACCGGCAATCAGGCTCAGCTCCCAGTCCATATAGAACATGGAGGCAATCAGCCCGACCACCGTGACCACATCGCCCAGAGAATTGACAGCGCGGATCATCGCCTCACGGATGGAAACGGCATCTGTCGTAAAGCGGGCGGCCAGTTTGGCGGGCGGTTCGCGCTCAATGCGGGTCACGTCAGTTTGCACCAGATGGTCAAACATCTCGCCCTGCAAGCCGCGAATCACCACCAGCACCAGCCCTTGTGCTGCCAGTGTCTGCGCATATTGCGAGGCGGCCTTGGAAATGGTGATGACCACCACCAGCAGCGGCACCTGATACAAAATGCGGGAATCATGCGTGGAAAACATGTCCAGCGCCCGCTGAATAACCAGCGGATACAGAGCCGTCAGCGCGGCGGTCAGCACTGTCAGCACAATCACCGCGGCAATACGCGCAGGGTGCAGACGCACCTGCTCCCGCCAGAGGCGTTGCAGCAGAACGCGTGAGTCATCGGGCAGCAGGGAACGGCGGCGGGCAGCAGCCGCAGCATCAGGCTTTGCAGAAGTCATGCGAGACCTCTACCAGCCTCATGCCTCGCTATGCAAAGGGGCACCCTAGCTTTGAGATTTTAAAACCTTTTTCAGGAAGGCCAGACAGGCCTCGCGCGGCGGCGTGCAGCCCTCCGCCAGCCACCATGCCCGCGCCTGCTCCAGCACCGCACCAACCTGCGGCCCCGGCGGGTGGCCTGCGGCCAGAACATCGCGCCCAGCCAAGGGGAAAACTGGCGGAGACATCGCGGAGAGCGTGCTTCTCAATACGAGCCACGCGTCCTGATTTGCGCCGTCTGCCCCCTCCGCCTGCTGCAACCATGTTCGTCCCAGCAGCACTTCCGGTGCGTCCTGCACCAGCAAGCGGCGTAAATCTGCGTCGGTCATGCCCGGTTCCAGCACCGGACCATCGGACACGCCGACCAAAAACGCGCCTTCCGCCTTTGAGAGTTTCAGACGGCGGGCCAATCCGGCCTTATCTTCCGGGACCAGAGCCGCCAGACGCAGGACCGCATCGGCAGGTGCACCGATTTCCACCAGCCGCACCAGCCGCGCACACGCAACGCCGTCCGGGAACAGCACCCCCAGCACGCCGGCCTCATCCATAAGGGTCAGCACAGCCGGCACATTCGGGCCGGTCAGAATCCGTTTGAGTTCGGACCAGATTCGCTCAACAGAAAGGCCGCGCAACAAAGCCGCCTGCTGCGTAATGGCCTGCATGGCCTCCGGGTCTGGCTGACTGCCGCCATACCGCGCCTGAAAACGAAAAAAGCGGAGAATCCGGAGGGCATCTTCCTCAATGCGGATTGCAGCCTCCCCCACAAAGCGCACGCGGCCCTGTGCAAGATCATCCCGCCCACCAAAATAATCATGCAGAACGTCATCCCGCCCACGGGACATGGCATTGATGGTAAAATCGCGCCGGGCCGCATCTTCCTGCCAATCCGATGTCCACGCGACGACGGCATGTCGTCCGTCCGTCTCCACATCGCGCCGCAGGGTGGTGATTTCATACGGTGCGGCATCAATCACCGCCGTCACCGTCCCATGCGCCAGACCGGTTGGCACGACCTTGATCCCGGCCTTCTTCAACGTTTCCAACACTTGCTCCGGCGGCTCCGGGGTTGCCATGTCAATATCGGCAACAGCGCGGCCCACCAGCAGATCCCGCACGACACCGCCGACCAGACGCGCTTCCGGCAATACCTGCCAGATTTGCCCCAGAGCATGCGTTTGCTGCGGGGAAAGGCGCGTTTCCGTGGCGTGCAGTCCGGTGGTCATACGTCGGAATTTTCGGCAGGCATCCGGGCCAGCGGGAAGAAGCAGTCACAACTCCACACCCCCATGCAGGGCACGCCCTGACACATGCCGGGCTCGGCTAAAGCCGCCAGTTCATACCAGACCGGGCGGGACAGCCGCGCTTCTATTGGAAACTGACCGTCTCCTGCCCGTACAAGCAGATACGGCGGGCATCCCCCATCCCCACAAGCCTCGGTTGGCACATTCCAGATGGCCCGAATCGGGTGCTCCCGGCTGGCGACCACCGGTTCATCCACATTGGTGCGGAAGCACAGCTTCTGCATGCGGCCGCAGCCTTTCCAGTCCAGCTCCACGGCCAGAAAGGGCACGTCTTCCACGTCAATATAGCCCGTCTCAAACGGGGAGCGCAGCAGATACCCGCCAGCCTCATCCCGCGTCAGCAAGGAGCCAAACAGACAGACCATTTCCTTCCGCTTGATGGGGGACCCGCGATAAAGCCAGACGCCATCACGGCGAATAAGAAACGGTAGCTTCCCCGGCGCTTCTCCCGTTGCGGCTTTTTCCGTGCAGGCGGTGTGGCGGGACACCGCATTCTTCTGGGTTTGGCCTTCAGCATTCACCGGTGGATCATCCTGTTCGTGACTGTTTCACTGCTTAGGGCATGATATAGGGATGATACCCCGCTTGATGTAAGCCCTGTATCTGTCAGACTGGACCCATGACCTCATCAGACACATCGCCCCTCGCCAGCCAGCCTGCCACCATGCCCGACGTGCGTGAAGCGGATATGATCTGTGAACGCCTCCAGCGTGCCCGGCAGGAAACGTCCCGCATCATCTTTGGTCAGGATAAAGTGATCAGCCAGACGCTGACCGCCATTCTGGCCGGTGGCCACGCGCTGCTGGTGGGCGCACCAGGTCTGGGCAAAACATTGCTGGTGACAACGCTTGGCACCGTTCTGGGTCTGGACGCCCGCCGCGTGCAGTTTACGCCGGACCTGATGCCGTCTGACATTACCGGCAGCGAAATTCTGGATGAGGACGCCTCCGGCCGCCGCAGCTTCCGCTTTGTGCCCGGCCCCGTGTTCTGCCAGTTGCTGATGGCGGATGAAATCAACCGCGCCAGCCCCCGCACCCAGTCTGCCCTGTTGCAGGCCATGCAGGAACGCCGCGTCGCCATCGCCGGGGCCGAGTATCCGCTGCCCCGCCCCTTCCATGTGCTGGCCACCCAGAATCCGCTGGAGCAGGAAGGCACCTACCCGCTGCCTGAAGCCCAGCTTGACCGCTTCATGCTGCAAATCCCGCTGACTTTCCCGGATGAGCAAGCTGAACGCACTATGCTGCTGGCCACCACCGGCACGCAGGACGCGCAGGCCCAGCCGATTATGGACACAACCGGACTGATGGATGCGCAGGCTCTGGTCCGCCGCCTGCCCGTGGGTGAAAAAATTGTGGATGCCATTCTGGCGCTGGTCCGCTCTGCACGGCCGGAAACATCCCCGGATGAATCGCTTCGCAGCCAGATTGCCTGGGGTCCCGGCCCGCGTGCCGCACAGGCGCTGATGCTGGCCACCCGCGCCCGCGCCCTGCTGGACGGACGCCTCTCCCCCAGTCTGGACGACGTAATTGCCCTCGCCCGCCCCGTGCTGGCGCACCGTATGGCGCTGACCTTTGCCGCCCGGGCAGACGGCGTGCAGCTGGACGATGTGCTAACGCGGCTCGTCAACCGGCTGGGCTAACCCTTTGGCCCGGTCTGCTTTTTCTCCATCCGGCCTGCTCCGCCGCCTGTTCGCTCAGGGCGCGCCTTCTAATGCGCGCCCCTCCGCACGACGTGGAGCGAACGGCAGCGCGACAGACTCCTCTGGCGGTCTGTTTGGAGCCTTGCGCACCAGAACCGGGCAGCCTGTTTCCTCCCCGATTCTGGCCACCAACAGCACCAACACAGCCTCCGCTCTGGCGGCGCGCCTGCCGGGGTTGGTGCTGCAGGCCGACCATATTGCAGCAACCCTGTTTGCCGGGCAGCATGGCCAGCGGCGCGCCGGTGGCGGAGAAACCTTCTGGCAATACCGGCAGGCTTTGCCCGGTGAGCCCGCCAACCATATCGACTGGCGCCAATCCGCCCGCAGCACACACGCCTACGTGCGTGAGACGGAAGCCGAATCCGCCCAGACCGTTTTCATCTGGTGTGACCTGTCCCCCTCCATGGCGTGGCGCTCCAGCCCGTCACTGCCGGAAAAGCAGGACAGCGCCATTCTGATCGCCCTCGCAGCCGCCGCCCTCCTGCTGCGGAACGGGGAACGTGTTCAACTCCTCACCCCCACCGGCCCGGCCATCCTGCCCCCCGGAGGCAGCCCGCTCGAACGACTGGCCTTAGGGCTGGCCCAGCTTGCCAGCACACCAGAGGCCAAACGTCCGGCACTGCCTCCCTCTGCCGTGCTGCCACGCTATGCACAACTGCTGGTTGTCAGTGATTTTCTTTGTGCGGAGGATACCTTTCAGACGTGCCTGCATCATGTCGCCGGTCGCCCGGTTCGCACCCATCTGGTGCAGGTGACAGACCCGGCGGAGCGCACCCTGCCGTATCAGGGCCGCGTGCGGTTTGAAGGGCTGGAAGGCGAGCCGGAGATCGACCTGCCCAACGTGCAAAGCCTGCAACAGGACTATGAGCATCTGGTCGAAGCCCGGAACGCGCAGCTTGCGGCTCTTGCCACCCGCTACGGGCATGACCTTGTTCTGCACAGCACGGAAGCGCCGCCCATGCCCACGCTGCTGGCGCTCCATGCTCTTCTGTCTGGCCAGTCCGGGGTGCGCTCATGATCTTTCTTGCCCCGCTGGCCCTGCTCGGCCTGCTGACACTCCCGGTTGTCTGGTGGTTGCTCCGCGCCACACCGCCCGCCCCGCGTGCCCAGATTTTTCCCGCAGTCGCCCTGCTGCGCACTTTGCGCCCGCATCAGAATGACGCCGTTCGCTCCCCGTTATGGCTCCTGCTGGTCCGGCTTGCCGCCGTGGCCTGTCTGGTTCTGGGGCTGGCTCAACCTGTAATGCCGGGGGATCGCCTGCCCAGCACCGGGCATGGTCCGCTGCTGCTGGTGATGGATGATGGCCTGTTCTCCGCCTCAGACTGGGGCCGACGCATTGCCACAGCGCAAGGACTGGTGGAGGATGCTGACCACGCCGGTCGCACCATTCTATTCGTCCGCACCGCCCCCGCAGCCGATGGCCACGAGATCCAGCCCCCCACACCCCGCGCCGCCGTCGCTGTGCGGCAGGAACTGGACAGCATGCGCCCGGCCCCCTGGCGCACAGACCGCGCTGCTGTGGCACGTGCCCTGAGCAAACTGCCCCACGCCGATGGCAGCGTGCTGTATCTGGCAGATGGCGTCGCCTCCCCGGGTGATGACGCCTTTGCCCGCGCCCTGCGCGCTTTTGGCCCGGTGCAGGAAATCCATTTCCCGGATGCGTCTGTTCTGGCTCTTGCCCCAACGGCTGAACGCAACAGCACCCAGATGGCGCGTCTTCTGGCCCTGCCCCAGCCCGCGCCCCGCTCCCTGTCCGTGCGCGTGCATGCACAGGATGGTGGTACGCTGGCGGTCCTGCCGCTGGTTCTGCCCGCCGGAGCCGCGCAGATAGATGTGCCCGTCACGCTGCCGACAGCCGTGCGTAACCGGATTGACCAGCTTTCTCTGGCCGGACAGGCTAGTGCCGCCACAACCCTCCTGTTTGATGAAGGTGACCGCCTGCGCCCTGTGGGGCTGATGACCTCCGGCGCAGCGGACACCCCGCTCATCGGCCCGCTCTTCTATCTGCGCCGCGCCCTCGCCCCCACGGCGGATCTGCATGAAGGCACCCCCGCCACCCTGCTGGCCCAGCCGCTCTCCGTCATCATTGCGCCGGATGGCACACTGGCAAACCCGGCCATCCGCCAGAAGGTGAAGGACTGGGTAAAAAAGGGAGGCACCCTGATCCGCTTTGCTGGCCCTGCTCTGGCAGGCGCACAACATGGTGCAAACGCAGATGGAGCAGACGCTGCTTCCGAGGCCCCTGCTGGGGACGATATAGACACACCGGAACCCCGCACCGCGACGGCAGGCCCTTCAGCAGACCCAACGGCTGACCTGCTGCCCGTCGCTTTGCTGGACGGCTCCCGTCAGCTCGGCGGCACCATGACGTGGGGTGCGCCGCAAAAGCTGGCCGCGTTTGATGCCACGTCTCCGTTCCATGGGCTGGATATTCCGGCAGACGTCACCATTTCCCGGCAGGTTCTGGCCAGCCCAGTCGCGGACCTCGCCGCCCATAGCTGGGCACGTCTGGCCGATGGCACCCCGCTGGTGACCCATGCTACATTGGGCAAGGGCGACATCATCCTCTTCCATGTCAGCAGCACGGCGGACTGGTCCAACCTGCCGCTTTCCGGCCTGTTTGTCTCCATGCTGCAAAGGCTGACAGACCACGCCAATGGCGTGACCATTCCGGCGGATGACACACTTCTTGCCCCGGTTCTCACACTGGATGGAGACGACGTGCTCGGCCCGCCTCCGCCCGCAGCCCGCGGCCTGAAAGCGAGCGACTTTGCCCGCACAGCCGTCTCTCCTGCCCATCCGCCCGGCCTCTATGGCCCGCGTGCTGCCCGCCGCGCACTGAATGCCAGCAGCCAGATCACAGCGCTTGCCCCGGCAACACCGGTCGGCACCGTCACCAGCCCCGGCGGACGCAGACCGGATACGGCGCTGGCTCCGGTCTTCCTCTGTGCCGCAGCCGTCTTGCTTTTGTTGGATGGCCTGCTGGTTCTGGCCATGCGTGCAGGACTTTCTCTGCGCACCGTGACAAAGCACGGCTCGGGCAAACATGGCCTGTCCCTGCTGCTGGCCGGTGCACTGACTCTCCCGGTTCTCGCCTCCGCACAAAGCGCGCCTTCCGGGCATACCCCAGCAGCCCCTGCCGGGGCTTCCACGGGAGCCACTGGGACGGATACCGGAACACCGTCCGGTTCCACGCCTGCATCGGCTTCAGCTTCCGGTTCCAGTTCCGGAGACAATGGCGCAGCGGTTTCGTCCCTGCCTTCTTCAGCCCCAGCCCCCTCCGGCCCAACGCCCGTCCCCGGAGCAGCACTCGAAACACGGCTGGCCTATGTCATCACCGGGCATGACGATATTGATACCGTCTCGCGGCAGGGGCTTCAGGGCTTGTCGGACTATACCAACGCCCGCACCTCCGCCATGCTTGGCCACCCGGACGGGGTCAGGCCGGGGCAGGATGATCTGAGCTATTATCCGCTGCTCTACTGGCCCATCACGCCGGACGCCGCGCCCACCCCCGCCATGACTGCCGCCCTCACGGCCTTCATGGCCCATGGCGGCATTGTGCTGATTGACACGCAAGGGCAGGATTCCGGCAGCCAGACTGACGCCGCCGGCCCTTATGCGGGTGATGCCCCCGGCACGCGCTCGGCGCTGCGCCGCGTAACCGCTGGCCTGCCTATTCCGCCACTCATGACCATGACGGACCATCACCTGCTGGCTCATACCTTTTATATGCTGCACGAGTTTCCCGGGCGTTACGCGGAACAACCCGTCTGGGTGGCGCGGGAAGGAGAAGCCGAGAATGATGATGTTAGCCCGGTGATTATCGGCTCCGCAGACTGGGCGCACGCCTGGGCGGTGGATGAAAGCGGCAATACCCCCTTTGCCGTCCTGCCCGATGGCGCAGACCAGCGGCAGCTCGCCTACCGCTTTGGCGTCAACACCATCATTTATGCGCTGACAGGCAACTACAAAGCCGATCAGGTGCATGTGCCCATGTTGCTCAAGCGGCTGGGAGAATAAGCACCATGCCTCAGTCTCTCGCCCGCTCTCTTGGTTTTGCCCCTCTTGTGCCGCTCTGGGTGCTGGTAACGCTCGGCATTCTGACTGTTGTGCTGTGCGGCTATGCGCTCTTCCGCCGCACCAAAGGCGCTTTCTTCCGGCTGGCGGCCCTGCTCTCCGTGCTGGTATGGCTGGCCGGGCCGCAGCGCCTGCATGAAAGCTGGCATGTGCTGCCGGAAACGGCGTTACTGCTGGTGGATCAGTCGCCCTCCATGTCCGTCGGGCAACGGGCCTCCATCGCCCGGCAGGCCGCCAGCACGCTTGCGCAGGCCCATACGGATGGGCTGAACCTGCGCACTGTCACCGTCCGCAATTCCGGCCATAACGGCACCCGCCTGTTTGATGCGCTGGAGCAGGCCGCTGCCGATGTTCCACCGGACCAGCTGGCCGGCGCGGTGATGATTACGGATGGTCAGGTTGCCGATATTCCGGCCAGCGTGCCGGACCGCCTGCGCCCCACCACGCCAGACGGCAAACGCTTCACCCTGCCCCTGCATGTGCTCCTGCCAGCCAAAGGCGAGGAAACCGACCGGCAGCTCCGCATTCTGCAAGCCCCGCCCTACGCCATTGTCGGCCAACCCGCCAAACTGCGGGTGCAAGTGGATGATGCCGGGCCGGGCACCACACCCGGCGCACAGGCAGACGTTACCCTGCGGGTGAATGGGGAGGATCCGGTTGTCATTCCCGTGCGCACAGGCTCCCCGCAGGATATTTCTCTGCCCGTGCCGCATCCGGGGCAGATGCTGGTCAGCCTGTCCGTGGCCCCGCTGGAAGGCGAGGTCTCACAGCTCAACAACCAGTCCGTCACCCACATTACCGGTATCAGGGACCGGCTACGCGTCCTGTTGATTTCAGGCACGCCAAATCAGGGGGAGCGTGTGTGGCGACGTTTGCTGAAAGCCGATCCCTCGGTTGATCTGATTCACTTCACCATTTTGCGTCCACCGGACAAGGATGACGGCACCCCGCTATCTGATCTGGCTCTGATCGCCTTCCCCGTGCGGGAGCTGTTTCAGGACAAGATCAACCAGTTTGATCTGATCATTCTGGACGGGTTCGAGAACAGAAACATTCTGCCGCACGCTTATCTGAACAACATCGCCAACTTTGTGCGTAAAGGTGGCGGCCTGTTGCTGACAGGTGGCCCGGAATTTGTTGGCCCCGGCACGTTGCAGGACACCCCTGTGGGCGACATCCTGCCTGCGCATGTGCCCTCTGAAGGCGGCATGGTTGAGCAGCGGTTCCGGCCGAAGCTGACCGCCGAAGGCCGTCGCCATCCGGTAACAGCTGCCCTGCCCGGCGCGCCGCCGCAGAACAGCTCAACGGACACCGCCCAGACTACCCCCGGCCAGTGGGGTCCGTGGTATCGCGCCCTCAAGCCCGATTCCACGCATGGCCAGACGCTGATGAGCGGGCCGGACAACGCCCCGCTTCTGGTGCTGGACCATGTGGATCAAGGGCGCGTTGCCCTCCTGCTGTCTGACCAGATCTGGCTATGGTCGCGTGGTGAAGGCGGCGGCGGCCCGCAGGCCGAGCTGCTGCGCCGCATTTCACACTGGCTGATGAAAGAGCCGGAGCTGGAAGAAGAGCAACTGACGGCGGCAATCTCTGGCGGAGAACTCACCGTCACCCGCCGCAGCACTGCTGGTGCGCCGCAAAAAAGCGTGACCGTGACCCCGCCCGGCAGCCCCGCCGTCAGTCTGCCGTTGAAGCCTGCTGCGGAAGACGCCGGGAACAAGGACGACGCCACCGGCCTCACCATGGGCCGCATGCAGGCCGATAAACCCGGCATCTGGCAGGTGGATGACGGCACGCACAAAGCCTTTGCGGCCCCGGTGCAGCCAGACCCGCAGGAATTTGCAGACCTCCGGGCGACTGCCAGCCGGATCGGCTCGGTCGTGTCGGCCTCTGGTGGCGGCGTGTTCTGGACGGGAGAAAACAGCGCCTCCCCCACCGTTCCGGCCCTGCGGCTGGCAGACGGCAGTACCCGGCACGGGGCAGACTGGATGGGCTTCCCGCACCGGAACGCGCATGTCGTCACGGGGAAAAGTGCAACGCCCCTGCTGCCTGCATGGCTGATGCTGGGCCTGTCCCTGTGCCTGCTGTTTGCGGGCTGGTGGCGGGAAGGACGGCGCTGACTACCGTTTTCCTTTCCGCCCGCACGCGGGTGTGATAAATAATGAAGTCAGGTTCCACCTATGGACAGATCATGACCCGTTTCTTCCGCTTTACTCCGGCTGCTCTCATGGTTGGTGGCAGTCTTCTTTTTGCCTGTGCTACGCCCGTCTGGGCTCAATCCGCCCGCGAGGCTGAAGCGCAGGCGGCTGCTGAAGAAGCTGCCCAGAAAGCGGAAGCCGCCAAGGCCATGAAGCGCGCCGCCCCTCCGGCCTCCATCCCCGGTGCGGAAGGCAATGATGACGAGGAGGGTGACCGCACCAATGCGGACATGGAGCCCACCGCTGCTCTGTTTGACGCCATCAACCGCGGCAGCCTGCTCTCAGCCAAGGAATCCGTAAACCGTGGTGCCGATCTGAACCATCGCAACATGCTGGGTCAGACGCCGCTGGATATGGCGATTGACCTGAACCGGAACCCGATCATCTTCCTGCTGCTGTCCATGCGCGGCAATGATGACCGCCCGCGCACCGATATCGCGTCGCAAACCCGCGGCATGGAGACCAAAGACGGCGCAGGCCATCTGACCATCGGCGGCACGGCTGGCCGCCATAATGCGGAAGCCGCAACCAGCAGCCGTTATGACAGAACCGGCGGCTCTGCGCGCCCCGACATCGGCTTCCTTGGGTTTGGCGGAAGCTAAACCAATCAGATCCAGCCATGAAAAAAGCCGCCCATAAGAGGCGGCTTTTTTTATACCCTCGACCTGACGCAAAAAGGGGCGAAGCCTTAACGGCCCCTCCCCCGTTTCCAGTTCAGACAGAAATTACGTTGCTGGCCCCACGGCCGGACTGCACCAGACTTTCCTGCCGCAGCACATCCAGCGGCAGCCAGACGCCATCCCGCTCAAAGTGCCAGAAAGTCCAGCCATTGCAGGACGGTGCATTGGTCAGCATGGCGCCCATTTTGTGAATAGAGCCGCGCTTGTCGCCGCTCACCAGCGTGCCGTCGGGAGAAACTGTGGCCTGCACGCGCTGCTTTTTATCAGCCAGAACAACCCCGGCAGACAGAAACCCCTGCTCAACCAGACTGCCAAACGGTACGCGCGGCGCTTCGCGCTTGTCCTGCGTGGTCATCACAGCATCGTCGGACAGCGGCTCTTCCCGCGCCACACGACCCAGAGCGGCTTCCACATAATCAGGATGACGCTCAATGCCGATAAACCGACGGCGCAGGCGCTTCGCCATAGCAGGCGTGGTGCCCGTGCCGGTGAAGGGGTCCAGCACAACATCATCAACAGACGTGGAGGCCAGCAGAACACGATGCAGCAGGCTTTCCGGCTTCTGCGTCGGGTGTAGTTTCAGGCCGTGTTCGTTGCGCAGGCGCTCATTGCCCGTGCACAGCGGCAGATACCAGTCGGAGCGCATCTGCACATCATCATTCAGGGCCTTCATGGCCTGATAGTTGAAGCGATACCGGCTATCTTCGCTGCGGGCGGCCCAGATCATCGTCTCGTGCGCATTGGTAAAGCGGCGGCCACGGAAGTTGGGCATCGGGTTGGACTTGCGCCACACGATGTCATTCAAAATCCAGAACCCAAGATCCTGCAGGATCGCGCCAATGCGGAAAATGTTGTGGTAGGAGCCAATCACCCAGATGGTGCCGTCCTTATGCAGAACGCGGCGCGCTTCCGTCAGCCATGCGCGGGTAAAGCGGTCATACTCAGCCAGATCAGAAAACTTGTCCCAGTCATCATCCACGCCGTCCACGAGGGAATCATCCGGGCGACGCAGTTCACCGCGCAGCTGGAGGTTATACGGCGGGTCAGCAAACACGCAGTCAACAGAACCAGACGGCAGGCTGCGCATGGTTTCCACGCATTCGCCACGCAGAATCTGATCAAGAGGAAGTTCCATAGTGACTGATTTTGCGCCGCTCATGCCCGGCCCTCCATAGCAAGATGTTCAATTTGCCGGCGCACAGTGCCGAATGTTTTACGATGATGCGGGGTCACCCCCACGCTGCTCAGAGCCTCACGGTGGACCACGGTGCCGTATCCGGCATTGCGTTCCCAGCCATAAGCGGGCCAGCGCACGTCAAGACGCGCCATGATGCGGTCCCGCACCACTTTGGCCATGATGGATGCTGCGGCAATAGAAAGGCTGAGCCTGTCGCCCCCAACAATCGCTTCTGCACTACACCCGAAAGACGGCAGCTTGTTTCCATCCACCAGCACATAGTCCGGCAGGCGCGGCAGACGCGCGACGGCGCGCTGCATGGCCAGATGGGCAGCATGATGGATGTTGAGCGTATCAATTTCGGTAGCAGAGGCAGCGCCCAGGCCAATTTCAATGCCGGGCACATCAGGCAGGCGGGCCGCAATGGCCTCACGCACAGCAGGCTTCAGTTTTTTGGAATCATCAATAACGGCTGCGAGGTCATCCGGCACACCAGCGCCAAACACCACAGCGGCAGCCACCACGGGACCAGCCAGCGGGCCACGCCCGACTTCATCAACACCGGCGACGCGTCCGCCGTGTTGCTGCTCCCGTGTAAAATCCGGCATGGCCCCTCTTTCCACTCATTTGGCAGGACTCGGTTAAAATAACCGAGTCGCACCAATTCCGACTCCGTGGAAAGAGGAGAATCACTTTTCACCGGAACGCGCAAGAGTCCCGGTGAAAATGTTTTATCAGGAGCGCTTGGAACGCGGAAACACCAGCCAGCCGAGCAGGATGCCCACGAAGGACACAATACCCAGTGAAAGCAAGGGTTTATCCCGCACGAAAGTCACAGCTTTTTCCACCACGCCCTCGCCTTCTTCATACAAATCAGCAAATTCCTGCTGGGCCATGCCGGAGAACTGATCGTACTTGCCTTCGGCCTGCAGACCCAGATCACCCGTCAGACCACCGGCTGCGTCTTTCACGCGGCCTTTGGCTTCATCAGCTGCGCCTTCGAGTTTTGCACCGATGTTTTTGAGTTTATCGTCAGCCATAAACTTTCTCCTTTTTTAGACCGTTCCGTATTCATAATGCCGGTCGCCATAAAATAGCGTTTGAGCACGGTCTTCTGTTGCATCAGACCGCAAAAACACGTCTCTGGCTAGCATGCCGTCCATAAGCCGCCCTCATCTGATCGCCCTGATCGTCGCCTCCATGTTCTTCATGGAGCAGCTGGATGGCACCATTCTGGCCACAGCACTGCCCTCCATCGCCCACAGCCTGCATGTGGATACGGTCTCCACCTCCGTGGCGCTGACGTCCTACATCATAGGTCTGGCCATATTTATCCCTGCTTCCGGCGCGCTGGCGGACAGGCTGGGCAGCCGCACGGTGCTGACCGGGGCCATCATCATGTTCGTTGCGTGCTCGGTCCTGTGCGCGTCCGCTACCAGCCTGATTTTTCTGGCTTGTATGCGTACTTTGCAAGGCATTGGGGGCGCACTGATGGTGCCGGTGGGGCGTCTGGTGGTGCTTCGCGGCACCGCGCGGGAAGATCTGGTGCGCACCATGACGTGGATGATGCTCCCCGCCACGCTCGGTCCGCTGATGGGGCCTGTCGTGGGCGGCTTCATCACCACCTATCTGTCCTGGCGGTGGAATTTCTATCTCAATATTCCGGTCGGCCTTGTAGGGCTGCTGCTCACCCGCCGCTTCATCCCCAATGTCCGCGCGACCAACCCGCCGCCATTTGACGTGCGCGGCATGGTTCTGGCCGGTGGCGGGCTCGCCATTCTCTCAATCGCCGCAGAACTCTTCAGCCACGGCGAAGGGGGCGGGATGCTTGTTCTGGGCATGCTGATCGGCGGTAGCAGCCTGATGGGGCTTTACAGCCTGCATGCGGGGCGCACGGATGCCCCGCTGCTGGATTTCAGCCTGTTCCGGGTGCCCACCTTCGCCATTTCCGTGGTGGGGGGCGCAGCGTCCCGCGTGGCTGTGGGCTCCCTCCCGTTTCTGTTCCCAACGTTTCTGCAAATTGGGGCGGGGCTGAACGCGGCGCAAAGCGGGGCCATCACTTTTATCGCACCCCTCGGGGCCATCGCCATGCGGCCTTTTGTGCCTGCTACACTGGCCCGCTGGGGCTTCAGGCGCGTGCTGATGGCCAACGGGTTTTCCGCCGCCATTCTGTTCGCCCTGATTGCCGGGTTCCATAAAGGCCAGCCGTTGTGGACGCTGTCTCTCATTCTGTTTGTAGCTGGCATGGCGCAGGCCACGCAGTTTTCAGCCTATAATACCATCGCCTATGCGGATATTTCCCGGCAGCGCATGAGTGCGGCCACCAGCCTCTATTCCACCCTGCAACAGCTCATGCTCTCGGTTGGCATCTGCACCGCTGCGGGCACTCTCACGCTCACCCATATCCTGTGGCGGCACGCCACCCCCACCCTGCATGATTTCTCAATCGCGTTTCTGGTAACCGGCACCATCTCCATGCTGGCTGTGCCGGCTGCGGCGTGCCTTTCACCGCAGGCTGGCGCCAGCATGAGCGGCAACAAATCCTGACCCTGCCCGCAATCTTAAACCTTATTTTAAAGGCACTTTTGTAGTGTTCTCTTTCCGTAATAAATCTTGGATGGCACTTTCAGTCCGTGTAAAGTCGACTCTTGTTTTTGTTACAACAGAAGCCCTCTTTTCCCCGTCAGTTTCTTGTCAGGATTGAAATTGAACGGTGAGGAAAAGCTGCTACTGTGCCCTTTGGTTTCCCGCAGGGCTGCATTGCAGCCTCTGCTGTCCACTCTAGCTGTCAGGTGAAACGAGCCGCGCGCCCTATGGATGATCATACCACGGACACACGATCCGATTCACCCACGCCTCCTCCCCGCACATCAAGCCGGAAAAAGCGTCTCCTCTGGGGCGGCGTTGCCGTTGTTGGCGTCTGCGTGCTGGCGTTTGCCTTCCTGCGCCCGCACCACACGGCCACAACAGGCAAGCATTCCAGCCGCCATGCCGCGGCCGATAGCAGCACGGTTCAGCCTGTTGCCGTGCAGGTCGTCAAAACCGGCACCATGCCGGTGGTTCTGACGGAACTTGGTACGGTTGTACCCGTCACCAACGTGACGGTGCAAACCCGTGTTGAGGGCTACCTGATGCAGGTGCTCTTCACGGAAGGCCAGCATGTGCATGCCGGTGACCTTCTGGCCGTGATCGACCCGCGCCCGTATGAAGTGCAGCTGGCCCAGTATGAAGGCCAGCTTGAGCGGGATAAAGCCCAGCTTGCGCAGGCCCGCGTGGATAATGCCCGGTATCAGCGCCTGATCAAGCAGGACAGTATCGACGCCAAAACGGCGCGGGATCAGGAATTTCTGGTCCAGCAGTATGAAGGCACCGTCAAGTCCGATCAGGCGCTGGTGGATAACCAGAAACTTCAGCTGATCTACTGTCACATCACCGCTCCGGTGGATGGCCGTATTGGTATCCGTGCGGTGGATAAGGGCAACTATGTCAGCGCTGGTCAGTCCGGCGGGCTGGCTGTGCTGACCCAGATGCAGCCTATTTCCGTCATCTTCACGCTCCCGCAGGATCAGCTCCCGCAGGTCGCGGAACAACTCCGCGCCAAGGGCTCCCTGAAGGTGGAAGCATGGGACAGCTCAAACAGCACCAAAATTGCTGATGGCACGGTGAGCACACTGGACAGCCAGATTGATACCGCCACCGGCACCGTTCGCCTGCGCGCCCTCTATCCCAATACTGATGAGCATCTGTTCCCCAACCAGTTCGTGAATGCACGCCTGCTGGTGAAGGATCTGGAAAACGTCATTCTCGTGCCCTCCACTTCTCTGCAGACAGGCCCCTCCGGCCAGTTTGTCTATGTGGTCAAGGCGGACAACACGGTAGAAGTCCGTCAGGTCAACATCGGGATTTCTGACGGCACGAATACAGTCGTGAAGACCGGCCTGAAGGCCGGGGACCGCGTTGTGACCGACGGCGTGGACCACCTGCGTGCCGGGACCAAAGTCACTATTCCTGACGCTAAAACAGCGGCCGACACATCTCCCACCACCACACCTGCCGGTACGCCTGCCCAGTGAACCCCTCCAGCCTCTTTATCCGCAGGCCCGTCGCCACGACGCTCCTGATGCTCGCCATTCTGATGAGCGGGCTTCTGGGCTATCACTTCCTCCCGGTCTCAGCACTACCGCAGGTGGATTACCCCACCATTACGGTGGAGACGTTCTACCCCGGCGCCGGGCCGGATGTGATGGCGACCTCTGTCACCGCTCCGCTGGAAACCCAGTTTGGCGAGATGCCGGGGCTGGACCAGATGACCTCGCGCTCCTCCGGGGGCGCGTCCGTCATTACCTTGCGTTTCAACCTCACCATGTCCATGGATGTGGCGGAGCAGGAAGTGCAGGCGGCCATCAATCAGGCCAATTCCCTTCTGCCGACTGACCTTCCGGCGCCACCGGTCTACGCCAAGGTCAACCCGGCAGACACACCCGTTCTGACGCTGGGCATCACGTCCTCCACCATCCCTCTGCCGGAAGTGGAAGACTATGTTGATACCCGTCTGGCCCAGAAAATCAGCCAGATTTCCGGCGTCGGGCTGGTCACGCTCTCGGGCGGCAACCGCAAGGCCATTCGCGTCCGCGTCAACATCCCCAAACTCACGTCTTACGGGATTGATCTGGATACGCTGCGCACCACCATTGGCAACGTCAACGTCAACTCCCCGACCGGCACGTTTGATGGCGCAACCCGTGCGGCAACGCTGCGGGTTGATGGCCAGATTACCAATGTGGACATGCTGCTTAATCAGGTTATCGCCTATCAGAACAGCGGGCCTGTCCGTATCCGGGATGTCGCGACCGTCGTCATCGGCCCGGAAAATACCCAGCTTGCCGCATGGTCCAACCTGACGCCGGCGCTGATCATGAATGTGCAGCGCCAGCCGGGTGCCAACGTTATTTCCGTGGTGGACAATATTCAGGCCGCCCTGCCCGTGCTGCGCAAGGCGCTGCCGCCGGGTATTGATATTGTCCCGCTGACAGACCGCACCACCACCATCCGCGCCTCCGTCTCTGACGTGGAATTCGAGCTGTTTCTGGCACTCGTGCTGGTTGTTGGCGTGATCTTCGTCTTCCTGCGCAACATTCCGGCCACCATCATCCCCAGCCTGTCCGTGCCGCTGTCCATTATCGGCACGCTGGCCATCATGTATCTGCTCGGCTTCTCGCTCGATAACCTCTCGCTCATGGCTCTGACCATCGCCACCGGCTTTGTGGTGGATGATGCCATCGTGATGATCGAGAACATCTCGCGTTACGTGGAAGCGGGCGAAGACCGGATGACCGCCGCCATCAAAGGTGCGGGGGAAATCGGCTTCACCATTATCTCCCTGACCATCTCGCTGATTGCAGTGCTGATCCCGCTGCTGTTCATGGGTGATGTGGTCGGCCGCCTGTTCCATGAATTTGCGCTGACGCTGTCCATCACCATCGTGCTGTCCGCCGTGGTCTCGCTCACACTGGTGCCCATGATGTGCGCCCGCATCCTCAGCGAGCGCCCGCATGATGAAGCCCACGCCACCACCGCCTTCCAGCGCTGGTCCGCCCGCATGGAAGTGGCAACGGAAAAGCTGATTGCCGGGTATGACCGCGCTCTGGATGTCGTTCTGGCCCACCGGGTTCTGACCCTGTGCGTGGCCGTTGGCACACTGGTGCTGACGGGCGTTCTGGCTCTGGTCATCCCCAAGGGGTTCTTCCCCGCGCAGGATACCGGCGTCATTCAGGGTATTTCCGTCGCGTCTCAGGCCATCTCGTTCGAGAGCATGAAGGAACACCAGCAGGCGCTGGCGCGTGTGCTGCTGAAAGACCCGGATGTGGTCTCCCTCTCCTCCTTTGTGGGTGTTGATGGGCAGAACGCCACGCTGAATCAGGGCCGCTTCCTCATCAACCTGCGCCCGCATGATGACCGCTCAGACAGCGCTGCAACCATTGCGCGGCGTCTGGCGGAGGAAACCTCGCAGGTGGCCGGGATCAAGCTGTATATGCAGCCCATTCAGGATCTCTCGCTGGATACAACCGTCACCGCCACGCAGTATCAGTTCCTGCTGGAAAACCCGGATGCCACAGCCTTCAACACGTGGATCCCCAAACTGCTGGACCGCCTGCGGCAGGAACCGGCTCTGACCGATGTCACGTCTGACCTTCAGGCCGAAGGGCTGGTGGCGCATGTCACGCTGGATCGCACCACCGGGGCGCGTTACTCCATCACACCGCAGACCATTGATAACGTGCTGTATGACTCCTTTGGCCAGCGGCAGATTTCCACCATCTACACGCAGTCCAACCAGTACCGCGTCATTCTGGAAGCCGACCCGGCCTTCCAGACCAATCTGGCCTCGCTCAACCAGATTTATCTGCCGGGTATTGGCGGGAACTCAGGGGAAAGTGCTTCCGGCCCGACCCGCTCGCCCACCTCCGGACTGGTGCCTCTGGCGGCTGTCACGACGGTGACAAAAGGCAAGGCCCCGCTGCTGATTACGCATTTCGGGCAGTTCCCCGCCACGACGGTCTCTTTCAACCTCGCACCCGGCTATGCGCTGGGGGATGCCACAGCGGCCATTCGCAAGGTGGAAGAAGAGATCAAACTGCCGTCGTCCTTCCAGACATCCTTTCAGGGCACGGCAGCCGCGTTTGAAGGCTCGCTCAGCAACGAACTGTTCCTCGTCGCGGCGGCGCTGATCGCGGTCTATATCGTGCTGGGTATTCTCTACGAGAGCTTCATCCACCCCATCACCATTCTCTCCACCCTGCCCTCCGCCGCCATTGGCGCACTGCTGACGCTGATTGTGGCCGGGGTTGATCTGGATGTGATGGGCATTATCGGCATCGTGCTGCTGATTGGCATCGTCAAGAAAAACGCCATCATGATGATCGACTTCGCGCTGGATGCTGAGCGCGAACACGGCATGGACTCCCTCCAGTCCATCCGTCAGGCCGCCACCCTGCGTTTCCGTCCCATTCTGATGACGACACTGGCTGCCATGCTGGGTGCTGTGCCGATGGTCATTTCCAATGGCACGGGGTCTGAACTGCGTTACCCGCTTGGGCTGACCATTATCGGCGGTCTGGCGCTCTCGCAGTTGCTCACGCTGTTCACCACACCGGTGATCTATCTGACGCTGGATACGTGGGCGCACCGCTGGAACACATGGCGGCACCGTAATGACCTGCCTCCCACCCAGTCTCCTCCAGCCGGACAGGTTAACTCGTGAACTTCAGCCGGATCTTTATTGACCGGCCTGTTGCCACCATTCTTCTGACCGTAGCGCTCCTGCTTGCCGGGGTGCTGGGGTACAGAAGCCTGCCCGTTTCGGACCTGCCAAACGTCGATTTCCCGGTCATTCAGGTGCAGGCCCGTCAGGCTGGCGGCTCACCGGAAGAAATCGCCAGTGCAGTCGCGGCACCGCTGGAGCGGCATCTGGGCCAGATTGCGGACCTCACGGAAATGACGTCCCAGTCCTCCCAGAACACAACGCGCATCACCCTTCAGTTCGCGCTCTCGCGGGACATCAACGGCGCTGCGCGTGATGTGGAGGCCGCCCTGCAGGCCGCCCATGCGGATCTGCCATCCTCCCTGCGGCAAAACCCGTCCTACTCCAAAGCCAACCCCAACGGTGCGCCCATCCTGATTCTGGCGCTCACGTCAGACACGCACACCCAGCCACAGCTGTATGATTACGCGACCAACGTTCTGGAACAGCAGCTTTCGCAAATTGAAGGCGTGGGGGAAGTAGAAATCAGCGGGAGTGCGCTTCCGGCTGTGCGTGTGGAAATCAACCCACACCCGCTCTACAAATACGGCATCAGCTTTGAAGACGTCCGGGCAGCGCTGGCCTCCGCCAACGCCAACACGCCCAAAGGCATTGTGGACCAGAACGGCCTGCGCTTTACGCTGGATACAAACGATCAGGCCCGCAGCGCGCAGGATTATCGGGACCTGATTATTGCCTGGCGCAACAACCGCCCGGTGCGGCTGTCGGACGTGGCCTATGTGCAGGACAGCGTGGAAGACCTCCGCAACGCAGGCTATTATAACGGCTCCCGCTCCGTCATTGCCGTTGTCTTCCCGCAAGCTGGGGCGAACACCATCAAGACGGTGGATCAGATCAACGCCAAAATGCCCCTCCTGCGGGCCGCCCTGCCGGGAGGCGTGGACCTGCACGTGGGGCTGGACCGTTCTCTAACCATCCGGGCCTCGCTGGAAGATACGCAATATACGCTGATTATTTCCGTGGTGCTGGTCGTGCTGGTGGTGCTGGCCTTCCTGCATTCCGGCCGCATGACGCTGATCCCCGCCGTGGTGGTGCCAACCTCTATTGTCGCAACGTTTGGCGTAATGGCTGCCCTTGGTTATTCGCTGGACAATATGTCCCTGATGGCACTGACCGTTTCCACGGGCTTTGTGGTGGATGATGCCATCGTGGTGATGGAAAATATCGCCCGCTATATCGAGCAGGGCTATTCCGCGCGGGATGCCGCCATCCGCGGCACCGGAGAAGTCGCCTTTACGGTGCTGTCCATCTCCATTTCGCTCATTGCCGTCTTCCTGCCCATCCTGCTGCTGGGCGGGCTGGCGGGGCGACTGTTTCATGAATTTGCGATGACGGTCTCCATCACCATTCTGGTGTCCATGGTGCTGTCCCTCACCCTCACCCCCATGATGGCCGCGCAACTGCTCACGCCACGCAAGCCCGGCAGCACCCCGGCCTTCCTGCGTCACACTGCCGCCGCCATCACCACGGTGCTCAACCACCTGCAGGCAGGATATACGCGCACGCTGGATATGGCGCTTAGCCACCGTAAACTGGTGCTGCTCAGCCTGCCGCTCACACTTGCGCTGATTGTGGCGCTGTTTATTCAGATGCCCAAAGGCTTCTTCCCCACCGAAGATACCGGCATGCTGATGGGCCATTTGCAGGGTGACCAGTCCATTTCCTTTACCGCTCTGTCCCAAAAGCTGGTGGATGTTCAGAAGACCATTCTGAAAGACAAGGACGTGCAGAGCGTCTCCAGCTTTATCGGCGGGCGCGGCTCCAATCAGGCCAACCTGTTTCTGCAACTCAAGGACAAAGCCGACCGCTCAGACACGCCGACAGATCTGATCGCCCGCGTCACGCGCAAGCTGAGCCATCTGGTGGGCGCACAGTTCTTCCTCATGCAGCCCGGCGCCGTGCGGGCCGGGGCGCGGCAGAGCAACGCCGCCTACCAGTATACGCTGGAAGGTGAGTCCGCCTCCGAACTCTATACATGGACCAGCAAGTTACTGGCCGCCTTGCAGCACAGAACAGAATTCACGGATCTCTCTTCGGATGTTCAGCAGGGCGGCTCCGCCATTGATGTGCAGATTGACCGCAACACGTCATCACGGGTGCAGATCACACCTCAGCTTCTGGCCAATACGCTGTATGATGCGTTCGGTCAGCGTTCCGCCTCGGTGATTTATAACGCCCTCAATCAGTATCATGTGGTGATGGAAGCGGACCCACAGCACTGGTCCAGCCCCAATTCGCTCAATCAGGTGTGGATCAGTGTCTCCGGTGGGTCTGCCGGGGGTGGCACCAAGTCCAATACCGTGCGTGTCCGGCGAGATTCCACAGGCAGGGATTCCGCAGGCAATAGCAGCTCTTCCAGTTTGAGCAGTCAGTCTTTCAGAAACCAGATTGCCAATGCTCTGGCTGGTGGCGCCAGCGCCTCCAATGGGTCGGCGGTCAGCACCTCATCGGAAACCATGGTGCCGCTTACGCTGGTCTCCAAACTGGTGCCGGCCAAAACAGCGCTGTCCATCAACCATCAGGGGCAGTCTGTCGCCACCACCATCTCGTTCAATCTGGCCAAGGGTATCTCGCTGGGGACGGCCACGCAGGTCCTGCAGGCAGCGCAGGTGTCCCTGCATATGCCGCCGACCATCCACGGCAGTTTTGCAGGCAATGCCGCGCAGTTCCAGCAGACGGTGAATGACGAACCCATCCTGATTCTGGCAGCCCTCGCCGCCGTCTATATTACACTGGGCGTGCTGTATGAGAGCTACGTGCATCCGCTGACCATCCTCTCCACCCTGCCCTCCGCAGGCGTTGGCGCTCTGCTGGCGCTGCAACTGGCTGGCGAGGAATTTTCGCTCATCGCCATGATTGGCGTGATTCTGCTGATCGGCATCGTCAAGAAAAACGCCATCATGCTGGTGGACTTCGCTATTGAAGCCGAGCGAGACCAGAACCTGTCCTCGCTGGAGGCTATCCGCACGGCCTGCCTGTTACGTTTTCGCCCTATTATGATGACGTCTGTCGCAGCGGCCCTCGGGGCTGCCCCGCTGATTGTCGCAAACGGCTACGGCGCCGAGTTGCGCCGCCCGCTGGGAATTGCGATTGTGGGCGGCCTTATCGTCAGTCAGGCGCTCACGCTCTATACAACGCCCGTTATTTACCTTGTGCTGGATGGGTTGCGCCTGCGCTTTACCCGACGGCGCACCCGCTCCCTCCGCCTTTCTCACAACATGCAAGATACCTGATACGCCCGATGAAGCATTTCCCCCTCCGTCCGTCTTCTCGCCGCCTGAGTATCCTGCTGGCACCGCTTGTTCTCGCAGGCTGCATGGTCGGCCCCAGCTACAAGCGTCCGTCCGCCATTGTCTCCCCGCAGTTCAAGGAACTGCGCCCGGCACCGGGCTGGAATTATGCCAAACCCGCTTTAGCCGAGCTGCCCAAGGGCACATGGTGGACGATTTATAACGACCCCATACTGAACGAGCTGGAAGCACAGGTCGCGCTGAACAACCAGAACGTGCTGGAATATGACGCCCGCTACCGGAACGCCCGTGCGACCATCAACTCGGTGCGCGCCCAGCTTTACCCAACCCTCAGCGGATCCCTCTCCTTCAACCGGCAGAGTTCCGGCCGAGGCTCACGCTCATCCGGCACCATCATCAATTACGGTGGGGATAGCTCCTCCTCGGGGTACACCCCGTCCAACAGCACTGAAAACACTTATGGCATGGGGCCAACGGCCTCGTGGGATCTGGATCTGTGGGGCAAAATCCGCCGCCAGATTCAGGCACAGGTGACGGAAGCACAGGCCACCGCAGCGGACCTCGCCAATGCGCGTCTGTCCTATCAGGCGCAGCTGGCCACGGCGTATTTCAACATGCGCTATCAGGACAGCCTGCATGACCTGCTGGAGCGGAACGTAAAGTTCTATGAACGCTCCTACCAGATCACCAAAAACCAATATGACGCCGGGACGGCCACGCCGACCACGCTGCTGCAGGCGCAGACCCAGCTGGAGCAGACCCGCGCCCAGTCCACCGCCACACAGGCGGCCCGCGCACAGTATGAACACGCCATTGCCATTCTGATTGGCAAGCCCCCGGCGGAAGTCTCCATTGCCCCCGGTGCCCTGCCCCGCAGCATCCCGGCCATTCCGGTAACGGTCCCTGCGGACCTGCTGCAACGCCGCCCGGACGTAGCCGCGGCGGAACGCCGGATGGAAGAATATAACGCCCAGATTGGCGCTGCCATTGCGGCCTTCTTCCCGGACGTGAAGCTCCAGGCTTCCTATTCCTACAGCGGAGACCCGGTGGGCACGCTGGTGCAGGTGGCCAATCGAATCTGGTCTCTGGGGGCTTCGGCTACGGAAACGCTGTTCTCCGGTGGCAGCCGCACCGCCGCCGTGCATGAAGCCAACGCCAATTATGACTATTACGTCGCCACCTACCGCCAGACCGTGCTGACCGCACTGCAAGGCGTGGAAGATCAGCTGGCTAACCTGCGCGTTCTGGCTCAGCAGGCTGACCAGCAGGATGTGGCCGTCAAAGCCTCAAACCGTGCCGTTACGGTGGCGCTCAACCAGTATATGGCCGGCACCGAGATTTATACGACCGTCATCACGTCAGAAGTCACCGCACTCTCCAACGCAGAGACCGCGCTCCAGATCCAGCAAAACCGGATGCTGGATTCTGTAACGCTGATTGAAAATCTGGGCGGCGGCTGGGATGCGGCCGAACTCCCCAGCAAGAACTCCATGCAGACGGATAATCCGTTCCTGCCGTCTTTCATTCAGAAAGACAAAAACTGAGGTTACAAAAAAGCCCCTCTCCTTTCGGACAGGGGCTTTTTTATTAAAGCGGGCTGAACCGTTTATCGGGTGAGCGACCGGCCTGCCAGCAGGGCAATGACCAGAAACACCACGAACAGAACAATCGCGATAAAGAACAGAATTTTTGCCATTCCGGCAGCAGCGGAAGAAATTCCGCCAAAGCCGAACAGGCCCGCGATGATGGAGATAACCAGAAAGAAAAGCGCCATTTTCAGCATGTACATACGTCCTTATGTTTTTTGAACCAACAGACCCGTCGGTTGCTTTAAATCAGGATTTGCGGGCAATCACAGCGCCCAAAATAAAACCAAGCAGGCCAGCCACTGAGGCAGCGATAACAGGCTGGTCAGCAACACAGTCCCGCACCGCATCCAGAGCAGCACGGCTCTTACTGCAGGAGGCCAGATCTTCCGCCTGGTCCTTCTCCTTGTTCAAAAGGTTTTCAGCGCCGTCCTGCACGCGGCCAACGCCGTCTTCCAGTTTGTGCTCAACTGTTTTTTCGTCGCTCATAGGACACCCTCCCCTTACTCATGACTCCTCATAACGCACTCTTGCGCAGAGAGATGCGTCATGACGGCACTTTATTGGAAAAAAATTAAATTTCAGCAGAACGCCAGTAAGGCGCGCCACCGGGGTCCGCTTCTCCGGCAATCATGGCCCGCAGCCGCGCGGCATACATTCTGAAGGCCGGGGAGTCTGGCGTCTTCTGCTCAGCCCCGATCGTCAGCTCTCCGGTAATCCCCGCGGGAGAACCGGACAGCACGACAATACGGGTCGCCAGCTTAAGAGCTTCCTCAATATCATGCGTAACAAACAGCACCGTTTTGTGGGTCTGCTGCCAGATCCGCAGCAGTTCATCCTGCAGGCTGTTGCGCGTAATGGGGTCCAGCGCACCGAAAGGTTCATCCATCAGCAGCAGGTCCGGGTCCACAGTCAGCGCCCGTGCCACGCCAACACGCTGCCGCTGGCCGCCGGAGAGCCGCTTGGGCCAGCGATCAGCCGCCTCTTCCAGCCCGACCAGCCGCAGGGCATCCAGAGCGCGCTCGCGTTTTTCCTGCCGGTTCAGCCCCAGCCCTTCCAGACCAAAGGCAACATTCCGGAGCACAGAGCGCCAGGGCATGAGCCGCGCATCCTGAAAGACCAGCGCCTGCGCCCGACGTTTGCCTGCAGAACGCCCTTCTGCCGCGCCCCCATCATCCGTGGGGCCTGTCACAGTGCCTTCGGACGGCTTGCTCAGCCCCATCAACACCCGCAACAGCGTGGATTTCCCCACGCCGGACGGCCCCAGCAGGGCGACAAACTCACCTTTGTGCAAATTCAGGCTGACGTGACGGAGAATGAAGGTCTCACCGCCATCATGCGAGAGCCCGACATCATCCAGCCGCGCCAGCGGCGTCGCATCACTCATGCCTGCCACCGCAGCACACGCAGACGCACAAACCCGAACAGAAAATCCGTTACCGCATAGAGAAGAGCCATGGTCAGCATATAAACCACAACCACATCAGTCGCCAGAAGGCTGGAGGCCTGCATCATCCGCGCGCCAATACCCGGCACACCAAACAGCTCCGCCGCCACAACCGACATCCAGCCCTGCCCCAGCCCGGTCCTGAGCCCGGCCATAACACCGGGGGCAGAGGCAGGCAGCACAACTTTGAATAAACGCCCCAAAAAGCTGCCATGCCCGAAGGCTGAGGCCAGCTCATACAGTTCCGGGTCCACACTCCGCACCGCCGCATAGGCCGCGTAGAAATTGATCCAGAACACGGAAATGGCGATGACAAAGGTCGCCCCGGATGTGTTCAACCCAAACCACAAGATAGCAAACGGCACCCACGCCAACCCCGGCACCGGGCGCAGCAGATGCACAATGCCGGCCAGAAAGGCATCCAGCACCGGCACCATGCCGCACAGCAGCCCAATCAACGCGCCCAGCACGGAACCGAACAGCAGCCCCAGCGCATAATGGCTCAGGCTATCCAGAATGGCCTGTTGCCAAAACCCGCCATGCACTTCATCCAGCCAGGCCTGCCACAGGGAACTGGGCGCAGGCACCATGCCGGACGGTAGAAGGCCGGTGCGGACCGCCGCTTCCCAGCCTCCAAAAAACACAACCAGACCTAGGCCCGACAGCGCAACGCGCTGCCGTCGGGAAAGAGCAGCCTTCACGGTTTCAGCTGCCGCCACAGGTCCAGATCAAACAGGTCTTCAACCGGCTGTGCCTTACGCAGAAGCCCCTGCTCCACCTCAAAATCCTGCAGCTGCCGCACGCCTTCAACAATGCGGGTCGGGTCGCTCACAAAACGAGAGGCCGAGCCTTCCAGAGCTTTTTTCAGGACATCTTCGCTCAGAATACCGCCACCCAGCGCCTTGGTGACAAACGGAGCGGCTTCATCCGGGTGCGTAGACAGCAGCGTTGTCGCCCGCACAAACAGGCCGCCAAGCACTTTGGCCCAGGCCTGACGGTCCGGCGCATCCGGATTGACAATAGCCAGCACAGAACCGGGCTGGTCCGGCAGCAGATCATGCCCGCTGGCCAGCGTTCTGACATCCTTCAGGCGGCTGCGCACGACTGTCAGAGCCGGTTCTCTCAGCACGGCAGCATCAACCGCACCGGCCAGAAAGGCCTGCTGAGCAGCATCAATATCCACACCAATAATGTTTACAGACGACGTGACAGGGTTAATCCCCGAGCGCTTTTGCAGCCAGAACCGCAGCAGGCTATCCGGCACAGAGCCTGACGGCTGAGCGGCAATGCGCGGCAGGCGAGACTGCTCCTGCTTGAATTTATCAAGAATGCCTTTCAGAGCATCAGGAGAAAGACCGCCTTCTGTTCCCGCAGGCAGCAGAGCACTCAGCGCGCCGCGAGAGACTACTTCCAGTTCTTCGACAGACGCAGCCGTCACCACCTTAACGTCAGAACCATGCGCCCGGGCCTGTAACAGCGGCAGAACACCTGCCACATAGGCGTCAATCCGGCCGGACACCAGCGCCTGAATAGCCTGCGGGCCAGAGGTAAAGCGCACGAGGTTGAGGTCCAGCCCGGCTTCCTTCGCCCAGCCTTCACCATCCAGCACAAACAGCGCGGACGACCCCAGAACCGGGATATAGCCGATCCTTACCGGAGTGCCCGCGTGCGCCGCGCCACTCAGCACGGAGAGCGTCAACGCGCCTAAAACCATTAATCGGGAAAACAGCCGTTTCATTTCATCACCACGCTGAGAAAAAGCGTTTAATACCTAACCGCAATAGTGAGAAAATCCAACTCTCTGTCAATGCTACAATCGGAAAGGGAGATTATTCCCTTTCGCCATAGCTGCAGGGTGGATCTGATACCCTGAGAAAAAAACAGGAACGCCCGTGATGGGGGTTGCCCACCACTCCTGCTCCCCTACTCATGCCACTCCGCCGACACCGCAAACAGCAAAAAACCGTGCCCCCTCCTTTCAGATCACCCTGAAAATGGAAGTGGCACGGTTTTTCACAAACCAGACGTCTTCAGACCAGAGAGGTGTTTGCCTCCCGGTTTTTACTGATTACCGACTGCATGCATAGCCGCTTCACGATCGGCCTGTGCTTCATTCAGCTCATCCTTACGGATCTGCGCACGGGCTTCCGGAGAAACCGTGATCATCAGCGTCAGCAGTGCGGAGACGACATACAGACCGCTGAAGATCCAGATCACGCCTTCAACACCGCGCCAGCCTTCAAACCAGGTCACAATCGCCGGGCCAACCCACGTGCTGGCACCAGCTCCCAGCCCCAGAATGGACAGGGCTGCGGCTTTCTCACGCGGGCAAACCTGCGGCATCAGGCCGGACAGCGGCACGAAGGACGCCAGAGACGCGCCATACAGCACACCCATAGCCGCCGCGATGGGGAAGTTATGCGTGAAAGACAGCGGCACGTAATAGAACAGCGGAACAGAGATCGCCGCACCAAGGCCACCACCAATCGCCACAACTGTCCGCGGGCCCAGCTTGTCAGCCATCACCCCGGAAAGCAGGTTGAAGATGATGTTGCTCAGGAACACGATGGACAGCAGTTGCAGCCACTGCTCCAGAGAGAACCCGACCAGCTTGGTAAACACGCCCGGCATGATCACCAGAAAGGCATATTCAGAGGACGTGTTGATGGTGCGGACAATACCGGCCACCAGTGTCTTCGGCTCTCTCCAGATGATGCTGATAGAACCAAACATGGCCTGCTTCAGCGTTACATCCGGCGGGCTGAGGCGCTGCATACCGCGCGGTTCCCGTGTGAACAGCAGAGCCACAAGGCCACCAGCCATCACCAGAATCAGGGAAGACCAGAAGGTGCCCATTTCCCCGATGCGCGGAATGGCGAAGCTGGCAAACAGAGAGCCAAGCGTGGGCAGACCACCGGAGAAGGCAAACCAGAACCAGCCAGCGGCAGAGCCAAGCTGACGGGCTGGCGTTGCCGCAGCAATCCACACCAGAAAGCCATAGGCAAAGAGTGGATAGCCCAGACCACGGGCCGTGTAGGCCACCATCATCATCTGATAATTGTTCGGCTGGAGGCCGAGCAGCAGGAACAGGACTTCAAAAACGCCCCAGATCCAGAGGCCAGCCCACATGACCTTTTTAGGGCCCCACAGGTCAGACAGCGGGCCGGAAAGCCAGGAGGAGATGGAAACAGCAACACCGTAAATGGTAAACAGCAGTGCAACGCGTGTGGAGGACTGCCCCTGCCCTTCCAGGTACGGTGCCAGATACCCGGCTTCAACCCCGTCCCCGATCATGAATAGCAAAAGCCCGACAAAGCCCCAGAGTAAGGGACGTGGTATGCCCATCCTGTCTATTAAGTGTGGTTTTTCCTGCTGTGTTGCTGTCTGCATCTACATGCTCTCCTGACATGCGGTGACGGCACGTAATAAAGACACCTCGCCTCATTGCGGGGGCTTTGGGCGCATCACCTTACGGGACCTTGCGGGAGTGCTCGCAAAGAACCGAAAAAAACGATTTTTGGTTGGGTATTCGTCAGACTTCAGACGAAACAGACAGATCCTGAGATCTCACCCATACAGCCGCTTGGACGGAGAAAAACTCAACATCCGGGCTGATAAAAACGCCCACCGTGGGTGGGCGCCTCTGCCAGTGCGGCAGAAGAGACCGGCATGAAGAAGCCGGCCTCCCAAATCAAACTCTGAAAGCCTCAGGCTGCCAGATCGTGCGATTCCGTCACTTCCGGACGGGGGCCGCTGTCCTGGCCCTTCGCGCTAACATCGCGGTCGACCAGTTCGATCACAGCCATGTCGGCGGCATCGCCATAACGCATGCCAGCGCGCATCACGCGGGAATACCCACCGGTGCGGCCTTTGTAGCGTTCAGCAATCGCGGAGAACAGTTTCTTCACGATCACTTCGTCACGCAGCATGGCATAAGCCTGACGACGTGCATGCAGATCACCACGTTTGCCCAGCGTAATCAGCTTTTCGACGACGGGACGCAGTTCCTTCGCCTTGGGCAGAGTGGTCGTGATCTGCTCGTGTTTGATGAGAGCAACGGCCATGTTGCGAAACATTGCCGCGCGGTGAGAAGAGGTTACGCCGAGCTTTCTGCCGGCCATCCGGTGACGCATAGTTCAGTTCCTAGTCAGTAAGATATGGACTTAGAACGGCTCATCAAGCCGCTTTGCCAGATCTTCAATATTTTCCGGCGGCCAGGCCGGCACATTCATACCCAGAGAAAGCCCCATGGAGGTCAGGACTTCCTTGATCTCGTTCAGAGACTTACGCCCGAAGTTCGGAGTGCGCAGCATTTCCTGCTCGCTCTTCTGGACCAGGTCCCCGATATAGATGATGTTGTCGTTCTTCAGGCAGTTTGCGCTACGAACGGACAGTTCAAGCTCATCCACCTTGCGAAGCAGGTTACGGTTGAAGGGCAGGTCATCCTGCGGCTCTTCAGCCTGAACCGGACGAGGCTCGTCAAAGTTGATGAACAGCTGCAGCTGATCCTGAAGGATTCGGGCAGCAAGAGCAACAGCATCTTCCGGCGTGATGGCGCCGTTGGTTTCCACCGTCAGCAGCAGCTTATCAAAGTCGGTAACCTGCCCAACACGGGTCGGCTCCACTTTGTAAGACACCCGCTTAACTGGAGAATAGATGGCATCAATCGGGATAAGACCGATCGGGGCATCTTCCGGACGGTTTGCAGCAGCAGGGACATAGCCCTTGCCCATGTTCACCACGAATTCCATGCCCAGCTTCACGCCGTCATCCAGCGTGCAGAGAACCAGATCAGGATTCATGACTTCAATGTCATGCCCGGTCTGGATCTGGCCGGCACGCACTTCACCGGGGCCAGTGGCCGTCAGCACCATGCGCTTGGGCCCTTCACCATGCATACGCAGCGCAAGCTGTTTGATGTTCAGGACAATGTCCGTCACATCTTCGCGCACGCCAGCAACGGAAGAGAACTCATGCAGGACGCCGTCAATCTGCACGGCCGTAACAGCAGCCCCCTGCAGGGAAGACAACAGCACACGACGCAGGGCGTTGCCCAGTGTCATACCAAAACCGCGCTCAAGCGGTTCTGCCACAACTGTCGCAATACGTGTCGGTTCCACACCGGATTCGACTTCAAGCTTTTCGGGCTTGATCAGAGATTGCCAGTTTTTCTGAAGGACCAAGGTACCGGCCTTTCAATATGAAAAAACACTGCTGATGCAGCGATTTCTCAGAAAATTAACAGAACAGCGAAAAGACGGCGGCTACCGCGAGGTAGCCGCACAGCCTCAATGCTTAGACGCGACGACGCTTACGCGGGCGGCAACCGTTGTGCGGCACCGGGGTCATGTCACGGATAGAGGTGATGGAAAAACCGACAGCCTGCAGAGCACGCAGAGCGCTCTCACGCCCTGACCCAGGACCGGAGACTTCGATTTCCAGCGTTTCCATGCCGTGTTCACGGGCCTTGCGGCCTGCGTCTTCAGCAGCAACCTGCGCCGCATACGGCGTAGACTTACGGGAGCCTTTGAAGCCCTGAGCACCAGCGGAAGACCAGGAAATTGCATTCCCCTGGGCATCAGAGATGGTGATCATGGTGTTGTTAAACGTGGACAGAACATGTGCCACGCCAGAAATAATGTTCTTGCGCTCTTTTTTACGAATACGCGGTGTAGCGGCTTTCGCCATTGTTTTCCTACCTCAGTCCCTGCCCAGAAGCCCGCAAAAGCCGTCCGGAGATCCTTAACAAATCGGATTAACGCGTGGCTTTCTTTTTACCAGCGATAGCCACAGCCTTACCCTTACGCGTGCGGGCGTTGGTGTGGGTTCTCTGACCATGCACCGGCAGACCGCGACGGTGACGAAGACCGCGATAGCAACCCAGATCCATCAGACGTTTGATGTTCATTGCGACTTCACGACGCAGATCACCTTCAACGCGATAGTCGGTGTCGATCACTTCACGCAGCTTTGCGATTTCGTCATCGCTCAGCTCGTTCACGCGCTTTGCATCGGCAATGCCGACTTTCTCGCAGATCTGAGCCGCTTTGGTTGCGCCAATTCCGTAAATATACTGAAGCCCGATAACAACCCGTTTGTTCGTCGGGACATTCACGCCGGCAATACGTGCCACGCTTTACACTCCTGTCGGTCCAACTCGCTGGTCGAACACTACTGGCATCCACATGGATGCATGATTTCAATCAGTGGCCGCGAAATATACCGGCCACCCGCACAAGTCAACGAAAACAGATCACTTTTTCGTGAGCTGTCACTTCCCAGCCATGACAGCTTCAATGTCTGCCGTGACCTGAGCGGTCGGAAGCATTCCATTAATTTTATAAAGCCGTCCGGTTTTTTCGTAAAAAGGAAGAATCGGAGCCGTAAGATTCCGATATTCCTTCAGGCGCTCCACAACCGTTTCACGCTTGTCGTCCGCCCGACGCTTGAACTCATGGCTTCCGCACACATCACACTCGCCTTCCTTCTGGGGAGGCTTGGAGACTTCGTTGTACGTCGCGCCACACTTGCTGCACGTAAAGCGGCCGGAGATTCGGTCTGCCAGAATGTCTTCATCAACATCCAGAAACAGAACCACATCTATTTTTTTATTTTCGGCAGACAGCATCTTATCCAGAGCATCTGCCTGCCCGAGCGTGCGCGGGAATCCATCCAGGATGAATCCTTTTGCACAATCAGGCTGCGCAATCCGGGAGTGCAGCATGGCGATAATCAGATCATCCGGCACCAGTCGCCCGGCATCCATGAGTGATTTCGCCTGCTTCCCGATGTCAGACCCCCGGGCAACTTCTGCACGCAGCATGTCCCCCGTTGAGATCTGCACCAGACCGTATTGCTCTTCCAGCCGCTTGGACTGCGTCCCCTTCCCGGCACCGGGAGGTCCCAGAAAAATAACGTTCATCGTCTGATAATCCTCTGCTTCTTGCCTCCACGGGAGCGCCGCATAAGCCCCTGATACTGATGCGCGACAAGATGCGACTGCACCTGCGTCACGGTATCAATCGTGACTGACACGATAATGATCAGACTGGTGCCACCAAAGTAGAACGGCACGTTGTAACGGCTGATCAGAATCTGCGGCAGCAGACACACAAGAACCATGTAGGCAGCGCCAATCGTCGTCAGGCGCGTCAGAATCTTATCAAAGTAGGTTGCCGTCGCAGCACCGGGACGAATCCCGGGAATAAAGCCTCCCTGCTTGCGCAGGTTATCTGCCGTCTCAGCCGGATTGAACGTGACCGCCGCATAGAAATACGAGAAGAACACGATCATCGCCGCGTAGAACAGCATATACAGCGGCTGCCCCTGCCCCAGCTCCTCACCCAGGAACGAAAGCCATCCCGGCATAGACTTGCCGTTCATGAAGCCGGAGATCGTTACAGGGATCAGCAGCACAGATGATGCGAAAATCGGCGGGATTACGCCCGCTGTATTCACTTTGAGAGGCATATGGGTGGTATCCCCCCCAAACATCCTCTGCCCCATCTGACGCTTGGGGTACTGGATCACAACGCGTCGCTGTGCCTGCTCCATGAAAACGATGAACGTGATGGTCACCGCAGCCAGAACAAGAAACACCAACACGAAAAAGGGTGAAAGCGCGCCCGTATAGCCAAGCTGGAACAAGCTTGCCATCGCATGCGGCAGGTTCGCCACAATACCGGCAAAGATAATCAGAGAGATCCCATTCCCAACACCGCGGGAAGTAATCTGTTCACCCAGCCACATCAGGAACATGGTGCCACCCACCAGGGTGATCACGCAGGAAACCAGAAAGAATACGCCGGGGGTAACAACCGCGGATCCTGCCGCACTGTGCATATTCTCAAGACCAACAGCAATGCCGTAAGCCTGAAACAAAGCAATAAATACAGTGAGATAGCGGGTGTACTGATTAAGCTTTTTCCGCCCTTGTTCACCCTCTTTCTTCAAGGCTTCCAGAGAGGGAATAGCCGTAGACATCAGCTGCACGATAATCGAGGCAGAGATGTAAGGCATGATATTCAGGGCAAAAACGGTCATACGCCCAAGCGCACCACCGGTGAACATGTTGAACATGCCCAGAATGCCACCCTGATGCTGGGCCAGCAGCTGCCCCATAACCGTGGCATCCACACCCGGAACCGGGATGTAAGTACCAAGACGGTAAATGATCAGCGCACCAAGAGTGAACCAAATCCGCTTTTTGAGTTCGGTTGCCTTGGCAAAGGAGCCCACATTGAAGTTGGCAGCCAACTGTTCGGCCGCGGAAGCCATGCATCCGTCCTTTCACACAAACAGCGCCACCACGTAACGCGGGACGCTGTCATGATAGTCTAAGAGTTAACCCAGACCACATCTGGAGAGGCATCGGCCAGAAGAACAGTACGAAACCGTCCTTCTGGCCAAAGCATCAGGATGCGCTGGCTTCAGCAGCCTTGGGAGCTACCAGGACCTTGATGGACCCACCAGCTTTCTCAATAGCTGCCACTGCAGAAGCAGAAGCACCAGACACTTCGAACGTGACAGCGCGGGTCAGTTCGCCTTCAGCCAGAATGCGCACACCGGCATATTTGCCCGTGCCGATCAGACCAGCGTTCTTCAGCGTTTCTTCCGTCACAGCCGCGCCAGCTTCAAGCTTGCCTTCAGCAAAGGCTTTTTCAATGGTACCGAGGTTAATCGGAGCATAGACCTTGCGGAAGATGTTCTTAAAGCCGCGTTTCGGCAGACGACGATAGATCGGCAGCTGACCACCTTCAAAGCCGTTCAGGGACACGCCTTCACGTGCTTTCTGCCCCTTCACACCTCTACCGGAGGTCTTGCCTTTGCCAGAACCGATACCACGACCGAGACGCTTTTTGCGATAACGAGAGCCTTCGTTATCACGCAGTTCGTTCAGATTCATATCAATCCTCCACCTTCACAAGGTGGGCCACCTTACGGACCATACCGCGGGTTGAGGGGGTGTCTTCCAACACCCGCTCACGACCGATCTTGTTCAGGCCGAGACCCACAAGGGTCTCTTTCTGACCAGGCTTGCGGCCGTTGCCGGACGCAATCTGGGTGACTTTAAAGGTTTTCGCCTCAGACATCTGCAGCCTCCACAGCCGAAGCAGCCTGGTCGCGCTTGCCGAAGATTTCAGCAACCTTCTTACCGCGACGGTTGGCGACAGAACGCGGGCTTGCACACCGTTCCAGCGCAGAGAACGTCGCCTTCACCATGTTATGCGGGTTACGGGTCCCGAGGGACTTAGCAACCACGTCATTAATGCCCAGGCTTTCGAAGACAGCGCGCATCGGGCCGCCAGCGATGATCCCCGTCCCTGCTTCAGCAGAGCGCAGGATTACTTTACCAGCACCGAAGTGACCAGCCACATCGTGATGCAGCGTACGGCCTTCCTTCATCGGCACGCGGATCATGCCACGTTTGGCACGTTCCGTTGCCTTGCGGATGGCTTCCGGCACTTCACGGGCTTTACCAGCACCATAGCCAACGCGGCCTTTCTGATCGCCAACGACAACCAGAGCAGCGAAAGCAAAACGCCGACCACCCTTAACAACCTTAGCAACGCGGTTGATGGTTACCAGCTTATCAACCAGTTCATCGCCTTCGCGTTCACGATCACGGCCGCCTCGACCGCCTTCTCTTGGTTCACGAGCCATTACGTGATCCTTTCCTCAGAAGGAGAGACCGCCCTCGCGGGCAGCCTCCGCCAGGGCTTTCACGCGCCCATGATAAAGATACGACCCCCTGTCGAAAACAACCTGGGAGACGCCTGCAGCCACAGCACGCTGCGCAACAAGTTTACCGACAGCGCCAGCGCTATCCTTGTTGGCACCGCTCTTCAGAGACGGACGAAGTTCTTTATCCAGGCTGGAAGCGGCAGCAAGGGTGCAGCCACGCACATCGTCAATGACCTGTGCATAGATGTTCTTGCCAGACCGGAAGACCGACAGACGCGGACGACCACCAGCCTTGCGACGGAGCTGAAAACGCAGGCGAGCACGCCGACGGTTCCGCAGTTCCTGCTGAGTGCTCATTATTTCTTCTTGCCTTCCTTGCGACGAATGGTTTCCGTCTCATAACGCACACCTTTGCCTTTATAGGGCTCAGGCTTACGAAAACTGCGAATATCAAGAGCAACCTGACCAACGCGCTGCTTGTCGATACCTTCGACAAGAATAGCTGTCGGACGCGGCGTGGAGATCTTGATACCCTGCGGGATCGGATAAACCACGTCGTGAGAATAGCCCAGGTTCATCACAAGATTAGAACCCTGCACTGCAGCACGGTAACCAGTACCGTTAATCTCAAGAGCTTTTGAGAACCCTTCAGATACGCCTTTGATTGCTGTTGCAATCAGTGCGCGGGTTGTACCCCACATCATACGAGCCTGCGCTGCTGTCCCAATCGGACGCACCGCGACTTTCCCGTCTGAAATTTCCGCCTCAATGTGAGAGGAAAGCGGCAACGCGAGTTCGCCCAGCTTCCCTTTCGCCTTGAACACACCGTCTGCAATCGAGACAGTCACCCCGGCGGGAACGTCAACGGGATATTTGCCTACACGTGACATTTATCCCTCCTCAGAACACGCGACAGAGGACTTCGCCGCCAACATTGGCAGCGCGAGCCTCGACATCAGACAGAACGCCACGCGGTGTGGACAGGATCGAAACCCCGAGACCAGCACGCACCCGCGGCAATTCTTTAATCTTGGAATACACACGGCGACCCGGACGGGACACGCGATGAACTTCCTTAATAACCGGCTCGCCTTCGGAATACTTCAGCTCGATATGAAGCTGAGTAATCCCTTTGCGAATTTCTTCGTGTGAATAGCCACGGATGTAGCCTTCACGCTGCAGGGCATCAAGAACATTCGCACGCAGCTTGGAAGCCGGTGACACACAGGACACGTGACGTGCACGCTGTGCGTTACGAATACGGGTGAGCATATCACCCAGCGGATCAGAAAGTGACATTGTGCGCCCTTACCAGCTAGCTTTGACCAGGCCCGGGATCTGCCCGTTTGAAGCCAGATCACGCAGTGCGATACGGCACAACTCAAACTTGCGGTAGTTACCGCGAGAGCGCCCCGTAAGTTTGCAACGGAGACGCACGCGAACGCGTGAACCATTCCGCGGCAGTTCAGCCAGCTTTAAAGACGCATCAAACCGATCTTCTACAGGAAGCGAGCGGTCCATAACGATGTTTTTCAGCGCCGCACGCTTTTCCTTGTCGCGCGCAGCCATGCGTGTCCGCTTGGCATTACGCGTGATGGCAGAAGTCTTAGCCATATATTTTTATCCTCCGGAACCCTTCGAAAACCTTCGACGGTTTTCCAAGACAACAACACCTGGAGACAGGTAACCTATTTCACTCAGGCAGCAAAGGGCAGATCGAATGCTTTAAGAAGCGCCTTAGCTTCAGCATCCGTCTTTGCACTGGTCACGAACACCACGTCCATCCCACGAACTTCGTCTACTTTATCGTAGTCGATTTCCGGGAACACGAGCTGCTCTTTCAGACCGAGAGCAAAGTTACCGCGTCCGTCAAATCCCTTGTTGGCCGGCAGACCACGGAAATCGCGAATGCGGGGCATTGCGATCGTGACCAGACGGTCAAGGAATTCATACATCTGCGCACGACGCAGCGTAACTTTACAACCAATCGGCAGACCTTCACGGATTTTAAAGCCCGCGATTGCTTTTTTAGCAACAGTCTTGACCGGCTTCTGACCTGCAATCAGCGTCATTTCAGCAAAAGCAGCGTCCAGTTTCTTCTGGTCGCCTGCAGCTTCACCAACGCCCATGTTCAGGACAATTTTTTCCAGCCGAGGAACCTGCATGATGTTTTTGTAACCAAACTGCTCGCGCAGCTTGGCACGCAGTTCGGCTTCATAACGTTCCTGCATACGAGGAACGGAACGAACGCCCTTAGACTCACTCATTCTCGCCCCCTCAGCCTTCAATCACTTCGCCGGTTGCTTTCGCAACACGAACTTTCCGTCCGTCTTCAAGAACACGGAACCCAACGCGGGTCGGCTTCTTGGAGGCCGGATCGATCAGTTTCAGATTAGACAGGTGAATCGGGGCTTCACGCGTGATGATGCCGCCTTCTTCACCCATGCGCGTTGCTTTCTGGTGGCGCTTAATCATTGCAACACCACGCACAATCGCACGATTTTCAGCCGGGCGGACGGAAAGAACTTCACCCTGGGTTCCTTTGGAGGAACCGCTGATGACAACAACCGTATCGCCTTTTTTAATGCGAGCAGCCATTTATAGAACCTCCGGCGCCAGAGAGATAATTTTCATGAACTTGCGCGCACGCAGTTCACGAACAACCGGGCCGAAGATACGGGTGCCGATCGGCTCCTGCTGCTTGTTAATCAGCACAGCAGCATTCTTATCAAAACGGATAGCGCTCCCGTCGGGGCGACGAACCGGATAAGAGGTACGCACGATAACAGCTTGGTGTACGTCGCCTTTTTTCACCTTCCCGCGAGGGATGGCTTCCTTGACAGACACGACGATCACGTCGCCGACCGAGGCGGATTTCCGTTTGGAACCGCCCAGCACCTTGATGCACTGCACCTGACGCGCACCAGAATTGTCGGCCACGTCGAGGTTGGTCTCGGGATGGATCATGATCTAGATATCCTTACCTTACGCCGACACGCCAGCGGAGGACGCATCAACAACCTCACCGTTGCGTGCCACCACGGCCCACGTCTTGCGCCGGGAAATCGGTGTGCATTCGATGATGCGCACGGTATCGCCCACTTTGCAGACATTCTCTTCATCATGCGCTGCATATTTCTTAGAGCGACGGATGAACTTCTTATACAGCGGATGCATGACGCGACGATCGACAAGAACCGTTACGGTCTTGTCCATCTTGTCGCTGGTCACACGTCCGGTAAGGACGCGCCTTGGCATCGTCCAACTCCCTTCAGGAAATGGCAGCAGATGTTTTCGCACCTGCCGCAGACTTCTCAGTATTCTGCGCGACGATCGTTTTGATGCGCGCAATTTCACGACGGACCACACGAATGCGGCTCTGGCCTTCGTTCTGCCCGGTTGCCTGCTGGAACCGGAGATTGAGCTGCTCACGCTTCAGTTCAAGCAGAATCGTGTTCAGTTCATCGGCCGTTTTGGCACGCAGGTCAGCGGGCTTTGTTGCCTTCGCCATCTCACGCATCTCCAATTCGGGTCACAAATTTCGTCTTAATCGGCAGCTTTGCTGCACCGAGAGCCAGCGCTTCACGCGCGATCTCGGGCGGCACGCCTTCGATTTCAAACAAAATGCGACCGGGTTTCACACGGGCCACCCAGTATTCGGGAGATCCCTTGCCCGACCCCATACGCACTTCTGCAGGCTTTGTCGAGACCGGAAGGTCAGGGAAAATACGAATCCACACGCGACCTGCACGTTTCATCGCCCTGGTGATAGCCCGACGAGAGGCTTCAATCTGCCGCGCGGTGATACGTTCGGGCTGAAGAGCCTTCAGACCAAACGTACCGAAGTTGAGCGTCGTACCGCTTTTGGCCAGGCCGTGAATACGACCTTTGTGAGCCTTACGGAATTTAGTTCGCTTCGGAGAGAGCATTGTCTTCTATCCTTCGCCTCAGCGCTGAGGGGCCTGCTCGGCCGCCCGGCGGTCCTGAGCCAGTGGGTCATGGGCCAGGATCTCACCTTTGAAGATCCACACCTTCACACCGCAAGCGCCATACGTGGTCTGTGCAGTAGCCGTCCCGTAATCAATATCAGCACGGAGCGTGTGCAGCGGCACACGACCTTCACGATACCATTCGATACGAGCGATTTCTGCGCCACCCAGACGACCGGAACAGTTGATCCGGATCCCCTGTGCGCCCAGACGCATAGCGGACTGCACGGCGCGCTTCATGGCGCGACGGAAAGCCACACGACGTTCGAGCTGCTGAGCAATGTTGTCAGCGACCAGAGTTGCGTCGATTTCCGGCTTGCGGATTTCAACAATGTTGAGAGCCACTTCCGTACCGGCCATTTTGGTCAGCTCTTTGCGCAGAGCATCGATGTCCTGACCTTTTTTACCGATCACAACGCCCGGACGAGCCGCATAGATGGTCACGCGCGGCTTTTTAGCCGGGCGTTCGATCACAACGCGGGACACGCCAGCACCAGACAGCTTGCGACGCAGGAAAGCGCGCAGCTTCAGGTCTTCGTGCAGCAGACGAGAATAGTCGGAGTCAGCGTACCAACGGCTATCCCAGGTGCGATTGATTCCGAGCCGCAGCCCGATTGGATTGACTTTATGTCCCATACGTCAGGCCGCCTTCTGCTCAGGAGAAGCTGCTTCGGGCTCCGGAGCCCGTTCGGCAACAACAATCTTCAGATGGCTGAAGAACTTTTCCACACGGGCGGAACGACCACGGCCACGCGCATGGAAGCGACGCATGACAATAGACTTTCCGACCTCAGCCGTCTTCACAACCAGCTGGTCAACGTCCAACTGATGATTGTTCTCGGCATTAGCGATCGCGCTTTCCAGGGTCTTTTTGACTTCCTGGGCAATGCGACGCTTGGAGAACGTCAAGGTTGCGACAGCCTGAGACGCAGGCTTGTTGCGGATAAGACCCGCAACAAGGTTCAACTTGCGGGGACTAACCCGGATGTTGCGCGTAATCGCCTGCGCTTCTGTTTCCGCGAGCGTGCGCGGATGCTTCGGCTTGCTCATCTTAGCCCCGCTTCGACTTCTTGTCGGCCCCATGCCCGTGGAATGTACGGGTGGGAGAAAATTCGCCGAACTTGTGTCCGACCATATTCTCCGTCACCTGCACGGGCAGGAACTTCTGACCATTATAAACACCGAACGTCAAACCAACGAACTGCGGAAGGATCGTAGAACGACGTGACCAGATCTTGATCACTTCATTACGACCCGACGCGCGGGACGTTTCAGCTTTGCTCAGCAGATACCCGTCGACGAACGGGCCTTTCCAGACGGAACGTGCCATCTTCTATTGCCCCTTACTTGCCGGTCTTCCGACGACGGATAATCAGACTGTCCGTACGCTTGTTGACCCGAGTTTTGTAACCTTTGGTAGGCTTGCCCCACGGCGTAACCGGATGACGGCCACCAGAGGTGCGGCCTTCACCACCACCATGCGGATGGTCGACCGGGTTCATCACAACGCCGCGGTTATGCGGACGACGACCCAGCCAGCGCGCACGGCCAGCCTTACCCATGTGCTGGTTCATGTTGTCCGGGTTGGAGACAGCCCCAACCGTTGCCATGCATTCACCGCGCACAACACGCAGCTCACCAGACTGCAGCTTGATCTGTGCATAGCCGGCATCTTTACCAACCAGCTGTGCATACGTCCCGGCAGAGCGGGCCAGCTTGCCACCGGCACCCTGCTTCAGTTCGATGTTATGCACGATCGTGCCAACCGGAATGGATGCCAGCGGCATCGCGTTACCCGGCTTGATGTCAACGCGCGTGCCAGCGATGACATTGTCACCAACTTTCAGACGCTGCGGTGCCAGGATGTAAGCCAGCTCACCGTCTTCATACTTCACCAGCGCGATGAAGGCGGTACGGTTGGGGTCATATTCCAGACGCTCAACCGTGCCCAGCACGTCAAATTTACGACGCTTGAAGTCGACATAACGGTAAGACTGCTTGTGCCCGCCGCCACGGAAACGAGACGTGGTGCGACCGTTATTGTTACGACCGCCCGTCTTGTTTTTGCCTTCCGTCAGCTGCTTGACCGGCTTGCCCTTCCAGAGGTCGGAACGATCGATCAGAACCGTACCACGAAGGCTCGGCGTGACGGGATTAAAGTGCTTCAGTGCCATTTGTTCCTACCCCACGTCACGCCAGTTTGGCGGTAAGGTCGATGGACTGACCTTCCGCAAGCTGGACGAACGCCTTCTTGATATCAGAACGCTGCCCCAGACGCCCTTTGAAGCGCTTGGTCTTGCCCTTCTGGACAAGCGTGTTAACGCCAACAACTTTGACGCCGAACAGTGTTTCCACAGCCACTTTGATTTCAGGCTTGGTTGCAGAGATCGCAACCTTAAAAGCAACCTGATTTTTCTCTGAAAGCGCAGTTGCTTTCTCGGTGATCAGCGGAGAACGAACAATGTCGTACATCGCTTCCCGAGAAAGACGCTCGGCTTTCTTGCGCAGAGCAAGAATGTTCGTCATGCCAGGCGCTCCTTCAGACCCTCGAGGCCAGCCTGGGTAATTGCCAGGACCTCGTGATTAAGAATGTCATAAACGTTGGCACCGATTGTCGGCAGGACATCAATGCGCGGCAGGTTGCTTGCAGCGCGCAGAAAGCCTTCATCAACAGCGGCGTCAACAATCAGGGCAGACGTCCAGCCAAGCGTTTTCAGCTTTGCAGCCAGTTCGCTCGTGCGTGCCACGCCAGAAGCAGACTGAAGAACAACAAGCTTGCCTTCTTTTGCCTTCTGGGACAGCGCAGAAATCAGACCCAGACGACGCACCTTCTTAGGAAGGTCGTAGCCATGATCACGCACAACCGGACCATGGACAGCACCACCGGTACGATACTGCGGCGCACGGAGAGAACCCTGACGGGCGCTACCGGTGCCTTTCTGGCGGTACGGCTTTTTGGTCGTGCCGGACACTTCGCCCATGCCTTTGACCTTATGCGTACCTGCGCGGCGTTTAGCCAGCTGCCAGTGTACAACACGCGCCATGATGTCATTGCGCGGTGCTACGGAGAACAGCGCCTCGGGGAGCGTTGCAGAACCTGCGGTGCCGTTATCAAGCGTTTTGATTTCGATTTCCATGACCTCAGCCCTCCGCCGTCACGAGAGCGGCCGGGTAAGGCGCATCGACATGGCGGGCTTTTTTAATCGCATCACGGACCAGAACGACACCGTTTTTAGCTCCGGGAACGGAACCACGGATCATGATCAGGTTCTTTTCCGGATCGATCGCAGCAATTTCAAGATTCAGCGTGGTAATACGCTCATCGCCAAGGTGACCAGCCATCTTCTTGTTCTTGAAGGTCTTGCCGGGATCCTGACGGTTACCGGTAGAACCATGTGAACGGTGAGAGATGGATACGCCGTGGGAGGCTTCCAGACCGGCAAAGTTCCAGCGCTTCATGGCGCCTGCGAACCCTTTACCTTTGCTGGTGCCTGTCACGTCGACTTTCTGCCCCACAACAAAGTGAGCAGCGGACAGAGAAGCACCGATATCCAGCGTAGCATCGTCAGCCACACGGAATTCAGCCAGCTTCTTCTTCGGCTCTACCTTTGTGCGGGCAAAATGGCCGCGGTTCGGCTTAGAGACATTTTTTACCTTGGCTTTGCCCATACCCAGCTGAACGGCTGTGTAGCCATCCCGCTCCTGGGTGCGGACATCAACCACCTGCACGGAATCCACATGCAGGACGGTAACGGGCACATGTGTGCCATCTTCCTTGAACAGTCGGGACATGCCCAACTTTTTTGCGATCAATCCGGTGCGCATCGTCTGGACCTTAAAGTTTGATCTCGACATCCACGCCAGCGGCGAGGTCGAGTTTCATGAGAGCGTCCACGGTCTGCGGAGTCGGCTCGACAATATCGAGCAGGCGGCGGTGAGTCCGAATTTCGAACTGTTCGCGGCTTTTCTTATCCACGTGGGGAGAACGGTTCACTGTAAACCGCTCGATATGCGTCGGCAGCGGGATAGGACCCCGAACCCGCGCACCCGTACGCTTCGCCGTATTGACGATCTCTTTCGTGCTGTTATCGAGAACACGATGATCGTACGCCTTCAGGCGAATGCGGATGTTCTGGTTGTCCATTGTTTCTTAGTCCAACACTTTACTGGTCCGGGGTAACCCGGCCGCCAAGTAAGACCCCGGCCGAAGACTCAGCCGGGGCCATCCAGTCCTAGGCTTCTAACCGATTACTCGGTGATAGAAGCAACCACGCCGGCACCAACGGTGCGGCCACCTTCGCGAATAGCGAAACGCAGGCCTTCATCCATGGCGATCGGAGCGATCAGTTCAACATCCATGGCGCAGTTATCGCCAGGCATGACCATTTCCGTGCCTTCCGGCAGGTGAACAACGCCGGTGACGTCGGTCGTGCGGAAATAGAACTGCGGACGATAGTTGGTGAAGAACGGCGTGTGACGGCCACCTTCATCCTTCGTCAGGATGTAAGCTTCAGCTTTGAACTTCTTATGCGGGGTGATGGAACCCGGCTTAGCCAGAACCTGGCCACGCTCAACGTCTTCACGCTTCGTGCCACGCACCAGCGCACCGATGTTGTCACCAGCTTCACCACGATCGAGCAGCTTGCGGAACATTTCAACGCCCGTAACGGTCGTCTTAACGGTGTCCTTCAGGCCGACGATTTCAACTTCGTCACCCACGTTCACAACGCCACGTTCGACACGGCCCGTCACCACGGTGCCACGACCGGAGATGGAGAACACGTCTTCGATCGGCATCAGGAACGGACGGTCAACCGGACGTTCCGGCTGCGGGATGTAGGAGTCAACCGCATCCATCAGATCCTTAACGCGGTTTTCACCAACTTCCGGATCACCATCTTCCAGAGTTACCAGAGCGGAACCCTTGATGATGGGGATATCGTCGCCGGGGAACTGATAAGAAGACAGAAGTTCACGAACCTCCATTTCAACCAGCTCGAGCAGTTCCGGATCATCAACCTGATCAACTTTGTTCAGGAAGACAACCAGGGCCGGCACACCGACCTGACGAGCCAGCAGGATGTGCTCACGGGTCTGCGGCATCGGGCCATCAGCTGCGGAAACCACGAGGATAGCGCCGTCCATCTGCGCTGCACCCGTGATCATGTTCTTCACGTAGTCAGCATGTCCGGGGCAGTCGACGTGTGCGTAGTGACGCTTTGCGGTTTCATATTCCACGTGAGCCGTGGAGATGGTGATACCACGAGCGCGCTCTTCCGGAGCGGCGTCGATCTGGTCGTATGCTTTAAAGTCAGCACCACCGGATTTTGCCAGCGTCTTCGTGATAGCAGCCGTCAGAGACGTCTTGCCATGGTCAACGTGGCCGATGGTGCCGATGTTGCAGTGCGGTTTATTCCGCTCAAATTTAGCCTTAGCCATTTCTCTACTCCATACCCCGAAAACTTATCGGGATGCAGTTTTTAATAAGTCCGCCCCCACTCCACAAGGAGTGAATGCCACACCTAAAAGATTACCAGCGATAGTGGCTGAATGCCTTGTTGGCTTCGGCCATACGATGGGTATCTTCACGCTTCTTTACAGCAGCGCCACGGTTGTTCACAGCATCCATCAGCTCGTTGGACAACCGGTCCTGCATGGTGTTCTCGCCCCGTTTGCGGGAAGCGTCGATCACCCAGCGGATGGCCAGCGCCTGACGACGCTCAGTGCGAACTTCAACAGGCACCTGATAGGTCGCACCACCAACGCGGCGAGAGCGAACTTCTACTGCAGGCTTAACGTTATCCAGAGCATTGTGGAACAATGCGACCGGATCTGCAGAAGCTCCACTCCGGCGAACCATCGCCTCGAGAGCTCCATAAACAATCCTCTCCGCAGTGGATTTTTTGCCATCATACATCAGAGCGTTCATGAAACGCGTAATGACAATATCTCCGAACTTCGGATCAGGAAGAATCTCACGCTTAACAGCGCGGTGACGGCGGCTCATACCTTAACTTCCTCTTACTTCGGACGCTTCGCGCCGTAGAGCGAACGCCGCTGACGACGCTTAGCAATACCCTGGGTATCCAGGACACCGCGAAGGATGTGATAACGCACACCCGGAAGATCCTTTACACGACCCCCACGGATAAGCACGACGCTATGTTCCTGAAGGTTGTGGCCTTCACCCGGAATATAACTCACCACCTCATAGCCGTTCGTCAGACGCACCTTTGCAACTTTACGCAGTGCGGAGTTCGGCTTTTTAGGCGTCGTCGTATAAACACGGGTGCAAACACCACGTTTCTGGGGGCAACTCTGCAGCGCGGGCACTTTGTTGCGCTTGACTGCAGGCTTGCGCCCCTTGGCAATGAGCTGGTTGATGGTCGGCATGCGCCTTTCCCGATCCTTACACAGTTCGGCCGGCTAACCTTTTTATCGGCTGCCGACTGTCATTTGAAAAACCCACCAGGCAACAACACCCGTGTGGGGCTATCTAGGCATCCGGCTCTAACTTCCCAGAGAAAGCCAACCGCATGCTTACACAAGAATTACGAATTTACCTCCGCTCCGGCACGGGAGCAGAAGCTGAGGGCTGCTAACTACCTCTCCCCCCCCCTTAAGTCAAGCGGGGTACGCGATTCTCGACCGCGAAAAGAAGAAAGAAGCCCTCACATAAAAAGAAAGGGACCAGAGCATAGCCCTGATCCCTCCTTTTCTAACGTCTTAATGGCGCCTGCTGCGTTACTCGGCAGCAGACCGTCCGACGCGCTGACGGTCCTGAGACGCTGCGATTGCCCGCAGACGGTTCATGACGCTCCCCGTACCAGCCGGGATCAGACGGCCGACAATGACGTTCTCTTTCAGACCGTTCAGGGTATCCACCTTCCCTGCCGTTGCAGCCTCTGTCAGGACACGTGTGGTCTCCTGGAAGGATGCAGCAGAGATGAAGGACTGGGTCTGCAGAGAGGCCTTGGTAATACCCTGCAGCACGGGCATGGCATGCGCAGGGCGCTCACCAGCATTCATGCGCTTGGTATTCTCGGTCTCATACTCAATCCGATCAACGGTTTCGCCAATGAGGTACGTCGTATCACCAGGTTCGAGAATTTCGACCTTCTGGAGCATCTGACGCACGATGACTTCAATGTGCTTATCGTTAATCTTCACGCCCTGCAGACGATACACATCCTGAATTTCGTTCACGAGGTAGTCGGACAAAGCCTCAACCCCCATGACTTTCAGAATGTCATGCGGCACGCGGGGACCATCGACCAGCGGATCGCCCTTCTCGACGAAGTCGCCTTCCTGAACAGACACGTGCTTGCCTTTGGGGATCAGATATTCAGTCTCTTCACCCGTCTCATCGTTCTTCACGATAACACGACGCTTGGACTTGTAATCCTTCCCAAACTCAACACGGCCTTCCATTTCCGCGATAATCGCATGGTCTTTCGGGCGACGGGCTTCGAAAAGCTCGGCCACACGCGGCAGACCACCGGTAATATCACGGGTCTTGGACCCTTCACGCGGCAGACGTGCCAGCACGTCACCCGCATGAACTTCTGCGCCGTTTTCAACAGACAGAAGTGATTCAGGCGGCAGGAAGTAACGAGCATCGTTGCCGTTATCCAGCTTGATCACGTCGCCCTTGGCGTCCTTCAGCTGCAAGCGCGGACGCAGATCAACGCCCTTCCCTGCCTGCTTGTAGTCCACCACGGTCTTGGCGGTCAGGCCCGTCACTTCATCCATACGCTCGACAAGCGTGATGGAGTCGATCAGGTCAAGATACTCAACCTTACCAGCCTTCTCGGTGATGATCGGCAGGGTGTAGGGGTCCCACTCGGCCAGTTTCTGAGCGCGTGTGACTTCCGCACCTTCCGTCGTCAGCAGACGAGCACCATACGGCACACGATAGCGGGCTTTTTCGACCCCGGCTTCGTCCGTCAGCAGGATTTCACAGTTACGGGCCATGACAACCGGCACGCCCTGACTGTTCTGCACAACGTTGCGGTTACGAATAACCACTTTACCGTCACGAGACGCTTCGATCATGGACTGCTCAGCACCACGCTGCGCCGCACCACCAATATGGAAGGTACGCATGGTCAGCTGGGTGCCCGGCTCACCGATGGACTGCGCGGCAATAACACCGACAGCTTCACCAATGTTGACCGGCGTGCCGCGTGCGAGGTCACGGCCATAGCAGTGGCCACAGACGCCAACACGGCTGTCACAGGTCAACACGGAACGGATGAGAACCGTTTCCACACCGGATGCTTCAATGCGTTCTGCGTCGGCTTCGTCGATCAGGCAGTTGCGCGGGGCAACCACGTTACCAGAAGCCGGATCAATCACATCAGCAGCCAGCGTCCGGCCGAGGATCCGTTCAGACAGAGAGGAAACAACCTCACCGCCATCCAGCACCGCACGAATGGTCAGGCCACGCTCGGTGCCGCAATCATTTTCGACAATGATGCAGTCCTGCGCCACGTCGACCAGACGACGCGTCAGATAACCGGAGTTTGCGGTCTTCAGAGCGGTATCGGCCAGACCCTTACGTGCACCATGGGTAGACGTAAAGTAATCGAGAACCGAGAGACCTTCTTTAAAGTTCGCAATAATCGGCTGTTCAATAATCTCACCAGACGGCTTGGCCATCAGACCACGCATACCAGCAAGCTGCTTCATCTGTGCCGGTGACCCACGAGCCCCGGAGTGGCTCATCATCCACACAGAGTTGATGGGCTTGCCGACTTCCTGACGAGAAATCTCTTTGGTCATCGCGGCCTGGACTTCGTCCGTGCAGCGAGACCATGCGTCCACCACCTTATTGTAGCGTTCGCCAGCCGTGATCAGACCATCCTGATACTGCTGTTCGAATTCTTTGACTTCAGCCGCTGTGCGGTCAACCAGCACTTTCTTTTCGGCCGGGATGATCATGTCATCCTTACCGAAGGAAATACCGGCCTTAGCAGCGTGACGGAAACCAAGCGCCATCAGACGGTCACAGAAGATCACCGCTTCTTTCTGACCACAGTGACGATAAACCGTATCAATAACGTCAGACACGGCTTTCTTGGTCAGCTGCTTGTTGATCAGCGAGAACGGAATGGCTTCGCTCTTCGGCAGGATCTGAGCAATCAGCACGCGACCCGGAGTGGTCACAACCGTTTCATGCTGCTTCTTGCCGTCTGCGTCGATCGTCTCGAAACGGGCACGGATCTTGTCGTGCAGCTTCAGGACGCCAGCATTCAGAGCGTATTCCACTTCACCGATGGACGAGAAGGACGGTGCACCTTTGGTCGTCAGTTTACCAGTGGTGTTGTCATACTCGTTACGGTCCGGCGTCACACCGAATTCAGGCGTTTCAAGGCTGAGGTAATACAGACCAAGAACAATATCCTGAGACGGCACGATAATCGGCTTACCGTTTGCCGGGCTGAGAATGTTGTTGGTGGACATCATCAGCACGCGGGCTTCAAGCTGGGCTTCGAGGCTCAGCGGCACGTGCACAGCCATCTGGTCACCGTCGAAATCCGCGTTGAACGCAGTACAGACGAGCGGATGCAGCTGGATGGCCTTACCTTCAACCAGCACAGGTTCGAACGCCTGAATGCCGAGACGGTGAAGGGTCGGTGCGCGGTTCAGCATCACGGGATGCTCGCGGATGACCTCTTCAAGGATATCCCAGACTTCCGGACGCTCTTTTTCAACCATGCGCTTTGCAGCTTTAATGGTTGTGGCGTGGCCGTATTTTTCCAGCTTGGAGTAGATGAACGGCTTGAACAGTTCCAGCGCCATCTTCTTGGGAAGACCGCACTGGTGCAGCTTCATTTCCGGGCCAACCACGATGACCGAACGGCCAGAGTAGTCAACGCGCTTACCAAGAAGGTTCTGACGGAAGCGGCCCTGCTTGCCTTTCAGCATGTCGGACAGAGACTTCAGCGGACGCTTGTTGGCACCGGTAATGGCACGGCCACGACGGCCGTTATCAAACAGGGCATCGACAGCTTCCTGAAGCATACGCTTTTCGTTACGCACGATAATATCGGGCGCACGCAGCTCCATCAGGCGCTTGAGACGGTTGTTACGGTTGATGACGCGACGATACAGATCGTTCAGATCGGACGTTGCGAAACGACCACCATCCAGCGGCACCAGCGGACGCAGTTCCGGCGGGATGACGGGAACCAGATCAAGGATCATCCACTCAGGGCGCGAACCGCTTTCTGAGAAGGCCTCAATCAGCTTCAGACGTTTGACAAGCTTCTTGCGCTTGGCTTCAGACGTCGTTTCTTTCAGTTCCTGACGCAAATCGACCTTTTCGGCATCACAGTCGATGCGTTCAAGCACCTTCTTGATGGCCTCAGCGCCGATCCCGACTTCAATACCTTCTTCGCCATATTCATCCATGGCGTCGAGATACTGTTCTTCCGTCAGCAGAGAATACTGCTTGAGCGGAGACGTGCCGGGTTCAAGAACCAGATAGTTCTCGAAATACAGAACCTTTTCGAGGTCTTTCAGCGTCATATCGACCATCAGACCGATACGGCTCGGGAGAGACTTCAGGAACCAGATATGGGCAACAGGGCTGGCCAGCTGGATGTGACCCATCCGCTCACGCCGCACTTTTGCCAGGGTGACTTCAACGCCGCATTTTTCACAGACAATACCGCGGAACTTCATCCGCTTGTATTTGCCGCACAGGCATTCGTAGTCCTTAATCGGGCCAAAAATACGTGCGCAGAACAGACCATCACGCTCCGGCTTGAATGTCCGGTAGTTGATTGTCTCGGGCTTCTTGATTTCACCAAACGACCAAGACCGGATCTGCTCAGGCGATGCGAGCTGAATCTTGATCTGGTCGAAGGTCATCGCCTGGCCGGTCTGGCCAAGAATTTTCATGAGTTCATTCATGTGCCGAAGCCCCCAAAGGGAAATGAGGAGCCGGAATCGTCATTCCGGCCTCCCCCTCAAAATAAAAACGGATCGTGCTGCTAAGGGTCACCTTTATTTGGCCCCCTGCTCCAGCTCAACATTCAGGCCAAGGGACTTCAGTTCCTTGATCAGAACGTTAAAGCTTTCCGGAATACCGGCTTCAAAGTCATCCTGCTCACGCACAATGGCTTCATAGACCTTGGTTCGACCGGACACGTCATCCGATTTCACCGTCAGCATTTCCTGCAGCGTATACGCAGCACCATAGGCTTCAAGAGCCCAGACTTCCATTTCACCAAAGCGCTGACCACCGAACTGCGCCTTACCACCCAGCGGCTGCTGGGTCACAAGGGAGTACGGACCGATGGAACGTGCGTGGATCTTGTCATCAACAAGGTGATGCAGCTTGAGCATGTAGATGTAACCAACTGTGGTCTTACGCTCAAACGGCTCGCCCGTGCGTCCGTCGATCAGCTGAGACTGACCGGATTTATGAACACCGGCTTTTTCAAGCATGGCTTCAATATCCGGGATGGAGGCCCCATCGAACACCGGCGTTGCAATCGGCACGCCCTTGCGCAGATTGTTGCACAGCTCGGTCAGCTCGCGGTTGTCCATGTCGGCAATGGCTTCGTCATAGATGTTCTGCCCATACACGTCCTTCAGACGGTCCAGCAGTTCCTGACGTTTTTCACCAGTGCGCTGGTATTCATCCACCAGTTCACCAATGCCACGACCAAGGTTGGCACAAGCCCAGCCAAGATGCGTTTCCAGAATCTGCCCCACGTTCATACGTGACGGCACACCCAGCGGGTTCAGCACGATGTCCACAGACGTGCCGTCTTCCAGGAAGGGCATGTCTTCAACAGGCACCACGCGAGAAACCACACCCTTGTTCCCGTGACGACCGGCCATTTTGTCACCCGGCTGCAGCTTACGCTTCACCGCGACAAACACCTTGACCATCTTCATCACGCCGGGCGGCAGTTCATCACCGCGCTGCAGCTTTTCAACCTTGCTTTCAAAGCGGGCCTGAATTTTTGCCACGGAGGCATCAAATTCACGACGCAGCGTTTCCAGCTCAGCCATGACTTCATCGGACGCCACAACAATGTTGCGCCATGCGCCACGCGGGTTTTCGTCCAGAACTTCGTCCGTAATCACGGTGCCGGAGCGAATACCTTTGAAGCCGGCCCCAGCGGTCTGATCGAGCAGCTTTTCACGCAGACGGCTATAGAAGGAGCGTTCCTGAATAGCGCGCTCGTCATCACGGTCCTTGGACAGACGTTCGATCTCGGCGCGTTCAATCGCCATCGCACGTTCGTCCTTGTCCACGCCACGGCGTGAGAACACGCGGACGTCAACAATGGTGCCGGTCGTGCCGGGCGGCAGACGCAGAGACGTATCACGCACGTCAGACGCTTTTTCACCGAAGATGGCGCGCAGAAGTTTTTCTTCCGGCGTCATCGGGCTTTCACCCTTCGGCGTGACCTTACCGATGAGGATATCACCGGGGTTCACTTCAGCACCGACGTAAACGATACCAGCTTCGTCCAGGTTACGCAGCGCTTCTTCACCCACGTTGGGGATATCACGCGTGATTTCTTCCTGACCCAGCTTGGTATCACGCGCCATGACTTCGAATTCCTCGATATGGATCGAGGTAAACACGTCATCCTTCGCAATACGTTCGGAGATCAGGATGGAATCTTCGAAGTTGTAACCGTTCCAGGGCATAAACGCGACGAGCGTGTTACGGCCCAGAGCCAGTTCACCCAGCTCCGTGGACGGACCATCGGCAATGATGTCACCAGCGCGAACCGTGTCCCCAACATGCACCAGCGGACGCTGGTTGATGCAGGTGGACTGGTTGGAGCGGGAGTATTTCCGCAGACGATAGATATCAACGCCCTGCGTAGACCCGTTCTCATCCGTTGCACGCACAACGATACGCGCACCGTCGATCTGATCCACAATACCCTGACGACGGGCAACAATCGTTGCACCGGAGTCATGAGCCACGGCGGCTTCCATCCCTGTGCCAACCAGCGGCGCATCAGAGCGCACCAGCGGCACAGCCTGACGCTGCATGTTGGAGCCCATCAGTGCGCGGTTCGCGTCATCGTTCTCAAGGAACGGAATGAGCGCTGCAGCGACGGAAACCAGCTGCTTGGGAGACACGTCACAGGCCGTCACTTCGGTCGGCGGCACGAGGCGGAAGTCCCCGCCACGACGCACGGACACCAGATCGCCCGTCAGGGTGCCATCAGCATCCTGCTTGGCATCAGCCTGTGCCACCACCAGCTTTTCTTCTTCCATGGCAGAAAGATATTTCCAGCCATCCTGAAGAATGCCGTCTTTCACCAGGCGATACGGCGTTTCAATAAAGCCGTATTTGTTCACCTTGGCGTAGGTGGACAGAGAGTTGATCAGACCGATGTTCGGGCCTTCCGGCGTTTCAATCGGGCAGATACGGCCGTAATGGGTCGGATGAACGTCACGAACTTCAAAGCCTGCGCGCTCACGTGTCAGACCACCCGGGCCAAGCGCTGAAAGACGACGCTTATGCGTGACTTCAGACAGCGGGTTGGTCTGATCCATGAACTGGCTCAGCTGAGAAGACCCGAAGAACTCACGCACAGCAGCAGCGGCAGGCTTCGCGTTGATCAGATCATGCGGCATGACCGTATCAATATCGACAGAACCCATACGCTCACGAATAGCGCGCTCCATACGCAGCAGGCCAACGCGATACTGGTTTTCCATCAGTTCACCAACCGAGCGAACACGGCGGTTACCAAGGTTATCAATATCGTCGACCTGACCGCGGCCGTCCTTCAGTTCACACATCACCTTGATGGTGCGCAGGATGTCTTCCTTACGCAGAACGCGCACGGTATCCGGCACATCGATATCAAGACGCATGTTCATCTTCACACGACCGACCGAAGAGAGGTCATAGCGGTCGGGATCGAAGAACAGGCCATGGAACATGGCATCAGCGGTTTCAGCCGTCGGCGGCTCACCCGGACGCATGACGCGATAGATATCGATCAGCGCTTCATCACGCGCGGTGTTCTTGTCAACCGTCAGCGTGTTGCGGATCCACGGGCCCTTGGCAGCATCAATTGCCAGAACCGGCATTTCCGTCACGCCAGCGTCTTCAAGACCCGTCAGCGTTGCTTCGGTGATTTCGTCACCAGCTTCTGCGTAGATCTCGCCGGTTTCGAGATTGACCATATCACGGGCAATAAAGCGGCCCAGCAGATCAATTTCACCAACCAGCACTTCGCGGGTTTTTTCAGCGATCTTGCGCACCATACGGGCGGTCAGCTTGGCTTCTGCCTCAGCAACCACTTCGCCGGTTTCTGCGTCAACCAGCGGTGCCAGCAGCTTCAGACCACGGAAAGAGTCCGCATCGAACGGACGCGCCCAGCCTTTAGCCGTTTTGGTGAAGGTGACGGTGTCATAGAAGTAGGAGAGGATTTCATTATCATCCATCCCCTTGATATCCAGAGCATCGACGTCCCCGCCTTCTGCCATTTTCGCTTTACGGGCAGCGGCAGATGCCTCGCCTTCCAGCGCATACAGCAGCGTAGTAACAGGCAGCTTACGCTTCCGGTCGATACGCACATAAATCAGATCTTTGGCGTCAAACTCGAAGTCCAGCCAGGACCCGCGATACGGAATGACGCGTGCGGCAAACAGATATTTGCCGGAAGAGTGCGTCTTGCCCTTATCGTGGTCAAAGAACACACCGGGAGACCGGTGCATCTGGCTGACGATAACACGCTCGGTGCCATTAATAATGAAGGTCCCGTTGTCGGTCATCAGGGGCATGTCGCCCATATAGACCGGCTGCTCCTTGATATCCCTGATGGAGCGGGAACCCGTATCTTCATCCACATCCCATACAATGAGACGCAGGATCACTTTCAGCGGAGCGGAATAGGTCAGCCCGCGCTGAATGCATTCTTCAACATCATATTTCGGCTCTTCGAATTCGTAGCTAACGAATTCCAGCCGCCCGCGACCTGCAAAGTCATTAATCGGGAATACAGACCGGAAAACCTCCTGCAAACCTGTCGGCGTGCGCGCATCAGGCGACACATTCGCCTGAAGAAACGTCTCGTAAGACGCCCGCTGCACGTCAATCAGGTTCGGCATCGGAGCGATTTCGGGGATCCGCCCGAAACTCTTGCGAATCCGCTTCCGTCCTGTGAACGATTTGGTGATTGCGTTCATCGTCGCTCCTGCCCTGCCCTTTGTCTCGGACCATCAGGCCCGCCGCGCTCTACCGCGAGCCTGATGGTCCGACCTGTAGTAACCGGCCTTCACTGATACCGGGAAGACCCCGGCCTCTATACCTGCTCCGAACCGGATCCGAAACAGGCAAACGGGCAGAGGCAACATACCCCCACCCGAAAACCTTTTCCATTACCCCGCCGCCCTGAGGCAGCGGGACTTTGGCAAACTTATTTAATTTCGACGCTTGCGCCGTTGTCTTCAAGAGTCTTCTTGATTTTTTCGGCTTCGTCTTTGCTAGCGCCTTCTTTAACGGTCTTCGGTGCGCCTTCAACCAGGTCTTTGGCTTCTTTCAGGCCCAGACCCGTGATGCCACGGATTTCCTTAATGACGTTGATTTTCTTGTCGCCAGCTTTGGTCAGAATGACGTCAAACTCGGTCTTTTCTTCAGCCGGAGCAGCGGCAGCAGCCGGACCAGCAGCAGCAACAGCAACCGGAGCAGCGGCGGAAACGCCCCACTTTTCTTCCAGCAGCTTGGAGAGTTCAGCAGCTTCGAGAACGGTCAGAGCAGACAGTTCGTCAACGAGCTTGTTCAGATCAGCCATGATTAGACTTCCTAATATAAACACTGGTTTGCAAAGCACAACCTCCCCGGTGGAAGGCCATGCGATTTCTTGAACACGTCTTCAGATGAAGGCGTGCTTTAGGCGGCTTCCGCCTCACCCGTTTTGGCATAGGCCCCAAAAACCCGGGCAAGCTGCCCTGCCGGTGCCTGGGTAACACCTGCGATACGCGTAGCGGGCGTGGAGATAAGACCCACGAGCTGCGCGCGCAGTGCATCCAGAGACGGCAGTTCGGCCAGAGCCTTCAGTCCGTTGGCGTCAAGCACCTGCGAACCAAGAGAACCCCCGACCAGCACAAGCTTGTCATTGGTTTTGGCGAACTCGACGATCACCTTTGCCACTGCTACCGGATCAGCTGCCCATGCAAGAGCAGTCGGTCCTTTAAGCATCGGCTTAATGCCGTCGAACTGGGTCCCATCCAGGGCGAGAGTTGCCAGCCGGTTTTTTGCGACCTTGTAAGTTGCACCCGCTGCACGCACTTTGCGTCGCAGATCCGTCACATCAGCTACGGTCAACCCAGCATTCTGGGTCACCACAACCATGGACGTTTCAGCGAACACGGCGGCAAGGGCGGCAACAGCGGCCTGCTTTTCCGTACGGTTCAAATCCCGTCTCCGTCTTGCTTCATCCAGCCTTGGCCGAATAAAGCGGGTTGCCCTCAGGATTTCACAAAACAGCGTGAAATCCGCTCGCCTGTCCTTCAAACGGAATACCCGGAGCCTGCCGAAAAACAGCCTGCAACCAGCATCCCCGTCTTACACGCGCAAACCTATAAGGTCTTTTACGGCACAAGGCCACGTGTGATCTCGGACAGGATCGGGAAGCAACCCGAAGGCGCTTCCCTTAATGTGCCGCACCAGACCGAAGCCCAGCACAGCAGCATCTCAAACTCAGCCTGCGAAAGCTGAGATATCGACCTGAACGCCCGGACCCATGGTGGACGCAAGAGCGATCTTCTTCAGATACGTGCCCTTTGCACCCGTCGGGCGAGCTTTCTGCACGGCATCGATGAATGCGCGAGCATTTTCAATCAGCTTTGCTTCATCGAAAGAAGCCTTGCCGATGCCAGCATGCACGATACCGGCTTTTTCAGCGCGGTATTCGACCTGACCGGACTTGGCTGCCGTAATAGCACCCTTAACGTCCATGGTCACGGTGCCCAGCTTCGGGTTCGGCATCAGACCACGCGGACCGAGGATCTTACCCAGACGACCGACCAGAGCCATCATGTCCGGGGTTGCAATGCAGCGATCGAATTCGATTTCGCCAGCCTGCACTTTTTCCATCAGATCTTCAGCGCCAACAACGTCGGCACCAGCAGCGGTTGCTTCTTCAGCTTTCGCGCCACGAGCAAACACGCCAACGCGCAGCGTTTTACCCGTGCCGTTCGGCAGGGAAACGAAACCGCGAACCATCTGGTCAGCATGACGCGGGTCAATGCCCAGGTTGAGGGAGATTTCAACCGTTTCGTCAAACTTAGCCGTTGCATTGCCCTTTACCAGGGAAATAGCTTCGTCCAGCCCGTAAGACTGACCGTGAGTGACTTTGCTGCGTGCAGCGGCAATACGCTTGTTCTTAGCCATGCTCTCAGCCCTCCACCGTCAGACCCATGGAACGGGCAGAACCTACCAGCATCCGCACGGCGCCATCGATATCGTTAGCGTTCATGTCTTTGAACTTCTGCTCTGCGATTTCCTGCAGCTGACCCATGGTCACCTTGCCGACAGCAGCAGACTTACCAACCGTCTGGCTACCTTTGGAGATCTTGGCAGCTTTCAGCAGGAAGTAGGTGTTCGGCGGCGTCTTGGTGATGAAGCTGAACGTGCGGTCTGCATAAGCGGTGATGACGACCGGGATCGGCATACCTGGCTCAAGACCCTGGGTCTTGGCGTTGAACTCTTTACAGAACTGCATGATGTTCAGACCACGCTGACCGAGCGCGGGACCAACCGGCGGCGAAGGATTCGCTTTGCCAGCAGGAATCTGAAGCTTGATGTAGCCAACAACTTTTTTGGCCATATCCGGGACTCCTCATTATTGAACCCGGACCGCGGTTCTCACGACTCCTCTGAGCCATGGTTATGGCACAGGAAGAGCCTCCCGCGTTCCGATAGGAAAGGCGCGCTTACCGGTGCGCGCCGCTTGTGTCAAGAGGCTGACGCATATTTGCACCGCCCGATGTCAGGTCAGATGCCGTAGGATCAGCCTGTGTGCTGATGCCACCAAGTGGGGCTGCATGGCGCAGATTGCCATACTGCAGCGGGTGGAACGGCATGATTTTATCAGACTGCGGCAGCTCTGCCCGAGACCAGCCACCACCCAGCGCGCGAATCAGTTCCACGCGCGCATCAACAGCACGGGTCTGCACCTGCACAAGGGCAATACGCGCGTTCAGCGCCGCCACCTGTGCCACAACCACATCAAGGTAGTTGGTCAGGCCGCCGGTATAGAGCGCCATGGTCATGGTCTGAGTATGCAGGGCCGCACTCACAGCATTGCTCTGCTGCTGTGATTCCGTCTTCAGGCGGCTGGTGCGCGTGAGGTTATCTTCCACCTCCTGAAACGCATCCAGCACGGTGCTGCGATACAGGTCTTCCTGCTCCCGGTATTGCGACCAGTTGCGCTGCAGCTCGGCACGCCGCAAACCGCCCTGGAACAGTGGCAGCAACGCCTGCACGCCAAACTGGTACATAGAGTTGGAGAGAGACGCGAGGTCAAACCCGTTATCCATGAAGCCCGTCATGGCGTTGAAGGTAATGTGCGGATAGAACGCCGCGCGTGAGACACCAATCGCCCGGTTGGCCTGCGCCATACGTCGCTCGGCCTCGGCAATATCTGGCCGCCGTTCCAGCAACGTGGAGGGCAGAGCAACCGGCGGTTGCGCCTCAGCAAACCCCAGACGCGTGACCGGCGCGATATGGAATGAGGCAGGCGCCTGATTCACCAGCACCGCAATGGCATGCTCCATCACATCCCGCTGGGCGCGCACCTCGGTTTCCTGCGCCTGCGTGGTGTAAAGCTGGGTTTCTGCACGTGAGACGTCCATCCCCGGTGCGATGGCCCCCGCCAGACGCATTTTGGTGACCTGCACCGCCGTCTGATAGTAGCGGATGGAATCCCGATACACCGCATCCTGCGCGTCCAGCCCGCGCAGCGTGACGTAATCGCTCGCCAGCTCGGCCTGCAGGCTCAGGCGGGCCAGCGCGTAGGCTGCGGCCTCGGCCTGCGTGCCCTGCTTGGCCATACGCACCTTGTTACGAATGGCAGACCAGAAATCCGGCTCCCATGTCGCTGTGCCCGAATATTGCTCGGACGACATATAGACCGGCCCCTGAGAACCAGCCCCACGCCACAGCCTGTGCCGTGAGCCCTTATATTTCTCACCGCTCGCGGCACCATTAACCTGCGGGTACAGGTGCGACTTAGCTTCCATCGCCACATCACGCGCCTGCATGAAGGCTTCCGCCTGCGCCTGAAGGCTCGGGTTCAGGCGCATGGCCTGCTCTTCCAGCTGGTTGAGTTGCGGGTCCCCCAGCATGGTCCACCAGTCTGGGCGGATCGCATCATCCGCCGGCTGGCCGGGCTGCAGAACCCCGTGGTTCTGCCCTTCCCACTGGGCGGGCAGCGTCAGCTTGGTCGGTTTGTAGCGCGGGGCCAGATCACACCCCGAGAGCATGGTGGCCAGAGAAAGACCAACCAGAAAACTCCGCTTCAGTCGCAGCGTCACGGCGCGCCCTGTCATGGGCGGCCTCCTTCTTCTGCCGCTGGCTGATTATCGTCCGGCATGGCGCGGGTATCATCATTACCCTGCTCGGCCTTCGGGGCTGGTGCCTTTTGTTCCGGCTTGGGCGGAGCCGGCTTTTTGGAAGCAACGTTATAACCCGGCGTGCCTTTAACAATCCGCACGCTCTGGCCATCCAGCAGGCCAGCAGAGGGGCTATTCACCACGCGGTCCGTTTTCTTCACACCGCGCAGGATCTGCACCGTTGTGCCCAGATTGGTCCCGACTGTCACACCCACCAGATGCACATGGTTGGAATCATCCACCAGCGCGACCTGCGTGCCTTCTGCGCGGAAAATAATCGCGCCTTCCGGCAGGATCAGCATGTCCGGGTCACCCGGCGCTTTGAAGTTGGCTGTGGCGTAGGAGTTCGGCCAGAGTTCGCCAGATTTGTTGTCCAGCGTGAGTTCCGTGGTCACCGTACGGGTCGAGGCATTAAAGGCCGTGGCGGTCGCCAGGAATTTCGCCTTGAAAGTGCGGTCCGGATATTGCGGGATGCTCAGATCGGCTTCCAGACGCGGAGAGATAATATCCGCATAGTCCTGCGGCACAGCAACGAACACGCGCATGGCATGCACATCCGCCACGCTGAACAGTTCTGTGGCATTCCCGTGAGAGTCCACATCCCCGCGCCCGGCGTTGACGTAATCCCCCACGTCCGCAAAACGCGATGTCACGATGCCATCAAACGGTGCGACAATTTTCTTGAAGCCTTCAAGTGCCGCAAACCGTTCCACGTCATGCCGTGCGGCTTCCACCTGCGCCTGCTGGGCCTCGGCATTGGCGGCCTGCACGTCCACTTCCTGCTGCGAGACAGCCTGCGTGCCCTGCAACGCCTTCCAGCGCCGCGCCGTAATCTGCGCCAGCTTGTAGCGGGCCTGAGCCACGTCCAGATTGGCCTTGGCGGCGGCATACTGCGCATCCAATCCCGGCGTGTCGATTTCCGCCAGAACGTCGCCAGATTTCACGACCGCACCAAAGTCTTTGTACCACATTTTCACGTAGCCAGAGACCTGCGCGTAAATGGGGGCCTGATACCATGCGGCAATATTGGCCGGCAGCGAGAGCGTGCGGACAGACGGTCCCGGCTGCGGGTAGATCACCTGCACGGCCGGTATCGCGTTATCCTGCGTTTCCTTTGCCAGATGCATGTAATGCGCCTGCCGCTGCACAATGCCGACAACTGCCAGAATAATGGCGACGATCGCGACAATAATGATTCCGATCGTCCTTTTGCGGGAAGACGCCGCATCATGCTGTGTGGTCTGCTCCGGCTGGCCACCGTCTTCATGATACCCGCTCATGCGCCTTCTCCCTGTTCCGTCGTCGTGGTCGGCTTTTTTCGATTATGCAGCATGGCGAAAACACATGGCACAAATAGCAAGGTTGCAACTGTTGCCACCAGCAGGCCGCCCATGACGGCTTTGCCCAGTGGCGCGTTCTGAGAATTACTGAGGGACATAGGCAACATCCCGATAATCATGGCGGAGGCCGTCATCAGCACGGGGCGAATACGCTCAAACCCGGATTCAATGGCGGCCTTAATGGCGTCGCCATGTTCTTCCAGCCGCTCCCGCGCAAAGGACACCACCAGAATGGCGTTGGCGGTTGCCGTGCCCATGCACATAATGGCCCCTGTCAGCGCAGGCACCGAGAGCGTGGTGTGCGTCAGGAACAGGCTCCAGGAAATCCCGGCCAGTGCGCCCGGAAGGGCTGTGATGATGATGAACGGGTCCAGCCAGGACTGAAAGTTGACCACAATCAGCAGGTAGACCAGCAGCACGGACATGGCCAGGCCACCTAGCAGCTGCGCGTAGGCGCTGTTCATGGTCACCGCCTGCCCGCGCACTTCCAGCGCGGAACCATGAGGCAGGTCCGGACGGACCTCATCCACAATACGCTCCACCTCACGGGACACCGTGCCGAGATCAATGCCCTCGTTAGAGGCGTAAATGTCGAACACCGGCAGAATGTTGTAGTGCGAGACCTCACCTGGCGTGCCTGTCTGCACGATCTGGCTCAAACCACCCAGAATCTGCGGGTTCTGGCCGGACGGGTTGCCATCGCCCTTATCAATAGGCGTGATTTCCAGATCATTCATGGTCTGCAGGAAGGTGGCCGGGGTCTGAATATCAATCAGATGCGAGACACCTGTCTTGGTATCCAACCAGTACACCTGCCCAACCTGAGAACTGCCAGAGAGCGACACCAGCGCGTTGTTCGCCACATCGGCTTCCGTAATTCCGGTGCCCAGCGCGTAGGTCCGCTGCGTGTTGACCCGCAGGGTGGGCGTCGTCATTGGCTGCTGGACGGACACATCCGTCAGCCCCGTAACGTGCCGCAGACGGTCCGCCAGACGGTTTGCAAAGCGGAAATTCTCCGCAAGGTTACGGCCCGTAATCTGCACATCAATCGGGGACGGCAGACCGAAGTTCAGGATCTTGGCGGTCAGATCCCCCGGCAGGAAGGAAATCTGCGTGCCGGGGAATTTCTCACCCAGATTGTGGCGGATCATCCTGCGATATTCCGCTACGGGGGAGTCCGGGTCTTTCAGTGAGACCGTGAGGTCACAATCCTGCGTGCCGACCGTGGGGGTAGGAATATAGGCCTGATTAAGCGGGCTGAACGGCAGGCCGCAGTTATCGACAATACTTTCCACCTGCCCCGGCAGCGTGCGTTCAATCTCGTCATTCACCAGCTGGGAAATTTTGCCCGCTTCCGAGAGCTTGGTGCCCAGCGGTGCGCGCATGTGGATGGCCATGGTGTCGGAATTGATTTCCGGGAAGAAGTCCTGCCCCACAAAGAACAGCAGCCCCAGAGACCCCAGCGAACACACCACAAACACCGGAATGAAGGTGCCGCGCGTGGCGACCAGATGGGTCAGCAGGTTCTGGTATCCGTGACGGAAGTCCTCAAACTTGCGCTCAAACCCCTTCTGGAACCGGCCAAAAATGGTTTTAGGCGCCACCGGACCATGCGCATGCGCGGCCACCTGAGCGGCCAGCATGTATTTCGCCATGGTCGGCACGAGGGTTCGGGAAAGGATGAAGGAGGCAATCATCGCAAAGATGATGGCTTCCGCCATCGGCATGAACAGCCAGCCCGCAACGCCAGTCAGCTGGAACAGCGGCATCCATACGATACAGATACACAGCGTAGAGACGAAGGTGGGGATCACGATCTGATTGGCGGCATCGATAATCGCGGTCTCGAGATCCTTGTCCATCTCGAGATGCGCATCGATGTTTTCAATCATCACGGTGGCATCATCCACCAGAATACCCACGGCCAGCGCCAAACCGCCGAGGGTCATGACGTTAATGGTCTGCCCGGCCCAGCCCAGCCCGATAATGGAGCACAGCATGGCCAGCGGAATGGAGGTGGCGATAATGACAGTCGAGCGCCAGGAGCCGAGGAACAGCAACACCACAAGCCCGGTCAGGCAGGCGGCGGTCAGCATTTCCCGCAGCACGTCCTGCACGGATTCCTTCACAAAGGTGGAGGCGTCATTCAACACCTTGATGTTCACACCTTCGGGCAGGGTTTTCACGATACCGGGGAGCAGCTTCTTCACGCCCGCCACAACTTCGAGTGTCGAGGCGTCACCGCTCTTCATGACCACAATCAGAACGCCCTGCTGACCTTTGACCAGCACGAGGTTGGTCTGCGGCGGGCCACCCTGATGCACCCACGCCACGTCCTGCAGGCGGACTACGGCATTCCCCACCTGCTTGATGGGCAGCATGTTGAGGTCATCCATGTCACGCGGGGAGGCGTTGGTCTGCACCATCCAGTCAAATGCGCCAATCCGCTGGTCACCCGCGGGGAGCACGATGTTCTGACTGTTTAGAGCCTTGGACACATCCACGGGCGAGAGCCGGTGCGCCAGCAGTTTAACGGGGTCCAGATCGACCATCACGTTGCCGGGCTGGCCGCCATAGGGGTTCGGGATTGCCGCCCCTGCCACGGACACCAGCGCAGGCCGGATAAGGTTGGACGACATATCGTAGATCTGTGAGGCCGTCATGGAGGTCGAGGAGACCTGCAACGTGATGACCGGCACAGAGGAGGCGTTATAGGCCAGCACCAGCGGCGGCGTGGAGCCGGTGGGCATCTGCTTGATCACGGTCTGGGAGACCGAGGTGATCTGCGTCTGCGCCACGGCGGTATCCGTACCGGGCTGGAAGAAGATTTTGACAATCCCGCGGCCGTAATAGGACTGGCTTTCAATATGCTCGATATTGTTCACCGTCGCGGTCAGCGCACGTTCGTAGTAATACACCACGCGGCCGGACATATCTTCAGGCATCAGGCCGGTATAGGTCCAGACCACGGCTACCACCGGGATCTTGATACTGGGGAAGACGTCAGTCGGTGTCGTAAAGACACCTCTGATACCAAACACCAGAATAAGAATGGAGAGTACCACAAAGGTATACGGCTTTTTAAGCGCCGTTACGACAATCTCATTCATACGTGACAGCCCCTGCCGACACGTCTAAACGCCAGCATCCAGATAAATCGCTCATATCAACTTGGATACAGATATCCCCCCTGAGCGCCAATAAAAATGCTTTTAATCTGGAACTCTCAGGCCATGTTGTAACAGAAAAATAACACGAAATCGTGTCCCGTGCCCATCGGGGCCGGCATCAATTTCCACCGTGGCGTCATGCAGATGCGCAATGGCTGAAACAAGGCTGAGCCCCAGCCCGCTGCCCGGCACATGCCGGCTTTTGTCTGAGCGGTAAAAGCGGGAAAGCACGGCACCCCGCTCTTCCGGCGCAATGCCAATCCCGGTGTCCGTTACCGTCAGACAGACCGCTCCGGCCTGACGGCTCACACTCACCGTCACCTCCCCGCCCTCCGGCGTGAATTTGATGGCGTTATCGACCAGATTGACCAGCAGTTCGATCAGCAGATGCCGGTCTCCGTCCAGACAGACCGGCACGGCGGTGGGCTGCATGACCAGCGTCACCCCCTCGGTCTCCGCAATCGGCTCATAGAGATCAACCACGTCGGCACCAAGCTCATTCAGGTTCACTGTCCCAAACCCGGCGCGGCGGCGGCTGCTTTCCAGCTCCGCAATGCGCAGCAGGGCGGTGATAATGCCCAGACACTGGTCCAGATTAGCCACGGCCCCGCTGACAGCCTCTTCCAGCGCCTCGCGCTCACCGCCGGAGGTCAACGCCCGCTCCAGCTTGGCCCGCACGCGGGAGAGCGGTGTGCGGAGGTCATGCGCAATATCGTTGCCGACCTCCCGCATCCCGTCCATCAGGTGCTCCAGCCGGTCCAGCATGCGGTTCACACTGCCTGCCAGACGCTCCAGATCATCCCGTTCCTTCCCGGCAGGGAGACGTTCATGGATATCCCCGGCCATGATCAGATCAATGGCCTCGTGCATTTCCTTCACCCGGAACAGGGCGCGGCGGCTCAGCACCACCCCCAGCAAAAGCGCGAATAACAGGGTGGGAATGGCGGCAACCACTGTGGCATGCCGCAGCATCAGCTTCTGTTCCGCCAGCAGATGGAAGCTGCGCCCCAGCACCAGAATCGTGCCGTCGGGCAAGGTCTCAGCCAGCAGGCGCAGCGGATAGGCAGCACCTTCTTCCGGGTAGATTTCGATATTATGCGGCTTGCCGTCCGCCACCAGCCCTTTGGGCCATGCGTGCAGATCCCCCGCAATCAGGGCATGACTGGCGTCAAACAGTCCCGCGCTGCTGATCACCAGCCGCAGATCATCCGTTGCGCGTTTGCGGATGACATATTCCAGATGTTCCGGCGTCATCTGCGCCAGCAAATGGGCCTCGCCGCGCAGCAGTTCGGTCGAGCGGCGGGATTCCACCGCTTCCATCTGGGTGTAAACCAGCCCGAACTGCATCACCATCACGCCACCCATGGCGGCCACAGCAGCCAGCGTGAGGCGGAAAGTCGCGGTGCGGAATAGCTCAGTCAGGAACACGCAGCAGAAATCCTGTGCCGCGAATGCTACGGATCAACGGCTCTTCTCCCGGTGCATCCACCTTGCGGCGCAGCTTGCCGATATGCACATCCACCAGATTGGTGCGCGGAATAAAGCGATACTGCCAGACATCTTCCAGCATCATGGAGCGGGTCAGCACCTGCCCCGGCCTGCGCATGAGATATTCCAGCAGACGAAATTCACGCGGCAGCAGTTCAATCTCCCGGCCATCCCGCCAGACGCGGCGCTCGATCAGATCCATGGAGAGCGGCCCCACCCGCAACTGGGTGCTGCGGGTATCATCCGGGCGGCGCAGCAGGGCTTCCACCCGCGCCATCAGCTCTTCCATGGCGAAGGGCTTGGTCAGGTAGTCATCACCACCCGCTTTCAGGCCGGTTACGCGGTCATCCACTGCTGAGAGCGCGGACAGCACCAGCACCGGCGTGCGGATGCCGCGCTGGCGCACCGCCTCAATCACGCTCAGGCCATCCATCCCCGGCAACAGGCGATCCACCACCATGACGTGCGCCTCACCCGTAAGGGCTGCCGTAAGACCAGCATCGCCGGTTTCCTCGTGCCGCACCTCAAAACCATGGGTCATCAGTTCGCCCACAATTTCCTCGGCAATCGCGCTGTCATCTTCTATCAGCAGCACAATACCTCTGGAGTGCTCGGGGCCTCTGGACTGGCCGGGCTGTGCTGTATCCGGATCTGTGTTCAGTGCTGTCTCTTCCGTCATAACTGTCCTGATGCTGTTTTCCCCGGTTCAGGGCCAGTAAATTCCATTTCAGGATTAAGCGCCACGTCTTCCGTCTCCGGGGCATCCAGTTCGCGCAGACGGCGGCTGACCACACGGGTTCGTCTGCGGGCTTCCTCAATGGAGGTTGACATGGCCTGCGCGTTCCGCGCCAGTTTTTCCAGCACGCCATCCATGCGGATCATTTCCTGCCGGGTGGCCCCCAGCAGGCGGGCAATGGTTTCCGTCCGGTCTTCCAGCGCCAGCGTCACATAGCCCAGATGCACCGTGCGCAGCAGCGCGGGCATGAGGGCTGGTCCCATAATCATCACCCTGCAGGTGCGGCCCACTTCATCAATCAGGCCGGGGATACGGGCGGCTTCTGCATAAAGGCCGTCGGTGGGCAGATACAGCACGGCAAATTCCACCGTGCGGGGCGGATGGATATATTTGGTCGCGATTTTCCGCGCTTCCATCCGCAGCGTGCTTTCCAGAGATTTGCGGGCGGCTTTCTCGCCCACTGCATCGCCCTCATCCACCGCATTCAACAGGCGCTCGTAGGCTTCTGTCGGGAATTTGCTATCCACTGGCAGCACCGGCGGTGTGCTGGAGCGCACCGGCATACGGATGGCAAATTCCACCACATCATTCCCCGGCCCCAGACGCACGTTCGATTCGTAAGAGCCTTCCGGCAGCACATCATCCAGAATGGCCTTGAGCTGCGCTTCCCCCCAACCACCACGGGTCTTCACGTTGCCGAACAGCCGCTTGAGGTCGCTGATCTGCGCCGTCATGGCCCGCACCTCGCCCATGGCCTTCTGCATGGCGCTGAACTGCTCCAGCACACGCTGGAAGGAGGTTTGCATCTGCCGTTCCACGGCCTCATGCAGCTGGTCCGTCACCGCTACGCGGATGGCGGACAACTGGCGGGCGGAGGTTTCCGCCATCTCCCGCAGTGCTTCGGCCTGAGCCGCCCGCACTTCAGCCTGCTCCCGCCCCATACTGCCCGCCATACCCGCCAGACGTTCGGCCAGTTCGGTGCGCACCTGCTCAATGCGCCCGGTCATCACGCGTTCCAGTTCCGACAGGTGCGTTCTCTGATGCGCGGCTTCCGTCCGGGCGGCGGCTGTTTCCTGCTCCACCAGCACATAAAGCCGGGCCAGCAGGTCCGTATCTGCCCCGCCCTGCCCTTTGCGGCCGCCAGCCAGCAGCCAGGCCAGTAGAGCCCCAACCGCCAGTGCTCCCAGAGCCACAACAACCAGCATTATTCCATCATCCATCCGTGATCCGTCTCATTTTCTCTCGGCAGGAAGGCCGGTTCGTGCTGATCTGGTTCCAGAAATAAATTATGACGCCAATGCAACGAAGAGCCTGTATACAACATCCTTCAGGTTTGCCGCGCTGCTACAGCGTTGACAAGAATAATGAACAAACCGGGAAATACCCTTTTCGCCATGTCTCATCCTACAACTGCTTCTGCCCCCTCCGGCTCCTCCCGCGCGCACCTGTTTTATATTCAGGTGATTATTGCGGTTATTGCGGGCATTCTTGTGGGCGCCTTTTTCCCCAACATCGGTGCGGCCCTCCGCCCGCTGGGAGATGGGTTTGTCAAACTCATCAAGATGGTCATCGCCCCCGTCATTTTTCTGACCGTCTGCACCGGCATTGCCGGGATGGCGGACCTCAAGCAGACGGGCCGCGTGGCGGGAAAGGCCATGGCCTATTTCCTGTGTTTTTCTACACTGGCGCTCATTGTCGGCATGCTGGTGGCCAATATCGCCCGCCCCGGCGCCGGGCTTCATATCAAGCCTGCCTCGCTGGATACCGGCTCCGTCGCCACGTTTGTGAATGAAGCACATTCCCACTCCTTTACGGAGTTCCTGATGCGCATCATCCCCAGCACCACTGCCGGAGCCTTCACATCGGGCGAGATTTTGCAGGTGCTGCTGATTGCCATCCTGTTTGGCGTCAGCCTCGCGCAGATGGGTGAGAGCGGGCAGAAAGTCCTTACCCTGTTCCGTAATCTGACGGAGCTGGTCTTCGGCGTGGTGCGTCTGGTGATGTATGTCGCCCCCATCGGGGCCTTTGGTGCCATGGCCTTTACGGTGGGCAAGTTTGGCGTGGCGTCCATCGGGCATCTGGTCGGGCTGGTTCTGGCGTTCTATCTGACGGCCATTCTGTTCGTCTGCGGTATTCTGGGTCTGGTGACGCGCATGATGGGCTTCAGCATTTTTCGGCTGCTGGCCTATATCAAGGAAGAACTGCTGATTGTTCTGGGCACCAGTTCCTCGGAATCTGCGCTGCCGGGGCTGATTGCCAAGCTGGAAAACGCCGGCTGCCCGCAGGGGATTGTCGGGCTGGTGGTGCCCATGGGCTACTCCTTCAATCTGGACGGCACCAATATTTACATGACCCTCGCCGCCCTGTTCATCGCACAGGCGACCGATGTGCATCTGGGCCTTGGGGAACAAATCGCCCTTCTGCTTGTTGCTATGGTGAGTTCCAAAGGTGCGGCCGGTGTGACAGGGGCCGGGTTTATCACGCTGGCAGCGACACTGTCCGTTGTCCCCAGCGTGCCTGTTGGTGGCATGGCGCTTATTCTGGGGATTGATCGCTTCATGTCGGAATGTCGTTCCCTGACCAATCTGGTCGGCAATGCGGTTGCAGCCATTGTTATCTCCCGCTGGGAAAATTCTTTGGATACAGAGCAACTCCACCAAGCCCTGAGCGGAAAAACAGACGCCTGAAGCAGCCGCCCTCCCCTTCTTTTCAGCCTTTAAAAGCCTCTTATCAGATGCGAGATTTTACATGAGAACCGGAATGACAACGGCGCAGCGCCTTCGTGGTATTCTGGCAGGGTCTGCCGGGAACCTGCTCGAATATTACGACTGGTATGTCTATTCCTCCTTCACCATCTACTTCGCACACGCCTTCTTCCCACGCGGTAACCAGACTGCAGAGCTGCTGAATGCCGCAGCCATTTTTGCTGTTGGCTTCTTTATGCGTCCTGTTGGGGGATGGCTGCTGGGTATGGCAGCGGATCGCTATGGCCGCCGCACAGCGCTGACTTATTCCGTCACAGCCATGTGCTTTGGCTCGCTGGCCATTGCCGTCTGCCCGACCTATGAGCAGATCGGCCTGCTGGCCCCGGCGGTGCTGCTGGTCGCCCGATTGATACAGGGCCTCAGTCTGGGTGGGGAATATGGCGCATCCGCCACCTATCTGGCAGAAATGGCCACCCCGGAGCATCGCGGGTTCTGGTCCGGCTTCCTGTATGTCACGCTGGTTATGGGGCAATTGCTGGCGCTGCTGCTTCTGCTGCTCATGCAGTATGTCCTGCTTACGCCGGAACAGATTGCTGCATGGGGCTGGCGCGTGCCGTTTGTTATCGGGGCGATGGGCGCGTTGCTGGTGTTCTGGCTGCGTCGCCACATGCAGGAAAGTGAGCGTTTTGAAAAAACCAGCCAGCAGAAGGAAAAAGGGGGACTGCGCGTCCTGCTTCAGCACCCGCGCCCCGTGCTGACCGTCTGTGGCATGACGCTGGGTGGCACGGTTATTTTCTATACCTACACCATCTATATGCAGAAATATCTTGCGAACACGCTGGGTTTTCCCAAAGAGACCGCAACGCTGATTTCCTCCGCCAGCCTGATTATTTTCGCAGCCATCCAGCCTGCGTTCGGGGCGTTGTCTGACCGCATTGGTCGCCGCCCGCTGCTGCTGTATTTTGGCATCTGCGCCACGCTGGGCACCGTCCCGCTGCTGACCGTTCTCTCCGGCGTCAGCTCTCCGTGGGCTGCATTCGGGCTGATAACGGGCGCGCTGTTTATCGCCTCCGGCTACACCTCCATCAACGCTGTGGTGAAAGCGGAACTCTTCCCCACGCGCATCCGCGCCCTCGGTGTGGCGCTCCCTTATGCCGTCACGGTGTCCGTCTTTGGGGGCACGACGGAATATGTAGCACTCTGGTGCAAGCAGGCGGGGCATGAGATGTGGTTTGCTTATTATGTGTCTGCCTGCGCCCTTGTCACACTGCTGACGGTGCTGACCCTGCCGCGCACAACCGTGATTGATCAGGGATAACAGCCCCTGTTTTAAGGGACACAAATTGCCCGGAAGCGGCCTTGAAATTGCCATGAGGCGGCGCGTTATTAGGAACTGAAGAGGGGACGCTCCGGTGTTTCCTCTGTCAGTTTCGAGGAGGCACACGATGCGCCGTATGACAAAACTTCTTCTCGCCCTGCCCCTTATTGCAGGCACGACACTGGCTACACTGCCCGCCGCAGAGGCGCATCCGGGCGGCGGCTGGGGCCGTCCCGGCTGGGGTGGTCCGCCTCCGCCGCCGCGTGGTGGATACTGGGGCGGTGGCCCGCGCAGAGGCGGCTGGCACCGTGGCCCCGGTGGGGGTGCCATTGCTGGCGCTCTGATTGGTGGTCTGGCTGTTGGCGCTCTGGCCGGTGCCGCCATGGGCAACAGCGGGCCGCCGCCCGTAGCCTATGCACCGCCCCCGCCGCCTCCGCCCGCCATGGGCTACGCGGTGCCGGTAGTGCCCGCAGTGCCTATGGTTCCGGCTGCACCGGGCTATTACGCCGCCCCCGGCAGCTATTATTCCGGCTGGTAACCCCAGCCGGATTTAACGGCCTGATGCAGGCGGTCTGCTGTTAAAGAGCCTGCGCGGCTTCCAGCACCGCCTCCACATGGCCCGGTACTTTGACCTTTTTCCAGATACGGGCGATTTTCCCATCAGCCCCAATCAGGAACGTGGTGCGATCAATCCCCATATAGGCTTTGCCATACAGGGATTTTTCGACCCACACGCCATAGGCTTCCGTCACGCTCCCGGCTTCATCTGAGGCCAGCGGGAATGTGAGGTCATATTTCTCAGCAAATTTATCGAGCTTTTTGACCGGATCGCGCGAGACGCCGATCACACTCAGCCCGGCCCCTTCAAACTGCCCCAAGGCCTCACTAAACCCACAGGCTTCCTTGGTGCAGCCGGGCGTATCCGCCTTGGGGTAGAAATAGAGCACAAACGGTTTGCCTTTCAGCGCAGCAAGGCTGACCGTACGCCCCCCACTGGCCTCCATGCTGAAATCCAGAGCGGCATCGCCCTCTTTCAGGCCGTTTTTTGTGGTGTCCTGCGTCTCTGTCATGATCCGGTTCTTTCCTTAAAAAACGATGTCTCTGCAAACGCTACCTGAACAGATCCCTGTCAGACAGCCTTCAAAACTTAACGGCTGAAGGTGCGGAACGTTCTTCGGCAGCCCGCGCGGCAAAGCCGTCGTCCACACCCACCGCCCCTACCCTCTGCTCGAAAATCTTCCGCACGGCCTGTGCCAGATGCGCGGTGTGCGCCATCAGGTCTGGCAGGCTGGCCTCTCCCATTACACGCAGCAGAATTCTCACCGCACCGGGGGCCAGTCCGCGTTCCAGATCAACCGGCGGCACAGGGCCGCACAGCAGGCGCAGCAAACATTGGAGCTGTCGCCAGACGGCATCGGCCTCAAGCAGCAGTTTTGTTTCTGCCACACTCAGAAAACTGCCTTTCCTTAGCAAAGTCAGCGCCCGCCTTGTGCAGGGGTTTCTGGCGTCCTTTGTGCCAGCCACCAGTTGCAGGATCTGCGCGATAAACTCCACCTCCATCAAGCCGCCCGCCCGGCGTTTGATATCCCACGGGCTGGAGGCTGGCAGATCCCGCGCCAGACGGGCGCGCATCTGCCGGGCATCCTCCAGCATGGTTTCGGCGGAGGGGCGGGGCTTGCGCAGGTCTCCGTTCAAAATCTGCGCTAAATCGCCCTGCAGGCGGGCCTTGAGCGCCACGGGAGCCGTAATCACACGGGCGCGGGTCAACGCCATGCGCTCCCATGTCCAGGCGGCGTCTTCATGATATTTCAGGAATGCTGTGCGGAACACGGCAACCGGGCCTGCCGCACCGGAGGGACGCAGCCGCATATCCACCGCATAAAGCGGGCCTTCCGGGCCGGGAGCGGTGAGGGCTGCAATAAAAGCATGCGCCAGACGGGTATAATATTGCGACACCGCCAGAGACCGTGGAGCACGCACCGGCAGACCGTTCTGACTTTTGGGCGCATTCTCCGGCACCTGACTCATCTGCACGTCTTCGGGATGGTCAAATACCAGCAGCAGATCCAGATCGGACCCCGGCATCATCTCCCGAGAGCCTGCTTTGCCCAGCGCCAGCACGGCCATGCCGCCACCCGGCACGCGGCCATAGCGCTGCTGATGCTCCTTTTCCACGGCCCGCATCAGCACGGTCATGATGGTATCAGCCAGTGCCGTGCGCTGCTTTTCGGCCTCGTTTTCTCCCAGCCGCCCTTCCAGCACGGCCACGGAGAGACGAAATTCTTCCCCGCGCAGCAGAGGCCGCAGGGCTGTCACCAATAGTTCCGCTGCGTCCACTTCCGTTGCCAGATGCCGCAGGCGGTCCAGCACGTTGCGGCCTTCTTCCGGCTCCGGTTCCAGCAGCCCTTCCAGTGCGGAGGGCGTATCGGCCAGATGGTTCGCAAGAAAAGCCGAGGAATCAAACAAGGCCGCAATGCGGTCAATCAGCGCCGGGTTCCGCTCAAACAGGGAGAGCAATTGCACCCCGGCATGCTGACGCGCCAGCAGCGCCTCAAACCGCCGCAGGCAGGCCAGAGGATTACTGCGGGCCGCAAAACTGGCCAGCAAGGCGGGCAGGAGGCCACGCAGCAAAGCCCGCGCCCGTTCGGAACGCAATGCCCGCAGGCTGTTGGTCTGCCAGCGGGCCAGTACCTGCACAGCCTCGTCCGTCTGAGTGGCAGGAAAACCGAGACGTTCCAGTAAGGCCGGAGAATTTTCATCATCCGGGGCGACGGCCAGCAGGGTCGCATCCTCTGCAGGGGCGCTCACCTGCGGCGTGGCAAAGTGGCGCTCAAAAATGCGCCGGGCTTCCCGCATGCGGGGCAGCATTTCCAGCGCCAGTGCTTCGCCATCCGAATAATTCATGAACACGGCGAAGGCATCGAACGCCTCCGGGCGGTCCGGCAGATCATGCGTCTGATGGTCAGCCCGCATCTGCAACCGGTGTTCCGCATCTCGCAAAAACCGGTAGGTCCGGGCCAGCACTTCCGCTTCCTCACGCGGGAGATAGGCCGAACCCACCAGTTTTTTCAGCGCGCCAAAGGTTGTGCGGTCCCGCAATGCGGGCACGCGCCCACCCCAGACAAGCTGCATGGCCTGCGCCAGAAATTCGATTTCCCGAATCCCGCCCTGCCCTAGCTTGACGTTATGGCCCAGCAGCCAGTCCCGGCTGGCCGCCGGGTCCGCCAGCACCGCATCAGGCAGGTCCGCCAGTCCGGTGCGCCCGGCCTTGCGGTAGCGGTCAATGCGGGCCTTCATGTCATGAATATCGTCAATCAGCGCAAAATCGAGGTGTCTGCGCCAGACAAACGGGCGAATGGCGGCCAGAAACCGCCGCCCCAGCGCCATATCCCCCGCCACGGGCCGCGCCTTGATCATGGCGGCGCGTTCCCATGTCTGGCCCAGACTTTCATAATACTGGAGGGCCGCCTGCACGGAGACCGCCGGAGGGGTGGAAGACGGGTCTGGCCGCAGGCGCAAATCTGTCCGAAAAACGTAACCATCCGCATCCCGCGCTTCCATGAGGCCCACAAGATCGCTAGTCATACGGATAAAGACGCGCCGCACGGTATCAGGCTGAGACTGCACGGACGGATCGTACAGCACCATCAGATCAATATCCGAGGAGAAATTCAGTTCCCGTGCCCCCAGCTTTCCCATTGCCAGCACAACAAAACCACTGGCATGCGCCGGACGTTTGGGGTCTCGTAACTGAATCTGCCCAGCCTGATGAGCACTCCACAGCAAATGTCTGACAGCCACCTCCAGCGCCGCATCCGCCAGCCGGCTGAGCGTTTGCGTCACCTCCTCCAGCGACCAGAATCCCCCAAGGTCCGCCACAGCGCATATCAGGGCTGTGCGTTTTTTGGCCTCGCGCAGGAAGCGGGCAACACACTCTCGCCCCGATGTGATGTCAAAATCGGCAAATGCTGCAAACACGTCCTTCGCACAGGGTTCCGGCCCGCTTTGCACCAGCGTTGCAAAAAACACCGGGGCCTGCCGTGCCAGATCAGACAGATACGGGCTGTTGCCCCCCAGACAGGCAACCAGCCCCGCAGCACCCGGCAGGTTCAGCACAGCGCCCGGTCCTCCGGCCTCCTGCAAAGCCAGCGCCATATCCTGCGCAAAATGCGTAGCCGCCTGCGCGTCAGCCGGCGCGGCCCAGTTCGCATCGGGCCACAGACGGGTGCGGGCACCGCGCGGGGCCCGCACATCCCGGAAGTAAGAAGAAACAACGCTTGCTGTCATAATCTGACCATTCTTATTGAACGCAAAGGGTTGCTGCGTTGACTTCCACGGGTCAAGACCTCCCGCGCCCCCTGCACAAGCGGGCCTTGCGCGTTCTGACCGTTCTGGCGGTGGGTGTGCTGGTGCTGCCGGTGCTGTGTGTGGCGGCCCTGCTGATGCGCATGCTGTTCGGGCCGGTTAACGTCACGCCTTTTGTCCGGCCCTTCCTGCCGGTTGCAGTCCTCAGCGGGCGGCCCGGTCAGCCAGCGGCAGCGACCCTCACACTGCGGCGGGCCGATCTGGCATGGAATGGTCTGCGGGACGGTTTGAGCGTGCCAGTTATGCTCTCATTGCATGACGTTCGCATTCTCAAAGCCGACAAGACAACAACAGACACCATTCAGTCCGCCAACGTCACGCTCGACCCGCTGGCGCTGATCCACGGCAGCGTAGCGCTGAATACGGTGGACCTCAGTGGCGTGCGTATGGCCCTGCGGCGGGAGAAGGACGGCAGCGTCGGGCTGGATGTCGATGCGCCCCCCACGCCCGCAACGCCGCCTGACAGCACCAACACGCTCGACCCCAGCACCCTGCAACGTATTGGGCTGACCGACGCACAGGTCACGATTGATGACCGGCTGACCCATACGCAGTGGATTGCCTCACCCATCACCTCCACCCTGCATGCCGTCAGCCTGCATGGGGGCAATGGCCTGACCGGCTCCGTCGCCCTCACCTTTCAGGCACAGCAAGACAGCACGGAACGCCTGAGTGTAACGGCAGAGGGCACACAGACCGATCACGGCACTATCCAATGGCATGCGTCCCTCGCCCCCGTGCGCCCCAGCACCTTTGCCGGTCTGGCCCCGGCCCTGAAAACGCTGGATGTGCCGGTCAGCCTGACGGCGGATACCGTTTTTGCCCCCGCCCCCCATAGCAGCTGGCTACTCCCGCAGGGGCTGGACCTGAAAACCGATCTCGGCGCAGGTGAGCTTCAAGGCGGCGGCTCCACCTATCTGCTTCATCATGGGTCTCTGCTCGCGCATCTGGCCCTTGACCATCGCTCGCCCACCCACACGCCCGCCACCATCACGCTGCAAGGTCTGACGCTGGACCTGCTGAACCCGGAACATCCGGAAGATGTGAAGGGCGGCATCACCGTCAGCCTGACGGGCCAGCTGAATGCGTCCGACCTGTTCAGCCCCACCGTGCTGTCTGGCCAGATGGCGCTGGAGATCCCCACCATTCCGTTTGGCGATATTGCCAATTACTGGCCCGCCAAAGCAGCAAAGGGTGGCCGGAAATGGGTGGATACCAATATTACCGACGGCACAGCGCATGACCTGCACACCGCCGTAACACTGCATAGTGATAAGGGCTGGAACGGCATCAAGCTCACCTCCATCAAAGGGAGCGTGGAGGGCTCAGACCTTACGGTGCACTGGCTGCGCCCCATCTCACCGCTGCATCATCTTGATGCGCATCTTGAGGTGAATGATCTCGATAAACTGACCATCCATTTCGACCACGCCTATCAGCTGGTGGACCGTGCCGATAAAAATGTGGGGGCCACGGGCATCGGGCGCGTCGCGGCTGGTCCCGGCTCCATGGAAATTACCGGCCTGTCCAAAAAGGACCAGATGGGCACCATTGTGACAGAGCTGCACGGAAACCTGCGGGATCTGCTGGCTATGCTGGCCGAGCCGCGGCTGCATCTGCTGGCCCGCCATCCCATCAGCTTTACCAGCCCCTCCGGGGATGCCAGCGCCAAATTCTCCCTGACCCTGCCGCTGGAAAGTGATGTCACGACGGATCAGATGATTGTGGATGCCCACGCACAGGTCAGCCACACGCATCTGGGCAATGTTGTTGCAGGCCGCGCCATTACCACTGGTACCTTCCAGATTGCCGCTACCACGCAACAGATGGATCTGAACGGACATGGCGTGCTGGGTGGGCTGCCGTCAGACATTACCTATTTCATGAACTTCCGCTCCCTTAAGCCGCAGGAAATTGCGGAAAAGGCGCATCTGTTCACCCGCATCACGCCGGAAACGGCGACGGCTGCGGGCATCGACACCAGCTCCCACTTCTATGGCAGCGCCGATCTGGGTGTTGACTATGCCCGGCAGGCCAACAAGCAGGGCACGGTTCATATCAATCTTGACCTGAAGCATTCCCGCATCGTCATCCCCCTCTGGCACAAGGCGGCAGGCCGCACGGCGCAGGTCACTGCTACCCTCGCGTTGCTGGATGGGCGCATTACCTCCGTTGAGAAAATTTTCGCCACAGGGCCGGAACTGGATGTGCGGGGCCGGGCTGTGTTGCGGGAAAAAGCAGCACCGGAACTGCTGATTTCATCCTTTAAAATCGAACGCTCCTCCGGGCATGCCCGCCTTGTGCTGCCTTATGCCTCGCAGGACAAAACCATTCAGGTGGGGGTCTATGCCGATACGCTGGACCTCGCCCCCCTGATGGAGGGCGACCCGAATGCCCCCAAACAGGCCACTTCCCCCGGCTTGCATGTGCCGGAAGCCGCAACGGGCAAGCTGCACGGGCCGCCGGGCAACGCGTGGACCATCGATATGACGGCCAACGCCCTGTATTACAGCCAGACCAAGCAACCTTTGCGGGCTGTAACCGGGCATTTTGAAGATAACGGCCAGCGCCTGGAGCGCATGCGTTTTGCCATGCGCGGCCCCTCTCCCGTCACCATGACGCTGGAACCCAAAGGCGCCACCCGCGCCCTGCATGTGACCATTCCGGACATGGGCGGGTTTCTAGCGGCTCTCAACATCCTGCCCAACGTGCAGGGCGGCCACGCCACGCTGACCGGCGCGTTTGATGACACACAAGCCACAGCCCCCTTTAAAGGCACGCTGCATGTCAGCCCGTTTGTGCTGAAAAAAGCGCCCGCCACGGTGCTTCTGGCCCGCAACCTGTCTCTCTACGGCTGGGTGAACGCCCGGAAGTCTCCGGAGTTTGAAGTCTCCACCCTGACCATGCCCGTCGGGTTTTCTGATGGCGTGCTGACCATTGAGAATGGCCACATGGGGAATGACGCGCTGGGCGCCACGCTGGAAGGTAAGATTGATCTGGACCACAGCACGCTCGACCTGAACGGGACCGTGGTGCCGGTTTTTGCCATCAACAAACTGCCCGGCAAGCTCCCCGGCATTGGCAAACTGTTCAGCCCGGAAAAAGAGGGCGGCCTTGTGGCCATGACCTTTGGCATTGCCGGCAAGCTGGAAAACCCGGACCTGAGCGTAAACCCCTATTCCGTTCTGCTACCCGGCGTTTTGCGTAAACTGTTCTGATCCCAGCCGGTGCTGTGTGCCCAGTCCGGGCCCATAGTGTTATCAGGTTCTTCGGGGATGTCGGCCTGCGTTTCCGTCAGCGCGACAGTCTCTTTCAGGGTGCCCTGCACATGGGCCGTGATGGCCCCGGTTTTAACGGCACTGCGAAACGCGTCGGGTTCTTCCTCAAACGACGTATCCACGCCATTACCGCTGACTTCCCCCACCGGATGCAACACCACAGCAGCCTGAGGCCGCACCGGGTCCACCAGCCAGTGGCGCGTGCGGGACACCAGCGTGGAGGCATCCGCCCCGCTACAGGGCTGCATTTCTGTCAGTGTTACGGTTTCTGTAGTGACAACAGCTTCCATCTGCGCGCTTTGCCGACGGCCAGCAGCCGCAGTCTGCCCAACCAGCACAGTGCCGGAGGGTATGACCAGCAACGTATCCCGCGCCGCCCCCGGCGGAGGTTTGACACAGATGGAAACAGCCTGCCCGCCGGCGGAAGCACCTGCACCCGCATCTGCAGCAGTATTGTCTCCGTTTCCGGCGTCCGGGATCGCATTGGCACTGGCACTGGCACTGGCACTGGCATCTTTGGCCGCACGGGGCGCTGGCTGTCCAGAAGCCCTCTGCCCGGGCGCAATCAGCGCACTGAGCGCCAGACCCAGCACAACAGGGTAACGCAACCGCATACCCTTTCCTTTCCGTCGTAACGGTCCGGGCGGATTACGGTCTGGCGGGGGCCTCCTGCTTCAGGCCCGATGGAATGGCGAACACATCATCAGGCTGGGCCACCCGGCTGACACGGAGCGCCCGGACGGTAATCTGTCCCTGTTGTGCAACCTGCAACAACAGACCATCCGCCGTGTAACAGACATCACTCGCATGTCCGTCGGCGTCTTTGGTGCGCCAGATAATGCAGCTTTCCCCGGCCACCACGGAACCACCCAATCGTGCATAGGTGCCAACCATAGCCGGGTGACCGGGCGGCGTGAGGCCCTGACTGGGGGCTGGCATCACGCTCTTCCGCTTGCGGCCCGGGTCCACCACGGTCAGCGTATGCTCGGGCCAGGAGGTGATCATGAACAGGTCTGACCCCTGCGGGTCCAGCCGCTGGCGGAGGCTGCCCACCTGCCAGCGCATCCGCTGCTTCATCACCGCATCCCCGGTCGGCGATGTCAGTTCATACAGCACATCCGCATCCACAGACGGCGTGATAAACGGCGCATCCTGCGGTGCGACTGGCGCAGGAGTGGCAACCGCCTCAGCACCGCTCGCACCTGCGGAAACAGCGCTGCCTGCATTGGCCCCCGCAGCAGGCGTTTGCGCCAGCGCCACGGGCAAAGAGGCCGCAGCCATCATAACGCCCAGCCCGGCACCAAGCAGCACCCATGCACGCAGCCCGCTCATGGCGTATTGCCTGACGCATCATGCGCGTTGGAATCCGTGGACGGCATGCTCGTCACAGGACCAACACCCGGCACAACGCCTGTGGCGGAGGGCACGCTGGAATGTTCCTGCTGCTGCACACTGGTTGGCCCCCGCATAACGGAGGGGGGTGCTGAGCCATCCTCATTCCCTCCAGACTGAGAGCCCGGAGAATGCGGCGTGACTTCCTGAAAACCGGCAGGCGGCTGGAAGGACGTAGCCGGCACGTCGTCATAAGAGACTTTCATCGCCTTGAGGTGCCCGTTCAGACCATCCACATCCACGCCGTCCTGCTCTAGAATAAAGCCGTCATCCGTCACGCAGGCCGTGCCATTCCCCTGCGCGGAGACCACACCCCAGATGGTGCAGGGCTGGCCGATGACTTCGGATTTGCCTTTGCGCGTAAAACTCATGGACATGTCCAGCAGGAACGGGCTGCGCGCCACCTCCTGCTGCACCAACCGGGTATAAATTTTGCGGTCGTTCAGGACAATCATCACTTCCTGCGCCGCCCGGTTGATGATGACGGCACCCCGGCTTTCCGGGCCGTCCATGCTGAGCATGTAGTTGATGCGCATCAGCCCGCCATCACCGGAAAACAGAACCTGCACATGCCGGTCCTTGATCGGCAGGGCTGTTGCGGGGCCTCCACCCGCAGGCGGGCGCGGCTGAAAGACGTAATCAATGGTGGCATCGCGTCCGGGCATCAGGCGCGGATGGTCCATCTGCGGGGCGGGAGCCGGTGCGCCTGCCGGGGCCGCAGGAGTTGCGGCTGTCTCGGCGGCGTGGCCTGGCTGGCTCAGCAACCCTGCCACCAGCGGTGCCGTGGCCAGAAGGCTGCAAAGGGTCAGCATGCGGCGCGTCCGGGCCGGCTGGCAGTGTGTCATACGTCTTCGTCTTTCCTGTTTCTCATCCAGACCGCTCTGCTCCCAGAGCCGGTCCCTAACTGTGCTGAGTGTCTGCCGCCTGCGTCTCTGCCCGCATGGCGCGAATTTCAGCCTCCAGCACATCTGCCGGAATGCTAGCCTGCCAACATGGCATCATCTGGACAGCACGTTCCAGCGTCGCCTTATACAGGCTTGCCGGAATTTCCTCCCCGCCAAAGCGGGCGAGATGGTCTGTTCCAAACTGGGTGTCAAGCACGATAAAGCCGCCAATCCGCAGCCGCGCCACCAGATGCACTAACGCAACCTTGGAGGCATCGGTCGCACGGCTGAACATGCTTTCCCCAAAAAATGCGCCGCCCAGAGCCACACCATACAGGCCGCCCACCAGCTTTCCATCCTGCCGACATTCCACACTATGCGCGTAGCCCATGTCATGCAGGGCGCAGAACAGGCGGAAAATCTCGCCATTAATCCATGTGTCTTCCCGCCCCGGTGCGGGCGCAGCGCAGGCCTTCATCACACCGGGGAAATCCTGATCCACGCTGACATCAAACCGGCCCGATAACACTGTGCGTTGCAGGCGGCGTGAGAGATGGAAGCCACGCAGAGGCAGGATACCGCGCGGGTCCGGGTCATACCACTGGAGTTCGTCATCATCCGCATCGGCCGCCATCGGGAAAATTCCGGCAGCATACGCGCCCAAAATCAGTTCCGGCGTCAGCGCGTCAGTCATGTCGCCTCCTTTGAACAGATAAGACATGCGTATTTTTTACCGCCTGCGTCTGATCCTGTTTCCGTTTTCACCGTTATACGCTCGTCATGGCTTTTCTGAAGGGTCATGCTAGTCTGTCATTACGGAAACTCAATCTGTCCCACTGAAAAAAGGAACGCCCATGCCTTCCGAAAAGCCTCGCCTGATCCGTTCCGTCCGGCTTCCTGCCGCCGTTGAAAAGCGGATTGAGACCGACTTCACCGCCCCGCCCGTACCGGATGCGCCGCTGGATACCGCCGCCATGCTGGCGCTGGCGGAAAAGCAGCAGGCGTTTGCCATGCTGGTCACGCATCATTGCCCGCTGAAAGGCGCTGATGTGGCGGCTATTCCGGACTGCGTGAAGCTGGTGGCGACCGTCAGTGTCGGGCTGGACCATCTGGATGTACCGGCCCTTCTGGCGCGCGGCATCCAGGTCTGCAACACGCCGGATGTGCTGACAGACTGTAATGCCGACCTGACCATGATGCTGATTCTGGCCGCCTGCCGCCGCGCTGCGGAATACTACACGCTGATGAAGAACGGCTGGGGCCGCACGCTGGAAATGGATGAGATGCTGGGCATGCGCGTGAGTGGCAAGACGCTGGGTATTGTCGGCATGGGCCGCATCGGGCAGGCCGTGGCCCGCCGGGCGCGTGGGTTTGACATGAAGGTGCTCTACCACAACCGCCGCAGGCTGGACCCCGCGCAGGAAGAAGGGGCGACCTACTTTGAAAATCTGGAAGAGATGCTGCCCCACTGCAACATTCTCACCCTGCACATGCCCGCTACCCCCGGCGCACCGCCCCTGATGACGGCCAAAATGTTCGGCCTGCTGCCCCGCGGCAGTGTGCTGGTGAATGCTGCTCGCGGCGCACTGGTGGATGAGACAGCGCTGCTGGACGCCCTGCGCTCGGGCCATCTGTTTAACGCCGGGCTGGATGTTTATCAGAATGAACCCAACCCGAACCCCAGCATTCTCGCCCTGCCGAAGATTTTCATGACACCCCATACCGGCAGCGCCACCGTGGAAACCCGCACGGCCATGGGCATGCTCTCACTGGACAATGTGGCCGCCCTCGCCGCAAATAAGCCGCTTGTCACCCCTGTAACGGCCTGAACCGGAGAGACTTAATGACCTTAAGAATAGCCTGCCTGCTGGGTATTCTTGCCTGCGTGGTAGTGAGACTGATCGACTTCCACTACCAGCAAACCTGCTTGATTGTGGGCGGGTCCATGCTGTTTCTTGCCGTCATCGGCACGCTGATTGATGAAGAACCGCCGCCGGTCAAAAAACAGAAAGAGCCAGCCTCCTGAGGGAAAGCTGGCTCTCTGACAAGACCGTCTGAGACCACGCCGGAGGACCTGCCTCCGGCTTTTTAATGGCTCACGCCCTTCAGGACACCCGACCGTTACGGGTTGCGACGTGATCGCGCAGGGCCTCAGCCGTATCCCGCACCACGGGGCCATGTTCACGCTCCAGACGACGGATGGTGAAATGCGCCCGCGCCAGTGCCCGGTAATGGTTGAGGAAGGCCGTATTGAGCGACGCCCCACACAGCGCACCGGCCACCGGCATAAGCTGCAGAGAGACTTTCTGACCCAGCGCCAGCCCGTAATGCGAGGCGACTTCCGCAATCAGCATCACAACCGGGCGGCCACGCAGCAGCGCACGGGCTGAGAAATACCCTAGTTCGCTATCTTCCGCCTTCCGCGCATTGGGGAAGGCCCGCAGTGCGAACACTTCCAGACAGGCGCGGCGTGCATCCGGGTCGGACAGGTCCTCACCTTCTTCGCGCGCAATGCGGCCAATCTCACGCATGATGGTCAGCGTGGTAAAGCTGATATCCGGGGCCAGACCGGCAAGGCCGGCAAAGCCACCTACCGCGCCGGAGACGGCAACAGCCGCCTGCAACGCCGGGCCACGCCAGGGCTGCGGTTCCGCCAGAGCATCACCAGGGCTGCGCAGCCCGACAATGGCCACATCAAAGGCACGGGCAATGGCGCTTTCCGCCAGACCACGCAGCTTGTCTTCCATGCCGGGGGCCATGCCCAGCCCGCGCAGGCCCAGCCGCGTGGCGTGGCCTACAGCGCCGCCCATCAGGTCCGCCAGACGCACCAGAACGCCTTTGCCAGACTCGACCTGTGCGAGGGCGTGTTCCAGCTCTCCCAGATCCTGACCACTGAGCTTGAGCGTCACCATCTCGCTGCCTGTCATGTCCTGCGTACTCATTTGCGCCCTTTCTGCTTGCTCTGCCCTGCCGTGAAAGGCCGGGCCGGGGCGCAGTCGAGCGCCCGCAATAGTCTGTTTTGTAAAGGAGAGTGTAGCATAGCACGCCCGAAAAGCGACACGGGCCGCCCCTCGTCCGGCATATGCCTCCCATCTCCTGAACAGCGATGTCCACCTTCCCTCACAAAAGCCCCACGGGCTAAGAAGTTGCCTCCCGCCCCTTTTCCTTTTTGATTTTTGCTATGGTTTTCCGGTGTGCGTGCGCCCTTTTGGCGTCAGACTTCACGGTGGTTGTCACGTGCATCGGAACCCCTTACACAGCCGAAGGTGAGACCATCCCGGCGCAGACTGTGCGCCAACAGGAGTTTTTCCATGTCGCACACCACGTCTTCCTCCCAGCCCACCCGCACCCCACGCTGGCAGCATCTGCTGCGCGCTGGCTCCGTTGCCGCCGTTCTGGCTGCCACAGGCTGCGCCCAGACACCGCAGCAGCAGGCCTATCATTCTGCACTGGAACATGCGCGGACGGACCCGTCCTACTGCTATTCCCACCAGTATGACACGCTTCTGGCCGAAGCCATGCAGCGCGACCACAGCCTGCAATCCAGCAAGACGCCGGACCGGGATGACAAGCCGGATTCCTCTTTCCAGCCGACCATGCAGATCAGCGTGACGGGGGCTACCGCCATGCCGGACCTCAGCCTGCCGCCATATTTCCACCGCGTCTGCCGCCTCAGCACCAAGCTGCCCAATGGCACCACGGAAAACGGGTTCCTGACCTTCACCTACCTGATCCGTGACAACAAGGTGCAGTCCGCCCTGAGCGAATGGTATTCCGATGCGGAAGTCACGCAGGAATATGATGCGACCATGAAGCAGATTGAAGCCGGTCTGGACATGAACAACCCGGATCTGAAATCCTGCATCCAGCGCTACCCGGCTTTTGATGCACCGTCCAAAGATCCAATCGTGCAGCAAGGTGCGCTCGACCTCCGCGCCCACCTGGTCCGCCGCTGCCTGGCTAACAAGGCTGCGCTGAAAGACCTGTATTCAGACCTGTATTTCATTCATCGTTAAAACAGTCTTTCTATCCGGGGCTTGAGAGCAATCTCTTCATGCTCCGGACAGAATGTTTTCCAGATCACAGCATGTCAGGCCAGAACGGTCGCTCGTCCGGGATTTTTCTCAGGATTTCGCCAGAATAATTCTCCAGACAAACGCGCCACAACATCTGGCGGCAACACAGGCCGCCGAGGCGTATAAGCCACTTTTTTCCTGACCTCATGTAGTCCCGGCGTATTCAAAGCCTGATCAAACGCTGAGGCTCCCTTGAATTCTACAGCGTTAAAATCATAATGCCATTCAGGCAATTTGAGAAGATTTGTGATACGAGCCACTGTCTCTTCTGGTTGCGTGACTAACCGATCATACTCGACAACAATCAGCTTATGCGCCAGAGCACTATAAAACGCTTCCTGCAACGCACGCCAACAATACCCGAATGAGCCATTTGGAGCCGTTAAGGCCTCAACCCGGTCATATAATGTACCCCGCCGCTCGATCGGCACGAGTTGTGAGCCCAGAACAGGATCTTTCTGAATAATCCGTTCGAAAGAATCTATGATCCAGACAGGATTCCGAACACAGCAAATAATGCGGGCCTCTGGAAACAAATGGTCAAGAAGCCCCAACCGAGTACACCACATACGATTATGATCAATAATCATACCGGGTCGACGCCTGCTGTCTGGTCCCTTCTCAAAATAATAGTGAGACAGAACACCACGCAGAAGGCGTTTACGAGTTTCATCATTAAACTCACTCGCGTATTCGCCCTCCACCATCAAGGAAGACAGTTTGACCATCATGGGAGCAACGGGCGTAATAATTCCGGCATGACGGACGGCCGGATTTTGCTGCAGAATTGCGCTAAGAAGTGTTGAACCGGAACGCGGCAATCCAGACATAAAATGCACAGAAGATGTTAACAACGAATGCAACCCTTTTTGAATACACCGTGATTTTTAAGAAATATTATTGCACCCCGCTTTAAAGACAGCAGACAGACCAGTGGCTTTACATGAGCACTGCAATAAATTTTATTTTTCGGGAATACTGTTGATAGCAATTATGTTGCCACGATTACTGTACGACTAGAGTAACAGCGCACCAAAAGACGGAATGATTCGTCGGATGAAGTGGCCTGATACTCTCACCATTTCAGCCGCAGTCCAGCCGTTACGGCAGCCGATGCAATGTGACTCCCTGTGCTGGTCAGCCTGTGACCACCGAAAGTATTTACAACCAAATCCAGTCCGCGCACCCCTTTGACCGGATAAGCGAGTGTGACTGTTGTCCCCTGCTCAAAAGCCATGGGGGGTGTCGTGCTACGTTCAACATTGAAGGCACCCAAATGCGTCCAGTCATCCGCAACATTAAACCGATCATACAACCGGGGATCAGGAGCCGTTTTGTAAAATGATCCGGCCAGAGGGACGGTGGCATGCAAAGTAGTTGATGGGGTTTGCGCATATCCGGTCTCTGGCAAAAACATGAACAGAGCGCTGAAAATATGCGAGGCTATGTTTGCCTTCTCCAGTTTTGGAAACACATCGGGAATCCTCTTTAATGTCCTGTAGCATCCAGAATGAAGCGCGAAATCTCTCGCTTCCTGTCACATTAAAGCCACATATACTGATTAAACTTAGATAACCTTCATAAAACTCTGTTTCATAATATTACAAGACTACATTTTGGATGCTATTTTTAAAAGTTTTTCTCCCAAGATACCGCATCTATTTTTGGTTTTAGCCTTAAAAATACATTCATTTTCTCATTTCGCACTTCAAAGACTTATCCTCATTCAAAACCCTGCACCAGCCGGGAAAACCGCGCCATATCGACATTCCCGCCTGAAATAATCACGCCAATACGCTTCCCCTTCCATTCGGAAGCAGCCGCCAGAGCAGCAGCGACGCCGAGGCAGCCGGTGGGTTCGACGACTATTTTCATCCGCTCCGCCAGTGTGCGCATGGTCGCAACCAGCGTGGCATCATCCACCGTGACAATCTCGCGCAAAAGCCTGCGCATAATTCCAAAAGTAAGCGGGCTGATGGCGGTGGTCTGCGCCCCGTCCGCCAGTGTTTTTGGCACTTCAATCTGCACGATATGACCTGCGGCCAGAGATTGCCGCGCATCATCCCCGGCTGCCGGTTCTACCCCGATTACGGTGCAGCCCTTCGAGGCCGCCTGCGCAACCAGCGCGCAGCCTGAGGCAAGGCCGCCGCCGCCGACCGGCACAAACAGCGCATCAAGCGGCCCGGTCTCTTCAAACAATTCCAGCGCTGCGGTGCCCTGCCCGGCGATAATATCCGGATGATCAAAGGGAGGCAGCAGCGTGGCCCCACGTTCCGCTGCCAGAGCGCCGCCTATGGCCTGCCGGTCCTCTGCATAGCGATCATACAGCACCACCTCCGCCCCGTAGCCTCGGGTGGCAGCCAGCTTCATGGCAGGCGCATCTTTCGGCATCACAATCACGGCGGGAATCCCGGCCTGCTGTGCCGCACAGGCCACACCCTGCGCGTGGTTACCGGAGGAATACGCCACCACACCCCGGCGACGCACCTCTTCCGGCAGGGCCAGAATGGCATTCAATGCGCCTCGGAATTTGAACGCGCCCACACGCTGGAAATTTTCCGCCTTGAAGAACAGCTCTGCCCCGCTGAGCCTATTCAGATAACGAGAGGTGAGAACCGGCGTGCGATGCGCATGCCCTTTCAGACGCACCGATGCTGCCACAACATCTGCAAAACCCGGTTCTTTCTGCATGTCCCGCCGTCCCTCTTTTTTCTGATACACGCCCACCATGCCGGATTTCAGGGCAGGCATACAGCCAGAGCAGTATGCCCCCCTCTTTCCGCCTGGTCTGTCCGGGCCTACAAGGTCAGAGAGCTTGTGAGCAGAATGCTGTCTGAAAGGACTTTATTGACCATGAATTATCGCAGCCTGTCCCCCGATTTTGTTGTTGCCCCGCAGATTGCCGTCAGCGACATCCCCGCCATTAAAGCGGCCGGGTTCAAAACCATCATCTGCACCCGCCCGGACGGGGAAGACCCCGGCCAGCCGACGGCTGAAACCATTGGGGAAGCCGCCAAACAGGCAGGCCTGTCCTTCATCTCCATCCCGGTTGTTGGCGGTCAGGCTCCGTCTTCCGATGCCGTGATCATCATGCAGGAATCCCTCAACACCCTGCCGGGCCCGGTCTTCAGCTATTGCCGCTCCGGCAACCGCGCGGGTCAGCTGTGGGCGCTTGCCACGCAGAGCTGAACCACTCCGGCACCCGGAAACGGTCACTAAAAAAGGGAGCTGCCCGGTCTGGGCGCTCCCTTTTTTAGTGGTGCGACGAGAACAACGCCCCGCCGGCTTCTGGTCGTCAGTCGCCAGACCAGCCGCCCATGCGGCACAGATACTGCCAGTGTTCTACCGAGACAGGACATACTGAAAGGCGGGATTGCCGGACCAGAGCCAGATCCGTCAGCGCCTCATCCTGCTTGATATCCGCAAGCGTAACCGGGCTGGGCATGGGGCCGACAGTTTTTACGTCCACACACACCCAGTTGCCGCTTTCCGCCGTGGGGTCCGGGTAGGCTTCACGCACAATTTCCACCACGCCCACAATCGCGCGCTGCACGTTGGAATGGTAGAAAAAGGCGCGGTCTCCCACCTTCATGCCAGCAAGATTCTTTTTGGCCTGATGATTGCGCACCCCGGTCCAGGGTTCGACATCATTGGCCACCTGTTCATCCCAGCTAAAGGCGTCTGGCTCGCTTTTAATCAACCAGTAGGCCATGGCTATTCCACCAGCGCGCCATCACGGAACACCGTGCGCAGCGGGCGCACAATCACACTTTCAAACAGATTGACCTCAGCATACGGGTCTGCCGCCGCAAAGCCTTCCGCCGCCGCGCGATCCTGCACATCCAGCAGCACGAGGCTGCCGCAAGGGGTGCCGTTCACGTCAAGTTGAGGTCCGGCGAACTGAATCGCCTGCTTGTAATTTTCCAGAAAAGCCAGATGTTTCTCACGCGTAGCCTTACGTATTTCAAGGGCTCCGGGGCGATCTGTGCAAATAACGGCAAACAACATGTCTTCTCTCCGCTGTGTTGTCGGGACAGGACGCCCATGAATAACTGCCTCGTGTCAAGATGCCCCGAATGATGTAAAAGGTGCGCGAGCGCATGTCTGGGCAGGAAACTCCTGCACGCAAGACCCCTGCAAGCTCACGTGATTTGTTGAGATACGGAACGGACTGACATTTGAGCGCCACACCGACCCTCGTCGCGCGTGCCGGGACATTCTTCCATCGGTATGCCAATCCCGGCCGGTTTCTCAAGCTGGGCGCACGCCTGCAGCCCTGGCTGACATGGCCAGCCCTGCTGCTCACCCTTGCGGGGCTGGGCTGGGGCCTGTTTTTCTCGCCTGCCGACTGGCAGCAGGGCGACTCTGTCCGCATTATGTATGTGCATGTGCCGGCTGCCATGCTGGCCTCTGCCGGGTATGCAGGGCTTGCGGTGTGCGCCGTGCTGTCACTCGTCTGGCGGCACCCGCTGGCGGATCTGGCCGCGGTGGAAATCGGCCCGGTGGGGGCCTGCATTACCGCCCTGTGTCTGGCCACCGGCTCCCTGTGGGGCAAGCCGATGTGGGGCACATGGTGGGTGTGGGACGCCCGACTGACCTCCGTGCTGGTACTGTTCTTCCTGTATCTGGGCCATATCGCGCTGATACGCGCGTTTGATGACCCACAGCGCGGCTACAAAGCGGCGGCCATTCTCGCACTTGCAGGCGCTGTCGATCTGCCGGTGATCAAGTTCAGTGTGCAGTGGTGGAACACCCTGCATCAGCCGGACAGCATCACGCTGACAGGCGCGCCCACCATGTCCTCCTCCATGCTGTGGCCGCTGGCTCTCTCCACGCTCGGCTTCTCGCTGGGATTTGCCGCCATTGTGCTGGCGCGCACCCGGGCCGCCGTGATGGAAAGCCGCATTCGCAGCCTGCTCTCCAGCCCGCGCCGCCGTGCTGGCAATGCTTCGGGAGACGCCGCATGACGCATCTGCCCTATATTCTGGCCAGCTATGGTCTGGCCACCGTCATCGCCCTGACCCTCTCCATCGGGGCGGCCCTCCGCCTCAAAAAGGCCCGTATGCGGCTGGCCGTTCTTGAACGCCCCTCGGACCGCACCACAGGAGCCACTTCGTCTCTATGACCCGCAAGACACGTCGCCTCTGGCTCGTTATCGCCTGCGTTGCCTGCCTGGGGGCTGCCGCAGCCCTCATGCTCAAGGCGTTTTCCTCCGATATTGTTTTCTTTGTCACGCCCTCTCAGGTCGCAGCGTCCGCGCCTCCGGCAGACCGCACCGTGCGGCTGGGCGGCATGGTTGTGGCGGGCTCCGTCAAACGGGAAAAACGGGGCGAAACCCCTATTGCCCGCTTTGACGTGACAGATGGGCAGGCCGCCGTAACCGTGCGGTATGAAGGCATCCTGCCCGACCTGTTCCGTGAGGGGCAGAGCGTGGTGGCCGTGGGCAGCATGCACAAGGACGGGTTTGTGGCGAGTGAAGTGCTGGCCAAGCATGATGAAACCTACATGCCGAAGGAAGTGGCGGAAGCCCTGAAAAAATCCGGCAAGTGGGACCCGCGCTTTGGCCCGCCGCCCAGTGCAGCAAGCTGGAACAGCATGACGGTGCAGGACGCAAAGAAGGGCCTTCCCGCCTCTAATGCTCCTGCAGCCCCTGCCCCGGCTGGCAACTAAAACCCTGTGTTACGCCGCACATCCCCTTTTGCGTCTTTTGCCTCTGTCTGGCAGGCCTCTTGCCCTGCCAGCCTCTTTTACGCTGTTCTGACAGCCCGCCACCCGGAGACATCCCTCTGACATGCTGAGCCCTGAACTCGGACATTATGCGCTGGCCCTTGCCTGCATCCTTGCCGCCGCGCAGGGCATTCTGCCTCTTATCGGCGCGCACCGGCGCGACAGACGGGTGATGATGCTCGCCCCGGGGCTGGCCGTGGGGCAGCTTCTGGCCTTGCTGACGGCCTTCCTCTGTCTGGTGTATGCCGCCGTTACGGATGATTTCTCGGTCCAGAACATTGCGGCCAACAGTGCTGTCTCCAAACCGCTGCTGTATAAAATCACCGGCGTGTGGGGCAATCATGAAGGCTCCATTCTGCTCTGGGCGCTTATCCTCGGGATCTGCGGCGCTGCCGTGGCCGCCTTCGGGCGCAACCTGCCGTCTGCTCTGCGGGCACGGGTTATTGCTGTTCTGGGTGCCGTGGCTGCCGGGTTTGAACTGTTCTGTCTGACCACGTCAGACCCGTTCGCCCGCGTCTGGCCCGCTCCGATGGATGGGCAGGGCATGAACCCGCTGCTGCAGGACCCCGGCCTCGCCTTCCATCCGCCCATTCTCTACACCGGCTATGTCGGGTTTGCGGTGCCGTTTGCCTTCGCTATTGCGGCCCTTATTGAAGGCCGTGTAGACGCAGCATGGGGCCGCTGGGTGCGCCCGTGGGCCGTGGCCGCATGGTGCTTCCTGACCTGCGGCATCGCGCTGGGGTCATGGTGGTCCTATTATGTGCTGGGCTGGGGCGGTTACTGGTTCTGGGACCCGGTGGAAAATGCTTCCCTCATCCCCTGGCTGACCGGCACGGCTCTGATCCATTCCGCCATTGTGGTGGAAAAGCGCGAGAGCCTGAAAATCTGGACGGTGCTGCTGGCCATTGCCACGTTCTCGTTCTCGCTCTCCGGCACGTTCCTCGTCCGCTCCGGTATCCTGAACTCCGTACATGCCTTTGCGAATGACCCGGCCCGCGGCATTTTCATTCTCGGCCTGCTGGCAGTCGTAATCGGTGGCTCTCTGGCGCTGTTCGCCTATCGGGCCCCGACGCTGACGGCCGGTGGCCTGTTCGCTCCCATCTCGCGGGAAGGCGCTCTGGTGCTTAACAACATCCTGCTGTGCTCGCTGTGCGCTGTGGTGCTGACCGGCACCATGTATCCACCCTTCATGTCCCTGCTGTTTGACCGTACCATTTCCGTCGGCAAGCCGTTCTTTGATGCCACGACCATTCCTCTGGCCATCCCGCTGTTCATCTTCATGGGCTTTGGCCCCATGCTGCCGTGGAAGCGCGCTCAGCTCTGGCCGGTGCTGCAACGGCTGTGGATTGCCGCCATTCTGGCCGCTGTAGCCTTCGCCGTGGCGACCTTCGGCATGTCCGGCATTTTGCCCATCCTGTGCAGTGCGCTGGCGGTGTGGGTGATTGCCGCTTCCGTGCTGGATATTACGGAACGTGTGCGCCTGTTCCGCATGCCACTTTCCGGTAGCCTCCAGCGTGCCCGCATGCTGCCCCGCTCCATTTTTGGCACGGCCATTGCCCATGCGGGTGTGGGCGTGACCATTCTGGGGCTAGCTGCTATGTCTCAGGCCCAGCACAAGATTGTGGAAGTGCCGGTTGGCACCACCGAGCATCTGGCCGGGTATGACTGGACGCTGACGAACGTGACGCAGGAACCGGGGCCGAACTATTCCGCTATGGTTGCAACCCTTGAGGTGCGGCATAACGGCAAGATTGTCACCATCATGCATCCGTCCAAACGCAGCTTTAACAGCCAGAACCAGACAACGACGGAAGTCTCCATCCACACCAATCTGCTGGCTGACCTGTATGGCGTGCTGGGGGACAAACACGGCACAGACGCAGCCCCCACCTATGTGCTGCGCCTGCATTACAACCCGCTGGCCCCGTGGATGTGGCTGGGCGCGCTGATTATGGCGATTGGCGGCGTGCTTTCCCTTTCCGACCGGCGCATGCGCGTGGGCGCACCGCGCCGTGCCAAATCTTCCCCCAATACGGTGACGGCAGCATGAGCAACCCTCCTGAAAACATGACGCGCCGGCGGCTGCTGATGGCCGCCCCTCTGGCCGGGGCCGCGATTGTTGGCGTTGGCTTCTGGAAGATGCTGTCCGGCATGCAGCACGGCTCCTTCAACCCGCATGATATCAACGCGCCGGTTCTTAACCGCCCGGTGCCGGATTTCAGCGTGCCGGATCAGGCGCCCGGTCAGGGCTTCAGCGCGCAGGATTTGCGGGCGCTCACGCAGCCGGTTCTGGTCAACTTCTTTGCCTCATGGTGTATCCCCTGCCTTGCGGAAATGCCCACTCTGATGGGCCTGAAGGATGACCTGACGATGTGGGGCATTGCCTATAAGGACCGCCCGGAAAATGCTGCCGGGTTCCTGAAGCATTCCGGCAACCCGTTCACCCGTCTGGGCAGTGACCGCGACGGCCGTGTGGGCATCGACTGGGGGATTTCCGGGGTGCCGGAAACCTTCCTGATCGGCCCCGGCGGGATTATCCGCTGGCACAGTGCCGCCCCGCTGGATGTGGATACCATCCGCGGCACGCTGGTGCCCCTGCTGGAAAGCCTGAAAAAATCATGATGCTGCGCCGCCTGTCTGCCCTGTTTCTGGGCTGCGCCCTGCTGCTGGCCCCGGTTCTGGTTCTGGCTGTAGATGACCCGTCCGAAATGCTACCCAACCCGCAGGAAGAAGCACGAGCCGAGGCCATTGGCTCTCAGCTCCGCTGTCTGGTCTGCCAGAATGAATCCATTGAGGACAGCAGCGCCGGGCTGGCGCGGGACCTGCGCCGCGTGGTGCGGGAACACGTTGCCAAGGGTGAGAGCAACCGCCAGATCATGGACTGGATGGTGAACCGCTACGGCAACTTCATCCGCCTCAGCCCGCCGCTTTCCATCGGCACGCTGTTACTGTGGAGCATGCCGGCTCTCGCCCTGTTGCTGGGCCTGACCACTGCATTTTTCGCCTATCGCCGCCGCAATGCGGCCCCCGCTGCCCCCCCACCGCTGACAGCGGAAGAAAAGGCCCGTCTGGCCGACCTGACGAAGGACTGAGCGCATGATCTGGCTTTCCATTGTGCTGTTAAGCTGTCTGGCTCTGGCTCCGGCGGCCCTCCCCCTGTGGCGGCGCGCCCGACAGGTGCGGGATGAGCGGAGTGCGGCGCTCTCGCTGCATGAAGCTCAGCTTTCTGAAATTGACCGTGATCTGGATATTGGCCTGATTGCCCCGGCTGAGCATGATATTGCCCGGCTGGAAATCCAGCGCCGCATTCTGGTGGCCGACACCGCCCCCACCCATGCGGACGATGCCATTCCGCCGGTTGCTGTATGGAGCGCACTGGGGCTGATCCCCATCGCAGCGGTTGGCCTGTATCTGACCAACGGCGTGCCCTCCCTGCCCGCGCAGCCGCTCGGCCCGCGTCTGGCAGCACAACATGAGCAGAACACGCGCGGCGATGCCGTGGTCCAGCGCCTGAAAGCCACGCTGGCCATGATCCCGGCAGGCGACCCAAACCTGCGGCAGGGCTACCTGCTGCTTGGGCAGGCCGAAGCCACCCGCGAACATTACGCAGAAGCCGCCGAAGCGTGGAACCACGCCCTCTCCCTCGGCTTTGATCCCGAAGTTGCTGCCCGCACCGGCGAGGCCCTGACCCGCGCCGCCAGCCACGTCACCCCGCAGGCACTCGACCTGTTCCGCAAAGCGCTGGACGCTGCCCCCAAAGACGCCCCATGGCGCGGCGCCATTCAGGCCCGCATTGCAGAGGGCGAGCATGAGCAGGATAATCCGTAAGCTGCTTTTAAACCGAAAAATTTACCAGAAAGCAGACTGTTGGCTGTATACTTCGATAGAGCCAACAGTCTTTTAACCAAATATTGCGCCCACGCTAAAAAAGTCTCCAATACTTATTTGAACTCTGTATTGGGACGACCTTCAATATTTCAAATCAAAATCAATACCGGAATTCAAAAGGTAGAAAAGCTTTTATGATTTCATTCAGACCCATGCAGGAAAACGAATTTTCTCGTTATACTGACTATTTTGTATCCGATTATGCTCATGAAATATCCGAAAATTACGGCTTGTCTCTTTCAGACTCTCTAAAGCAGGCACAGGAAACTGTAGAAACCAGCTTTCCCCAAGGCCCGCTCACAGAAAGCGAAATCCTTCTGTGCATTATAAAATCTGGTGAAATCATCGGGTATCTTTGGTATCGCCCCGACCAAAATAATCAATCAGTCTATATTTATGATTTCCACATTCTCCCTGATCAGCAGGGTCAGGGTTATGGAAAGCAAGCTTTAAAAACTCTGGAAGAAAACCTGAGCCAACAGGGGTTCAAACACATCAAGCTTCGGGTGGCGGCGGACAATACGCGTGCTCAGCATGTCTATGAAGCCAGTGGGTTTCGCGTAACGGGCATCAATATGAACAAGACCATCTGAAGGACGGTTCAGTCGGGTTTAAAATCTTGCGAATCTAAACGCGGACTTATATGGTCCGCGTATGTCACTTTACGGCGCAAGCACCGAATATGTTCTGCACAGCCTGCTTTGGCTGGTGGACAACCCTGAACCTGTCAGCAGTCTTGACCTCGCGGAGCTTCAGAACATCCCTGCGGCATTCGTCGCCAAGCTCCTGCCCCGCCTTGAAAAGGCTGGCCTTCTCGCCGCATCCGAAGGGATGAAAGGTGGTTACACGCTGGCCAGACCCGCCGATGAAATCAGCGTGCTCACAGTTGTGGATGCTGTTGAAGGCGAAAAAAGCCTGTTCAACTGTCAGGAAATCCGGGGGCGCTGCGCTCTCTTCGGCCAACAGCCACCCCAATGGGCAACGCAGGGCGTTTGCGGAATTCATGCCGTCATGCTGCGGGCTGAACAGGCCATGCGGCGGGAACTGGCACAGACCTCACTGGCTGACCTGGCACAATCAGTGCGGGACAAAGCTCCCCCTCCTTTCTTTGGAGAGGCGCACTCATGGTTTGACGAGCGTATTCAGACGCGCCGCACCAGCAAAGTCAGGCAACGCAGACGGTCTGGCACACCCTGAACCCGTCTTTTCAAAAGGATTATTGAGTATGCGCAAACTTGCCATCCTCGCGGCCATAACAGCAGGTTTCTGGAGCAGCCCTCTTCACGCAGAGACCAAAGTCACACCTTTGATGACCCATGACCTGCAAGGCATTCCCGGCAAGGAAGGAGCCATGCTGACAGTCTATTACCCACCCGGTGGTTCAGACCCCATCCACAGACATAATGCCTCCGTGTTTGTCTATGTCCTGAAAGGGAGCGTCACCATGCAGGTCGCGGGAGGCGCACCCGTTACTCTGAAAGAAGGGCAGAGCTTCTTTGAAGGACCGGCTGACGTTCATCTCGTCGGGCGTAATGCCAGCCAGACGCAGCCTGCCCGTTTCCTTGCATTCTTCGTCAAGGATAAAGCAGCGCCCTTCGTCTTTCCCGCGCATTAAGCCAGAGGAGACCGCACCATGAAAATTCTTGTTGCCGGAGCCAGCGGAGCGCTTGGTCGTCCTCTGATAACGCGCCTGCGGAATGCGGGGCATGACGTGTGGGGACTGGCTCACCGCCCGGAGAGTCTGAAAGCAATCGAAACGCTCGGCGCGCACCCACTGCAAGAGAATGCGCTGGATCGGAGCAGTGTTTTTGATCTGATAGAGCGCATCCGGCCAGACGTGGTGATCGACCAGCTGACCTCGCTTCCCGCCAGCCCTTTCGACTTAGCAAAGCGCATTCCTGCCGATTGCACATTACGTCTGGAAGGCGGCGGCAATCTGTTTGAGGCAGCCAGCACCCTCGGGGTGCAGCGCTATATCCAGCAATTATCCGGTTTCTATCTGGATGGCGGCGATGGACTGGCCACTGAAGCCTCTCCTTTACGGCTCAACGCTCCCGGCACGATTGGGCAAAGTGCCCGCATGTATGCGCAGCTGGAAAGGCGGCTACGGAGCGCACCGTCTATGGACAGCATCGGTTTACGCTACGGCTTCTTTTACGGTCCGGGCACATGGTACTGGCCGGATGGTGCATTCAGTCACCATCTTGCACAAGGCGAGGTTTCACTCATTGGTAAAGGACGCAGCACGTTTTCCTTTATCCATGTGGACGATGCCGCACAGGCAACGGTCGCCGCTTTAACTGCGCCAGCCGGGATTTATAACGTCGTGGATAATCAGCCGACAAAAATGTCTGCGTGGTTGCCAGCTTATGCCCGCTGGATTGGATCTGCGCCTCCACCCCACATGAATGAGCAGGAGGCTCTTCGCCAGATAGGCGAGGAAAGCATTTATTATCAAAACAACCTGACGGGAGCATCCAATCGCAAGGCGCTGGAAATCCTGAACCTCAATCCGCAACCGCTCCCCTGGCTTTAGAAAGAGAGCGGAGGCCTGTTTCTGCCGGGGAGAAACAGGTTATCCGCTCCGCCCTTATAGGACAGCAGGTGGCATAAGCCTCTTACAACCAGTCCTCCCTCGGGCCGTCAGCCCCCCTCCCTGCTCAGCGTCATGATTGGGAGCAATGTGCCTCGTTGTCCCATTGCTCACGACGGAGCCGATAAAGAACGTGACCACGAAGATGGTGTCCCTCCGGAACATAGGGATGATCGAAATTTTCGTTGGGATTATGCGTCATACCAAGCTTTGCCATCACCCGTCGTGATTTAAGGTTAGCTGGCACGGTGATGGCAAGAATTTCAGGTAAATTCAGCGTTTCAAACCCAAACTGCAAACAGGCCTTTGCAGCTTCCGGCGCGTAGCCCTGCCCCCAGAACGGGCGCGCAATCCGCCACCCGAGTTCGACTGCCGGGGTAAAGAAGGCATCATACCCCACTCTGCGCAGGCCCACAGTCCCGATGAATGCGGCGTCCTCCTTACGTTCAACAGCCCAAAAACAGAAGCCATGCTCTTGCATGTGAGCGATCTGATCATCAACCCACGGACCAGATGCCTTGTCACGGGGGAGAGGCATCATGAACTCCATGACATCAGGATCAGCGGACATATCTGCAAATGGCGACCGATCCTCATCAGTCCATTCCCGCAACCGCAGCCGTTCTGTTGTGATCGTCATGAAGCCGCTCCCCTCCGGGTCGTCTTTCACAGCCGATCCTCCGTCGGCCCGTCAGACAGCACGCCTTCCCACTTGGCGGAAATGGCAGCAGCGTAGCCGTTGCCCAGCACGTTGGTGGCGGTGCGGGCCATGTCGAGGAAGTGGTCGATGCCGAGGATCAGGGTAATCCCGGCTTCCGGCAGGCCAAACTGCGGCAGCACGGCCACCAGTGTGACAATGGACGCGCGCGGCACACCGGCAATGCCCTTGCTGCTCAGCATCATGACCAGCACCATGGTGAACTGCTGCATGGCGGACAGGTGGATGTCATACACCTGCGCGATAAAGAGCGCGCCAAAACTCTGGAACAGGATGGAGCCGTCCAGATTGAAGCTGTAGCCCAGCGGCAGCACAAAGCCGCTGATGCGGGTCGGCACGCCAAAGTTTTCCAACTTTTCCAGCAGCAGCGGGTAGACGGATTCACTACTGGCCGTGGCATACCCCAGAATGAGCGGCTGAATGAGCTCCCGGATCAGGTCTTTAATCCGGGGGCCAAGAACCAGAAACGCCAGCGTGGTCAGCACAACCCAGAGCACCAGAATAGTGCTGTAGAACTCAACCAGAAAGCGGCTGTACTGGATCAGCATCCCGCCGCCACTATGCGCAATGCTGCCCATAACGGAGCCAAACACGGCCATGGGGGCCAGCAGCATGACCATGTCGGTCATCCGCAGCATGATGTGGCCCAGCTCTTCCGTCCAGCCCAGCATGGTCTTTCCGGCCTTGCCCGCGGCAGGCAGCGCCAGACCGAACAGCACGGAGAACACCACAATCTGGAGGATATCGTTGCGGGACATGGCATCGAGCACGCTGGTCGGCACGATATGCAGCAGGAAATCAACCGGCAGGAATGGGTGCTTCAGGCTGGCCAGATCTTCCACGGCCGGAGGTTCAAACCCGGCACCCGGCTGGAAGATATTCCCCGCCAGAAGCCCGATAAGCAGCGAGATAAAAGACATGCTGATGAACCACAGCAGGATTTTTCCGCCGATACGGAAAACCTGACTGTCATCACCCAGCTTGCCAATCCCGCTCACCAGCGTGGCAAAAACCAGTGGTGCGATGACCATCTTGATCAGCCGCAGGAAAATCCCCGTCATCAGGGTTGCTGCCTGTTCGGCAAAATGAATGACAGCGGATGAGAGCGTGTGAATGAAAAGCCCGCTCATTACACCCAGAACGAGGGCTATCAGAATGGCATAAGTCCGCCGTCTGGTGTTGACCGGCTGCGTCCCAATGGCCATCGCGTTGTTCCCTGTTCTGATTTTTTATCACTATTGTGCCGGTTTCTACGCTACTGGCGGCAATATTTGAAGACCAGAGCGCGCTCAAATCATGAATTCTTCCCCACAAAGCAGACTCCATGAAATAGATAAAATATCGTAACAATAAAGTTTCGATATCTAAGTGTAACGAAATAAAGTTTCCTTAACACCCGCAGAAAACTCAGAGTCTTTCAATAAGACCCGTAAAATCTTTTGTGAAATCTCTCCTCTATTCTTGATTTCAGCGGAATTTGCTGGCCTTCTGCGCCCCAAGATAAAAAAACAAGGCGCTTTTAACGGTTATGATCAGACTATCGTTCCCTCCCTGCTCCCGGTCTTTGTGTGCGGTGCTGGTCGGATCATGCCTTACAAGCCTCTCCTCCCCCACTGCGCGCGCGGCCCAGTGGTACACCGGCTCTCTGGTCTCACCGTCTGGTGCAAAGTCTCATGCCGGGGATCTGGGGATCGAGCCTTATTATACTTACAGCCAGCCTGTGGGGACGTTTGCGTCCAACGGCACCAGCCACCCTCTCCACCCACGGCAGCAGAGCTTTAGTAATTCCACCTTGTGGAAATACGGCATTACGGATGACATCAGCATTCAGACCCACACCGTCATCAGCTATGGGTGGAAGCATTCAGCGGGGCATTCGCATGGCCCGCAATTCGGGGATTTCCCGGTCGATTTCATCTGGCGGTTTCTCCACCCAAACCCAAAACGCTTTATCCCGGACCTCAATCTGTTTGCCGGTGTCGTCATGCCAACAGGAGCCTATTCCCGCCTGCGCTCCACACAGGATGGGACGGGGACCGGCGCTTACGTCTTCCGCGTGGCTGTTACCGAGCAATCCACCTACACCCTTCCCGGCAACCATGCCCTGCGCCTGCGCGTCTGGAACTGGTGGCGCCGCGCTTTAACCAGCGCGCGCCTGCGGGACACGACCACGTACGGCACCACAGCAGGTTTTCGTGGCACAGGGCGACCGGGCATGAGCGGGCAGACCGGGTTCTCTCTAGAATACGGCATCACTCAGCGTTGGGTTCTGGCCATGGATCTGGCGCGGGACTGGGGCAACGGTTCGCACCTGAAAGGCTGGACCGCTGCGGGTACACGCGTGAACAAGATCAGCGCGGCCTCAACAGACTGGCAGATTGCCCCGGCGGTTGAATATAACTGGAACCCACGCTGGGGTGTGATTGCGGGAGCTGCGGTTTATTACGCCGGTCATAATACGGGCATTAAAGTCGCCCCGCAGTTTGCCGTTAACGCAGTGTTCTGATCAGCTATTCCCGGCTTCCTGCAGCGGGGTCCGTGCCCAGATATCTTCCCGCGCGCGGCGTTGCGGCGGCCGGGGCTGGCAGGAAATGAAATACAGCCCCACTACAAACACGAGGTTGGAGAGGGCGTTGAACCACATGGGGAGCTGGAACGGCGCAGGCGCATCATACGCCTGATACAGCACGTAAGCGGTAAACGGGATGGACACCAGCCGCACCCCCACCAGCATATAGCGTAACGGGTTGGGCCTGCCGGGCTGCACGAGCACGCGCATACGGTTCAGACCGATGAAGAACGTCACGCACAGGCCCCAGACCAACACGTTGAACATCATGTTGGAGATGTCTTCCATCCCGCCAATGACAAACACGGCAATAATGGACACAGCAGAAAACAGGAGGGAGCCAAGCTGGCAACTCATGCCAACTTCCAGCGCCGGCATGCGCTCGGGCAGCCTGTCTGCAAGCGGCTGACAAAGGTCATCCAGCAGCCAGCTATCAACACGTGTGATGCGCTCACCAAGGTTCATGCGGGCATCATAACGGATTGTCTGGCCTGATGCACCTTTCAATCGTGCAAGTTTGCCATCTCAGTGGCAAAGCCCCGCCCCCGACGCATGGAGTGGTCGGGGGCGGGTCATAAAGCCTCAGGCTTCTTTTGTTGCGTCGGCAGGAGCAGGCAGCGTGCCTTCCGGCGTCTTTTTGTCCACGGCCTGCGGCAGGAAGTGCGCCAGCGTGGTCAGAACCGCATCAGCCGGCAGGCCGGTGCGCTGCACCAGGTCATGCACGGTGCTGCTGCCCAGAATATCGCGGATTTCATCAGCCGTTGCAGGCACATTGCTGCCCTGACTGATCCATGACCGAACCTTGTCACCCAGACCGGCCTGATCAGCCTGCGTCAGAATGCTCTGGAGCGTTTCAGGCTGGAGCAGTTTCTGGAGCTGCTGCTGCATTTCCCCCTGAAGACTGACGCCAAGTGCGCCTTCCACTTTTCCAACAAGGTTCTGAATGAAATCGGACATGTAAAGCCTCTCTGCTTTTCCATTAAGCCTGCTGTGCAAGTCTTGCACAGTTCAGGCGGGCATCAGTTAAGATCATCATGGACCAAATAGCAGTCATGTGCGAGATCAATAACTGCCTTTCTTATCATCCCGGCACCCCACTGAGATGGACCGATAGCTGATATGCGTCTGACACCTCAAGGAAAATTCAGGGAATCGGGCTACTTTGAAAGTCTGAAACGCTTCAAACAGCCGCAGCCGAAAAAGTAGCACCTTTGCCCAGTCTCCCCGTCTTCCTTCTCGACCGCATCGGCCCCTTGCGCCATCTGCGCCCGCTGCGCCGCCCCGGCGAGCAGCAGAGTGGCCGGCTGCGCTGGCTGTTTGCCCCGTCCCTTCCTGCACTCGGCTTTGCCGTGCGCACCACCGCTGCGGCGCTGATCGCCCTGATCATTGCTTTGTGGATGGAACTGGATGACCCGCAATGGGCCGCCATGACCGTCTGGATTGTGGCGCAGGGTTCCCGCGGGGAAAGTATTTCCAAAGCGAAATGGCGACTGGTCGGCACAGCCATTGGTGTGGTGATGTCCATCACGCTCATTTCCGCCTTTATCCAGCAGGCGTGGCTGTTCTTCCCGGCACTCGGAATCTGGGTGGGGCTGTGCTGTACGCTGGCAACGCTGGTCCGCAACTTCCGCTCGTACGCGCTGGTTCTGGCGGGCTACACCTGCGCCATCATTGCGATTGGGGCCATTCCCAACCCTGCCAACGTGTTTATGACCGCCATGTCCCGCGCCACATATATTGTGCTGGGCATTACGTGTGAGAGCGTTCTGGCGGGGCTGTTTGCCCATAATCTGGCCGCCACGGCCCGCCGCAATATCCGTGACAAGCTGCGCACAGCATTGGGGAATGTCTCCGGCTCTGTCTCCAGCCTGCTCTCTGGCGATGATGAAGCCCTTGTGCGCTCCCGCGCCATGTTCGGCCCCATTCTGTCCATCAATGACCAGATTGAATTCTCGGAAGTGGAAATGGGCCCGCACGGGCATGAGGGCGACCACGCCCGCGCCGCCCTCGCCGCGGTTTCCGTGCTGCTTTCCCGTGGTCTGGGCATGGCCGTGCGGCTGCAATATGTGGAGACGGACCAGCCTGTTTTCCGCGCCACGGCAGCCAGAGTCAGCGCTTTTCTCAACGCCCTGCCGCCCCAGCTGGAAACTGACGACACCGTTCAGGCTCTGCTGGAAAACCTGCGCCTGATCCGTGCGGAATGCCGGCAGCAGATTGTTGATGCCCTGACGACCGAAATCAGCATGCAGCAGGTCCGTGTGCAGGATAATCCGGAAATTCAGGCGCTGCTGGATGGCCGTATTCTGCACAACGCGCTGGATGAATTGCTGGGTGAGCTGGAACAGGCCATTCGGGAATATGACGCCAGCCAGCACTTTATCCGCGGGGACCACTTCCACTTCCGCCTGCAATCCCATGTGGACAAGCGCGAGGCCCTGTATAACGGCATCCGTGCGGCAGTCGCCATTACCAGCGCGGGTCTGGTGTGGGAGGTCACGGCATGGTCCGCAGGCCTCGGCTTTATTACCTTTGTCGCCATTGTCTGCGGCCTGTTTGCCACCCGTGAAAATCCGGTTGTGGCCACCACGCAGTTCATGGTGGGGAGCCTCTGGGCCGCCCTTGTCTCCTTCTTTCTTGTGTTTGTGGTGCTGCCCACACAGGAAAATTACGAGATGCTGGTCGCCTCCCTCGCCCTGCCCATGATTGCAGGCGGGCTGGCCAGCCGGAACGCAGGCACGGCTCTGCATGCCGCCGCCTACACCCTGCTGCTGCCCAACTTTGTGCATCCGTTTAATCAGGGTCGTGAAAACGAAATTGCCTGGTTCAACACCACAGCCGCCATTCTGCTGGGGGTGGCGTTTGCCGTCATCATGTTCCGGGCGGTTATGCCGTTCAGCAGTGCCGCGGAACGCTGGCGCATGCGCCGCACGCTGCTGCGTGACCTGCGCACGCTGGCCTCTGCCGAACCCATTCCGCTCAACCAGAACTGGATTGGCCGGAACATTGACCGCTTTGCCCGGCTGATCCGCCATGCAGGCCCCACGCCCTCCCCCACTATTGAGGGCTGCTTGCAGGGCACACTGGCCGCCATGACCATCGGCCTGAACATCATCCGCCTGCGCAACCTGCTTGAACGTAACCAGATTCCACGTTCTGCCCGGCGGCCAATTGAAGTCGTGATGGCCCGCATGAGCCGCTTTACCGGTAAATATGGCCGCACCGCTCAAAGCGCGCGCCTCGCCACCAGCACGTTGCGCCGTATTGAGGCGATGGAACCCAACATCACCACCCGCATCGAGCTGACCCGCGCCATTGCGTATCTGATCGTCGTCTCGCACGAACTGGATGCCAACGCCGTATTCCTTGATGCCTCCAAACCTTACAGGGCGGCTTGAGCAGGAGCGCAGTTCTCTCCATTTTGAAAAACTATTTTAATATGTACCGGACCCTCACCTTCATGTTATAATAGAAGGTCTGGAGGAATAATCGGTCCGTGCATGTGTCTTCATTCTCTGATCGCCTTTCGCAGCAAATGCATGCGTGGGCGACCAGACTCTCACTGGGCCGAACCGGTCTTTCAGAAAATGCCCCCCTCGCCTGGCTGATTGCGCCCTCCCCGGCCAATCTGGGGTTTGCCCTGCGCACAACCTTTGCTGCCCTGCTGGCCTTGAGCCTTGCGCTGTGGATGGAGCTGGACAGCCCGCAATGGGCCGCCATGACCACATGGATTGTGGCGCAGAACTCACGCGGACAAAGTATTTCCAAAGCCAAATGGCGACTGATTGGCACCTGTATTGGCGCGATATCTGGCATTGCCTTTCTGGCCGCCTTTCCGCAGGAACCCTGGCTGCTGTTTCCCCTGCTGGCGCTGGGAGCCGGGGCCTGCTGTGCGGAGGCGACGTTTCTGCGCAACTTCCGGTCCTACGCGCTGGTTCTGGTGGCCTTTACCTGCACCATCATTGTGCTGAGTGCGGCCAACCAGCCGGACAATGTGTTTATGATTGCCGTGTCCCGCACCACCTACATCACGCTGGGCATTGTGTGTGAAAGCACGCTGGCTGGCCTGTTCGCCCCCCGCCTGAATACTGTTGCGCATGAAGAAATTCGCAGCCGTTTGCAAGACGCTCTCAGCGGAGCCTGCCTGAGCATGACCGGCCTGCTTCTGGGGGAAAAAGATGGGCTGTTCCGTTCCCGCGCGCTGATGGGCAGCATCCCTTCTCTGGCAGATCAGGTGGAGTTCAGCGAGATTGAGTTAGGCCCGCATGCGCATGTGGGCGACCACGCCCGCGCTGTGCTGGCCAGTATCTCGACCTTTCTGGCACGCGGGCTGAGCATGCATATCCATATGGAAGCCGCTGCCCCGCTGCCCGAGACATTTAAAAAATCGCTCTCGGACTTTGCTCAAATCCTGAAAACCATCCCCGATCACCTGAAAAATTCTGATCCGGTCGAAGCAGCGCGCCAGATCCGTGCGGACCTGTATCACGCCCGCACAAACTGCCTGCAAACCGCCACGGACACACTGATCCTTTTTGAACAGGCGAGAACACATCCCAACAGTTCCGAAGAGCTGATGCGTGACCTGCTGGAAAGCCGCATTCTGGCAACGGCTCTGGCAAAGCTCATTCTGGAACTGGATGAAGCCCTTGAGCATTTTATTGCAACACAGGACCCCAGCCCCAAAGACCACTTCCGCTTTGCGCAGCATATTGAAAAAGATCCTGTTCTGGCCCTCAATAATGGCTTGCGGGCGGCCGCTGCCATTTGCATTGGCGGTCTGATATGGGAAGTCACCGCCTGGCCGGATGGCTCCACACTGGCCATGTTTGTGGCAGTCACCAGCACACGTTTTTCCTCTTTTGAAAATCCCGTTCTGGCCTCAAGTGGTTTTCTGAGGGGCGCTGTCTGGGCTGCGGTCGTCTCATGGTTTTTAGTGTTTCTGGTCCTGCCAGATCAGGCCAGTAATGAGACCCTGCTGGCCTCCTTGTTTTTCCCCATGCTGGTGGGCGGGCTGGCCCTCCGCGCGCCGAATTCCATTGGTACCGCCGCAGCCTATAACAACTTCATGCCGTTTATGATTGGCCCGGCCAACCATAGCCGCATGAACGAAATCATCTGGTTTAATACCACGCCCGCTGTTGTTCTGGGGATTGCTCTGGGGGTATGGGCCTTCCGCCTTGTGCTGCCCTTTGATGCAGCTGCCGAACGCTGGCGCTTACGCCGCAAGCTGGTGCGGGATTTACGCAGGCTGGCCGCGCAGAAAAGCACCTTTACCCCGGCGGAATGGATGGCCCGCTCCTGCGGACGCATCGCGCAGATTATCCATCATGCCGGCGTTAAACCTGACGCTCTGACAGAAGCCTATCTGGCCGGAGCAATGGGAATCATGACAGTCGGCCTGCTGGTGCTACGCATTCAGCATGTGCTGGAGCACCATGCCCTATCGCCGGAACAGACGCAGCTTTTGCAATCTGTGATGCACAGCATCGCCACGCTGCATGGTCACACCACACAGCCTGCGGAGACTGCGGCCAACGCACTGGCGCAGCTGCGGCCCGCCGCGTTGCGGGAGCCAAACCTGTCTTTACAGATGGACCTGACCCGCGCTGTCGGCAGTCTGGAAGTGATGAAGCGGGAACTGGCGGACAATGTCACCTTTCTGGACACAACCCGCCGTTTCCATCTGCCTGTAGCGGCCTGAATGACCGCTCTAACGCGGCTCTCAGTGTTTTTCGATATCGTGAAAGCGCGTGTAATCCACAGCAATCCGGCCATCCGGGCGGGAGAGAACGATATCCACAAACCGATGATTATGGTGCACCCGGTCAAACCGATACGCGGTGCGGGCAAATACGGTCTGACCCAGCGCCTCGTCCGTGCCTGTGACGGTTACGACAATTTCGGCTTCTTCCTTTTCCAGTTCCGCCATGCTTTTGCCGTGCAGCGGGCTTTCCGGCCCGATGACATGCGCCATGACAAACGCAAACCGCAGCACCGGCACATGTGACTGCACCAGCAAAAGCTGGTCAAACTGCCGGACCAGATGCCCGTTTTCACTCATCACCAGTCGGGACAGGGATACTTCCACATCCACGGATAAAATGACGCTCAGCCGCAGGTTGGCAATACGGATACACAGTGCTGGAATGCCGTTTTCATTACTGATAACCGCCGTATTGCTGAACATGATGCGCGCGCGGGGGCGGGCAAAACGGGCAAACACAACGCCTGTTGCCAGCGCGTTGATCATCATGCCCACCAGCACTTCAAACGAGACCACAATGTTGGCATACGGCCCCACCGGCACCATGCCGCCATACCCGACGGTCGAGAGCGTTTGCACACTGAAGAAGAACAGGGAAAGCAGCGTATGCTGGCCATCCCCCGTCACCTGTGACGGTGCGATCAGATACAGCAGGGCAAAGAACAGATTGATCAGAAAATAGAAAATAACCGATGTATAAACAAAAGCTGTCCAGCTTGCCGTCAATGCGTGGTGATACAGGTCCGTCCAGACACTATCGGACAAGCCGACACGCACCACATCGCGGTGGGCTTTTTCTTCCACCAGCGCATGCGCCCGAAACCGGCGCATGGCCTCTTTGGTGGTAAAGTGAGACTTCTTGCCAGTCTTGCCTGTATTTTCAAGCGGCGTATCGTCCAGCCTGTTGTAGCGGGCCGTCAGTCGCGCTTCGCGCTTTTCCTTAAGCCTTTGAAATACGCTTTTCATGTCCGCCCTTCCGATCTGAAAGGCCGCCATGCCGCGCGACCCTGCGATCAGACGGTGATACACGGCCTCAGAAAGGCTTGCTTCCACCAATTACGCATAGCAAATCCGCATCACTTTGCAGCGATTTTGCTTATTGCTTCTTCGGCTCCGCAAACGGATGCAGGGATACGCCACCCGCCAGATGCGCCCATTGCGCGGCATCACTCTCAGCTGTCGTCGCCCCGCCCCGCAGCAGGCTCGACCCCTGCGTGACGGTTGCTGCATCCACCGTGTTGGCTGAATTCGCCTGCATGGAGGCACTCTGGGCCGCCCGCGCCCACAAGCTGGCGGCTTTCTGATGGTCGCCACTGCGGTCCGCCGCCTGCCCTGCCAGAGCCAGCGCCCGGGACATATCCCGGTAAGAGGCATCATCCCGCCGCAGGGTCGCGGCCTGCTCAGCCAGTTGCTCCGCCTGCACCGGGTTAGATGCCAGAACGGCACGCGCCTGAATTTCCGCCTTATCCGCCTGCTCCGTGCGGGAAAGCGGTGGCTTCAGCCCGTTGAAATAGGCCAGAGCTTTCTGGAAAGATGGTGTATCCTGCCCTGCATCCGCCGCCAGCCCCAGCACAAGGGCGGACCGTGCGGCATAGGCTGTATTGGTGGAGGCCATGCCGCCAGAGGCCAGCGCAATCGCCTGCGGATATTGCTTCAGGCGGTACCGGGCTGCGGCCTCAATCAGATCAAACTCCGGGCGTGCCGTCTGCCCGCGCACGGTGGCTGCCTGCCGGGTGGTCTGCACGGTTTTAACAGCCGCCGCCGGGTCATCCCCCGCCAGTTGCGACACCGCGAGGTCATACCCCGCTTCGGACGCCGCCACGCCGTCATCCCTCAGCAGAGCGAGATCAGCCGCTTTGCGATATTGGGTAATGGCGACGCTGTAACGGCCAAGCTCAAAGGAATCCTGCCCGGCGGTCATAGCCTGATCCCACGCGGCATCATCCCGCGCTGAGGGCGCTTCCACAACCCCTCCGCCGCACCCTGTCAGAAGCAAGGGTACCAGCAGGGCGAGAGAGCCAACGCGCCTCATGGCCGCACCTGCCGGGGTGCGAGGCGGTTTTTCTTGGTGGTTTTCTGGCCGCCCAGCAGCCACATGCCGCGCAACTGGTCGGTCAGCTTTTCCAGCCCGTAAAGCGTTGTTTGCGCCTGCGCCAGTAGCGCGGGCAGATCCGCCGTGCTGGCCTCCACGCTGCCTGCAATAGCGGGCAGATGCGGCGTGGCCCCTTTCAGGTCATGCGAGGCGGAACGGAGATTGCTCATGGTGCCATCCGTCTTGGTCATAATGCCAGACACCTGGTTTTCAATCGGCTTGAGGCGATCAATCACGGTGTTGAGGGAAACTGCCGCAGCCTGCGCCTGTTTGAGCAGTTCATCATTAGTCAGCAGTTGCCCCACGGTGCCCTTGCCTGCGTGCATGTCCGTCATGGTGGCGTCCAGTTCGGCCATCATGTGCCGTGCGCTGGCAATGGCGGGCATGATCTGGGCCTGAATATCATTCAGTGTGGCTGTAATCTGGTCCGCCGGGTTGGGCGCTGGCGTGGCGCTCAGAACCGCGTAACTCCAGTCCATGGCGTCCCCATGCCCACGACTGAGTTCCAGATAGGACGACCCGGTGACAATAAACTGCTTGCGGATAATAGCCGTGCTGTCCCGGCGGATAAACGGCTTGGCCTGCGGGTCCAGATCAACCTGCGCATACAGCTCACCCGAGGGGTTGAGCTTGACCGCGCGGATCGTCCCCGCATGGGTGCCGAGCAACTGCACATCACTCCCCACCGTCAGGCCACCCACGCCAGAAGCGGGCAGCGTGACATGCAGGCGTGCGGGTGGTGTTAGCCAGTTTTGCAGCACACCGGCTTCCACCACGGCACCAGCAAACAGCACCACGCTGAGCAGCACGAGGAACCCGACCCATTCATCCGCATAGCGCAGGGAAATGAGAGGTTTGATTTTCTGTCGTAAGCGGATCTGGAACATTATGCCGTCCGTATTTCTACAAGCCCGTCATCAGCCAGGCGCCACATACTTGTAATTCCCTGCCGGTAGCCCTGCCATATGGCATTATTACGTACCAGCCAGATGACACCAGCCCCTCTGTCCCGCGCCTCCGTTATTGCACTGAGGAACGGATTTTGCAGATCCACCGGGCTGCCTTCCAGCGGGTCTTCCAGAAGCAGCAACCGGGGCCGCCCCAAAAAGGCCCGCACACAGCCCGCCCGCAGCAGGTCTGCGTCGGAAAGCATGCTTGGCCGCAGGACAGGCAGGCCGGGCAAGCCAAACAGTTCTCCCAGCCGGGCTGCTTCCGCCACAATCTCATCCAGCGGGCGCGTGGTATGGTGCAGTTGCTGGAGTGTAATGGCAAAATGCGTATTCAGGAACTCAGGCCAGCTCGGCCTGCGCGTCATGCGCCCGATGCGGCCACGCAGAGCATTCATTTCCCTGTCATGCAGCGCGGCCCAGTCCAGCCCCATGAACTTCACCCCACCATCCTCCAGCGGCACCAGCCCGCAGCACATGTCTGCAAACATGGTCGCGCGGGAGGTGGAGCGGGCTTCAACCACCATACAGTCTCCCGGCATCAGCTTCATGCTGAAGGGGACTGGCGGCAGGCCGCTTTCCTCAAAGGAAGGGACTGCCTTGTTCAGTTCCAGAAGCGGGCCGGTTGTGCGTGTATCCATCTTACAGATCCAGACTGAACAGCACGCTGACAGCCATCACAATCAGCATGCCGCGCGAGAAGCCACGCGGCAGAAGGGTGCGCAGATTATCCTCATTGGTCGCGGTCAGACCTGTCAGGCAGCCCCCCAGCCCCACCACAAACCCGACGGTGATGAATTTGAGCGGGATCACCAGATAATCGGCGTGGGACATGGCGGTAATGACGTCATAGAGAAACGTCCAGATCGGATTGGTCACCACGCCGGACAGGCGGCTGATGATATAACCTGTCACCAGTGCCGCGAAGGAGAACAGAATGCCAAGGGTAAAGCCGCCCACGGTAAAGGCCAGCGTCCGCGGCATGACCAGCAACAGGAACGGGTCCAGCCCCTGCGCCTGCATGGAGCGGATTTCCCCGCCCGTTGTCAGCAGCCCCAGCTCCGTCACGGAGAGCATGCCATTGCGGCCCAGCAGCAGGATACCCACCAGAATGGGCGCAATTTCCCGAATGACCACATCAATCAGAATGGTGCCGGTCATTTTGGCCATGCCAGCCAGACCCAGCCAGTAAATGGTCTGCGAGACTGCTGCCACACCAGTCAGAGTGCCAGCAAACATCGTGGCGACCATGCCACCGCCAATCACGCTGTTGAGGGTTGTGCCGAACTCGTACCGCACAGTCCGCCGCCAGGAATGAGAGCGAAAACTCTCAAAAATAACGCCCCAGCTTGCTCCCAGCATGATCAGGAAAAAGCGGATCTGCCGCCGCGTCAGGCGGCCTATCCAGGCCAGCTTGCCCCGCACCCACTCATGCAGCACAAATTTCTGTTTATGCTGCGGATGGCTGGCAGCATCGGCCTCCAGAATAGGGTCACGCTCATCGCCCGGATTGCGTGGTTCGCTGCTGCCACTCATCGCCGCGCTGCCAGAATATAGGCCCGGCCAAGGCCCAGATGCGGCGCAAAGAAGGACCCGCGTGAGCGGAACAGATACCGGTCACGCAGCGCCTGATACACCCGGTCTGTCACCTGAATGGTGCCGCCATCCGTAGCCCCCTGCGCCATCAGTTCCGCCAGAGAGACCGTCTGCCCCCACAGGTTGAACACTTTCGGGTCTTCCCCCACAGCGCCCCCAAAGGCGGCACCGTAATCCAGCCCCATGGCGAACACAGGTTCCAGATTAGCCGCAGCGAGTGCGGCCATGAAGGTTTCCCGCATGGTCAGCGCAGCATCGGCAATGCGGATAATGGCGGTCGGATCTTCCTCCGTCGTGCAACCCGCCATGCAGATCATACGGTGCCCGGCCACTTCCACGCCAAACAGGCCGCGCTCGCGCGAGATGCGCTGCACGTCCGTGGCCAACTGGTTGATCAACGTCAGGAGAGCCTGCGTTTCCGCATCCCCATCCACCACCGGGTCGGAGAAGGTGATGACCAGCACGGCAACGGACGGATAAACGCCGGATGTCGTCACGCCAGCCACCTGCGGCGCACGCATGAGCATATTATCAAACTGCGGTTCCGGCTGCGGCTTGGCGGAATTGACTGCACCGGGCACTTCATCCGCAGGCAGGCCATGCCCGCTCCCGCTGTTTTCCGCTGTTTCAGCCAGCCTGATCCCGGCGATAGACGCCATCAGGTCCACAAAATACACCAGATGCGGGGCCATATGGGCATCTTCCAGCACCACCGCGCCGATAATCCCTTTGGGACCCGGAATGGGGTAGACGGCCAGCATACGCGTGCCCAGTTCCCGCATGACCAGCCGCTCGAACTGCGTTGTCCGGTCATCCACCGCCGCGTTCTCAACGCTCAGCACATCACCGGATTCAATGGCTTCAAAAAACGCCCCCAGCTCCGAGCGGGACATTTCAAACCCGCCGGAATGGGCATCCTGCTTCTGATCATAGGAATCTTCACAGATCAGCGCCTGCCCGTCATGCATCAGCCGCCAGATACTGGCTCGGCGTGCATCCGTGACATGCGCAAGCTGCTCTGTCAGCACCAGAGGGTCTGCCGCCGGGTCAAACAGATGCGGCGTGACCGCGACCTGCTGCACGGCCGCACTTTCATGCGTAATCTGCACACCCTGCTGTGCCAGCTTGCGGGCCACCCGTTCCGAACGGCGCACCTGCCGCACAAGAAACCCGGCCAGCACCAGTGAGAAGACGATGATGATCCCGGCAAATTGCAGGCTCTGCTGGCTGCTCTGGCGGGCAAAGCTGGCAAAGTCATTTTCCGGCGCGGAGAGCAGCAGGATCCAGCCTTCCGCTGAGCTTTTCAGCGGTGAGGCAATGGTCACATAGCGTTTGCCGTTTAGCTCAAAACTACGCGGGCCAAAGCCACGCACGCGGTAATGGTCATACCCACGGGCAAAAACCGGATGGGTTTTGGGGTCCAGCACCATCTTGTTGGGGTCCCATCCCGCAGCTTCCGCCTGCTGCATGATGTTACGCCCCGCCATAACCCGGCCCTGCTTATCCAGAATAATGGCGTTGCCGGTTTTACCGACCTTAAGATGGTCAAGAAACGTGCTGAGTTCGTTCAGGGAAATATTGGTAGCAAAAACATAGGTGTGCCCGTTTGCGGCCTTAAACCGCAGGGAACTGGTCATGACAAACTGGCGCGAGGACGGAAACAGATAAGGCTGCGTCCACTGGATGTCCGTCTTGCCTTCCGTATTGGCGTACCACGGGCGTTTACGCGGGTCATACCCGGTTGCGTCCGTATATTCCTCGCCGGTTTTTACGCCGTCATCCGTATAAAATTCCCGGTGATAGACCTGCTTGCCATCATGTACCTCAAACGTGGTGCGTTCCTGATTTTTGCCATCCGGCCCACGGGTAATCAGGCGGAAATGGCCGTCCTCATCCCCCAGATAAAAGGACTGCAACTGCGGCACACTTTGCAGCATGGCCGCACCGTAGGAATTAAACACCCGGTCCGCCACCTGCGGCGGCGCATGCGCAATCATCCCGCTGGCAATGACGTTCCCGGCCATGGCGGGCATGATGTAATCGGACACTTCCTGAGAAATATTCCGCTGCACAGCGCCAAGCAGTTCATGCGTCAGTGCCGCCACCCCGGCCCGCGTGGAGCGGTAGGAATGCAGGCCAATACCGGCGATGGATGCCACAACCAGCAGCAAAGCGCCAAAAGGCAGAACCAGATGCAGCAGCACACGCCGCACAGAGGCATCATTCTGCACGGTCGGGTCGACTATCTCATCAGAAGACACGTGACTTTTTCCACTGACTACGGATCATAAATCTCCATCCCGGGCAGATGTCCGAAATTTAAGGTGCCCAGAACGCCACAGCTTGTCCAGTCCCATGGGTGTGTCCGCTGGCGCAGAGCCTCTATGCCCTGCTCCCCGCACACATCAGCATCCGACCGAAGGCAGGCTGATCAGGATTCCAGATCAGCCTCAAAGCGGGTGGAAACGTCCAGCGCCTGCCCGAGGCGGGTCAGCCCGCGCCTCACCGTTTCACCCCGCACCGCAACGCGGGAAGACACCAGTTTAAGCACCAGCACCTTGCGTTGCCACAGCAGAGCCGTGCCATCCAGCAGCACCGCCGTACCGCCGGAAAGGGAATACGCCAGACGCAAAGCCAGCCCCAGCACAATGGCGCGGCGGCATGCGGCCTCGCTCAGCAAGGTGCGTGAGGTTGCCAGAAATTCCGCATTGATATCCGCCGCATACCGCATGGCCAGCGCCAGAGAAAGCCAGGCCCGCGATTCATGATCAAACCCGACACCCTGCAGGCGCAGGATACGCCAGTAGGTTTGCTCCGCCCGATATTCCGGGTGATCGTGACTGCCAACATCCGAGAGAATACAGGCAATGCGCCGCAGATGCCCTTCCTGCTTGCTTTCCTTGGTCAGCAGGCCATCCGTCCAGCGGCAGAGGACATCCGGCAGCGTATTACTGCGGCCCAGCCGGGCGCACATGTCCCGCGCGACAACTTCCATCGGGTCCTGAGGCAGACAATCGGGGGCGACATTGAGCATGTACCACCCCTCCCGCAGACCATCCACGCAGAACACCACCCGCTCCGGCTGCACCCTGCGCAACAGTCTGCGCAGAACAGTGGCGGCAAATGGCACATCATCCAGACGCTTTTTCGGCGCGCCCGGCAGACGTTCCAGACCACGACGCGGTGCATGCAGCAGCCAGCCGGTCATCTCCCGCGCTTCTTCCAGCCCAAGCGTATAATAATGCACGATATTCAGCGGATACTGCATGCGGGCAATGTGCAGCCGGGCCAGAGCGCGGAAGGCTCCGCCAACCAGATACAGCGTATCCCCTTTAACCTGAGGCAGCCATTTAACGCCCCCGATATCCTCTTCCGCCAGCGTGCGGGCCACGGCGAGGTCACACTTGGCGCGGTCGCTCAGGCGGATAACGCCCAGCGGCAGCGTGTTGGCATCATGGCGGCCATCTTTCGCCAGACGGATCAGTTCCAGAGAGCCGCCGCCCACATCGGCCACCAGCCCCTTTGCGCCGGGGATGCCACACATCACGCCAATGGCGGAATGATCGGCCTCTTCTTCCCCGCTCAGAATACGGATGGGCACACCCGGCATATTTCTGCGCAGGGCGTCCACAAATTCCGGGCCGTTCAGGGCATCCCGCACTGCAGCGGTCGCCAGAATTTCAAACGGGTCGGCGTTCATGGCGCGGGCAATGGCGTGGAAGCGGCTGAGCACTTCCATGGCCATCTGCACGCCTTCTTCATTCAGCCTGCCTGTTGCCGTCAGGCCACGGCCCAGACGCAGCACGGCCTTTTCATTAAAAATAGGCACAGGATTGCGCGATATGCCCTCGAACACCACGAGGCGCACAGAATTGGACCCAAGATCAACAACGGCCGAGCGGCGCGGCATATCAGTCTGCATGGGCGGCACTCTACTCCCGAAAATCGTTCACGAAAACCGAGAACAGATGCCGAAAACACGCATTCTGCTTTTCCCGCTCCGCTGGCTGAGGTCAGTCATCAAACATCAGGTCTTTTGATGTCGGCAGAGAGGCCGGTGCGCGCAGGGGTGTTTCATGCGCAGCAGACCCCCGGCCTGAAAGAGACGGGTGCGTCATAAACCATTCATGCGCGGAGAAAGGCCGTGCCCCCGGCGTCAGCCTGCGCCACGTCCCGCTGGCTTCCAGCCCCCAGGATTGCAGATTATCCTTGAGGTTAGAGACCATGATCTGCCCCAGCATCTGCGCATGCACCGTCGGGTTGGTGACGGGCACCATGCTTTCCACGCGCCAGTCCATGTTCCGCGTCATCCAGTCCGCAGAGGACAGATAGACCTTGGCATAGCGGGAGGGCAGACGGTGGCCGTTGCCGAACGCGAAAATACGGGAATGTTCCAGAAAACGCCCGACGATGGATTTGATGCGGATATTTTCAGAAAGCCCCGGCACACCGGGCCGCAGGCAGCAGATGCCCCGGATCACCCCGATAATCCGCACCCCGGCGCAGGAGGCGCGATAGAGGCAATCAATCAGATCCGGGTCCACCAGCGCATTCATCTTCAGCCAGATGGTGCCCGGCCGCCCGGCTTTGACGTGGGCAATTTCTTCCTCAATCAGCTCCCGCAGCGTGCTGCGGATGGTGATGGGCGAGAAGGAAATGGCTTCCATCTTGGCCGGCATGGCGTAGCCGGTCACGTAGTTAAACAGACGAGCGGAATCCCGCGCCAGCTCCGGCTTGCAGGTAAAGAAGGAGAGGTCCGTGTAAATCTTGGCGGTAATGGGGTGGTAGTTACCCGTGCCAAAATGCGCGTAGGACCGCACCTGATTCCCCTCGCGCCGCACCACGAGGCTGAGCTTGGCGTGGGTCTTCAAATCCGCAAAGCCGAACACCACCTGCACGCCGGCAGCTTCCAGCGCGCGGGAGAGGCGAATATTGGCTTCCTCATCAAACCGCGCCCGCAGTTCCACCATAGCGGTGACGGACTTCCCGGCCTCAGCCGCTTCAATCAGCGCCTTGACGATGGGGGAGTCACGAGACGTGCGATACAGCGTCTGCTTGATGGCAATCACGTTCGGGTCGAGCGCTGCCTGACGCAGGAACTGCACCACCACGTCAAAGCTTTCAAACGGGTGATGAACCAGCAGGTCCTTCGCCCGGATGGCGGCAAAGCAATCGCCATTAAAGTCCAAAATCCGCTCAGGGAAGCGCGGCGTGTAGGGCGGGAACAGGAGATCGGGACGGTCATCCACAATCATCTGCTTGAGGTCCACGACGCCGATCATGCCGGAATGGACGGCAATTTCTTCCGGCGGCAGATCCAGCCCGGAGGCAATGGCGTCCGCCAGCTCCGTCGGTACGCGCTTTTCCATATCCAGATGGATCACCACGCCCCGGCGGCGGCGTTTGAGCGCGCTTTCATACGAGCGGACAAGGTCTTCAGCCTCGTCCTCAAACTCCACATCGGTATCGCGCACCACGCGCAGCATCCCGCTTTCTCCCACCACAAGGCCGGGGAAAAGCTGGTCCATGCACAGGGTAATGAGGTCTTCCAGACGGATGAAGCGCACCGTGCGGTTGCCCGCCCCATCCTTGCTCGGCAGGCGGATAAACCGCTCAACCTGTGCGGGCAGCAGGATCAGCGCGTTCATGGCAAACGCGCCATTTTCCGCCAGCAGCAGACGCAGGCCCAACGCAAGCCCCATGTTGGGGATGAACGGCAGCGGGTGCGCCGGGTCCACCGCAAGCGGCGTCAGCACCGGGAAAACGCGGTCCATAAAGCAGGTGTGCAGCCATGTGCGGTCGGCTTCATCCAGATCAGATGGCTCACATAGCACCACATCGGCCTCTGCCAGCAGGCCACGCAGCTCCACCCAGATGCGCTGCTGCTCCCGCAGAAGCTGGGCACAGCGTTCCCGCACGGCGTCCAGCTGCTCGGCAGGGGTCAGGCCATCGGGCGAGAACGCCACCAGCCCTTCCCGCACCTGCCCGACAAGACCGGCCACACGCACGGAATAGAATTCATCAAGATTACTGGCGCTGATGGACAGAAAGCGCAGGCGCTCCAGCAATGGGTTGCGCGCATTATCCGCCTCTTCCACCACGCGCTGGTTAAAGGCCAGCCAGGAGAGTTCGCGGTTGATGAACCGCTCGGGCATGTCCAGCGTCACTTTTTTCTGGACCGGCTTTTTTCTGGTTCGACGAACTGCCGGCGTGCGTCTGCGGGCGGGCACTTTGGCTCCGGCTGATTGACCCGTCTTTTTGTCCTGCGCCGTCGTCACACCCATTCTCCCTTATTTTACCCCCATCCTGCCTGCATCAGCCTTGCCGGCATAGGGCTCATCGTCTCTTAAGTTCTTGCATCATACTGTACAGTGCTCTGAGTGGAAAAGAATGACACATGTTACGGTTTTGTGTCGCGCGTCTTCCCAACAGCCCACGCACAACGCAAAACAGGCCCGCAGAGCCATTGCCCCGCGAGCCTGTTCCTCACGCGCGCTGCCCCTGCAAAGCCCTGCGCCTTACGCGGCGGGGCCTTGCGGATCAGACGTCAGACCTCAGAGATGCCCCTGAGACAGTTCATTAGCCAGCGCCTGATTTTTATAAACCACTTTCAGCGCTTCCATGATGGCGGCTGTATCCACTGCAACAGCACGGTTGGTGGTTTCATCGTAATAGAAATCCCCACCCAGAGAGTGGATGTTCCCATCAAAAATCAGCCCCACGGCATGGCCCTGAGAGTCGATGACCGGAGAACCTGAATTGCCGCCGATAATGTCGTTGGTCGAGACAAAATCGTACGGGGTTTTCATGTTGACGTGCGCCTTGGCGTCCAGCCAGGGCTTCGTCAGCTTGAACGGGTCAGAGCCGGTTGCGCGGTCATACAGACCGGAGAAATAGGTAAAGGCCGGCACGGCTTTTCCGTTTTCATCCCAGCCTTTGACCTGACCGAACGACAGACGCTGCGTGAACGTCGCATCCGGGTAGGACGACACGCCATCGCGCTCAAAGCGGGCCTTGGCCATGGCTTCGCTTGCCTGACGAGACGGTGCTGCGACCTCATCATCCATCTGCTTACGCAGGGCGCGGGTCTGCGGTTCGATGCTGCGGGCCAGCACAATCATCGGGTCTTTGGAGGCGGCAATGGCGTCCGCGCCACCTTTCCAGAGCGCCAGACGCACCTTGGGGTCTGCAAGTTTGGTGCCCTTGACCAGCGTTTCCGCCAGATCATCCGGTGCGGCTTTACCCAGAACCAGCTTCACCATCTCATCATCCGCGCCCAGCACCTGCCGCAGCTTGGTCAGAGAAAAAGCGAGTTCTGTCTTTTCAAGATCAGGATAAACCGGCGCCGTGGAACCGAGTTCGGCTTCCAGCGCAGGCAGGCGGGCGTCATGATACGCGGTCAGACGTTCGGCATCCGGCTTCTGGCGTTCACTCGCAGCGCGCACCAGCAGCTTGGCATACTGGAACAGCTCACCCTGAATACCAAAAGCGCCTTCAAGCATCAGGTAAGGTTTGAAAATACGCTTCTTAACAGCCAGCGCCTGTGCGTTTTTCGCCCACGGGTCGCCATAGGCTTCCTTGCGTTTGGGGTCCGCGTTGATCCAGTCGCGCAGGCTGGCTTCACTTTTTGCCTTGGCATCCAGCAGTTTGGGGTCAGACAGAACATCCACGCGGCCACGATAGACTTTCAGACTGTTCTCAATCCCAAAGACGCGTTCCTGTGCTTCCTGATGATGCGCCGTGCTTTCCCGGCTGTACTGCCACAGCGCGCCATCCAGCGCGGAATAGTTGTCGACAATGAATGGCACCGTCACGTTTCTGGAAAATTCCAGATCCGCCAGCGGCACTTCACGTTCTGTAGAGCCCGGATTGCCGGAGGTGAACACCAGCTCCCCTTCCTTCGGGCCAGCAGCGTCAAACGGCAGGAAGGCATCAACCTTGGCAGGCTTCCCGTTTTCGTAAACACGCATGAACGCCATATCGAGGTCGTAGCGCGGGAAGTTGAAGTTATCCGGGTCCCCACCAAAGAAGGCCGCGTTCTGATCGGGCGCCATCACCATACGCACATCCTGATAGCGGCGGTACCGATACAGCGCCGTGCGACCCCCGTGATACAGGCTGATCACATCACAGCGCCATTTCTTCGGGTCATCCTTGGCGCATTCTTTTTCAATCGCACTTTCCTCGGCCTGACGTGCCGTGGTGTAGGCCGCGCCATCCTTGCCGCGCAGGGCCGTCTGCATCCGGTCCGTCACATCGGTAATGCTGTCCAGCTGGTTCAGCTCCATGGCGGGGCAGCGCTGCTCATCCGCCGGGCTTTTGGCGCTGTAGCCGTCCTGAAAGTAGTTCTTCCCTTTGCCGGAAAGCTGCTGGAGGCATTCATTGGCGCAATGGTGATTGGTCATCACCAGCCCATCAGCGGAAACAAAAGAGGCTGAGCAGCCCAGTGCCAGACGGGCGGACGCCTTGGTCACGCGTTCTGTCCACGCGGCGGTGGGGGTAAAGCCATAACGCTGCTTCATCAGGTCTGCGGGCAGATGGTCCATGGTCCACATCCCCTCATCCGCATGCGCGAAGGGAATGGAGGGAAGAACCGCCGGAGCGCACGCCAGCACCGCCAGAGGCAACAGAGAACGCTTGAAAAAGCTGCTCATGATGCAGAAACCACCTTCGGGTAAATGTTACACTATAACGAAATCGTTCCGCACAGTGACGCAGACACGCGCACAGAGCAAGACGTTTAAGACGCTGCTCCGTCGTCTTCCTGCAAGGTTTCCAGAACACCTGCGGCCAGAGCGCGCGTCACTTTTTCACCAGACGCAAGGGCGGCCTGATCCAGCCGGGCCGCCATATCCCGAATCGCCCCGGCATTGCGGGGCAAACGCCGCAGCAACCATTCCGTCACCGGCTGGGCCACCACCATCTGCCGTTCCGCCAGCAAACGCAGGAATAACCGCCGCAACAATTCTTCCTCCGCCTGCCCAATGGGCACAGAGGCCGTGGCCCGCAGGCGGCTGGCCAGATCCGGCAGAGACACACGCCACCGCGCGGGAGAGGCCCGCCCCGCCATGAGCAGCGCCATCCGCCGCTCCCGCACCAGATTGATCAGATGCAGAAGGTCCGCCTCCTCCCGCACCTGATCCGCATTATCCAGCGCCAGCGCACGGAACCCGCCTTCATGAAACAGATCAGCCACATCCTGCTCATTCAGGCGGCGGCCCTCAATAACAGGCGCACCATGCCGCGCCGCCCAGACGGAGAGCAGATGCGTCTTGCCAGTGCCGCTTTCCCCCCACAGGGCCATGCGGCCTTCCGGCCAGCGCCACATTGCTTCCGCATCCAGCACCCAGCCGCGCGCTGCCGCATTGGAGGGAGCCGCCACAAAGTCTGAGCGTCCGAATCGGGGGCGGTGCGCGAACGGCAGAGCAATCTGCCCGCTCACTCCACCCTCCTTTCCGTCCGCCACAGGCTGCTGTGCGGCCTCTTTTGTTTCCGTAATCCGTTTCATGCCGCTTTGCGTGTTGCTTCACCTGCCGTAAAGACTGTCCTCAGGGATTCCTACCCTACCCGATCCGTTACATCGACCCCTTTCAGACCAAGAGCACCTGTCATGACGTCTTCTTCCAGTTCTCCCTCTTCCCGCCTCACCTACCGTGACTCCGGCGTGGACATTGAAGCCGGAGAAGCTTTGATTGACGCCATCAAACCCGCAGCCAAGGCAACAGATCGCCCCGGCACCATGGGTGGCCTTGGCGGATTCGGTGCGCTGTTCGACCTCAAGGCCGCAGGCTTTAAAGATCCGGTGCTGGTCTCCTGCACGGATGGGGTCGGCACAAAGCTCACACTGGCCATTGAAACGGGTCTGCATGAAACCGTGGGGATTGATCTGGTCGCCATGTGCGTGAACGACCTGATTGTGCAGGGCGCGGAACCGCTCTTCTTCCTCGATTATTTTGCAACCGGCCGCCTGTCTGTTGAAAGTGCCGCCAACGTTGTGCGCGGCATTGCGCAGGGCTGTGAGCAGTCCGGCTGCGCGCTGGTAGGTGGTGAGACAGCAGAAATGCCCGGCATGTATGCCGATGGGCATTACGATCTGGCCGGCTTCTCTGTGGGTGCGGCAGAACGCTCCGCCCTGCTGCCCGCTGGCATTGCTGACGGGGATGCGCTGATTGCCCTGCCCTCCAGCGGCGTACATTCCAACGGCTATTCTCTGGTGCGCCGCATTGTGGCCGATGCCCATCTGGCCTGGACGGACCCGGCAGCCTTCGCACCGGGCAAAAATCTGGGTGAAGCCCTGCTGACCCCCACAAAACTTTACGTCCGCACGGTGCTGGACCTGCATCGCGCAGGCCTGCTGCACGCCGCAGCGCACATCACTGGTGGCGGCCTGCCGGGCAACCTGCCCCGTATCCTGCCCGACGGGCTGGACGCTGTGATTGACGCCGCATGGCCGGTGCCGCCCGTTTTCAACTGGCTGGCCCGCACGGGGGACGTGGCGAATGAAGAAATGCTGCGCGTGTTCAACTGTGGCGTGGGCATGGTGCTGGTTACCCCCAAGCCGGACGACGTTCTGGGCCGCCTGAAAGAGCTGGGCGAGGAAGGCACGCTGATTGGCCACATCGCCAAAGCGGCTGACAGCTCCGCTAAAGCTGGCCTGAAGATGGTTGCGTCCCCGGATTTTCACGCAGCATGAGTGAGACGCCTAAAACCCCGGTCGCCATTCTGCTCAGTGGCCGGGGCAGTAACGCCACGGCTCTGATTGAAGCCTGCAAGCAGCCGGATTTTCCGGCCCGCATCTGCCTTGTGCTGAGCAACAAACCAGACGCACCGGGGCTGGACATGGCCCGCGCCGCAGGGCTTGAGACCGTGGCGATTGACCACCGCCTGTATAAAAAAGACCGTGACGCGCATGAGCGCGCTGTCGATACCGCCCTGCGGGACGCCGGGGCGGAAGTTGTTTGTCTGGCGGGCTATATGCGCCTGCTCACCCCGTTTCTCACCACCCAGTGGGCGGGGAAAATGCTGAACATTCACCCCAGCCTGCTGCCCGTCTTCCCCGGCCTGCATACGCATGAGCGTGCGCTGGACGCTGGCGTGCGCATTCACGGCTGCACCGTGCATCTGGTTACAGAAGGCATGGATGAAGGCCCTATTCTGGGGCAGGCGGCAGTGCCGGTTCTGCCGGGTGATACGGCTGATGCCCTTGCCGCGCGTGTGCTGCGGCAGGAACACCAGCTCTACCCGGACGTCCTGCGCCGGTATCTGACCAAGAGCCAAGCCCCGATATCAGCAGACGCCGCCCTGTTAGTGGCGTAATGCTCCGGCAGGTCTGGCCTGCCACTTCCCCCCGCCTTTATGGCCTGACCTGATTGCCTGAACAGATAGTGAGCTGATGACAGCAGAACCCCGCCGCCCCCGTAACCCCAGACGCAATGCAGCACGCCGCAACAACGCCCCCCAGCCTGCTGACCCCACGCGGGACGTTGCGTTTGATATCCTGTGCGGCGTGGTGGAACACCGGCGCATGCTGGAAACCACCCTGTCCCGCTCCGCTAACGAGCACGAGGCCCCGCCGCGTGACCGTGCGGCAGCCCACCGTCTGGCCGCAGCCACCCTGCGCCACATGGGTACGCTGCGCACCGTGCTGGAACCTTTCCTGCGTAAGGAACCACCGGAGCCTGTCCGCGTGGCGCTGATGATGGGCTGTGCGCAGCTCCTGTTTCTGGAAACACCGCCGCACGCTGCTGTTGGCACCACGGTCTCTCTGCTGCGCCGCCGCAAGCTGGCTCCGTTTGCCGGGCTGGCTAATGCCGTGCTGCGCAAAGTGGCCGATAAAGGCCCCGCTCTGCTGGAAGGGCTGGACCAGCCACGCCTGAATATCCCTTCCTGGCTGTGGAGTTCCTGGAACACGCTGGGCAAAGGGGCCGCGCGCGCCATTGCTCAGGGGATCAGTCATGAAGCCCCGCTGGACATCACCCTCCGCCCCGGCGCGACGGCCCCGGAAGGCGGCGTGGAACTGCCCAACGGCTCCATTCGCCTGCCCGCCGGCACCCGCGTGACGGAACTGCCGGGGTATGAGGAAGGTGCGTTCTGGGTGCAGGACGCTGCCGCAACCCTCCCGGCCCGCCTGCTGGCCGCCAAGCCGGGTGAACGCGTGGCCGATCTGTGCGCCGCCCCCGGCGGCAAAACCGCGCAACTTGCCGCCACTGGCGCAAACGTGACTGCGGTGGAGCAGAACGCCACTCGCCTGCTGCGCCTGCAGGAAAACATGGCCCGGCTGGCCTACCCTGTGCAGATTGTGCAGGACGACGCCGCCACATGGAAACCGGATGCGCTGTTTGACGCCATTCTGCTGGATGCGCCCTGCTCCGCCACCGGCACGGCCCGCCGCCACCCGGATGTGCTGTGGGTCAAACGCCCGCGTGACCTGAACGCCCTGACAGCCGGGCAGGACCGGCTTCTGGCTGCGGCCAAATCCATGCTGCGCCCCGGTGGCCGGCTGATTTACGCCGTGTGCTCCCTGCAGGATGAGGAAGGCCCGGCCCGCGCCCGTGCGGCGCAGGAGATGGGGCTGATCCCCTCTCCCTTTACGCCGGAAGAACTTTCCTTTCTGCCAGAAGCGCTTACGCCGGAAGGCTGGCTGCGCACTCACCCCGGTATGTGGCTGGACAAAGGCAGCATGGATGGGTTTTTTGCAGCCCGCTTCATCGTGCCTGCGTAACAATCTTCCAAACGCGCTTTAACAGAGTTGCGTCAGGCGGCGGGATTGCGGATAACAAAAGTTATGCACTCTGTAACCCGCCCCCTTATTGCTCCCAGTGTTCTTGCCGCCGACTTCGCCCGTCTGGGCGAGGAAGTGCAGGCCGTGGCCAGAGCCGGGGCAGACTGGATTCATCTGGACGTGATGGACGGGCATTTTGTGCCCAACATCTCCTTCGGCCCGCAGGTCGTCAAAGCGCTGCGGCCTTACAGCACGCTGCCGTTTGACGTGCATCTGATGATCGAACCTGCCGACCCGTATCTGGAAGCCTTTGCCAAGGCTGGGGCGGACCATATCCTTATCCATATCGAAGCCGGGCCGCATGCCCACCGTTCGCTCCAGCATATCCGTGCGCTCGGGGCCAAACCCGGCATTGTGCTGTGCCCGGCAACACCACCGGAAGCCGTGAGCGAAATTCTGGATATGGTGGACGTTATTCTGGTGATGAGTGTTAACCCGGGTTTTGGCGGCCAGAAATTCCTGACCAGCCAGCTGCCCAAAATCCGCCGCCTGCGTGAGATGATTACGGCTACTGGCCGGGATATCCGTCTGGCCGTGGATGGCGGGATTGACCCTAAAACCGCCCCACTGGCCGTTGAGGCTGGCGCAGATGTGCTGATTGCCGGCAGTGCGATTTACGCTCAGCCGGACTATGCCGCAGCGATAGACGCCCTGCGCTCTCCCGTTACAGCATGATGCAGATCATTCCGCCCTCTTGCGCAGGGCTTTATCACTCCTGACAGCCCCCTTGTTTTCCCCGCCCTCTCACTTCGGAGCACTCCCTGCCTGATGCCCCTGCGCCGCTGGACCCGTGATGCCCGTCTGACCTTTGCCATGCGGAACCCGCTGGGTGGTTTTAGCCGTGTGCCTGCCGCACCGGCCCTGACATTGCGAGACCTCTGGCCGGGGGACCCTCTGGTGGGTGAGCGGCTGGTGCGGAACCAGAGCCTGTTTGAAGGGGTTGTGCGCAACCTCCAGCATTTGCAGTGGGACAACCCCGCATGGCCGGAAGCCTATCGCCGCTGGCTGCAAGGCTTTACCTGGCTGCGGGACCTGCGGGAACTGGGGGCGGAATCTGCCCGCATCAAGGCGCGCAGCATGGTCGCCACATGGATTGGCCAGCCTGCTTCTGAGCGCCCGATTACTGACCCCTCTGTAACCGGGGCGCGTCTGGCCGCGTGGCTCTCCTATTACGAATTTTTTGCTGCTGCTGCGGATGATCATTTCCGGCAGAACCTTATGGCCGCGCTGATTATGGAAGCCCGCTCCATTATGGCGCTGATGCCGGAGGGAGCCCGTGGCTGGCGCGCGCTGACAGCCCTGAAGGGCCTGCTGGCCGTTGCCGTCGCCATTCCGGACCATCCGGAATTTCTGTCCCGCTATCTCAAGCTGATTGATCAGGAAATTGATCAGCAGTTCCTCGCGGATGGCAGTCACATCACCCGCTGCCCGGAAGACCAGTTTCAGGCCGTGCGGGAACTGGCGGAAATGCTCAGCATCCTCCAGACCGCCCGCCTGCCCCTGCCCACCCGCCTGATGGAAGTGGCAGACCGCGCGGCCCCGGCCCTGCGTGCCATGCGGCACGGGGATGGCGGGCTGATGCTGTTTAACGGCAGCCGGGAGCGCGACCCGCAACTGATTGAGCAGGTGCTCAACCGTGCCTCCCGCGGGCGCGTCGTCGCTGCCAGCCAGCCGGAAAGCGGCTATATCCGCCTTACCAGCGGTCGAACCATGCTGTTTGCCGATGCCGCAGGCCCTGCCCCGGCAGGCTATGACAGCACGGCCCATGCGGGTATGCTCTCGTTTGAATTTTCTTCTGGCCGCCAGCGGATTATCGTCAATTGCGGCGCCAGCACGCAGCGTGGCTGGTCTGAGGCGCTGCGCGTCCCGGCAGCCCATTCCGTGCTGGAAATGGGCTCACTTTCCCCCATCATGCGGAACCAGAGCGGCACCATTACGCGCAGGCCCACCGTCACCCGCGCGCAGGCCTCGCAGGAGGGCGCGCACTGGCTGCACATGACGCATGATGGCTACAAGCCTCAGGGCGGCGGCGTGTATTCCCGCCAGCTTTATCTGGGCAAAGATGGCCAGACCCTGCGCGGGGCAGAAGCTCTGGAAGGCACAGAAAGCCGGGATTTCTGTATACGCTTCCACCTGCACCCCGACATTACCGTGGAAGAAATCGAACACGGTTTCCTGCTCTACACGCATGAAGAAAGCTGGCTGTTTCAGGCCAACGTGGCCGCTTATCTGGAAGACAGCGTCTATCTGGGCAGCGGGGAACGCGTGGATTCTCTGCAAATTGTCCTCTGCCCGCCGGAAGCACCCGAACCGCCGGAAGAACGTGCGGCCGCGGCAGAAGGCGAAGAGGATCAGGACCCCGAGGCGGAGGGTGCAGACCACGCCGCCCATGCGGAGGGTGAGGCTTACCCGGAAGATAGCGCCACTTATTCCGCAGACCGCGCTACAGAACAGGACGCTTTTTACGGCCAGTCTCATGAGGCAACGGAGCACGAGGCCTATCAGCCGGAAAACGGGGGCCACGCCGAACAGGATACGTCTGCTCCCTACCCAGACCACACCTACGCCCAGACGGACGCGCACGGTTATACGCAGGAGGGAGAGGCTTACGCCTCAGCCCCGCAGGACAGCGAAGAGGATGCCTTCAGCCCGCTGCTGCATGATGCGCCTCCCGCCGACAGCATGCCGTATCAGGCCGCCAGCACGACGGGCCTGGGCCATACGGACCATTCCGAACACGCTACGCAGGAAACGCCGAGCATGGCGGAGGCGCTGTTTGCCGGGGAGGATGCGGCCGCTGACCATGCGTCGCAGACGGAAGGTCCCACAGATCACGGGGCATCCGCACAGGCCTCTGAATCCGCAGCTTCCAGCAAACCCACCGAGGCTGCTCCCTCCGCCCCGGCCATGCGCCCTGTCCGGTGGGCACTCACGCTGATGACTGACTGAGTAAGACCAGCGTGAAAATTCTCGAAATCACCAACGTCGATTTTTCCCTGAACCACTTCCTTCTCCCCCTCATGCGCGCCCTGCGGGATGAGGGACATGAAGTGGTGGGGGTTTGTGCGGATGGTCCTCTGGTCGCCCCGCCCCGGCAGGCCGGGTTCCGGGTGGAAACGCTGCCCTTTGCCCGCTCTTTTTCCCCCATCGCGCAGGCCCGGGCGTTCTGGGCGCTGGTGCGGCTCATTCGGCGGGAAAAGCCGGACATGGTGCACGCCCATATGCCCATCAGCGGTATTCTGGCCCGTGTGGCTGCCAAACTCTGTGGCGTGCCGCGCATTGCCTATACCTGCCACGGCTTCCTGTTCAATCAGCCGGGGTCTGCGCTACGGCGCGGGCTGGCGCTGGTTCTGGAATTTCTCTGCGGGCGGATGACGGATGTTTATCTCACCGTCTCGCAGGAAGAGGCTGAGGATGCCCGGCGGCTGCACATCGCCCGCAACCCCATCGCCATTGGCAACGGGCGGGATAGCTCCCGCTTCCGGCCAGACCCGGCAGCCCGCGCCCGCATCCGGCAGGAACTGGGCACGGCAGAAGAAACACCGGTTATTGTCGTGGTCTCCCGTCTGGTGCGCCACAAGGGCTATCCGGAACTGCTGGACGCCATGCACAGCGTGCCCGAAGCCGAACTGTGGGTGGTAGGTGAACGCCTGACCTCTGACCACGGTGCGGCACTGGACGCCTGTTTTGCCGAAGCACAGGCCGCCCTTGGTCCGCGCCTGAAATGTCTGGGCTACCGGGCCGACACCCCTGCGGTTCTGGCCGCAGCAGATATCTTCACGCTGCCCAGTCATTTTGAAGGGCTGCCCATGTCCATTATCGAAGCGATGATGACGGGCCTGCCCGTGGTCAGCACCGATATCAGCGGCCCGCGTGAACAGGTTATATCCGGAGAAACCGGCCTGCTGGTGCCTCCGGCCACAGTCGCCCCCCTCGCAGCGGCCCTGCGCCAACTCGTGCAGGACGTGCCCCTGCGCACCCGTATGGGGCAAGCAGGACGGCAGCGCGCTCTGGCACTGTTTGAAGAAAAGCAGATTATTCAGAAAACGGTGCAGCTGCTTACCAGCGGCTAAGCAGACAAAGTGACGGGCGCAGGTGAGAGGCTCAGATCCTCTTCACACCCTCTGCGCCACATCACATCCCAAAATTTATTTGGTCGCCGTATGGGCTTTTGCGCTACCTGTCTGCTCACCGGCAGACTGATCCGGCGTTTTCAGCAAACGGATGGTCAGACGAGAGGGAGACGCCGCAATGCGTGCCCCATCCCGCGTGTAGTCCAGACGAATCCGCACGCCGTTATCATTTTCCATCAGCTGACCACTCACGCCACGGCCCACTGTCGCCTCACCGGAGAGCGCCCAGAACGTGCCGGCAAAATCTTCAATCCGCTGGAGATTATAGACCTTGCCCACACTGTCACCGGACGAATAGCCGATTGCAGCGGCGGAAGCGCCTTTGACGGAGAACGGATAGGTCCGGCCGCCGTAAGTCAGAACCCCATGGCCCCACGTGTAGCCCACGCCAAGATCGGCTGAGCTGGTGTGAAATGAGACTTCACCCGTTACAGGCCCAAGCGTCGTCTGGGCACAGGCGGTCAAAGACCATGTACCACACAAGGCCAGGGCAGTCGCAATGTGAAGGGATGCAGAGCGCATCAACAGGCTCCTTGCTTCAGGATGGCGGCCGCCAAAGTCCGGGGGATCCAGATGCAGCGCCTTTTCGTCTTGCCATGTTTTACGGAAAGAAGAAACACGGCAAGACCATAAAGACAGTAACCTTGTTTAAAAAGATATCCTGCCTCTATTCAGCATTCCACACAGGGTCCTTCAGTTCTTCCAGAAAAGCGCGGTGGGCCGCCAGTTCTTCCTGCGTGGGCACAACCCGCACAACCCGACGATTCACCGGCCCCTCATACATCACCGCATGGCCATTGGTGCCATCTGCCACCAGCCCGAGCCCGTGCTGGCGGCCGCCCATCAGCTCCACATACACATCGGCCAGCAGTTTACAGTCCAGCAGGGCGTTATGGGTGGTTCGGGCAGACAGATCGATGCCAAAACGGCGGCACAGCGCATCCAGACTGTTGGGCATACCGGGGAAGCGCTCGCGCGCCATGTCCAGCGTATCCACCATGCGGCCCAGATCCAGCGGCTTGCGCCCGGCGCGCTTCAGTTCCGCATTCAGAAAACCAAAGTCAAAGCGGGCATTGTGGGCAATCAGCTGGTCATCGCCAATAAAGCTGAGAAATTCGTCCACAACCTCGGCAAATTTCGGCTTCCCCTGCAAATCCGCTGCCGTAAAGCCATGCACGCGGGAGGCCTCTTCCGGCACGTCCCGCTCCGGGTCAATCAGCACGCGGAAGCTGCGGCCTGTCGGCAGGTCACTCACCAGTTCAAGGGCGGCAATTTCAATCACCCTGTCCCCGGTGGCGGGGTCCAGCCCTGTGGTTTCCGTATCGAACAGAATGGAGCGTTTCATGCCTTTAGTGCCTTAATCAAAGAACGAACCTGCCGCTGCGTTGCGCCCAGAGTCACGCCGGTGTCTATCACCGTATCCGCCAGCCGTCTCTTTCTGGCATCGGGCATTTGCCGGGCCATCAGCCGCCGGGCCTCGGCTTTTGGCAACCCACGCCGCCGAGCCACCCGCTCAGCCTGCAAACGCGGCGGGGCGGAGACGAGCAACACATGGTCACACGCCCGCTGACTGCCGGTTTCAAACAACAGCGGAATATCCAGCAGCACACAGCGCGCACCCTGCCGCCGGTGGCGGGTGAGAAACGCCTGTCGAGCCGCCCGCACCATGGGGTGAAGAATGGCCTCAAGCTGCCGCAACAGCCCCGGCGTTTCCGCCACGGCACGCCGTAGGACGGCTCTGTCCAGATGTCCGTTAGTCACGGCCTGCGGCACCAGCTCCGCAATCGGCCCAAGGGCCGGACCATTGTCGGCCTGAAGCTGGCGGACGGTCGCATCGGCATCAAATACCGGAACGCCTGCCTGCCGGAACATGCTGGCCACGGTGCTTTTGCCCATACCCATCCCGCCTGTCAGCCCCACAACCTTCATGTCAGACCTTTCTGTTTGCCTGATGCGCGCCACGCTCTCCCCACCAGCGCGTCACAAACTGGCGGTTACGGTCGCTTCTGTTTGGGCATCTACCACCGGGTCCTGCCCGAACCATTCACGGAAGCCGAGGCGTGCCTGATGCAGCAACATCCCCAGTCCGCCCAGCGTTTTCAGACCGTGCTGTTCTGCCTCAGCCAGCAGCGGGGTCAGGCGCGGCACGTAAACGATGTCGGCCACAACCAGTTTATGAGACGCCGCTTTCAGAGACGGACGGAACATCGGGTCCGGGCCGCCTTCCATCCCCAGTGATGTAGTGTTCACCAGCAGGTCATACCCGCCCAGCCCGGCTTCCCACGTCTCCCACGGCACAACTTCCAGCCCCGGCAGAACAGCGGCAAGACTGTCAGCCCGCGCCTGCGTGCGGTTGGTCACGGCGACATGCAGCCCCCGGTCCTGCAACGCTGCGGCGACTGACCGCGCAGCGCCCCCGGCCCCAAGCAGCAGCGCCCGACCTGATGCCTGAAGGCGGATGCCGCTGGCGTCCATGCTGGCCACAAAGCCCCCGCCGTCGGTCGAGAGGCCTCGAATCCGACCATCCTCTTCAAACACCAGCGTATTGACGGCCCCGGCCCGCTCGGCGGACGGGTCCAGCTCATCCGCCAGCGCACACGCGGCTTCCTTATGTGGAATGGTGACATTCGCGCCCCGGAACCCGGCAGCCTGCAAACCACGCACGGCAGCTTCAAACTGTTCGGGCTTTACGGGGAGCGGCACATACGCGCCATCAATCCCGTAGCGTCGCAGCCAGTAATTATGCAGCGCGGGAGAACGGGAGTGTGAAACCGGCCAGCCCAGCACCCCGGCCAGACGCGCCTTGCCGGTGATGATCTGAGGTTTGGGGGAAACAGAATCAGGCGTTTTGGTCATGCTGTTCTCTGGCGTTTCAGACGGGGGAAAACGGATGCGCACCCCTCCGCACAGCCGGCGAAAGGGGGCTCCTGTTTCAAAAAATGGCTTTATCAAACACTACGGGCAACACGCGCGGACGCAAAGGCCACACATAAAGCGGTCGGAACAGTTCTGAAACGCACGCATGCAGCCTGCATACCTCTGCGATTCAGCCCCAGTCTCTCACGCATGACACTCAGCCCAGAAACCCGCTTGCCTGCCAGACTACCGGCTGGCCTGCGCTGCTTGCTTTACAGATGCCGGAGCGGATTGCTGGTTATCCTGCGCGGTAAGCACTTCCACAGTCCCGCTGGCCCCATAGATTTTGCAGAACTGCACCCATGCTTCCGGCAGCAGGCGCGCCAGACGCTCGGCCCACGCTTTCTGGCCGGCTTCATCCGCAATCAGATCCTGCCGGATTTCAATTTCCAGATGCGGTAGCTGCCGTTTTTCACCGTGCAACGGGATGGTATAGTCGGACGTATCGGTAAGCGCATAAGGCTCGTTGTCCCCCACTGTCAGACCATCCTGCCGCAGCAGGTCGAGCATGATGTGGGCCAGACGCGAATCCTGATTATGCAGGATACCGGCCTGCCATGGCCGCCTGAAGCCGCGCATTTCCGGCGTAAAGCTGTGCAGCGCCACAACCGCCGTCGGGCGACCGGCTTTCAGACGGGCATCCAGTTCCTGCGTAATACGAGCGTGGTAGGGATGCAGAATGGTCTCATGCCGGGCAGCAATCTGCTCCGGCGTCAGCCCCTCATTGGCGGGAACGGGCGTGCCATCACTCGTGGTGACAATAGAGGTGGGGTGGTCGGGGGCACGGTTACAATCAATCACCAGCCGGGAATAAACCTGCTCAATCAGCACCGCAGGCAGCAAAGCGGCTAACTGACGGCCCACGCCATCAATCCCGATATCCCAGCCAATGTGGCGCGCGCGCTCTTCCGCACTCACGCCCAGATCCCCCAGCGCGGCCGGCACGGCGCGGCCTGCATGGTCGCTCACCAGCACAAAGGGGCTGCCCTGATCGGTGCCATAGACGGCAAAACTTGAAGCTGTTTCTGCGGCGCTATCCGTCATCCTGCGTCCTTCCATTACGCAAAAAGGCCACCACGGGCAAAACCGGGCGGCCTTCTGCTCAGCACTCCGGCGTTTTGCCAGAAGTCTTCATGCCTCAGCCTTTGGCGGAAGAGACAACCACGCCAGCTTCATCAGCCTGAGCGCGCAGCAGACCGGCATCTTCACCCGTCAGGCCTTCATCATCCAGTTCCGCATCCGTCAGGTCATAGACCAGATAGACCGGGTCGGCCCCGTCCAGCGATTCTTCGCCACCCAGATCGTAGGAACGGGCTGCCACATATTCAGGCCCGCGCATTTTCTCTTCAATTTTCTTCACGGCTGCAATCGGGCTTGCGGCCTTCATGACTTCCAGCAGCACATTCGGGCCGGGATCAATCACAGCGTAGGTCGTAAGTTTGTTCGTTGCACTCATAGTCATGAACTCCTTGGAATCCTGTTCCTCTTGCCTGCGCAAGATAGGGATGATCCCGCGTTACGAAAACCCATGCCGCGTAGCAGGGCAGCCCCGCCCTCACAACAGGTGATAACGGCATCATGGCGTATCCTCACGGTTTGCGCCACGGCGCGCGCATCAGTAGGGTGCACGCTTTGCACGCTGCACCCACGGGCCTGACCCACCGGATGCAGCACACAGACACTTTTTAAGGATACGGGTTGGGGCATGACATGTCTCTGAGCAGCACGGACACCACCAGCACGGCCGCCGGGGCCAAAGCAGACGCCAACATGCAGTGGGGCGGCCGTTTTGCCGGTGGCCCTTCCCAGATCATGCAGGCCATCAACGCCTCGATCGGGTTTGATAAAGCCATGTGGAAGCAGGATATCGCAGGGTCTCTGGCCCATGCGGCCATGCTGGCCCATACCGGCATTATCTCTGCTGAGGATGAAGCCGCCATCCGCGAAGGCCTGACGGCCATCGGCAAGGATATTGAAGCCGGACGCTTTGAATTTTCCGAAGCGCTGGAAGATATTCACATGAATATCGAAGCCCGCCTGTCCGAACGGATTGGCGAGCCCGGCAAACGCCTGCACACCGCCCGCTCCCGGAACGATCAGGTCGCGACCGACTTCCGCCTGTGGACGCGGGACGCGCTGGACGGGCTGGACCAGCAGGTGGCCTCCCTGATGCGCGCCCTCGCCCGCCGTGCGGAAGAGCATGCCTCAGACCCCATGCCCGGCTTTACCCACCTGCAAACCGCGCAGCCCGTGACGTTTGGCCACCATCTGATGGCCTATGTGGAAATGCTGGCCCGTGACCGTGGCCGTCTGGCAGACACCCGCAAACGCCTGAACGAATGCCCGCTCGGCTCCGCAGCGCTGGCAGGCACGTCCTTCCCCATCGATCGGAAGATGACGGCTCGCACGCTGGGCTTTGACCGCCCGACGGCGAACTCACTCGATTCCGTGTCGGACCGGGACTTTGCGCTGGAATATCTCTCGACCCTGTCCATCATGGCCATGCACCTCTCCCGTCTGGCGGAAGAGATTGTGATCTGGTGTTCCTCACCGTTCTCCTTCATCCGCCTGTCCGATGCGTTCACTACCGGCTCCTCCATCATGCCGCAGAAGCGCAACCCGGATGCGGCTGAACTGGTGCGCGCCAAAACAGGCCGCATTACCGGCAGCCTTGTCAGCCTGCTGACGGTGATGAAAGGCCTGCCGCTGGCTTACGCCAAAGATATGCAGGAAGATAAAGAGCCGGTTTTTGCCGCGACCGATGCTGCCGCCCTCTCCCTCGCCGCCTGTGACGGCATGGTGCGGGATATGACGGCTAACACGGCGCAGATGCGTGCGCTGGCTGGCTCCGGCTTCTCCACCGCGACTGACATTGCCGACTGGCTGGTGCGGGTGCTCAAAGTGCCGTTCCGGACCGCGCATCACGTCACCGGTCGACTGGTCGCCAAAGCGGAAGAAAAAGGTGTGGATCTGGCGGATCTGTCTCTGGCAGAAATGCAGGCGGAAGAACCCGGCATTACGGACGATATCTATTCCGTGCTGACGGTCGAAGCCTCTATTGCCTCCCGCACCAGCGAGGGCGGCACCGCTGGCAGCAATGTGCAGCGTGAAGCCCGCAAATGGCTGGCCGCACTGGATGCTGAACCTGCGGCTGAACACAAAGGGGCCTGAGCATGAAGATCCGTCTGATTGTCAGCTTTCTGGCGCTGGTTGTGCTGGCCCTGCCGCTGAGCGGCTGCGGCAAGAAGGGCTCTCCCCACGCGCCGGGGCCGCAGGATAAAATCATCTATCCGCAGGGCTACCCGCCCGCCGACTAAGCTGGCGTGATGACTGGCAATCTGTCAGGCTGGCGGTATAACAGAACAAACACGCTCCGGGTCCGGCAGAAGCCGCCCTGCCGCATGGGTGCCGGAGCATTTTATTTTCAAGGCTTACGCGCCCCATGGCCGATGATGTGACGTTTCATGACCCGGACCCATCCGTTGCGGAGCTGCTGGCCAGCCGCCCGTTTCTGGAGATGGACCCGCTCTGCGGCCTGATGCTGGATGGCGTGGCGCTTAACGCCATTGCGGATAAAGTTGGCACACCCTGCTGGGTGCTGAGCGGTGATACCCTGCGCGCGCGCATGCACCGGATGCGCCAAGCCATGCAGGATGCCGGACTGAACGCTTCCATCCATTATGCCGTGAAGGCCAATGATCATCTGGCCGTCCTCTCCCTGCTGCGTCAGGAAGGCTTTGGTGCGGATATCGTCAGCGGAGGCGAACTGGCTCGTGTGCTCAAGGCTGGCATCCCGGCCAGCCACATCGTGTTTTCCGGGGTGGGCAAAAGTGATGCCGAGCTGGAGCATGCCATTGGTCTGGGCATTGGGCAGATCAATGTAGAAAGTGCGGAAGAGCTGGACATCATTTCCGGCATTGCCAGCAAACTTGGCAAAGACGCCACCATCACCCTGCGCGTAAACCCGGACGTGGACGCTAAAACCCACGCCAAAATCACCACCGGACTGGCCGCCAACAAATTCGGCATCCCGTATGATGACGCCGCAGCCCTCTACACCCGTGCCGCAAGCCTGCCCGGTATTCGCGCGGTCGGGTTCTCCACCCATATTGGCAGCCAGATTACTTCCGTCGCGCCTTATCGCGCTGCATACGCCCGCATTGCCGAACTGGTGCAGACCGTGCGGGCCGCGGGCCAGACAGTTGAGGTTGTGGATTGTGGCGGCGGCCTTGGCATTTCCTATCGCAACGAGCCGGAAGGCCAGCCGGAAGCACTGGCCGGGGCCATCAAGGCAGAACTCGGCGGCCTGAATGTCCGTCTGGCCATTGAGCCGGGGCGCTGGCCCGTTGGTCCCTCCGGTCTGTTGCTCAGCACTGTTATTCTGAACAAGGCGCGTGGTGATGAAGCCCCGTTCCTTGTGCTGGACGCCGCCATGAATGACCTGCTGCGCCCCAGCATGTATGATGCCTGGCATGGCATTGTTCCCCTCAGCCCGCATGACGCCGCCCTGCCCGCAGGCCCGGCGCATGTGGTTGGCCCAGTGTGTGAAAGCGGGGATACCTTCGCGCGGGACCGCGCCCTTCCCCCTATGCAGCGCGGCGCACGCGTGGCCATTCTGGATACCGGGGCCTATGGCGCTGTGATGAGCTCCACCTACAACAGTCGCCCGCTGGCAGCGGAAGTGCTGGTGGACAAGGGCGCGTGGCACGTAATCCGCCCGCGCCAGCCGCTTGAAGCCCTGTGGCAGGATGAAAGCGTGCCCTCCCACCTTGCCGGAACCGCATGAAGACGGCGGATCTGAAACAGGATCTGGCCTCCTCCACTGCGGACGGAGGTTCTCTGGCGGCCCGGCTGGCGACCGTCCGCCAACACGCGGCCTATGTGCTGCATACCGAACAACTCTGGCCCGCTCTTCAGCCCACGCTGGCGCTCCTTGGCGTGTATGGCGTGGCGGGGCTTTTACGCCTGCCGCAACATCTGCCGGACGGGCTGCGACTTGTGGCTGTTGCCGGATGGCTCAGCCTGTGTGGCTGGCGCCTGCATAATGACCTCTCCCGCCTGAAGGCCCCCACAGCGGCCGCCATTGACCGCCGGATTGAACGCGCCTCCGGCCTCCACAACCGCCCGCTCGCCACCCTGACAGATCAACCTGCCGGTGCCCGCAAAGGCCAGCCGCAACCGTTGTGGCAGGCTCACCAGCAGCGTGTTCTGGCCTCTCTTGGCACGTTACGCGCCGGATGGCCGCGCCTGCTGCCTGCCAGCCCGGCGCGCCGCTGGATAGGGGCCGCTCTGCTGGCGGCTTTGGTTGGCACCGGGGTTATGGCAGGGTCGTCCGCGCCCGGTCGTCTTCTGGCAGCGTTCATCCCCGGACGGGATGACCCGGACGTGCCGATGGCGCATGTGGAAGCGTGGATTACCCCTCCGGCTTACGCGCCGGAAGCCCCGGTTTTCCTCAACCCTAATGCTCCCGCTCCCTCTGTACCAGAAGGCGCGCGGCTGACCGTTATTGTCACAGGCCTGTCCTCCCACCCCGTTCTGCGCAGCGCAGGCGGGCTGGTCATGCAGGATGAAGCCCGCCAGACGCTGGACCGGCAGAGCTGGAAAATTCAAGTCACCCTCCACCACAGCGGCCTTGTGCGCGTAGCCGGACGAGGCCGCACCCTTACCCGCTGGCCCGTGACAGTTCTGCCCGATGCTGCCCCCACCGCTGCATGGGGCCCTAACCCCGGCGCTGGCAAAACAGACTGGCGCACCCGCCTGCCGTATGAAGCAGCACATGCCTACGGGCTGGCCTCGCTCTCCGTGCAGTTGCATCTTGTGCATCCGGGGCGCGGGCCGTCCCGCACGCTCACAGTGCCTCTGCCCCTCAGCGGCCATCCCAAATCAGCCAAAGGCCTTAGCACGCCGGACCTTTCGGAAGATCCATGGGCAGGCGAAGAGGTGACCGGCAACGTCGTCGCGACCGCTGTCAGCGGACATGAAGGCCAGAGCAAACCGGCCACCTTCCGGCTGGGCGCGCGCGTCTTCCACTCCCCCGTGGCCCGCGCAGTGCTGGACCTGCGCAAACGCTTTGCTCTGGGGCGCGAAAGCCGGAGCGAAACCGCAACGGACCTCGCCGCCCTTGGGGAAACCCCCGGCCCGATTAATGATCACACGGGCATGTTCCTGACCCTGACGAGCCTCGTCGCTATGCTGGACGACAAGGAAGTGGATACGGAAACCGCCCGCACCAGCACGACTAATCTGCTGTGGGATCTGGCACTGGATATTGAAGACCGCCGCAAAGGCGATGATGCCAGTGCTCAGGCCTCCATTGAGGTGCGCGCCGCTCAGGCAGCCGTGGCCCAGCAGTTGCAGCATATGCGGGAAGACGGTCAGCAATCCCCGCAGGCGCGTGAGGAACTGGAAGCGCGACTGAAAACCCTGAAAGACGCCATTGCCCGCAAGATGCAGGCTCTCGCGGCGCAGGCCATGCGGGAACATACGGCCATTCCGGATCTGCCCGGTTTTTCCAAAGCCGGAGATAAGGCGTTTTCCCGCCTGATGCAGCAGTTGCAGCGTGATGCCGCCAACGGCCACTCCGCCGAGGCCCTGCAACGCCTGCAACAAATGGAAGACGCCACGGAGCGCATGCGCAACGCCACCCCGCAGGATATGGCGGCCATGGCGCAACAGATGGTGGCGCAGCAGAAAGCGCGTGAACAGGCCGCCGCTCTGCGGGACCTGACGGGTAAGGAAACGTCCCTGCTGGACCATGCTCAGTCCCGTCTGGATGAAACACTTCGCGCTCAGGCCCGCCAGCAGAACGACATGGACCCGGACGAAGACGGGGATGAGGATTACGGTGCCATGTCCACCTCTGAACTGCTGCGTAAGCTCGGCCTCCCCGTGCCCCCCGGCACTGACCAGAACGCCCCCTCGCCACACGCAGCCCCTCACCATCCCGACACCTCTTCGGACGATGCCCAGCAACCCGCTCTGGATCCGGCCAAAGCTGAAGCACAAGCCGCTGCGCGCCGCACGGACCGCGCCACCCAGCATGCACTGGACCGCGCGCTGGATGAGCTGAAAGACGAATTCAAGGAACTCACCGGCAAAACGCCCCCGGCGTTCTCCGACGCCCAGAAAAGCATGCACGATGCCCGCAAGGCTCTGGCCGACGGAGATGATGCTGCCGCCGCCACGGCGGAAGAAAAAGTGCTGGAAGCCCTGCGCAAAAGCCGCCAGCAGATGCAGGACACCATGAAGGGCAACGGCCAGAACGCGACCCCGAGCTTCCTGCCCGCTTTTGGCGGCAATAGCGGCGGCCAGTCCGGTGGACAGGGTGAAGGATCGCAAGGTCAGGGCAGCGGGGACGAAGGGGATGGCGGTGCGTCCCCCTCTGATGACGCGGATGACAGCGACGGTCAGGATAACGCCAAAGGCAAGCGTGACCCGCTGGGCCGCCGCATGGGTGAAGGCGGGGATCAGGCCCCGGATGACGGCACGCATATCCCCGATAACGTCGCCCGCCAGCGCGCGCGGGAGATTGAGCAGGAACTGCGCCGCCGCGATTCCGACCGCACGCGCCCGCAGCAGGAACTGGACTATCTGGACCGTCTGCTCAAACCGTTCTGAGGTCAGAAAAGGACGGCCTTGGCCTTGCCTACCCGCCATCAAAAGCCCTAGGGTCTCACCATCTTTAAATGGATATGAGTATCGGCTTTTATGGCTCGTTTTCTTGTTACTGGTGGCGCCGGATATGTTGGCAGCCACGTTGTCCTGGCCCTTCTGGATGATGGGCATGACGTTGTGGTGTTCGACAGCCTGCGCACGGGCCATCGCTCAGCCGTGCCGGATGCGGCAACGTTCATCCATGGAGATCTGGCGGATCTGGAGTGCCTGAACCGCGTTCTGGCCGATGGCCCGTGGGATGGCGTCCTGCATTTTGCCGCCCTCTCTCTGGTGGGTGAAAGCATGCAGGACCCGATGCTGTATATGTCCGCCAATGCGGGCATCGGCTTCGGGCTAATTGATGCCTGCGTGCGCCACGGCATCAAACGGTTTGTGTTCTCCTCCACCGCAGCGCTGTTTGGCTCTGCGGGGGATGAACCGATCAGCGAAGATACACCTGTTGACCCCGGCTCCCCGTATGGTGAGAGCAAATACATGGTGGAACGCGCCCTGTACTGGGCCGACCGTATCCATGGGCTGAAGAGCGCCTGCCTGCGCTACTTCAACGCCGCCGGGGCTGACCCTGCTGGCCGTGCAGGGGAAGACCATCGCCCCGAAACGCATCTGATCCCGCTGGTGATTGATGCCGCCCTCAAGCGCCGCGCGGCTCTGACCCTGTTCGGGCAGGATTACCCGACGGCAGACGGCACCTGTATCCGTGACTATGTGCATGTCACGGATCTGGCCCGCGCGCATCTGGCCGTTCTGCCCCTGCTGAACGAGAAGAGCGTGACGTTTAACGTCGGCACCGGGCGCGGCAATTCCAACCGCGAGATTATCGAAAGCGTTGCCCGCGTGACCGGGCTTGAAGTGCCCTGGCAGGCCGGTGACCGTCGCCCCGGTGACCCGCCGTGTCTGGTCGCCAGCCCCAAGCGCCTGATGGCCGCCACCGGCTGGGCTCCGGAATTCACGGATATCGACCGGATTGTGGAAACTGCCTTTGCATGGCGCAAAGACCACCCGCAGGGTTATGCAGACTAAGCCGCAACACTTTACCTCTACCCTGCGTAACGTCTGTTCGGAGCCATTACGCAGGGCTTTGGCTACGGGGTTTGGGGTCGCCGCATATGTAACAGCCGGGGCAGCCATGTCTCTGCTGTTCCCCGGTCTGCCTGCTTATGCAGAAGGGCCGGACTACCGCACCCATCTGGCCGGGGTCACGCCGTTTGCGGACCCCAGACAGCGCGTCTCCACCACGCAGGCCCCGTGGTCAGCCATTGGCCGGGTGCAGACAGAGCTTGGCTCCCGCTGCACCGGCTTTCTCATCAGCCCTGTGCTGGTGGAAACCGCAGCGCATTGCCTCTGGCTCACGCAGCCTCAACGTTTTGTTCAGCCCACCAGCGTGCATTTTCTGCGCGCCTATAGTGGCGATAAATTCACGGCCCATGCCCGCGTTGTCCGCTTTATTGTGCCTCCCGGTTATTCTCCCAATCAAGAAAGCCTGAGTGCCGGGCTGGACCACGCCACACTGGTGCTGGATCACCCGGTTGCCCGCCCGGATGAGGTCTTTCACGTCAGCACCACTCCTGACGCTATCGAACCCGGTATGGCGGTTGTGCTGGGAGGCTACGAGCAAAACATGCCGGACGTCATCACGGCGGATTTGCATTGCCATATGACCGGCCTGACGCACGACAGAGGCGGCAATCCTCTGTTCTCGCATGATTGTGCGGGCACGCACGGCAGCAGTGGCGCCCCCCTGCTCTATCAGGACGCCTCTGGCTGGCATGTGCTTGGAGTGCAGGTTCTGGCGAGCGGCGCCCATGCAGGCGGTCAGGCTGTGCCGCTTTTAAATAGCCGCAGCGGCACGTCGGAAGATCCGCAATAGCGGTTTCCTCCCAGCGCAACACGCCATCCTGCATTTTACCTTACGGTGGCCAACACGCTTTTTCACAGCCTCCGCACGCACCATTTCTGGGACCGCAGGGCGTCTGTGCTCCTGTTAGTCCTGCGCAGGCAGTCCTTCACTCCGCGCCGCAGCATCCAGAATCGTTTTGAGCAAACCGGGGAATCGCGCTTCCAGCTCGGCATCCCGCAGGCTGTTCATGTGGTTCACGCCCACCACCACAGTCCGCACCAGCCCTGCTTTTCGCAGCACGCTAAAATGGTGAGAGACGGAGGATTTCGGCCTGCCTCCCTGCAACGGAGCACAGGGTTGCGGCTGCAAAACCGAGAGTTTCTGCACAATGGACAGCCGATACGGGTCAGACAGCGCATGCAGGATAGCCGTTAACCGGAACGCCTCTGCTGGTGGATGCTCATACTGCTTCATACGTTTTTCCTGCCCTTTGCCCTTGCGCACGATGATAGTTCGACTATTGTCGAACTATTCGCTCACCCGCTTCATTTTGAAAAAGGGCCTCACCCATGCCAACTCTCTTTGACCCCTATACCTTAAAAGACGTCACCTTACGCAACCGTATTACCGTTGCCCCCATGTGCCAGTATATGGCGCAGGATGGCGTGCCGAATGACTGGCACCAGGTGCATTACGCCGGCCTTGCCCGTGGTGGCTCTGGTCTGGTGGTGGTGGAAGCAACGGGTGTTTCTCCGGAAGGCCGCATCACCCCGGGCTGCCTCGGCCTGTGGAATGATGAACAGGCTGCGGCTTTCGCCCCGATTGTGGAGTCCATCCGCAAGGCTGGCGCTGTGCCGGGCATTCAGATTGCGCACGCAGGCCGCAAGGCAAGCGCCAATCTGCCGTGGGAAGGAGACGACCACATTCCTGAAGGCGACCCGCGCGCCTGGCAGCCCATTGGTCCCTCCGCCATTCCGTTTGGTGCCAACCTGCCCCGCACGCCGACGGAAATGACGCTTGATGATATTGCCCGCGTGAAAGCGGACTTTGTCAAAGCCGTGGAACGCGCCCGGGATGCAGGCTTCCAGTGGCTGATGCTGCATTTTGCGCACGGCTATCTGGCGCAGAGCTTCTTCTCCCCGGACGCCAACAAACGCACGGACCAGTATGGCGGCTCTGCTGAAAACCGTGGTCGTTTTCTGGTGGAAACACTGGAGGCCGTGCGGAAAGTCTGGCCGGAAAACCTGCCGCTGACCATTCGATTTGGTGTGATTGAATTTGACGGCCATGACGATGAAAACCTGCGGGATTCCGTCGCCCTGCTTAAAAAACTCAAAGAGTCCGGGCTGGATTTTCTGGATGTGAGCATCGGCTTTTCCACCCCGAATGGTCAGATCCCGTGGGGTGCGGCGTTCATGGCGCCCTACGCACAGCAGATCAAACAGGAAACCGGCCTGCCCGTTTCCACCTCCTGGTATATCAGCGAAGGACGACAGGCAGATGCGCTGATCCGCACCGGCACGCTGGATACCGTGGCTCTTGGCCGCCCTCTGCTGGCTGACCCGCACTGGCCCTACGCTGCGGCGCGTGCCGTGCATAAAAAGCAGCCCGCTGGCGTTCTGCCCCCGCCGTATGGCTGGTGGCTGAACCGTTACCAGTAAAGCCTGCCAGTGCCCTCTCTGTTTGTCCCGATCAAGGACAGCAGGGAGGAGTTCCTTGCGGATGCGACTACTTTGTAAAAGCGCTGAGAGAGCGGAGCCACGCGCTACGCTCTCTCAGATAAAGTCAGATAATCTGAGGATATTTTAAAAATCTCTCACTCAGATTTAAAATACCTCAGAAACCCCACTGCCTGAATTTTCAAAACAGCGCCTTAGAAACTCTGCGAAAAACGGCTTACTCCTGAATGGTTTTTCAGGAGTCCTTTTTCAGCATTCCAACGCACTGCTCCGGCCCAGGAAAACTGCGGTTGCGCACGGCTTCAGCATACTCTGCCACGGCTTTGTCCACCTGTTCACCAATAGCGGCAAAGCGTTTGACAAAACGCGGAGTGAAATCAGAGAAAAGCCCAAGCATGTCTTCCCCGACAAGAATCTGCCCACCGCAGGCCGGAGAGGCCCCAATGCCGATTGTCGGCACGGAGAGCGTTTCTGAAATCTCACGCGCCAGCGGTTCCATTGTGCTTTCAATCAGAACGGAAAAAGCCCCGGCTTCCTCAATCGCTTTTGCATCCTGCATCACCTGCTCAGCCTCACTCCCGCGCCCTACGGTGCGAAAGCCTCCATGCGTGTGCACAGACTGCGGCTTAAGGCCGATATGGCCGATGACCGGGATACCGCGCTGGGTAAGGAAGTGGACGGTTTCAGCCATTTCCACGCCGCCTTCCAGCTTGACGCAACCAGCGCCTGTCTTCGCCATGATCTCGGCAGAAACGGCAAAGGCCTGCTGCGGGCTCTGCTGGTAGCTGCCAAATGGCAGATCGATCGCCACACAGGCGTTTTGGCTCCCGCGCACCACGGCCTGCCCATGCGCAATCATCATCTCCGGCGTAACGGCCAGCGTGGAGTCCATGCCATAGACCACCATGCCCAGAGAATCCCCCACCAGCAGGAGGTCACAATGCGGGTCCATCAGGCGGGCCATGGGAGTGGTGTAGGCCGTCAGCGCGACAATGGGGGCGTCTAACGCCGCGAGGGACCGCGGGGTGTGCCGTCTGGCTGTCACATGTTTGCTCAAGACTGTTTCTCCTGCTCAAAAAAGCTGCTGAGCGGCACCTTTCACGCCTGATGGCACCCCTGTCCACCCATCGCCTGCAAAGTTTTTTCCTGAATACGGAAAGAGAATGAAAACAGAGTGTTGACAACAGGCCGCCTGACCTCTAATTCCTCCCTCAACAACCCCGGAGGAGTGCCCGAGTGGCTAAAGGGGGCGGACTGTAAATCCGCTGGCGTACGCCTACGTTGGTTCGAATCCAACCTCCTCCACCATTTTTCCTGAAAATAAAAATATCTGCTTAGCACTTCGTAAATACGAATTGTGCTGCGTTTACTCTACAGATTTTATCTGTGGGGCAATTTTGCGTGTACACGCTCTGAAAGCGGCAGCATGCAACTGTGTCCCCATGCAGCATTCTGCACAGTGGGTTCTAATCCCATCCCCTCTGTCACAAAACCTCAAAACACGGCATCAGAGAAACGAACTCTCAGGATTACTGCCTCAGCATCGCCCCTGCCCATCCAGATACTTCCGCAGGCCCTTGCGGCCTTTTTTGAGCAGTATTGGCAGGATCAGCCGCCAGACGCGGGGCATCATCAGCATCAACTGTGCCAGAATGCCGTCTGAGCTGGGGCAGAACACCTCCGCACGCGGGCGGCGCAGCAGGCCCATCACAATAGCTGCTATGCCGTCTGCCGTGGCGGGGGCCGTGACGAAGTTGAGCGGTGAGCCCCCGTTATCAATCTCGCGCTTGAGCATGGGCGTATCGACCGCCCCCGGAAAAACGGACGAGACATGGATGCCGCGTTTGCGCACATCCTGCGCCAGAGAAAGCGCGAAGCCACGCAGCCCAAACTTGCTGGCCGTGTAGATGCTGCTCCCCTCCAGCGGCACGAGAGCCGCCATGGAGTTGATAAACACCACATGCCCGCCAGAAGGGATATGCGGCAGCAGCTTCATGGTCAGGAGAATGGGAGCTTCAAGATTGACGGCCAGCTGGCAGGAGACAGCGGCGGTATCCCCGCCGCCCATGCGCTGCGGCACAATCACCCCGGCAGAATGCACCAGCACCTGCACGCGGCGGTCGAGTGCGGCAATCTGCGCCACAACCTGTTCAATCTGCTCAGGCTTCGTCAGGTCGCACGGTATCGGCGTGACAAATGGCTGTTCCTCGCCCCCGCTCCGGCTAAGCGCCAGAACATGATAGCCTGCCGCCACCAGACGGCTGACAAGCGGCACACCAATGCCACCCGCGGCTCCGGTTACAAGGGCCAGCGGGCGGGTTGAAGAGCGAAGATGTTCAGAAGTCGTCACGAGAGCAAAGCCATCCATTCTTTTGGCTAGCATTCGCCCTTTTTGGTGAGACGTGCAAGAGAGGCTACCTGGTTACCAGCCTTACAGTACGCGCCCGGCTACCACCTTCAGCTTGCTGATAAGCGCAGGGTCCCGCGCTTCCGGGGCGGTAATCAGGGCGTATTCCAGCGCTCTGTCACACCCGGCAGAACACAGGCCGCGCGGCTGGCCGAGGGCAGGAATCACTGCTTTCACCAGCGCTTTGGCTTTGGCGGAGTTGCCCTGCATGGTTTTCACCACACCCTCCACCGTCACATTGTCGTGGTCTTCGTGCCAGCAGTCATAATCCGTCACCATGGCGACGGTTGCGTAGCAAATCTCGGCTTCCCGCGCCAAAGTCGCTTCCGGCATGTTGGTCATGCCAATCACGGAGCAACCCCATGAGCGATAGAGGTTGCTTTCCGCACGGGTGGAAAACTGCGGGCCTTCCATCACCAGATACGTGCCGCCACGGGTCGCCTCAATATTCAGCGCTTTGGTCTGGGCTTCCAGCACGTCACCAATACGGGCGCACAGCGGGTCCGCCATAGAGATATGGGCCACGCAGCCCGTGTCAAAAAAGCTTTTTTCCCGCCAGATGGTGCGGTCAATAAACTGATCAACAATCACAAAATGCCCCGGCGGCAGCTCTTCTTTCAAAGACCCGACGGCAGAGAGCGAGACAATGTCCGTCACGCCAGACATTTTCATCGCGGCAATATTGGCGCGGTAATTCAGGCGAGACGGCGGAATGGGGTGGCCCCGGCCATGGCGCGGCAGGAAGACGCAGCGCACGCCATCCAGTCTGCCAAACAAAAGCTGGTCAGACGGCAGACCCCACGGGGTTTCAACAGTCCGCCATTCCTTCTCTTCCAGCCCGTCAATATCATACAGGCCGGACCCGCCAATAAGACCGATGACGGGTTCCACAACTTCATTTTGAGACATGAGACCAGATTCTCCGTTTCAGGATAACAAGAAGACAGGCGAGAAAACACAGATAGAGCCCAACCCCAACCCCCAGCCTGCGTTTGTCATCTGCATGCGGGTTGGAAATCCACGCCAGAAAGGTTGTGACATCCCGCGCTTCCTGCTGCGCAGTGGGCTGGGTGCCATCCGCATACAGCACAGCATGATCCCGCAACGGCGGCGGCATGGCTGTGCGATGGCCAATGGCATAGGGGTTGGCAAAGCCTGCTTCCGGTGGCGTAGGCGCAGGATGCCTCTCTGCATCAGTCCCTGCGGCAGAGGCAGGAGCCTTTACAGGTGTATAGCCCGTCAGCAGCGCATACACACGGTCCGGCCCACCAGGATAGACCTGTGTAATGCGGGACAGATCAGGCGGCACCGCGCCACGATTGGCGGCGCGTGCGGCATCCGGGTCCGCATAAGGCCGGGGCAACGCATCATCCGGGGTGGCTTTGCGGTGTTTGAGATGCCCTTCCGCATCCCGCCCTGCGGCAACCTGCCAGGAGGCGGCAAGCGCCGTTACCTGTTCCGGGGTCAGCCCCATATCGCCAAGGTCAGAAAAATGCACCTGCGTCAGGCTGTGGCAGGAGGCGCAAACTCCGGCAAACACCGCATAGCCGCGCTGCACGGCGCCCAGATCAAAATGCCCTAACGGCCCGTTGAAAGACCAGTTTTGTGCAGGTGCATGAGCCGGAGCACCCGGGGGAGGCGCAGCCTGCGCGGAGGCCATGAACGCACCCTGCCCAGCTGGCACGAAAGAGCAAACCAGCACGCCGAGCGCAACCGGCGGCAGCCTGCGCAAGCCACCCCAACGGCCAGCCGCGAGAGACCGCACCGGGAAAGACATCCGCGCCTTCAAGACCGTGCCTCCTTACGCGCCAGCCGACTGTAAAACGGCAAAAAACCGAGGAAATAGAGGTAATAGCCCAGCGTTGCCAAACGCCCGACCAGCAACCAGACGCCCTGCACATGATGCCGCCCCGCAAGCCCGGCCAGCACGAAGGAGCAGACCAGCACCGCCAGCGCCACACGTGGGAGCCATCGCAGACCGCCCCACCGGCCAGCCACAAAGGTGGCGGATGCTCCCCGGTCCAGCCAGGGCACAAACAACAGGATGGCCACCGCGCCGCCAGACACCAGTAGCCCGAAAAACTTGGACGGCACGGCCTGCAACATGCCGTAAAACGGCAGGAAGTACCATTCCGGCTCAATGTCCGCAGGCGTGTGCAGAGGATTGGCCGGACGGTAATTTTCCGCCTCGGTCACTAGTCCCGACCAGAAGCACATCACCAGCGTGAACAGAATGGCCAGCACCACCACGCCCAGACCATCCTTGACGGTAAAATAGGGATGGAACGGCAGCATCCGTGCCCGGTTCTGCCCTACAGGCCCGGATGGGCTGGTGCTGCCGCGGGCATGCAGAACCGCCACATGCAGGATGACCATGCCGACAATGGCAAAAGAGAGCGTGAAATGCAGCACGAACATCCGGTGCAATGTGGCCGTGCCCGGCGCGTCACCGCCCAGAAAAACGCGCTCCAGCATGTTCCCCACAAGCGGGATCGCGCCAACGGCTTTGCCTGCCACGTCCGCACCCCAATAGGACATCTGGCCCCATGGCAGCACGTACCCGGCAAAAGCAGTGATCATCACCATCATCAGCAGAACTGTGCCCACACCCCACAGCCCCTGACGCGGCGCACGGTAGGAGCCGTAACACAGCCCCCGGAACACGTGCAGATAGAGAGCAGCCATGAAGAACGTGGCCCCCGTCATATGCATGCTGCGCAAAAGCCAGCCGAAAGGCACGCGCCGCTCCAGTGTTTCGACAGAAGTAAAGGCCAGCGAGGCATCAGGCGTATAGGTGAGCGCCAGTGTCAGGCCGCTCAGCAGCATCAGGGCCAGAACGGCCACCAGCATGGCGCCAATGGTCCACAGCACGTTGAGGTCTCGCGGCAGGAGAAACGCCATATATTCCCGCACAAACTCATAGGCCGTATGCGTCTGAGCGGGACCACCCGCTACGGAAGCAGCCGGTGTTTCCGGCACGGGTTGCACCGAAACCGGCCCCGTTGGCGGCTGATAGGCCTGATCCTGACACGATGGTGTGCCTGCCATCCGTTCCCCCTCACCTCTTCCAGATACCGCATCCCGAACGCCGTACAGAACAGTGTTGTCGTGTTTAACGATGAACGGCATGATCTTGCAATGATCGTCAGGAAGGCGCACCTCTAAGGCCTTTAGCAGGCGCGGGTGAGCCTCCATCCGCGCGTGAGAGGAAAAAAGACCCGGCTATGACTCCCACCAAAGCGTATTCTGTGCCCGCCCATACAGCTCTGAAAGCGGAAGCTAAAGAGTGGTTTGAAACCCTGCGTGATAAGATCTGCGCTGCCTTTGAGCAGATAGAGCAGGACGCCGTGCAGCAGAACACGCCCATCCTGCCCGGGCACGAAGCCGCAGGCCAGTTTGAGCGCAAAAGCTGGAACCGCCAGAATCAGGACGGCTCTCCCGGCGGTGGCGGCGTGATGAGCGTAATGCGGGGCCGCGTTTTTGAAAAAGTGGGCGTGAATGTTTCCACCGTGGAAGGCACGTTCTCCCCGGAATTTGCCGCCACTATTCCCGGTGCGTCGGAAGACCCGCGCTTTTTTGCAACCGGCATCAGCCTTGTGGCGCATATGTGCAGTCCGCTGGTGCCTGCAGCGCACTTCAACACCCGCATGATCATCACCACGCAGGGCTGGTTTGGGGGCGGTGGGGATATTACCCCCATGTTCCCTGAAAGTGCGGAAGCGATTGATGACGCCGCCCGCTTCCATGCCGGATTTGAGCAGGCCTGCGCTCGCCATGACCCGGAGTATTATCCGCGCTTCAAAGCCTGGTGTGACAAATATTTCTACCTGCCGCACCGCAACGAACCGCGCGGTCTGGGCGGCATTTTCTATGACCGGCTGGATAGCGGAGACACCGCGCAGGACTTTGCCTTCACAAAAGATGTCGGCCTCGGATTTTTAGAAACCTATCCCGAAATTATCCGGGACCGGATGATGCAACCCTGGACGCCGGAACAGCGCGACACCCAGCTTATCCGCCGTGGCCGCTATGTGGAGTTCAATCTTTTGCATGACCGTGGCACGCTGTTTGGCCTGAAAACCGGCGGCCATACGGAAGCAATTCTGATGAGCATGCCGCCGGAAGTGAAGTGGCCCTGAGAGCCCGACCGTAATTTTGCCGCAGATCGCTGGTGCGGTCTGGCTGGGCTGGCAAGACTCCACTCCCTGAGTCTCCCGGCCCTGCCCCTTTAAGGACGCTCAGACAGATACGACGACTGGGAGGTTTTTCACACGTGCCGCGCACTGATCAGCCAGATCATTCCTCTTCCGCAAGACTGTTCTCCCGCCGCCTGTTGCTGAGCGGGGTATGGGGCGGCGCTGTCTCGGCCCTGCTGCCGCGCCACGCTGCACGCTCTGCCACGCCGCTCAATACCCAGCCTCTGTCCCCGCTGATTGTGGGGGGCACATCGGAGAGTATCTGTGGCCAGTGGGCGGCCCTGCTGGCCCAGGTCCTTGCGGAAGAGATGCATCATGCTGATCCCTTCCCCCTCCGCCTGACCACCGGCTGGGATGGTGTAACCGGCGGCAATCTGTTTGACATCCAGCAGGAGCAGCCCACCCCGCCCTCCGGCCTGATTGTGCCCGGCTCCGGCCTGATTGCCGCGCTGACGGGCGACCCCCGCGTGCATTATGACGCCCAGCGCTGGCTCCCTGTTTTTATGAGCTGCCAGCCAACTGTCACCATTGGCAAAATCAGCCTGCACCGCAGCTTTGCCGGCTTTTTGCAGGGCCGCCCCCTGCGAGTAGCCGTTTCTGCTATTTCGGGCCCGGAACTGCCCACCCTTGTGGCGCTCGACCTTTTGGGCATGCACCCGCTGCCCGCGCCGGGTTACGGCACACCAGACGCCGCCATCGCTGCGCTGAAGGCTGGCACCGTGGATGTTATCCAGCTTCCGTTTGACGAAGAGTATGAAGAGCGGATGGCCTCCCTGCAGGATGATGAGCCGAACGCGCAGCCCCTGTTCTCCAACGTGCTGCCTGCCTCGGTCTCCCCGCGCCTGCGTCTGCCGCCTGATTTTACGACAATTTTCAAGCAGGAAAGAAAGCGCCTGCCTACGGGACGGCTCTATGACGTCTGGAAAACAGCGGCCTCAGCCGCCAGCCTGAAAGCCGGGCTGATGCTCCCCAACCTGTCTGCGCCGGATCTCGTTGCCCGGTTCCGGCATGCTGCACAGGCCGCTGCCAGCCAGCCAGCCCTGCGCGCCCACGCCCGAGAGCAAAACCAGATCCTGATTGCGGGCCTCGCCTGCTCAGCACTCTATGCGGATATGATGCCGGATCTGGACCGTATCCTGGCCCTGCGGCGCTGGCTGTCTGTTAATATTCCGCGCTGGCGGGATGCCCCTGCAGGCAGGCCCTTACCGGCGACGGCGACGCAGCAGAATACGGACTGACCCTTTATTCCCCGCATGGGGATAGGTCACGCCCAGAATCCGGTGCCGCATATCCGCGCGGGCCAGCCAGTGCGGCAGTTCCCGCCGCAGGATGCCGCCTTCCTGCCCGGTGCCAAGGCCTGTCACCACTTCCACGCAGCGCAGGCCGCACCGAAACGAGACATCCATAAATTCCATGAGCCGACGGAACGCATCTTCCGCAACCATACCGTGCAGGTCGAGCCGCCGCTCAACCTTCATCTTGCCATCGGTAAAGGTGCGCCAGCTGTAATTATCAACACCGGGGGAACGCCGCCCGATTTCCTCCACCGGCTGCACCACATGCTGCACCCGCACAGGTGGCACGGCGGCTGGCACAAACAGGGGAATATCAACCGTGGTTAAACGTCTTTTATGCCGGGGCTGCTTTTTCTGCGCGGCGAGGGCCAGACGCTTGCCTTTGGCCTCTTCCGCCGCAGTCGCCTGATCCTCTGCAGTGGCATTCTTGGGGGAGAGGCCGGCACGCGGCACATGCATGGGCGCTACGTCCCGCATCACCATGGACCACAGCGCCTTTTCTTCTTCCCGGAGATGACGCCGCCTGACCACTGGTATTCCTTCCCAAATAAAAACGGCCCCTTGGCAAGCTTATCACCTGCTGAGGGGCCGTCTTTCAAGGGACCAGCGCATTTATCTGGCTGATCCCTCGTTTTTTCTGCGCATTACTGAGCTGCGGCAGGCTGCCCCATGTCGGCCAGAGAGTGGCCTTCATACTTGCCGGTCAGGCTCTTGAGGAACGCCACAATGTCGCTCACGTCCTGATCAGAAATTGCAGCATCCGGCGTCTGATATTTCGCCATTTTCCGCACGGCCTCGTCCAGCGTCTTTGCGCTGCCGTCGTGGAAGTACGGAGCGGACTGGTCAATGTTCCGCAGGGTCGGGACCACAAAGCGGAAGTGATCTTCATCCTTGTGCGTCACATCATAGCGGCCTTCATCAGCCGCGGTCAGCTTGCCGCCACGGTCCTTGAAGTAATCGCCTTCCAGACCCATCGCTTCATACGCACCACCACCCACGGCAATGCCGCTATGGCAGCCTGAGCAGCCAATGCTCTTGAACTTTTCATAGCCGCGTTTGGCCTGTTCGCTCAGGGCGCTGGTGTTGCCCTTCAGATAGTCATCAAACGGGCTATCCGGCGTAATCAGCGTTTTTTCAAACTCGGCAATCGCGGAGGTGATGGTGTTCTGATCCATCGCCGCATCTGTGCCAAAGGCGGACTGGAACATCGGCGCGTATTCCGGGTTGGTCGCCAGCTTCTGCGCCACACCAGCCCAGTCATGCGAGCCCATTTCTACCGGGTTCATCACGGGGCCAGCAGCCTGTGCTGCCAGATCATCCGCACGACCGTTCCAGAACTGGGCAATCTTGAAGTAGGCGTCATACACCGTCGGCACATTGATGGGGCCTTTCTGGCCGCCAATGCCCGTGGCCGTTACCAGATGGTCCACGCCACCGTGGTTCAGGTCATGGCAGCTTGCGCAGTTCAGCGTGCCGTCACCAGACAGGTTTTTGTCAAAGAACAGCTTGCGGCCCAGCGCAACCTTGGCTGCATCCACCGGCACGCTTTCCGGCACGGGGCGGATAGGCTCACCAGCAAACTGGGAGGCTGCCCCCGTGTTGGCGTAGTATTTGCGGCGCGTGTCTTCCACCCACTTCAGCACAGCCTGACGCTCACCGTCAGACAGGTGCGCATGCCAGTGCATGAGCAGATACATGCTGGGCGGCATGCGGTTCTGCGTAATGACTTCTTCAATACGGGACAGCTGTTCTTCCGTCGGCGGCTTGCCGTCCTTGAACGCTTCCAGAACCGGCTCAATGCGGAAATGGCGCAGACCTTCATGCAGGTCTTTTTCCATCACCTGCTTGGCAATCGGCAGCTTGAAGTAGAACGGCAGATCACGGCCAACCGCGTGGCAGTAATCACAGCGGGATTCCCGCACAGCATTAAACGCTGCGAGAGCCACGGGGTCTTTTAACGTGGGTGAAGCAGCAGGTAATTCGGGGGCCGTCACATGGTCAAAATGGGTCAGGAAGGCAATTGTTCCACCATAAGCCAGAACACCCACACCTACTAACGAGGCTATTAATCTGCGCAACACCACAACTCCTGAAATCTTAGAAACACTGCATAGCTTTTATTCGCTGTTGTCAGGGTTGTGTTTGATACATATCAAAATGTCAAAACGATTATTTTCATAAAAATCATTCAAACAGTCGATTGTCAGTCTTCCGCAGCCTCCAGATCCTCTCTCAAGCGCTGCCGCGCAATGGCGACATACTCGGGGTCAATTTCAATCCCCACCCCAAAACACCCAAGGCGTTGCGCGGCTAACAGCGTGGTGCCCGTGCCCATAAACGGGTCCAGCACCTGCGCTTCCTCCTGCCCGTGCAGCAGCAGGCACTGCTCTGGCAATGCCACGGGAAAGGTGCCCGGATGGTCGAATTTCTGTTTGCGGTCGCGCACGGTCTCATACGGAATAAACCACGCATCACCCCGGCAGCGCCGGTCCTGCTCATGCCCGCGGCGGGCAATGTTGGATTTATCTTTATACGGCACCCCGGCACTCAGCCGGTCCAGCTTCACATCCCCGCTGAGGGTGAAGTGGAACAGATGCTCATGCCCACGATGCAGGAAGCGCTGGCTGTTCATGGGTTTGAAATGGCCAAAACTGTCCTCACCAACAGAAATGGACTTCACCCACGAGATATGATTTTGCAGCACAAACACGTCCCGCAGCCGCACCGCCAGCTCAAACGGCAGCCAGGGCTGAGCGGAAGAGCCTGAAATATTCAGGAAAAACGAGCCATCGGCCCGCAGCACCCGGCGCAGGCCGTGTGCTACGTCGAGCATCCAGTCCAGATACTCGTCCTCTTCCTTCCTGTCCGGATAGCTCCGGTAGGACAGGCCGATATTGTAGGGAGGTGACGTGATGATGACATCAACGGAGTCCGCCTCCATGCGCCGCAGCGCACGCTGGCAGTCCCCCCGGATAATCTGTTGCTGGCCAACCTTGTACCGCTGCGCTCGGGCAGGCGGTTTGGGTTTAGCCCCGGCCCGTGCTCTCACGCACTCCGCGCCGAAGCCAGACGCCAGCTGCTGCCGTTAACACCCAGAAGGCGCTCAAACGTCCACAGATCAGAAAATTCGGTCACAGCATCCGTCCCGGTGACGGGCTGGCCCTGCGCGTCCGTCAGCAGGCTGATCTGGTCGGATACAATCCGCACATCAATGGAGGCCCCGGTGCCAACATCCAGTGTCACCAGACGCACATCCTCAATCGCCAGAGACCGAATCGTTTTGATCTCACTGCGCTGTTTTTCACCCGCTGCGTCCCGCGCATCCATGGCGGCTTCAAACGAGGCATAGACAGCCGGGGTCAGGCGGGTTTGCAGGGTTGCGCGATCGCCCTCCGCAAAGGCTTTCACCACCTGCTGGAAAGAGGTCTGCACACCAGCCAGAAACTGCTGCGGCGTAAACGTACTGTCCTGCCGCTGCACATCCAGCAGCAGCTGGCCCACCCGTGTGCCCTGACCGGGGATATCATAGGCCACGGCTTCAACCTGTTCCGCCTTGCCGTCTATCACCTTCCCCGCTGCATCCGGGCGCGGGGGCACGGGCATGGGGGCCGGCTGAATGCCAACGCGCTTGCCCAGCACACTACGCAGCCGCAGCGCCAGAAACGCCGCCACAAGAGCGAAAAGAATCAGATCGACCGGAAAATGGCCGAAAGAAAAATCCATCTGTCACACGTCCATGTTCGACCAGCCCGGGCTTCAGGCGCAGCCTTATCGTTCAGGAGACCTCGTCTTTATACATAGACAAGCCCCCTGCCCGATACAATGCGTGCGGCACACTCTCTCTGCCCCTTGCGGAAGTCCGGTCGCTGTTCCTAAGTGCTGGGACCATGATTATTCTGCGGCACTGCGAAAGCGAATTCAACCGGCTGTACACTGCCACAGGGCGTGACCCCGGCCTCTCAGACCCTCCCTTGTCCACCCGGGGCCGCGTGCATGCGCAGCGCCTTGTGCAGGAACTGGTGGGGGAAGGCATTACACGCATCCTCGTCTCCCCTTTCACCCGGGCATTGGAGACCGCCACACCTCTTGCCCGCGCGCTGAACATTACGCCGGAAGTCACTCCGCTGGTGCGGGAACGCGCCATGTATTCGTGCGATGAAGGCTCCTGCGCCTCCACCTTGTATGAAAGCTGGCCCCACCTGAATTTCGATGCGCTGGAGGAAGTCTGGTGGACTGCCGCACCGGAAAGTGACGGCATGATGCAGAACCGCGTGCAGCGTTTCCGCACCTTCATGGCGCAGCAGCCGGATGCCGGAACAACGCTTGTTGTCTCCCACTGGTGGTTCCTGCTCGGCCTGTGTGGCGAGAGCCTGGAAAATGGGGACTGGCAGCATCTGCCTGCCTGACTCTGGCTTACCGCCTGAAAATCCTTTTAATTTTTTCTGTCTCATTCTGACGGTTGGCGAAGCCAGACCAGCATGCTACCGCTAAAGACCTCAGTGTGACCTGATTACGAAAGCGCATTTTTCCATGTCTGACTCTGAACAGTCTGCCCCGCCCGCCCTTCCGCTGGCCATTAACCTGCAGTACACGCGGGACCTGTCCTTTGAAGTGCCCGGTGGCGCAGAAATTTTTGCTACACTGCGCTCTCAGCCCAACATTGCCGTGAACATTGATGTTCAGGCCTCCAAACTTCAGGACGACGAGTCCGTTTATGAAGTGACGCTGGCTATCAAGACCGAAGCAAAAGAAGCCCCGGAAACGGAAGGTGGCGCTGCTGGCCGCACGGTATTTATTGCCGAGCTGGCTTATGCTGCTGTTGTCACCCTGACCAACCCGCCGCAGGAGCTGATTGAGCCGATGCTGCTGGTTGAAGTGCCGCGTCTGATCTTCCCGTATGCCCGCAACATCATCAGCGATGTCACGCGTGATGGCGGTTTCCCGCCGATCGTGCTGCAGCCGATCGACTTTGTGGCCCTGTGGCAGGCCAAGCGTGCGGAATTCCCGCAGACCGCTGGCAATGCCTGAGACTGACGGCCTGCGCCGGTAACACGCTGCAGGCCTCGGTTTTTAAACGGTTTCTTGAAAACCGGCTTTCGGAGTTTTCCGGAGGCCGGTTTTTTTGTGCCTCCGCGCTTCCTGCGTCCAGCTTCCTGGCGCCCTAGTCTGAAGACCGTAAGATCCGACCCGCAGGGCAAACACCCAGTGCCGCCAGCATCGCTTGTGCCGTGGGTTTTTCCGCCACCACACAGTGCGTCCACCCGGCCTTTTCCAGCACGGCTGCCGCCGCCTGCGAGATAACAATCGCAGTGGTTCGGCACGCGGCATCCCGATACGCCTCGGGCAAAGCCGCCAGCCAACTCACGGCACTTTCCGAAGAAAAAAACAGGCTGTGGCTAATCTCGCCTGCCCGCAAAGCGCACAGCACGTCCGGTGCAATCTGCCGGGCTGGCCGGGCTGTGTAGGCCACACGCCGCACCACCCGAAATCCCGCCTGCCGCAATCTGTCCGCCAGTTCCATGCCCTGCCGCGCGCCGGAGAGGAGCAAAAGCGGGCCAGACTCTGGTGTAAGGGTGCGGATAATCAGCGCTGCCAAAGCCTCCGCATCGCCTCGCGCACTTTGCACAGCCGTAAATCCGGCTGACTGCGCGCGCTGCGCTGTGCGGTCACCTACGGCGTAAACTGGGCATGTGGGGGGAAGAGAAGCCTGTGCGGCCTGCACGGCCTGCCCGCTTGTCAGCACACAGGCGGCAAAGTGGTGCGGCAAAGCCCGCAGGCTATGGGGCGTAATGCACAACGCCGGAGAGGCATACGCCACCCATCCGGCGGCAGAAACAGCGGCCAGCGTTTCAGACAACCCCGGCTCCGGCCGCGTGACCAGCACGCCGGGGCTGGTGCCGGGGGTTGGCATCAGGCTGCCTTACTTGTCTTCAAAAATATCGGCGGGGCTATCGGCGCGCAGGCTTTCACCCAGTTCCTTACCCAGACGTGCCGCATCTTCCGGTGAGCCGCTGATGGCGCGTTTGAGCAGGAAGGACCCATCCTCCCGCGCTACAAGGCCGGTCAGGTGCAGTTTAGGTTCTTCACCCGCCACAACCGGAATCAACTGCGCATAGCCACCAATCGGCGTGCGGCAGGAGCCATCCAGTTCGGCCAGCAGGGCACGTTCTGCCGTGGCGACAGCGCGGGCTTCATAATCCTCAATGGCCGCCAGCAGTTCGCGCAGTTCAATATCGTCCTCACGCACTGTCACACCCACAATGCCTTGCCCTGCGGCAGGCACCATGACGGTGGGAGACAGCACCAGCGAGGCACGCTCTGCCATGCCCAGACGGCGCAGGCCAGCGAGCGCCAGCAGCGTTGCGTCACAATGGCGGGCAGCCAGCTTGTCGAGTCGGGTTTGAACGTTGCCGCGCAGCAGGCCGAATTTCAGGTCAGGCCGCACATGCAGCATCTGGGCCTGACGACGCACAGACGCACAGCCCACCAGTGCTCCTTCCGGCAGCGCGGAATACGGATCATCCGGGTCAGTCGGGGCAAGGTTGGGACCGAGGATCAGCGCATCCCGCGCATCTTCACGCCGCAGCGTGCAGGCCAGCACAAGGCCGGGGGGGAGTGTGGTTTCAAGGTCTTTGAGGCTATGGACGGCAAAATCAATGCGTCCGTCAGACAGGGCCTCGTGAATTTCCTTGGCAAACAGCCCTTTACCGCCAATTTCAGCCAGACGGCGGTTCTGCACCTGATCACCCGTGGTGTTGATCTGATGCTCCTGAAACGCGCCCATATCCCGCAGCACGGGGCAGAAGCGCGTGAGCATGGTCAGGAAGGCACGGGTCTGGACCAGCGCGAGGGGGGAGCCTCGCGTTCCGACACGGAGGGGCAGAAGACGACGGGACGCATGCCCGGAGGTCTTTTTCTGGCGAGCTGCCGCTTCCGCCGCAACTTTCTGCAGCGCGGGCGAAGGGGCGGGCGAGGAAGGGTAGGCTGAGTCCATAAGAGTGTCTATTACCGGGAATGGAGAGAGGACAAGAAGCCATGATACCTGAAAGGTCTGAAAAACTTGCGCCCCAGAGACGCACGGCACGCGCAGCAGACCGTTTCGACCCCGAACAGCATACGGAATATCAGGGCTTGTTTCCCATCACAGCACATGGAGCCACAGGGCGATGAGCCACCAGAACCTGCCGAAAAACAGCGCCCTTGCCGGACCTGTGCTGGCTATCGAATCGTCTTGCGATGAAACCGCCTGCGCCATCCTCTCGAGCGAGGGCGTATGCCTTGCACAAAGGGTCGTCTCGCAGGACGGCCATGCAGATTTTGGGGGCGTGGTGCCGGAAATTGCCGCCCGCGCCCATCTGGCCCTGCTGCCCGGACTCGTGCAGGCCACGCTGAAAGACGCAGGCATGACTCCGGATGAGGTCGGGTTTGTGGCCGCCAGCACCGGGCCGGGGCTGATTGGCGGCCTGATTGTGGGGGCCAGTTTTGCCAAGGGGCTGGCGCTCTCACTCGGCAAGCCGTTTGTGGCCGTCAACCATGTGGAAGCCCACGCGCTGACGGCGCGCCTGCCCGGTCTGGTACCGGGTGGGGCTGCCTTCCCTTACCTGCTGCTGCTGGTTTCTGGTGGCCATTGCCAGTGCATTGCCGTGGAAGGTGTTGGCCGTTACCGCAAGCTGGGCGGCACCATTGATGATGCGGCGGGCGAAGCGTTCGACAAAGTCGCCAAGATGCTCGGCCTCGGCTGGCCCGGCGGCCCCGCACTGGAAAAACTGGCGCAGTCCGGCAACCCGAAGGCCATCCCCCTGCCCCGCCCGCTAATGGGCCGCGCAGGGTGTGACTTCTCCTTCTCCGGCCTGAAGACCGCGCTCTCGCAAAAACTGGCCCCGTATGGGCTGGACCCCTTGCCCCACCAGTTTGCAGCAGACCTCGCGGCCTCCTTCCAGCAGGCTGTGGCGGATGTTGTGGCGGACCGGGTGAGCAACGCCCTGAAAATGATGCCCGAAGCCGGTCTGCTGGTCGCAGCAGGCGGTGTAGCCGCCAACAGCGTGCTGCGCGCCCGGCTGGAAGAGGTTGCCGCTAGTGCTGGCCTGCGCTTTGCCGCCCCGCCCCTGCGCCTGTGCACGGATAACGCTGTGATGGTCGGCTGGGCTGCTCTTGAAACCTGTCGGGAAGCTGCTGACCTCGGCCTGCCTCAGCCGGATGACAGCACCGTCCGCCCTCGCCCGCGCTGGCCGCTTGAAGACATGGCCGCCCGCTTTACCCCCCAAGAGAGTGTTGTATGAACTATCGCCACGCCTTCCACGCCGGAAACTTTGCAGACTGCATGAAGCACGCGCTTCTGGTCACGCTACTCGGCCATTTTCTGCGCAAACCCAGCCCGTTCATGGTGCTGGATACACATGCGGGCATTGGCCGGTATGATCTGACCAGCGAGGAAGCCGAGAAAACGCAGGAATGGAAAGAGGGCATCGGCCTGCTGGCTGAGGAAGGACCGGACAGCCCCCTCGCTCCCTGGCTGGATCTGGTCAAAAAAGCAGGATGCCCGCGCTATTACCCCGGCTCCCCGGTGCTGACATCCATGATGCTGCGCCCGCAGGATGAGCTGATTTGCTGCGAGAAACACCCCGACGATAAGCGCAAGCTCTACGGCCTGTTTACCCGCACCCCGAATGTGTTTGTGCATGAGCGTGATGGGTATGAAGCCCTTCGTGCCCTGCTACCGCCCAAAACCGCCAAACGCGGTCTGGTGCTGATTGACCCGCCGTTTGAAGAACCCGGGGAATTCGACCGGCTGCTTGAAGCCGTCCACACCATCCGCGCACGCTTCCCCACGGGCATGATTGCCATCTGGTACCCCATCAAGCATCGCACCCCCATTCGGGCCTTTTATACGGCCTTGCAGGATGCCGGTGTGCCCGATGTTCTGGCTACTGAACTGCTGATGCGCAAACCTGTGGACCCGGACCGGCTGAATGGCGCGGGGCTGATCGTCATCAAACCGCCTTACGGCTTTGCGGAACAGGCCACGGCCCAGCTTAACCGCCTGGAAACTCTGCTGCATGCGCAAGACGCCACAGTGACGCAGATTACGGCGGAATAAACCCGCCTGAAAGCCGCACAGAAAAAAGGGCAGTGCAACACAGTGTGTCGCCTGCCCTTCCAAAGACTACCCAAGAAAAATGCCTTAGCCAGCGGCTTTGATGTGCTGCCAGATGTCCACCACAAAGCCCTGCACACCGGCCGCCAGAATCTGCACACCAATGCAGAGCAGCACGAGGGCGGCCATCCGGCTGACAATACGGGTGCCTGTAACCCCCAGCATGGAAACCAGTCTTTCCGAGCCGGAATAGGCCAGCCAGACAATCAGCACCACGCAGACTGCTGCAATGGTAATGCCGCCTTCATACGCCAGAAAGGACGCCCCCGGCGGGCAGCCTGAGCCCAGCGCAATGGCGACGGCAATCGTCCCCGGCCCCACGGTAAACGGCATAGCCAGCGGGAAGAAGGCTGAGTCAGACCAGTTGGGAGACATGACGGTCTTGCCGCCCTGCAACGCCTGCTTTTCCTTCTGCGCTTCAATGCTTTCCGGGCTTTGCAGCAGGTCCCACGCGCGCACGGCTACTACGGTGCCACCTGCCACGCGCAGGGCGTTGACGGTCACACCGAAGAACACCAGCACCTTGCTGCCAAACCAGATGGACACCACCATCAGCGCAAAGGAATAGAACGCCACCAGCCGGGCCAGTGCGAAGATTTCCTTCTGCGAGCGGCCTGCCGTTGCCTGCGCAAAAATCAGCGAGGCCCCAAGTGGGTTGACGATGGAAAACAGGGCGGGAAATGCCAGCAGGAAGGAGGTTGTCGCCACACGGGCGGCCCCTCCGCTAAATAACGAGGCAGTAAAATCAGCCGACATGCGCGTATCCAGCAAAACCGGCCTCTTACGAAGCCCTGCATAAAACCTTATTGCCCGGCAGACGCCGGAGAATCCATTCTGCCGCCCTTATAGGTGGCAAAAAACTTGGATGCGAGAGCAATATCGTTCGCCGGATAGCAGAAATGTAGCCCTGTGCCATCGTCCATTGGCCAGACACTCAGGCCAATATCATCATAAATCCGCAAAAACGGTGTCCCGACCTGCCAGAACACGGGTTTCAGGCCGTCCTGTAAGGCCAGATCCCGCATACGCCAGATGGCGGACACACAATCTTCCTGCGCCCCGGCCGGGTCACCCAGCCCGACAAGAAAGGCCCCGCTCTGGCGGACCGGGATTACGGCCTCACCGCCCTCACCGGCCACAAAGCCTTCCGGCTTAAGGTCCTCGATGGTGGGCATGGCGTGATCGAGCGTGAGGTAATGCGCGCAGGCGTCCGCATCCCACTCCTTCACCGCAATACGGCCCGGCCACATCAGGCGGCCAATCACCAGCAGCGCCATCAGTACGGCCAGTGCAATGGTCCAGCGGGCAGCGCCTGAGGCCGGGAAGATGAACACCATCTGCCACCAGCTTCCGGCACCGTGCCGATTGGCCAGCGCAATCACGCACCCAAACAGCAGCAGCAGGCAGAGCAGCGTGGAGGTGGAAAGCGGCTCACTCAACAGGCGGGCGTGGCGGTAATAGCAAGCCCGGAACGGTGCGACCAAAAAGGCTGAAAGCCCCAGCATGACCGGCACAATCACCGTATTCCCACGCAGGAAGGTGAGGATGGCTGCCGTCACCAGCAGTGCCAGCGTGCCGCGCCATGCAAGCGTTACGCGCTGTGAAAGGCCGATCCCCAGACCAATTAGCGCAACACCCATGAGCGAGAGCAGATAGTTGCTCACAGACCCGGCGGCAGAAAACAGTCCCGCCTGCACCACACCAAACTTGGGCACAGGGTCCAGCAGCACAAGGCAAATGAGCATCAGGCCACAGAGTGAGACCGTGCCCGTTGCTACCGCCACGGAAAAATCGGCTTCACTTTCCCGCACTACCTGACTGGGGCGGGTCCGCACAGTTGTGGGGGTTTTCTGCTTCCGGCTCTTCTTTTCCGCCAGCGCAGCATCGCCCCGCAAGAACAGCTCATGCCCCGCGAACATGATCCCGGCCATGAAGAGCGGGATGATGTAGTAAAACAACCGGAAAATCAGCACGACGCCGAGGATTTGCGGTGCAGGCATATACGGCCCAAGGGCCAGCAGCATGGCACCATCAAACACGCCCAGACCACCCGGCACACTGGCAATCAGCCCGGCGGTGTAGGAGGCGATATAAATGGCCAGAAAAGAGCCGTAATCCACGCCAATACCGGGCGGCAGCAGCACATAGGCAATGCCCGCCGTCGCCGCTACGTCCGCCGCCGCGACCACCGTCTGCATCACGGCCATCCGTGGAGATGGCAGATCCACCGTCCATTTCCGGAAGGTAAAGGTGCGAACCTTGAAGGCCATGCCGATATAGCCCAGCACAGCAGCCCACAGCAGCACACCAATAACGGCCAGCACCCGGCTCGGCACGTGACTGCCCGCCATAGGGATAACCTGCGGTTCCCACACCAGCACGCCGCCAATTAGCACGGCGGCCCCCAACAGATAGGTCGCGGAACAGAAGGCGATAATCTGGGCTATAGCAAAGGAGCTGACCCCCCAGTTGCGATACAGCCGATACCGCACCGCAGCACCAGAAACAGCCGAAAACCCAAGGTTATGTGACAACACATAAGAGCAGAACGCCGCAAACGCCGTGCGGCGGAAGGAGATCTGCCTGTAGCCAACCTGTATGACGGCCAGCCGGTCATAAAACGACAGGATAAAGTACGAGAAAAACGTACAGGCCACACCCAGCCAAAGCTGACGGCCCGGAATGGCCATCATCGCCTGCTTGATGTCCGCAAGGCGCAGATGACGCAGCTCATGCTGCACCACCCCGATCGCGGCCACCATCAGCAGCAGCCCGATCAGGTGTGGCAGATGCTTAAGCCATCGCTTCCACCCCGGCCCTTCCGGCTGGTGCTTAGGCATCTGTCCTTGTGGTGATGACGACATGTTCTTCACCATGGAGACAAGATCCCGCGCTTACGCCTGAGACTCTCGCAGCAGAGCAGCCTCAATCAGAGCAACGGTTTCCGCCACCCCATACAGAGCCACAAAGCCACCAAAGCGCGGGCCTTCCTTCTGGCCCAGAAGCACTTCATACAAACAGCCAAACCAGCTGCGCAGCGGTTCAAACGCGTGGCGCTTGCCAATTTCGAACACAAGATTCTGCAGGGTTGCGGCGTCGGAAGCCTCGCCTTCATACCCACGCAGGGATTCGGCAAGGTCCACCAGAGCCGCACGTTCCTTGTCCGTCGGGGCGCGGAAGGTTTTGGCCGGACGCACGAAGTCCGCATAATAGGCAATCGCGTGGCTGACGAGGTTGGCCAGCATCGGGTGACTGTCCGGAGAAACGGACGGATCATACCGGCGGATAAAGCCCCACAGCACTTCCGGCGTTTCCGCATTGGCCACACTGGCCAGATTGAGCAGCATGCCAAACGGCACCGGGCTGCCAGCATCCGTCGGGATATGGCCTTTATGGATAAACCAGGCCGGGTTGGCCTTCAGGTCCACGCTCTCGCTATCGGCTGCCTGCAGCGCCTTGGCTTTTTCCACATGCGTCAGATAGTCATCCGCCGTTTTGGGGATCACATCAAAGAACAGGCGTTTGGCGCGCTGCGGCTGGTTGAACATGAACTGGCCGAGGCTTTCCTGCGGCGCATAGCGCAGCCATTCCTCAACCGAGAGGCCGTTGCCCTTGGATTTGGAAATCTTCTGGCCGTTTTCATCCAGAAACAGCTCATAGGTCAGGCCAGCCGGAGCCGTGCCACCCAGAATACGGCAGATGCGGCCAGACAGACGGACGCTGTCGATCAGGTCCTTGCCGGACATTTCATAATCGACGCCCAGAGCATACCAGCGCATGGCCCAGTCGGCCTTCCACTGCATCTTGGCGTGGCCGCCCGTTACCGGTGTTTCAAACGTCTCACCATCCGCATCGGTCCAGCGGACCGTGCCCGCTGCGGCGTCAATGGCGTCCATTTTCACCTGCATCACCTCACCCGTGCGCGGGTGCAGCGGCAGAACCGGAGAATAGGTGGCCCGACGGTCCGGCCCGAGCGTGGGCAGAATGACCGCCAGAATTTCATCATGCACTTCCAGCACCCGCTTCAGCGCGGCATCAAACCGGCCCGACGTATAGTAGGTGGTGGAAGAGGCAAATTCATACTCAAAGCCGAAGCTGTCGAGAAAGCTGCACAGGCGCGCGTTGTTGTGCGCTGCAAACGACTCGTGCGTGCCAAACGGGTCCGGCACGCGGGAGAGCGGCTGGCCGATATATTTTTCCAGCAGTTCCCGGTTCGGCACATTGTCCGGCACCTTGCGCAGGGCATCCATATCATCCGAGAAGGCCAGCAGGCGCGTCGGGCGGCCTGTCAGCGCCGTATAGGCCTGACGCACCCAGGACGTACGCGCCACTTCCCCAAACGTGCCAATGTGCGGCAGGCCGGACGGGCCGTAGCCGGTTTCCAGCAGCGCAGGGCTTGCCGCCGTGTCCGGTTTGGCAGCCGTGCGGGCATCCACATGCTCGGCAAGTTTTCGCGCTTCCTCAAAAGGCCAGGCGCGGGGAAGAATGGGTTCGGGGTTTGAGCGGTTCTCGGACATGGTGCGGAAGCTATGAACTGCACCGCTCCCGGTCAATCCAAAAACACGCACGGCCTTGCTCTCTTACAGAGTTATGAGGCCATTGACCGCAGGCAAACGCGGCCTCATTTTTCCAAAAGCCGCTTGCTCCCATCCAAGGGACCACGCTGAAAGGACCGGTTTTTCATGCGTCGCACCGCAGCCCTCATTCTGATTGGTAATGAGATTCTCTCCGGTCGCACCCGAGACGACAACATCCAGTTTCTGGCCACGCGGCTTGGAGAACTGGGCATTCCCCTGCGGGAAATCCGCGTTATTCCCGATATTCGTGAAACGATTGTTGAAACGGTGACGGAACTCCGCGCCAGATTTGATGAGGTTTTCACCACCGGCGGCATTGGCCCCACGCATGATGATATTACCGCACCATGCATGGCCGAGGCGTTTGGCGTGCCGTGGGAATTCCATCCAGCCACGTTCAAGCTGCTGGAAGATTTTTTTGGTGCGGAAAAATTCAATGCCGCCCGCCAGCGTATGGCGAAACTGCCGCGTGGGGCCACCCCCATCCCCAATTCCGTCTCCGTGGCACCCGGCTTTACCATCGGCAATGTGCATGTGATGGCCGGGGTGCCCCGCATCATGCGATCCATGTTTGAGGCTCTGGCCCCTTCCCTGAAACAGGGCGCGCCGGTCTTCTCCCGCACATGGTACACGCCGTCCCTTTATGAAGGCACTCTGGCCGAAGGCTTGGAGGCGATTCAGGACAAGTTCCCGGATCTGGATCTCGGGTCCTACCCTTTCCATCGTGAGGATGGCCGTCGGGGCGTGGCCCTAGTCGCCAAAGGGCAGGACAAGGCCGAGGTCGAAGCGGCGGCTCAGGCCATTTATGATCTGCTCAAAGAAAAGGGCGGCGCTCCCGTAGAAGGGGAACCACCGCCCTGAAACCTTAAAGCGTTAAGGCCTGTCCGTTCAGGACAGGTTTTCACGCCCCATGGCGAGGAACTTCTCGCGCCGCAGTTCCTTCAGCCGCGCCGGAGCCAGCGGCGTGAGGGTCTGCAATTCTTCCGCCAGCGCATCATGCACGGAGGCCATCGCCGCTTTCGGGTCGCGCTGCGCGCCGCCCACCGGCTCGGGGATAATCCGGTCAATCAGCCCAAGGCGGGACAGATCCTGCGCCGTCAGCCGCAGCGTTTCAGCTGCTGTGCTGGCCTGCTTAGGGTCACGCCACAGGATGGACGCACAGGCTTCTGGCGAAATGACGGAGTAGATGGCGTTTTCCAGCATCATCACCCGGTCACCCGCACCCAGAGCCACCGCCCCACCGGACCCGCCTTCACCAATCACGGTGGCAATCAGCGGCACCGGGGCTTCCAGACAGACTTCAATAGAGCGGGCAATGGCTTCGGCCTGACCGCGCTGCTCGGCATCAATACCGGGCCATGCGCCTGCGGTGTCGATAAAGGTGAGAATCGGCAGGTTGAAGCGGCCTGCCAACTTCATCAGCCGCTGGGCCTTCCGGTAACCTTCCGGGCGGGCCATGCCAAAATTGTGGGCCAGACGGGTTTCAAGGTCGGAACCACGTTCCGTGCCAATCACCACCACAGGCTGACCATCAAAGCGGCCCATGCCGCCAATAATGGCTTTATCATCCGCATACAGCCGATCCCCCGCCAGCGGCGTGAATTCGGTCAGCAAGGCGTTGATATAGTCCTGCGTGTGCGGGCGCTGCGCGTGGCGCGCCACCTGCACCTTCTGCCAGGGTGTGAGCTTGGCATAAATGGCACGAAGATGCTTCTCCGCCTTATCTGAAAGGCGGGCCGTTTCTTCGGCGATATTGACCCCGTCGGGGTCGGTCATTTGCCGCAGCTCGTCGATCTTGTTTTCAAGTTCGGCGACGGGCTTCTCGAAATCCAGGAACTGACGCATGGGCAAGCGGATAGCACAGCCACGCGTAAAACCAAGCCACTTCGTGCATGCCGCGTCGTTTAACCTGTTTTTTCGGTCTGCCCGGTGCGCTCTGCGGCCAGCGGATGGTAAGACTCCACGGCCTGTTTCAGCCGCTCTGTCTGCACATGCGTATAGATTTGTGTGGTGGCGATATCCGCGTGCCCCAGCAGCATTTGCAAGGCCCGCAGGTCCGCCCCGTGCGCCAGCAAGTGCGTTGCAAAGGAGTGGCGCAGCACATGCGGGGAAAGCCGCGCCGGGTCCAGCCCGGCCTGCAGGCCGACTTCATAAAGAATTTTATCAAAAGCCTGCCGGGTCAGCGGTCTTTTCGGGTCACGCCCCGGAAACAGATAGGGGCTGGCTTTGGGGGCATCCTGCGCCAGCAAGGCCTGCGCGGCCTCTCGCGCACTGTCCGACAAGGGCACCAGCCGTTCCCGGCCGCCCTTCCCTCGCACCACCAGCATCTGCCGCTCGCCTGCCAGCGCCTCGCGCGGCAGAGAGAGCAATTCTGAAATACGCAGGCCGGACGCATAAAGCAGTTCGAGCGCAGCCCGCGCCACCAGTCCACGTCGCTGTTTGGCCTCCGAGGCCTCGGGCGAGACCGCGCAGGCGTCGATCAACGCGACAACTTCCGATTCGGAGAGAAAATGCGGCAACGAGGCCTCAGGCCGGGGGGCGTCGAGATGCGCCGCCGGGTTATCCTCGCGCAGTCCTTCCCGCAGCAGAAACAGGTAGAACTGTTTAATACAGGAGAGCCTGCGGGCCACGGTGCGGCGGGACTGCCCGCTGCGGCCCATATCGGCCATCCATTCCGCAAGGCCTGCGGCACTGGCCTGCAGCAGGGTTTCCCCCTGCGCGGCCAGCGATTCTTCACAGCAGGTTAAATCCGCTGTGTACGCGGCCAGAGTGTTGGGTGCGGCGGCCCGTTCAGCCGCCAGCATTTCCAGAAACAGATCTGTGCCGCGTGCATCCGTGCTCACGGGTGCACGGGGGCAGCCGGAACAGGAACAGTGACAGGCGCGGTTGCCGGAGCAGACCCGGCAGCAGGAGCCTGCGCCGGAGCAACCGGTGAGGTCACAACCGGGCCACTCGGCCCTGCGGGCACCAGAGACGCAGCAGACGGACCCTGTGCGGCAGGCGGCACAGCGGCGGCGGGATTAGCCGCACCAACCGGAGTCACGGTCGGGCCTGCCGGCGGGACCGGCACCATAGCGGCGGCAGGTGTCGCGGCAGGCGGGGCCGCGAGCGGAATATCCCGATGCACAGCCTGCGGCACAGGCGGGTGTCCGGACAGGCCGAGGGCGGAAAGCCCCCCAACCAGAGCAACACAGATAACGGCAGCAACCAGAAGAACCGTGCGGTTCATATGTTTTGGCTCCATAACAACAGAGATAAGTACGTTCTCTCTGCTCTATGGTAAGCTGCGTTTCATGTCATCACGTATCTCGTACCCACCCCCCGACGCTGCGGAAAGCCCACCGATTCCCCTTGATCTGGAAAGAGTGGGGCGCTGGCCTGCAACCAGCCTCATTCCGTCCGGACGCAGCATTGTACTTGTTGGTCTTATGGGCGCCGGCAAAACCACCATTGGCCGCCGTCTGGCCACGCGGCTTGGCCTGCCGTTTGTGGATGCTGACGTAGAAATAGAACGCGCAGCCGGCTGCTCCATTGCCGATGTGTTCCGCCTGTATGGCGAGGCTGCCTTCCGCGATGGCGAACGCCGCGTGATTCGCCGCCTGCTGGAAGGACCGCCTATGGTGCTGGCCACCGGCGGCGGCGCGTTCATGAACGCCAGCACCCGCGCTCTGGTCCGTGCGCGCGCCATGTCTGTCTGGCTGCGCTGCCCCCTGCCGGTGCTGCTGCGCCGTGTGCAGGGCCGGACGCATCGCCCTCTTCTGAATGAAGCCTCTCCGCGCGATGTGCTGGCACGCCTTATGACGGTGCGTCACCCCATTTACGCCGAAGCCGATGTGATTGTTGATTGCGGAGACCACAACGTGGACCAAAGCACGACCCGGGTGATTGAAAGCCTGGCCCTCTCCCGCAGGCCTGTCCGCCTGCCCGTTGCCCTTGAGCATGCTGCTTATGATGTGGTGATCGGCACCAATCTGATCAGCCGGGCCGGAGCGCTTCTGGCACCAGTGCTGCCGCAGAAGAAGGTCATCATCATTACAGATGAGAATGTGGCCGCTCTGTATCTGCCCGCTCTGCAGGAAGCTCTGACGGAAACCGGCATTGAATTCCGCGCCCTGACCATTGCGCCGGGCGAGCACTCCAAGTGCCTGAAGACCTATGAACGCCTGACCGACGCGATTCTGGAGGAAGGCGTGGAACGCCGCACCACCATTATTGCCCTTGGCGGCGGTGTGGTGGGAGATCTGGCAGGCTTTGTGGCCGCCTCCACCCTGCGGGGGCTGCCGTTTGTGCAGATTCCCACCACCCTGCTGTCTCAGGTGGATTCGTCCGTCGGCGGCAAAACCGGCATCAACACTCGCTGGGGCAAGAATCTGCTGGGCGCGTTCCATCAGCCGCTCTGCGTTCTGGCCGATGTCTCCGCCCTCAGCACGCTCCCCCAGCGGGAACTGGTGGCGGGGTATGCGGAAATCGTAAAATCCGGCCTGATTGGCGACCCTGAGCTGTTCCAGTGGTGCGAAAAAAACGGGGACTCCGTTCTGGCGGCAGACCCCGATGCCCTGACAGAAGCGGTGCGCCAGGCCTGTGCCTTCAAAGCCCGCGTCGTTGCTGCGGATGAGCGCGAGGCTCAGGCCAGCAATGGCCGCGCCCTGCTCAACCTTGGGCACACCTTTGGCCACGCGCTGGAGGCCGAGCTGGGATATGACGGCCGCCTGCTGCATGGCGAAGGCGTTTCCATCGGGCTGAAACTGGCCTTTGCCCTCTCGGTAAAGCTCGGCGTCTGCCCGCCGGAAGATCTGGCACGGGTGGAAGCCCATCTGAGCGCCCTGAAGATGCCTGCAAGTATTACTGACCTGCCATACAGCTTCCGCGTAGCAGATCTTATGGCGCACATGCAGCGCGACAAGAAAATGCAGGATGGGCGCCTGTCTTTTGTTCTTGTGAACGGAATCGGAAAAGCCTTTACCAGCCGTGACGTACCGGCAGAAATGGTACGGGACGTTCTGATTGAAGATGGTTGTAAAGCCTAGAAAACTGCGCCTTCCGCGGCGGGTTCTCTCCAACAGCAGGAACCTGCCGCAATTCCGCCTTATTCAGAAACGAGACAGACGCGGCATTTGCAACCTGGCAATGTTGAACGCAAGCAGTCTTGAGCTGAATAGTTAAGTATGCAGCAGCAGCATCTTGGGATACCGAAATGAACTGTTGCAAATAAAACACGGTTATGGCTTCTAATCACCAAGAGCACGAAGCTTCGGGTTTCTATTTGGGAACCGATCGTTTTATACGGCTTTAGGCATCTTGCTGGCACTGACCGCTAAATGGTTAGCGGCAGAGTCGAACAGATGAAAAATATTGAGGACGAAAAAATGCGTCTCCGCACGGCGTTACTCGCAACGACACTGATGGCAGCGGCTCCGGCGGCCGCATTCGCCACCACGATCACGGGCCCTTATGTTGATCTGGGCGGTGGTTACAACCTGGTGCAGAACCAGCACGCTCACACTTCCGGCTTTGCCGGCGGTGCTGACAGTGCTCAGAACACCTCTTCTTCCCAGTTCCGTCACCATGACGGCTTCACCGGCTTCGGTGCATTCGGCTGGGGCTTCGGCAACGGCCTGCGCGCGGAGATCGAAGGGGTATACAACTACTCCCAGATCAACCACCAGGGCGGCACGAAGGTTCCGGGCAGCACCCGTGGCAGCGACCAGTCTTATGGTGGCTTCATCAACGTGCTGTATGACATCGATCTGAAGCAGTTCGGTATCGACGCACCTGTGACCCCGTTTGTTGGTGTTGGTGCAGGTTACCTGTGGCAGCATTACAACCCGACGCAGACCAACTTCGCTAACGGCAACACCAGCCGTCTGGGCGGCACGAACGGTGGGTTCGCGTATCAGGGCATCGTCGGTGCTGCATACGACACGGGCATCCCGGGCTTCCAGGTGACCACGGAATACCGCATGATCGGTCAGCCGGGCTCCTTCTCTGATGGTGCGTTCACCTCTACGGCGAACTACGCAAACGGCGGTCACGGTCGTGGCAACACGAACTTCGATCACCGCTTCAACCACCAGTTCATCCTGGGCCTGCGTTATGCGTTCGATACGGCTCCGCCGCCGCCGCCGCCGGCTCCGGTTGTAGCAGCTCCGGCTCCGCTGCCGGCTCGCTCCTACCTGGTGTTCTTCGACTGGGATAAGTCTGTCCTGACGTCTCGCGCTCGCCAGATCGTGGCAGAAGCTGCTCAGGCTTCCACCCACGTTCAGACGACCCGCATCGAAGTTAACGGCTACACCGATAACTCCGCTGCTCACCCGGGTCCGCGCGGTGAAAAGTACAACTTGGGCCTGTCCCTGCGTCGTGCTAACAGCGTGAAGGCTGAACTGATCCGTGACGGCGTGCCGGCAACCGCGATCGACATCCACGGCTATGGTGAATCCAAGCCGCTGGTGCCGACCGGCCCGAACACCCGTGAGCCTCAGAACCGTCGCGTGGAAATCATCCTCCACTAATCGACCGGTTCCTTGTGATCGGAAAAAGGGGTACCTTCGGGTGCCCCTTTTTTTTGCTCCGTTCTTCCCGCCCCGCCTGAGGGATTCTGCGTGACCCGTTCCCCATCCCCTGCCCCTTTCCAGCCGGACACACCTGCCCCGGCGTCTGGCTCAGCCCCCCGCGCCAAACTGATTCGCCTGCTGAAATTCGGCACGGTGGGCGGGCTGGGTCTGGTCTGGGATTCGGGCACCCTTTACGCTTTACGCCCGTTTATCGGGCTGACGGCAGCAACATTGGTGGCTTACTTTGTGGCCGCCACGATCAACTGGATGCTCAACCGGCTCTGGACCTTTAAAGGGGCGGGGCAGCATGACCACCCGGTGCTGCAATGGCTCCGGTTCCTGCTGGCCAACAGCCTTGGCTTTCTGCTGAATCGCGGCACGGTTTACACGCTGTTTTACACGGTGCCGCTATGCGTGACCTATCCGGTTCTGGCGCTGGCCGCCGGCTCTCTGGCGGGCATGTTCGCCAATTTCAACCTCAGCCAGAAAATGGTTTTCCGGGAGAAACCGCCAGCCTCTGTGGAAGAGCTGGCGGAAAGTGCCATCGCCTTTCCAACGTCACCCAAAAACCCCACAGCGGAGCCATAACGCGCTCTTCACCCCGCCCCGCGCGCTAACCCCTTTCAGAGCCGCGCCGGGTGCGCTACATCTGGCAACGGGTTAAAGAAGCCTTTCCGCTTTTCGCCTGGCCGTGAGGACTTTTCCTGCAAGGGAGATCACGCGCCCAACCAGTTTCAGGACCGTCTGCCTCACGCCATGCTCACAACAAACGATATTCGCACCACCTTTCTGGAGTATTTTGCCGGACAAGGGCATCAGATTGTGCCCTCATCGTCGCTGGTGCCGCGCAATGATCCCACCCTGCTGTTCACCAATGCGGGGATGGTGCAGTTCAAGAACGTCTTTACGGGGCAGGAAACCCGCCCCTACTCCCGCGCAACCACTGCGCAGAAGGTCGTTCGGGCAGGCGGCAAGCATAACGATCTGGATAACGTTGGTTATACGGCGCGCCATCACACCTTTTTTGAAATGATGGGCAACTTCTCCTTCGGCGATTATTTCAAGCCCGAAGCGATTGAACTGGCCTGGACCCTCATTACCCGCAACTTTGGCCTGCCTAAGGATAAGCTGCTCGTCACCGTGTATTCGGAAGATGAGGACGCGGCTGGCCTGTGGCGCAAGATTGCCGGGCTGGATGACAGCCGCATTATCCGCATCCCCACGTCCGACAATTTCTGGCGGATGGGTGATACCGGCCCCTGCGGCCCGTGTTCTGAAATCTTCTTTGACCATGGTCCGGATGTTCCCGGTGGCCCGCCCGGTTCCCCGGATGAAGATGGCGACCGCTTTGTCGAGATCTGGAATCTGGTCTTCATGCAGTTCTTTGAAGATCCGCCGGGCGTGCGCTCTCCGCTGCCCCGCCCCTCCATTGATACCGGCATGGGGCTGGAACGCTTTGCTGCCATCATGCAGGGCAAGCGCGACAACTATGATACGGACACCTTCGTTGCCCTGATTAAGGCCTCTGCCGAAGTCACGCAGCAGGCTGCCGATGGCCCGTTCAAATCCAGCCATCGCGTTGTGGCCGACCATCTGCGCTCCACAGCCTTCCTGATCGCCGATGGCGTTCTGCCGTCCAAGGATGGCCGTGGTTACGTGCTGCGCCGCATCATGCGTCGCGCCATGCGCCACCTGCACATGATGGGCACCAAGGAGCCGGTTTTCTACAAACTGCTCCCGGCCCTCATCCAGCAGATGGGCGGCGCGTATCCGGAACTGGTGCAGGGTGAAGCCCTCATCCGTGAAACCATGCGCAATGAGGAAGAACGCTTCAAAGCCATGCTGGATCGCGGTCTGGGCCTGCTGGAGGAAGAAACCTCCAAGCTGTCCAGCGGTGCGTCTCTCCCCGGTGATGTCGCCTTCCGCCTGTATGATACGTTCGGCTTCCCGCTGGATCTCACGCAGGACGCCCTGCGCGGCAGCGGTCATGGCGTGGACGTGGACGGGTTTGACGCCGCCATGAACGAACAGCGCCAGCGCGCCCGTGCCGCATGGGTTGGCTCTGGTGACACCGCGATGGAAACCGTCTGGTTTGAAGCACGGGACAAATTCGGGGCCACCGAATTCCTCGGTTACAGCACGGAACAGGCTGACGGTGAGGTTCTGGCCGTTATCGCCAACAACGGCTTCCTGAAAGACGCCGGTGTAGGCACGGAAGTTGCTGTGTTGCTCAACCAGACACCGTTTTATGGCGAAAGTGGTGGTCAGGCTGGGGATACCGGCTTCCTGACGGCGGCTGGCGTGCGCGTTGCCATTACGGATACGCAGAAAAAAGCAGGCGATCTGATTGTGCATTACGGTACCGTGACCGAAGGCACCCTGCGCCCCGGTCTGGCCGTAACGGCCACGGTGGATCATGACCGTCGCTCCGCCATCCGCGCGCATCATTCCGCAACGCATCTGCTGCATGAAGCCCTGCGCCGCCGCCTTGGCGACCATGTGGCCCAGAAAGGCAGCCTGAATACGCCGGACCGTCTGCGCTTTGACGTCAGCCAGCCCCGCCCCATCACGCCGGAAGAACTGTCGGAGATTGAGGCCGAGGTGAACCGCCGGGTGCGTGAAAACTCCCAGGTTGTCACCCGCTCCATGACGCCGGAACAGGCCGTGGAAGAAGGCGCTATGGCCCTGTTTGGGGAAAAATACGGCGATGAAGTCCGTGTTGTCTCCATGGGTGGCCCGGATGAGAACAAGTCCGCATGGTCTCTGGAACTCTGCGGCGGCACACATGTGGATCGCACCGGGGATATCGGCCATTTCCGCATCACGTCTGAAAGTGGTGTTTCCGCTGGCGTGCGGCGTATTGAAGCCGTGGCCGGCACCGCAGCAGAAGCGCTCGCCATTGCGAATGAACAGCGCCTGACGCAGATGGCCGCCATGATGAAAGTCAGTGTCGCCGATGCGCCGGAACGTCTGGCCCTGCTGCTGGAAGAACGCCGCACCATGGAACGGCAGATTTCTGCCCTTCAGCGCAAGCTAGCGGCTGGGTCTGTTGAATCTGCCGGTGTGGAACAGGTCGGTGCTGCGCGTCTCGCCACCCGCAATGTGGGTGAAACCGCGCCGCGTGAACTCAAGGGGCTGGCGGAAACCATCCTCAAGCAGGGCAATGCGGATGTGGTCGTGCTGATTTCCACCGCCGATGGCAAAGGCAGCGTTGTGGCTGCTGTTGCCCCAGCGCTGACGGAAAAAGTCGATGCCGTTGCCCTTGTCCGCGCAGCCAGTGCTGCGATGGGCGGCAAGGGTGGCGGTGGCCGGCGCGATATGGCGCAGGCTGGCGGCCCGGATGCCGGTGCCGCCGATGCCGCTTTTGCAGCCGTGCGGGAAACTCTGGCCGGTCTGGTCTGATCCTTCTCCGGCGCAGGGGAACGTCCGGCACGGTCCCCTGTTTTCTTCCCACACTCCGGCCTTTTGCATGAGGACCCCTCCATGTCCCTGATCGACTCTTTCAAACTTGTTCTGGCTCCGCCCCACCCGGAAGCGAAACCGTTCCTGCTGGCCTCTGGTGCCACAACGCTGGTCACCCGTTTTCTGGGCAAGAAGCTCTCCTGCCCGCTGCTGCGTCATGCGGGCACCGCCAGCGGCCTGTTCTTTGGCTTCTGCCTCTATTTCTTCCGGGACCCGGAACGCACCACCCCGGCCCGCAGCGATGTTGCTGTTGCCCCGGCTGATGGCCGCGTGGTGTCTGTTGAGAAAATCGCTCCCCCGGCAGAGCTGGGCATGGGCACGGCCCCGGTCTGGCGCATTGCCACGTTCCTGTCCGTGCTGGACGTGCATATCAACCGTATGCCCGCTGCTGGCACCGTGACGCGCATCGCCTACCACCCCGGCCAGTTCCTGAACGCCAGCCTTGATAAGGCGTCTGAACTGAACGAACGTAATGCCCTCAGCCTGACCCTGCCCGATGGCCGGATGATGGCCGTGGTGCAGATTGCCGGTCTGATTGCCCGCCGCATTGTGTGCAGTGTGTCTGAAGGCATGAAGGTGGAAGCGGGTGAACGCTTCGGCCTGATCCGCTTTGGCTCCCGCACGGACCTGTATCTGCCGCCGGGCGTGGAACCGCTGGTTTCCGCAGGCCAGACCATGGTGGGTGGTGAAACCGTGATGGCGCGCCTCTGATCCCGTGACAGATCCGCAGACACCAGCGCAGCTTCCGGCTGCCTCGCCATCTCAGGCACCGCTTACCCCCCGAGGGCTGCGCCGCAAACGGCTGCGCAAACGGGTGCGGACCAAAAAAATCCGTGGCCCGTCCTTCAACCGGCTGATCCCCAACATTCTCACCATGCTGGGGCTTTGCTCGGGCCTGACGGGCATGCGCTTTGCTGTGGAAGGTCGCTTTCAGGCCGCCGGGATCGCCCTGCTGCTTTCTGCCTTTATTGACGGGCTGGACGGGCGCATTGCGCGCCTGCTGCGGGGTTCCACACGCTTTGGCGCAGAGTTTGACAGCCTTTCAGACTTTGTCTGCTTTGGCGTTGCCCCCTCGTTCCTGCTGTTTTTCTGGGCGTTGCAGGATGGCGGTCGCTACGCGTTTCTGCCGTGCCTGATGTTTACGGTCTGTATGGCCCTGCGTCTGGCGCGTTTTAACGCCACGCTGGATGGTGAGGAAGAAAAGCCGAAATACGCCAGCAACTTCTTCACTGGCGTTCCGGCTCCCGCCGGGGCCGGGCTGGCGCTGTTCCCACTTTTTCTGGGGCTGGAAGCGCAGAAGCTGGGCATCGACTGGCTCTATCGCCTGACCCGCCTGCCCTGGCTGCCTGCATTCACACTCATCAGCACAGCGTTTCTGCTGGTGTCCACGCTGCGGGTCTGGTCTTTCAAAAACTTCAAGGTGCCGGCGCAGTATGTACTGCCCGTCATGCTGGGCACGGGGGCATATACAGCCGTGCTGGTGGCAGACCCCTGGGGCGCACTGGCCGCCGCTGGCGTGATTTATATGATCCTGCTGCCCCTCAGCCATTTCAGCTTTCTCAAGCTGAAAAAAGCGGCTGAAGATCTTCAGGAAGAGGTTGAGGACGAACCCTCAGCCTGAGCCCCTCTGGCGGGCGGCACACGCTGCCCGAACAGAGAACACAATCCGTCCAGCACCTGCTGGGGGGATGGTGGGCAACCGGGAATTTGCAGGTCGATCTTCGCCTTGCGGTCCAGCCCACCCAGAACGGAATAATTTTCCGGGAAATAGCCGCCATCCATGGCGCATCCCCCCACGCAAATCACCCCTTTGGGTTTCGGCATGGCCTGCCACGCCGCTTCCAGCACGGGGGCCATGGTGCGGGTGAGTGTACCTGTCACCAGCAACACATCCGCAGAGCGTGGGGACTGCACAAAGCCAAAGCCTGCGCCTTCCATATCATACGGGCCAGTTGCCAGAGCTTCCAGTTCCATGCCGCAGCCGCCGCAGCCGCCGGTATCCACATGGAACAGCAGCAGCGGCCAGCGCGGCCCAACGGGTTTCAGGCGCGGGCCACCCTGCCGAAAAGCGGCATCAAACACTGCGCGGATCAGCCCCATGACTGCAAACCCTTCCTGTCCTGTTCTCTAGCCATCAAGTGCCGCCGCATTCACCCCGAGGGACTGGCGCACAAGAGCCAGATCCGCCACATCCTGCCCTGCCAGCGTCTCTTCAAAGACCATCAGAGCGGCAGGGGCCGGGTCATGCACAAACACCTGCGCTACGCGGCCAGCATGCAGACGCACCCAATAGAGGACGTTACCCCACGGGCCTTCCGTCATCCCCAGCCCTTCCCCATCCTCAAGAGTAAGGTCCACACGGCCACCGGCAGTCAGCCCCAACCGGGGGCCTGCCTCGCCCAGCATGCGCAGGCTTTCACCAATTTCATCCAGCAGAACAAGAGCACGATCTTCCGCCGTGCCGCCGTGTCGGCCAGCGGTCAACCGCCAGAGGGTCTGGTAAACGCGCTGCGTGCGCCGTCCGTCACAATCCTTCCCACTGGCTCGTGCCACCGGTCCATCCAGCCCCACACGGTCAAGCAAGGTAGCATCCACCTTGCCTACCCCACTTAGACGAACAGAAAGTGCTGGATAGGTGCGCCAGAGTGTGGCCAGCCCCGGATAAATCTCTTCACCCAGCTTTGCCAGACTGATGCAGAGATCGCCCAGACCTGTCGCCTCGCGCAGACTGGTGCCGCCGGGCACACAATGGTCCATGAGCAAACGAGACCCGATGACCGGCGCGGACTCTGCAAGCAACTGTTCCCGAAACCACGCACAGCGCGACGCCACCACCAGCGCTCCGGCACCCCGCGCCAGCCCGGCCAGCGTGTGCAGATGCAGCAGAATGCGTTCCAGTTCCAGCAACACCACACGGATCAGCGACGTTTCCGGCCCCACTGCACTGCCACACGCGGCTTCTACAGCCTGACAGAAGGCCGCCTGATGCGCCACAGAGCATCCGGCCGCCACACGCCCGCTCAACCGGCAGGCATCTTCCAGACGGCTATTCCGCCAGCGGGCCGCAAGCCCGCGATGCGCATAGCCGGACACCGTTTCCGCCTGCGTGATGGTCTCGCCCGCCACGGCCATCGCCACATGCAAGGGCGTTTCCATGCCGCCGGTTGCTGGCCCCGCGCCGGCGTTCACACCGCCAGCCGCCAGCAAGGCGTCAGACGGCTGAAAACTGATCTGCCCTTTATGCCCCCCGGCAGGGCCGGGGGTGGCGGCCAGCGGTGCAGTCGCGGACCAGACATCATGGTCCACCAGCGGGCGCACATCGACTGCCCACATCCCTTCCGCGCCATACAGGTCATACGCCCTGCGCTCATACAGGCTGGAAACCGGGCGTACGGAAGAAAGTGCCGGATACCGTCCATCCTCGAGCGCCAGCGTGGCTGCCAGCGGCTGCGCGGGGGAGAGCATGAACAGGGCATGCACATCCGTGCCGTCACACCACAGCCCGACAAACGGCAGCGTATCCTTTTCAAGTGCAGCGACCATATCGCGCCAGCCGAGTTCATCCAGCCGGAAGCGCCAGGGGGTGTCCGTCTCCTGCCCGGCGCGGATCAGGCTTACAGCATCCATCAGAACGCTCCCAGCATCATGGCCAGCGGCACCAGAAATCCGGTCAGCACCAGCACGGAACAGGCCACCCGGCCCGCAGCATCTTCAGGCCACAAATCCTGCGTGAACCCTTCCACCGGCACGGAACGCACCACCGCGCACAAGATCCCGGCCACGGTCAGCACCGTGACACTCCAGGACCAGTCGCTCAGCATGGAGAGCAGCAGCAGACAGCCCACAAAAGGCGCACCCGGCGGGAAACAGGCCAGCGCCCGCGCCGCCCATGAGCGCCCGGAACGATTGCCCCCGGCCAGACACCAGCCACACAGGAACAGCAACGCCGCCACATCGGCGCCTGCCCCAACCGCCATCAGCGCCAGAGCGGACGGAAAAGTGCGGAACAGGCGCAGCCCCTCATCAGAACGACCAGCACAGGCCGTCAGCCAGACCGAGGCCAGACCTGCCGCGACCAGAGCCGTCTCAAACGCCTCACCGCCATGCACTCGCAGCCGCATGGACAGCAGCAGAGCGGCCCCGGCAAATGGCAGGAACAGGTAGGTGTCGTTTTCCTCACGCCATGACTGACCAAACGGCGTGAGCCCCGCGAGCATAACCAGACCGCACGCCATCATCAGCCCCGCAGGCGCTGAGCCTGAGGGCAGCAGCAGGCCAGACAGCACCAGAAAAATCCCCACAGACCCGGTGCGCACCAGCGCCCATCCGGCCCGCGCCTGCCCGGCGGGGCGGCTGAACACAAACACGCCGTAAGCCAGTGCGGCTTCCAGAATACCAAGCCCGATAATCGGGTCTGGCGCGACGCAGGCCAGCCCCGTCAGTGCGGTCGAAATGTGTGGCAGTCCGCGCAACAGGCGGTCCTGCAAGGTGCCATTTTCCATCACCGTCAGCAGCAGGCCAAACGCCAGCATCACACGGCCTGCGCGCTGGACCGGGTCATCATCCCAGCCCTCCGCAGCAGCACTTGTGGCGGGGAACAGGAACACGGCCACAGCCAGCGCACAGCCAGCCCCGGCCATCCAGATGGCAATCTCGCGGCTGCGCGGTGTGGGCGCGGCCATGACAATGGCAGCCCCCAGCAAAGGCCATGCAAAGGCCAGAGCAGCCAGAAAAACAGGAACGGTCATGCGTCCCTCCCGCGCTCGGTCAGATAGCCTCTCAACCAGACATCCCGCGCAATCATTTCCGGCGTGCGCGGCACAGGGTCGGCTTCTTCCGGGCCAAACGGCTCGGGCTGGTCCGTCGCGCTGGAAGCCTCAGTATCCGACGTATGTTCAGGCGCTTTGTCAGAGGCTTCGGCAGCAGAAACCGCCGCCGGATCCATTCCAGCCTTACGGTCTTCCGCGTCGTCTTCAGAGAGAGCGTCTTCAGAGGGGTCTGTTTTCAGCACGCCGCTTTCGGTGCTTTCCGTTTCTGTCGGTTTAGCAGCGTCATTACTGGCGTCCGGGACGTCATTCTGTTTCACCGTTTCAACATCATCAGAGGCAACCGTTCCTGCATACGAAGCCCTTTTGTCCTGCGGCTCGCTCGTCTCGGCTGGCGGCTGATCGACGTCTGCCTTTGCGTCTCCATCGGAAGGTACGGCTTTCTTTGTCGCCTTATCTGGCCGGGGAAGAGGCTCTTCGTCCTCAGCCGCTGCCTCGGCTTCTGTCCAGATGCGCGGGGCCACCACGGCTTCCGGCCCCAGCCCTCGCGGTTCCGGGCCAGTCGGCTCCACATCGCCCAGTTCAAACCCTCCGGATCGGGCTGAAGGGCGATCAGCACCCGCCCCGCTCTGCGCCGGTGCCACCGCCACCCGCAGCATGACGCGATGCACGCACATGCCACCCAGCAGAGCCACCACGCAGCCCGCCAGCGCTGTAACGCCCACTACCATGACCTGATTTTCAATCACGCCGGAGAGCATGACGCCATCCACACAGGCCAGCAGGCCAGCCCATTGCCAGACCATCGCCTGACGACAGGTTACGGCCACCAGCCCGGCAAGGGCTACGCACAATCCGGCAGGCAAATAGGCTGCTCCGGCGTGGCCCGGCGCTTCCCCCATAGCCGCAGGCGTGCCCGTGGCGAGTTGCAGAATGACCATCAGCCCCAGTGCCAGAAACGGCACCATCGGGCCGGTGCGTTCTCGTGCGCCATCATCCTGATACCGGCTGACAAACCAGACCGGCAGCACAGAAAACAGCACCACACAGACCGCGCCAAATTCCTGCAGGGGAGCCCGCGCATCCACCAGCATGGCCACCGCCGTGACCACGCCCAGCGCGGGCAGAAAGCCAATGCCTCGGGCCACAACACACAGCGCCAGCAGCGGCGCTAAAATGACAGCAAGCGTCATGGTGTTGTGTTCCCCTCATCACTCCACGCTGAGTCCTGCTCGTCCTGCGCGGAGGCCGTTTTGTCCTGTCCCACAGCAGCGGACTGGCCCGCATACGCGACCTGCCAGGCCAGCAGCCCCAGCAGGAACACCGCAGCCAGACGCACACGCGCCCGGCGCGGGAAGGTCAGCACCATCAGCTGCGTGCCAGCCAGCAGAAGGGCCGCAATCGCCAGCTTCGCCACCCAGAACGCGCCTCCTGCAAGACATTGCGCAAGCCAGGGCTCCACGCCGCTTTCACCCGGCAGAGCAAGGCTGCTGGCCCACGCCACATCCCCGGCCAGTGTAATCCAGACCAGTTGCACGCAATCGGTGGCCAGCATCCACAAGGCACGATCAGCCCCGGAAAGCTGGCACGGCAGTTCCGCCCCGGCCTGCCGCCCTTTCCAGGCCGTAACCAGAAAGAGGGCGACGCCCATCAGCACGAACGGTGCGCCATCCCCTACCGGAGAAAGCTGGCGCAGATGCGCAAGAAAGGCGGAAAAATCCTGACCACCTGCCATGACCAGCACCGGAACCAGCGCAGGCAAAAGCAGGCTATCTGCAAGCAGTGCCGCATACCCCGCCAGAGTGGTTGTGCCGCCCTGCACTACCAGCGGCAGACCCAGCAGAAGCGATGCGCCGACCAGTGCTGAACACAGCAGGAAAAAGCCCGGTGCCGGAAAACCTGCCGGAACCAGCGTGAAAACTGGTGTCATGCACGCAGCAAAAACGGCCAGAATCAACGCACCCCGGCAGGCCAGACTGCTCAGCCCATCCCCCCTCTGGCGCAACCCCGGCCTGCGGAACTGATGATGAATATCCTGCCAGCGCCCACCAGCCAGAAAACGATGCTCGCCCGTAAGGCGGCCCGCCAGACGATTGACCCAGCCACTAAACCAAGGGGCTGCCAGAACCATCAGAACAGTTTGCAGGGCCAGAGCCAGCAGGGCGGCAAAAGACCAGCCCCATGTAAGATCATGCGTCATTTTGCAGCAAACAGCCCCAGCAGCAGTCCGGCCCCCAGAAAGAGCAGGATGAGAACCATGCCCTGCGCCTCACACCATGCCACGGTTCTGAACAGCACAGCCTGAAGATAGCGCGCCCCGGCGCTCGTCTTTTCCACCACAGGCCAGTCGGTTGGCTTCTGCTCCGCAGCCCCCAGCAGAACGCCAAAAGCGGTCCAGACGGCAGGCATGGCGGGCTCGGAAATTGGAGCGGGGAGTACCTCGTCATCCTGCTGAACCACAGGCGCACCGTCTCGCCATGCGGCGGCACCGGGCACTGCCGGACGCAGTGGGAACACGCCGAATGCCCGGCCTAGCAATCCGGCTCCCACCACACAAACCGCCAGCGCAAGCACGGAGAACACAGGCGTCAGCGTGATATCAGACCCGGCAAATTGCACCCGCGCCAGCGTCTTCCAGGCAAAATCACGCGGTGTATCTCCTGCAAACAGATGGTCCACCAACGCCAGCCAGCCACCGGGCAGTAAAGTAATGAGTGCCGCACCGCCTGCGCAGATCCATGCTGGCAGCAGAAGCACACTGCTGAGAGACGGGGCATCGCCCCCTGTCAGGGCAGCCTGTGGCCCAGCACCCCCAACAACAGGCTGTTGCTGCACAAAGGTCGCGAACCCCACCCGCAACAGACCGATCATCCCCAACGCCATGACGCAGGCCGCCCCGACCAGAACCAGTAAAAGGCACAAAGCCTGCGCAGGGTGCGTATGAGCGGCGGCCACTTCGCCCGCGTTCAGCAGGCACCAGAAAACAGAAAAGCCCCCCAGCGGCGGCACAGCGGAGAGCAGCAAAAGGCTGCCTCCCAGCGCAAGCCGGCTACCACGGGCCTGCGCTACAGCACTGTTTGGCGTAAACAGCCCACCATCCTGACGTGAGAGCCAGAGGGCTGCCAGCAACGCCAGAAACGGCGCGCCCGTTGCCAGAAGTGTTGCGGTGCGGAAAAACTCTCCGCCTTTTACGGGGGCAGCCAGAGCGAGGGTCAGCATGACCACCAGCCCGCCATAGCCAGCACTCGCCACGCCCGAAAGGATGCCACATGCCGCTGGACTGCGGACCGCCTGCACAGCACCCCAGAGCGCCACGGCCCCACCGCTAACCATCAGCAAGCCCTGCTGCACGGGCGGCAGAACACCCACTTCCGCCAGCAAGCGCCCAAGCAGAAACAGGCCAATGCCTGCAGGCAACACAGCCTCCGGCCCTTTTTGGGAAGAAACCGCCCAGCCCAGCAACAGCACCATCAGGCACAAGGCGGGCGGGGAAAGCGGGCTGTCTGCGGGAATACAGGCCGGGATCACAGCAAAAGGCAGACACACACCTTGCCGCCCACGGTCGGCCAGCAGCACCAGCGCGGTGCCGGCAAGAAGTCCGAAAACCAAGGGAGAAAGCGCTAAAAACGCCAGACCGGTGAGCGCGCAAGCCAGACCGCGCTGCCCCACGCCCATCAGTCCGCCGGTAAAGGCCAGCAGCACCAGCATGGGCAAAGCCGGTCCATCCATGCCGAACACCGGGAACCAGCTTACCCCGCCCTCCAGCCTGCACACCGCGCCGACCAGCGCCAGCAGGCCCAGGCAGCCCCAGACCCCGGCCAGAATTTCAGAACGCCAGGGGGCGCACCGTCGCAACAGGCGCTCGGGCATCACAGCCAGAACCCCCGCCACCACAAACAGCACGAACAAACTGCAAAGAACAAAAGAGGTGAAAATGGAACTCTGGCTCCAGACGTGATGTAAAGACGGGCGGATAACACCATGAGCGCGGTTCTGTGGCAACGCTCACGCCGGAAGGCAAGGTCATGCGCGGGTAATTTGCCGTTATGTCTCCGGCATACGGGCCGCACTCTCCGGCGGCGCGCCGTTCTTTTGGGTTGCCGTCTCCTGCGCCGGGCAGAGCATTTTTTTAAACCATGTCCGGGGCGAGCGGACGGGGAGCGGCGTGGCGGAAAATACATCCTTCACGGCTTCCACCAGCATCAGGCTCCCCAACCCCGGTGAGAGAACTTTTCCGGCAATATCGGACCGTCGCCCCCGGCCCATGCTGGTGCAGGCCTGCCGGGCGGGCAGAAACAAAGCCTCATCCCGCCGCTCCGGCAGCAGCATGGCATGGCCCAGCAGGGTGCGCAGCCCTGTGCGGGAGCAGGCGACATCCTGCGCAAAAGGCGTATTTTTCTGCCGCAACCGCCCGCCCAGTCTGTTGGGCAGAATCATCAATAGCCGTCCGTCATCTTTCAGCACCCGGCCTGCCGCCCGCAACAGAGGCACCATCTGGTCCTCCTCCGCGCAGGCATGCACCAGTATGATCCGGTCAAATGCGTCTTCGTCAAACGGCAGGGCATACGGGTCGACCACGCATTCCCGGTCAGACGCTGAGAACGGCATGAGGGATTGCGCGCTGGCACTGTCAGGCCGGTGGTTTGGCGTCCGGGCGGAAATGCAAAGCGCGCCGCGCCCGCGCCATGCCCCCAGATACGGCCCGGCATAGCCCAGCCCCAGCACACGCTGGCCGCGCAGATCAGGCCAGAACCATTGCAGCCGCTCACGCAGCAAAGCCGCGCAGGTCTGGCCCTCATGGGTCTGATAAAAGGCGTCTGCCGAGGGAGGAATGGCCTTATGCATAGCGGATGTGTACCATGATATCCGCTCCCGGCGCCATGACTGCGCACGCGTCCCCTCAAAGTTTCCACTCTGGAGAATTGCCCCATGTCTCTTCAAACCCGCGCCATCCCGGTTTTGTCAGACAATTACAGCTGGCTTCTGCGAGACACGGAAACCGGCTGCACCGCTATTGTGGACCCCGGAGAAGCCGCCCCCATTCAGGCCGTGCTGGATGAGACCGGTGGGCGACTGGACCTGATCCTACTCACCCACCACCACGCCGACCACGTTGGCGGCACGGATGCCCTGCGCACCCGCTACAACGCCCGCGTGGCAGGCCCTGCTTCCGAAGCCGCCCGCATGCCTGCGCTGGATATTGCACTGCACGATAATGAGACGATTGCCGTTGGCCAGTCTCAGGGCCGTGTCATTGCCGTGCCGGGCCACACACGCGGCCATATCAGCTATTATTTTGCGGAACCGCCGACCCTGTTCTGTGGGGACACCCTGTTCAGTCTGGGCTGTGGCCGCCTGTTTGAAGGCACGGCCGAGCAGCTTTTTGAAAGCCTGAAACGCTTTGCCGATCTGCCGGATGAAACGCTTGTTTGCTGCGGGCATGAATATACCGAAGGCAACAGCGCCTTCGCCCTCTACGCCGAACCAGACAACGCCGCCCTGAAAACCCGGGTGGCGGAGGTCAAACACCTGCGGGCAGAAGGCCGCGCAACCGTGCCTTCAACGCTTGGCGAAGAACGCGCCACAAACCCGTTCCTGCGCGCGCCTGATGCGCCGACCCTAGCCAGATTACGGCGTGAGAAGGATACGTTTTAAAGGCGGATGATAAGCGCAACGAGTACTACCTAAACATGGTAAGGGTCTCAACGTGCATAACCCTACGTTAAATCAGGGCGCTGCCGCACCCGATAGCGAAACACCGTGCAGCGTTGCCAGCACAGACAGAAGCGGCACACCGCCAAGTTGCGCTGCGCCATCTCTGACTTGCAAAGGAACGCTCAACGGCCCCTCTGTGCCGCCAGTGCGCTGCTCGAGTTGATCGGTTAGTTTGGACAAAAGCGCTGTCTGCGCCGGATTTAGGGTTTTGTCCTGCTGCAGGCGCGCCAGAAAGGGTCGCCAGTTACTCAAAGTCAGCCACGTCTCGCCCAGCGGTGCGCCTCCGGGGGCCATGATCAGTCGCCCCGACCATGCAATTCCCAGACCGCGCCAGCGTCCACCTACATGCTGCACCAGAATTTCCGCGTAACCGGGCGCGGCTCCAGAAGGCGGTGACTGCGAAACCGAGGGAGGCCGGGGATCCGTCACCCCATGATCGGACGATTCAGACTGGTCCTTAGGTGTCGAACCCATCGCACCGTCAGCTCTCTCCCTCCCGCCCAGATTTCCAGCATCTGAAGTCGGTGGACCATTGGAAGCCGTCTCATCTGGCGACCACAGCGCCGCAAGCCTCGCCGTCGGACCGGGGATGGAGACCGCGCCCTGCACATCGTCCACGCTGTCCGCCCAGGGCGCCACCACGACGCGTTGGGCAGCAAAAGACAGAGCAAGGGCGCTGGCCTGCGCATCCGCGTGGCCATTCCAGACCAGCTTCCCGCTCACACCCCGTGCGGTAACCCGATGCGCTTCCGCCACGCCGCGTTGCGGCACCAGATGCAAAAAGTCCGTGTGGAACTGAAGAGTGCCAGCCTGCGCCGCACGTATAGGCAGAGAAATCTGCACAGGCGCGCCATCTGTTTTAAGCAGGAGATACCCCGACTTTTCGCCGCCCGCAGACTCCTGTTCTGCTTGCACAGCCAGTGCCTGCCCACCCTCCAGCATGCCCTGCACTGTCAGCGGATGCCATGGAGCCAGATCCAGCACAGCATGACGCACAGCATAAGACGGGCCGTCCTGCCCGGCAGGCGCGCCGCACGTTACCTGCACCCCCTCCAGCGACACCTGCGCCCGAAAGGGCCAGCCGCCCCGTTCTTTGTGCTGAAACACCACCGGACAGCCGACAGACTGCGGCGCGCCTTCTCCACCGCTATTACTGGCACTGGCACTGGCACTGGCAAGTCGATGCTCCAGAAACTGAACGCCACCCCACCACAGCAGACTATCCAGCGCGAGCACACTCACACCGGCACAGGCCAGCAGTCCTAAAGATTTACGCATTCAGCCCCCGCCCAGACGAAGCGCTGGCATAGACAGAAAAGGCCGGAAAAGCCGCACTCAAAAGCGTCCCAGCTTTGTATAACCCATCTTCTGCACTAGCCTTTGCAGAATACGACGTGGGCGCGTTGCAGGATGTTTGCGCAGGACGACATCGCAATACATATATTCCTGAAGCGCAAAAACGACCATTTCCCACCCATGACGCAGCATGAACTCATGGGCCGCCTGAATGACGCCGTAAGGGCCGCCACCATCCGCCATGATGTAATCATTAAGGATCAGCAGGCCGGTATGCGGTTTCAGCTTGCGCTCGCATAGCTCCAGATCCCGCACAACGGCCTGATAATTGTGGTCGGCATCCAGATAAATCACGTCCACACCATGGTCTGGCAACTGGTCCAGCATCACGCCACTATCGCCCGCCAGAACCTTGACGCGCCCGCGCGCAATCTCTTCCGCAAAGCGGGCTTCATAGAAAGCCTGCTGCGTTTTATTATCGAACATTTCAGCAGACGGGCGGCCCCAGACTTCCGGCAGTTCATGCACATTGAAAATATCCAGCGCGTAAAACTGCCGGGGTTTGCAGATATCAAGAATTTTCTGTGAGAAATCACCCGTCATTACCCCTACTTCCGCAATCACAGCGTTTTTGGGCAGAAGCGGCAAAATATCATCCCGGTTCGGCAGCATCCGGACATTGCGCAATAAAAATGCTGGAAGGGGTGCTGCGGGCATCATCTGAGACATGAAAAACTCTGGCTGAGCGAAGAAGACGCTCAGCTTACCAGACTTTCATGTCCCCTCAAATGCAGGCCCATATTCGCGAGATTCCGCTACAGGAACTGCCAGCGCCCCACTGATTTTTCGGAAAAGCCGGCATTTCGTCCACATTGGTCTACCGTTCCTGCAAGGGGCAGAGCGTCTGAATTGTGTTTCAAAAATGACAGTTTTCAGACAGTCCTTCATAAAAATTTAAAAATTGAAACAGGCTTATTTTTCAAGGACTTTCTTGATTTTCAACAAAAATCTATTTCGTTTCTCTGCCAGTATTCAGACTACTCTTTACTGGAATGCCACAGAAAAAAGGATGTTTTACCTGCGGCACTTCAAAGCACCGCCTCCGGCATCCACAAAGTTATCCACAGGATAGACTGACTTATCCCCGCCCTCAGACCACTTTACCCTCTACAATCCGGTCCTGCGCGGCAAAGTCCTGCTCCAGCCCGCGCCAGCTCTTTTCAATCTCACCCAGTAAAAGCTTCCTGTTCATGGGGGCCAGAGGTTTGCCAATGGCAACATGCAGCACGCCGGAGCGCTTGAGGAAGGCATTGCGGCCCCAGAACAGGCCGGAATTGGTCGCCACCGGCACAACCGGTAATTTGGCATGGGCTGCCATGGCCGCAATACCGGGTTTGAGCGCCACATGCTCGCCGGGGGCGGTCCGGGTGCCTTCCGGGAAAATGATAATCTGCTTACCTGCCGCAACCGCTTTTTCCGTCTCGCTCAGCAAGGCCCGCATGGCCTTGGCTCCGGCCGCGCGCTCAATCGGCATCATACCCGCCAGAATCAACATCGGCCCCAGCAGTGGAATGCGGCGCAGCTCGCCTTTCATAACGTAGGACGGATACGGCACCAGCAGCATCCAGATCAGCGTATCAAAGGCGGACTGATGCTGGGAGGCAATCAGCAGGGGGCCTCCACCTGCCGCGGCCAGATTCTCAAGCCCTGTAATACGCACATCCACCCCGCAGATATCGCGGAACAGCATCAGCACCAGCCGGCTCCACAGCTTGGCGTAAGGCAGCGCCAGACGCTTGGCGAACCAGCGAATGGGAAACGCGCCAACCCCCATAATCACGGTCAGCACAAAGGCCATAACATTGAACAGGATGGAGCGAAGCAGAGCCATAAGCGAGCCAGACCAGCAAAATTCAAAGGGATAATCTGCCCTGTGGAGACCAGAAAACAGGCCGTCTTGCAAGCTGTGCCCCAGCTTTACGCATCAAGGATGCGGGTTACGGCTGGCCTGCCCGCCTCCCACCCTGTATAGAAACCCTCGATTTTGATCAGGAAGCAGGACAATCATGACCGATTACAAGGTTAAGGACCTCTCGCTCGCAGAGTGGGGCCGTAAAGAAATTTCCATCGCAGAAGGCGAAATGCCGGGCCTGATGGCGCTCCGCGAGGAATACGGTGCCAGCCAGCCGCTGAAGGGCGCACGTATTGCGGGCTGCCTGCACATGACCATCCAGACCGCCGTTCTGATTGAAACGCTGACGGCTCTGGGTGCCACGGTGCGCTGGTCTTCCTGCAACATCTTCTCCACGCAGGATCAGGCTGCGGCTGCCATTGCTGCTGCCGGCATCCCCGTGTTCGCCTGGAAAGGCCTGACGGAAGACGAATTTAACTGGTGTATTGAGCAGACCATTCAGGGCCCCGATGGCTGGACCCCGAACATGATTCTGGATGATGGCGGTGACCTCACCGTTATGATGCACGACCAGTTCCCGGAACTGCTGAAGAACGTTAAGGGCCTTTCTGAAGAAACCACAACGGGTGTGCATCGTCTGTGGGAAATGCAGAAAAAAGGCACGCTGAAGGTTCCGGCCATTAACGTGAATGACAGCGTCACCAAGTCCAAGTTCGACAATCTGTATGGTTGCCGTGAGAGCCTTGTTGACGCCATCCGCCGTGGCACGGACGTGATGATGGCTGGCAAGGTTGCCGTTGTTGCTGGTTATGGTGACGTGGGCAAAGGCTCCGCTGCCTCCCTGCGCAACGCAGGCTGCCGCGTGCTGGTAACGGAAGTTGACCCGATCTGCGCTCTGCAGGCCGCCATGGAAGGCTATGAAGTTGTGACCATGGAAGAAGGCGCCCCCCGTGGCGACATCTTCGTGACCGCAACCGGCAACGTGGACGTCATCACGCTGGACCACATGCGCGCCATGAAGCACCGCGCGATTGTGTGCAACATCGGCCACTTCGATTCTGAAATTCAGATCGGTGCCCTGCGCAACTTCACGTGGGACAACATCAAGCCGCAGGTGGACGAAGTTGTGTTCCCCGATGGCAAGCGCCTGATCATCCTGTCCGAAGGCCGTCTGGTGAACCTCGGCAACGCCACAGGCCACCCGTCCTTCGTGATGTCTGCGTCCTTCACCAACCAGACGCTGGCGCAGATCGAACTGTGGACAGCTCCGGAAGGCAAGTACGAAGCCAAAGTCTACACCCTGCCCAAAAAGCTGGATGAGAAAGTGGCCTTCCTGCACCTGGCCAAGGTTGGCGCGCAGCTGAGCAAAATGTCTCAGAAGCAGGCTGACTATATTGACGTGCCGGTTAACGGCCCGTTCAAGCACGAAGAATACCGCTACTAAGACGACCCCGGAGCAGAGCAGCCGCCCCTAGCCTTCCGGCTGGCGGCTGCTTCCCTCCCCCGCATTACCCTGCTCTGCCCATCTGGCAGGCAGGGAATGCTTCCCAGATATGCAAATCGTTCATCACACTTCTTTGCAACCATTCCTATTGGTGTATGGTTTGTAAGAAGATGATTCAGTATGCGGACACGCTTTCGTGTTGGCAGCTGAGCGTTATCTGCTGCGAAAGGACTTTTTAGAATGAGCATTTTCGGCACCATTCTCTCCACCATTTTCCACCGCGCCAATGCGGCTACGCCGTCTGCCGCTCCGGCTGACGCACCTGCCACGCAGGCTGCTGCACCGTCTGCTTCCCCGGAAGCCGCTGCTGCCGCTGCCCCGGCTGCTCCGGTGGACATTGATGCCGTTCTGACCGGTCTGGCTGCCCAGAACGGACAGAACCTCAACTGGAAAGAGTCCATTGTTGACCTGCTGAAGCTGCTGGGCCTGGACAGCTCTCTGGACTCCCGCAAGAAGCTGGCTGGCGAACTGGGCTACACGGGCGATACCAATGATTCCGCCAGCATGAATGTCTGGCTGATCAAGGAAGTTCGCGCCAAACTGGCTGCCAACGGCGGCAAGGTTCCTGCTGGTCTGTAAGTCTTACAGCCAAACGGACACAAAAAAGGCGTGCGGGGGAAACCTCGCACGCCTTTTTCTATGGAAGACCGGGCATCTCGCAGCCCGGGCCACCCAGTGTCTTTTAGCTATGAGTTTGCGCTGCGTGATGCGTTGCGGCGGTCTTGTTCTCGCTAATATTCACATGCGCCAGTTCAGGCCGGTTGGCACTGTCCACCACAATCACAGCAGAGCCTGCCAGCGGAGACGCCACACGGTCTGGCCGCAACAGTGCGCGGAAGCGATTGTCAATTACCGCCATCTGCTCATCCTCCACATCAATCAGCCCGTGCTTGTCGATAAACACATTCAGGGATGATGGGATACGGATACAGCCCTCGGACGCCACATGGCCCAGACGGCTTTCCAGATAGACCGGGTCCGTTGCATGCATTTCCAGTCGGATCTGCCCTTTTTCACGCGGCACAGGCAGCCAGCCTTTTTCGGCCCATTGCCAGCCGAAATCCCACACCCGCATGCCCTTGGTGCCGTTCCCCATAATGCCGTTCTCGTTCTTGGTGCCCAAAGCCCGATAGCCGAGAATATCCGCCGTATTGTTAAACACGCCGGTGGGGGTGATGTAGTAAAATTTCCGCCCGGTTGTGCCGGTGGAAACCTTGGTGCTGCCAATGACCTGCCAGTCTGACTGCCCCGGCAGGGCCAGCATCAGGCACATGCGCTGCACGGCAGGGTTCCGGTCCACCACCAGCACCACCTGCGGGCGGTCCAGCGGGAAAGACGCCTGCTGGATCTGTTCCTGCGCCAGCATAATCCATGCGGCTTTTTGGGCTGATGAGACTTTAAGCGCCACGGGCACTTCATGCCGGAATGCACTGTTCAGCCGCGTGGCTTCCGCCCGCGCATCGTCCTCATTCAAAACCGGGATCTCCGGCAGTGGCGGCGCTTCTTTCAGCACCGGCTCCGCCGGAGTGAGCGTGGGGGACGGTGCCCCTTCCTGATCAGGCTGTGCGGGCTGAACGCTTGCCTGCCCGGGCGATGGAACAGGATCGGAAGACCCTGTTCCCGCTGCGTATGCCAGTCCCGGCACAAGGAGCAAACTGCCGGCTATAAAAAGAAGTGTCGGACACCTTGCCCCTGACATACCAAGTCTCTCCTGACTAATGATCAAAAGAGATTATGGCATTCCTTCCCGCAGGAAGGAAATCGTCAAATATTGATGGAGCGATTATCTGCACCCAGAGCTGCTTCCTTCACAGCTTCACTCAGCGTGGGGTGAGCATGGCAAACCCGACCGATATCCTCAGCGGACGCACCAAACTCAATGGCCATGGTGGCTTCGGCAATCAGCTCACCCGCACACGGGCCGATGATATGCACGCCCAGAACGCGGTCTGTTTTCTCACAAGCCAGCACTTTGACGAATCCGTCCGTCATGCCCAGCGCCCGCGCACGGCCATTGGCCATGAAGGGGAATTTGCCGATTTTGTAGCCGGTGCCCTTTTCCTTGAGTTGCTCTTCCGTGAAGCCCACGGAGGCCACTTCCGGCCAGGTGTAGATCACGCCCGGAATGGCATCGTAATTCACATGGCCAGCCTGCCCGGCCAGAATTTCGGCCAGAGCAACGCCTTCTTCCTCAGCCTTGTGCGCCAGCATCGGTCCGGCAATCACGTCGCCAATGGCGTAGATGCCCGGAATGTTGGTGGCAAAGTGAGCGTCAGTCACTACGCGGCCACGTTTGTCCAGCTCAATCCCGGCTTCTTCCAGCCCCATGCCTTTGCTGGCGGCAGTGCGGCCGACAGCCAGCAGCACAATGTCAGCTTCCAGCGTTTCGGCTGCGCCACCTGCTGCGGGTTCAACCGTCAGCACCACGCCTTTTTTGGTTTTTTCGGCCTTGGTAACCTTATGGCCCAGCTTGAGCTTGAAGCCCTGCTTGACCAGCAGCTTCTGGAACTGCGAGGCGACCTCGTTATCCGTGCCCGGCACCAGACGGTTCAGATATTCAATGACCGTGACTTCTGCACCCAGACGCTGCCAGACGCTGCCCAGTTCCAGACCAATCACGCCGCCGCCAATCACCACCAGACGCTTGGGTACTTCGGAGAGTTCCAGCGCACCGGTTGAGGTGACGATAGTTTTTTCATCCACCTCAATGCCCGGCAGGTTGGCGCTGTCACTCCCGCTGGCGATGATGATGTGCTTGGCCGTAACCGGCTTGCCATCCACCGTAATGCGGCCCGTGCCTTCAACCTTGCCGTGGCCTTTCAGCCAGGTGATGCCGTTTTTCTTGAAGAGGTATTCAACACCCTTCACGTTCGCGCCGACAATATCGGCCTTACGGGCCTGCATGCGGGCGAGGTCCAGCTTCACGCTGTCAATCACCACGCCGTGCGCTGCAAAATCATGGCCTGCGGCATGGTAGTTTTCAGAAGACTGCAACAGCGCCTTGGACGGAATACACCCCACGTTCAGACATGTGCCGCCCAGTGTGGCGCGTTTTTCCACGCAGGCCACTTTGAACCCAAGCTGCGCAGCGCGAATGGCGCACACATAGCCACCGGGGCCAGCGCCAATCACCAGCACATCATAATCTGTTTCGGCCGGAGCTTCTGCCTGCGCCACAGCGGGTTTAGCTGCCGCTGCGGGCTGAGCCGCAGGCTTGTCCGCTTTTGCTGCCGCCGGAGCCGCCTTGGCCGGTGCAGACGCACCAGCAGCACCCTGCTCCAGTGTTGCCAGCACAGCCCCCACGTCCACTTCATCCCCTTCTGCAACCGCGTGCGCAGCCAGCCGACCATCCGCCGGAGCGGGCACTTCCACGCTCACCTTGTCCGTTTCCAGCTCCACAACCGGCTCATCCGTTTTCACGGCATCGCCCGGCTGCTTCAGCCATTTCCCCACGGTGGCGGTAGTAACACTCTCTCCAAGGGACGGAACTTTGATTTCAATCGGCATGGCTTTGCTCTCGTTCGCATTCAGGGGTCAGAAAAAGAAAAAGGCTGGCCGACTATGTTCCGGCCAGCCCTGAGCAGTCTCAGACGTCAATCAGAAGACGACGCGGGTCTTCCACATTCTGCTTGATGCGGACGAGGAAGCTGACCGCCTCCTTCCCGTCCACAATGCGATGATCATAAGACAGCGCGGTATACATCATCGGGCGGATCACCACCTGGCCGTTCACTGCCACCGGGCGTTCCTGAATGGAGTGCATGCCCAGAATACCGGACTGCGGTGCATTCAGAATAGGGGTGGACAGCAGAGAACCGTAGATCCCGCCATTGGTGATGGAGAACGTGCCACCAGCCAGATCATCAATCTTCAGCGTGCCTTCACGCGCAGCTTTACCAAAACCGGCAATGGTTTTTTCAATTTCGGCATAGCCCAGCTTGTCGGCGTTTTTAATAACCGGCACGACCAGCCCGTTCGGGCCACCCACGGCAATCCCGAGATTGACGAAGTCACGATAAATCACGTCATCGCCGTCAATTTCAGCATTAATGGCCGGGAATTCTTTCAGGGCCGCAATCACAGCGCGGGAGAAGATGGACATAAAGCCCAGCTTCACACCATGCTTTTTCACAAATGCGTCCTGATATTCCTTCCGCAGCGCCATGGCTTCGGAGAGATCAACCTCGTTAAAGGTCGTCAGAATAGCAGCGGTGTTCTGCGCATCTTTCAGGCGGCGGGCAATCGTGCGGCGCAGGCGCGTCATCTTCACGCGTTCTTCACGCGGGTCATCATTACGGGCCGGTTTGGGGGCGGCAGGAGCCTGAGCCACCGGCGGCTGGGAGAGGAAGCCCAGAACGTCGCCTTTGGTAATCCGTCCATCCTTGCCGGTGCCGGAGCCAAGCTGGTCTGCGCTCAGGCCGTTTTCCGCCATTATCTTGCGGGCAGCAGGCAGAGCCGCAGCCGCATCCACTGCGGGGGCAGCGGCCGGGGCGGCTTTGGGGGCTGGTGCTGGTGCGCTCGGCGCGGAGGCAGCCGGGGCGGCCTTCTTTTCAGCCGGAGCGGCTTTGGCTGCGGGCTTGGCGGCACCTGCGGCACCGGGTTCCAGTGTCGTCAGCAGCGCGCCGACTTCCACTTCATCCCCAACCTTGGCCACTTCCGAGCCCAGTACACCAGCCTGCGGTGCCGGAACTTCCACGCTCACCTTGTCGGTTTCCAGCTCAACAATCGGCTCATCAGCCGCCACGGTGTCCCCTGCTTTTTTCAGCCATTTGGCCACCGTAGCCGTTGTTACGCTTTCACCCAGTGTCGGCACCTTGATTTCGACTGACATCCTATGTCCCCATTTCCTTCAAACACTCCCCGGCAGATCGGTCTGTTTTTTAAAATCTGCCGGGCTGTCATGCCTGCCGTTATGCGGCAGGCGGTCTTTTCAGATGGTCTGTTTTCAGTCCGTTTTTTTCAAACCCAAGGCCCTTTCCACAAGGTTCGCCTGTTCTGCCGCATGGATGCGCGCCAGACCTGTGGCCGGGCTGGCCGCTGCGGCACGCCCCACATAACGCGGGCGACCCGCCTTATGCTGTGCGGCCTGCAACGAGCCCTCAATCCGACGATCCACAAAATGCCAGGCCCCGCCATTTTCTGTTTCTTCCTGGCACCAGATCACTTCGGCTTCAGGATAACGCTTCAGCTCGGCGGCGAGGGCTGCTTCCGGGAACGGGTAGAGTTGTTCCAGACGCAGGATCGCCACATCTTTCAGCTTGTTATCGCGGCGTGCCGCCAGCAGGTCATAATAGACCTTACCAGAGCAGATGACGACGCGTTTGATGCTGGCATCAGGCGCCATGCCGTCCAGTTCCGCATCATTCACATCCGCCAGCACCGGCTGGAAGCGCGTGCCCGGCCCGAAGTCGGACAGAGCAGAGACCGCCAGCTTGTGACGCAGCAGAGATTTCGGCTCCATCAGGATCAGCGGCTTGCGATACTCCAGCTTCAACTGGCGGCGCAGAGCGTGGAAGTAGTTGGCCGGGGTCGTGATATTGCACACGAACATGTTGTCTTCAGCGCAAAGCTGGAGATACCGCTCAAGCCGTGCGGAAGAATGTTCCGGCCCCTGCCCTTCGTACCCGTGCGGCAGCAGCAGAACCAGACCGGACATGCGCAGCCACTTGGTTTCCCCCGAGGCGATGAACTGGTCGATAATCACCTGTGCACAGTTGGCAAAGTCACCAAACTGCGCTTCCCACAGCACCAGCGTTTTCGGGTTACGCAGGGAGTAACCATACTCAAAGCCCAGCACGCCATATTCCGAGAGATGGGAGTTCCAGATCTCGATTTTGGCCTGATCGTCTTCAATATGGTTCAGCGGTGTAAACGGCGTCTGGTTTGTCTGATCAATCAGCACCGCATGACGCTGGCTGAAGGTGCCGCGCTGGCAATCTTCACCCGAGAGACGCACACGGTGGTTTTCCACCAGCAGCGAGCCAAAGCCCAGAGCCTCACCGGTTGCCCAGTCAAACCCTTCACCGGAGGAGAACATTCCCGCTTTTGCTTTAAGCTGACGCGCAATTTTGGAATTAAGGTCAAAATCATCCGGCACTTTGGTAATGGCCGCCCCAATTTTCTGGAGCGTTTCAACAGCCACACCTGTTTCCGGATAAGCGGCATCCACTTTGCCCGATGTCGGGGCGATCAGGCCGGACCAGCCACCTTCCAGCCAGTCTGCCTTGTTCACCTTGTAGGACTGAGCGGCCTTGTAGTCTTCATCCAGCTTCTGGAAGAAGGCATCCCACTGGGCCTTCACGTCGTCTTCCGTCACAACACCAGCAGCAACAAGGCGTTTTGAATAAAGCGTGTGCGGCGTTTCATGGTTCGCAATCGCTTTATACATTACCGGCTGCGTGAAAGCGGGCTCATCCGTTTCATTGTGCCCGTGGCGACGGTAGCAGACGATATCCAGAACGATGTCACTGGCAAAAGCCTGACGGTAATCTTCTGCCAGACGGGAGGCGTAAATCACTGCCTCGGCGTCATCACCATTCACATGCAGCACGGGGGCTTCAATGGCTTTGGCAACGTCGGTGCCGTAAATGCCGGAATGGCCGTTTTTCGGGTCGGTGGTAAAGCCCACCTGATTGTTCACCACCATATGGATGGTGCCACCCGTGCGGTAACCGGGAAGCTGGGACATGGAGAGGGTTTCATACACCAGCCCCTGCCCTGCAAACGCGGCGTCACCATGGATAATCACGCCCATATGGCCGGTGCGGGTTTCCGTATCGCCCGCATCATCCTGAATGGCGCGCACTTTACCGCATACCACAGGGTCAACCGCTTCCAGATGGGACGGGTTGGGTTGCAGCGCGATATGGACGGACTTACCGCTGACTTCCACATCCGTGGAGGAGCCGAGGTGATATTTCACATCGCCTGAGCCAGCCACATCATCCGGTTTGAAAGACCCGCCGGCAAATTCATTGAAAATGGCCACATACGGTTTGCGGACCACATTCACCAGCGTGTTCAGACGCCCACGATGCGCCATGCCGATGGTGACAGAGGTCACGCCCTGTGCGGCGGCCTGATCAATAATGGCGTGCAGGGAGGGGATGGAAATTTCCCCGCCTTCCAGACCAAAACGCTTCGCGCCCACGTAGCGTTTCTGGCAGAAGCTTTCAAAACCTTCGGCTTCCGTCAGGTTTTTCAGGATGGCTTTCTGCTCATCCACCGTCACCTGCGTGCGCCACTGGTCGCCTTCCAGCCGGGTGCGGAGCCAGTCACGCTGCTCGGCGTTGCGGGCATACATGTATTCCGCGCCGATGGTGTCGCAATAGACCGCACGCAGCGCGTCTACCACTTCGCTCACTTTGGCGGTGGTGCGGCCTTTCAGTAGCGGTGCCATCAGGGAGCCGATAAAGACCTCGCGGCCCAGATCTTTCTGCGCAAAGCCATACGTGGCCGGGTCCAGTTCCGCGGTTGCATGGGGTTCATGCAGGCCCAGCGGGTCCAGCCGGGCTTCCTGATGCCCATAAACGCGGAAGGCGCGGATCAGCCGGGCAATGGCCAGACTGTCCGTTGCGGCCAGCCCACCTGCGGGGCTGCCTGCCACACCTTTGGCCGGTGCTGCCGGCTCTTCCCCCGTAATGATGGACGGGCGCGGGGCCCAGGAGGCTCCCACGGCGTCTTTCAGCACAGCGGCTTCATCATCATCCAGAGAGCCGAAAAGCGTATCGAATGACGGATCAACGCTTTTGGGGTCCTGCGCCCAGCGGGCATACAGGTCCGCCAGATACGCGATATTCGCTCCGTTAAGCGCGGTTGTCAGCACGTCTGAAGCTGCCATGATCAGAGTCCTCCCTGCTGCCGGGCAAGCCCGTTCTGGCAGCCAGCGGTTGTGTTAGTCCCGAACGTAAGCCGGTTCATTTTTTCTCTCACCCTGCGGCGTCGCAGGGTGCCCTGCCCGCATAGTCTGAATTCCGTGAGGCTGAAGACCTTACTGCCCTCAGCCGCTCTGATGATTTTGCTAGACCGCGCCAGAAGCGGGGACAAGAGAGCCGGCTGTCACGGTGTGGAGAGGCGATGCGCGGCCTGTGCAGCCGCCGCCCCACGCGCCAGCCAGCTTTCACTTCCCATCTCTGCGAGGCGTGATGCGGTACGGGCAAACGCGTCAGATCCCTCACCCGTGGTAAAAAGCTGGTCAGGTGCTGCTTCTGCCGAGGCAAAAAGCAGGTTTCCGTTATCGTATAGCGCATCTACGAGGGTAATAAACCGCCGGGCGAGATTGGCCTCGTCCTGCCCCATGCTGGGAATTCCGTCGATAATCAGCACGGGGAAGCGTCTGGCCAGCGCCAGATAATCGTTTGGCCCGCGCGGCGTGCCACACAAAGAGTTGAAATCGAACCGGGCCACGGAACCCGCTGCCTGATCGACCTCAAACGTCCGCCCACTGAATTCCAGCGTGACCGGTGCGGCCTTCTCGCCCTCCGCATAGCGGGTGAAAATAGCGTCCAGCCGGGCACGCGCCTGTGCATCTGCGGGAACCAGCCATGTCTCCCGGTCCTGCTGCCGCCCACGCCGGTAATCCCGCTGGGAGTCCAGTTCCACCGTATCCAGCTCCCGCCGGATGATGGCGATAAACGGTTTGAAGGCATCCGCCCCGGGGCGGTTCTGGAACAGCTCACCCGGCTCGGTGTTGGATGTGGCGACAATGACCACACCCTGCGCAAACAGGGCTTCAAACAACCGCCCCAGAATCATGGCATCGGCAATGTCATTGACCTGAAATTCATCAAAGCACAGCAGCCGGGCGCGGGCGGCAATGGCGGCGGCCAGCGGCGGGATAGGGTCCGTCATGCCGGGGTTGGCGGCTTTCAGGTCATGCAGTTTCTGATGCACATCCTGCATGAAGCGCAGGAAATGGATGCGCTCCTTTTTCTGCACCGGCGCGCAGCTGAAGAACAGGTCCATCACCATGGTTTTGCCACGGCCAACCCGCCCCACAATATACAGCCCGCGCGGACGCTGCGGCGGAGCCTGTGGCTTCAACCTGCGTGCAAGGCCCGCCAGCAGCCCGCCCTTAGCGGGTGGGGCCGTTGGCGGCATGGTGGCCAGCTCGTGCCAGAGCTGGTCCAGCCGGTCCACCACGCGGGCCTGATCCGGATCATTCTTCAGGTCTCCGGAGGCAATACGCTCCCGGTAGACAGCAAGAGGCCCGCGCCCGCTTAAAGACGAGGCC
>NZ_LHZC01000055.1 GCF_001580615.1 Acetobacter malorum
GGTCATGCTCTAAAGCTAGGCCTGATCGGGCAAGAATAACCCGTGACCAGTTTGGGTATACATCAGTCGGGACGGACCCGAAGGTGTAAATCTGTAAGAGCTATGCCCTTAGAAAAATAACCTTACTGTTATAGTGGCTCAGCCAGGCAATGATTCAAATGCTGTAAAATCCGTCAGCAAGTCTAAGCACATATCACCCTTAAAGCTATGTCCCCTCAACGGCAGGCTGTACTAGCTGGGGCACCCACAGCCAATAGAGATCGGCATTGTATCGGCGTGCCAGACTTGCCGGCAGAAGTATCGCAAAAAAAGAGCGAGAGAACTATTGAGTTCACTCGCCCATTGGCATCATGAGTCGATCTTGCCCTAGTCTGCTTAAAAATCCATACCTGCCTGAAGAAAGGCATACCGGCCGATAACATTCTGGGAATACATTGCCAGATCAGTGTTAATCACACCATCAGGGACAAATGGCGGCTTCTTATCCAAAAGGTTATTAACGCCAACTGTAAAGTTCCAGTTTTTCAGTCTGTAGCCCAGCGTCACATCATGCGTGAAGATTCCCGGCACATTCCATGACCCGGCAGTGGAATGCGTCAGATCAACAGACCCGTTGTTCAGCCGCATCCCACTTGTGTAGTTCATCATGTAAGACAGGCTGAATGCTTTGTGGGTCCAGGTGGCTGTTGCATAATCGGTAATGCGCGGGTGGCCAACTCCTGCTCCGGCATATGCACCACCGCCGGTGTAGTAGAGGCGCCCCGTGCCATTTCTAAACGAAGAACCCGCATAGGGCTGAATATTGTAGCCGACCAATCCCTGCAAATTGTTGCTGAGGGTCAGCACATCCGTCGGGGTCAGGCGCACACGATAATCAAGGTCAAAATCGATGCCATTGGTGGTCATCTGGCCGAGATTCTGCGTCGTAGCATTCACCATGGTGATCTGCCCGTTGCTGTCACGCGGGGAGATGTTGGCGCAATAGCCGGTGGATGACCCAGTGTAACACTGGTCCACAATATACTGGGTGCCCACGGAGCCAATGGTATTCTTGAGAGTCGTATGCCAGTACTCGACGGACAGCGAGAGGCCGGGTGTCCAGCGCGGTGTAATGACAGTGCCAAACGTGTAGGTGCGGCCAATTTCCGGACCCAGTTTGGGGTTTCCGCCTTGCAGGCTGGGAAGCTGATTGGAATAGGCTTGCGTAACCTTGCCGGGCACCGCACCGGCTTTCATGCAGTTGGCAACAACAGTGGCTGCCGCTGCGCCATAATAGTCAGGCCGCGTACACGGATCGATGGCGGCAGGAAAACCAACAGCTTGACCACCATAAAGAGAATAGACGCTGGGCTGTCGGAAAGATGTGCCTAAAGTTGCACGAAAGCGAATATCCTGGATCGGTGCCCAGTTGATGCTGACTTTCCAGTTCTCCGTATCACCAAACGTATTGTAGCGAGACCAGCGGCCCTGCCCATCAATTGTCAGGTCTTTGGCGAAGGCGACGTTATGCAGCAGGGGAACCTTGCCTTCCAGATACACTTCGGTTGCGTTAAAGCCGCCGCCAGTGCTGGATGTATAAGAACCGGCAACATTGCCTGCCTGCACCTCTGGGTCTGCATGGTAGGAAAGTTGTTCACTATGGTGCTCCATCCCCAGAGCAATCCCAATTGCACCGCCGCCTTTATAGGGAAGTTTAACAACATCATTATTGTTGATGCGGAGGTTGAAGTCTCGCAACTGATAGGTGGAATGGTCAATTTCAGTATGTTTGGCGTAATCTACCGCGGCTTTTGGCCAGGTCTGGAACGGATCAAACAACGTGCAGCCTGCCTGTGATGTGCAGATAGAGGGATCATACGCAATTGAAGATCCATTTTGAGAAACACCAAGTTCCTGCAGGATATTAGCGTAATTAATAAGCCCCTGTGTGCGCAGAGTATTCTGCGTCATACCGTAGGACATGGAGGCATCATACTGCCAGTTTCCAATAATGGTGCCGTTGCCTCCGGCAATGACCTGATAGGAATCATTAGCGGAATCATAAGAGCGGGGACCGAATTCCACCGTCCGCTTATAAAGCCCTACGTCTTTCCCCCAGACGTTGTAGGGATTGTCTGCGGGCAGTTCGAAAGCAGCAGGCAATGAATTGACCCCAACGCTTCCGGTCAGCGGCTGCGCGGAAAGCTGCGACTGTGATGATTTGTGCGTGTACCGCACATTGGCGTACAGATTGAGGTGCTTATTAATCTCGTAATGCGCGTCACCTGTCAGAGTGCTGCTCTGCATATACTGATACAGCGTGCCTTCTGGCCCGTAATTGTAGCGTTGGGAAGCAGTGAGGGGCGCAAAGCCGCCTTTTCCATCAGGTTGAAGCTGCTGGCCGCCAACAAGGGCTGAGGTGGTTGGCGTAATGCCAGATCCATAAACAACGGAACCACCGGGAGCAGGGTTGTTGATCTGCGGATTATACGCCCAGTCCCGGTCCCGCTGCATAACCGGCCCCTGGCTTAGATATTGGCCGCCAATGGTGATGTTGCCGCGGTCATGATCAAAATTGAAGCCCTTGATGCCTGAGATCATGCCTGTCCGGTTATCACCATACTGCGTAATACCGCCTTTGACGGTAATATTGCCGGTCGTCAGGTTATGTTTGAGCTTAATGTTGATGACGCCCGAAACAGCATCTGCACCATAGAGTTCTGAGCCACCATCTTTCAGAATTTCTACACTCTGAACCATGGAAACCGGGATCATGTTCAGATCCACGCAGGAGGAGCCAGATCCACCGTTCTGCACCTGCCTTTTGCCATCGACCAGCACCAGAACACGGGAAGCCCCAAGGTTGCGGATATCCGGACAGGCAATGCCGCCGCCACCATTGGTAGTACTGTTGTAGCTCCCGCCACTGCCCATAGAAGGCAGGCGCTGGAGATAGTCGGACAGGGTTGTGGCCGACGTGCGCTGAATATCCTTGGCAGTAATAATTTGCACAGGGTTGGCGTTGGAGTTGTTGGAAGACCGCAACATGGACCCCGTTACAACCACGTTTTCTGGTGATGTACTGCGGGTTTCCTGCTTATCTGCAACATGAAGCAGCGTTTTTTTCTCAGCTTTTTTGGAGGAGGCCGTGCTGTATTTTGTAGATATCTCGTTTGGACTCTGTGCATCGTCTGCGTATGCCACGCCACTTTGCAATGGCGCGGCAATAACAAACAGACTGAGGCTGGAGGCTGAGTGGAGCAGAATATGCCTCAGGGTTTTGGAGCGCATGGTCGGAACATCTCCTGGGCAAGGGAGGTGAGGAAAGCGAATAAGGGCATTATTCGTTGTATCTTTCATATCATGATCGCAACGAATGGAATTGAGCAATTCCATATTGTTTTTCAGTATATAACTTTAGGTTATAGTGTAAGACTAATATAGTATTTCTCTGTGTTTATAAATAATTTATAAATTAAAGTGGGTTTTAAGCCTCTATTTTTATAGAATAGAAAGATCATTAAAGATTTTAAATCTTGATTGAGCTAAGAAATTGAAGAAATGAAAGCATGGGATCTACAGTGTCTTAGCCTTATCTGTAAAGATGCCGGTGCAGAACATTTTCCAACGTCTACTACAAATTTTACAGAATTTATAACAGGGTTTTGAAGTCTGGTTGTGGAATGACAGTCTGGGAAAAGAAAAATTCTCCACGCCAGGCCGTAAGCAAAGAGCGGATAAGAGGTCTTTTCAATTTGTTGGGGTGTGTTAACATTCTGTTGCAACAGAATTGCGCTTCTGGCCAGAGACGGCTTTATTAAGCGTATTCCGTGCTTACTCTGCTCACGCCCTATGCGTTTCATGAGCAAACCAGACCAGGAAGGTAAAACGCTCGTTATGCGTTTACGTCAGATCGAAGTTTTCTATGCGATCATGTCCACGGGCTCTTTGCGCCGTGCTGCCGAGGTGCTGCATGTCTCCCAGCCTGCCGCCAGCAAGGTGCTGCGCTATGCGGAGCAGTCTTTAGGGTTTGCGCTGTTCGAGCGCACCGGGGGCAGGCTGGTGCCCACGCGGGAAGCACGGATCATGCTGCCGCATGTGAATACGATCTTTGAAAAAATTTCTGATCTCAAAAGATTAACGGAAAACCTGCGTTATGCGCGGGATGGGCACGCCATCAGCATCGGCTGTGTGCCCAGTCTGGGGCTAAGCGTGGTGCCACGGGTTATCCAGCGCTATCACGCGGCCCATCCGGGAAACGAGCTGACAATCGATACACTGCACGGCCCGGAAATTGTCTCGCGTATTCTCAATCATGACCTCGATCTGGGGATTGTGTTCGGAACGTATGAAAAGCAGGGGCTTACGGCCAGTCATATTGCCGATGTCCCTTTGGTGCTGATTGATCAGGAGACCGCTACAGGCCCGGTCGCGCTGGAAGACATTAATCCGGCCCGCTATATTGGCCTGAGCGAGAATGATCCGACCGCTCGCCTTCTGGATATGGTGTGGGAAGAGGCAGACCTCTCGACTGTGCCGGTTGTGCGGGTGCGCACACATTATATGGCGGCGGAACTGGTCCGGCTTGGCGGCGGCTGCGCTATTGTAGATGGGCTGACGGCTTTGCATCATCCGGGGTTGCCTCCGCCGCTTCCGCTCAAGCCTCCTCTCGGCATCGCCTGCACGGTTCTCTTCCGTGCTGATTACGCACTTTCACATATTTCCCGTGATATTCTGGAACTCCTTAAAGAAGAAATTCAAAAAGACCTTGCGGGTCTGCCAGCTCTGTAACAGCGCAGGTGCCCCTTAACCATTGGCTAATGGTTCATGACATTTTTGACATAGACAGAGCGCGCTTTTCTTCTGATCATTCCGACATCGTATTAACGTGGTGATCCGGCGGGAAGGAAAGCAGATGATGCGTCGATCAGGGATTTATAGAAAAAGACTGCTTTTTTTAGGGATTTCCGCTTTCTGCTATGGCTGGACGACTGAGGCCAACGCCCAGATCATTTCCCTGCCGGGCACAACCACCGGGAAAGCGATTACCAACAAGACATCCAAAAAATCCGATGTGACATCCAAATCCAACGGAAAGGATGAAGCAATCACGGTGGTCGGCACGCATCTGGGTGCGGTCGAAACAGCTGAAATTCAGCCGGTTACCGTCATCACGAGCGAGCAGATCCAGCAGTCTTCTTCCATGACGACGGGCGATGTGTTTGCTCACATTCCGTCCATGGGGTTTTCAGGCAACACGTATTCCAATGCTGGAGGCTCCTGTCTGAACATCCGTAGTCTTGGTACAGCCCGTACTCTGGTGCTGGTTGATGGTCATCGCATGGTCAATGGTAATGGCGCGGTCGATTGCCCGGATGTGAACAGTATTGTTCCCGCCATGATTGACCGTATTGAAATCCTGAAAGATGGCTCTTCAACCACCTATGGATCGGACGCGATTGCGGGCGTCGTCAATATTATTCTGAAGAAGAATTTCACCGGAACAACCCTGACCGCAAACGGCGGTATTAGTGAATATGGGGACGATCAGACGGCCGCGCTCACCGCAGCGCATGGCTTCAACTTCATGCATGACCGGGGCAATTTTACGATTGCCGGGTCCTATAACTATCAGGCTCCCATGGCCGCAGACCAGCGCAAGTGGGCCATGCAGGAAGCAAAGGTGAATAACCCGCCAGGGCAGGAGCAGTATTATGGGTCACAATATGGTGCCCAGCCTGTGTATGCAGCCCTCAACGGCGGTGCGCCGCTAACGCCGTCCAGTGACGGTGTTGCGCAGTCTGTTATTTCCGACGGGCATGGTGGTTACAGACCCTATAAATGGAGTGATAATTATGATTACTCCAAAGATAACCAGATTATAGCAGAGCAGCAGGTTGGGTCTCTGGCATCGACAGGCCATTTTGACGTCAACAGCAATCTGCAACTCTATATGACGGCGAACTACAGCCACACACATACGGTAAGTGCTGGCACGCCTATGTATATCGCGACACCGGCCACCACACTGACTGGTAACTCTGGTGCAATGGTTGTGCCCGCCGGTGAACCGGGCAATCCCTTTGGCTCAGACGTCGCACTGAACCAGCGTATGTTCGGGATTGGCCGTGAATATGACTATGAAAATATTGACTACTACCAGCTGACAGGCGGTGCACGAGGCACGTTGCCGCACACCGGGGGCTGGACGTATGACTTCTTCTTCTCTTACGGAAAAACCACGACGTCTGATAAAGGGACGGGGCGCGTCAACTGGCGCAATATGGAAAATGCGCTTGGTTTTCAGCAAACAGGGGGCGCGGGTTCAACCGAGGGATATTACGACCCCAATCTGTGTGCAAATACGTCTGGTTGCGCGCCGTATAACCCGTTTACAGGCAGCATGTCTCGTGCCGCGGCAAACTATATAGGGTTTGACGACATTTATCCGTCCGCTCAGGAAATGCGGGATGTTCAGTTTACCGTTGCCAATAAGCATCTGGCCCGTCTGCCGTATGGCCCTCTGGGGATTGCTCTGGGTGTGGAACATCGGAGTCTGGATGGCTATTGGCATTCTTCCTGGCAGGATAAAGCAGGTTTGAACTCCAACCAGGTTCGGGGTGATACCGGCGGCGGCTATAACGTGACGGAAGTTTTTGGGGAATTGAGTATTCCGCTGTTGCGGAACCTGCCTGCAGCTAAAGCCCTGAATGCTGAAGTTTCCGGACGATTTTCGAATTACAACACATTCGGGCAGGCCTATAACTGGCATGCAGGCCTGATTTATGCGCCAACGGACGATATTAAATTCCGGGTCAATATCGCAACCGGCTTCCGGGCTCCAACCATTCAGGACCTGTACAAATCAAAAATCATCAGCCTGACAGGCACGCGTGACCCGTGCGCCTATATCTCGACTTATCCGGGGGCTGTTCAGGGTGTAATTTCAGACAACTGCCGGGCGCAGGGGATAAACCCGAACACTTTCAAGCAGACAAACGGTTCTCTGAAATATGAAACAGGCGGAAATGCTAGTTTGAAGCCTGAAATTTCCAGAACCTATACAATTGGTTCCATCCTTACGCCGCGTTTCATTCCGGGCCTCACGGCAACCGTTGACTACTTCCATACCCATATCACGGAGACAATCGGCTATCCCTCACTCTCCACAGAGCTGAACGGATGTTATGAAAGCACCGGCCTTTCAAGCAGCTACTGTTCCATTCTGAATGGCCGTGACGTGAATGGTCAACTCTATCCGGTTGCGCGTTTGCATGAAAATACCGGCGCATTTATCGAAGACGGTCTTGATATCAATGCGTCCTATCAGGTGCCAATTGACTACAATAACGGCCTCTCTTTCGGTGCCGATATTCAGGATATCATGTCCTATAAATCGCAAAGTCAGGATGGGGAGGCTCTTATTTCCTATCTGGGTACGGATGCGGGTGTGCCCAAGTGGGTTGCTAATGGGACTGCCACCTTTACGCACGGGCCGTGGAGCTTCACCTACATGGTCCGGTTTATTGATGGGTTTACCTATTATCCCAGCTCATCTTATGGCCCGACTGTCTCCGAGTGGTGGAAAACTAATCAGGCCTGGTACCATGATGTGATGCTGACCTATCACGGAGATATGTATAGTGTGACAGCCGGTGTGAAAAACCTTGCTGGCCGGGACCCGAATTTCTATGCGAACGGGGATTATAATACATCACCGGGCATGTATGATTATGCAGGCCGCTATATTTATCTGAAAGCACAGGTCCATTTCTAGGCTAGATAAGAGGGTGGGGGCGGTGCAGACCCCGCCTTCTTCCCGCATTGTCTCTATTGATATCCTGCGCGGTATCACCGTAGCTTTTATGATTGTTGTCAATAATCCGGGGGATTGGAACAAGGTCTGGTCTCCTCTGGAACATGTTGCGTGGAATGTCTGCACGCCTGCGGATCTTGTTTTCCCTTTCTTCCTGTTGCTTTATGGCTTGTACCGTAAAAAAATCTTTCTAAGGCTTTAGTTTTCCATGTTTCATTCACAGGCATTTCCCTCTATGCGACAGCACCACACAAGAATGAAACTGCGTGCAGGCATTACCATGCAGTGCGGCACGCTGGCTGCGCTGTTGATGGCTTTTAGTGGCACATCAGTTCAGGCAGAAACGCCGTCTCTGCCTGATGGTCTGACAGAGCAGAAGATTGATGATGTTGTTACCAAAGCGCAGAAGGCTTTTGATGTGCCGGGTATCGCCGTTGGTGTGATCCATGATGGAAAAATCGTTTTTTCTAAAGGCTATGGGCGCCGGGAGGATAATGAAAAAAGCGGGAAGGTCGATCCCAATACCCTTTTCGCTATTGGCTCCAACAGTAAGGAATTTACGGCCACCGCTCTGGCAACCCTTGTGGATGAGGGGAAGCTGAAATGGACCGACCGCGTCATTGATGTCATGCCCGAGTTCAGGGTTTCTGACCCGTGGATTACGCGTGAGTTCCGTGTGAGTGACCTGCTGACCCATCATAGCGGCATGGGGCTGGGAGCGGGCGATATGATGCTGTTCTCCCATAGCACCTTCACCCGTAAGGATGTTCTGGCGGCACTTCCTTATATGCCGTTTACGGGCCGGTTCCGGGCGGACTATGCCTATAACAACCTGCTCTATGTGGTGGCCGGAGCACTTGTCGAAAAAATCTCTGGCCAGACATGGGAACATTACGTCCAGACACATCTGATTGATGCGGCAGGCCTGCCGGCTTGCCAGAGCACATTCCCGGTTAAGGGGCAGACGGATGTTGCCGCAGGGCAGGGGAGTGATGGCGTTCTGCCGGATCGTGCCACGCTGGAACCGGTCGCCGTGGCGCCGGCGGGTGGTGTGTGGTGCAGCGTAAACGGCATGAACCGCTGGGTGCAGACGCTTCTGAACGGTGGCAAGACCGTGGAGGGGCGGAAAATTATCAGCCTCGCCCAGCGTGATGCCCTTTGGGCACCTTCAGCACTCATTCCGGTGCCTGACAGCGGCAGCAAAACGCAAAGTCACTTCCGTGCTTACGGCTATGGCTGGTTTATGGAAGATTTTTACGGTCTGAAACGCGTGTGGCACACAGGGACTATCAGCGGCATGGTCAGCTATGTCTCCATGCTCCCAGAGAAGAATACCGGGCTGGTCGTCCTCACCAATCATTATGCTAACTCCGCAACCGCTGCCATTGCCGTGACCATGAGTTCCCTCATAGCTACCGGCAAAAGTGCAGACTGGGTCGCATACTGGCAGGATGAGACTAAAAAGGCGCACGACAAGGCGGAAAAAGAAGCGTCCACCACCGGGCCGGGGTCACCTGCGCGGCCCTTTATCGCTCTCCCGGTGTCTGATCTGAAAGACTATGTCGGCCTTTATCACGACTCATGGCGCGGCGATATCCGACTCTCACTGAAAGGCAAGGATCTGGTCATGACATTTGCGAAGGCCGATGGTCTGGCCGGCACCCTGTCCGCCCTGCCGCATGATCTGTTTGTCGCGAAGTGGCAGAACCGGGCTGAGGATGCGGAGGACGACAGCTACGTGCAGTTTGAGCGCAATACATCCGGTAAGGTTACGGGTTTCCATATGCAGGTGGTCGGGTCTGATTTCAGCTTTGATGCGCAAGATCTGCATCCGTTCAAGGTTTCCGATCAATGACAGTTCGGTTCCCGGCTTTCTCCCGAAGGGGTTTTTTGCAGGGATCTTCTCTTTTTCTTGCACAGGCAGGCCTGTCAGCCTGCCAGATGCCGTCGCGTGAGGCTGACAGGTTTGCAAAAGCGGATGCGCTGATACAGCAGGCGATCAGCAAGGGCGAGTGCCCCGGCGCGGTCTGGGGTGTGGGCCAGCACGGGCGGCTGATCCACCGTGGCGTCTTTGGTGCGCGCAGCCTTGTGTCAACGCAAGAAACCATGACGTGGGACACCGTGTTTGATATGGCCTCCCTCACCAAACCAATGATCACCGCGTTGGCTGTCATGCAGCTTGTGGAAAAAGGTCTGGTGGATGTGGAGGCTCCCGTAGCCCGTTACCTTCCGCAATTTGCTGCGGCTGGGAAAGCGCAGATTACAGTGCGGCTGCTGCTCACGCATTTTTCCGGCCTGCAGCCCGATCTGCCTCGCACGCCGGACTGGTGGGGGAAAGCCGCCGCCACGGACCGTATCATGCAGGCTGTTCCCAAAATCCCGCCGGGCAGAGGCTTTATTTACAGTGATCTCAATTTTATCACTCTCGGGCTTCTGGTTGAAAAACTGACAGGGCAGACACTGGATGTGTATGCGCAGAACGCTATCCTTACCCCGCTGGGCATGACGCAATCAGGCTTTCTGCCGCCCCCAGCCCAACAGGCGCGTATTGCCCCCACGCAGTATGATGAACACGGCACGATGTTGCGCGGTGTGGTGCATGACCCCACGGCGCGCCGCATGAACGGCGTTGCGGGGAATGCGGGTCTGTTTTCTACGGCGGAAGATATGGCCCGTTACGCGCAGGCCTTGCTGGACAAACGGGCCGGGCGATCCAGCGTATTTCCTCTCAGTCGCGCGACGCTGTTGACCATGACAACACCCCAGCAGCCGGCAGGCCAGAAGAGCCTGCGTGGTTTTGGGTGGGATATTGCGTCTCCCTATGCCTCCCCCAGAGGAGAGCGGCTATCCCATCATTCCTTCGGTCATACCGGGTTTACAGGCACGTCGCTGTGGATTGATCCTGATAATGATTGCTATGTTTTTATTCTGACCAACCGTGTCCATCCCAATGGAGGGCACAGTGTGGTGCATCTACGGCATGACGTGGCAACGGCAGTCGGGGAGGCTCTGGGGCTGCCGTTAGCTGTGCCGTAAGCAAAAGTGCTCTTTCGCAGGGTTAACCTCAGGTTAAGGGTGGCGGGCATTTTTTAAATGGCATGCAGGGGGATCTGTTTTTAGATTTTCTACTGAGAAGATCCCGGAACATGGCATGCGCATGTTTGAGCGGGCTCGTCATGATCATAAGGGGTCGATGGTTCTTATGCCTGCAAAGCGGACAATCACGGTAGTGGGTGGAGGCGTTATTGGCCTGACAACCGCATATGCGCTCATCCAGGCCGGACACAGTGTGACGCTGGTGGAGCGCGAGGATCAGGTTGGTGAACAGGCCAGTTTTGGCAATGGCGGCCAGCTGAGCTACCGCTATGTGCGGCCGTTGGCGGATGCCGGGATTCCGCTGGAAGCGCTCTCATGGATGCTTCAGGCCGACTCTCCCATTTCCCTCCGGCTCCGGCTGGACTGGCAGCAGTGGCGGTGGCTGGCAGATTTTCTGCTGGCCTGTAATGCCAGAACCAACAAGGCCAACGCAGCCCGGCTGTTAAAGCTCGCTTTGCTGGGGCAACAGGCTCTCAATCAGTGGCGGCAGGACGGGCTGGAAAATTTTTTGTGGCGCAAACCCGGTAAGCTGGTTGTGTATCGGAACGCGCAGAAATTTTCCAAAGCCGCCAAAGCTGTCAGTAACCCACAACAGGAACAGGTTCTGACCCCGGCGGAATGTGCGCAGGTAGAACCTGCTTTTGCAGGTCTTGCACCCACACTGGCAGGCGGTATTTTCTCTCCTGATGATGAAGTGGCAGATTGCTATCTGTTCTGTCAGGCTCTTCTTAAATCCCTCAAACAGAGCAAAGATTTTCAGATTGTAAAAGGCGATGTCGTTCTGGAGGAAGATCTGGATGCGCGGTGCCGGGTGCGGATCAACGGGGCAGAGTGGCAGACGGACATTGTGGTTCTGGCAGCCGGACTCGCCTCCCGCGCGTTGATGCAGCCACTGGGCCAAAGACTGCCTCTCTACGGGCTGAAGGGATACAGCCTGACGGTGGAGGCAGATCCGGCCGTGCTGCCTGATGTGAGCGTCACGGATTATGACAACCGCGTTGTGTACGCCCGTCTGGGCGATCGGCTCCGTATTGCCGCCATGGTTGATATTGGTGCGCTGAATGCCTCGCCTGATCCGCGCCGCATCGCCTCGCTGAAACATCTGGCGGAGGAAACACTTCCGGCCGCCGGGCCTTACGCGTCCGCCACCACCTGGGCGGGGATGCGGCCCGCCACGCCCACCGGGGTACCTTTGGTGCAGCGGACGCAATGGCGTAACCTGCTGCTCAATGTTGGCCATGGGGCTTTGGGGTTCACGCTTTCCTGCGGCTCCGCCCTGACCATTCGGGACCTTGTTGAAGAGATGCAGCCGTAAAATGAGACACTCCTCCTTTCTCACCCGTCGTCACGTTCTGCTGGGGGGTGTTGCTGCCGGTTTGGCTGGACTGACCACTTACCGCGCTCTGGCCCGGCAGGGGGGCGCTTCCAGCCTGATGGGGCTGGAGGGGCTGAATGCACCGGTCGAGGTGCTGGAGGATCAGTGGGGCGTGCCGCATGTGCGGGCCGCTTCCGTGCCGGATGCGTTTTTTGCAAACGGCTACCTGATTGCTCGGGACAGGCTGTGGCAGCTCGATTTTGAGTATCGTCGGGCCCTGGGCAGATTGGCGGAAGTTTATGGGCCTGATTGCGTGCCGTCTGACACGGCAAGCAGGCTTTTCTTGTTCCGGGGTGATGCACAGGCAGAGTTTGCAGCGCTGCCGCCCGCAGTGCAGGCCTGCGCCCGCGCCTATGTGGCGGGTATTAACGCCTATCTTGCCCGCATCAACACGGGTGAAGAAAAACTCCCTGCAGAATTCAATATTTTTTCATATCATCCGCTTGAATGGGATGTTCTGGATCTGGTGCGCATCCGGGCAGAAGCAACAGGGAACACCAAAGCCGAAATCCGCCACGCACAATTGGCGGCGCAGGACGCGCTGGCCTATGACGCGCTGATCCAGCCTCTGCGCCCCGCCCATACACTCAGGGTGCCGGATGGGCTGGATGTGCATGCTGTCACAGAGCAGGATCTGGGCCTTTTTGGTGTTTTGCAGGATGGCCCCTCTCTTGCCGGCCTGCATGCAGTGCCTTCCCCCAATGAGGGCGACCACCGACGCGCCAATGAGGGTAGTAACGCATGGGTCATTGCACCCACGCGCACGGCCACCGGTCGCCCCATTCTGGCCAATGACCCGCATCTCAGTTTTGGCTCACCCGGCCCGCGTCATGTCATCCATCTGACAGCGCCGGGGCTGGATGTAATTGGCGGTGGGGCACCGGGTACGCCGGGCATCATGCAGGGCCATAACGCGCATTTTGCTTTTGGGCGCACCAATTTTCATATCGATCAGGAAGACCTGTTTATCCTGCGCACGCATCCCGACCATCCTGACCGCTATTTTCACAATGGGCGCTGGGTGGAGATGGAGCATGAGGAAATCTCCATTGCTGTGCGTGGAGGCCCCGCGCAAAGTGTTACCCTGCGCTATGCGGCACAGGGGCCGGTTGTCTCTGCCGATCCTGCACGGAACAGGGCTGTGGCAGTTTCCGCCACATGGCTCTATCCGGGCGCGAATGGCATGCTGGCTAATATCGGCATCAATCTTGCCAGTGACTGGGATAGTTTCCGTCAAGCCCTGAAACTCCATACCAGTCCAACAAATTTCACATACGCCGATACAGCGGGGAATATTGGCTGGCAGGCTGCGGGCGGTCTGCCGGAACGCCGCAACGGCTATGATGGCCTGCTGCCCGCGCCGGGTGATGGGCGGTATGACTGGAAGGGCCTCCAGTCGCTGGATGCGCTTCCCAACAGCTTCAATCCCGCCCGTGGCTGGTTTGGTACCTCCAACGAGCTCAATCTGCCAGCGGACTACCCGTATGAGGAACGCTGCGTCAGCTACGAATGGAAAGACCCTTACCGTTACCAGCGTGTTGCAGAAGTCCTTCAGGTCTCTCCTCATGCCACAGTAGCGGATAGCGTGGCCTTGCAGCATGATACGCTCTCTCATCTGGCCTTGTCCGTGGTGCAACTGCTGCCGGAAGTGCCTGCGCCCATGCAGGCAGAAGCCGCGTTGCTGCGCCAATGGAATGGGCGCGTAGAAGCGACAAGTGTTGCCGCGGCGTTGTATGAGGTGTGGTGGACTCGCCTGAATACCCTGTTCTATCAGGCCTTGGTGCCGGAAAACCTGCGTTCTCTTCTGCCACAACCGCTTAACGCGTCTGTTCTTCTGGCATTCCTGCAAAAGCCCGATAGCCGATTGGGCGCCACGCCGGAGACACAGCGTGATGCTCTCCTTGTCAAAGCGTTTCAGCAGGCGGTGGAAGAGTTGCGCGACCGTCTGGGACCGGTGGCTGCTGCATGGCAGTGGGGCACCCTGCATACCGTTCAGCTTCGTCATCCGCTCCATGGTGTGAAAGCTGTAGCAGAAGCGTTTCAGCCCATAGGGGGTGAAACGGCCCGGAGTGGGGGAGACCCGTACACAGTCATGGCGCGCTGGTATAATCCGGATTTGTCAGAAAAAGCGCTTGCGCAGGGCCGTAACCCATATGCTGTAACAGGCGGGGCAAGTTATCTGATGGTGTGTGACGTCGGGGCGTGGGACAACTCGCTGTTCCTTAACTTCCCCGGTCAGTCTGCCTTGCCGGACAGCGGGCATTATGCGGATGTCCTGCAACTCTGGCTCAAGGGCGCTATGCAGCCCCTTCCGTTTTCTGCAAAAGCCGTTCAGGCCGCAGCCAGACACCACGCTGTCCTGTATCCAAAAGGAAAAACGCTATGAAATTTAAAGTCTGTTCCGCTCTGGCTCTGGCGTTTTTCAGCACAACCGCTTTGGCGCAAACCGCGACCGATAAAAAGATGGATGCCGTGTTAACGCACGGTGAAAGCCAGCCTCTGGCGGCACTCGCTGCCGTCAAGCTGGAACATGGCCAGCCTGTTTACCAGTATTATGGTGGGTTTGCGCGGCGTGATGGCGCTCAAACTGTTCCGGTTAAGCAAGAAACCCTCTTCCGTATTGCGTCCATTTCCAAGGTAGTGACTACTATCGGGCTGATGGAACTGGTCGAGCAGGGCAAGATTAATCTCGATCATGATGTCTCGGAGTATCTCGGTTTTCCGCTGCGCAATCCGGATTTTCCCACTACCCCCATCACCGTGCGGATGCTTTTAAACCATACCTCCACCATTCGGGATGGCGATGTGTATGTTCTGCCGCCCGGTAAGTCAGTGCGTGATTTCTTTGATGAAAGTCATAAACCCGGAAGCCAGGACTATCATTTCTCTTTTCATGATGGCCACGCGCCGGGAACATATTTTACCTATTGCAACCTGTGCTACGGGCTGGTTGGCACCATCATCGAGCGGGTCAGCGGGGAGCGGTTTGACCGTTATCAGAGACAGCATGTTCTGGAACCGCTGAAAATAGACGGGGGCTATAACGTTGCGGAGCTGGAGCATCCGGAGCGTCTTGCCACACTTTATCAGCATGTACCCTCTGGGTATGAAGCCGCAGTTGATAGCCAGCCTCTTAAAGGCTGGAGCAAAGAGGATTTAGAATCCTACAAAATTGGCAGCAATGGCAGCGTGTTTTCTCCACAGGGTGGCCTGCGTATTTCTCTGCAGGGGCTCACTCGTCTGGCGCAATTTATGATCCAGCGCGGCACGCTTGATGGTGTCAGGCTTCTGGCTCCGCAAAGCATTGAGGCGATGGAAACACCTACATGGACATTTAATGGCAAGAATGGCGAGTGTCCGTACCCACTAAGCGCCTATGGCCTGAGCCTGTTTACGCTGACAGGCACAAAAGACACCAACGGAAAACCTGCCATCCCCTATGTCGGGTATCAGGGCGGCCTGCGTGGTCATCTGGGTGATGCGTACGGACTGCATTCTGGCTTCTGGTATAATCCGCAAAACGGAGAGGCCTATCTGTTTGCGGCGGATGGGTATCCTGATTATGAGCAGGAGAAGCCCGGACAGTATTCTTCTTTCTCCAGAGTAGAAGAAGAAATTTTCACAACTCTGGCGGGGAAATAATGATGATGATCCGTTCTGCCTTCGCAGCAGCTCTCCTTGCTGGTGGTTTATACTCCGTCTCTCCGGCAAATGCTGCGCCGCTTGATGAGGTGGGAGCCCGGCATCAGATCACGGCACTTCTGTCCATGCCGTTCGCCACAAATCTGGTTGGGGCCAGCAACGCGAACCGGTTTGCATGGGTGGAAAAGCGCAGTGGCGTGCGGAATATTCTGGCAGCGGACGTGTCAGGAACACCGAAAGCTCTGACGCATTTCACGCAGGATGACGGCACCAATTTATGGGGTGTGACTCTCTCCCCCAACGGTAAGACGCTGGCTTATGTGGAAGGAGGAGACCCGGAATTTCCGGACGCCTCTTCTCCTAACCCGAACCTTTCAGAAACAGGAACGCATCAGAGCGTGAATGTGGTTCTGGAAAGCGGCAAACAGATGCGCATGGGGGAAGGCTGGAACTCCACATTCTCTCCAGATGGCGCGACGCTGGCGTTCTCGCACAAAGGCTCCCTGTTTCTGGCTCCCGTTGGTAAAGTGGCGAAAGAGGTCATGAGCGTGCCGGGGAGCCTTACGTCCTTGCAATGGGCACCGGATGGCTCGGCGCTGGCCTTTACGCTGGACCGTGGCAGTCATGCGCTCATTGGATTATGGCACGTCAAAACGGCGACCATGACATTTCTTGCTCCCGCACTGGGGCAGGATAGTCTGCCAACATTTTCTCCGGATGGCCGTTTTGTCGCGTTTGTGCGGGAGCATAGGCCGCTTACTGATAAGAAGACCGAAAAAGGCTCTTTCTGGTCGCTGCATGTTTATGATCTGGCCAGTAATACAGACCATGTTGTGTGGACACCGCCTGCCGGGACGGGTGCACGGTTTGCTGTGCCGGAGGGGAGCAGCCTTCTGTGGTCTGATAACGCCCATCTGCTCTTCCCGTGGGAAGGAAGCGGATGGATGCGGGTTTGTGCTGTGGCGGCATCGGGCACAGGAATCCCGTCCTGTCTGACGCCAGATAAGGCGGAAGTCTCATCCTATCGGTTGTCACAGGACAGAAAGACGCTTTTTTACACAAGCAATGTCGGGAATGTGGATGCCTGGCACGCATGGCGGCTGGCTCTGGACGGCTCTTCTCCCCAGCGTTTGACCCACAGTGAAGATATGGAAACAGACCTTGCTGTGGCCGGAGCAAAGGTGGGCGTCATCGCCGCCAGTGTCACACAGACAGCGCATCCGGCGGTGGTCGGGCCGGATGGTGCAAGCGCGCCGCTTGTTTCTCCGCAAGCACCGTCAGATGTGCATTTCGTGACCCCGCAAGTGGTTGTGTTCCACAGCGCTGATGGCGTTGAAGTGCATGGACAGCTTTTTGTGCCGGAGGGAGAGGCTAAAACACCGCGCGCTGCCTTGGTGTTTGTGCATGGTGGGCCGCATCGCCAGACGCTCCCTGCCTTTAATGGCATGGACTATTATTCCAATGCCTATGCCATGAACCAGACCTTGGCGGCGCAGGGCTATGTTGTGTTGTCCGTCAATTATCGGAGCGGGACAGGCTATGGCGAGGCGTTTCGGAATGCGCCTGAAACGGGCGGACACGGAGCCAGTGAATATCGGGATGTCTTTGCTGCTGCCACCTATCTCAGGGCCCGAGCGGATATTGATCCCGCGCGGATCGGCATCTGGGGCGGAAGCTGGGGCGGCTATCTGACGGCACTCGCTCTGGCCCGTAATAGTGATGTCTTTGCGGCAGGCGCGGATTTTCATGGCGTGCATGATATGATCGACCCCGACACATATGGCCTTTCCCCTGAGGAGAACAGGAAAGCGCATGAAGTGGAATGGCAGTCCTCCCCTGCGGCAGATATTGCTCACTGGCATGCTCCGGTTCTTCTAGTGCATGGTGATGATGATTATAACGTCGAATTTGAGCAATCGACCCTTCTGGCAAAACTGTTGTCAGAGCAGGGCGTGCTGTATGAGGAACATTCTTTTCCCAATGAACGGCATACTTTTTTGCGCATGCAGGATTGGCTGACGGCCTATATGTGGATGGATACGTTCTTTGCCCATACACTGACGTCTCATAAGCCCTGACCAGCAAGGGCATCGTCTTAAAAACGCTTATAGGGCGTACGCTGTGGTGTATGATAGATCAAGGAGGGAAAAGCTGATGAAGATGCTGAAAATTTCCACTGTTCTGGCAAAAACCTTTTTAGCCGGAGCACTCCTGATGCCTCATCTGGCCAGCGCGGCGCCTTCCGCCGGGTCAAACCCCCTGGCGCAGATCATGGCAAAAACGGTCAGCAAGCAGCCGGGGCATTTTGCTGTTTATGCGGCACGTAGTGGTCAGGCGCCGGATGTGTGCCTGAACTGCGATGATCTGATTAATGCAGCCAGCACCATGAAGCTGTTCGTGCTGGATACAGCCTATGAGGCCTTTACAAAAGGCACCTTGCATCCAGAAGATACCATTGTTGTTCACAACCATTTTCATTCTTTGGTGGGAAAGGGGAGCTTTGCGCTTGAGCAGAAAGAGGATTCTTATGACCCTCTCTACGCGCAGGCAGGCAAGCCGGTGCCTGTTTCAGAACTTCTGCGCGTGATGATCCAGTATAGCAGCAATCTGGCGACCAACCTGATGATTGAAAAGCTTGGGGTGCTCCCAATACGCTCCGTCGTGAAAGCGCAGGGCCTCATTGGCATCGTCTTCGGGCGGATGATTGAGGACTTTGATGCGAATGATCAGGGAATTCGTAATCAGGTTTCAGCACGTGGGTTAGGGGATTTTTTGCAAAAGCTGGATAGCGGGAAGATTGTGGGTAAGGCGCAAAGCCAGAGCATGATCCAGATTATGCTGGGGCAGAAATTTAATGACATTATTCCCCCCGGCCTGCCCGCCAGCACACCCGTGGCCCATAAGACCGGCTGGGTCGATGGCGTGCGGAATGATGCCGCCATTGTCACCCTGCCTGATGGCAAACGCTATATTCTGGTGGTGCTGACATCCGGTTTGCCGGACGAACAGGCCGGGATCAGGGTGCTGAATACGCTTTCTCATCAGGCGTATGAATATTTTTTAAAATAGCTTTAAATTTGTAAAACTTGTTTTGGTAAAAACTTTCCGGAGACTGTGGAGTGTAAGGTTTTACTGGTTAAGCAGGGTGACATCAAATTGTCATTGTAACGTCATCAAACTACAACACACACACCAAAACAAGACGATAGTCTGCGCAGCGTTATCTAACCCCCCATTGGGAGCCTCGGGATGAGGGATCGCGCTGCATGAAACAGAATAAACTGCTGCTTCTTACAACATGTATGAGTTCTTTACTGTTTCATCATGCTCACGCTGAGACGGTCTCAGCCAGCACCCAGACTAAAAAGGCTGAACAGGTACACACCAAACCGGCAGCCAAAAGCAAAACGGCTCAGGCTTCTCAAAAGGCAAAAGTGGCACCCCCACAGGATGATAAGGCAGAGTCTATTGTGGTCATGGGGGCAGGTGCGGCCCGTGAGACGCAAAAGCTCTCTCACATGGCGTTGCAACAGGTGGTTCCCGGCACCAGCCCTCTGAAAACCCTGTCTAAACTGCCGGGCGTTATGTTTACCTCATCCGATGCGCTGGGGTCTTATGAATGGTCGCAGCAGATCATCATCCGTGGGTTTGACCAAAGTCGCCTCGGCTTTACCATGGATGGTATTCCGCTGGGCAATCTGGCCTACGGGAACGATAATGGCCTGTCTATTGGCCGTGCTCTGCAAACAGAAAATAACGGTACGGCCACACTGGCGCAGGGGGCGGGTTCGGTCGGGGTTGCGGCTTCTAATGACCTCGGTGGCGCGCTTGAATTTACGTCTATCGACCCAACCGAAAAGTTTGGCGCGGACGTTGCGGCCACAGGTGGCTCGTATGGCACATGGCGCACGTTTGCGCGCGTTAATAGCGGCACGCTTCCCGGGGGTGGCCGCCTGTATGTGTCCTATGATTATCAGGATGCCAACAAGTGGAAAGGGAAGGGAATTCAGCAGCAGCAGCAGGCAAACGCCAAGTTCGTGCAGCCGCTGGGTGATAAGGTCAAGCTGACGCTGTTTGGAGATTACAGCCAGCGCGCGGAAAATGATTATCAGGATATTTCAAAAGAGCAGATCCGTACAATCGGTTATAAGCTCGATAATATTACCAATAATTATGGTCTGGCTAAAGATATCGCCAGAGCTTACCAGAATGGCACCGCCTTTCCGGCTGGGATTAAGGATCAGGACCAGTCCTACTACAACTCAGCCGGTCTGCGTGAGGACGTGCTGGGGTATGGCAAGCTTGATTTCAAGCTGACTGACCGCCTGAAAGGTTCTGCCACTGTCTACGGCCATACCAATACGGGGCAAGGGATCTACGCCACCCCGTATACGCCAACGCCTGAGGCGCTGGGTGGCTCCCCGCTTTCTGTCCGTACGACGGAATATGATATCCATCGTGAAGGCTTTATTGGCAGCCTGTCCTATGAAATCGGTCATCATACTATTGAAGGTGGCTTCTGGTTTGAAAATAACGATTTTGAACAGGCACGGCGCTTCTATCCGCTGAGCGAAGATGGCTACACCGGCAGTTCCGTTCACTGGTTCCGGGGTAACTCCTTCGCAACACAGTGGCAGAGTGCGTTTAATACTAAAACCTATCAGTTCCACCTGCAGGATACCTGGCAGATTACCCCTGCGCTGAAGCTGAATTACGGCTTCAAATCGCTGGTGGTGGATAATCGTGGTCGGCAGATGGAAGGGAGCGAGATGGGCGTGCCGGTGCCAACTAATACCTATGCCGGTGGCTCCATTACCTCTGCTAATGGTTTCCTGCCGCAGATTGGTGCCAACTATCGTATTAATCATCATAATGAAATTTTTGCGGATTTCGCAAGAAATATGGCGGCTTTCGATAACTCTTCCACCGGTGCAACCAGCCCGTTCGCTATGACGAGTGCGGCTTATGCAGCATCAAAAAATTCGCTGCGTCCAGAAATGTCTTATAGTGAGGAAATCGGGTATCGCTTCCACAACCGCCGTATTCAGGCGTCTCTCACCGGCTATTACATTCAGTTTGAAAACCGGCTTCTGTCCATCACCCCAAACGCGACCAACAACGTGCAGGGGATTCCCAGTATTCTGGTCAATGGTGGCGGTGTAACAGCGCGTGGTATTGATGCCGCGTTTAACTACCACTTTACCGATAACTGGTCCCTGTATGTTTCCTACGCCTACAACCAGTCGACTTATAATGATGATCTGACAACGGGTGGCGTGACCTACAACACGCGCGGCAAGAGCGTGGTGGCCATGCCGCGGAATCTGGCAAACGTTCAGATCAGTTATGATGACGGGTCAATCTGGGGTAATTTTGGCATGCAGTATCAGGGCCGCCGGACGTATACCTATACCAACGACCAGTGGATCAAACCGAACGACATTTTCAACCTGAATGTCGGCTACCGCTTCCATAGCCAGAACTGGGCGCTGCGGGGGCTGGATATGCAGATTAACGTGACGAACCTGTTCAATAAACGCTATGTGGCGACTGTAGGGAGTGCCGGCTTCCGCCCGACCGACCCAACTGGCAGCCTGCAGACGCTTCAGGCGGGGTCTCCGCGGATGGTGTTCTTTACGGTGCGTAAGCATTTCTAAAATCATTTCTTCGCGTTCTGCTTTATGTCTTCTGTGACGGATAATGCCATGCTTCGTGCCCCTAATCGTCGCCAGTTTCTGAAGTTCAGCGCGGCTGCAACAGCAGGCGCGGCCCTACCGGAAAACCTGAGGCGGGCTCTGGCAGTGGCGCCGAATACGGCAACTGGCACCATTCGGGATGTGGAGCATGTGGTTATCCTGATGCAGGAGAACCGCTCTTTCGACCATTACTTCGGCTGTCTGCAAGGGGTGCGCGGGTATGGAGATCCACGGGCTGAAAAACAGTCTGATGGAAAAAGCATTTTCGCGCAGCCTGACGGTAAGGGCGGGCACGTTCTGCCCTTCCTGTTTAATACAGCGCACACTTCCAGCGCCTGTCTGGCCAGTCTGGACCATAGCTGGAAAAATACGCAGGCCGAATGGAACAACTGGGATACATGGATACCGCATAAAACCCCCATGACCATGGGGCATTTTACCCGTAAAGAAATTCCGTATTACTATGCTTTGGCAGACGCTTTTACGATCTGCGATGCCTATCACGCATCGATTTTCGGCCCGACAAACCCGAACCGCCTCTATTTCTTCACCGGCACCAACGGGCTGGCCGTGGGTAATGCTGGCAAGCAGGCTGTAGAGAATGTTGATGATGGCAACTGGTCTGCCGACATGGCGCATGACCGCGCCGACTTTAAACCGTTTGACTGGACTACCTATCCTGAAAAACTTCAGGAGGCAGGTGTGTCCTGGAAAGTGTATCAGGAATACGACAATTTTGGTGATAACCCTCTGGCGTCTTTCGCGGCGTTTCGCTCTGTCGGGAAGGACACGTGGGCATATCGTGGTGCACGTAGCATCGTTGACGGCTCAGGCCCTGCCGATATGCATGATACAGAAGGGCGCTATTTGATTGCCGCGTTTGAGCGTGATGTGGCGCAAGGTAAATTGCCTCAGGTTTCATGGATTGTGCCGCCCACAGCTCTGAGCGAACACCCTAATGCGCCACCGGGTTACGGTGAATATCTGATTTCCCAACTGATGGATGTGTTTGTTCGGCATCCGGATGTCTGGGCTAAAACAGTCTTTATTCTCAATTATGATGAAAATGACGGCTTTTTTGATCATGTTCCGCCACCTATTCCTGCACTGAATGCGCAACAGGGGGCCTGCACGGTTTCGACTGATGGGGAAAGCTATTACGGTCAGCCAGTGGGACTTGGCCCACGCGTGCCCGCTATGGTCATCTCGCCGTGGACCAAAGGCGGGTGGGTTAATTCACAGGTTTTCGACCACACATCCGCTTTGCGTTTTCTGGAAGCACGCTTTGGGGTGCAATGCCCCAATATTACGCCATGGCGGCGCAGTGTGTGCGGGGATATGACATCCCTCTTCAACTTCGCGCAGACCAACTGCCAGTGGGAAGCATCTCTGCCCCGCACGGACACCTATCTGGCAGACACACGCAAATCCTGCGCCTTGCCCAAACCGGTGGTGCCTACCCGGCAAACTATGCCAAAGCAGGAGGCCGGACAGCGTCCCGCCCGCGCTCTGCCCTATGTGCTGCATGCTAACAGGCGCGCCAATGGGGTGTTGGAGCTTGCTAATGAGGGCACGCAGGGCGCAGTTCTGCGCGTCAGGGACGGCCAGATAGCCCGCCATTATACGCTTGCAGCAGGCCAGAGCCTGTCGGTGCATCTGGAGGCCAAAGCGGACCAGCCCATAACGGTGCATGGGCCAAACGGGTTTTTTCGGGCGTTTTATGGTCAGGACCTACCGGAGTGTGGCCTGCGTTATGACCCTGCCCAAAGCAGCGTAATCCTGTCCCTGCAGCATCCGGGCCAGACAGCCCGCATGTTGCGGATTGAGGACGGTTATAATCACGCGCGGCATACCGTCACGGTGCCGCCGGGGGCGGTCACTGCAACATCATGGCTGCTTGCGGCATCGGACAACTGGTATGATCTGGCTGTGTATGATGCGCATGATGGTAGTCTGCTCATGCAACTGGCCGGGCATATGGAAAATGGAAAACCCAGCCGCACGGACCCGCATATGGGCCAGCTTAAAGCGTAAGCCGGGGGCGGCGCGTTGCACTCCGCCTGTTGCGCGTAGCCCCACTGTTGCAAGCGGGGCTACAGCGCAACGGGTTTTAGTCGATAACGACTGTGGCTTCATCCGTCAGAACGCGGAACAGGAAGCTTTCCTGCAGGTAGAGCTCTACGGTGGTGGCTGTGTGGCTCAGATAGCCGATGGAGAAATCCTGCCCGATATCCAGCGCCAAATCACCCCCGCGCATGGAGACAAGGAATGCGCCCTCAATAGCCGGAGCCCAGATGATCTTGCCGTCAATCATGCTCTCAATGTGCTTGATGATCGGATAGCCATCATCTCCGCCGCCCGTCACAGCCTGATAGGCCTGCGCGCCCAGAACCAGTGAATACGGGCCGTTCACACCCGCAAGGCGCAGGCTGCTCAGCGCATCTGCCACGACACCCGGATAGTTCTTGGCCGATGTGGGCAGTTTGAGATGAGCGTTGGAGCTGCGCCCCCGGATGCCCGCCATGCCAGCAGCGTCATAGCCGTTGAAAATGGCGCGATCTTCAAAGAACGCGATTTTTTGCGCGGCATCTTTCACCGGTTGCCAGTCGGCATCTAGCGCGCCACGTTCCACGGCGTCAATTTCCTCGCGGGAGAGGGTAAAGGGCACGCGCACTTCCACCGGCGGCAGAACTTCGCGCTTGACCGCACGAATGCCGTCTTCCGGCGTGGCAAGGGCAGTGGCCCGACCCGTGCCCACGCCAGAAAAGGCGGTGCCTTTGGGCTCGGACGTATCCACCACGCGGCGGCCTGCCAGATTGCGGCGGATGGTGCGGGCGGCTTCTTCCTCAATTTCCGCCCAGGCGGCGCTGGAGACAGGAGCCAGATGTTTATGCAGATTGTTCATCGTACGTGTCCTTACTTCAGGGAGCCAATGCCAAGAGAGCCATCCTGCGGGACGGCCTCAGGCGTTTTTGTATCAGCTGGTGCGGAGGGGGCGGGTTCCGCGGCGTCGGTCGCCATATCGGCGGCGTTATCGAGGAAGTCTGACGTTGGGATAAAAAACAGCGTCCCGGTGACAGCGGTGCTGACATCAAGCAACCTGTCGTAATTCCCGGCAGGTTTCCCCACAAACATGTTTTGCAGCATTTGTTCCGTGCGGGCCGGGGAGCAGGAATAGCCGATAAAGTAGGTGCCAAACTCGCCTTTGCCCACTTCACCAAACGGCATGTTATCCCGCACGATCTGAAGCTGCTGGCCGTTTTCTTCAATATTGGTCAGCACATTATGCGCGTAGCTCGGCTTGGCGGCGTCCTGTAGCTCAATATCAGAAACCTTCTTGCGGCCAATGATATGTTCCTGAACTTCTGTGGGGATAGCGTCCCACTTTTTCAGGTTATGCAGGTATTTCTGCACGATCACATAACTGCCGCCTGCAAAATCCGGGTCTTCATCACCAATCAGGGTTGCAACTTTGGCGGCCTGACCTTCCGGGTTTTCCGTGCCGTCCACAAAGCCCAGCAGGTCACGGGAGTCGAAATATTTGAACCCATGCACCTCATCAATTACCAGGGCGGCCCCTTCCAGTCGGGAGACAATGGCTGCGGCCAGCTCAAAGCACAGATCCATGCGGGTGGCGCGGATATGGAAAAGGAAATCGCCCGGTGTGGAGGGTGCGTGATGCACGCCGTTGATTTCCTGAAACGGATGCAGCTCCTTGGGGCGCGGCTGGCCAAACAGGCGGTCCCATGCGTGGGAGCCAACGCCGGTAATGCAACTGAGCCGACCATCGGGGATGCGGAAGCCCACTCCGCGCACGAGGGAGGAGAGGTCTGCAAGCAGGTCCACCACCTGCGGATTAACGGACTCATCCTCGTTCAGCGTCAGGACGAGGAAAACTGCGGCCTGAGTCAGTGTTGTATCAACGGGCTGCGGCGTGACCAATGGCTTGAAACTCCCTGCTTATGGCGCCTGCCTGAAAAAAGCAGGTGTATCAGACCATAGGCAGATCGCTTCGTCTGGCAAGGGAGAGCAGGGCTGAAAAAGTCGAATGGGCGGCCAAAACTGACCCCTGATAACTCAGGCTGATAATACCATAAATCCGGGTGTCAGGGGCCGGAGGTGCGTCAGAGCTGTGCCCACTGCCTCAACAGGTTGTGATAGGTGGAGGTCAGTCCCAGCACGGCGGGACTGTCATCGGGCAGAAGTTTACGGGTTTCTATAATGGCCAGGTCAAACTGGTAGAGCAGGGTGCGCTGGGTATCATCCGGCACCATGGACTGGGACCAGAAGAACGAGGCCCAGCGTGAACCACGCGTGACCGGGCTGACACTATGCAGACTGCTGGAGGGGTAGAGCACCATATCCCCAGCCGGAAAGCGGACGCTCTGCACGCCAAATGTATCCTGAATCATTAGCTCGCCGCCGTCATACTCCTCCATCTCGCTCAGGAACAGCGTGGAGGACACATCCGTCCGCATCCGAAAGCCGGTGCCGGGCACCGGGCGGATGGCGTTGTCCACATGAGTGTGGAAGCGCATGCCTTCATCATATCGGTTGAAAAGCGGGGGGAAGACGCGCAGTGGCAGGGCGGCGCTGTTAAAGGTGGGGTTGCGGCCAAGGGCGCGCAGAATGATCTCCCCCAGTTCCCGCCCTTCCGCGCTGTCCTGCGGGATCTGAAGGTTGAATTTTGCTTTGGCGGACTGGTCCCCCGCCGTCACCTTGCCATCCACCCATTCGGATTTCTCCAGTGTGGCGCGGCAATAGGACACTTCTTCTGGGGTCAGAACATTCGGGATGTGAACAAGCATGAGAGCGGAGTCCGTTTAGTAGGTTTGCTGTCGCCGTGGCGAGGGTCACCACCACTATGCTGCGGTGGTAGCAGGCTGATGAGAAGGGCGGAAGACTGCTGCCTGCCACAGCCGGGCTGCGTGATACGCAATGGCGCGCAGGCGGGGGTCTGGCTGATGCTGCACAAGGGCTTCCAGAGCCTTGAAAATATCGCTGAATCCTTCTTCCAAAGCGCGGGAAAACCATTTTATGGCGGGCTCAATCCGGCCCGATGATAAATCATAACGACCAAGGTTGAGATACCCCCAGCAATCCCCGGACTGTGCGGCGGCCAGAAAAAAGTCATACGCCTTGTCCGGGCCACACTCCGGGAGAACCCCGCTTTCCGCAATCAGCCCCAGCATGTTGAAGGATTTTGATATACCCTTCCGGGACGAAGAAACATACAGATGATAGGCCTTTCTGATGTTGCGCGGCACACCCTCACCAGCCAGATAAAGATCGGCGAGGTTGAACATGGCCCATCCATCCCCCTCGGTGGCAGCCTGTCTGAAATAGGTGCTTGCTGCCGCCGGGTTGCGCGGCACGCCCCAGCCGCGGTCATAGGCGCGGCCCAGCATGTTCAGAGCACGAGGGTCCCCGGAGCGAGACGCGACTTCAAATATGCTGAAGGCTTGAGTATGTTTCCCCTTATCCAGAAAGATCTGGCCTAAAAGCAACTGCATGGTGACAGGTGAGAGAGGGGCACTTTTCTCCGTCGTGCTTTCAGGCAGAACTACTGTCATAAGGTTAGAACGTCACGCCAACGTTGCCGATAAAATACCGCCCGGGAGCCGGAACCACGCGGGAGCCGGAGAAGGAGGACCCATAGTTCAGGCGATTAGTAATATTATTGGCATTGAAGGACACACGATAATGTTTGAGATCCCAGGACACCATGCCGTTCAGAACAAAGTTGTGTGGAATGCGCCCCGTGTTGGTCGTGCTGGGGCCACCCCAGTAAGCGGAGGAATATTGTGCGCCGCCACCGATTTTCAGAGTGCCCCATTCGGGGTTCAGAATAAGGTGGGAGAGGTCATAGGAACTCCAGACAGACATGGAGTTATGGGGCACCTGCGGTGCGGTCTTGCCATTATCGCCAGTTGCGCTGTGGGTCACAATCCCGTCCATGTAGGAGTAGGATGCAAAAACCTGCCAGTTTTGAGTGATTTTTCCAGTTGCACTCAGTTCCACACCCCGAATGCGGCGACCGCTGCCTGAATCGATAAAGCCAGTTTGCATGTCGCCATTAACATCATAATAGCGGGAATTGTTTTCACTAATCTGGAAGAACGCCACAGTTGTGCCAAGGCGTTTGTGGAAGAAGTCAGACTTGTTGCCCACTTCAAACAGGTCACTCCGCTGTGGGGAAAGGTTCACGCCTTTCTGTGCAACGTCACCAGCCTGTGGCCTGACAGTAACCAGAGAGGAAACGTCCGTTCCAACCGGCTTATAGGACCGGGCAAACGTAAAGTAGAAGGAACTGTTTTTAAAAGGCGCATACATAATGCTAGCGGAGGGGCTCCAGCGGTCAGATTTTTGCTCTGCCCGGCCCTGTTCTTCCGTGGTCCGTTTGTAATAGGTGCTGCTGAAGGAATCCCAGCGCCCCGTTCCAAACAGGGAAAGCTGTTTAGTTATCTGGATACGGTCGGAAAAGAATAGCCCCAGATCACGCGCGTTGGCATTCCCATATCCGGAGTCCGGGAAGCTGACGGACGTGCTCGGAGAATTATAGCTTGGGTTGATGATAGTCTGATTGTTGCTGCGGTTGGTAAAGCTGCCCGGCCAGCGGGAATCACTGGCATAGTTGATGTCGACACCGGCCTTGATGTCATGATGCAGGAACCCCGTCCTGAACTGTGACCGTCCCATCAGAACATTTTGTACGCCCCAGCCTTCCTGACGATACGCGGTGCCCCCGCCTGCGCCGTAGGGCAGGGCATAGTTCTGGCCGGAAAGGATAGCGCTGGCACACGCATCGGAGCAGGAGGAAGGTGTTGTGGCGGTGTAATCACGATTATACAGACTGAGCCGTGTATCGTTAGTGATGGTCAGCCAGCGGGAGATTTCCGACTTCAGCGCAGACGTCAGGGTGTGGATGTTGGAGCGGTCAAAATCAAAGTTACGGGTATAGCTGGTGTTGCGGGGGACACCATATTCCGTGATCGGGCGATAAATGCCGTTCACCTGAATCATGCTGACGCCGTAATCCGGTTTACTATCACTGTTCAGCCATTGCCACGTCAGATGCCAGGAGGTTTTGCTGCGCAGACCTACCCCGAAATCAACAGCCGCGCCGTAGCGGTTGGACGTAACATTGTTTCGATCCACCACATCCTGCTTGTTGAACATGCCGTTTACGCGAATGGCCATGTCATCATTGATCTGGTAGTTGATATCCCCAACGCCACGGAACAGCGGTCCACTGCCAAAAGACTGATCGTAATTATACGAATTTCCCAGATGCGCATGTTTCTGGCTTTGGTTGATCACGCCGCCGACGTTCCCCGCGCCAAAATACTCGCCTGATGGCCCCTTAATGACTTCCACGCTTTCCGTATTGAAAACATCGCGCGTGTAGGTGCCAAAATCGCGCAGCCCATCCGTATAGATATCCTGCCGTGCCTGAAGGCCGCGGATGCGGAACTGGTCCCCATTCAGGCCGCCGGCACCTTCCCCCGTGGAGAGTGTAATGCCGGGCACATTGCTCAGCACCTGATCCAGCGTAAAGGCCCGCTGCTGCTTTATCAGCTCCTGCGGTATAACCGTAATGGTCTGCGGCGTATCACGCACGGAGCCGGGCATGCGGGAAATATTGAGTGTCTGGCTGTTGGTATTGCCAGCGCTGTAAGACGCTGCGTCAGAATCATCATGATGTCCGCCCACACGCACCGCTGGCAGTTTGATGGTGGTGTCGGTCGTCGCGGGCTGGAGGGGATGAGTTGTATCGTCTGCGTGGGCTTGTTCTGTAACGCCCAGCCCGACTGACACACCTAAAGCTACAGCAAGCTGAAGGCCAATGCCTTGTGAGGGTGGAAGGGGCAACTCTGTCCGACTCATGCGTCGTGCTCCTGATGAACCATGCTGCCGGTTCGTATGGTGAAGATGAGAAATGCAGGCTTTTGATATGAGCGCAGACGCAAAGATGCAAATGATTATCAATAGCGAAAATAGGCGTTTTCTGAGTGTGTGGCGGAGGTGCCACAGGGAGGGTAAGGGCACAAAAAAGTGAGTTTTTTGAAAGGGAAATAAAAATATTTGTTATTTCAATAAGTTATATAGAAATTTTCAGTGGCAGGGGTGTTCCTGCGACGTTGGCAGGCTTTGGCCCATGGCAACAGGGCGCATATTTTTCTCTATATGATAGTGATTCTCACTTGCATAAGTGGGAAGGCCTTGTTATCGCTGGCCTGATTATCCCTGCTGGAAAAGCCGTTGTTCGGCCTTTTTCTGCACGGTTCCCCGCCTGACATCGTTGTAAACGCGCAGGATTCTTTATGCCCTCATCATCCGCTTCCCTCGTGACTGCTGTCTCTCTTTCTCCATGGGAGATGTTTTTGAACGCAGGCCCGGTTGTGCGCTGCGTGATGCTGCTTCTGGCCTTTGCCAGTCTGGTGACATGGACCATCCTGATTGCAAAAACTGTGGAAATTGTCCGTTTGCGTCGGGAGCTTTCTCAGGCGGAAGACAATCTGGAGCAGGCGGAAACGCTGGAACGGGGTGAGAGGCTTACGCAGGACTGCCGCATTGCCCGCACGCTTGTTGTGGCAGCGGAAACGGAGCGGATGCGCTCTGTCGATATTCCGGATGATGAGGAGGGGCTGAAAGAGCGTATCGTCCTACATCTGGAGCGGCTGGAAGCAGCAGAAGGTCGCCGCCTGCTGCGTGGCACCGGGCTGCTGGCCACCATTGGCGCGACGTCTCCATTTATTGGCCTGTTTGGTACGGTGTGGGGCATCATGTCCTCCTTCACCGGGATTGCGGCGGCCAAAGCAACCAGTCTGGCGGTTGTAGCGCCTGGTATTGCCGAGGCTCTTCTGGCCACTGCTCTGGGTCTGGTAGCGGCCATTCCTGCTGTTATTATCTACAACCATCTTGCCCGCCAGTCTGCCGGGTGCCGTGCGCAGGTAGCGGATATCACGTCGCTCATTATGCGTCTGGTCTCGCGGGATCTGGGTCGTCTGCGCTCCCAGCGCACACGGGGCACTGTGGTGCGCTTCAGTCAGCGTGACCAGCAGGCCGTGGCGGAATAGGGGGCAGCTATGGCCATTCGTATGCGCCATGCGGACGAGACGCTGAAGGAAGCGCATGAGATCAACGTGACGCCATTTATTGATGTCATGTTGGTGCTACTGGTCATTTTCATGGTCACAGCTCCGTTGACCACGGTGAATGTGCCGGTCGATCTGCCTTCCTCAACCGAAAAGCCAGCCCCTAGGCCGGATGATCCGGTATTCCTGACCGTTAAAGCCGATCATGGCCTAGCTGTGGGGGAAGAGGACGTTTCTCCGGAGGCCCTGCCCACTGCGCTGGCAAATGTAACAAAAGGCAATAAGGACCAGCGTATTTTCCTGCGGGCGGACAAGAGTGTGGATTACGGCACGCTGATGGGCGTGATGGATAAACTCCGCTCTGCCGGTTATCTCAAGGTCGCTCTGGTCAATCTGCAAGGGCAGGAGGAAGGGGCCGAAGCCGGGGCTGCCCCATGAGTGCAACCCTGACTGATGGGAGCGGTCCTGTCAGCGCACGCTCTGGCGCATTTGCCGTCTGGCGCGCTGAACAGATGCGCCACGCACGGAAGGAAGAGCAACGCCGCTGGGGTGCGTCCCTGCTGGTGGTGTTGATTGTGACGTGCGGGGTCGTGGGGGCCGTGCTGCGTCTTCCTGCTGCTAAGGTGCCGGTTTCCGAACGGCCTCCCGCCGCGATAGCGATTGATCTGGCACCGGAGCCTGTCTCCACGCCAGCACCGGTTTCCGATGTGCCACCCGGTCCGCAGCAAACTCTGTCTACGCCGGACCCGGCACCGGAAGACCCGCCGAAGGTTTCCGCGCCGCCATCTCCCGCACCCAATCCTCCCGTTCCGGTGCCTAAGCCGGAAAAGCTGCATAAGGTTGTGAAGAAATCCAAACCCGCCCCGGTTTTGAAAAAGCCGGTTCCGGATAAAACACCGCCTGCGGACCAAACTACGGCTCCACCTGTGGCGGAAGCGCCTCCGGCCTTAAATCAGGCGGCCCCTGCGTCGGGGGCGTCGTCCTCGCATGCGTCCCAAAGTCCGGCAACATGGCAGGGGGCGCTTCTGGCTCGTCTGGAACGGTATAAACGCTACCCGGCGGAAGCTATGGCGGACCATCAGGAAGGCGTGCCCATGCTGCATTTCGCCATGGACCGCCATGGACATGTGCTTTCGGCCCGTATCCAGCGTGGCTCGGGCCATACGTTGTTGGATAAGGAAGCACTGGCGCTGGTGCGGCGTGCGGAGCCGTTGCCCAGCCCGCCGGACAGCGTGGCGGGGGATCCGATTGTGCTGACGGTGCCCATTGAATTCTATATGGAGCAGGAGGGGCATTGAGGGTACAGGCGGCCTGATCACGCTCTCAATTCGGCGTCATGGGTGGGAAGGGGATTCCTTCCGGGTAGAAGTGTCTGTAAAAGCACCTTTTAACCCGGGCACCCTGCCGCAACTGAGTGATCTGTTCCGTATGCCAGCATCTCCTTCCCCGGTACGCCGTCGCACACAGGCTGACCGCAGTGCGACCACACGGACAAAAATCATTCAGGCGACCGTCACTCTGCTGCAAACGCAGGGTTATGCCGCTACTACCATCCAGCGTATTGCCAAGGCAGCCGGAGTGAGCCTTGGGGCTTTGCAGCACCATTATCCGGCCAAGGCGCAGATTATGGCTATGGTGCTGCGGCATTATGCCCTTAAGCGTACACGGCTGTATCGCCCGGCTATGCAGCATAAAAGCGAGCCGGAACAGCGGGTGGACGCCATGCTGGAGGCCATGTGGACTCTGGTGACCGAAGGCCCGGACTTTATCGCCACAGTAGAAATTGAGCTCGCCCGTCGGAGTGACCCGGAACTGGCGGCGGCCACTGCGCCTGTGCTGGCTCGCATTGATCAGTTCATGACTCGCTGGCTTTTTGGCAGGGAGCGCGGCCAGCCAGATCCGCAATTTGTCACGCTGCGTCTGCTGAATTCCACGTTCTTACGTGGGGTCGCTATTGAGATTGCGCGTGGCACGCCTTTGAGTGATCTGAAAGAGGCGTATCAGATCTGGTGCGGGTTCTCTCGGGCGGAACTTCTGAAGATTGTTCAGGAAACACCCTGACGGCAGAAAGCCAATAAATGTCTTGACGGCTCACAAACAAGTAGGATGTATTGTTTGTTATACAAGCTTCCGGGGCGGCCTTCCTGCGGGAAGGGCGGTCTGAACGCCAGAAAGGGTATAACGTGACGATGCCATCTTTAACCGCTCATCAGGTTTCCAGTCAGGAAATTGCCGAACGGATCAAAAAAGTTCGGGAGAAGATGGAAAAAGCAGGCCTCTCTGCTTACATCTCGTTCGACCCCGACAACATTTATTATCTGACAAACTTTGCAAATTTTGTGCATGAGCGGCCGTTTGTGCTGGTCATCACTCCGTCAGACCTCACCTTTGTTATCCCCCGGCTGGAAAGAGCGCATGTTGAGCGCCACCAAGTGGGGGATGGACTGAAGCTGGTGGACTATGCGGAATTCCCCGCGCTGCCGGGTACACGCTGGTCTGACCGGCTGCAGGATGTGGTGCCAGCACAGGGCACGATCGGGATTGAGGGCGCATGCCCGGCTTACCTGAGTGCCATGGTCAGTAATCCGACGCAGGTTCTGAATGTGATAGATGCCGTGAGGGAAATTAAGTCTCCGCATGAAATTTCCCGCATCGCATGGACCTGTGATGTCATGACAAAGGCGTTCGGCATGATGCTGGGTTCGGTCAAAAACGGCACCATGGTGGCACAGGCCATTGGAGGCGTCACACCGTATTTCTATCAGCGCTGCCTGACAGAAGCATCGAACTATAACGTCATGTCCACCCACGCAGCCGGCCTGATCCAGCCGCCAGCCTATACGGATGACCCGCACAATTTTTCCTGCCTGACCGCTCCGTGTGAGCCGGGCGGCCCGTTCCTCGGGCTGATTGCCGGGAAAATTAACGGGTATGGCGCAGAGATTGAGCGCACGTTCTTTTTAGAACACGTGCCAGAAGAGGCGCGTAAGCCTTTTGATACCATGATGGAAATGCGGCATAAGGCGTATTCCATGCTGAAGCCGGGCGCGATTGGTTCGGAAATTGACGCGGCTTGTCAGGCTATTGCGAAAAAGGCCGGGTATGACAACCCCTTGCACCGTACAGGGCATAGCTTTGGTGTGACCAATCATGAAGCACCTTTCCTGGCGATTGGTGAAGATAACGTTATTCAGCCGGGAATGTTGTTCAGTATTGAACCGGGCATTTACATTCAGGGTAAAGGTGGTTTCCGCCATTCCGACACCGTGCTTGTAACGGAAACAGGTTACGAAATTCTGACAAAATATCCTCATGACAAAGAGGAACTGACCTTATCCTGAAAAGGAATAAAGGCAGGCCTGTAACGTGTCCGTGAAACACCCGCTCCTCTGTTCTGAGTGCAAGCGCTCCCTATATTTAAAAAGGATCACACAGAACAGAAGGAGCCAGAGGCATGAAAATCGGTATTATTGGAGCAGGCCATATTGGCGGCACACTGGCTCGCAGGCTGGTGGCAGTTGGGCATGATGTCAAAATTGCCAATTCACGCGGGCCACAAACATTGGTGGATCTGGCACGCGAAAGCGGTGCAAAAGCCGTTACTGTTGCGAATGCCGTCAAGGATGTGGGGCTGATTATTGTCACCATTCCGGAAAAGAATATTCCGGTATTAGGACAATCCGTCTTTGAGCATGTTCCTGCGGATGTTGTGATTGTAGATACCGGCAATTATTACCCGCGTGAGCGTGATGGCCGGATTGCTGCGATTGAAGAAGGTGTGCCGGAAAGCGTGTGGATGTCCGGGCAGATTGGCCGCCCTGTTATCAAGGTCTTCAACAACATTTACGCGCAGCATCTTCTGGAAAACGGAAAGCCGCATGGAGCCGCTGGACGTATTGCATTGCCGGTCTCCGGGGATGATGCTGCTGCGAAAAAACAGGTGATGGCGCTTGTGGACCAGCTGGGGTTTGATTCGGTGGATGCCGGGAGCCTTGCAGACTCCTGGCGTCAGCAACCGGGAACGCCAGTCTATTGCGGGGATTTTGATGCCGCAGGCGTGCGGAAGGCTCTGGCAGAAGCGAGCCCGGTGCGCACTGAGGCCTTTAAGGCGCAAGCCTGACACTCAGAACTGGTGGCAGGGAGGCGTATCCCTGCCACGCAGTATTGATGAGGCTTTATTCAGGTGTTGGTGTGCATTGCGGGGTTACAGGCTGGTCGGACATGACAGCTTTTGTGAAAATCTCTGAGTCTGGAAGGGATGCATTGACTGTCTGATCGTGGTTCAGCCCTTTGTAAATATGCGCCTGCACAACCGTTCCGGCCTCGCACGCGGCTTTGACCAGACCAAGCTGAAGCGGCGGCGGAACGTCCTGATCAACCTCGCCTGTGCCGACAAATAACGGCTGTTTTAACTTCATGGTCGGATAAGCCATGGCGGCGAAGGCCGGGCCCAGAGCGTGCTGATAACCGGGTTTGAGCGCATTGCTGAAATTCAGCTCCTCGGCCCGTGCCTTGTTTGTCAGCGGATACACGCATAAATCAGCCGCAGCCTGATAGGCAGGCATGGCTTTTTCGGTAAAGACAGTTTCCGGCTTAAAGCTGCTATCGTAACCGCTCAGCCCCTGTGCCAGATAAAGCGCATAAACAATAACGGGGTTAAAGCCTGTTTCATGCGCACCGGATGTGGCCATCTGCTCAAGCAGTTCCTGCGACACATAAGGCGCGCCGGTTGCTACAGTGCCGCGAATGTTCAGGTCTGGCGCATAGTCCGGTGCGTAGGACGCAGAGGCAAAAGCCGCGCCGCCACCCTGAGACTGACCAACAATCATGATCTTGTTCTGCAGGCCGGGGACGGAGGTCAGGGCTGCCCGCACACCATCCAGCACGCTGTAGGCTTCCACGCGCGTGTTCAGATACGCATGGATGCCCGGTGTGCCTAATCCCTGATAATCAGTGCCGACAACAGCAAAGCCGCGCTTCATCCACGCAGACATATACTTGCGATTCCGCTCAGACCACGGGTTGCAGGAGGGGGCGCAATGGTCCGCCACTCCACTCGTCCCATGCGCCCAGGCCACAATCGGCCAGCCGCCCGGAGGGGCTTTGCCTGCAGGCAGGATGACTTCCTCTGTCACCGGAACCAGACCCTTGCCTGTAATCCCGTTGGTGGACAGATAGGTGATGCGCAGAGAGCGCCCGGCATCCGGCAGACTTAAGGCCGCGGGTAAGGCGGCTTTGGCCGTCATGGTGCCCGGTTTTCCGGCTTTTTGCGGAGGGGCCGCGTGGCTGGAAGATACGAGGGGGTTAAGGCTCAGGCCTGCCAGAAGACAGGTGCCAGCCAGAAGGAGGCGGTTTAAACGCATAAATAGTCCTTTCAGAATGAAAATTTATTTTCTTATCATCAAAATATTCAAAGAGACGCTGTTCAGATGATCGTCACAAAGACGGTTTGTCAAGCAATGTCCGTGTATAGAAAATGCCTATGGGAAGGCGGCGTAATTTTTCATAAAATTTTAACGGACTATAAAGAGAGAAACAGTTTTTTAAGATCTGTTATAACATATTTTGCGGTATGCTTTTCATGCCAGATATGGGCTGACGGAAAGACGCTAAAATTTCTTTTATGCGGCTGTGTTGGAGTGCTGTTTTTGGAAGGGGATAAAGGCTTTCAACTAGAATCAGATTTTTCTAATTGGATAGAGTCTCTTGCAAAGAAATTTAGGGAAACAATAGAAGAGAAATTCTATTTATATTTATAAAGTATTTTATAAAAAATCATATTTTCAAAAATACCAAAGTAGGGAAAATCTTCTACAGGTCTCGCGTTATAACGAGACAGGTAAAGCTTTACGCGTGCCTTGGGGGTAATGCAGAAGGTGTCAGGTCCGACGGTTTGGGTGTGTTATAGCAGGGCGCAAGCGGACGAAGGTGGTCTTATAAGCCCTGTGTTCAGGTTGGCAGCAGGCAGGAAATTCGTTAGATCGTGCATTCTGTAGTCGAAATGGAGATGACGTTGTTCGTGACTAACGCTGCTGTTATGCGCCGTGCTGCCAGGTCTTTTATGCATGTTTCTGTGGGTACCATGCTGCTTGGCCTGAGCGGATGCGGATACTACGCGTCCCGCACAGCGCATAAGGCTCAGGTCATCATGATTGGCATGACGGAGCAGGATGTTCAGGCATGCGCGGGGATTCCAACCAAGACGCAGACCGTTGATGATCACGTCAAGATTTTTGAATACCAGCGTGGTCGCAATATTGGTACAGCGACAACCTCTACATTGATCCCAGTACAGTCTGTTGTAAATATTGTCAGAGATGTTGGTGGCGGGGATGGCAATAGCTGCATTGCCGATTTCCGTATCGTCGATGGTAAAGTGCAGGATGTGTATTATAGCGGCGATGATGACATGCTGGTCGGCACAGACGGCGTTTGCTCAAGCGTTGTGCGCGGATGTGTCCGTCGGGCTGTGCCGAGTGGCTCACCACCTAATTTCTGGAAGACATCGGCCTTCATGCAGCCCCAGCCTGCCAGACAGCCTGCTGCTTCTCCCGCAGCGGCTCCTGCGATGACAGAGACCATTTCTGGCGCGGCTCCTATAACGCCTACGGTTGCGCCGGGTACAGCTCTTCCCGTAAAAATTCTGGCCGTAACCCCAGCAACAGTGCCTTCTGCAACGCCCGTGCAAGCGCCTCAGACAGCGCCCGTTGCTGTTCCGGCAACAAACGCGACAGACACACCGCAGAAATAATCTGTCAGCCATTGGTCGGCGCGTGGAGGAACTGCGAGCGGCAAGCCAGCGTGACAACGGTGATTGCCGTGCCGGGTGTTGAAGATGAGCAGAGTTTTTCCACCTCAGCCCGGCATGGCGCCCATTGGGTGCATCGCCCGATGGATGCGGCAGATCAGGCGCAGGAAATCCTGAAAACGCTTGCTTCTATAAACATAGAAGATGGAACCTTTGTCTGGGTTGGTGCGGAAGCCCGTGTCGCAAAAGCTGTGCGCCAGTATCTTCTGGAAAGCCGCAAGGTGCCGCTGCAATGGATCAAGGCGTCAGGATACTGGGTGAAGGGGCAGGCTGATGCGGCAGTGAAGGATGTCGGGGCGATCTGACCACTGCCTGTCCTGCTTCCTACCTTCAGGATGTGGGAAGCGTGCCAAGTGGGAGTGAGATATGGGCGCGCAGTCCATGCGGCTCAATATTGCTGAGTGAAAGCTGGCCGTTGTGGCGGGTGATAATGGCATCGGCAATGGAGAGCCCCAGCCCCAACCCGCCATCCGAGGCCCGCGCCGGGTCCAGCCGGTAAAAAGGCAGACGAGCTGAGGCCAGCAGGTTCGCCGGAATTCCGGGGCCGTTATCGCTGATATCAATCAGCGCACGGCGTCCTTCTGTGCGCAGGGTAACGCTGACTTCTGTCCCATATTTCAGGCCATTTTCAATCAGATTACTAATGGCTCGCTCTAAGGCCGTGGTCTGGCAGATGCACGTCAACTGCGTGGGGCCGGTATAGTGAATGGTGTGGCCCACTACAGTGAACTCATGGCACAGGCTTTCCAGCAAAGATGCGAGATCAATCGCTTCCGCCTTTTCGGCATCTGTCTGTTCCCGCAGGAAATGCAGTGCCCCGTTCAGCATTTTTTTCATCAGAGTGAGGTCATGCTTCATGGCGGCGGGGGAGGCTTCTTCTCCACCGAGTTCCAGCCGCATGAACAGGCGGGTGAGAGGCGTGCGCAGATCATGCCCAATGGCAATGAGCATCCGTGTGCGTTCCTCCGCAGAGGCCGCAATGCGGGCCTGCATGCGGTTAAAGGCATGTGTCAGCCGGCGCACTTCTGTCGGGCCGTGCTCGGGCAGAGGGTCCGGCGCAATGTCATACCCAAACGCATCGGCCTGTGCCGCAATGTTTCGCAAAGGGCGGCTGATATGCCAGATGCTCCAGAATGTGAGAGAGAGCGTGATGGTGAGCAGAGACACCAGAGACACAGTAAGTGGCATGGTCCAGCGCAGCATGTGCCCAAGATGATGGTTGGGGTTGTTGGAGACCAGAATGCTGATGTTATCGCGCGGCAGGTAAAGATACGAGATTGGCATCCCGGCATCGTGCGGCGCACAGCTTTTGGCGCGCAGGGCGTGGCGGGTCACGTTGCCCCGGTACACCAGCATGCTTTGCAGAAACTCTGTGATATGGTCAGTGCGAACCTGCACGCAGGGAGGGGGCGGACCCACAACAAACGTAATTTCATTGCCGGATATTTTCTGGGCAATGGCTTCCCGGATTTGGAGCGGAGCAGCTTGCAGCGCTTCAATCCCGGTTTCAATGGCCAGAATACTTGTTCCGGGTCCTGCGGGGATTGGCGGCATCAGCGGCCGGAACGCATATAGTAGAAAAGACGTAATGCTCAGCGTGAGAAACATGCACACGGAAACCAGCATGACCATCTGGCCATAGATGGTGCGGGGGTAGAGCCGCGGAAATCTCTTCATGTGTTGCCGTCGTCCGGGTCGAAAATATAGCCGCCCCCGCGAATGGTGCGGATCAGTTCCAGTTGCCGCCCTTCATGTGACAATTTGCGGCGCAGGCGGCTGATCAGCAGGTCAATGGCACGGGGGTCCACATTTTTCTCATCACCATGGATACGGGCCAGAAGCTCTGTCCGGTTAAACACATGGTGAGCATTCTGGCAGAAGACTAACAGCAGATCCGTCTCTGACCCTGTCAGTGCTACGCGGATGCCTGTTTTGCCGTATAGGGCACGTTTGGCCGGTTCAAACAGCCAGTTATCAAAGCGGTAGTGCTGAACACCCTGGGGTTCGGGTTGAGCGGCTTCAGGCTGAGCGCGTCTCAGCACAGCCCGGATGCGTGCGGCCAGTTCTTCCAGGTCAAACGGCTTGGGGACATAGTCATCCGCGCCCAGATCCAGTCCGGAAATGCGGTCATGAATGTCATTCAGCGCGCTGACCATGATGATGCGCGTGGCGGAGGTCTGGCGAAGATACTGGCACAAGGTGCGCCCATCTTCCTCCGGCAGCATGAGGTCGAGGAGTGTGAGATCAACAGGGCGACGCTTTTCTGCAGCATCAATGCCCGCGCGGTTGAGGGCTGTAGAGACTTCATACCCCAGTCGCTGAAGGTAGCGCTGCAACAACCCGCAAATTTCCGGATCGTCTTCCACAATCAGAATATGGATCGTCTGTGGAGCGTCTGTCATAGCGGCATGCGTTTCGGATGGTGTCGGCGAGGAGGAGGTGGGATGTGAAGACAAATGTGCTGTTCTCGTATCAGTCAGGCCTCATGATCCGTCTATTAAAACGCTGTTTTTGTAAAAGAACGCAAGGGAAAAACCAGAGAGCATTCAGAAAGGCCCTTCCGGGGAAGAGCCTTTCTGTTTCATGCGCTGAGAGCCAGATTAGTTCTGGTTGTCGCCTTCGTTCTGGCCGCCATCACGGTTGCCATCGCGGCCTTCACCACCGTGGTTGCGGCCATGGCGATGCTCACCACCGTTCTGGTTGTCACCCTGATTGTTCTGAGTGTCAGAGCTGGAAGACGAGCCGCCGCGATGACCGCGATGCTCACCACCATGACGACGGTTGCCGTTTTCTTCACCATCGTTGTTATTCTGGTTGTCAGAAGTGTTGCTGTCGTCGTCGCTGTTCTGGGTGTGGTGGTGCCTGTGTTCTTCAGCATGAGACACAACCGGTGCCACAACACCCAGAGCAGCGGCGAGAAGAATAGCTTTTTTCATCATCATAAAACCCTTTATGCAGAGCAGGAGAAAAAAAGTCTCTCGCCTGTCTGGGAGAAAACATAGGAGGATTTTTTTTTACTAAAAGGGGGGAGAGTGCAAATAAATATAATATGTCAAATATGAAAAATAATAAAAATATACGATAAATATTATAGAATAAATAAGATGGAACAAATCGACTACATCTGTGCGAGGCTGCCTGAAAACGTCATGGCAGTCATAAATTCACCGTGGTTTGCAGGGGGCGGTCAGAGGCTGCTGGTCAGGGCAGGAGAGAAAGCAGGCGCTGTGCTGCGCTTTACGTTGATTTTCTGTGGACTTCGGGATTTTTCAGAAAGAGTGCCAATCTGTGCGATGGACTTTCTGATTTTATAATCCTCCTTATAGAGATCCATAATTTTCTCTTTCTGGAGGGGGCGCAGATCTGTGGTGAAGCGTTGGGTTGTGTTGATTTTTTTAATCTTGCCCGCATGCAGGCCGGGCACAAAAGGATAAATTCGGTCAATATCCTTAAGATCAAACAGCATTTTGACGGCCACATTACCGTGGCGGTCGGTCAGATACCAGTGTTGCGGGCGCAGGACATGGTCCAGCTGATAGATGGAGGTTGCGCCTTCTACATACTCAATCATGCGGTCCAGAGTGGTGAGGTCTGCATAGCGTTCCGCAAAGCCGGGATGCAGACTAACATGGCTGCCACCGCCATTCCGGATGAAGTCATAGGAGGAGAGGAAGCGTTCAACCGGGTCCCGCCACAAGGCAAAGCTGGGCATGGTGCGCACAACATCTGGCGCATGCTTTTGATAGTAGCGGATGCTTTCATGCCGCATGCTACAGCCGTAAAGTTCCTGAGAGATGGCTGTTCCGGCATTTTTGGGAACATGGATAAACAGAACACCCGCGTTGCGGATAATTTCAAGGCGCTGCTGCCGTTTTTTGCTCAGCGGGAGAGGCAGTCTCCAGTCCACATACCGTTCCTGCAGGTCTCCATGCAGAGTGACGCCGCATAATTGTTCCATGGTCTTCTTGCGGGTTTCCTGAATCTGTTCGCGCAGAGTAGAAAATGCAGAAGACATGGCAGGTATCCAGAAACCAAACGTAGAACACTACGCATCACATCATTTCATGAGATCAGAAATGACATGATAGAAAAGTAAACGACTATTTAAGAATCGTTTTTAAGCACAGATTTCTGGCTCTGGGATGCACAAAAATGAGAATTATCTTTTTATTTCACTTCTGACAAAAAGATGACCAAAATAAGATCGATCATCGCAGGCATTGTTTAACACGGGTACCAGCCAAGTGTGCGCAGAGTTTCCAGCATGGCGGAAGGGAGCCAGCCCTCGTTTTGCATATCCTTAATCATCCATCCGCAGGAGGCACCTGTCTGCCCGTTCTGGCCGCCAAACATCATGACATCTGCTATGGCGCGGGAGCCGGGCATCACGGCTTTGACGGCTTCTTCGGGCAGGCCTAGTCCGTTGGCGTTGAGCGGCCTGCTGAGCAGTTGCGTAATCTCTGCCGCATGTGATGGGTCATTGCACAGGGCAATGGCCTCAGTCAGTGCTGCGTGCAGGCGGGCGGAGCCATCCGGGTGCTCGTTTTTCCAAAGCTCTTTCAAAACAAGCATTTTTTCCAGATGCCCGGGTGCAATCGACGCAGAGCCTGCCACAATAAATGCGAGGTCCTTTAGCTGGGCATCCGCACCCCATGGTGGCCCCGCGCAAAACCCGTCAATCTCACCGGCGGCAAGGGCCTGAATCATGCGCGCAGGCGGCATAATGACAATTTCAGTTTCGGTATCGCGGCAGACAGAGAGATTTTTAAGAAAGTGTGACAGAATAAGGTAGTGTGTGGAGTAGAGGTGGACAACACCAAGGCGGGGTTTGCGGCCTAAAGCACTTTTCCAGTTGTCAAAAGCCCGGCGTTTGTCTGCTTGCGCATCCCACTGTGTGTGGTCCACCTTTTGCCCACGCAGCACAATCGTATTGCCACCACGGCTGACCGGAAAGCCCGGACGCAACCCAATAGCCCGCCCGCGCTGGCCAAGGGCCGTCATAATGGCCAGCGGTGGGAACATCAGCGCGCCATCCAGCCCGTTCCACACCAGCCCGTCGGCGATATTGGCCCAGGACGGCACCACTACGGCCTCAACATCCAGTCCATGCCGGGTGAAAATGCCCATACTGCGGGCTACAAGCACAGGGGCACTATCCGCCAGTTGCAGCAGGCCAATGCGGCAGGAGATGCTCATTTTTTTTGGCTCCTGTTCTGGTGATCAAGATAGTCTGTGGCGACATCAATTATTTTTCGCGCCTGCTGCATGGCCTGTTTGCGGAACCAGCGGTACGCGTCATCTTCCTTACACCGTTCCTGCTTCATAAACAGGAGTTTGGCACGGTCTATGGTCTCACGGTCTGAAAGTGTCTTTCTGGCAGCCACAAGTTCCGCATTGGTATCCCGAAAGCGTCTATACAGCGCAATGGCGGCACGCAGCAGCGGTTTGACGTTTGTGACCGGCGCATCCAGCACGTTGTAGGAACAGACACCTGCGGCAAAAGCGTCTTCCATCAGGCTTTCGTCATCTTCGTCCACAAACAGGGCGACGGGCCGTTCCAGCCCGGAGGCGGAGAGGGCACGCACACTGTCCAGCGCATCGCGGTCGGCACGGCTGATATCCACCAGGACAATATCCGGCGCATGGCGGCGCACGGCATCAATCAGGCTGGCGTCCTCTTCCACCAGAATGACGTCCAGCGTTGCCTCGGCTTCCAGCAGGCGGGCCAGTGCGCCAGCACGGTGAGAATTTTCATCAGCCAGAAGGACTTTCATGCAGTCCGTCCTCCTTTCGTTCAATACACATCCCGTAGATAACGGCCGCTGCGGGTCAGGCCCGCTATAAAAGCGTCGGCCTGTTCGCTTGTCATTGATCCATGTCGTGCGACAATCCTTTTCAGGGCGCCGTCAACATCCCGCGCCATGCGGGCAGCGTCTCCACAAATGTAGACATACGCGCCCCGGTTCAGCCAGTCCCACAACAGAGCACCATGTTCTTCCATGCGGTCCTGCACGTAAATGCGTTCCGGCTGATCGCGCGAGAACGCAGTGTCCAGCCGCGTCAGGCAGCCATCCGCCATGAAGGCTTCCAGCTCCTCGCGGTAATAAAAGCCGGTGCGTTCATGCCGCTCTCCAAAGAACAGCCAGTTTGGGCCGGAAGCCTTCCGGGCAGAGCGTTCCTGCAAAAAGGCGCGGAAGGGCGCAATGCCAGTGCCGGGCCCAACCATGATGACGGGCACAGTCTCATCCGCGGGTAGATGGAAATGCGTGGTCGGCTGCACAAAAACCGGCACGGCGTCCCCCGCGTTCAGCCCCGCCAGCCATGTGGACGAGACGCCGGGATAAGGGGAGGTGTTGACGCCCACTGTCAGATGCACGCTGTCCGGGCAGACGGTGGGGGAGGAAGAAATGGAATAGAGGCGCGGCTGCATCTGCCGGAAGAGCGTCGGCAGGTCTTCCGCTGCGACAGGGGCTGGCAGGGTTGCGATCAGGTCAGGCAGATAGCCGCTTTCCGTGCGGCCCAGACGTTCCAGCAGCTTTGCAGACGGGCGGGAGAGGTCAAACCAGCGACGCAAAGCTTCGCCCAACGGGGTGGGGCCGTGGTGGCGGAGCGTCAGCATGGTGTCTTCAGGCACCTGCAGGGCGGCCAGAACCGGCTGCACAATGCTTTCATTATTGCGGGGCCAGACACCCAGTGCATCGCCTGCGTTATAGGTTACGCCAGTGCCGGAAAGATCTAGCGTAATATGGCATGTTTCCTTATCCGGGTCGTCACCGGTCAGGCGCGTGACGTTGGCAAGGCGCGCCAGTGCGGGTGTGGTGCGGGTAATGCCGGGGGCCAGCGCCGGAGCAAGCAGAGCAGGGCTTGTGTCAGAGGGAGCCGGGCTGCCCAGAGTGGCCAGCAGATGGGGGCGCCAGTCTTCTACCGCATCCTCATAATCCGGTTCACAGTCCACGCGGGGCAGGAGCGGTGTGCCACCGAGGGCGCTCAGCCGTTCATCCAGAGCGCGACCAAACCCACAGAAGCTGGCGTAGGAGGAATCCCCCAGTGCCAGCACTGCATAGCGGAGATTAGGCAGGGCAAGGTCCTGTTCTTTGAGTGCATCCCAGAACGGAGCGGCACCATCCGGTGGGTCGCCATCGCCAAAGGTAGAGACAAGGAACAGCGCCGTGCCAGAGAGGTTGGCCGGGTCACACGCACTTAGTTCAGCCAGACGCACCTCATGTCCGTTTTCCCGCAGCCAGAGCGCGGTTTGCGCGGCCAGTGCTTCCGTGCGGCCTGTCTGGGAGGCCCACCAGAGGGTGAGAGTTGGCGCAGCGGCATCCGTGGACGGAAGGGCAGCGGCTGCAACGGGTGTGCGGGAATACAGCCCGGCCAGCAGCCCATTGAGGTGCGCCCTCTGTGCGTCAGAAAGCGGGGCGGAGCCCGGCACCACTGGCACGCTGTTTTCTGGTGGGGCCATGCGCAGACCATCCAGAAAACCGCTGACCCAACCAAGATTATCCCCGGTAAAATCAGGTGCTTTCTGTGCGGTGAGACCCAGATGGCGGGCAAGCTGCTCTGTGGGCATGGTCTCTGTGCTTTCCTGTGCGGGAGGGGAGGCAGTCTGAACACGGGTCAGAGAGACAGCGCAGTGTTTGATGCCGGGCTGGAGCGAGACAGGGTCTATCGCATCGGGCGTGACGGCGTTGATGCAGAGTGCCTCGCCAAACCGGTCGTTCCAGTGGAACGGCGCAAAGCAGGTGCCGGGGGCGATGCGGCGGGAAATACGAGCCGGGAGGGTGGCGCTGCCGCGGCGGGAGCGGATTTCAACCGTATCGTTCTCGGCAATGCCAAGACGTTTGGCATCATCCGGGGCGAGTTCAAAAAAAGGACCGGGGTTGAGTTTGTTCAGCTGCTCCACCCGGCCTGTTTTTGTAAGCGTGTGCCATTGATGTTGCAGGCGGCCGGTATTGAGGAGGAAGGGATAGTCCTCATCCGGTTCATCGTCCCGTGGCATCCATGGGCGCGCAAAAAATACGGCTTTACCGGAGGGTGTTGCGAAGACAGGCGGCGCGTCCGGGTTGGGGCGATAGCGGATAGGGTGGCGCGGCGCTGTATCGCTAGCCGGAGCGGGCCATTGCACCGGGCCATCTTTCAGGCGCGCGTGGCTGACGCCGGAAATATCATAACCAGTCACAGGGTTTGCAAAACGACTGGCCTCAGAAAAAACTTCGGCGGCGGAGGTGAAAGAGAACCCTTCCTCAAACCCCATAGCGCAGGCGACGCGGGCAATAATCTGCCAGTCTGGCATGGCCTCGCCGGGAGGGGGCACGGCCTGCCGGGCAAGGGTCATGGTGCGGTCGGAATTGACCTGCACGCCATCGCCTTCCGCCCACAGCGCACCGGGGAGCAGGATATCGGCATAGGGGCCGGTTTCCGTGTCCGCATAGGCATCCTGCACAATGACAAGTTCGGCTTTTTCCAGGGCAGCCTGAACCTTGCCACGCCGGGGCACGGTGGCGACGGGGTTGGTGCAGATAATCCAGCAGGCTTTGATGTGCCCTTCCGCCATGTCCTGAAACAGGGCGATGGCACCGTCACTGTTTGCATCGCGAATGGTGCCGGGGGGCAGTTGCCATTGCTCTTCACAAAATGCACGGTCCTGAGCCGAGAGTGCACTGCGCTGGCCGGGCAGGCCGGGGCCCATATAGCCCATTTCCCGGCCGCCCATGGCATTGGGTTGGCCGGTGAGGGAGAACGGCCCGGCCCCCGGTTTGCAAATAGCGCCAGTGGCCAGATGCAAATTGCACAACGCATTGGTATGCCACGCGCCGGAGGTGCTCTGGTTGAGGCCCATGGTCCACAAAGAAAGCCATTCGCCCGCTTCAGCAATCCAGCGGGCGGCGGTGCGGATATCCTCTTCCGCAAGGCCCGTCAGGCTGGCGACGCGTTCTGGCGTGTAATCAGCCAGAAAGGCGGGCATGTCCTCCCAGCCGGTGGTGCAGCTGGCGATAAAGTCCGTATCGAGCGCGTCATGTTCCACCAGAAGGTGCAGCAAGCCATTGAGCAGCGCGAGGTCCGTGCCGGGGCGGATTTGCAGAAAGAGATCGGCTTTGTCTGCTGTGGCAGTGCGGCGTGGGTCCACCACAATCAGTTTTGCCCCGGCCCGTTTACGGTCCATCAGGCGCAGGAACAGGATGGGGTGACAATCTGCCATATTCGCCCCGATGACGAAAAACAGATTGGTGCAATCAAAGTCTTCGTAAGAGCCGGGCGGTGCGTCAGCCCCGAGGGAGAGTTTATACCCCGTGCCAGCCGCCGCCATGCACAGGCGGGAATTGGACTCGATATGCCGTGTGCGGAGGTAGCCTTTGACCAGCTTATTGGCGAGGTATTGAGCCTCCACGGACATCTGGCCGGAGACGTAAAGCGCAATGGCGTCCGGTCCATCTGTCTCCAGAATATACCGCAGCTGTCGGGCTGTTTCCGTAATGGCGGTGTGCATGGAAATGGGAGCCGGTGGCGTTGCGCGGTCTGGCCGAAGAAGGGCGCAGTCCAGTCGGGCGGGGGACGTGACCGGCTTGTCGCACGAGCTGCCTTTGGTGCAGAGCCGCCCCCCATTGGCCGGGTGTGCGGCATCCCCCCGCACCCGGACAATTTTCTGGTCTTCCACCTCCATCACAATGCCGCACCCGACACCGCAATACGGGCAGACAGACCGGATTTCTTCCGCGCAGGCCATGCGGGTTACGCCATAGCGGCTTCCGCCGGGGCGGTTACTTTACGGGCGCGGATTTCCACACGGCCCTTATGTAGCCTGGCATCCCATGCGTGGATAGATTTGGATGCATCTTCCAGACAGGTGCCGTCCTCCAGATTGAAGTGCTGCTTATAAAGCGGGGAGGCCACAACCGGCTGTCCGTGGATATCCCCCATCAAACCACGGCCCAGCACATTGGCGTGGGAGAACGGGTCATGATTATCCACAGCAAAAACCCGTCCTTCACCCTGGGCATCGGGCAGATAGAACAGAGCAATCTGCGCGTTATGATAGAGCGCGACCACGCCGGAGCGAGGCACAAGGTCAGTCTGCGCACACAGGTCGGTCCAGTCTGCCGGGCTTGCGGAAATCGGCAGTTCCGGCTGATTGTCTGCGGGTTTGACCTGATCACGTTCCGGCACGGTGCGAATGTTCGGGTCCGGGCGCGCATCGTTTACAAAGGTGCGGAAGCGTTTGAGCTTTTGCTCGTCTGTCAGAGCGTTTTTCCACTCGCACTGATAGGTATCCACCACCAGTTGCATCTGCTGTTCCAGTTCATCACAGAGGCCGAGGCTGTCGTGGATGATCACATCTTGCAGATACTCGAGCCCACCTTCCAGATTTTCACGCCAGACAGACGTTCTCTGGAGCTTGTCTGCTGTGCGGATATAAAACATCAGGAAGCGGTCGATATATTTGACTAGCGTTTCCGCATCGAGGTCCGTTGCAAACAATTCCGCATGGCGCGGGCGCATGCCGCCATTGCCGCAGACATACAGGTTCCAGCCATTTTCCGTGGCAATAACGCCCACGTCCTTGCTCTGCGCTTCCGCACATTCCCGCGTGCAGCCGGAGACGGCAAATTTCAGCTTGTGCGGAGACCGCAGGCCTTTATAGCGGTTTTCCAGATCCAGCGCCTTACCCACACTATCCTGCACGCCGTAACGGCACCATGTGCTGCCCACACAGGATTTTACTGTGCGAGTGGATTTGCCGTAGGCATGGCCCGTTTCAAAACCGGCATCCAGCAGCTCTCGCCAGATCTCAGGCAGCTGATGCAACTGCGCGCCAAACAGGTCCACGCGCTGGCCGCCGGTAATCTTGGTGTAAAGGTTATATTTTTTGGCAACCTGCCCCAGAACAATCAGCTTGTCTGGCGTAATCTCACCCCCGGCAATACGCGGCACAACGGAATAGGTGCCGTTTTTCTGCATGTTACCCATGAAAGTGTCGTTCGTATCCTGCAGCGGGATATAGAGCGGGTCCGTAATGGGTTTGTTCCAGGCAGAGGCCAGAATGGAGCCGACTGCCGGTTTACAGATATCGCAGCCCAGACCGCCATTGCCATACTGGGCCATCAGCTCTTCAAAACTGCGGATGTTATGCACGCGGACGAGGGAATAGAGTTCCTGCCGCGTGTAAGAGAAATGTTCGCACAGGCTGTGGTCAACCGTAATGCCGCGCGCGGTCAGTTCCGTTTCAAAAACGCTTTTTAGCAGCGCAGAACATCCGCCGCAGCCGGTACTGGCTTTTGTGTCTTTCTTGAGCGAGGCGAGGTCTGTGCAGCCCTGCTCAATCGCGGTGCTGATCGCCCCTTTGGTTACGTTATGGCAGGAGCAGATGGTGGCGGTGTCTGGTAGGGCGTCTGCGCCAAGCAGTTCTGCGCCTTCACCACGCGGCAGGATCAGCACTGCCGGGTCAGCCGGGGGTGCAATCTCGTTCTGCACATATTGGAAAATGGTGTCGTAGTAGGAATTATCGCCAACCAGAACAGCGCCGGTCACGCGGCTGCCATCGGCGGACAAGACAAGGCGGCGGTAGGAGCCGTCTGCCTCGCCAATAAAGCGATAGCTGGTGCAGCCGGGTTCCTGACCGTGGGCATCGCCAATCGACCCGACATCCACGCCCTGCAGCTTCAGTTTTGTGGACATGTCTGCACCGGTAAAGGCGGCTTCTGCATCACCGGCCAGCAGTGCTGCCACGGTGCGGGCCATGGTGTAGCCGGGGGCGACGAGGCCAAAAATCTGGCCTTCCCATAAGGCGCATTCGCCAACGGCAAAAATATCCGGGTCGGACGTGCGGCACTGGTTATCGACCACAATGCCGCCGCGCGGGCCGATTTCCAGCCCGCAGGCGCGTCCCAGCAGATCCTGCGGTTTGATCCCTGCAGAAAAGACAACCATGTCTGTTTCCAGCGAGGAACCATCAGCAAAAATCAGTTTATGGCGGTGCGTGGTGCCGGGCACGATGTCCTGCGTCTGATGCAGGACGCGCACATCAATACCGAGCGCCTCAATCCGCTTTTTCAGGGCGCGTCCACCGTCTTCATCCAGCTGGGCGGACATAAGGTGGCTGCCGAGCTGGATCACACTTACATCCAGCCCCAGCACTTTGAGCGCATTGGCGGCTTCCAGCCCCAGCAGGCCGCCGCCAATTACTGTGCCATGCTGCGCGCCTTCGGCTGCGGCGCGGATCAGGTCCAGATCTTCCAGTGTGCGATAGACCAGCCCTGCCGTGCCGGTATTGCCCGGAACAGGCGGGACAAACGGCGTGGACCCGGTTGCGAGAATCAGCGTGGTGTAAGGCAGGATTTCGTTTTCTGTCGTGACAGTTTTTGCCGCGCGGTCAATGTCCGTAATCCGGCTGTTCAGGTGCAGCGTAATGCCGTGTGCGGTGTGGAAGTCTTCCTGGTGCAGCCGCAGGGCCAGTGCATCCTGCCCGGTCATGTAATCGGTCAGATGCACGCGGTCATAAGCGTGGTGGCGTTCTTCACCAAAGACATGAATCTGGTGGGTTTCGTGCAGGCCGTGCATGACGAGCTGTTCTGCACAGTAATGGCCAACCATGCCGTTGCCGACAATAATGATGTTGCCTTTGGTGGTCATGGGTTTTCTCCCCTGCCTTTAAAACTTGAATTCGAGCGTCTGCATATAAAGCGCGCCCTCTTTGGCCCCGACATCCCGCATCCCGCGGGAGAGCAGGATGCCTTCAATATCGTGCGTCCAGGCCCAGTGCGGCGCAAAGTTCCAGGAAAGCTGGGTGTAGGGCATCACGCCCGTAAAGCCTCCATGCAGATTATTGCGCCAGTTATAGATTTTGCCGTTCCCGCCATAAATGGCGTCCTGCGTGCTGGCACGCCAGAAGACGGGCACGTGCAGCTTAAGGTGCAGGGTGGGGAGCATGGTAAAGTTGGCGATGGGGCCAACGCCAATCAGGTTTTGCGAGGTAAGAGAAAGTGAGAGGTCATTGTAATACGGCAGCGGCACAAACGGGGTGGAAAACGTCCCCACGGCACCGTCCTGACTGCGGTCAGACCCACCGGAGAACAGATCCCCCTGCACACCAAAGCCCGGCTTACCGGCCCAGTCTGAGCGTGTGTACGTAATACTGCCATTCACGGCATAAGCGCGCACAGAGCGGGTGCTCTGGCTTGTTTTGGCCGGGCGGAATTCCCCACCCTGAAAAATACCGGTCAGACTGGTGCTGAAAGGCCCGACATTGCCCCACAGCCGCATGCCCACATTGTCCCGCCGGGATGAGCCTTTCTGCACGCTGCCGGGAGCCGCTGCCGGAATGGAGGCAGCCGCTCCGCCGTACAGATAGCCCAGAAAAAACACATCCGCGAACATCTGGCTTTTCTGCCCCATGAACTGGAAAGAGGGCAGGGCGGTGGATGTATAGGCACCATACAGGCGGGCATTGTAATTAGTGCCGTCTGCAAAAACCTTTTGCGGCAGCTTGTTGGTCTGCATGAAGTCGAACAGATCAATCCGGAACCGGTTCCAGACCGCATAGCCCCGGAAGCCGTCCCATGTTTGCTGCACGTTGGTCAGATCACGCGGGGACTGCATGGAAACCGGCGCATCCAGAAAGACCTGCCGCCCCCCAATCACCCCCATCTGAGCGCCCAGTAGCCGCCCTTTGACTTCCAGAATCCCTTGCTGGAGGTCCAGACTTTCACGCTGCGCACCGGTCTGATAGCCGTAGGTGTTGGAGCCGCCCGCCACGCCATACAGAAATTCCGCATAGGCGCGCACATGTTCACCCAGATGCAGGTCGGCCCCATACTGGTTGCGCAACAGCACGCGGCTGGCATTGGTTTTGCCAGCCTGCCCCTGCATGGGCTGGTTTTCAAAAATATAGCGCAGGCGTTCTTCGCCGCCAAAGCTCATCCAGATGCTGCCGCTGTCGTTCAGCCGCACATATTTCAGGCGGTTGAACCAGTCATTTTTCCGAATGTTTTCAGGTGTGCGGGCCAGATCACTCCAGTCTTCCGACCACCGGGTCTGCCCGTAGCCGCTCACCACGCCAAAGCCGGAGGCGACGTTGCTGCCGGCGTTAAAAATCTGCCAGTCCGGGTGGTAAAGAGAGCCTTTCAGCATTGCCTTTTTGTTCGGGCTGACCAGAACGGGCACCGGGACCACGGGGGTCAGCGGTGTAGCGGCTGCCGGCGGGGCGGCCTTTTGTGTTACCGGGTGCGCCTGCTCATCCGCCCAGGCCGTGCCGGTGAGGGCGACACTCAGAACAAGGCTGCCTGACCGCCAGTTTTGAAAGCAGCGAATAACACGTCTCATTGAGCGTTCTCCGTCCAACGGCGATGACACACCGTGACGCACCCGCATGCAACGAGACAGACAAGTGCGAAAGTTAAAAAGCCGGGTCCGTAAGAGCCCGTCATCTGGCGGGCGGCCCCGAGGGACGAGGCTAGATAAAACCCGCCGACACCGCCAGCCATACCCACAAGTCCTGTCAGAATGCCAACCTGCTGTGGGAAGCGGATGGGCACCAGCTGGAACACGGCCCCGTTGCCAAGGCCCAGTGTGAGCATACCCAGAAAGAACGCGCCGAACGCCAGATAGACAGACGGCAGGCCGGTTGCGATCAGCAGGAAGATGACCCCGGCGAGACCGTAAAGCAGCATCAGCGCCTTTGTGCCGCCCACGCGGTCTGCCATGGCGCCACCCACCGGACGGATGAAGGACCCCGCAAACACCACAAAAGCGGTGCAGGCCCCGGCAATGGCGGGGGGCAGGTGATACTGGTCATTAAAATAAATGGTCAGGAAGGCCGCCAGACCGACAAAGCCGCCAAAGGTGACGCTGTAGAAGAACATCAGCGCCCAGCAGCCGCCGGATTTCAGGATCGGCCCCCACGCGGCAAGGCTGGGCATGGTGGGGCGGGCGGCAGGCTCCCGCGCCAGAAACAGGAAGGCAATCAGCACGATAATGAGTGGAATGGTGGCCAGCCCCAGCACATTCAGCCAGCCCATCATGGCGGCCAGACCGGGGGCAAACAGGGAGGCAAGCGCTGTGCCGGAATTCCCCGCCCCGGCAATGCCCAGTGCGGTGCCCTGATAGCGCGGCGGATACCATACGGAGGCCAGCGGTAGCGCAATGGCGAAGGAGGCTCCGGCAATGCCCAGCACCAGTGCCACCCAGAACATGCTGGCGTAGGTGTGCGGGGCCAGAAACCATGTCAGCCACAGGCCGAGAATAACGCTGATCTGCGCGCCAATGGCGACGCGGCGGGGGCCGAAGAGATCCACCAGTGCTCCGGCCAGAACGCGTAAGCCAGCGCCTGCCAGAACCGGGGTGGCGACCAGCAGGCCCTTCTGGCCTGCATTCAGGTGCAGGTCATGCGCGATGGAAATGCCCAGCGGCCCGAGCAGAACCCAGACCATGAAGGAGACATCAAAATACAGGAAAGCGGCGATGAGCGTCGGGGTATGGCCGGCTTTGAGGAACCCTTTATCCACAGAACGTCTTCCAGATGGCCCGCCAGTTCCGCGCGGAAAACCATCGCTCCCATGAGCCAGCGAACCGCCGTTGATCCGCCCTGTGTGCCGTCTCTGCCTTTGGATAAGGCGCCGTGCCACCCCGCCGCCGTTGACGGAATGGTGAATATATTAAGATAGTAGGATCGGAATAATCCGAAGTCAAAATGATTTCGAAAAGATAAACGGATTTTTAGGAGAATTATGGCATGCGTCGGCTTCTGACTTTGACAACCCTGCTGGCGGGGCTGCCGCTGGCTGGCCCGGTCTGTGCGGAACAGGTGTTCTCCTTCCAGCGCGCCGGGGGGCAGTTGCCAAAAACTGTTGTGCCTGTCTCTTACGGTATCAATATCTCAACAGATATAGATAACCTGAAACTGGCCGGACAGGAAACTATTCAGGTTGACGTGCGCACCCCCACAACGGATGTCACCCTCAATCAGGCAGGTCTGCATCTGGCCGAAGCTGTTCTGGATAATGGTGTGAAGGCGACCATCACGCAGGACGATGCAGCCGAGACCGCGACCCTGCATTTTCCGGCCAAGGTCAGCAAAGGCGCGCATACGCTTGTCATCACTTATTCCGGGCCGATCCTGAAGACGCCAAACGGCATTTATGTGGATGACTACACAGCGCCGTCTGGCGAGACAAAGCGGATGCTGGTCACCCAGTTTGAAGTGGCCGATGCCCGCCGTATGTTCCCCGGCTGGGATGAGCCAGCCTTTAAGGCAACTTTCCAGCTGAATGTGACGCTACCTAAAGAGGCTGTTGCCGTCAGCAACATGCCGGTGACGCAGAGCACGCCGGAGGGCACGAGCCAGAAGCGCGTCTCCTTTGCTACAACGCCGCGTATGTCCACCTATCTGCTGGCGCTTGTTGCAGGGGATATGAAATCCGTGCAGGGGCAGGCGGATGGCACGCCGCTGGGCGTGTATGCGCCGTCCGGTCTGGAAGGGCAGGGAGAGTATGCCCTGCATGCCTCAGAAAAAATTCTTCCTTATTATAACAGCTATTTTGGTGTGAAGTATCCTTTGCCCAAAATGGATATGGTGGCCATCCCCGGTAACTATCAGGCCGGTGCGATGGAAAACTGGGGCTTGCTGACCTATATCGACAACGTCCTGCTGTTTGACCCCAAAAACAGCACACCGCGCACGCGTGAGCTGATTTATGAAGTTGTCGCGCATGAAATGGCGCATCAGTGGTCGGGTGACCTCGTGACCATGGGCTGGTGGGACAATATCTGGCTGAATGAAGGCTTTGCGTCCTGGATGGAGATCAAGGCGACGGACAAGATGAACCCGGACTGGGACATCTGGCCGCGCCAGCATGAAACGCGTGAGGAAACCATGGGCACGGACGCCCTGCCGTCCACGCACCCCATCCAGCAGACCATTCATAATGTGAGTGAAGCCAACTCGGCTTTTGACAGCATCAGCTACGGCAAGGGCGAACTGGTTATCCGCATGCTGGAAGGCTGGCTGGGTGAAGACCATTTCCGTGACGGGATGCGTCTTTACATGAAGTCCCACGCCTATAGCAGCACTACCAGTCAGGATTTGTGGCAGGCGCTGTCTAAAACATCCGGTCTGGATGTTGGACCAGTGGCTCGCAGCTTTACTGAACAGCCGGGGATTCCGCTGGTCAATGTGGCGTCTGCCTGTAAGGCTGGCAAAACGGTTTATACCCTGACACAAAGCCGCTTTACTATTCATGATCCGCATCCGGCGGCCCAGACATGGATGGTGCCTGTTGTGGCGGGTGGCCCCGGTCTGGCGACGCAAAAGCTGGTTCTGGGCAAAGCGCCGCAGACGCTTAGCGTTGCAGGGTGTGATGCACCGCTCAAGCTGAATCTGGGTGAAAGCGGCTATTACCGCGTGCAGTACAATGCACCGGCCTTTGCATCCCTGCTGAAAAACGCAACGCATTTCGCACCCGTGGACAGAGCCAACCTGCTGGGTGATCAGTTTGCCCTGTTCCGTTCCGGGCAGGCCCCGCTTTCTGCTTATATGGATCTGGCAGACAGCCTGCTCTCTGCGCAGGAAAGCGATATTGCTGTTCTTCAGGAAATTATTGGTCGGTTTGAAACGCTGGACCAGTATCTGAAAGGCAGCCCGGACCGCGCAGCCTTCCGCGCCTATGCCCGTAAGCAGCTCACACCTGTTCTGACGCGTCTGGGCTGGGACCAGAAAGCGGATGAAAACGTGCTGGACACCATGCTGCGTCCGTCCGTTATTTCTGTGCTCGGCAGGTTTGAAGATCCGGCAGTGGTGGCGGAAGCAGGCAAGCGCTTTGCCCGCTGGCAGGCTGATCCTGCGTCTTTAAAGCCTGATCTGGTGGGTGTTGTGGCGCGTATTGCCATGACGCACGCGGATGAGAAAACCTATAAGGCCATGGCTGAAAAAGTTCGCACCACGCAGGCGACAGAGGTGAAGTTGCGTCTGTTCAATGCACTGGCAGCGGCAACAAATCCGGCTCTGATTGAGAAAAACGTCGCGCTGGCTTACAGCGGGGCTATTCCCAACGGACGTATTGCCATGGCGCTGGCCCGTGTGGCGGATGAGAGTGAAAACCCGGATCTGGTCTGGCAGTTGGTCAAGCAGCATGAGGCTGAAATCAGAACGCATCTTGCTCCGTGGTCTCAGGATGGGTTCCTTTCACAGATTGCCGCTTATTCTGATAATCCGGACGTAGCGCAGGCGCTTGAAGCAGACCCGTCTTCCAGCAAAACGACGGGCGGTAAAATTGCCACGGCAAAAGCCCTGAGTGAAATCGGGGCGCGTAAAGAGGCCATGCAGGCTGCTCAGTCCCAGCTCAAGGCATGGCTGGGTGCGCAGCACTAAACGCTGGTTGCCATAGGGCAGGGGCTAGCTCTCCTGCACTTTGATGTGGATAAAAGACGGTATTTCGGGCTCTCCGAAATACCGTCTCAGAGCAAAATATTTTCTAAAAAGTGTGCCTTGAGTATGGATCAAACAATGAAAGCTCTTGCCTTATGCTGCGGGCTGGCGGTCACAACTGCTGTTGCACCATGCTCTGCTGCAACAGCTGCGCCTCGTCTGGAACCAAAAGTGCTTGTGGTGGCCGGGTGGGAAAATGGTGCGGACACCGGGGACGCTCCGGGAGAATATCAGTTCTGGGTTGAGCGTTTGCATATGGACAAGCGTGTGCCAGTCGCTGGTATTCCGACCCAGATTTTGCGGAGCAACATAGATGGTGTGTATGGCCTTGTTTTAAAGGACGGTGTGACGGACCTTGCCGCTCTGGCGCTTGATCCGCATTTTGACCTTCATCATACATACTGGATTTTTACTGGTATTTCCGGGGTCAATCCGAACGTGGCCTCAGCAGGGAGTGTCGCGTGGGCGCGCTGGGTTGTGGATGGTGATGCACTGCGTGAAATAGATGATCGCACAATTCCCAAAGGCTGGCCTTATGGCCTGTATGCGATTGGTGCCGATAAACCCAATACGCTCCCCAGTGACCCCAACCATTATGGGTCTGTGACGGATGTGGATGAGCTGACAAAAGCTTATCCGCTGAATCGTGGACTGGAGCACTGGGCTTATACCATTAGCCGCACGACGCCTCTGCGGGATGATCCTGCTCTGGCTGAGCGTCGGGCGCAGTGGGCGGGGTATCCGAATGCCCAGAAGCCGCCTGCTATTCTGGAGGGCGAAACATTAGGCGCTCTCCGTTACTGGCATGGGGCGCAGCGTAATACATGGGCGGAGGACTGGGTGCGTCTGTGGACCAGAAATCAGGGTAAGTTTGTTATGACCAATGAGGAAAGCCAGACCAACCAGGTGGAAATGCGCGTGCTGGCGCGCTTTGGCGTGATTGACCCGCAGAGGGTCATGGTTTTGCGTTCAGGAAGCAACTTCAGCATGCCGCCGCCCCATATCTCCATTACGCAATCCATGGGGGATGAAGGGCCGGGACAGGTGGTCGCTTTTGATAATAACGAACGCGCAGGCGCTCCGGTGATTGCTGAACTCGTCGCGCATTGGGACCGCTATCGCACGCATATTCCCTCGGTTGCCACAACTGCGCCGTGAGGAATGTATTGCGTTTTTTGGTGATTTGAGCGGGTGTTTGATAAGGCAGGCCGGAGCGTGGTCTATGCTCCGGCCAGAGCTATGTTACAGGGCAGACAGGCGTTCGATAATCAGATCGTACACGCCGTCCACGTCAACTTCCCGCATGAACAAGGCGTTTTTCTTTTTATCGGTAATGCCCCACCAGTCCACCACGCTCATACCCAACGTCAGCGCGCTGTCGGTCTCAATTTCCACATTAACCTGACGGCCACGGTAGAGTTCGGGTTTGAGCAGCCAGAGCACGGTGTTGGGGTCATGCAGCGGGCCGCCGTCTGTGCCATATTTTGTGGCTTCAAAGCGTTTTTCAAACCGCAACCATGCAGCCACAATCGGGCCAATCCGGTTGGGGATTGCTTCAATACGCTCAAGACGTGCCTTGCTGGTATGGAGCTGATGCGTGACATCCAGCGGGAACACGACAATTTTCACACCGGACTCAAACACCATGCGTGCAGCATGCGGGTCCACATAGATATTGAATTCTCCGGTGGGGGTAATATTCCCAACCTCGGAAAACGCACAGCTCATCATGACAATCTGCCCAATACGCTCACGCAGGGCAGGCTCTTTAGCGAGTGCCAGAGCAATATTAGTCAGAGGTCCGATTGTGCAAAGTGTGATGGCACCCGGCGGGTTTTCCATAACCGTGCGGATGATGAAATCAACGGCATGGCCCGGGGTTGCCTCGCGGCTCGGCGGGGGCAGATCAACCCCTTCAAACCCGGTTTTGCCGTGCACATGCGTTGCCGTCACACCGGGGCGAATAAGGGGGCGATCCGCACCGGCATGCACGGGGATATCCGTGCGTCCGACCAGATCGAGAGTCTTAACGGCGTTTTCAGTTGTTTGTGCAACGGGCACATTCCCGGCAACCGTCGTTACACCCAGAAGTTCAATCTCCGGGCTGGCGAGGGCCAGCAGGATGGTGAGCGCATCATCCTGCCCGGGGTCTGTATCGATAATGATCTTCATGCGGAATTCCTGCAAAAGTCTATCTGGTACTGCGCGTCAGGCCGGGTTTTGGTCAGATCCGGTCTCAAGGTTTTCAGGGCCAAAAGAATGGGGGAGGAGGGCATGAAGGTCGTCTTTAAACAACTCCGTGCCGTTTTCATCCACCACCAGAACGCAGGTTCTCTGCGTTGCAAATTCACGGATTTTCTGGCGGCACCCACCGCACGGCAAACAGGGGGCAGGCCCTTTGCCGGCGACCATAATCGTCGCAATTTTGCGGGACCCGCCTGCGGCGATCATGGCAGAAATTGCCCCGGCTTCCGCACACACGCCTTCCGGATAGGCCGCGTTCTCAACATTGCAGCCGGAAAAAACCTGACCGTCTTCTGTGATTAAGGCGGCGCCCACGAGGAAACGGGAATAGGGGGCGTAGGCATTGCTACGGGCCGCCAGCGCTTTCTGCGTCAGGGTTGCTACGGTTTTCTCATCCATGGGAGGTATCCTTTTTCTCAGCGGTGCCATAAATCAGCCCCGCCAGATCAGAGGCGGCAGCACGAAACGCGCTCCTGATATTATCTGCAACCGCGATATCGCCGCCCGCCTGCCGGATGAAGCCTTCCACCATGGCGTTTTGTAACAGGCCTTCCGAGTGCACGATCATGCTGTCCGCATCCAGCCAGCGCACTCTGGCTCCATCGTGCGGGCGCTCTTCCGTCAGCGGTGTGTGCCAGGCCTGCTCAAAATAGGTCTGCACTTTTTCATGGTAAAAGCGGCCATCTACTGTGTAGCCCGCCATCGGCTTGTTCTGGGCGGCCATGTAGCCAATTTCCACTGCGGTGCCGGGGTCCATATCCGCCGCGCGGCGAAAGGGATCGATACAGAACAGGGCGGCGTCACACTCATCCATCAGGCCGCGATCCAGCCGGGCTATCAGCAGACTGGTTTCTTTGCCGGGTGGCAGGGCTTCGACCTCATCCTGTCCATCAAAAGGCGAGACACCGTGCAGGCGGACGGCCAGACACATCTCTTTGAAGGCTTGAAAAAGCTCTTGTGCGTTTTTCCTGAAGACAAGGTCTCCACCAAGGTAAACCTTGGGGTAATCCGGGGTTGCAGTCATAAAGTCTTCCCTGTTCAGACGGCCGTTCTGCTGCTCTGGGTGGCGCAAAGTGTTCTATAATTTATGAGAAACAATACGTTTCCATTATAAAAATCATAGACACCGCACACGATGTAAGCAACATTAATAGCTTTCCACATCAGCAGGATAGCGCTTTTTCCTTTCCCCTTTCTGCGTAAGGATCAAACAGATTATGCGGGCAGTACAGTTTCTTTTTTCCGGCGTGATGGCTGCCTGTTTTCTGCTGTCCGGGTGCGCTCAGCATCCTTCCGCACCGCCTGCGGGTGGTGCGGGGGATCTTGCGCTCACAGCACCGCGGCATGGAGATTTTGGGCATTATACGCTTGCCCTCACATGGCAACCGGGCTTTTGCACAGGGCCAGAAGGGAATAGCTGTCAGGCGGATCAACCCCAGACGCCGCTCATCGGGCTGCATGGGCTTTGGGCGTCCCGTCCGTCTGACCTCATACGAGCGCAGGTGCCCGTTACGACATGGTGGCGCAAAGGGTGCAGCCTGTATGATGGGGATACGGCGTCTGCATCGCCTTCGCTGTCCGAGGGCTTGTCACATCGTCTGTCAGAGGTGGTGGCTCACACGCACTCCAGTCTGGTGGCGCATGAATACACCAAGCATGTGCAGTGTTTCGGGATGGAGGGAGAGCAGTTTTTCTCCGTCGCCTCCCGGCTGCGGGATCGGTTTGCGGCACTTCCCTCCGCGCAGCATCTGACGACTGAGGCAGGCACGCGCGTTACCAAAGCCGAACTGACCAGCCAGATTGAAGTGGATACCGGCCCTCTGCCGGAGCGGGGTGTGCAGTTCCAGTGTAACAAGACGCCACAAGGGGAGGCCGTTCTCTCCCAGATCTGGTTCACTCTCAAACCGTCTTCGCTGGACAAATTTCCAAAAACGGATGCGTTCCTCAGTAGTCCTCAGATGCAGGATAACTGCCCCGCGCAGTTCCTTGTTCCGCAATGGCCTGCTGCGGGTGTGCGTCTGTAAGAGCCTGCTGCACGTACGAGCAGGCGCATTTTTTGTCATCATGGGCTCAGGAGATGTGGAAATGCAGACCTTGAGAGAAGGATCATTCAGTGCATAGTCGTGGATGTCTCGGTATTCTCCTGCTTCTGGGTATTGCGGTCTTGTTTTCAAAAGACCGGAAAAATATCAGCCTTCGCACGGTTCTGAGCTGCCTGCTGGCTCAGGTCGCAATTGGTCTGCTTGTCCTGCGCGTGCCTGTGGGGCAGCAGATTTTGTGGTCTCTGTCCGAAGGTGTGACAAAAATCCTCTCCTGCGGGGATGAGGGGGCGCGTTTCCTTTTTGGCGCACTGGCCAGTGACAAAATGGCGACCGTCTTCCCGAATGATGGCTTTGTTTTTGCCTTCAGGGTGCTGCCCTCTCTGGTTTATGTTAGCGCGCTGATTGCCATCCTGTTTCATGTCGGCGTCATGCAGATTTTTGCCCGCACAACAGGAAAGATCCTGCAGAAGATTCTGGGCACCTCGCCGGTTGAATCCTTTGGGGCGATCATCACCATTTTTATCGGCCAGAGTGAGCTGCCGGTGGCATTAGGCCCTTACCTGCGGACGATGGCCCCCACGGAACTGTTCAGCGTGCTGTGCAGTGGTGTGGCTTCCGTTTCCGGCGCAACGCTGGTTGGCTATGTTGGGTTAGGGGTGCCGGCTCATTATCTGGTGGCAGCATCTTTCATGGCCATTCCGGGTGGGATGATGTTTGCAAAAATCCTTGCCCCCCGCCCAGCCGGCAGTCCGGTGGATACGCTGGCCGCCGGGCGTTCCTCCTACAATCAGGCTTTTTTTGAAACTATTACCGAAGGCGCTTTGAAAGGCACCAAAACAGCCGTCGCCGTGGCGGCGACACTGGTGGCTTTTATCGGGCTGATTGCGCTGATCAACAGTGGGTTTCAGGCGTTAGGGCAGGCCATTCATAAGCCTTTCCTCTCTTTGGAATATCTCTTCGGCCTGCTGTTTTCCCCCATTGCCTGGCTGTTGGGTGTGCCTGCCGGGGAATGCACGATTGTTGGCTCTGTGCTGGGGCTGAAGCTCGTTATTAACGAATTTGTCGCCTACCTGCATCTTGCCCCGTCTTTGCAGAATGGAGTGCTTTCTGCACGCAGTGGGGCGATCGCGACGTTTGCACTCTGCGGCTTTGCCAATTTAAGTTCCATTGGCATTCTTGTGGCAGCCTTTGGGAGCCAGTGCCCCGAGCGCCGTGCAGAACTGGCCCAGATCAGCGCCCGTGCGGTGCTGGCGGGCATGCTCTCCAATTTTATGAGTGCTGCGATTGCGGGGATTATTCTTGCGTAAGGCGGCACACGCCGTTTTGTGAAAAAAGCGAAGCGGCAAACGCTGAGAAACCCAGTGCCCTTAAGGCCTTTTACGCATCAGGCGAAAGGCCGGAGCAAAAAGCGTGCGGCTTTGTGATCCATTTTCATGGATCCAAAATCATCGCTTTAATTCTGGAATTTTTAGTAAACTAGCCAGTGTATCTTCAGAGAAGATATGGCGTCCCGTACGGGATTCGAACCCGTGTTGCCGCCGTGAAAGGGCGGTGTCCTAGGCCTCTAGACGAACGGGACAAGAGGCTGCGTTGGGCCTTGATCTAGAGGGGTTTTCGGGGACCGTCAAGCAAGATTTTCAGATTTTTTGATTTTTTTTATGAGGCGCGGAAAGACGCCCCGCAAAAGCCGGGCAAGCAGGGCTTTCCGCTCCCTGCGGGCGGCTTCACCAAGGCATGTCAGACGGTTTGGGCGCGCGCGCAGGCCTGTTCGGCTGGCGCGGTAATGGCATCCATGCCGGAGAGGGGGAATAGACCTGCATCGTTATGGTCAGCCCGCACAGGCTACGCTACGGAGGGCAAAGAAACCGGTCGGGAGGGAGACGCCATGCAGCGCACAGGAAGGGAACGAAAACGCCAGCTCTGTCGGCTTCTGGTGTGCGTAGCGCTGTGTGGGGCCTGTGCCTGGGGGCAGGCCAGTCTGGCGGCCGAGAGGGAGGATGGGAACGGGGCCATGAAGACCCCCGGAGGCATCGCCCGGTGTGACCTGACAACCGGGCACCCGGCATTTTGTGGTGGGCCTTATAGCGGGCGGGCCATTCTGCCGCAGGATGGCGCTTATCATTTGTGTGATGTCACGCTCGGCACAGCGCGGTTCTGCTACGGGCTTTATACCGGGCGGGCTGTCGTCCGGCAGGAGCGTGGAAGCTATGCGCGGTGTGACCTGACGCTGGGCCGGATCACCTTCTGCGAAGGCCCGTACACAGGAACGGCGGTTATTCCGCAGAGTGCAGAGTAACCGCCGTTTGAAAACTACTCAGGTGGGTGCCCAAAGACACCCTGAGAGCATAGCCTTAGTTTTTGGAACCGTTCAGGCCACGGAACGTCAGCATCGGGCCAATATCCGGGTCCTTGCCATAGAAGGCGCGGAACATCGGGCCATAATCCTGCGTATGGCCGCGGGAGAGGATCATGTCACGGAAGCGCTCGCCATTCTTGCGGGTCAGGCCACCATTTTTCTCGAACCACGCAAACGTGTCGTCATCCAGCATTTCCGTCCACAGATAGGCGTAATACCCGGCTGAATAGCCATTGGACCAGATGTGCAGGAAGTAGCTGGAGCGGTAGCGCGGCGGCACCAGATCTGTTTCCAGCCCCATTTTGCCCAGAGCGGATTTTTCAAACACATCCACATCCTGCTTCGGCGCATCGGCACCAAGGCTGTGCCAGTCCATGTCCAGTTCCGCCGCACTGACGACTTCACCCAGACGATAGCCCTGATTAAAGGTTGCAGCCTTCTTCAGCAGCGCCACCAGATTTTCCGGCATTGCAGCACCGGTTTTGTAATGGCGGGCATAATGGGCCAACACGGTGGCGTTCAGCGCCCAATGCTCGTTGAACTGGGAGGGGAATTCCACAAAGTCCCGCGCCACGGAGGTGCCGGAGACAATCGGGTAGGTCTGTTTGGCAAACAGGCCGTGCAGCGCATGTCCGAATTCATGGAACATGGTGGTTACGTCATCAAAGCTGATCAGAGCGGGTTCGCCCTGAGCCGGTTTGGTGAAGTTGGCGACGTTATACACAACCGGCTTGGTGCCCAGCAGAGCAGACTGCCCCACAAAGTTGGACATCCATGCGCCGCCGTTTTTGTTGTCGCGCTGGAAGTAATCGAAATAGATCAGGCCGAGTTCCGACCCGTCTTTATCGAACACTTCAAACACCATGACATCCGGGTTATAGGTCGGAATGTCCGTGCGGCGCTTGAAGGTGACGCCATACAGGCTGTTGGCGGCAAAAAACACGCCATCCTGCAGAACGGTATTCAGCTCAAAGTAGGGTTTGACCTGATTTTCATCAAAGTTGAGGCGCGCTTTGCGAACCTGACCGGCATAGTAGGGCCAGTCCCACGGCTTGAGGTCGAAAGACGCACCGCTTTTGGTGATGGTGTTCTGAATGTCAGCGGCTTCACGCTTCTGTTCCGCGGCAAGGGCCGGGACAATCTGCGCAATAAAGCTGTGGACGGCTTCCGGCGTTTTAGCCATCTGGTCCGCCAGCACATAGGCAGCATAGTTCTTGTAGCCAAACAGAGCGGCTTTCTGGGCACGCAACTGGGCGATGGTGGCAATGGTCTCACGCGTATCGCCGTCACCACCTTTTTCCACGCGGGTCCAGGACTGCTCAAACAGCGCCTGACGGGTTTCACGGTCCGTCAGGGTTTCCAGAGCCGGCTGCTGCGTGGTGTTCTGCAGCGGCAGGAGCCATTTGCCCGTCAGCTTGCGCTCGGTGGCGGCCGTCTGTGCAGCCGTAATGGCAGCAGCATCCAGACCAGCCAGCTTGGCTTTGTCAGACACAATCAGAGCGGAGGCCTTGGTGCCTGCCAGCAGCTTCTGCTGGAACACGGTTTCCAGCTTGGACAGGCGCGTGTTCAGGTCGCGCAGTTTGGCTTTGTCATCATCAGAGAGCTGAGCGCCAGCCTGCACGAAGTTCTGGTAATACACGTCCAGAACCTGCTTCTGTTCGGCATTCAGCCCCAGCGTGTCCTTACGGGCATGCAGGTACTGGATGCGTGCGAACAGTTTGGGGTTGAGGAAAATGCTGTCTTCATGCGCGGACAGTTTAGGCCCGACCACTTCCTGCACTTTATCCAGAACAGGGTTGGTGTTGGCGGAATACACACCGCTGAAGGTTTCCAGCGTGCGGTCCAGCAGGCGGCCAGAGCGTTCCATAGCGGAAATGGTGTTCTCGAATGTCGCCGGTTCGGAACTGTTGGCGATTCGCTCCATCTCTTCAGCCTGCTCGGCCATGCCCTGCTCCAAAGCGGGCTGGTAGTCCGCATCTTTGATCAGATCAAAGCGCGGGGCGTGGTAGGGCAGGGTGCTTTCTGCGGCAAACGGGTTGGACGCCGGCAGGGGGGCTGCGGTGGCGGCTGTGTTCCAGCCTGCCAGGCAGGTTGCGGCTGTCGCGGCGTACAGCCAGGGACGACGGATCATTCAGAACTCTCCTCAAAAGCCCCGGAGCGCGCGAGAGTCCCGCCGCACCTGTGGGGTAGGGTTTTCACGGTTAGGGAACATGCAAGTGGCGAGTCAAGGAAGCTCTGTGGCTTCTGGGTGACAGAAAGAATGGGTTCAAAACGATTTTTCTTTTCGGAAAGAAAATATTGAATCAAAAGATATTTTTGGTCGATTTGAGTCTGGTTTCAGAAATAAAGTGACATCGTTACGATAGTGGTGTGTTTTTGATGCCGCATATTTCGAGAAAAGGTTTTTGTATCGAAATTTAAGCGTGACACGCGCGGAGCTGTTTCTTAATTCGGAGATACTAACGTAATCAAAATGTAATATCGCGCAGGAAGCACCTATGTCCCATACTGATCGCAGAAAGAAGCGCCTGCCGCTTTCTTTCTCCCTCCTTTATGCGTTGCCGGTTTTTGCTGCTGGTGTACCTGTTCTTGCTCAGGCTGCGACAGCAACCTCTGCTACAGAAAGCACAACAACCAACACTACCGCTAAAAAGGTCACAGCGAAGAAAGTTGCCGGCACGCCCGCAACAACCTCTTCTGCTAAAACCATCCAGCAGGCTCGTGGTACCGCTGCTGGCGGGACCGAAACCGTGGAAGTGACGGGCTCCTATCTGCGTCAGGGCCGTAACACCAGCCCGAACCCGGTGCAGATCATCACGTCCCGCGAGATCCAGCAGACGGGTGTTACCAATGTGGGTGACTTCCTGCAGCGTATGCCGTCCATCGGCTCCAGCGGTCTGGGTAATGCAGACACAAACGGCGGTGACGGCGTTGGCTGTACGGATCTCCGTAACCTCGGCAGCAGCCGTGTTCTGGTGCTGGTCGATGGTAAACGTCTGACCCAGACCGGGATGAGCGGAAGCTCCTGTGTCGATATGAACACCATCCCCGTGATGGCAATTCAGTCTGTCGAAATCCTGAAAGATGGTGGTTCGGAACTGTACGGTGCTGATGCCGTGGCTGGTGTGATCAACATCAAGATGCGTCACGACCTTAATACGGGCGGTATCAACGTGCGTGGGGATATCACCCAGCGCGGTGATAACCGGACGGGCCTGATTTCCGGTTATAAAGGGTTTAATTTCGACCATGACCGCGGCAACATCACGCTTATGGGGCAGTATGACACCGTAGGCGGCGTGATGATGAAAGATCGCGCCTGGTCACGTATTGCCCAGACATCCAACGGTATGAACCCAAACTTCGGGTCCGTAATCTCTACCAGTGGAACGGTCTTCTCACCCGACGGCGTTCCGCTTTACAACGGTAACAGTGCAGGTGGTTCAAGCCCCTACAGCAAGTCCAGCCGGTATAACTACAACAAAGATACCTCGCTGCTGAATAACACGCAGAATGCAAGCCTGATGGGCGATGCCCATTATGACTTCAGCAAGCATTTTACGCTGTATTCCAACGTAATGTACAGCCACAAGACATCCTGGACACAGATGGCTCCCATCCCCGCAATGGGCAGTGTCGCTCCGTCTGATTTGCCAAACACGATATACCTGCCCACGGGTTACCCCGGTAACACAGCAGGCGATATTTATAACGATCCGAGCGACCCGGCGTACATGTATCGGCGTATATCGGAATTCGGTCCGCGTAAGTCTGAAAGCGCGGTTGACAGCCTGACCGCCAAGGTCGGTGCAAGTGGTGAAATCATCGCAGGCTGGATGTATGATGCGTCCTTCACCTTCGGTTCCACCATGTCCAGCTTCCAGACTTCTGGCGTGGGTGACTATAACAAGCTGATGCGGGAATGGGGCCTGGATGCCGTAACACCTGGCGATTCCAACTCTCTCCTGGCGTATAACCCCAATTCCTGCGTTGGTTATGCTGGCTGTGTTCAGTCAAGCGCGTTAGGTCCGCTGTCAACCCAGGCAGCGCAATATGCCAACTACACCGAGCACGATCACTCGCAGTACACCATGCGTGACTTCAATGCGCGTATCCACAATGATCACGTTGTGCACATGCCCTACAAAGGCGGTGGTGATCTTGGTATTGCTCTGGGCATGGAGCATCGTGGTGAGCAGATGAGCTACCACCCCGATCCGCTTATTGCGCAGGGCGGTTCACTGACCAACACTGTGCTGCCCACCGGTGGTGGCTTTAACGTGTCAGAAGCTTATCTTGAAGGTAACCTGACGCTGCTGCACAATGTTCCGTTTGCTAAAAACCTGTCTATCGACGGGCAGGGACGTTTCTCCAGCTACAACACCTTCGGCACGACCTATAACTGGAAAGCCGGTATCAACTGGGCACCTACCCGTGATGTGGCCTTCCGTGGCACATTGGGCACGTCCTTCCGTCAGCCCAGCGTGTCTGAGCTGTATGGTGGCACGCTCATGAGCTACAATGGCGCAAATGATCCCTGCGACATGACGCAAATCAGCAGCTATGGTGGCCGTCAGGCTACTGTCATGGCAAACTGCATGAAGCAGGGGATCAACCCTGCAAACTTCCAGCAGGGCGGTTCCGGCCAGGTGGCAACCCTGAACGGTGGTAACGCTAAACTCCAGCCGGAAATTGGCCGGACTTACACTTTTGGCGCGACCTTTACCCCGCACTGGATCCCTGGCCTGAGCACCAGTGCGTCTTTCTGGCACTACAACGTGTCTCACACCATTGGCGCACTGAGCACTCAGTATGTGCTTGATGGGTGCTACACAGGTAGTGACCCAAGCATGTGTGGCAACATCGCACGTTCATCCAGCGGCCAGATCAATACCGTCTCTGCGCTTAACGCCAATCTTGGCAGCATGACCACCAGCGGTGTGGACTGGGACCTCAGCTACCGGTTCCGCGTGACGGATGCAGACTGGTTTATGGTGGAAAACAACTTCCAGCGTCTGGTCAGCTTCAAGCAGCAGATGGTTCCTAATGGCCCGCGCTATAACTATCTGGGTTCGATCACCTATCAGCAGGGGGGCACGTCCAACCCGACTGTGCGTGACTATGCAACGCTGACCTGGCATCACAACAACTTCAGCGTAACCTACATGATGCAGTATATAAGTGGGATGCACTGGAACGATGGTACCAACACCATCTACAAATCTCAGGGCTATGGTCGCGATAAAACCCCGGCTATGGTGCTGCAGGATCTGACGTTTAACTACAACCTGAAGCGCTGGAATTTCCAGTTCGAAATTCAGAACCTGGCTGACAAGCAGCCGCCGTTCCTGGTCAATACGTCCAGCAACAGTAACGATTCCACCTATGGTGGCTGGTATGCTGGTCGTTCCTTCCTGCTGCAGGCTGGTGTGAACTTCTAAGTTTTCCGGTTTTCGGTGCTTGAAAAAACCCCTTCGTAAGAAGGGGTTTTTTTATGCCGTTTTACAGCCCCAGTAGCGTCAGCTCTTTCTGCAAATGCGGTGGCAGGTTTGAGCTTTGCGTGCCGGAAAGATCTGGCGGGGCGTCCGCAGGTTTCAGGTAGCGCCACCCCTGAAAAGGGCGCATGGCGCGGGGTTCAACCCGGATGATTTCCGGGGAGAGCAGGATGAGTGTGCCTTGGGTGCCATCTGCCCGTGTTTCTGTTTGCAGGTCCAGCACCTGCTGGCGGCACTGGATCAAACCGCTGATGACCCGATAGAGAGAGCCACCCTGCAGGATTTCCTCACTCTGGCGGGGGAAGGTGCGGGTATGCACCACCGGCAGGCGCGCGCTGTGGTACGGGTGCTGCCGGGTGTTGTGGGGGTCTTTCTGCCGTTCCGCCAGTTCTTCAACCGAACTGACACCGACAACCAGTTTGATGAGGTTGAGCATGCTGCCAGCCTACAGCAAGTCGGGCGGATTTTGAAAATCCGGCTGGCAGCAGGGACATGAGATTCTGCCGGACGCCTTTTGCGTCAGGCGTTATAGCAGGCAGAGGCCGATTTTCCGGGACTACCGTTTATGAGGTGACGGTTAGTAAAAGCCATCAGGAAAGTCCGTCTGGCAGAGGACGCTTGCGTATGGCCCCTGCCAGCGGGAAGGAAAGGGTTTTACAAGCCCTGCGCCTGTTTCACGAAGTTTTCCTGAAACTTTTCAGCGTCAATTTTCTGCACCAGTGTCACTTCCCGCACGCCCATGGCGACCGGGGCCAGATTTTTGGGCCAGACATGGGCGTGGCCATAGCTGTAGCCCTTGGCGGTTTCCACATCCATATAGGCTTTGACGGACTGTTTCACGAGGGACGGATCAGCCGCAATGGCAGCAGCCATTTCATCCCACAGCGGCAGCGGGGAGAAATTGCGGCTCATATAGCTGGTCACCGGTGTGTTCTTGCTGGCAATGCGCGCCATGTAGGGCTTGGTCATCATGATGTCGTTAGAGACATTCCCCACCACGGTGATGGACGGCCACGCAGCGGTCAGGGTGATGTGGGCGGCTTCCGGGTCAAAAATCATGTTGAAATCAGACGCGAAATTCGCACTGCCGGTGATGGACATCATGCTGGTGTCAATCAGCCCACCCATGAACACCAGTTGCTTGGCGGTGGCGGCAAAGGTCGGGTCCAGACGGATGGCCAGTGCCAGATTGGTCATGGGGCCAGCTTCAAAAATTGTGACCTGATGCGGGTGCGCATGCACCATGCGGATCAGGAACATGGCCGCCGGTTCTGCAATGGCCGGGGTTTTGGGCGCACCTTCTGTAAATTTGGGCAGCGGCGGCTGGACGGAGGGCACATTGTCCATGGAGCTGGGGCCACCCCATGCACCTTTCCACGGAATGGCACCATACTGCTTCTCACGCAGGCGCATGAGTTCCACGCTGTTAATCAGCGGATAGACTGCCCCATCGGCGACCGGAATATCCTCATGGTGGGCAATTTCCAGAAAGCGGCGCAGGTGAGCGGATTCTGCATTTTCCCAGTCATCACCGGCACAAACAGTAAAGCCCAGAACCTTAACGTGCGGGTTGGCCAGCAGCGGGATGGTGGACTGGATGTCTGACCCGCCCGGGCCGAGAAAATCGTTGTCTTCAATCACCAGTTCCGGGGCGTCGGCTTTTTCGTCCGCACGGGCGTGGGGGGCGGCGCACAGCACGGCCAGCGTTGCGGCAAGGGCGGAAGTCAGCCGCAGAAGGGGGCGATGGGTGGGGGGACGCTGACGCATGAAAAGCCTCGGTTGGTTAAAAAGAGCACCCGGGTGGGTAACATGCCGCAAGCGTATCGTTAAATGGAATGGGAAGGGAATATGGCTATGTAAAAATTTAATCCGCAGCGGATAAAGGTCGGGTATTTTAAACCGTTGCCACATGTTCCGTGGATGGCGCGGCAGGCTCAGGGATTATTATGGGACTTGAAAATGTGGAAAATTATTGCATCATTATAATGATTTAATGGGATTATAGAGAATGATAAATTCCAGATATAAATGGTCTTTGGTTCTTCTTGTTTTTTGTCTGCTTTCTGTGATTTTTATCATCATCTGTGAAACCTATAAATGCATTTATGATTTTTCTTTCTGGGGAGTTCTGGTGATAATATTATCTCAGATTATCACTGTTCATGAGTTGCAGTGTAAAAAACAGCAGAGCAGTTTACAGCACTAATGCACCCAGCAGGGCTTCCAACCGCAGGCGGCCTTCCGGGGTGGCGCGGAGGGTTTCGGCAGTTTGCTCCAGATAGCCTTCTTCAAGTGCTGCTTCCAGAATAATCGGGTCCAGCGCATCTTGCAGGCTCAGGCCGGTGCGGGCGGTAAAGCGGTGGGCGTTTATGCCTTCTGTGACGCGCAGGCCCATCAGCAGCATTTCCCGCGCGCGGTCCGTTGGGTCCAGCGCGTCCTGCGAGGTCTGGCCGGTGCCGGTGCGTTCTACCAGATCGGCCCAGGGTTCCGGCGCACGGTGGCGGCGGGTGGCAAACAGGGCGTCACCTTGCGTGATGCGTCCATGTGCGCCGGGGCCGAGGCCCAGATAATCGCCATAGCGCCAGTAAGTCAGATTATGGCGGCTTTCACTGCCGGGGCGGGCGTAATTGGAGACTTCATAGCCTGCCAGCCCGTGGCGTGCGGTGACCTCACTCGTTTCCTGATAGAGTCGGGCGGCGGTGTCTTCATCCGGTAGTGTGAACGCGCCGGTGCGATACAGGGCTTCAAACTTTGTGCCGGGCTCAATGGTCAGCTGATAAAGGGACACATGGTCCGCCACCAGACTGAGTGCGGTATCCAGTTCCGCCTGCCAGTCAGCCAGTGTCTGGCCGGGGCGGGCGTAAATCAGGTCAAACGTAATGCGGGGGAACAAACCGCGCGCAATTTCCAGCGCGGCGAGGGCCTGTTGAGCCGAATGTTCCCGGCCCAAAAATTTGAGCGAGGCATCATCCAGCGCCTGAATACCCAGAGAAACCCGGTTCACCCCCGCCTGCCGGAAGGCGCTCAGGCGACCGGATTCTACGCTGGTGGGGTTGGCTTCCAGCGTGATTTCAAGGTTGGGCAGAGGCTCGAACAGTGTTGTGGCATCGGCAATCAGCGCGGCCACACTCTCGGGGGCCATCAGAGAGGGCGTGCCCCCGCCAAAGAAGATGGAGCCGAGTTTGCGGCGGCCCAGCCGTGCGGCCTCATGCGCCAGTTCCGTGCGCAGGGCGGCGGCAAAGCGGGCCTCAGGCATCCGTTCCCGCACGTGTGAGTTGAAGTCACAGTACGGGCATTTGGCCAGACAAAATGGCCAGTGGATGTAGAGCGCGAGAGGCTCGGCGCTGGAAGGGGCGAGGGCGGTCAGATGGCCACCTTCACGCCCAGCTGCACCACGCGATCCGGCGGAATACGGAAGAATTCCATGCTGGAGGTGGCATTGCGCGCCATGAACAGGAACAGGGACATCCGCCAGTGCGAAATGCGCGGCACGGAGGAGCGGGTAATAAGTTCGCGGGATGTGAAGTAAGAGGCCTGCAGGGCGTCAAAATCCACGCCGTTAGACTTCAGATCTTCCAGTGCGCGCGGGATGTTCGGCATTTCCATAAAGCCGTACCGCAGGATGACGCGGTAGATATTGGGGGCCAGTTCTTCCACGGCCACGCGGTGGCCACGGTCGGCTTCCGGCTGGTCAAGGTTCTGCACCGTCACAAACAAAACGTGGTCATGCAGGATCTTGTTATGGCGCAAGTTATGCAGCAGGCAGGGCGGCACAAAGTCCGGCGTGCCCGTCATGAACACGGCCATGCCCGGCACGCGGATAATGCGGGACTGCGGCAGGCGCGCAATGAAGGAGCCCATGGGCAGGCTGTCCTGCCGCTGCCGGGCTACAATCAGGCCACGGCCCTTCTTCCATGTGGTCATCATCAGGGTCAGCACACAGCCCAGCAGCACCGGCACCCAGCCGCCGTCGGGGATCTTCAGCGCGTTGGCAGCAAAGAAGGTGCTGTCCAGCGCCAGGAAGCCGCCAAACACAAGCCCCACCTGCCACACCGGCCAGTTGAAGTGCTTGCGGAACACCACAATGGCCAGAATGGAGGTGCAGATAAAGGTGCCGGTCACGGCAATGCCGTAAGCCGAGGCCAGAGCATCGGAGCTACGGAAGGCCACAACCAGCAGCACGGCCCCCACGGCCAGAAAGCGGTTGAAGTCCGGCAGATAGATCTGGCCTTCCTCTTCCGCATTGGTGTGGGTAATGCGCAGACGCGGCATGTAGCCAAGCTGGATAAGCTGGCGGCAGATGGAGAAGCCGCCGGAGATCCCGGCCTGACTGGCAATAACGGTGGCGAAGGTGGAAAGCACCACCATCGGCCCCTGCATCCAGTGCGGGCACATCAGGAAGAACGGGTTCACCAGCGCTTTGGGGTCAGCAATGACCAGCGCGGCCTGCCCAAAATAGTTCAGCACCAGCATGGGCAGCACAAAGAACAGCCACGCGTAGCGGATGGGCGCGCGGCCAAAATGGCCCATATCGGCATACAGCGCCTCCGCCCCGGTGACGCACAGCACCACAGAGCCAAGGGCGAGGAACGAGAGCCTGCCGTGGTAGAACACAAATTCCAGCGCATAAGTGGGGGAAAGCGCCATCAAAACCCCGGGGTGGTGCAGGATCTGCACAACGCCCAGTGCCCCCAGCGTGCCAAACCACAGCAGCATGACCGGCCCGAAAATGGTTCCGACCTTGCCTGTGCCAATCCACTGCACGCTGAACAGACTGATAATGACCAGAATGGCGATGGGGATCACAAAGTCATGCGCAGCAGGCACGCTGACTTCCACCCCTTCAATGGCTGAAAGCACGGAAATGGCCGGGGTAATAATGCCATCCCCAAAGAAGAGACAGGCCCCGACAATGCCCACCAGCCCAAGTGCCCATCGGGTCTTAGGGTTGGTCGCCATACGCTGGGCGAGGGACATGATGGCCAGAATGCCGCCCTCGCCATTATGGTCGGCGCGCATAATCAGGATGACGTATTTGACCGTCACGATGAGGATCAGCGTCCAGAAAATAAGACTGGCGACCCCCATAATTTCCCATGGGGCGACGCTATGGTGCCCGGAAATCACTTCCACTGTGGAGCGGAAGGCATAAAGCGGGCTGGTCCCGATATCCCCATACACAACGCCCAGCACACCCAGCAGAGCAGCAAAGCCCACGGGGGCAGCCGCATGTTGCGGGTGGTCAGCGTCAAATTCCGTAATCTGTGGCTTTTCAGCGTGCGCTGGAGCGGGTTGTGCCGCGGCGTGGGGTTGGGTGCCAGACTGCGGGTCTGTTCCGGGGGTTTTAGCAGGGTCTGTCATGTCAGTTCTGGCTCCACGTCGCTCGTGGGAAAATGTGTCCCGGCGTTTGCATAGGGGGTCTGGCCGGGGAATTGCAAGTTATCTGGCATCCGCCCGTCAGGCGGTGGGTGGACGCGGGCCAAAAATAGCTGTGCCCACGCGCACCAGTGTCGCGCCCTCGGCAATGGCAATCGGGTAATCGGCGGACATGCCCATGGAGAGCACGGGCAGGCCGTGCGTCTGCGCCATGCTGCGCAGCAGGCGGAAATGCGGGGCGGGGTCCTGCTCCGCTGGCGGGATGCACATCAGCCCCCGCAAACTGGCACCAAAGCGCTGGCGGCAGGTGCGGATAAAGCTGTCAGCCTCTTCCTTCGGCACGCCAAATTTCTGCGGCTCATCCCCGGTGTTCACTTCAATCAGCAGTTCCGGCATCCGGCCCACGCTGTCCGCTGCGCGGGCGAGGGCATCGGCAAGGGCCGGGCGATCGAGGCTTTCAATCATATCGGCTATGCGTACGGCGTCTTTGGCCTTGTTGGTTTGCAGGCCGCCAATCAGATGCAGGCGCAGCGCCGGGTTGTGCTCCCGCAGGGGCGGGAACTTGGCGGCGGCTTCCTGCACGCGGTTTTCCCCAAACACCGTCTGGCCTGCGGTAATGGCCTCCTGCACGCTGCTGGCAGGGTGGAATTTGGAGACCGCCACCAGAGTGACAGAGGCAGGGTCTCGCCCGGCATCCTGCGCTGCTGCGGTGATGCGGGCGCGGACATCAGCAAGCCTGTCCGCAAGAGAGGAAGATGGGGCCATAAAAAACGAAGCTTCTCAAAGAGAGGGATCAGATCTCTTCTTGTAGCGAAAAAAGCCCCATGAGGGGAATGGCCGTGCGGGCATGGCTCCATGAGCAGGGCCGCCCTGCCCGCGTAACAGGCTCCCGCGCATCAGGCTTTTGGGTCGGGCACCAGAATGATGCGGCCCAGATGTTTGTTGTCTTCCATCATCTGGTGGGCTTCTGCGGCTTTGGAGAAAGGCAGGACGGTATCAATCCGGGGGCGGATGGTGCCACTGGCCAGCAGTGGCCAAACCTGTGCGTGCAATTCCCGCGCAATACGCGCTTTGGTTGCAGTATCCCGCCCGCGAAGGGTGCTACCGGTGACGATCAGCCGTCGGGTCATGATGCGCGCCAGATCCGCCTGTTCCGCCTTGGCCCCGCCTTGCAGCGCGATGATCACCAGCCGCCCGTCCAAGGCCAGACTTTTGATGTTGCGGTCAAAATACGCGCCGCCGATCATATCCAGAATGAGGTTGACGCCATTGCCATCCGTCAGCTCCCGCAGGCGGGCGGCAAAATCTTCCTCATGGTAGTTGATGGCAATGGCCCCGAGCTTTTCACACAGGGCGCATTTTTCCGCATTCCCTGCCGTAACGTAGGGAATGGCCCCAAAGGCCCGCACAAGCTGGATGGCCGTAACCCCAATGCCGCTGCTGCCGCCGTGGATCAGCACGCGCTGCCCCACAGCCGGAGGGGCGGGCATGAACAGGTTGGACCACACTGTAAAAAAGGTTTCCGGCAGGGATGCGGCCTGCACGGCATCATACCCTTTGGGCCAGGGCAGACATTGCCCCGCAGGCACCAGACAATACTCCGCATAGCCCCCGCCATTGGTCAGCGCGCAGACGGCGCTGCCAATTTCAGGCATGGGGGTGCCTTCCAGCGGCGCACCACAGCCCACAATCTCGCCGGCAATTTCCAGCCCAAGGCGCGGGTTGGCGCCGGGCGGCGGAGGGTAAACCCCGGCGCGCTGCATCAGGTCTGGCCGGTTTACGCCTGCGGCCTGCACGCGCACCAGCACCTCGCCCCGCCCCGGTTGCGGGATGGGGAGTGTTTCACAATGCAGCACGTCCGGCCCACCCGGCTCTGTGAAGCAGATGGCCGTCATGGTGCTGGACTGAGTGGGGCGGTGGGAAGCTGTCATCAATGCGCCTCGCGGAGAAAAACCGTGAGGCGGCATGAAGCCCGATTTCTCAATCCGGCAAAAGAGGGGGGCACTTCACGTCTGGGATAGGCGGGGGGTTAATCGTCAAATTTCTTACTGCGGCCCTGCTTGATGCTGGAGCGGCGGGATTTGCCATCCAGCCGCCGCTGGCGTGCGCCTTTGCTGGGACGGGTGGGCACACGGTAGGCCTGTTTATGCGCGGCCTGCCGGATGAGTTCGGCCAGACGCTGGGTGGCGTCCTCCCGGTTCTGCTGCTGGGTGCGGTAATTGCGGGCGGTAATGACAATCACTCCGTCTCGCGTGGCGCGGCTGCCAGCCAGCGTAAGCAGACGCGTGCGCACCCGCTCGGGCAGGGAAGGCGAGTTGGCGGCATCAAACCGTAACTGCGCAGCGGTGGCGACCTTGTTCACATTCTGGCCGCCGGGGCCGGACGCCAGAATGTAAGTAAAGGAGAGTTCCGCGTCATCCAGAGCAAGGGTGGGAGTGATGGCAATCTGCATCCGACTTTCTTAGTGGTTTTGGGGGAGGCTGTCAGGTCGGCGTGCTGAAAACATCTGAAAGCTCTGTTTTGGGACAAAGGGTCGGATGATCCCCCACGCTGTCTGTTGCTTAGTGGCGTCTTTTCGTTAACGTAATGGCCAGCGGGAGGACGCGTGCTACGCCGTCGCCTGATGTGTCGTATCGGGGAGGGGGCAATGCGTAATCACGTTTGGGGAGTGCTGGTGATGAGTGTGGGGGTTATGTCTGCCCCATGCCATGCAACGCCCCTGTCCGATGCCTGGCATACGATTGCGGCTGAAGACAGCCGTGCAGCCCTGACGCTGATTGAGAACAACCACCCTGGTGCCGCGCCTGAGCTGGGAGATGCCACCTTTCAGGCGCGTCTCGCCCTTGCAAAGGCGCATGTGGCTCAACGGTTGCCGCGTGTGGTGGATTACCCTGCCTATGCCGCTCTTATGTCCGGCCTTGCTGCGGATTTTCAGGACGGACACATCTGGAGCAATGCGCTTGTTGGTGCCCAGATTATCAGGAGTTCCGGAATCCTGCTGGCGCGCCAGAATAATCAGTGGGTTGTGGGCGCACAGCAGACGGATCATGGCGAACCCGACGTTAAAGGACAGATCTTTCTGGGCTGCGACGGGCAGGATGCCGAGAGCTGGGCTGTGCCCCGTATTGCCCGGTTTAAGGGTGATCCTGTTCTTGAAGCCGTGCGGGCGCGTGCGGCAAGCTGGCTTTTGCTTGATGAGGGCAATCCTTTTCTGGTCCGGCCGAAACGGTGCACGTTTTCTGCGCCGGGCCATGCGCCAGAAAGTGTGGCTCTGCACTGGCAGCCTGTTCTTATGGCAAATGTCCGGGCTGCAATCGGGCAGGTTGCACAGCGCGGCGATGCCGGGCTGAAAGTGGAGCCTTTTTCAGGCGGCTGGTGGATCGGGCTGGATACGCTTGAAGACGAGGCTCAGAAGGTCGTCACACTGGTCCGGCATAATCAGGCGGCCCTGCGTGAGGCGCCGATGGTGGTGATTGATCTGCGTGGAAATGGGGGTGGAAATTCCCGATACGCGGACATCATTGCTGAACTGCTGGTGGGTGAACCGCGTTTGAAAGCCGCTCAGCCCCATTTCCCTGCCTGTTCGGGGAGTTACTGGCGTGTGTCTCCCGGCGTGCTGGCAGCCCTGCAACAGAATCTGGATCAGGCAGAAGCCAGCAGGGATGGTGTATCCATAAATTTTTACCGCCCTCTTGTGACCGACATTAAGCAGGCTCTTGCGCAGCATCGGAATTTTTCACCCGCTTTGCCCGCCTGTGCACGCCACACTCTGGCGGCGGAACAGAACGATATGCCGCAGGTCTTGCCACCGGCTGAGATGCAAGGGCGGCTGGTGCTGGTTACGGATCACACCTGTTTCAGTTCCTGCCTGATTGCGGTGGATCTTTTCCGGCGTCTGGGGGCCTTACACGTTGGGGAGACAACAGACCGTTCCAGTCGTTATATGGAGGTCAGGGAAGAGGTCATGCCGTCACAGCTACGCGCGGTTTCAACTCTTCAGAAAGTTGCCGTGGGAGCCGGGGATTTCGGCCCGTACACACCGGAAATTATTTTTCCCGGTGTGCTGAGTAACGATGCCGCTCTTAAAGCGTGGGTGGCCGCACTGCCTGCGCCTTAAGAAGACTTGCCCTGTTTTCAGGACTTTTTCTTCTTCTCTTTCTTGTCCTTTTTGTTCCGCTTTTCCTTCGCAGCGCGCTGCGAGGGGGCGGCCGTGCCGCCACGGGCGCGTTCAATCACAAAGCGGGCGTAGTCATCCATATCGCCATCAAACGGCACAATGGTGTTGTCTGCTGCCAGCCACAGGCGGTCCGCGACCAGCTCCATCAGCGAGCGATCATGGGTAATCAGCAGCACAGCCCCTTCATACGCATTGAGTGCATCCAGCAGGGCGCGGCGGCTGTCGATATCCAGATGGTTGGTCGGTTCATCCAGAATGAGCAGATGCGGGGCGGACATGGCGACCATGTTCAGCAGCAGGCGGGCGCGTTCCCCACCGGAGAGCGCTTCCACTTTGGTGCCCTGCTTTTCAAAATGGATGCCGAACTGTGCCAGCCGGGAACGGTGAGACTGGTCACTGTCCGTTGGCCGCGCTTCCCGCATGATATCCAGCGGGGTCTGCTGTGGGTCCAGCGCTTCAATCTGATGCTGATGGAACCAGCCCACTTCCAGCCGGGCCGAGCGGGACACGCGGCCTGACCGCGCTTCCAGCGCACCCGCCACCAGCTTGGCGAAGGTGGATTTACCGGCCCCGTTCACGCCCAGCAGGCCGATGCGGTCATCCACATCCAGCCGCAGATCAAGGTCTTTCAGAATGGCCGGATCATCCCCGTAACCCACTTCCACATTTTCCAGCCGCAGCAGGGGCGGAGCCAGCGGGCGCGGCGGGGAGGGCAGGATGAAGGGGGAAACCTGTGCCTCAATGGTGGTTTCAATCGGCGTCAGCTTGGCCAGACGTTTCACACGGCTCTGGGCCTGTGCGGCCTTGGCGGCGGAGGCTTTGAAGCGATCCACGAAGGATTGCAGATGCGCGCGTTCGGCTTCCTGCTTGGCGCGGGTGGCACTTTGCAGGCGGATTTTTTCAGCTCGCTGATGCTCAAAGGAATCATAGCCGCCGGTATAGAGTTCCAGCTTGCCTTCCGTGACATGCAGCGTGAAATCCACTGAGTTGTTCAGCAGTTCACGGTCATGGCTGATAATCAGGGCGCAATGCGGATAGCGTTCCAGCCGGGCTTCCAGCCAGAGTGCGCCTTCAAGGTCCAGATAGTTGGTCGGTTCATCCAGCAGCAGCAGGTCAGGCTCGGAGAACAGGGCGGCGGCCAGTGCCACACGCATCCGCCAGCCACCGGAGAATTCCGCCATCGGGCGGTCCAGATCCTCGGTGGAGAAGCCAAGGCCGTTCAGAATTTCTGCTGCGCGGGAGGGGGCGCTGTCGGCATCAATTTCAATCAGCCGCATCCAGATATCGCCCATGCGCTCCGGCTCAGCTGTTTCCAGCTCGGCCATCAGCGTGGCGCGTTCCAGATCGGCTGCCAGAATGGTTTCCAGCAAGGTGACATCCGTGGCCGGATGTTCCTGATCCACCGCTGCAATGCGGGCGGCCTTGGGGATGGAAATTTCACCGGAATCCGGCTGCAACTCGCCTTTAATCAGCTTGAACAGCGTGGATTTGCCAACCCCGTTCCGCCCCACAAGAGAGACCTTGGAGGGGTTGGGCAGGCTGACGCTGGCACGATTAAAAAACTGGCGTCCCCATGCGTTGAACACGAGGCTGTCGATCTGGAGCATAAAGCGAGAGGTCCGGTAACAGGAAAGGGCCGGACCTCTCTATCGCGTTTTAGACGCTCTCCGCCACCCAGTTCTTCTTTTTAGTGGCCAGACCAATGCCGGGGTTCATGCAGTTGCAGGGGTCCAGCTCCCGGTAATGCGCCAGCATGACATCGGGAGCCTGATAGAGATGGCCCACATTATGTTCCGCCGGGTAGCGCGCGCCCCGCTGGTCCAGACCGGGGAGCATGCTGTGCTCCACGTCCATGGCGTTGTAGCCTTTTTTGATGACGTAATCCTGATGCATCACATGGCACAGGAAGTGGCCGTAATAGAGTTTGACGATAATCTTGTCTTCAATCTCTTTCGGCAGTTTTTCAAACCAGTTGCGGTCGTTCCGGCGCAGGGCGACGTCCAGCGCCACAATGTCTTCCGCCTCACGGTGATGCACGGCGCGGTAGCGCACGGCAGCCCCCGCAGCGGCAAAGCGATGCAGGAAGGCGCGGGTGCCTTCATCGGGCGTGCATTCAAAAAATTCACCGGTCGCCTTGCTGAAGAACTGCTCCAGATAGGCCTTCATCGGGCCTGCCAGCGTGGCGGAGGTTTTCAGCATCAGGTGGTGTTCAAACTTGTCCCGATACTCCAGCATCCGGTTGGGCAGCTGGTTGGGGATAAACACGCTGAGTGCCTGCATAATGCGGTCGCTCAGGTTTTCAGGCAGGAAGCCGAACTGTTTGGCAAAAATGTCAAACCGGGACTTCATGGCGAACATCTTCGGCAGGAATTTCGTGCCAAATTTGCGGATAACTGCAAACGTGTCCTTGCCGTATTTCTCGGCAATGTTGAACGCATCGCGGTGGATGTATTCGCCTGCAATCGGCAGTTCTTCAAACCCGGTCAGCATATGGCGGCGGAGGTCTTCCAGCTCGTCCGTGCTGTTGGAGCCGATGTAGAACACCGCCGGGTTTTTTGCGGCGGGGAAAGTGTCCAGACGCACGGCAAACACCACCAGCTTGCCCGCGCAGCCTGCGGCTTCATGCCAGCGGGCCGGGTCTGCGTTAAAGCGGGCGGGGGTGTCCGCATCCACATCACGCACGTGGGTGATGTAGTTGTTGTCATGCCCGCGGCCTGCATCCCAGTCGATGTCCGCATCGGAGAAGGTGCCAGCCTGTAGCTTGTTCAGAATGGCTTCAGGGTCATTCCCCAGCTGGATGCCCAGATGGTTGACGAGCTGGAGCTTGCCGTCTTCCCCCACCTGACCAAACACGGCCATTTCCGTATAGGCCGGGCCACGCTGCACCAGCGCACCGCCCGAGTTGTTGCTGATGCCGCCCAGAACGGACGCCCCAATGCAGGATGAGCCGATAACGGAATGCGGTTCCCGCCCAATGGCGCCCAGCATGCCTTCCAGCTCATACAGCGTGGCGCCGGGCAGGCAGACAACCTGCTTGCCGCCGCCAATCATATGGGCACCGGTCAGCCGGAGGGTGCTGATGAGCACGATCTCACGGTCATAATCATTGCCATCCGGCGTGGAGCCACCTGTCAGGCCGGTATTGGCGGCCTGCATGATGATAATCTTGCCCGCATCCACACAGGCCTGCGCCACCCGCCACAGTTCCACCAGCGTGCCGGGCTGCACCACAGCCAGCACCTTGCCCGCGCCAAAGCGGAAGCCGTGCCGGAAGCGGTAGGTTTCGGCCTCGCTGGTCAGCACGCGGCTGTGTCCGGCAATGTCCTTCAGGCGGCCCAGAAGAGACTGGTTCGCCGGGGTCTGGGCTGGGGCGGTCATAAGGAAGTGGCTCCGTCTGGATAAGGCTTAAAAAAGAATGAGGTGTTATAACACTGTTCTCTGGCCATGCCAGATCACAGATATGCGTTTGCGTTGGTGCGGCCTCCCGTTCCATGCGGGAAAGGCCCGCACATCAGAGGGCTGCCGGTGCCGTGGGGGTGAAGTCGAACACCACGACCTTGGCCAAATACGGTCCGGCAAAGGTTTTGAAGGCATCATGTGCTGGGTCAAAGTGCCCTGCCTCGGTGACAATCGGGCGCCCGACGTAAAAGTTCCTGTCCCCTTCAGACTGGAAGGTAACCAGATACCCCTGCTCCAGCCCGAGGTCGGAATTTTCTCCGCTGTTCTGCGCCCCTGTCTCAATGGACGTCACAACCGTCTTGCCATCCGCCCTGCGGGAGAGGGTGGTGAGGGCCACAAAGCGCCGCGTAACCTCCGCGCGCTGTGCCGCTGTCGTGCCGGGGCGGAAGGTGAACATCACCATATGGCGCACCACACCGAGCTTGTAGTCCGGAGCGGTAAAGCGCGCAGCCCCGACGGATTTTAGCTCGGCCCGCACAGCCCGAGCGGCAGCATCCAGAGCGGGCGTGGTGGCAGGCGTGGTTTTGTGGGCGGGGGCGCTCAGGGCAGGGGCTGCCAGCCCAAGAGCCAGAGCAGTCGGGGCACTGGCCCGTAGCAGGGTTTTCAGAAACGCGGGCAGAGACATAAAGGGTTCTCCTGACTTAAATTTATCAACGCGCAAAGTGCCGCAAAGTGCTGCAAAGTGCTGCAAAGTGCACGCCCGGTTAAACCCGGTATTTTTCCCCTGCCAGTTCCCGCCGGGTGCGTTCCAGTTCTTCCGCATAGCGGCGCAGCACGTAGCGCTCACTCAGCAGGCCGAGAATGTGGTTGTCGTCATCCACTACAGCCAGCGCCGGGCGGGCCAGCCGCTCGAACGTATCAATGGCGGTGGAGAGTGAGAGGGCCGGGGTCAGCGCCAGATCATCCGCGGCAACCAGTTCCGTCAGTGGCGTGGTTTCCGGCACGCGGTTGGCATGGAACAGCACGTTTTCCACCAGCCCTTTATAATGGTTCTGCTCGTCACACAGAATGATGTAGCGCGGTGTCTGGTTTGGGAAGGCGATGCGGGCGGCCTGCACGGTTTCCGTCGCGGGGAAGGTGGCGACTTCCGTGCGCATCATCCGCTCCACCGTCAGCGTGCGCATCCAGCCTACATCTACGCCGGAGCGGATATTCTCACCGCGCAGATGGAAGCGCCATGTGGCGAAGGAATAGCCAAAGGTCCGCCGCACCGTCATGGAGGACACAATGGCCGAGACCACCACAGCGCCCGTTAGCGGCAGGCTGCCGGTCGTCTCCAGCGCCAGAAAGATCATGGTCATGGGGCCGCCAATAACGGCCACGGCCAGCGCGCACATGCCCACAATGGTGCAGACGGAAACAGGCAGCACGGCCAGCGGGGCGAGCGCTCCGGCAAAGACCGCGCCCGTCAGCACACCCAGATAGAGTGAGGCAAAAAACAGCCCGCCGCGAAAGCCCGAGCCAATGGAAATGGCAGAGGCCAGCGCCTTCAACCCCAGCAGGCCGAGGGCCAGCATGAAGGGCGGCGAGCTGATGAGCCCTGCCCGCATGGCCATGTGGCCGGAGGAGAGAACGGAGGGGGAAATGATCGCCAGCCCGCCCACCAGCAGGCCACCCAGCGCGGGGCGCAGCCAGACCGGCAAAGGCAGGCGCTGGAAGGTGTATTCCGTCAGCGTGACGCCACGCATCAGCATCACTCCCACCAGTCCGGCAAAAACGCCCAGCAGGATAATGGGGAAGTAAGCCAGCAGCGGGATGCCCTGCGGTGTGGCCACCCAGACGGGCGGCAGCACGGTGCCGGTCAGATGCACCACGCCAATACCGCAGATGGCAGCCAGTGCCACCGGGGCGAGGGCGGTAAAGGTGTAGGAGCCGATAATCAGTTCAAACGCATAAAACGCCCCGGCCAGAGGTGCATCAAACGCAGCCCCGATGGCCCCGGCGGCTCCGCAGCCGACCAGCAGGCGCACATCGGCCCGGTGCATGCGCAACTGCCGCCCGATGCGGGAGCCAAAGGCAGCTCCAAGCTGACTGAACCCGGCCTCCAGCCCCAGTGAGGCCCCGCAGCCATTGGAGAGAATGGTTTGCCCGGCCAGAATCAGACTGTCCCGAAAGGACATGCGGCCTCCATGCAGAGCATTGGCCTCAATCGGGTCTGCCGGGTGGAAGCGGGTTTTGCGGGCCAGATACAGGCTGGTCAGCCCCAGCAGCAGGCCGCCGCACGTGGGAACCAGCAGGGCGCGCACGGGGTTAACGGTTGCCAGCCCGGACAGGCGGCCAGATTCCGGGGCCAGCAGATGATGCGCGAGGAATGTTGCGGCCGTCATCAGGCTGACAACACCACCCGCCAGCACGCCGACAAGGGCTGCCAGCGCGATCAGCCACAGAGTGTCTTTACGGACAAGCGCCCTGAGCGCCGCCAGAAGCCGGGGCGGCGTGTTGTGGGTGCGCATATGGTCCAGCAAGCCGGTCATGGCTGCGCTGAAACAGGCAGAGGGACGTCTGTCTGGTGTCTCACGCTGTCCGTAATGCCTGTTTTCTCCTGCGGGAGGAAATATTAAATTTAATATTTTCTTCTTATGGATATTAAAGAGGGTATCCATAAGAATATATAACTATTTCCTCTGCGTTAATGAATGGATGAATAGATATTATTTTTCCAAAAAAGTAATTTGCATGGCAATCAAATTCCCGCCTTGAGGTGCTTCAGACCATTGCCCATTAGATGCTCTGATAGGAAAATGATCTCCTTGGAACAGGCCGCCATAAATACAATCGCATGTTAAGGATGCAGGTCCAGTAATACGAATTGCAAATGCTTGAATGGCAAGAGAATTTCCAATGGTTCCTGAAAAATCACCATTACTTTTCCATTCAGTGATGGTTCCATCTTTTAGTTTGGCTCGATATTCCAAATTGATATCAGGAGAATGTGATGTGATGGAAAATGCTTCTATGGACCTCATCTGTTCATCCATGCTGCCGCAGACGAGATTTCCACAAGGGCTGGCATCGGTTATTAAAGAGCGACTTATAAAATCTCCATGATTTGAAATGTGTGCCTTGAGTTCTATTTTCCAAATTCTTTCTTTTTCAAAGTCTTCTATAGAAAAAAGTTTCTTTCTTCTGTGAATTTTATCCTGTGCAACAGCCGGAATTGTGGATCCACCACTATCCTGGCGAATTTGCAGGGTTTCTTTTGATGTATTGTAGATATAGTGATTTAAAACAGGTTCATATGTTTTGCAAAATTTTTCAAAGCTTACAAAAGAAGAAAACGTTGATTCACAATTCCCAATAAAATACCGAGCATTTGAGGCAATCTCAAAATCAACAAGAGATAGAAAGAGATTATTTTTTTTGGAAATATCAAAAAAATCACTTTTGAAAAAAGCGTCAACGCCAAAGTCATTTTTAAAGTAATTTCTTACATCTTCCTTTTTGTCAGTATTTTTTTCATCACATAAAATATATATAGATTGAATATCAGGAAAAGTGTTGATGGTTTTTTGTATAATATTTTTGTAGGACTCTGAAGAACTGGAAAACCCTACCCAGTCGTTTTCAATGCGCATTTGTAACGCATGCTTGATACCAAGAGTGCCATAGAGGCTTTGGCAAAGAATATTTGAAAATTCCAGGATAAATTTCTTGGGGGTGAAAGTACGGATGATTTGTGCTCCCATTTCCCCAAGAGCACTTCGTCCGAGTTGACCTATTTCCCCATATTTTTTGGCACCTTTACAGAAACAGTGCCATCCATCAGTAGTATCTTCTTCATTTCCGGTGGGGTTATCAATAATATTTACACCAAAAGAAGCCATAACATTTTTTATGGCAGAAATTTCAAAATATTCATCTAGAGGAACTACTTTGTGTGTATTAATGCGGGGATCAAAGTCTACCAAATTAGGTAAAATTATGCTTTCTTGATATTCGAGTGCTTCATAAGCTAAACCAGTAAGTGATAGTTTTTGGTTTGTAATACCTAGACCGCAGTGGTTGTAGAAAAGCATGCTGACTGTCCCTTAATAAATTGATTTTTTGTATATAAAAAATCAAAAAAAATCAATAGTTCTGATATATTTCTATTGTGTTGAAAAGTTTTAGAATAATAAAAAATTTTCTCGTTTTATTATAAAACCATAGGTGGCTGGTCTGCCAGAATTCGTGTCACGTCGTCATCCGTCAGGCTGTAGCGGAAGAACTGTTTGTAGAACGCTTTCAGGTCCCGGCGCACGTCGATGTCCTTGAAGAGTTCCGGCTGGACGTGCTGGGCCGCCCATTCCAGTTGAAGCAGAACCTCACACCCGTAGCGATCCCACGGGAACACACCCTGCGGGTTGGTCCATGCCTTGCCGTTCTGGAAAGCTGCCAAGGTGCGCAGCGGGGCGTCTGCCGCCAGAGGTCCGGCGTTGGCCCCGATGACAATCATATCCGGGTTCCAGGCCGCAATCTGCTCAAACGTGACGGGGCGATGGTTGCCGGAAACTTCTGCCGCCGCATTGCGACCGCCAGCCGCCTGAATCCATGCATCAATCAGCGTATCTTTGCCGTCAATTTGCAGGGGGTTAAGGCGGGCAATATGCAGCACACGTGGGCGGGCGGAGGCGGGCAGGGAGACCGTGCGGGCGTGCAGACTCTGCTGCAACGCTTCCAGCTTCTGGCGATATTCGCTGGCGATCTCATGCGCATAAGGCGTGGCGAGGGCGTCGGCCGTCATGTCCACGGAGGTGAGCATCTGTGGCAGTGTGGTGTAGTGCGCATCCAGCGTAGGCAGGCCGGTTTTGCGCAGTTCTTCCGCCTTGGCATGGGTGGGCACAAAGACCAGCCCGATATGGCGGTTCAGCAGGTCTTCCGGGTTCACACTGTCCGGGTGGACGCCGGTTTCCGCCGAGCGCAGCATCGGGGCGACCTTAAACAGCCAGGGCAGGTCCGCCGGTTTGTCTGCCGAGACCTTAATGCGTTCCGCCCCGCCGAGCATGACGGTAATCTCGTTATGGGCAAACCAGAGGTCCGCAATGTTGGCGGCACTTTTGTCCAGCGCAACGCTGGCGCCACTCATATCCGTAACCGTGCGCGGATAGACCGGGATATTATTCACCGTCGGCATGGTGGCCACGGCCTGCGCGACAACATGCGCGCCGGGGCCAGCTGCGGGATGCGCCGGTTGTGCGGCAGCCTGACCGGACACAGCCAGAGGGGTGGCCAGCCCCACGCCCAGCAGGCTGAGCATGAGGGACGAGGAGCAGAGCAGTCTGCAACGGAGCATGAAAGAGCGCATGAGTATCCCGGACCTGATCGTATTATATACGTTAGAATACAGAAGGCGCGGGTGCAATATGGCGGCTCTCCAAACACGAAAAGGGAAGAACCGGTGCGACAACACAAAGTAATGCTGGGGGATAAAGTGCTGTATCAGGCCGCGCAGCTGACCCATGCTGAACGCTTTGCCGCAGCGCGCCGGGCGGAGGGTGTGCCCTGCCATGTGGTGCCGGATACCACAGCCAAACCGCCGCGCCGGGAGCAGATCAACCCGCTCACCGGCCAGCCCCGCAAACGCGGACGGGTGCGTTAAGCCAGCACCGTCCGGTTGCGCCGCCATGCGTCTTCCAGCGCATCGGCCGGGTCCTGATGCGCGTCACTCCACGCGCCCTCGGCGGCTTCCGGCGCATGGACCATGGCGCGCCATAAGGCGGGGCCCGTCGCGCGCTCCATCCGTATGGCCCATGAGGGGGGAATACGCGTGAGCAACCGTTCCATCTTCTGCCCGGATGTCAGCGGTTTTGCGTAATTATGGCCCACAGCGCATTCCCCCTTTTGCTTAAAGTCAGATGGTTTTCAGATAGGACAGAATTTCCGCAATGGTTTCAGCCGGATTGGTATCTGCGGACATGCTGAGGGCATGTTCATCCGCCGCCGGTGCTTCCAGCGTCTGCAACTGGCTGGGCAGCAGGGTGGGGGGCATATAGTGGCCCCGCCGGCGCTTCAGCCGTTCCAGCAGCACGGCTTCCGATGTGTGCAGATAGATAAAGATGGGCTCCAGCCCGCCTTTGCGCAGCACATCCCGGTAGGAATGTTTCAGCGCGGAGCAGGTGAGAATCCCGCCGGTGCCCGCCCGGTTACACTCGGCCAGCCATTCCTGGCAGCGGGCCAGCCAGGGCCAGCGGTCTTCATCATTCAGCGGAATGCTGGCGGCCATTTTGGCAACATTGGCGGCGGGGTGCAGGTCATCCCCTTCCTGAAAAGGCCAGCCCAGCTCATTGCGCAGGCCCTCCGCAATGGTGGTCTTGCCGGAGCCTGAAACGCCCATAATCACCAGCAACTGTTTTTTGATGCCGCTTGCCACCGGCTGTGTCGGCAACACGGTCTTGCTGCTGCCGTTCTCGTTCGGCACGGGCGGCACGCGGGTGACAGGCTCGGACGGGTCTAGTGCCGGGGTGGCAATCAGCCCGTCGGACACGGTGGGAGTAATCACGCGAATGCCCTCAGGGCCTGCGGTAATGGCCTGCGTCGCCATTTCAATAAACAGCCCGTGTTCCACCACACCCACAATGCTGTGGATATCCGTGCCCAGCTTGTGCGGGTCTTCAATCGGGCCGAACACGCAATCCATAATCAGGTTCTTTTCATCCGTGAGATAAAAAGAGCCATCCCGGTGTTTGCGCGGGGTAACGTGCGCGCCCATGCGGCCGAGCTTTACCGCTACATTCTCCCAGCCAAAGGGAATGACTTCCACCGGCACCGGGCAGAGCATGCCCAAATGGTCAACATACTTGCTGCTGTCAGCCACAATCACAAACTGCTTTGCGGCGGAGGCGACAATTTTCTCCCGCAGCAGCGCGCCGCCCCGGCCTTTAACGAGGTTGAGCGTGCGCGGCTCGATCTCATCCGCGCCATCAATGGTAATGTCGAGTTCAGGATGGGCGGCAAAGGTGGTGAGCGGAATGCCTTCCTCCCGCGCCTGTGCTTCCGTAGCGTCGGAGGTGGGAATGGCGCAGATTTTCAGCCCTTCCTCCCGCACGCGGCGGCCGAGTTCCGCCACGACAAAAAACGCTGTGGAGCCTGTGCCAAGGCCGACGGCCATCCCGTCCTGCACCAGTGATGCGGCCTTGATGGCGGCTTGCTGTTTCAGGTTGGCGGCGGGGTCTGGTGCTTTGCCGGTCATGGAGAGGGTCCTTATTTTTGTTTTTTTATGGTCGGGTGTGGTGTCAGGGTGTGGGTGTTTTATACGTCTGCCGGGGCGGCGTCACGGTCCAGCACCCAGGTCAGATCGCCCATGGCGGTAATGGCACTCGCCGGGCAGGCGGGGTCCTGCGCGCGGACTTTGGCCACCGTCTCCCGCTTGGAGGCACCTTCCACCAGAAAGACAACATGGCGGCTGGCATCAATGGCCGGGTAGGTCATGGTCAGGCGGGTATAGGGGGCGACGGGCGGCACGCAGGTGGAAACCCACGCCGTGCGTTCCTTCAGCACCGGCTGACCGGGGAAGAGGGAGGCCGTATGGCCATCGCTGCCCAGCCCGAGCAGATTGACATCAAACAGCGGCTTGCCCGGCTGGAGGGTGTCTGCCCCGTAAAACTTTTTCAGTTCGGCATCATACTCTTTGGCGGCGTCTTCCGCAGTGCCTGCCGTGGGGATGAGGTGCACATTTTCAGCCGGCACCGGCACGCGGGAGAACAGCAGGCGCTGGAGCATGCCGGAATTGCTGTCTTCATGGTCATGCGCCAGAAAGCGGTCATCCCCCAGAAAGAACTCCATGCGTGCCCAGGGGAAGCGGCTGGCATACGGCTCGGATGCCATCATGCTGTACAGTAGCTGCGGCGTGCTGCCGCCGGAAAGGGCAATGCTGAACGGCTCATCCTTTTTAGCCAGCGCCTCCTGCAGCAGCCAGTCGGCCAGATGGCGCGTGGCGGCTTCTCTGTCTGCAAAAACGGCAACTTTGCCAGTGCGGGTGTTCTGTCCGGTCATGATATCAGTCCTCTCCGAGCACAAACCGTTCAATGCCTTTGGCAAACCCATCCTCTTCAGAAGACGCAGTTGTCCATGTGGCGCTGGTTTGCACGCTTTCTGTCGCCTGCCCCATGGCAATGGAGGTGCCACTGGCGCGGAACATCAGCACATCATTTGGCTGATCCCCAACGGTGAGCATGGCGGTGGCGGGTATGTTCAGCAGGCGTTCCAGCGTGTGGACAACGCCGCCTTTGTTGGCATCCGGGTGGGTGATGTCAACATAATAGGGTTGAGACAGGGCGGCGGAAGCCGAGGCCCCCAGCTCCTGCGCCAGCGTGTTGGCCACGCGGCGCATCAGCTCCGCATCATCACTCACACCGGTAATCTTGATCACATCATCCAGCACGTCATCATAAGAACTGGTGACGCGGGGCGGGAATTTGACTGTCCATTGCTCCCGCGCCACGTGCGGCGCGGAGGCATCCGGCACCAGCCAGTCCTGCGAAGTATAAACCCACGCGGGCACACCGTGCTCTTTCAGCAAAGCGAGAGTTTTTTCCGCAACCGTACGGGGCAGGCGCAGGGCACTGATAAGGTGCATATCCGGCCGCACCATCATGCCGCCGTTAAAGCCTGCCAGCGGGGTTGTCAGCCCTAGTGGCTCAATGAGCATGGCCATGCCACGGGGTGGCCTGCCGGATGTAATGGCAAACAGAATATCCCGCGCCCGCAAGGCCTGCACGGCCCGGATAGCACGCGGGGTGAGAATTTTCTCCCGCGTGACCAGTGTGCCATCCACATCAGCCAGCACCAGCCGGATGTCATGCGGCGGGCGGGGCATGGGTCAGGCCCCGGCGGGCGTGCCGGGGGATGCGGCAGGCGCGCTGGCGGGGTGATCGTTCAGGGAGACCGCACGGGGCAGCACAAGGGTTTCAATGGCTTTGGACCAGCCTTCATCCGTATTGGCGGCTGTCACAAAATGGGCCTGCGCGGCCACACCTTCGGAGGCCTGCCCCATGGCGATGGCAAGGCCTGCGACTTTGAACATCGGCACATCGTTGTCCATATCGCCAATGCAGGCCACTTCGGAAGGATCAACCCCGTAGAACTCTGCCAGATGGCGCAGGGCGTTGCCCTTGTTGGCATCCAGCGGGGTAATATCAAGGAACCACTGGCTGGAGCGGGCAACACTTGCGCGGCCTTCCAGCAGCATCCCAATTTCGGCTTCCTGCCGGGCAACGGCATCATAATCGGCAGAGGAGCCGGTGATTTTGCCAATACCGGTGGTGGAGCCTGCAAAGCTGGAGACGATCTGCGGGTCCATACGCACGGCTTTGCGTTCCGGCTCCACATACGCACCGGTGGGGTTATCCACCAGCCATTCATGCCCACGGAACAGCCAGGCATCCAGATTATGCACTTTCAGCATATCCAGCGCGTCCTGCACCGCTCCCGGGTCCAGTGCCAGCTGGGAGCGCACCGTGCGGTCGGCATTGAAGATTGTGCCGCCATTTAACGCGCCATACGGCGTGTGCAGGCCGAGCACATCAAAATACATCTCAATCCCGCCCGGCGGGCGGCTGCTGACGAGGCACAGCGGAATACCCGCGTCTTTCAGCGCCTGCACGGCGGCCAGCGTGTGGTGCGTGACCTGCTTTTCCGGGGTCAGCAAGGTGCCGTCCATATCGGATACCACCAGCTTGATGCGAGACGCCGGGGGCGCAAGAGCGGCGTGAAGGGCGTTATCGGTAACCGTCATGCTGCGTCTGCGCTCCCAGTGTTAAGCATGTGCTAAAATACGCACTTAGTCTTTTGTTTCAACGTGTCCACCAAAGCCATACCGCATGGCAGACAGCACTTTTTCCGAGAACGTGTTGCCAGAGCGGGAGCGGAAGCGGGTGAAGAGCGCTGCCGTCATCACCGGCACGGGCACGGCTTCTTCAATCGCGGCTTCAATCGTCCAGCGGCCTTCCCCGGAATCATTCACTTCCCCGGAGAATTCGGAGAGGGACTCATTCTTGGTCAGCGCCTGTGCCGTCAGATCCAGCAGCCAGGAGGAGACAACGCTGCCACGCCGCCAGACTTCCGCAATATCCGCCATGTTGAGCGAGAAGCGTTCATCTTCCGGCAGCAGCGGGGCGTCCTTGCGGTACATCACGTCAAAGCCTTCGGCAAAGGCCTGCATCATGCCGTATTCAATGCCGTTATGGACCATTTTGACAAAATGGCCGGAGCCTGCCGGGCCGCAATACAGGTAGCCCTGCTCGGCGCGCGGGTCCACGCCCTCACGGTCACGGCCGGGGGTGCGCGGAATATCGCCAATGCCGGGGGCAAGGGCGGACAGGATGGGGTCGATATGTTCAGCAGCTTCCTTCGCGCCGCCGTACATCATGCAGTAGCCGCGTTCCAGGCCCCACACGCCGCCGGAGGTGCCGACATCAATATAATCAATGCCTTTTTCAGCCAGCGTTTTGGCGCGGCGGATATCGTCCTTGTAGTAGGTGTTGCCACCATCAATCACAATATCGCCGCGCTGCATCAGGCCGCCCAGAGACATCACGGTTTCTTCCGTAATCTCACCAGCCGGGAGCATGGACCAGACAATGCGCTTCGGGCCTGCCAGTTTTTCCACCACATCCGTCAGGCTGCTGGCGCCAACGGCACGACTGGCGTCCGCACGGGCCACCACTTTTTCAACAGCTGCGGGGTCACGGTCATAGACCACCACGTCATGTCCATGCCGTGTGAGGCGGACGGCAATATTGCCGCCCATTCTGCCAAGCCCGACGATGCCGATCTGCATACTCAGTTTTTCCTTATCGTGTCTTAATCGTATCTTAAACCGTGTGTTTTACAGGGCGCCGTGCAGCGCAGTGGCCAGAGCGGCCAGACCGTCTTTCAGAGAGCCGTGGATGTGCACGCGCAGGGCGCGGCGGCCCCGTTCGGCCAGAACGTCAAAGTCGCCACGGGCCTGTGCGGCTTTCACCACCCCAAAGCTGTAGTTGGCACCCGGCACCGGCAGATCCTTCGCGTCATCCGCCGTAATCTGCAGGAACACGCCCGTGTTGGGTCCGCCTTTGTAGGCCTGCCCCGTGGAGTGCAGGAAGCGTGGGCCAAACTCTGCCGCCGTGGCAATGGTCTTGGCATCACGGATTTTCAGCCGGGTGTGCTGGATCCATTCCATCGTCGCACGGTCACGCTCGATATAGGCCAGCAGACCCACATAATCGCCCGCTTTCACGCGGTCGAAATGGGCTTTCAGAATAGCTTCCGCGCTGTCCCCTTTCAGGGCTTTGGCGTTGGCCGGGTCCGCAAAAAAGGAGAACGACCCGTGCTGCGCAAACGGCTGCTCAGCAGGGAGTTTGCCGGTCTCGTTATAGGCATCGGTCAGCTTGCGGGTTTCCAACTTGCTGGCTTCCACATCCGGCTGATCAAACGGGTCAATCCCCAGGAACGCCCCGGCCACAGCCGTTGCAATCTCCCAGCGGAAGAATTCCTGCGCAATCTGGCGCTTGCTGTGCAGATTGATGGTGATAACCGGCTGCCCGGCATCAATCAGCGTGGCAATGGCTTCATCCTGCTCATGCCGGTGCTCGGGCACCAGACGCAGGTAAACAAACAGACGGTCTGCGCCGTAGCGTTTGGGGCCACCCAGTGTTTCATCATCAATGGGGATGATGCCCTTGCCGTGCTTGCCGGTGGATTCAGCAATCAGCTGCTCCATCCATGCGCCAAAATCGGCAATCTGCGGCGTGGCGATAATGCTCAGCTTGTCCCGCCCGAACTGCGTTGCGGCCACACCCATAATAGTGCCCAGTGTCACACCGGGGTTCTGGGCTGGCGGCACGCTGGCGTCGCTCATGCGCACGCCGCGCAGGGCGTCTTCCAGGAACAGCTTCAGCGGCAGGCCAGCCGCAGCGGCAGGCACCATGCCGAAGTTGGACAGCACGGAATAGCGGCCACCAATCTGCGGGTCGCCTGCAAAAATCTTCCAGAAGCCGTCTTTTTTAGCCAGCGCTTCCAGCTTGGAGCCGGGATCGGTAATGGCTACAAAGTGGGACCCAGCCTTTTCACCCAGTGCGCGTTTGGCAAGGTCATGGAAGTAGGCGAGCATGATGTTCGGCTCAAGCGTGCCACCGGATTTGGAAGCGACGATGAACAGCGTGTTCGCCGGGTCAATCTTTTTTTCAAACGTGGCAACCTGCTGCGGGTCCGTGCTGTCCAGCACATACAGGTGGCCAAAGCCTTCATGCTTGCCAAAGGTCATGGCCAGCACTTCCGGCCCAAGGCTGGAGCCCCCCATGCCCATCAGCAGAACCTGCTGGAAGTTGCGGGCTTTCACTTCTGCCTGAAAGCTTTCCAGCTCGGACAGGTGGGCCAGACGGTCTTCAACAATGTTGAGCCAGTTCAGCCACTTGCTTTCCGGGCCATTGGTCCAGACGGAGGCATCCCTGTTCCACAGCTTGCGGATGGTGCCGTCTTTACGCCATGCCGTCAGCCCTTTCTGCACCGCTTCTTCCAGCGGGGCGGGGAGGCTGGTCTTCATGTCGGTCAGCTTGTCACCCAGCATGGCCTGCTGTTTGGCGGCGACCGAGCCGAGCAGGCTGTCAAACGCTTCCTCAAAAGAGGTCACGCCTTCATCCACCAGTGTGGCGGTCACGCCGTCCAGATCCAGCTTCAGCCGTTCGGCTTCATTCATCACGTGGCGGGCGTCATCAAGGCCGGCCATCAGCGTTTCGGACACGGTGCCGTGGTCACGGAATGCATCCATGGTGGCAGGCGGCACGGTGTTGACGGTGTGCGGGCCAATCAGACTGTCCACATACAGCACGTCGCTATAGGCTTTGTCCTTGGTGCCGGTGGAGGCCCACAGCAGGCGCTGCGGCTGGGCACCAGCGGCTTCCAGAGCCTTCCAGCGCGGGGTCTGCATCATTTCCTGCCAGTAGCCATAGGCCACCTTGGCGTTGGCAATGGCGACCTTACCGCGCAGGGCTTTCAGGGCGTCTGCGTCTTTGTCACCCGCTTTCACGCGGCGATCAATTTCGCCATCAATCTTGCCGTCAATGCGGCTGACGAAGAAGGAGGCGACGGACGCGACTTTGGACAGGTCACCGCCCTTTTTCTGCAGGTCTTCAAGCCCCAGCAGCCACGCATCTACCACAGCTTTGTAAGCAGAGAGCGCGAAAATCAGCGTGACGTTGACGTTGATGCCCGCAGCAATGGTCTGCCTGATGGCGGGGATGCTTTCCGGCGTGGCCGGAATTTTGATCATCAGGTTGGGTTCAGCCACATCGGCCCACAGGCGCTGGGCTTCATGCGCTGTGCCTTTTTCGTCCCGCGCCAGATAGGGGGAGACTTCAAGGCTGACAAACCCGTCTTTCTTGTGGGTGGCCTCATACACCGGAGCCAGAACATGGGCTGCGGTCTTGATGTCCCGCACGGCCAGCTTTTCATACAAAGCACCGGGGGAGACATTGTCATGCGCCAGAACATCGCGGATCTGCGCGTCATATTCCGTGCCTTCCCCCATAGCCTTCTGGAAAATGGCCGGGTTGGAGGTCACACCACGAATATCGTCGTCCTGCACAAGGCGTGCCAGAGAGCCGTCTTCAACAAAGGAGCGGCGGATGAAGTCAAGCCACGGAGACTGCTGGACCGAGGCAAGGCCCCGCAGCGGGTTGGCACCTTTAGAAGAAGAGGCAGTCATGCTTGGCATCCTTTCTGCACACCGCCCGGCCTTTCAGACTGAACCGGGCGGCATAGAAGCATCTACTATCGTATGAAGCTGCGGCCTCAGCCCACCTGACGGCGGGCTGCGTCCAGCACTGCTTCCGGCGTAAAGCCGAATTTCTTCGCCAGCTGACCAGCCGGAGCAGAGGCCCCGAAGCCGCGCATGGCGATAATTTCACCCGTTGGGCCCGCATAGCGGTCCCAGCCGATGGGGGAGCCGGCTTCAATCGTCACGCGGCCCGTGACGGAAGGCGGTAGCACCGTATCACGGTAAGATTGTGGCTGTGATTCAAACACTTCCCAGCTCGGCAGGGAGACCACGCGGGCCGGGATGCCGTCTTTTGTCAGCGCTTCATACGCGGAGACCGCCACAGAAAGCTCACTGCCGGAGGCAATCAGAATGACCTTCGGCGTCTCTTTGCTGTCGGCCAGAATGTAGCCGCCTTTTGCCGCGCCGGAGGCCGGGGCAAAGCGCGTGCGGTCCAGCGTGGGCAGGTTCTGGCGGCTGAGGGCCAGTGCCACCGGGCCATCCTGCTTGGCAATCAGGTAGCGCCAGACTTCGGCCACTTCATTCGCGTCACCGGGGCGGAAAATGGTCATGCCCGGTGTGGCGCGCAGCTGCACAAGCTGTTCGATAGGCTGATGCGTCGGGCCGTCTTCCCCCACGCCGATGGAATCATGCGTGAAGATGTAGGTCACCGGCTGGTGCATCAGGGCGGAAAGCCGGATGGGGGCCTTCATGTAATCAGAGAAGATCAGGAACCCGGCGCAGAAGGGACGCAGGCCATACAGGGCCATGCCGTTTACAATCGCGCCCATGGCATGCTCACGCACACCAAAATGGAAGTTCCGCCCACCGTAGGACCCACCCCATGCCGCAGGCTGGAAGCTTTCCTCGCCTTTCAGATTGGTTTTGGTGGAGGGTGCGAGGTCAGCCGAACCACCCAGCAGCCAGGGCAGGCGGCCAGCCACAGCGTTCAGCACTTCACCAGAGCTGGCGCGGGAGGCGATACCTTTTTCACTGGCTTCATAAACCGGGATCTGTGCGTCCCAGCCTTCCGGCAGTTTGCCGCCCAGAATGGCATCCAGTTCAGCTGCCAGTTCCGGGTGGGCCGTGTGATACTCGGCAAACAGCTTTTCCCATGCGGCGCGGGCTTTGGCGCCGCGCGTGCCCATGCCGTCCTGCATGTGGGTCTGCACGCCGTCCGGCACATAGAAGCTCTGGTCTTCCGGCCAGCCATAGGCTTTTTTGGTCTCGCGAATTTCTTCCGCACCCAGCGGTTCACCATGCGCTGCGGCGGTGCCAGCCTTATGCGGCGCACCCCATGCAATGACGGAGTGGACCAGAATAAAGGTGGGGCGTTCGGTCTCGGCTTTGGCCTGAGCGAGCAGATCCTTCAGGGCAGCGGTATCGTTCGCGTCCTTCAGCACCAGCACCTGCCAGCCATAGGCGGCAAAGCGGGCGGCAACATCTTCTGTCAGCGCAATGTCGGTGGAGCCTTCAATGGAGATGCGGTTGGCATCATACATCCACACCAGATTACCCAGCTTGAGGTGGCCTGCGGTGGAGGCGGCCTCGCTGGAGATGCCTTCCATCATGTCACCATCGCCACACAGCGTGTAAACATGGTGGTTGAACAGCTCAAAGCCAGGCTTGTTGAAGCGTGCGGCCAGCCATTTTTCCGCCATCGCCATACCGACGGAGTTCCCACAGCCCTGCCCGAGCGGGCCGGTGGTCGTCTCAACGCCGGTGGTGTGGCCGTATTCCGGGTGGCCGGGGGTTTTGGAATCAAGCTGACGGAACTGCTCAAGGTCAGCAATGGTCAGGGATGGCTCATTGGTCACCTTGCCGTTCTTCACCTGCCGCACACCGGCAAGGTAGATCAGCGAATAGATGAGCATGGAGGCATGGCCGATGGACAGCACAAAGCGGTCCCGGTTGGGCCAGAGCGGGTCTGCCGGGTCGTAGTTCAGAACGTCCTGCCACAGGGTATAGGCAACCGGAGCCAGCGCCATGGCTGTGCCGGGGTGGCCTGAATTGGCTTTCTGAACCCCATCCATAGAGAGCGTGCGGATGGTGTTAATGCACAGGTTATCGAGGTTGGCCGTCCCCCCGGCTTCCAAACCGTTCGGTGCGCGAAGAGGGGTGGGAAAAGAGGCACGCATGCTAACCTATCCTTCAGAGTGGACGTTTTTTGTTTTGACCCGGTGAGACCACGCACCGGAGCAGCCGGCAGGAGATCAGGGTTGTGCACAATCACACGGTCCGGCGTTATTGGGCAAGAGAGCAGGTGCGAGACTCTGCCTCATTCTCTTCGGGTCGGTCGGCCGTTCACTCAGGCTGTAACGCAGCAGGTGGGGTGGAGGCTGCGTGGGAGGAGAATTGAATCTCATTTTTGAGATTATTCTGGCATGCAAAACGGGCTTTTCTTCTTTCCCACGCACACGCGGGAGAGCCGGTTTTCCTCCCGTTTTTTGTCGGGGGAGGATCACAAGGCGTTGCTTTGCAGGCGCTATCACTTGCGCGTGAGGCAACGGAAAGAGGCGGTTTTTCCCCATGTGCGGGCTTTGGGGGCCGGGGTGGCGTGCCCTCTGCGTCCGGCAGGTCAGCCCCGCCATGGGCAGGAAACGCTGCACAGGCTGAGGCGTTTGCAGTATAGAGGGCGGCAGTCCATAGCGTCACCCGGTCCGCCGGGCCGGTGGCTGGCGCTGTATTTGAGTTGATAAGAATTTTTCCGGAGGTCGAGCATGACACAGGTTTCTTCTCAGGACCCGCGTTCTCAGGGCACGCAGACCCCGGGAGCCGGACCTGGGCTCTTTGGTGACTTTACGCAGGAACAGGTGGAAGCCCTGTTCATCAACGCCGCGCGGGAAGGGGAGGCCGATCTGCTTTCCAGCTTTCTGGACGCGGGGATGGACCCCAACCTGCGGGCGGAAAAAGGCTACACCCCACTGATTCTGGCCTCCTATAACGGCCACGAGGAAGCTGTCAGCACGTTGCTGGCACGCGGGGCCAAGCCTGATTTGCAGGATGAAAAAGGGGCGACGGCGCTGGCCGGCGTGGCGTTCAAAGGCTTTCTGCCCATCGCCCGCCTGCTGCTGGATGCGGGGGCGAAGGTCGATGTGCCCAACGCTGTGGGCCGCACGCCGCTGATGTTTGCCGTCATGTTCGGGCGTGATGACATGGCGAAGCTGCTGCTGAAAGCCGGAGCCAGCCCGACCCACCGTGATGGTGAGGGCCTGAACGCGCTGGATCTGGCCCAGCGGCAGGGTAATGCGGCCCTTGCGGCGCTGATCAAAGAGCAGAACGCCGGGCAGGCCTAACGTTTCTCAGGCTTTTCAGGCGGAAACGCATCGTTTAGGGGTGAAGGCAGTCCATTCGGGGGCTGCCTTTTCTTTTTGCGGATGTTTTCAGCCATGAGCCGTTTCTGGAGTCCTCTTGTTCACCGCCTGACGCCGTACGTGCCGGGCGAGCAGCCCAAAATGGCCGACCTGATCAAGCTGAACACCAATGAATCCCCCTACGGGCCGTCTCCCCGTGCGCTGGATGCCATGAAGGCCGCCGCGGATGACAACATGCGCCTGTATCCAGACCCGGAAGCCACCCGCCTGCGCACCGTTCTGGCGGAGCGCGTGGGGCTGAAGGCGGAGAACGTGTTTGTTGGCAATGGCTCGGATGAAGTGCTGGCCCACGCCTTTCAGGCCTTCTTCGCGCATGGCGAGCCGATCCTGTTCGCGGATGTCACCTACAGTTTCTACAAGGTCTATTGCGGCCTGTATGACCTGCCGTATCGCCTTGTGCCGCTGAATGCGGAGATGGGCATTGATGTGGCTGATTATGCCGGCCCGTGCAGCGGCGTTGTGCTGGCCAACCCCAATGCCCCAACCGGCATCGCGCTGGACCTGAACGAGGTCCGCCGCCTGCTGGAAATGCACCCTGACCGCGTGGTGCTGGTGGATGAGGCCTATGTCGATTTTGGCGCGGAAAGTGCCGTAGCACTGGTGAAGGACTACCCGAACCTGCTGGTGGTGCAGACCTTCTCCAAATCCCGTGCGCTGGCCGGGGCACGGGTGGGCTTTGCCTTTGCCCAGCCGGAGCTGATTGAAGGCCTGACCCGCGTGAAGGACAGCTTCAATTCCTACCCGCTGGATCGCATTGCGCAGGCCGGGGCCACCGCTGCGGTGGAAGATGAAGGCTGGTTTCTGGACAGCGTGGAAAAGGTGATTACCACCCGCAAAATCCTGTCTGCAAAGCTGGCTGAACTGGGCTTCAAGGTCTTGCCTTCACAGGCTAATTTTGTCTATGTTCACCATGCTGACCGCGATGCCGCGGAACTGGCGGCGGACCTGCGGGAGCGCGCCATTATCGTCCGGCATCTGCGCGGTGTGCGCACATCCTCGTGGCTGCGGATCACGGTTGGAACAGACCAGCAGTGCGAGATGCTTCTCTCTGCCCTGCGGGACATTCTCCTCCGCAACCGCTGAATACGGCGTTCGGGCAGGTCTTGAGCCTGCCAGACCAGTATTTGTGCGTACTCTACATACAAAAACGGTGTTTTCCCCGCCTGTCCGGCCTTGTCCGGCGGCGGGCGTGTGTCTGTGTGCTCTGGCAGCCTGTGGCTGCTGAAGGGCGGTTACAATAATCAAGGGAGTGAACCCATGCGTGCCTTTCATGGTCAAATGTCAGACAACCAGCCCATCCGCCGCAGCCTGCCGGAAAAGCAGAAACAGCTGCGTGACCTGAAGGAAACGCTGGCCGCTATGAAGGCCCACACCTCTCCGGCTCTCAAGGAAAGCGTGCGCAAGCGCATTGCTCAGCTGGAAGCGGAAATTAAGGCCGCCCCGGCGCTTAAACCGGCCCGTAAGCCTGCCGCCGCCGGTGCCCGCGCAGGTGGAGATGCCCGTCGTCCGGCCCGCCCGGTGCGCCCGCGCTAAGGTTAAAGCCTGCAAAAATAAGGGAGCCTTGGTCCCGTAAGCCTGCTGTGATATGAACCGGACCAGTTTGCGGCGACCGGTCGTGGACAGTGCACTTCCTTACGGGACAGGCAACGATCGCCCTTTCGGGAAACAGGGAGTTCAGCGATGGCCGGAAAAGCCTCCTCCACTTTACCTGAGTCAATCTCGGAAGGCGGCACACTGCTGCGTGATGGTCTGATCTGGGCCATCTTCTGTCGCCCGGGGCATGAGCCGGTTGAGCTTGAGCGGGACGTTGTAACCCAGCGCCTGCTCACCGGGGCGTTCCCGCCGGAACTGGCCAATACGGACGGGTGGGCGTGGTTCCACTTTGATATTGTCCACACCCTCTCTCGCTCCCAGATTGAACAGATTCCCTCCCTGCCGGAAGAAGTGCGGCAGGTCCTTACTAATCTGGAGCGCAGCATCCGTCTGGATAGTGAAGACGAGACGGTGTTTGGCGCGCTACCCGCGTTTGATGACACCACCACGGATGATGACCGGAACGTCAGCACATGGCGGTTTGCCCTTCAGCCAGATTTGCTGATCACCACCCGCCGCCACCCGATTCCCGCTCTTGGCGTGGTGTTTCATGAACTCCGGCGCGGACTGGTGCCGCGTTCCCCCGCTAATCTGGTGGACCGTGCGCTGCTGGAATTTGCTGATACCCTGCGGCGTGATTTTGCCCGGCTGGATGACCAGCTGGACCGTGCGGAAGATGTTCTGCTGATGCTGGATCGGGATACTGATCTGGGCCGTATGAGCGGTCTGCTCGGTCTTGTGCGCCGCCGCTCCACGGAACTGCGCCGTGTGCTGGCCCCGGTGGACCGTATTTTCAAAGATGAAGAGATGGAACTGCCAGAGTGGGCGGAGGATGACCTGCGCGACCGCTCCCATCGTCAGGTTCACGCAGCACTGGATGACCTTCTGGCCTTGCAGGACCGCGCGCGCTCCCTGCAGGACGAACTGACGTCCAATCAGGCGGAAGAAACCAACCACCGCCTGTACATCGTCTCCGTCGGCACGACGTTGATGCTGCCTGCCACGTTCGTTACCGGCTTTTTCGGTATGAATACTGGTGGCATGTTCCTCACGGATGGCTCATGGGGCACGGTGGAAGCCGGTGGCCTGTGCTTCGCCATCATGTTTGGTACCTGGCTTCTGCTGAAGTTCACCCGCCTGCTCTAAGCTAAGGTGGAGACTTTGGGTCTTTCCGGTTTTCCTAACTCCCGAAAAACGCTTGGAAAGTTTCGGATTGGCATTGCCTTACGCCCATCAGCAAGTCAGATCAGTTCCAGTTGGCACTAAGAAAAACACCAAATAGGGTCAGTTAAGGTTTTGTGAATTTCGCTGTTGAGGCGATGAAAAAAGTATAAAACTGGTCTTAATGCGAAGCAGTGCAACACAGGTACTGGTTCCCATGCTTCATTTTGCTCCGTATTCGGTGCTTTCCATTCTGGCGCTGACCACTTGCTTTCTGCTGGTCTGCGTTTTTGAATTTGTTAACGGTTTTCATGACACGGCCAACGCCGTGGCAACGGTCATCTACACTCACTCCCTCAAACCGCGCGTGGCCGTGATCTGGTCGGGCCTGATGAACTTCGTCGGCGTGCTGGCGGGCGGCATCAGCGTGGCCTATGGGCTGGTGGAACTGCTGCCGGCGGACGTGCTGTCTCCTCCCAATGGAGACCCGGCCATCCCGATGCTGATCTCCCTGTTCGGCACGGCACTGGCATGGAATCTGGTGACCTGGTGGTTCGGGATCCCCAACTCCAGCTCCCACTGTGTGATTGGCGCGCTGATTGGCGTGGCCATTGGCGATGCGTTCCTGCACACGCGCGGTCTGGGCAACAGTGTTGACTGGTCTCAGATCTGGAAAGTGCTGCGCGCACTGGCCATTTCCCCCATTCTCGGTCTGGTCGGTGCGGGCGGCCTGTATTTCATCCTGAAGCATGTGGTGAAGGACCCGGAACTCTATCAGCCGCCGCAGGGTGAAAAGCCCCCGCATGGCTGGGTGCGTGGCCTGCTGATCCTCACCTGCACGGGTGTCAGCTTCTCCCACGGCAGCAATGATGGTCAGAAGAGCATCGGCCTGATCATGCTGACCATTATCGGGATCCTGCCCGCCACGTTCGCACTCAGCCCGAATGCGGGTTCCCACATCCCGCAGATCGCCCCGCAGGCGGTGATCGCGGCTCCGTTGCTGCAACAGTATGACCATGACGGCCTGAGGGAAGAAGCTCTGGCCTCCGTCGCGCGCCTGCAGACGACTGACCCGGGCAACGTTGTGGCCTCTCAGCTGCGCGCGGATATTTATGAAGTTCTGGCTGGTCTGAAGTCTGTTGCGTCCAACACCGAGGCGTCTGTTGCGGACAAGAAAAGTGCGAAAGACATCAGCGCCGTCCTGCGCCCGACGGTGGAATACGCCCCCTGGTGGGTGCGCCTGCTGAGCGCCCTGTGCCTCGGCCTTGGCACGATGATTGGCTATAAGCGGATTGTGCACACGCTGGGTGAGAAGATTGGCAACACGCATCTTACGCCCGCACAGGGTGCGTCCGCCGAGCTGGTTGGCGCGGGCCTGATTGCAACTGCGGGCTATACCGGCCTGCCTGTTTCCACCACCCATATCATCACGGCAGGTATTGCCGGGACCATGCTCGGCTCTGGTAGCGGCATCAACCCGAAGATGCTGACCAAAATCGCACTGGCATGGATCTTCACACTGCCCATCACTATCGCGATTGCCGCGACGCTGTTTTACGTCATCAGCATGTAAAGCCGGTTTCCCCTGCCTGCGCTTACGCGTGCGGGCAGGGGACTAACTGCTCAGGTTCCTCTGGGCGCCAGTAGGATCATGGACGCGCCACCCAGACAGATCAGCGCACCCAGCAGCTCCCATTTATCCGGAGTGCGGCCTTCGACCACGCGCATCCAGATGAGCGATGCGGTGATGTAAATCCCGCCATAGGCCGCATAGGCCCGGCCTGCGGAGTCCGACTCAATGCGGGTGAGCAGAAGGGCGAAGACAATCAGGCTGACAAGGCCGGGCACCAGCAGCCATGCGGAGCGGCCTTCCTTCAGCCACAGCCACACGGCAAAACACCCCGCAATTTCTGCAAAGCCTGCGGCCAGATAAATCAGAAAAGGTTTGAGCAAAAGCACGGTCTGTCCCCGCTCGTTCAGGTTTTGTCGTCCGGTAACTGCATGTCGGTACGGTAGGCGGCCATCACCTCGGCGGTGGGGCCATCCATGCGGATCTGCCCGCCTTCCATCCAGATCAGCCGGGTGCACCATTCTTCCAGCACGTCCAGCGCGTGGGAGGTAATGACCAGAATATCCGTGTTGTTCACCACGGAAGACAGGCGCTTTTCCGCGCGCTCCCGGAAGTGGAAATCCCCGGCCATAAACCATTCATCCATCAGCAGGATCTGCGGCGTAATGGCGGTGGCCAGCCCAAAGCCCAGACGGACGATCATGCCGGAGGAATAGAGCCGCACGGGCAGGTCGAGAAAGGTATCAAGCTGGGCGAACTCTTCCACATCCTGCTCAAGCTGGCGGATCTGCGCGGTCGTCAGCCCTTTATGGCGGCCCATCAGGGTAATGTTTTCACGCCCCGTCAGTTCCGGGTTCATGCCGGAATTCACATCCAGCAACGCCGCAACCTGCCCGCGAATCAGCACATTGGGGGCATCGGGCATGTAGATGCCGGCCATCACCCGCAGCAGGGTCGATTTACCCGCGCCATTATGGCCAATCAGGCCGACCCGTTCCCCGGCCTTGATCTCTACAGAGACATCATCCAGCGCCTGCACATAAATCGGGCCGCCGTCAGGCCGGTCCATCCGCACTTCGCCCCCGGTGCGCAGGCTGCGGGAATTGGTGAGCGCCGCCTTGCCGCGTTTGAACAGCAGCTTTTTAAGGGAGCGCGCACCCCCATGAAAAATCGGGAAGTCGAGCGACAGATCCTCAATACTGATGGAGGACGTGCCGGGGGCCACGCGCCCGGCGTCAAAAACAGAGCCACTCATACCCAGAACGCCAGTTTGCTGCGGGAGCGGGAGAACACAAACAGCGCGAGCAGGCAGAACACCACGCTAATACCGCTGGAAATCAGCCAGGACATAGCGGAGGGGATCTGCCCGAGGAACGGCCTGCGCACAATTTCCAGCAGGGAATAGAAGGGGTTGAAATAGAGCAGCCAGGCATGGCCTGCCACCTGCTTGGGCTCCCAGATAATGGGCGTGATGTAGAAGATGATCTGCATGACACTGCCCACAATAGGCGGAATATCGCGGAAGCGCGCACACGCACAGCCCAGCAGCAGGCACAGCGCCACACTATCCACCAGCCACAGCAGCAGGGCGGGCAGCGCCAGCACGACATCGGCCCCGGGGGAGATGCCAAAAATCAGGAAGACGACGACCGGCACCACCAGATTGTAACTGAAGACAATCCCGCACCGCATCATGGTCCGCAGGGCCTGCACTGTGTAGGGCATGTTGACCGAGCGCAGCGTTTCCGTAGCGCGGGTAAAGGTCCAACAGCTTTCAAGAATCAGGGCGGAGAGGCCCGTCTGCCATAGAATTATCGAAATTGAGAGGTAGGGCAGGTAATCTTTCAGAACAAGATGAAACAGCTGGGAATAGATCAACCCCATGGAGCCGATCATGATTGCCGTTGTCAGCGTCAGCCAGAACGGCCCCAGTGTGGACCCGCTGAATTGCAGCCGGATATCCAGCCAGCCCAGCGTGGCCGCCAGACGCCACAGCCGGAAGCCATCCGCAATGTCCTTGCATGCCATGACCACGCGTGAGCGGGTACGCGGTGCGGACTCCAGCGGGCCGGACCCGTTCGGGCCAGCCGCAACGGGCGGGGCAGGGGCTGTAAAGCCTGTATGTTCGGTGGAACCGGAACTGACCATCATGCCCTCTCGCCTATCCGATCACGCAGCGGCCCGCAACTCCCGCGCCATCCTGCACGGCCGGATTATGTGCGGAAAAGTCGGGCGGAAGTGCGGCGGAAGCCGGGATGATCGGTTGCATGACACTGGCTGGCGTTATAGAGACTTAAAGAACATTCTTTCCATATACTCTCAGGAGAATCCCCCGCTGGCCGGTGGTGCCTCCTCGCGTGGGCAGGGCGGATATAATCCATGACATCCAGACGACCCCCCTTCCGTTTTTATCAGTCCCTTGCCCCGCAGCGGCGCAAGGTTCTGCGTCGTGCTGTGCGGACGTCCCCTCTTCTTGGTCTGCTGGCCATGCTGGCGGCCTGTGCGGGGCAGCCCGGCACGGATGGCTCACCGTCCATTCCTGTGGCGGAAGAAGCTGAGCAATATCGTGCCCACGCCCGGTCTTACTACGCCCCGCCCGGCCCGCCGGAAGATCCGTGGGGGCCGTATATTCAGGAAGCCTCCAAAAAGTTTGACGTGCCGGAAGAATGGGTTCGTGCCGTCATGCAGCAGGAATCCGGGGGCCGCCTGTACCACAATGGCCAGTTTGTCACCTCAGCGCCCGGTGCCATGGGCCTGATGCAGCTCATGCCGCCGACCTATGATGCCCTGCGCTACGCTTATAATCTGGGTGATGATGCGTTTGACCCGCATGACAACATTATGGCCGGCACGGCCTATATCCGGCAGATGTATGATGTGTATGGCTCCCCCGGCTTTCTGGCGGCCTATAACGCCGGGCCGGGCCGGCTTGAGGACTTCCTGACGCGCAACCGCACCCTGCCGCGTGAAACCCGGAATTATGTGGCCTCCATTGGCCGCCGGATTGTGGGTATCTGGCCGGCTAACCGCTCTCAGGCGGATATGCTGGTGGCCAGCCATGACAGCATGGCTCTGGCGTATCAGCCAGTACAGTCCAACACGGCAACAAGCTCCGTCCGCACGGCATGGCAGCGCAGGCAGTCTGGCCTGCCGACGGAGAGCCAGCCTGTACAGGTGGCGGAAGCCGCAACGGAAAGCGGTACAGCGGCCACCCCGTCCTATGGTGCGGACTGGCACCCGGTCTCTCGCGCAACGGCCCCGTCTTCTACGCGGAATGATGTCAGTTCTGTCTGGGCGCAGCGCCTTGCGAATTCTGGCACTTCTGCTGGTGGCGCGTCTGAAGCTCCGGTGCAGGTCGCACAGGCGGTTGATGCGTCTGAACCTGTTGAGGATGCGGCGGATGAGGCACAGGCTGCCGCAACCCCGGCGACGGTCGCTCCGGCGCAGCCCCATGTGCTGCGCATTGCCGCTGTAACGCCTGCCGCGACACCAAGCCGCAGCCGGTCTTTCCATCTGGTTTCTCCGGCCATGGCAGAACCCGCCCCGCTGCTGAGCAAAAAAGCCCGCGCGCAGGAGCCACGGAACTGGGCCATTCAGGTGGGGGCGTTCAACACAGCCTCCATGGCGCAGCAGGCCACAGGGCAGGCTCGTAATCAGGCCACGCTTTCGGGCGCCAAGGCACAGGTTGCCGCCGTGCAGGTCAAAAAAGGCCGCCTCTACCGCGCCCGTCTGACCAACCTGTCCCACACAGATGCCGTCGCTGCATGCCGCCGCCTGAGCGGGTGCGTGCTGGTTTCTCCGGACTCCTCACGGTCCTGATTTCAGACAAACGCCTCATCTTACGCAGGCTATAGAAAAGACCAGTATTGAGCCTTCAGGGTTTGATACTGGTCTTTTTTTGCCTCAAAAGCCCCGGTTTGCCCGGAAAAAAGAAAAGCTTTTCGCTTAGAGAGCATGTATGGACGGGGCCTCAAGGCGCATGTGTGTGAAGGGGCTCTCTGGGCATTATGAGCAATAAAGAAAATGGTTTTCCGGGTAAGGAGCTTCACGCTCTGCTATCTGGAAGAAATAGAATAATCGTATTTCTTGTCATTTCTTTTTCAATATTTCTGGTTCAGGCTTATTATGGGTTTGGTTATCATTCCTTTGGGGATGAATCCGGGCATGATATTGGCGGCTGGGCTATTGAAAAGGGTGATGTCCTTTACCGGGACTATATCGACGCCCACGGCCCTCTCGTATTTTTCACAACATGGCTTTTAGGGAAAGTTGTTGGCTACAAATATGCCTTCCTGTTCCGCCTGAATGCTGTTTTCATCACGTTACTTGCGGCGTTTGGTTTGTACTATGCCAGTAACGCCCCCTCACGGCGGGAACGCCTGCTTTCCCCTGCGCTTTTTCTCGGTTTGTTGGGACCTGTCTGGATCATTCAGGCCCTGAACATGAATGGCTACTGGATTTTTGGCGGGGATCTGACGGTTCTTGCGGGCTCACTGCTGGTTGTGCCCGCGCTGCTGGACGTGCCTGTTAAAAAATGGGGCGCTGTTGGGGGTGGGGCTGCGCTGGCTCTGTTGCCCTTTGTTGCCTATTCCTTCCTGCCGGTGACATTTCTGTTCACCCTCTGCCTGCTTGTTGTGTTGTGCCGGCGCGCCTCAAAGCTGAGCAGGACGGATGCCGTGTACGGTCTTGCCGGAGCGTTTGGGGCCTTTGCCATTTTCCTTTTATGGATGCTGGTTTACGCGGACCTGAAAGGGTTTGTCGTTTACCATTTCATCAACAACCAGTTTTACTATGCGCACTATATTCCGTTTAGTTTTGGCGCAGTTCTCAAAAGCCTTCGTCCTTCTGTCCTGCCAGAAAATCTGGTGCAGACCCTTGCAGTCCTGACGTTGCTGATTGGCAGCCTCATTCTGATGGTTAAAACGCGCTACAAACTGGCGGCGCTGATTGCCATTGCAGGCCTTTTTTCTCTGGATGCCCGGGGCGGCACGACGTTTCATGACGGCGCTTTTGTTGTCGCGGCTCTGGGGCTGGTGTCGCAAATGCTGCCGGTCTGGCTGGATGAAACACGGTATAGGCTAAGTTCCTGTGCCGGTGTTCTCGTGGCCTGCTCTCTTCTGGTCGGGCTGCATGCGGTCTCCTCGCCTTTTGGGGAGGATTACGTGCAGCGCAAACGCTCAGGCTTTCATCCGTTTATGGCCAGTAATGATCTGATCGATCAGAAAATCCGGCAATATGCCCATCCGGATGAGCGTATTCTGGTGCTTCCGTATAATCCGAATGTCTATATTGAAGCTGATCGTCTCCCGATCAAAAAATATCATGATTATCTGCCATGGGAGGCGGATTACGCGAAGCATCCTGTCAAAGGCTACGAGCGTGATATTTGTGTCGATCTCCCCAAAGCGCTCCCACCGGTCATCTATTTTAATAACTGGACCGTATGGGGGCTGTGGAAGCCGGAGCAATTCATGGGCTGTGCCGTGCAAATTCTCCAGACGCAGTACGGACAGCTTCCCGGTATTCCGGATGTCTATGTCCGCAAAGACCGGCTCGCCCAGTAAGGTAATCCCATAGCAAAGCGGGGACCTATCGTCTGATAGGCCCCCGCTGGTTTGCGCCGGTCGTTTTATGCTGTCCGCGCGTGTCAGTTTTTTCCAGCTTTTTTCTGGTCTTTGCTGCCTGCTGCCGGAGGCGGCAGCGGTGCGTTATCCCGGCCGGAATAGCGGTCGATAATCTGGCGGACAGCGCCGGCGGCTTCCTGTGCAGCAACCACAGCGACGTCGCCCCAGTAGCCGTCCAGTGAGTGGGCTTCAATATCATGCAACTGCGTGGCGGCCCCGGCTTCCTTGCCGTTCTTGTCCACAACGCGCCAGATAATTTCAATATGCTGCTGCGGGTGCCCTGTGGTGCCTGCCGGGCCGGGGCTCAGCTTGACGGTGGTGGCCACGGAGAAATCCGCATTTTCCGCCGCATTCTGGAGCGTGTCCGCCGTATTGCGGAAGGACGCCGCAAAGGCGCGGCTGAGCGAGATGTCACCATCACCCGGCGCACCCGACACTCCTTTGAAATACACGCGCGCGGCACGGTGCTTGAGGCTGTGCGGGTCTTTTTCCATGTCATCAGCCTGAATACCCGTCAGCACGGAGGCCACTTTGGGGGCGGCATCCTGCGCTGCAAGGCTGAGTGTGGCCGGGTCCGCTGCCGCCCAGAGCTGGGCCTGAAGAGGCTCCCCTTCCTGCGTTGCGCGAATTTCGTTCTTCGGCGTCATGACCATATAGACCGGCACAATCTGGTCACCATGCACATCGGCCCGCATTTTCAGCCACCAGTCACCGGGGCGCACGGGCTGGGCCATGGCCGGAATGGTCTGTTGCAGCAGCTCGGCAGCCACATCCTTGGTCCAGAGTTTGGCGGCATCAGGAGAAAGCTGGCTATCAGTCGGGACCGGGATATCCAGCCGGGACGGGGGCGCATTGGCTGCCAGCCGTGTGGCTTCCTTGCCCGGGTTGGCAAAGGGGCGTGGCATATCAATACAGCCGCTCAGCAGGATCAGGCCCGAAAGAGGAAGGGCTGTGTGGCGGAAGAAACCGCTCATCTGGTCTGCACTCCTGTCGCAATCACTGAAATCTGGTGGCCAATGGGACCACCCCCGGCCAGCGTGCGCCGCCGGTGGCTGAAAAACCGTTTCTCGTCCGCCCGTGTATCCACACCAAGGGCGGCGACCTGCCCAATGCCTGCCCGTTCCAGCCGGAAGACGCACCAGCCAGCCAGATCAAACTGATAATGGCCGGGTTTGCCGGGGGTAAAAAAGCGGGCGGCCTGTGGGTCGGCAGAGGTAATGGCGGTGTGCATGTCCTCGCCGGTCTCATAGCTTTCCTGCGCAATGCAGGGGCCAACCACGGCGCGGACATCGGTGGGTTTCACGCCCAGCGCCTGCATAGCCTCCAGCGTGGCTTCCAGCACCCCGGCCAGCGCCCCACGCCAGCCCGCATGGGCGGCCCCTACGGTCTGCCCGTCCTTTGAGGTGAAGAGGACCGGCGCGCAATCCGCCGTAATCACGCCCAGTGCGACATCCGGCAGGCGCGTCACCATGGCATCAGCCTGTTCGCCTTCCCCCGGTGCCCAGGGCGTTTCCACCGTAATCACACGCGGGCAGTGGATCTGCGTGACCCCCAGCAGTTTCTCCGGTGCCACATTCAGGCATTCGGCCACGCGGCGGCGGTTTTCGGCCAGATTAGCCGGGTCATCCCCCGAGCGGGTGGAGCAGTTCAGGCTGGCATACGGGCCGGTGGACACGCCGCCTTCGCGCGTAAAAAAGCCATGCCGGGCGGGGGCCAGCAGGGGGCTGGTCAAAGGGGATGGGCGTGTGGGAGCGGTCTGGCCGGATGTCATTCAGCCGGTCCTTTCATAAAGCCGGGGGGCATGGGGAGCGAGGGGGAGGTGAGGGCCATAACCCGAAAAAGATGCCCCATCTTTTCCGGTGCGGCCAGTCTGTGTGCGCCGCTGCGCAAGTCCGCCGCATCCTGCGGGCTGGCGTGGGCGGCGAGCTGTTCTGTGCGTTCCATCAGCCCTAAAGCACGTAAAAACGTCCCTTGTGTGACAGCCCCCCAGATTGCCGCGCCTGCCTGCTGCGCGGCAGCGGCAAAGGCGGTAAAATCTACATGGGCGGTCAGGTCGGCCTCGCCCGCAGCCTCCAGCGGTTTGGCCGGGCGGGCATGGCGCAGGGCTTGGAGAGTGTCTCCGGTCTGGCTGGAATTATGGCCGTAATCCAGAAACAGCGCGGCACCCGGCGTGCGGGCAAAACGCTGGCCGAGCAGGCGGCCAACCTCCAGTGCAGGTTCACACAGTTCGACCACGCAATCCGGGTCCAGAGGCCGACCATCCGGCAGGCTGGGAGTGGGGCAGGGCACACAGCAGAACGCACCATTTTGCACGTAATGCTCCTGCCAGCCCTCGTCCGTGTGCAGAAACTGGCGGATGGGCAGGGCATCCAGAAACTCATTGGCCACCAGAATCAGCGGGCCGTTCGGCAGGCTGTCCAGCGTGATGTGCCATGTGGGGGAAAGGCTTGGAACGCGGGCCACAAAAGGCGCGAGGGCTTTGGCCTGCGCCTGCTGCATCAGTGGCGAGGTTTCCACCAGATGCACTTCAAGCGCCTGCGCAAAAGCAGGCACGCGGGCGGTAATTAGCCGGAGCATGTCGGCCATCAGCGTGCCGCGCCCCGGTCCAGCTTCTGCCAGCACAACCCGCTCCGGGCGGCCCATGCTGACCCAGACCGTAGCAGCCCATGCGCCCAGAAGCTCCCCAAAAACCTGTGAGATTTCCGGCGCGGTAATAAAGTCACTCAACAGAGGATGCGTGGCGTAATACCGCGCATTGGCCCGCGCCATGAACGCATCCAGCCGCTCTGGGGGCTGCTCAGTCCCCGGCAGTTTCTGGTGTGGCGGCAGACCTTCAGGAGCGGGAGGGCACGGGGGCATGACGCTGGGCCTCGTCAGGCCTTGGTGCCCTGAGCGGTGTCAGAGGCAGGTTCGGGCAGGCCAGCATAAACCGGGCTGCGGCGGGCATGCACCATCAGCGCCACACCGGCCAGCAGCATCGGCACACACAGAACCTGCCCCATGGTGACCCCTCCGGGCAGGAAGCCCAGAAACGCATCCGGCTCCCGGAAGAACTCGCAAAAGCTGCGCGCGCAGGCATAGCCCGCCAGAAACAGCCCGGCCAGAAAACCGGGGCGTTCCCGCACGCTCTGTTTGCGGGAGGCTATGAACATAATGATGAACAGCAGCAGCCCTTCCGTCAGGGCTTCATACAGTTCGGACGGATGGCGGGGGATTGGCCCGGCATCGGGGAAGATCATCGCCCAGGGCAGGCTGGCCGGTGCTTCCCGCCCCCACAGCTCCCCGTTGATGAAGTTGGCAATACGCCCAAGCCCTAAGCCTACCGGCACGGCCACGGTCACGCGGTCCGCAAACGCCAGAAAGCTGATTTTGTAGCGCCAGGCAAACAGCGCCATGGCGATAATCACGCCCAGCGCCCCGCCATGGAAGGACATGCCGCCTTTCCAGACCTGCAGAATGGAGAGCGGATGCGTCAGATAATAGCCCGGCTGATAGAACAGCACGTAGCCCAGCCGCCCGCCCAGCAGGACGCCCAGCGTCACCCAGCCCAGAAAGTCATCGGCCTGATCGGTCGTGGCCGCGCGCGGGGTGAGGCGCACCAGCCTGCGCAGCAGGGAAATCCCCAGCACAATGCCGATAATGTAGGACAGCGCATACCACCGGATCGTCAGTGGCCCCAGATGCACCAGCACCGGGTCAAATTGCGGAAAGAGAAGAACTGGCAGCATGCGTCAGGATATCCGGACAGAGGGGATCAGAGATACGGGTTACCCGTGGCAAGGTAGCCTTGCACATACTGGCGGATACCGTCTTCAAGCGTGGTAAACGTGCCGGTATAGCCAGCGGCCCGCAAGCGGGTGAGGTCTGCCTGCGTGTAGGACTGATACTGCCCGCGCAGACTTTCCGGCATGTCGATAAAGTCGACGCGGCGTTCGCAGCCCGCAGCGTCACACACAGCATGCGCCAGATCCAGATAGGACCGGGCAATGCCGCTGCCGCAGTTGAACAGGCCGGAGACGGAGGGGGTGTCATAGAGCCACAGCATGACGTCCACCACGTCCACCACCCAGATGAAGTCCCGCATCTGCTGGCCGTCGGCAATGTCGGGGCGGTCGGAGCGGAAGAGGCGGGCCGGGTTGCCGGCTTTCACCTCGTCATACTTCACCTTCACCACAGAGATCATCTTGCCCTTGTGGTATTCATTCGGGCCGTAAACGTTGAAGAATTTCAGCCCGGCCCACTGCGGCGGCTGCGGCGCGTGCGTCTTCAGCCCGGCCATCACATGCTGGTCAAACGTGTGTTTAGACCAGCCATACAGGTTAAGCGGGGTGAGCTGGTCGAGCTTTGCCGGATCATCGGAGAACAGCTCCGGCTTATCGGCAGCGCCGTAGGTGGCGGCGGAGGACGCATAGATAAAGCGTGTATCCGTGCGCGCGCACCAGTCCCACAGCCTCTGCGTCAGCGCCACGTTGGTCCGCCACACAAGGTCGGCATCCCGTGCGGTGGTCTCACTGATCGCCCCCATGTGGAACACGGCGTCCACTTTCGGGTTTGTGGCCAGAAAAGCCTCAAGCTCTTCCGGCGCCACAACGCGGGACGGCGCATGGGCTGCCAGATTCCGCCATTTGAGGTCAGAACCCAGCCAGTCCACCACCACGGTTTCCTCCCCGCGGCGGGCGAGGGAAGCCTGAAGGCATGAGCCAATGAAACCGGCGCCACCGGTAATGATAATCATGGCGGGAGTTATAAAGGGCGCGGCCTCTCCCTCCAAGATGCAAGGCGGCTTTTGCGCTCTCTTTTTATAGAGAAGGAAATATTTCGCTTTCCCGGCGCGTTTTCGCGTAAAGAGAAACAACACACGGAACCGTGAGGGGTGGTTTGCGTCCCCTGAAACGGATCTGTTTTGATGCGTTTACTAAGGAGACCTAAATGAAGAAGCTTCTCATCCCCGCGATTCTGATTGTTGGCCTGCTGTTTATTTTCGGCTCCAGCTATAATCGCTTTATGGCGGCAGACCAGAACGTGCAGGAACAGACTGGCCAGCTGCAGAATGAAGTGCAGCGCCAGTCCGACCTCATCCCCAATCTGGTCAACACCGTGAAGGGCTATGCCACGCACGAGCATGACACGCTGACGGATTACGCCGCCGCCCGCTCTGGTGAAACCCCGCTGAACCGCATTGACCCGCGCACGGTGGACAACGCGACCCTCCAGCAGAAAATTCTGGAAGCCCAGACCCGCAACGCTAAGGAAATCAGCGCGATTAACGCCGTTGTGGAACAGTCTCCGCAGCTTCAGGCCAATCAGGACTTCACCCGCCTGATGGTGCAGCTGGAAGGCTCTCAGAACCGCATTACCGTGGCGCGCCAGCGTCTGCAGCAGGCCATTCTGTCTTATAATCAGACGGTCATGCACTTCCCCGGTAATCTGGTGGCAGGCATCATGGGCTACCATGCCCGCGTGTACTATCAGGCCTCTCCGGAAGCCCAGACCCCGCCGGTTGTTGATTTCTCCAAACACTAAAACCAGTGCATTGAGGCATAACACCATGCGGCAGGATCACCTCCCCCCGTTCCGCGCTTTGCAGCCCGTAATGCCGGCTGGTTTTCTGGCGCGCATGGCGGCTGCCTGCTCTGGCCTGCCTGTGGTGCGCTGGCTGGCTGGGCGAGGGCTGCCGCGTGTGGCCCGCGCCCGTGCGTTCGGGCTGGCCTCCCTTTTGGGGCTGGTGCTGTGCGGGCTGGGGGCTGGTTTTGCGGTCCCGGCATGGGCGGATGGCGGCGTGCTGCTGCGGCAGTGGGTGACGGACCCGCAGAATGTTCTCTCGTCCGATGAGAACGAGGCCCTTTCCCACAAGCTTTATCAGCTCTCCCAGACGGTACCGGGCAACCCGCAGATTCTGGTCTCTCTGCCCGGCCATGTGGAGGATATCAGCCTCTATGCCAACGAGGCCTTCCACAAGACCGGCATTGGCAAAAAGGGCGTGGATAACGGCCTGCTGATTGTGCTGGATATCCCGGATCGTCAGTCCCGCATTGAGGTGGGCTACGGGCTGGAAGGTACGCTGACCGACCTGCAAACCAATGAGATCCTGCAAGCCGCCAAACCCGATTTGCAGGCAGGCCATTACGCACAGGCCATCAACGGTATTGTGGATGCACTGGCTACTGAGCTGACCCATGCGGACCCTGCCGACATTGGCGGCAATGCTGCCTCCAAACAGCCGGATTCCCAGACAGACGCCATGGAAGCCCTCATTGGTCTGGTGGTGGTGGGGCTGCTGTTTGTGCTGCTGCCGATCTGGCTGATCCGCCGGTCCCGCCGTCGCGCAGCACTCTATCCGGGGGGCTATGTGCCGCCGGAAGTGCAGGCCGAGCGGAGTGCGAAGTGGAGCTTCTTCCTCAACCTTGGCCTCAACATTCTCTCCGCTATTCTGCAAAGTCGTGGCGGCGGTCGGGGTGGCGGGTCCTCTGGTGGAGGCGGCGGCGGCTTTAGCGGCGGCGGAGGGGATTCCGGCGGCGGTGGGTCGCAGAGTTCCTGGTAAGACGGGCAGGGGCGTTTGCTCCCCGAACCGTCTGACCCTGTTTTAAGAATGATCTGAGTGAAAGATAAACGACGTGAGTGAAGACATTACAGTTGTCGCTTTTCTGAAAGCTAAACCGGGTTCAGAGAAAATCGTAGGGGATGCCATGGCAGCCTGCGTGGCCCCGACCCTGAAGGAAGAGGGTAACATCTCCTACGTGCCGCAGCAGGATCAGGATGATGCACAGACCTTTGTGTTTGTGGAGCGCTGGACCAGCCGCCAGACTCTGAACGAGCATATGGAAACCCCGCACTTCAAGACGCTGATTGCCAGCGTGAAGGACCATCTGGCCGCACCACCTGCCGTGCATGTGCTCAAGCCAGTTGCCGGGATCTGATTTTCATCAGGTCTGAGAGTTAAAAAACCGGGATGGCCTGATGGCTCTCCCGGTTTTTTTGTGCCTGCGTGCCTGCCTGAGTGCGGTAGGGCTGTACGCGGTGCGGGTGGCCTCAGTCCGTGCCGTATTTCACGGAGCGCGGGCCATAGAGCAGTCCGTCGGGCGGACCAACCCGCAGCAGGCGTTCCGCCGCCACATGGGCCACATCAAAGCTCTGATCTGTCAGATTATGCACGGCCTGTTTGACCGCAGCGGTAACGAGCAGACCAATAATGCCCCCCGCCGCCACCTGCGGGTCACCCACATCGCCACTATTGGCTGTGCCGGAACCGCTCCACAGAACGCTGCCGGTTTTCAGGTCCACCAGCTTAGAGGTGGCCGTGACAACCGTATTACTGCTGAGAACCTGATAGACAGACCCATAGGCTGTAATGGTGGTGTACAGCGCAGCATCTGCCCCAAAGACTGACTGCAATTTGGCCGCCGGGGCCTGCATGATGTCATCGGGCGTATCCAACCCGTTCTGGCGGAAGGTTTCAATTTCCACGGCTACCGGCACAACGTAATAGCCGCCTTCGGCCAGCGGGTGCGTCATCTGCGCAATCAGGCCGGTGGAGGCGTTGACATCCGGCGTGTGGTTGACCGGCGGCAACACCAGAATGGAGCGCGGCTTGGCGGAGCGGAAAGCGGTGTAGTCCGGCCCTTTGACGGGCGTGGTGCAGGCCGTCGCCATCAGCGGCAGGGCGGCGCAGAGGCACAGGCGGGCAAGGTGAGAGAGCTTCATGAGGACGGCTGTGCTTTCTGACCAAGGTTATTCAGCAGAAAATCCATGTAGGTTGCGGATTCAGGAAACAGCGTTTTTTCCTGACTGAATTCCTGCTGAGCCAGATCTGTCCTGCCTGTGGTGGCGTAGAGCATGCCCAGATGGGCGTGGAAGCCCGGCGGCAGCGCCAGCCCTTTGGCCTGTGCTTTCTGCACGTCTTTTTCCAGCACAATAATCTGGGCCTGCGGGTCGGTCTGCCCTTTCAGATACAGATATTGCTGGGTGGGGAAGTCCTGCCAGCTATAAAGGGGCGGGGTTCTGCCCCCGTTGGAACATGCCGTCAGACAGCCCAGCAGGCCAAGGCCCGCCAGTGCTTTTGTGGACAAAGCCATAAGCGATAAAATCCAGTTTTAAGAAACGCGTTTTTTTAAAAGCGGAGGGGTAGTACGCCTTACCGGATCTGCCCGGCATCCACCTGCTGCGCGAGATGATTGACGGCATCCTGCACGGCGAGATCCAGCACCTTGCCATTCAGCGTGGAATCATAGCTCGCGGTGCTGCCAAAACCGATAATTTCACGGTCAGACAAAGCATATTCCGCAGCGCCTTCGCTGGAGGTGACAATCTGCGAGGTCAGCGGATTGACGATCTGGAGGCTGACTTTGGCATAGGCAATCTGTTTGTGGCCGCGGCCTGCAATGCCAAACAGCTGCTGGTCGCCCACTTCCTTGCGGCCAAATGCCGTGACATCCCCCGTAATCAAATAATTGGCGCCCTGAATGCTCTGGCCCTGTTTGAGGAATGCGGCTTCCTGCCGGCCTTCCGTCAGATTATCGCGGTCCATCACGTTAAAGCGGCCGCTCTGTTGCAGGCGTGTGAGCAGGATGGTGCGGGCCTGATTGCCCAGCCGGTCAATCCCGTCTGAAAAAATGCCGTTCATATAATTGGAGCGGTTGGCAAACTTGCCTGCCGCAATCGCTACACGTGGCCCGTTATAAGCGGTCTGGGCGGCTGCTACGGGAGGAACAGGCAGCGTGCGCGAGGATTCCGTTGCGCATCCACACAGAAGCAGACCAGTCAGAGCAAGGCTGCTGATAGAAAAAACAGAACGCAAACCGATAATCCTTATAAAAATCATAATGCGACAGATGTATACTCATGTTTAGAAAAATTGTGAATACTTTTGGATAGTATGAAAAATGCGTCTAATTTTTAAACCGATTGCTATTTGTGAGGTCCTCTTTCCTTTTTCTTCTGAAAAAGAGGCTAAAAAGCGTTCCGAAACAAAAAATCCGCTCTTGCGCAATCACGGGTCTGCATGGTCTCCCGCCAGCCTGCGGGGTGTCTCTGTTTGCCAGAAAAGGGTGCGTTTTTGCCTGTTGAGAGAAATAAGAACTGCGTGCAGATGTTGTCCGGAATGTCCTCCATGCACGACTCATGAGGGGCAGGAACAGGTTTGTGAAGGAGGCAGACGGTTCGACCGCTTACAGGCTCAGAGTCTTGCATCGTGCGGACGAGCCGGGTTTACAGCCGATTCTTAAGACTTTGTCTTCCGGTCACTCAGAGAGAGTGTTTCAAAAAAGACACAAATCATGCTGTGTACGCATACCTGAATTACCTTGCATGCAAGGAGAAGGCAGAAGTGTGTCGAAAATGTATCATTTCTGGTGCAAAATATTACCCAATTCTATTTTGGGGCTTCCCGACCGCACGGAAAGGCGGTTCTTAAGAAATTACGAGCTTAAAAACTATTTCACACCTTACACCTTGGGAACAAATTTGATGGTGCAGAGACATCGCAGATTGACAAAACACGGGCAGAGCAAAAAAGGACGCGTTTCCCTGTCCTTCTCCCTGCTGTATGTTTTGCCGGTTCTTACTGCCAGCGCACCGGTTTTTGCGCAGGCTGCTGCCCCGCAGGATGCAGCAAATGCGGCAGAAGTCGCACCGGGTTCTGCCAAAGCCTCCAAGAAATATGTCACCCGCTCCAAAACCAGAGCAACGACGACGGCTGCACCGGCTAAAGCCTCTGTGGCCCCGGCGGCTCCTGCCACAGCAGCCCCGATCGCCGGAGCGCCCATCAGCGCATCCAAAACCACGTCTGCGCGTAACACTGTTTCCAATGCCCGGCTTGCTGCGGCGGAATCCAATAAGCCGGAAAGCGTGACGGTTATCGGGTCCCTTTTTAAAGACCCGAACCTGAAAAGCATGTCTCCCATCACGCACATTTCGCGTCAGGACATGCAGCGTCGCGGCTTTGCAAACGTCACCGATGCTCTGCAGTCTCTCTCGTCCAACGGGGCCGGGACGCTCACAAACGCCTTCTCTGCAAACGGCGCGTTTGCCGGGGGTGCGTCTGCGCCGTCCCTGCGCGGCCTTTCCACAGATTCCACACTGGTTCTGATGGACGGCATGCGTCTGTCCTACTATCCGCTTTCTGATGATGGTGAACGCAACTTTGTGGACACCAACTGGATGCCCTCTTCCATCATGGAATCAGTGGATACCATGGAAGATGCAGGTTCCTCCCTTTACGGTGCAGATGCGGTCGCGGGTGTGATCAACTACAACACCCGTAAAGAAATCAAAGGGTTTGAAGGTAACGCGGAAGGTGGTCTGGCGCAGGGCGGCTTTGGTGGCCACCAGAAGCTTTACGCCACCTACGGTGTGGGTGACCTGCATCGTGATGGCTATAACTTCTACATCAACTCCGAATACCAGCAGGATGACGCAATCTATAACCGCCAGCTGGCATATCCGTATAATACGGCAAACCTTTCCGGCCTTGGCGGGATTGACGGCACAACAAACGTTTCTGATGGTGCTGGCGGCATCAGTAACTTTGGTCCAACCCCTGTTGCATTGGTGCGGCCCAGCAATGGTGGCAACAGCGGCACCGGCCCATGGCAGTTGCTGAACCAGGGGGCTGGTTGCGGCAAATACGGATCTGTTGTTACGGGTACAGTGGCCGGCGCTCCGGGAACCAGCCAGGCCTGCTCTCAGGATTCTGTAAACGACTATTCCCAGATTTCGCCGTCCCTGCGGCGTATCAGCGCTACGGCGCATCTGACTGTGGACGTGACGCCGCGTTCTCAGTTGACGACGATGTTCATGTATTCTCAGGCTCTTTCTGAGTATACAGGCACCCCTTATGCAGCACGGTCGCGTTCTCAGTCCCGTAATGCGGATACCTTGAGCACCCCTCTGCCTGTTTACCTGCCAGATGGCTCTGTCAACCCCAACAATCCGTTCGCCTCGGAAAATCAGGCAGCTGAGGTCATGTATGCGTTTGGTGACATAACGCCCACCACGGAGCAGTTCAGCCAGAACTTCCGTGGCGCCATCCGTTACAATGGCACAGCCGCCTCCCATTGGGGGTCTGACTGGAATTACGACGTTAACTTTACCGGCATGAACACCATGCTGCAGCAGACCATTACGGGTGCTCCAACCATTGCCGGTATCAAAAACGCAATCATCAACGGCACGTATGATTTTGTTGATCCCACGCAGAACAGTCAGGCTGTTCTGAATTCCATCGCGCCGAAAAACGTCATGAACGCCCGCTCGCAGGAATATTCGGGTGACATGCATGTGTCCAAAGGGCTGTTCCGCCTGCCCGGCGGTATGGCGAACCTCGCAATTGGCGGTAACATCCGTTACGAGGCCCTGAACGATCCGAGTGCTAACCCGTATGACCGTGAAAACCCCGATGCGCAGTATGTAGGGTATATCAACCCCTTCAACGCTGCCGGGAGCCGCTGGGTTGAGGCTGGTTACTGGGAACTCGGGCTGCCGTTCCACAAAATGGTACAGGCTGATATTTCCGGCCGTTATGACCATTACGCGCAGGGCAGCGGCTTTGGCCGTTACTCGCCCAAGGCTGGTCTGTCCTTCACGCCCGTGCGTCAGTTCACGCTGCGTGGCACGTTCTCTCGTGGTTTCCGCGTGCCGAGCTTTGCGGAAACAAACGGCATGAACGTGGCCTACACCACGTATAACGTGACCAACCAGAACTTCATCAACCAGCATCTGAATTCCAACGGTACGGCAAACAGCTATGCTCAGGCTTACAGCCTTGGGCAGAACACGGCTGGTAACCCCAACCTGAAGCCGGAAATTTCCACCAACTTTACCGGGTCTGCCATCATCCGTCCCACGGACTGGCTGAACTTTACGTTCGGGTATTACTACGTCAAAAAGAGCAATTACATTGCACCGAACCCGCTGGGTGCGACGGCTATTGCCAACGCATGGTTGCAGGGTGGTGATGCAGCTGTCCCGGCCGGTACAAGCGTGACGCCGGACGTGGTTGATACGCAGAGCCCCAACGGGCAGGTGCGTCCGTACATGGTGAATCTGGGCTATCTGAACACCCGCAGTCTGGTGACAGATGGTGTGGATATGAAGGTGAATGCCAATGTGCGTCTGCCGGGCTTCCTGCGGGATGTCCGTCTGATCAGCACCGGGCAGGCAACCTATGTCCGCTCCTTCAACCTGACCATGCCGGATGGAAGTGTGCAGCATTGGGCTGGCACGCTGGCTCCGTATAACGCGGTCTCGGCTTCCGGCACACCCCGCTGGCGCGCCAACTGGTCCAACACCTTCCTCTGGAAAAAACTGGCTGTTACGCCGACGGTTTACTACACCAGCGGTTATAAAAACGTGGCAGAAGACACCAACGGTGTCGGCACCCGGAGCTGCAGTGACAGCGCGAACCTTCTGGCCGGTAGCTCAGAGGCTCCCGCTACGCAGTGCCACATCAAGAACTGGTGGGATGTGGACCTGAACGTGACCTACCGTATCAATGACAGATGGCGCATTTACACCACGGTGTATAACCTCCTTGGCTTCCGCGCTCCTGCCGATTACGGGACGTACGGTTCTTACCTCTACAACTCTTCCTGGTCTCAAAAGGGTGCCATCATGCGTTCCTTCCAGTTCGGTGTGAACGTAGCCCTTTAATCCACAACACAGAGTTTGCAGGGTGGTCTCTCTTAACCGTCCTGCAAACTGTGTCAGGATACTTCGGGTGATATAAAAAAGGGTCAGAGGATTATCCTCTGACCCTTTTTTTATGGGCTGTTCCCAATGTTTCGGAAATCAGCCTGAACTGTGCGGGTGTGTGACTACCGCATAATAAACTGCTGCACCGCCACCATCACGCCAAGGCAGATGGTCAGGAACAGGCTGTGTTTAAAGGTGCGGGCCAGCACCACGCCTTCCTGCCCTTTGAGGGACGTGACGGCCACGCCGGTAGTGATGTTCTGCGGGGAGATCATTTTTCCCATCACGCCGCCGGAGGAGTTGGCGGAAGCAAACACCACCGGGTCCAGCGAGAGCTGGTGCGCTGCTGCCACCTGCAAATTGCCGAACAGTGCGTTGCCGGATGTGTCACTGCCGGTCAGGAAGACCGCAATCCAGCCAAGGAAGACGGACACGAAGGGGAACAGAACCCCTGTGGAGGCCACGGCATATCCCAGCGTATAGGTCATGCCGGAATAGTTCATCAGAAAAGCCAGCCCGATGGTCAGGGCAACCGTCACCACGGCCAGCCAGCCCTGCCGGGCGGTTGTGACCAGTGCGGCCCAGATTTTACGCGGGGCAAGGCGGGTGAACAGCGCCGTCAGCAGGGCGGAAACCAGAATGGCCGTGCCCGTGCCCAGAGGCTCAAAGTTCCAGACCGCCGCATAAGGTTTCTGATACAGCGAGATAAAGACCTGATGGTCCAGCCCCGGCCATTTGATAGGCATCGCGCCAATTTTGGCAATGTGCAGAGAATCCCACACAATCACCACCAGCACGACCGTGATCCACGGAATCCAGCCCTGCCAGTGCGGGCCATTCCACTCGCCAGCCTTGCGGGGCGCCTGTTGCAGAATACGGTCGTCAATGGCGTGGGCCGGGTCAGGCGTTGGCTGCCAGATTTTCAAAAACGCAATGGTCGCCAGAAGGGAAACGCAGGAGGAGAGCACGTTGGTCAGGCTGTACGTCACCCAGCTTGATACAACCAGCAGTGTCAGAGCAAAGCTCCCGCTGGCCACCACCAGCACCGGCCAGATCTGCCGCAGTGTGGACCAGCCCGCATACAGCACCATCACATAAAACGGGATGAAGAAGGCGAAGGGCGCAATCTGGTGGCCAATGGTCGCCCCCAGCGTATCGGCGGGCAGGCCGGTAATGGAGGCCAGCACGGTAATGGGAATACCAAGGCCGCCAAACGCCACCGGGGCGGAGTTGAAGATCAGCACATAGGTCAGGGCTTCCAGCGCGGGGAAGCCGAGCATGATCAGCAAGGCGCTGGTAATGGCGACAGGTGTGCCAAACCCGGCCACCCCTTCCAGCGCCGCGCTGAAGCAGAACCCCAGCACCACCAGCATAATCCGGCGGTCATTGGGCAGGTGGGTGATAATCCATTGCCGGAAGGCGTCAAACCGCCCGCTTTCCATGGCGATGTTGAAGAGAAACAGCGCGGAAAGCGCAATCCACATCACCGGCAGGAAAGAGAAAATCACGCCGTTGCTGATGCTGGCGAGGGCGAGTGACACCGGCAGCCCCCAGACGCCAAGGGCCATGATAACCCCCACAATCAGCCCACCCAGCGTGGCCTGCCAGGCGGGGCGCCTCAGCACGCCCATCAGGATCAGGGTTGTGAGAATAGGGGCGGCGGCAAGAATAAAGGAAAGAACCAGAGAGTGACCTGCAGGCACGAGAGGCTGAATGAACATGATCGTCTCTTTGACAGGATTGATCCCAAAAACGGGAAGGTCCTATGCGTAACGTGCAAGTCTGTAAGAGGCTGACTCACGTTTGAGTGTAAGCTGTCCGGGCAGGGGGCCTCAGCAGTGGAAGAGGCGGAGAAAAGCCGTTTTCATTAAAATGACATAATAGTAACCTTAACAGCATCATCCCTGATATCAGGGTCACTTGAAGGTTTCTGGCGGAGCGTAGCGTAAAACAGGCGCGTCAGTCGGGCAGAACAAGGCCCGGCGCGCAGGGGTAAGGGGCAGATTGTGCGGAGTCGAACACCAAAAGCACATTCACTTTGCGTGCTGGTAACAGCGCTCGGGCTGGGGGCAGGCGGCGGCTTGCTGCCCGCACAGGCCCGTTCCTACCATGCTGTGTATGACCCCAATGCTGCCTATGACCCGGATGCCATTTACGACAGGGGCACCGTCGAGACGACGCACCCGGCCTACCGCGCTCCCGGCCCGGCGGAAGATCCGTGGGGGCCATATATCCGGCAGGCAGCCAAGCGCTTTGCTCTCCCCGAGACGTGGATCCGGGCTGTCATGCAGCAGGAATCCGGCGGCAAACAATATCTCAATGGTGGGCTGACAACGTCCGGGGCAGGGGCGATGGGGCTGATGCAACTCATGCCCGCCACCTATGCGGACATGCAGAGCCAGTATGGTTTGGGGGGTGACCCCTATAACCCGAAGGACAATATTCAGGCCGGGGCCGCCTATATCCGCCTGATGTATGACCGGTACGGCGCACCGGGCTTTCTGGCCGCCTACAACGCCGGGCCGGACCGGGTGGATGATTACCTGAACAACGGCCGCCATCTGCCGGATGAAACGGTGAATTACGTGGCGGCCATCACCCCGCATCTGGGCGGGGGCGTGGCCGTGCGCGGCAAATGGGCACCCGTGCCTATCCAGAGCACAACGCAGGTTGCGTATTCCGAGGCCTATTACGCCAAGGCTGATCTCTCCCGCACCGCCGATGGCTGCCTGAGAGACCCGGATGCCGCGTATGATCCTTCTGCGCCCTGTTTGATGGACCGCGACATTCCGCACCCCGACCCGGTGCCTGAGGCCACCAGCCCGGCCCCTGTCGCAGTGGCGCAGGACGACGTGTCTGCCGCGCCTGCACAGGCTCAGATGGCGACTAACACAGGGGGGAGTCATGTCGGACAGTTTACGTCTGGTTCTTCATCTTACGAAACAGCAGCGCCCATACAGACAGCATCTGCTGCGCCTGTAACGCAGTCCGCTGCTATCACGCAGACCAGCCTGCCCGCGGCTCGTGTCATGCCGGCCTCTTTCACCTCTGCACCGTCTCAAACAGCCCGCGTGCAAAATGCTGTTTACACATCGCCCGCGTCGTCTTCTGCGCATGTGCTGAGGTTGCCCGCTTCCTATTCGCCATCTGCCGGGGCAAGCCGTGCCCCGATGCTGTCTTCCGCGGTCGCAACACGATCTTTGCAGACACCGCATACCGGTAAGGGCGGCACAGTGCAGGTGGGTGCGTTCGCATCCTATGCCGAAGCGCGGCGTACAGCAGAAAGTGTAAACCGTGTTCTCGCGTCTCGCTCCATGCAGGCAACGCCGACAGTGCAGTCAGTCTCCATTTCCGGAAAAGCCATGTACCGGGCACAGCTTGTCGCCAGTGATGACGCAGCCGCTTTCGGTGTTTGCCAGGTTCTGCACGCCCACTCTATGCCCTGTATCCCGGTAAGGAGCAGCTAAGCCAGCGGGCAATGATTCCATGGGGTCATTGCCCTTTAAGGCGTTATTTCGCCGGATCATCCGGGTTGTTTTTGTGGTAAGAGGCCGTGAGCACAGCAAGAGTTTCCGCGTTCGGCTCACCAAGCGGTAGCTTGTAAAGCGTTTTGCCGTAACGGCGGGACAGCAGGCCCCATGTCGCCTTGCCATCTTCCGAGAACACAACGTCAAGCTGATGGTCGCCGCAGTCATGCGGTTTGCACAGATGGCCTGTCAGATAGGTCTTGCCGTTCTGCTTCAGCGTTTCGGTCGGCACGGAAACAGCCGCGGCTTTTGTAACCCAGTCAGGCAGTTCCGTCATGGCCTGATAGGCGTGGCGGTATTTGACCGTATTGACCAGATCCGCCGTGGTTTGCGTGCTTTGTGCAAAAGCCGGGGTCGCGAGGCAAAGAGCCAGTGCCATAAAAGGAAGTTTTTTCATTCTTGTTGCTCCTGTCAGAAGGCTGCAAAAGGATAGCCCCGCCAGTATAAACCCGTTAGACTCAAACACAGAGTATAAAATACGGATGCAAAAGACCCAGATGAACACTCATGCGGGATTGGTGGACTTCCTGAATAGCCTGAATCATCGTGCAAAACGCGCGTTTGATACGCTGCGGGCCGGACCATGCTGGCAGGTGCGGTCAGACGTCACCATTCCCGCTTTGCGGCATGCTGCCCTGCTTATGCTGGTGAAGGATGAAGCCGATATTCTGGGCCTGAATTTACGGCATCATTACCGGCTGGGTTTCCGGCGTTTCTTTATTCTGGATAACAACAGCACAGACGGCACAGCGCAGGAAATTGAGCTTTTCCGCAAAGATGCGCCTCAGGCCGATGTTTTTTATGCGCAGGATTATCAGCAGGCTTATTATCAGGCTGCAAAAATGCAGGCTCTGCAACAGTTTGCAGAAACCTACCTGCGGCATGATGCCAACCCGCCAGACTGGATCTTTTTTGTGGATGCGGATGAATTTATCACCTGCTGCCACACTGGCCCGAACGCGGGGGAAGAATTTGCCCGCATGCTGGCGGACCCGCAGGCCCGTCTTCTGGTCTTCCACTGGGCGCAGGCGGCGTTGGTCACCAGCACGCCCCCTTATCGGCTGACATCCTTTGGTCCGTCACTGGCTGAAACAGAGTGCGTGGTCTGGCCCGCTATGCGGCAGGAGGTCACTAAGGTCGGGCTGCGCACCGGTTACGGGCTGACAACAGGGCAGGGCAACCATTTTGTGGAGCAGGTCGATAGTGTGCAGGACCATACCCGCCTGATGATGGAAGCCGGTTTCTGCATGCTGCACTTTCCGCAACGCTCCATGGCGCAGATTGAAAGAAAAGTGCTGAACGGCATGCGCGCCTTACAGGCAAGCACGCTACCGCCGGAAATGGGGAAACATTGGCGGGAGCATTATGACCGCTATCAACGTGAAGGTTCCAGCGCCTTACGCGCGCTGCTCACACAGCATCTCGCCCTGTGTCTGACAGAAGGTCAGGACACATAACTCAGTGTGTTCGCTGGCAGCGCAGCCCGGAATCTCGCAAAGACCCATGCAGGCAGTCAGGTTTTCTGGAAATTTTGTAGAAAATGGAAAAATAGCCCGCTGAGCGGGAAATCCCTTAAGCCAGCCTGCCTCTGTAAGGCAGAGAAAGGCGGATCACTGAGGCACATTCTCAAACGAAAAGTTTGAAAATCTAAAGTGCTTCAAATTGAAAAAGGGAAGTGGTGCACCCGAAGAGACTCGAACTCCTAACCCCCAGATTCGTAGTCTGGTGCTCTATCCAGTTGAGCTACGGGTGCGCCTTGACGCGGTGTTTAGCCGAGGGAGTGGGGGGTGGCAACCCCCAAAATTCACATCAGGCGATTTTTTTTCAATCATCCCCCATAAAGTTCTTCCAGGCCCGGCCTTCGGGGCGTTTGAGCGTGACGTGCGCGCGGCATTCCGGCGTGCCGTAAACGCCTTCAAACGTATCGCCCACCGGATGCGCTTCAAACACCATGGGCAGCGGCTGGTGGTGGGAGTCCTGCAGGATCAGCTGCGCATGATAATGCTGCGTCTTCTTATCCGGCACACCGCGCAGCACCATCGCGCCCATTTCCGGCGTGAAGGTGATGTGCTTGGGCTGCACCTGCATGAGCGAGACCGTATGCACCGGGCAGTTGTGCCCCTTCTCGGCCACCAGTGTGCCAATCCATTCCCCATACGGGTCATCCGCTGCCGGGCCAGCCGCGCCACAGAACAACGCCAGCAGGGCAACACCGGCCAGCGGCAGAGCGCGCAAGGGCTGGCGTGTGCGGCTGGTGGAGGGCCTGCCGGGGGCCAGAAGAGAGAAAGGATTCATGAACACACTCCTGTCAGAGAGAAGATCCGGGGCCAGATGCCCCCGCTCAAGGGTCTCACCTGCGCCACGCCTTTATAAAATGATGCTGCGGAGAGTCTTATTATAGGGTGACGTTTGTAACCCATCGCTTTATATCCGCTGTCTAGCATACAGCTGCCCCGTTGCCGGTGCCCCCTGTTTCCGGCGCTCTGCCCCGGTGGTGGCTGTCCGTCGTTTAGAATGCCGCTCAGGCGCTGACCAGAAAGACAGTAGCTCATGCCTGCCGATGCCACCATCCCCGCTTCCTCCACCAAACTGGACGAGTCCCTTCATCAGGACCGTATCCTGATCCTGGATTTTGGCAGTCAGGTGACACAGCTTATTGCCCGCCGCGTGCGGGAAAGCGGTGTCTATTGTGAAATCTGGCCGTTCACCGCCACCGCAGAGCGCATCCGCGCCTTTGCACCGCGCGGCATTATTCTCTCTGGCGGCCCTGCCAGCGTGACCAACCCGGATTCTCCCCGCGTGCCGGAAGTGGTGTTTGAGCTGGCCATACCGGTTCTGGGCATCTGCTACGGCCAGCAGGCCATGTGCCTCCAGCTGGGCGGGCAGGTTGAAAGTTCCGACCACCGCGAATTTGGCCGCGCCTTTGTTGATATTGTGGAAGACTGCGCACTCTTCCGTGGCGCATGGGCCCGCGGCAACCGCGAGCAGGTGTGGATGAGCCACGGTGACCGCGTGACGGAACTGCCCCCCGGCTTCCGCATTGTGGCCGTGAGCGAAGGCGCACCGTTTGCCGTCATCGCGGATGAAGGCCGCCGCCTGTATGGCGTGCAGTTCCACCCGGAAGTGGTCCACACGCCGCACGGTGCCGCGCTCCTGCGGAACTTCACACACAATGTTGCAGGCTGCTCCGGCACATGGACCATGGCTGGCTTCCGCGAGATGGAAATTGCCCGCATCCGGGAGCAGGTTGGCACCGGCAAGGTGATCTGCGGTCTGTCCGGCGGCGTCGATTCCTCCGTGGCGGCTGTGCTGATTCATGAAGCGATTGGCGACCAGCTGACCTGTATCTTTGTCGATCACGGCATGCTGCGTGCGGGTGAGGCTGAGGAGGTGATTGAAACCTTCCGTGGCCGCTTCAACATCACGCTCGTGCATCGGGATGCGTCCGAGCTGTTCCTGCGTGAGCTGGACGGCGTGACGGACCCGGAAATCAAGCGCAAGACCATTGGCCGCCTGTTTGTGGAAGTGTTTGAGGAAGAAGCCACCAAGCTGGGCGGCGCACAGTTCCTCGCACAGGGCACACTGTATCCGGATGTGATCGAGAGCGTGAGCTTTACGGGTGGCCCGTCTGTCACCATCAAATCGCACCATAACGTCGGCGGCCTGCCGGAACGCATGAACATGCAGCTGGTCGAACCGCTGCGTGAACTGTTCAAGGACGAAGTGCGCGATCTGGGCCGTGAACTGGATATTCCGGAAGCCATTGTCGGGCGGCATCCGTTCCCCGGCCCGGGGCTGGCCATCCGTATCCCCGGTAACATCACGCGGGAAAAACTGGACCTGCTGCGGAAAGTGGATTCCGTCTTCCTTGAAGAAATCCGCGCTGCTGGCCTGTATGACGCTATCTGGCAGGCCTTTGCGGTCCTGCTGCCGGTCCGCACCGTGGGTGTTATGGGCGATGGCCGCACGTATGATCAGGCCTGTGCTCTGCGCGCCGTGACCAGCACGGACGGCATGACGGCCGATGTCTACCCGTTTGACATGAGCTTCCTCAACCGCGTCGCTGGCCGCATCGTCAACGAAGTCCGCGGCATCAACCGCGTGACGTATGACATCACCTCCAAGCCCCCGGGCACGATTGAGTGGGAATGATCCTCTAAGTTGTCCTCGTAAGAGGTAAAAGACTGATAAACGCAAAAACCGCTGTCTGGGGTTATTTTTTAAGGTAACTTCAGGGGCGGTTTTTGTCGTTTTGGAGGGAATATTCTTTCTGGCATGAAACGTATGAAAAAATGCACAGTATCCGTTTTGAAAATACTGTCAGGGCTGGTGGCTTGCTGCGTTTTTACCTACGGAGCAAAGGCAGCCGATATTTCGGTATGCCGGGACATTAAGAAGAATTTTGACACGCATTATAAAGTATTCCCTACGGCTTCGGTGCTTATAAAGGGCTGGAAAGACGCGCCTCTTCTTTCAGGATTAGCGTATCAACAAACACGGGAAGCGCTGGCGACGTTGCCAGAAATTCAGAAAAGTGCGCCTACCTGGGTAGAGGACACAGATGCGGTTTTGGAAATTCGCTTTCTGCCAGAATTCGGTCTGGGTGTGGCGATGACGATTGAAGGCACCGCAAATGTTCAAACGATGGTGCCGTTTTTGAAAAGAGACGCCTCGTTTATACTTTCCCAGCCGCTTATGCAGACGGACCCCGGCACGCTTGCTTTCGGCCTCGTGCGGGGCAGACTATTTATTGTGATGGTCAATGCTTTTATAAGCAACGCATCCGACCGTGATGTGACATTTCAGAGCGTTGATGTTCTGAGCTGGCAGCATCAGAAATGGTCGGAACTATGCCACGTAAAGCTTTAAAAAACTCATTTTCCTCTAGGGAAAAAGATCAAAACCCCGCACAAACCGGAGCCACGGCCAGCCCAACAGACTGCTGCTCAAAGCGCTCTTTGTAGCGGTTGCGGACGGTGTCCAGCCGGGTGGGGAGGTCCGCCGCCGGTGTGGTAAGGATCGTCACCAGTCGGGCCGGTTCCTGTGAGATGCGGCCAGTTTGTGGGTCCTGCCATTGTCCCTGAGCAGAGACAACGGAAAGCCCGGCAGGGAAGGCAGGGGTAAGGGTGGTTTTCAGAAAATCCCGCCATTCAGAGGCAGAAATAGCCTGCCCGCGCGGGCGTGTCTGCCCAAACAGCAGCGTAATGTTCAGCATCGCATGCGTTTGAAAAGCCTGACACAGTGTGGGTGTGGCGTTTGCAGGCGTTGGCTCTGCAATGTTTGAGCCGGCTTGCAGATTGGCCGTGGCGGGCGGCGTGCCAGCAGCTGTGGCCGGGGCGTGGGCCGCGGACGTGCCGACAATGCTCTCAGCACCGGGGGCGACAAGCGCGCTGCCGCACCCGCTCAGAACAACGGCCATTCCGGCCAGCGCACCCCACCGATGGATGCTGCGCGAAGGAAGCAAGGGTGTGCGGACCGGCATGGTGATGACCTCTTGTTTATCCGGTTATTAATCCAGCCAGGGGGCAACCGGCAGGTTTTTGCCCCGCAGGAAGGTGGGGTTGAACAGCTTGGACTCATAACGCGCCCCGCCATCGCACAGGATAGTCACAATCCGGTGCCCCGGCCCAAGCTTGCGGGCCGTGCGGATGGCAGACGCCACGTTAATGCCGGAGGAGCCACCGACCGACAGACCTTCATCAATCAGCAGGCTGTAGATAATGTCCAGTGCTTCCGGGTCGGGAATACGCTCGGCATCATCAATCGGCGCGCCTTCAAGGTTGGCCGTCACGCGGGACTGGCCAATGCCCTCGGTAATGGAGGAGCCGGAAACGGACAGATCATTGTCCTTCACCCAGCCATACAGGCCGGAGCCTTCCGGGTCAGCCAGCACAATGCGGGGGGCTTTTGCGCCCGCCTTGCTCGCGGCGTCATGCAGGCCCATGGCCGTGCCAGCCAGCGTGCCACCGGTGCCACAGGCGCAGGTAAAGGCATCAACCTTACCGTCCATCTGCTGCCAGATTTCCGCGGCCGTGGTGGCGCGGTGGCCTTCACGGTTGGCAAGGTTGTCAAACTGGTTGGCCCACACATACCCGCCTTCTTCCGCCAACCGGCGCGAGACGTGCACGTAATTGCCTTCATCCCGATACGGCTTGGCAGGCACCAGCCGCAGGTCTGCGCCAATCATGCGCAGAAAGCCGATTTTTTCCTGACTCTGCGTCTCCGGCATCACAATAATGCACTTATAGCCGCGTGCATTAGCCACCAGTGTCAGCCCGATGCCGGTATTGCCAGCCGTGCCTTCCACCAGTGTGCCGCCGGGCTTCAGCACGCCCCGGCGTTCGGCATCTTCAATAATGGCAAGGGCTGCACGGTCCTTCACGGAGCCGCCGGGGTTCATAAATTCGGCTTTGCCGTAAATCTCGCAGCCCGTGGCTTCAGACGCCTTGCGCAGACGAATCAGCGGTGTGCCGCCCACTGCGTCCGGCATATCGGCAGAAAGGGTGTGCCAGCCGGGGCGGGCGGGGGACGTTGCACTGTCGGTCATATCTGGTTGCACCTTCTCGCTTCGTTCAACAGGCTCGCATCTGCGTGCATCAGGGCATGAAGTCTGTCGTATTCAGAACAGGATAACAAGATGGTGCCGGGGTGATTACAGCCCTGCGTCCGGTTCCGCCTCTGCATCATAGAGCACTTCCAGAATGGCGCACCACGGATAGCGCGAGTCATAGCTCTGTCCGCTGGGGGCGGAGATATGGCCGGTTGCGTCTGTCGGCACATGCGTCAGGGCCACGGCATCATCAATATTGCCGCCAATAATGCTCAGCTGGTGGCCAAAAGGCTGCCCGTTCTGGTTGGTGGCAACCACATAGCCGCAATGCGCCGGAAAGCCGTAGGAGGTCGGCAGGCTGGAAAAGCGCACGGACGTTTTGGCGCGGCCACGGCCCACGCAAATCAGGTCACCCTGTTTGGGTACATAGGCCGCCGGGTCCTGCGCGTGCAGGACGGCAGACTGCCCCGCAGCGGCGGCATTGATATAGGTGGAGTGGTTGGGAGAATACGGGAAGCGGTTATTCGCCCCGGCCACACGCATCACATAAGAGATAAAGGCGGCGGACCACGCATAGTCCCCATCACGCACAAAATTGGTCAGGCGGCCACTGGCGTCATGCTTGCCGGTAAAGGTGGATTCCGTCACCTCCGGGTCCATGCCGATCCACCAGTATTCCCCAACACGTTCCCACAGGCCGGGGGCGCGTTCGGGTTTGACAGAGGCAACCTGGGGTTCGGGGCGCAGTTCCGGGTCATCATCATTCACCGGGCTGCCGAACATCCGCCATTCCCGCATGGCAATGGCCACAACGTCCTGCCGGTTGAACGGCTCATAATTGCGGGTGGCAAAATCCGGCACGTGGCCGGAATAGCTGTAGCCGTAGCTCCCTGCGGTGCTGCCTGCGGCTGAAGTTGCAGTGGGGCGCGCCCCCGGAACGTGCGAAGGTTGCGCCGCACAGGCTGCCAGGCATAAGGGGGCCAGCAGGGCAACAGAGAGCTTGCGTGACAATCTCGTCTCCATCCAGACAAATCCCTCCGGGGTGCCCGGAGCGTCAGGAGCCCTTGCCGTCAAGAGCTCTCCTGTTCTGCATAAGCCGCCGCGCGACGTGGGAAAAGAGGGGGATGCCTTTTTCACGGCACCCCTGTTTCCTTTTTGTCGCGTCTGTGTCTTCAGGCAGCCGGTTCAACCGTCAGGTCAGCCGTCTGGCCGTTGACGCATTTTACGGCGTCCGCCGGGGCCAGCCCGACCACCAGACCACGACCGCCGCCGTTGATGTACATGATGTCCTGGTTGAGTGCGCTTTTTTCAAACACGACGGGCACCTGTGTGCGGGCACCAAACGGGCTGATGCCGCCAACCTGAAAGCCCGTCAGCGCTTCTGCCTTTTCCGCACCCAGCATCCGGGCGTTTTTGCCGCCAAACAGGGCCGCGACCTTTTTGAGGTTCATTTTCTGATGCACGGGAATAACTGCACACACCACCTGCTTTTTATCAATTTCGACCATCAGGGTCTTGAAGACCTTTTCGTTATCAATCCCGATACCTGCTGCGGCGTGCAGGCCAATTTTCCCGGGGTCAGACACATACTCATAGTCATGCATGGTGTAGGCAACGCCATGGGCCGCCAGAAATTGGGTTGTGGGGGTTTCTATCGTCTCAGACATGGTCTTGCCCTTTCAAAATGGCATCATGGCGCGGACTGTATTGCGTCGTATAGCGCTTATCAGGCGCAGGCCGGGGGCCGTCAAGAAAAGCCGTGCGCATAGGCGTATGCACAAAAAAATGCGGCACCGGACAAAGGGGGCCGGTACCGCAGGATCAGGCTCGGATGAAAGGCTGTTTGTTTACTGTTCAGGAAACAAAGAGCGCAGGCCTTCTTCTGTCGCCGGGCAGACGCCGCGCTCGGTAATCAGGCCGGTCACAAGCCGGGCGGGGGTCACGTCAAACGCCGGGTTGGCGGCGGGGCTGCCGTCCGGGGTAATCTGCACGCGGGTCTGTTTTCCATTCTCGTCCCGGCCCGCAACATGCGTGATCTCGGACGCTGCCCGCTCTTCAATAGGGATTTCCGTCACGCCGTTGGCCACGCTCCAGTCAATGGTGGTGGAGGGTAGGGCCACCCAGAACGGCACCTTGTTATCCTGCGCGGCCAGCGCCTTCAGATACGTGCCGATCTTGTTGGCAACATCCCCTGTGCGGGTCACGCGGTCTGTGCCCACAATCACCAGATCAACCTTGCCATGCTGCATCAGGTGGCCGCCTGCATTATCCGCAATCACCGTATGTGGCACGCCATGGCTGCCCAGTTCCCACGCGGTTAGAGCAGCGCCCTGATTTCTCGGGCGGGTTTCATCAACCCACACATGCACGTTCAGCCCTTCATCATGCGCCATGTAGATGGGGGCTAGCGCCGTGCCCCAGTCCACGGTGGCAATCCAGCCTGCGTTGCAATGCGTGAGCAGGTTAATCTGCGTGCCAGCCGGGCGGTTTTTGGCAATCTCACGGATCAGTTCCAGTCCATGGCGGCCAATGGCCTCGTTCTGGGCGGCATCTTCATTACAAATCCGGCCTGCTTCCGCATAGGCCGCTGCAACACGGTCTGCCGGGGCAACAGGGCGCAGGCTGTTCAGCATACGGTCAATCGCCCAGTGCAGATTTACGGCTGTGGGCCGTGTGGCAGCCAGCATGGTGGCGTTCTGCTCCATGGCGGCATCACTCGCGTCCTGGCGCAGGGCCAGCGCAAGGCCGTAGGCCGCCACAGCCCCAATCAGCGGTGCGCCGCGCACCTGCATGGTGCGGATGGCATGGGCCACTTCCTGCTGCGTGGTCAGGCGCAGGATATCGAGGGAGAAGGGGAGGCGGGTCTGGTCAAAAATGTGAATGGACCAGCCATCTTTTTCATTCACCCAGACGCTGCGATACGGCGTGCCGTTGATCTTCATGAACCTGTTCCTGTCAGGATTGGGGATATGCGCTGATAATACCGGAGAGTTCATCAGATCACCACTCCCGGCCTGAAGATATGGGGAGACAGAGGCCGGAAGGGAACCCGTGGCACAGGGTTGGTCTCCGTAAAACGCCCGTTATTCTTTCTGGTTCTAAAGTATTTTTTGCATTTTCTGTTGTTTTTGTTATGAATGACACGAGTTTCAGGTCATCGGGGCGCCTTTCAGGAGCCTTTCCTGAAAGAGTAAAAAGAATTGATTCTATAATCTCGTTTGTATTTCTTAAAGTTTTGCAAGCGGGGATCAAAATGGAGTTTTGAATGAGCGAAACCAAAAAGCGCCGCGCCACGGCCCGGACTTCCGTATCCGCCGCCCGTACAGCCCCGGTTGCCACGCGCCGTGCGCGCAAGACCCCCGCAAAAAACGCGGTAGTGGAAGAAGAAATTGCACCCAAGGCTCCGGCTCGTAAGCCGCGCAAGGTTGCCGCTGCAAAAGTGACGGACGCTGTGAAACCGGCCCGCGCCCCCAAAGCTGCAAAAGCTGAGGCCGCCCCGAAGAAAAGAGCAACCGCTGCCAAGGCTCCCGCCAAAGCTGCTGCAAAGCCCGCCACCCGCACCCCGCGCAAAGCCGCCGCAGCAGTTGCTGAAGCCAAACCGGTAACCCGTGCAACACGCCGCAAGGTTGTGGAAACCGTTGTGGAAGCACCCGCTCCCGCACGTCGTGGCCGTCGTCCGGCTGCTGCCGCTGCTGTTGAAGTTGCCAAGCCGGTTAAAGCAACGCGCAAAGCCGCTGCACCCAAGCAGGCTGCTGCTAAAACCACCACGGCCCGTAAGGCTCCGGCCCCGGTTAAAACCCGTACACCGCGCGCTAAAGCTGCTCCGGCAGAAAAGAAAGTGCGTCTCTCCGCTGTTGAAAAACTGCGTATTGTGCAGGAAACCCGCCGCCAGAAGCGCTATGACCGTCTGGCAGCAGAAGCTGCTGAAGTCGCAGCAAAGCCCGCTACAACGCGCGGCCGCAAGGCTTCCAAAACAACCCGCAGCAAGAAATAAGTTTTTCCGGTCTGGCCTCTGTGCGCAGAAGCCAGACCGATCTGCTGCGCCAGCCGGGACCCTGTTTTCTACAGGTTTCTCCCGGCTGGTTTGGTTTCCGGCAACACAGAAAATCTCTGCTGCCGATGGTCTTTTTCTCTGGATGAAGACGTTTTACGGGTCAGACAGACGTTTTTTGTCAGACCAGACACACTAAAAATATTTAATGCGTTTTTTAGAATAAACAAATTTTCTATAAAGTGTTTTTGTTTTGTTCTGGTTTTGCGTAGAACGGCTTTGGAATTCACAGCCTTTTACAGAGTTTCTATGTTCGCAAATGTTCTACTTTTCAGGCGTAGTTAGACATCCCCGCACATCTCTCCTGTTTTTTAGAAGGTAAAGCCGAAAGAGGCTGGTTTGGGCATGCAACCGTGTGCATGCAACGCCCATAAGAAGGCAGCGTCTCATGACGGAGCAGATCATAGCCTTACGGCCCATGTCTGTGCCGCCATAAGATCGCAGCCGGTGTTTTATAAACCCCCGATACTCAGGCCGCTGCGTCTGGCAGCCGGTCTCCGGCCAGTTCGCGGGAGGCGCGGAGTTCACCCACAACCAGACCGTTCCAGTTTTTCAGCGGGCGGCGCATGAAGTGGTTCAGGATCGGCGCGTCTTCACCCCCAAAGCGGGCAATCAGAGCCGCAGCGGCTGTTTCCGCAGCCCGCACGCCGCCATCCCGACATTTAACGGCAATGCCCAGACCTTTCTCTGGCAGAATGGCAATCATCACGCCTTCCGCGCCCATTTTGGTCAGCACACGCGGGGCCAGATCCTGCATGACCAGCGTATCAAACTGGTCCGTGCCCGCAATCATGAACGGCGCAGAGGCAATGGCAGCCCGCAGACGTTCTGCAGCCTGCGCCCGGTCCGCACTCAGCCCCGTGCCAGTAGCAAAGCGCGCATAGGCCAGTGCCAGAGCAGAGAGCGGAATGGCCCATGTGGGAATGGCGCAGCCATCCGTGCCCCGGTTGGCATCGGTATGCGGCACACCCGTCACGTCGGCCAGCGTGCGGGCCATGGTCTGCATAATGGGGTGTTCCGGGCGGCTGTAATGGGCTGGGTCCTGCCCCGTCGCGCAGGAGAGGCAGATAAAGCCCGCATGCTTGCCAGAGCAGCAGTTATGCAGCGCACAGGCCTGCTCACCCGTTGCCGCCAGTGCGCGGGCCGCATGGGCATCCAGCGGCCAGTGGGTGCCACATTCCAGCACACCATAATCCCACCCGGTGCGGCCCAGCATGTCTGCTGCAACGGCAATATGCTCGGGCTCGCCCTGATGCGAGGCACAGGCCAGCGCCAGCGCTTCCTGCGGCAGAGAGAATTTGTCCGCAGCGCCTTCCGTCAGCAGGGGTAACGCCTGCAGAGCCTTCACGGTGGAGCGCGGATAGATGGGGGTGGCGACATCACCCGTGGCAAACACGGTTTTTCCAGAGGCATCCATCACAACAGCCGCGCCATAATGGCGGGATTCCACCCGGCCTCCGCGTGTGACCTCAGCCAGAAGCGTATCGCTTTGCGTGTTTCCTGTCATGGTTGCTTATCGATCCTGTTTCTATCTGCTTCCGCTCAGCAGATAACACGGAGCGGAAAATTCTGCGCTGTGGTCCGGGTCCGGTTCCAGCCACTCGGAGACCATGGTGCGCCGCAGACGTAGCACCACAGGCGTTGTGGCGAAAAGTCCCGGTGGGTCATCAGTCATTTTCGTCAGCCAGTGGGCCACGCCGCCGCGCTCTGTCAGCAAAAGCGGGTGGCTTTTGCGTAAGGGCAGGCCCTCGGCCAGAAACTGGCTCGCGGTGTCTGGCTCCGTGACCAGATAAAGCCAGCTGTCAGGCTTGGCTTGCGGGGAAAAGCCCGTGGCAGGCACAGCAGAAAGCCGAAGCTCTTCGGTGTTCAGATGCGTGCGGGGTGGCCTAGGGCGCGGCGGCAGAGGGTGCGTAAACAGATCGCTCTGTAACGGGTTTTCCGCTTTTGGGCGGGGTGCGCGTCTGGCTGGCGTTGCACGCTGGGGTTGGTCAGCTTCTGCCTTGTGAGCCGGCGTAGTCTGTGCGGCACCCTTGCGGGATCTCTTACCGGGCTGCGCACCCAGCAGGTCAAACTGCACAGGTGGGCGGCCCGGTTTTGAGGTCATGAAGGGGAGGGGGCAGCCTGTTTGCGGGCAGCTTTGCCTGCCGGGTGGGCTTTGGCGGCACAGTCGGCGCACAGGCCAACAACTTCAATAGAGGCCCCCTGCATGACAAAATCCTGCTCCCGACAAATGCCGCGTAATGTTGTCAGCAGGCTGGAGTCCGCAATTTCCGTCACACTCTTGCAGGACTTGCAGATAAGGAACTGCGCCGTGTGCAGGCAGGTGTCATGATCGTGGTCATGGCAATGGTCGGGGTCGTGCCCCGGTGCGTCATGCAAAAGATGGGTGCAGGGCACAAAAGCGGAGAGCCGCTCAATCCGGTGGATCAGCCCGTGTTCCAGCAGAAAATCCAGCGCGCGGTAGACCGTCGGCGGGGCCGGGCGGCGGTCCGGGGTTTTGATTTTTTCCAGCAGGTCATACGCGCCAACCGGGGTTTTTGCGTCCAGAATCAGACCAAGAATTTCGCGGCGCTGCTGCGTCATGCGGCCACCCTGCCGGGTGCACAGGGCATCCGCCCGGTCGAGCTGAGTTGTGGTAGCGGGGGAAAACTCTGTCGGGGTCATGCGGTCACTACAGTCTGCGCGGCAGAAATCACGGTTTATCTCCAGTCCGGCCTTGGGAGCGGGTCTATCTTACGCGTGCCAGAGAGTGAACGCAAAACAGACCAGCCCTTCGGGTTCTGGTCAAAGTCGTCATGTTATAATATCACGTTCACCCGGCTGGCGGTCACAGGACTCGTTTGCCGGTCCACGCCGTCTCTGTGAACAGCCGATCGACAAGGATCAGCCTGATGCGTTTTCCTGCTTCTGTTTTGTCTTGCCTGATGCTTGCCGGGGTGTGGCCCGGCTGTGCGACGGCAGCGGAAACGCCTGTGGTGGTTGCTGCGGAAAATACGTGGGGGGATCTGGCCGCGCAGGTGGCGGAGCCGGATATGCACGTTACCTCTATTCTGAATGCGCCGACTATTGACCCGCATCTGTATGAACCCACCCCGGCAGATGCCCGGCTGGTGGCGCAGGCCAGCCTCGTTGTGGCGAACGGTGCGGGGTATGATGCCTGGCTGGACCGGCTGGTGCAGGCCCGGCGCGGGCCGCCGGTGCCGGTGGTCAAAGCCGATGGCTGGACTGGCTGGCATGAGGGCGATAACGCGCATCTGGCCTATAATCTGCCTGCAGTTGCAGCCTTTGTAAGCCGGTTTATTGCGGCCTGTCAGGCGGCGGATCCGCAGCATGCCGGGGCGTATGAGGCACGGGGCAAAACCGTGATGGCCGCCATTCAAAGTGTTCTGGACCACATGACCACCCTTCGCGCGCAGGTGCAGGGCCAGCCCGTTGCTGCCACGGAGCCGGTCTTTACGCCGCTGGCAGACAGCCTCGGTCTGGTGATGAAGGAGCAGGCCTTTCAGGTGGCCGTCATGAATGATGTGGAACCGCCTGCCTCCTCCGTCGCGCAGTTTGATACCGATATCCGACAGCATGCCGTGCGGTTTGTGGCCTATAACGCTCAGGCGGACCGCCCCTCCGTGCAACGACTGATTGCGCAGGCGCACACCGCTGGCGTGCCGGTGCTGCCAGTGCGTGAAATCATGCCGCCCGACACCCACTGGCAGGACTGGATGCACGGCATTCTCACGCAGGTGGCGCAGGTGCTGGGCCAGTCCACGCCATGATGTCTGGCCGTCCCCTTTCGCCGGACATTTCGGCAGAGTGTGCCTCTGAGCATGCCTCCGGCCAGTCTGCCCATGTGCCCGCATCCTGCGGATTTCCCCATGCCGGGTCCGGCTCCGTGCAGGTCTCTGGTTTAGCCTCAACGCCAGCCTCGGAAGCAGCGGCGTCCGGCGCAACCGCCCGGAGTGCATCACAGAGCATCAGCCTGCAGGATGTCACGCTGGCACGGGGTGGCCGCGTTGTGCTGAGCCAGATCAGTCTGGCCATCCCGCAAGGCAGCTTTGTCGGGGTGCTGGGGGCCAATGGGGCGGGGAAAACCACCCTGTTTCACGCCCTTCTGGGGCTGGAACCGGCAGTGCAGGGGAGCATGCAGATCAACGCTCAGCCGGTGCGGCGCGGGCATCGGTCCGTGGGCTATATGCCGCAGATGCGCAAGCTGATTGGCGGGCAGTTTACCGGCTGGAGCATGGTGGCCTCGGCCCTGCACGGACAACGCTGGGGGCTGCCCTGGTATGGCCGCGCCGGGCGGGCGGCGGTGGATGCCGCTCTTGCGGCGGTCGATGCGCAGGATCTGGCGCAAAGGCCGGTTGCCGCTCTGTCTGGCGGGGAACGCCAGCGTCTGCTGCTGGCGCAAACGCTGCTGGATGATCCTTCCGTGCTGCTGCTGGATGAACCGCTGGCCAGTCTGGACCCCGCCCGTATGCGGGAGACGGTAGAGCGCATTCACACCCTTGCGCGCGCCCGAAACATGACGGTGTTGATGTCCGCCCATGATATCAATCCGCTGCTCGGCCTGATGGACCATGTGCTGTATCTGGCCCGTGGCAAAGCGCTGCTCGGCACGGTGGATGAGGTGATTACCACCAAAGCCCTTACAGCCCTGTATGGCGCACCTGTGGATGTGGTGCGGGCCGGGGGGCGGGTGTTTGTGGTGGCGGAAGGCGGCGGTTCGGCCTTGCAGGAACATGACTGCGGAGGGTGCGGCGCGCATGCTTGATTATGACTTCATGCGCACGGCGTTTCTGGCCGCGCTGCTGGTGGCGCTGGTGTGCGGCCCGGTTGGCTGGTTTCTGGTGTTGCGCGGGCAGACCTTCGCTAGCCATGCGCTCTCTCACGTCGGGTTTGCCGGCGCAACCGGCGCGCTCATGCTCGGGCTTTCCCCCCTGACCGGACTGGCCGGAGGCGCACTGGCCGCCGGCGTTCTGATGGGTCTGGCGGGAGACCGCGTGGCCGGGCGCGATGTGATGATCGGCCTTGTGCTGTCCGTCGCCATGGGCGTGGGGGCGCTGTTCCTGCACCTGCTTACCCGCTCCGCCAGTGCGGCGACTGCGCTATTGTTTGGGGATATTCTGGGCATCAGCCCCGGTATGCTCGGCTGGCTGGCGCTGCTTTCCGCCGGGTGCCTGCTGGGGCTTGGCATCATGGCCCGCCCGCTGCTGTTTGCCACCCTGCAACCGGAAATGGCGGAAGCCAAAGGCGTTCCGCTTCAACTGCTGGATGTACTGTTTCTGGCGCTTGTGGCGATTGCGACGGCAGAATGTGCGCAGATAACCGGCGTTCTACTGGTCTTCACCCTCATGGTGGCCCCGGCAGCAACCGTGCTGCGGCTGGGCCTGTCTCCGCTGGCGGGGCTGGGTGCCGCTGCCGGTCTCGCTCTGGCCGAAGCATGGGGCGGCCTGATTTTATCATGGTATACAGATTGCCCGACCTCCTTCTGGATCGCCCTTCTGGGCGGCGCGGGTTTTCTGCTGGTCGGGCTGGTGCAGCGTTTTAGGGCGTAACAGCCCTTAGGCCTTCCCTTTACTGCGGCAGGGACCAGTCCAGCCAGCCCCACAGCAGAATGAACACTGCCAGACAGACATGAATGATAATCAGCGTGCGAACGGTAATAACCGGCACGTCATCTTCATGTTCCATTTTGGGGCGAGGGGCCATGGGTCAGGGTCCTGTCAGATTAAGGCGCTGTATGCGGCAGGGCATGATAGGCGCGGTTGAAATAGACAAGCCCACCCGCCGTTTCATGAATGCGCAGGGCTTCAACCACCCCAAATAGCACACTATGCGTGCCCACTTCCACAATCTGGCTAATGCGGCAGTCAAACGTGGCCACAGCCTCTTCCAGCACCGGCGCGCCGGTGGCCAGTGTGGTCCAGTGGCCGGTGGCAAAGCGTTCCGCCATGCTGTTGGGGCTGGCAAAATGGTTGGAAAGCGCCTGCTGCGTGCCGGAAAGCACGTTCACGCACAGCGGGCCACCCATCACAAAGGCCTCCCGCGCGCGGCTGGCACGGTTCAGGCAGACCAGCAGGGTCGGCGGGGTATCCGTCACGGAGCAGACGGCGGAGGCAGTAAACCCCACGGGGTCTTCCCGCGTTCCAGTGGTCACAATATTAACAGCAGCACCAAGTCTGGCCATTGCGTTGCGGAAGGTACTGGTTTCCAGCGCCAACATCTGCTCTCCTTCATTCCACTCCAGACGCAGTGTTTTGTGCATGAATATAAGAGGAAAGCAATGACCGAAGCCCTCCTTTCCGGTACGCCAACCGTCAAAACAGAGCGTATAGGGCCGGTGGGCCGCATCCGGCTGGACCGCCCCGCCAAGCTCAATGCGGTCGATCTGGAAATGGCGGAAGGGATTGCCCGCGTGCTGGATGCGTGGCAGGAGGATCCGGAGGTCACGCTGCTGCTGCTGGACAGCACAAGCCCGCGCGCCTTCTGCTCCGGTGGAGACCTCCGCGCTTTGAGCGATCTGATCCGCGAGGACGGGCCAGAGGCCGGGGTGCGGAAAATTACCCGCGTTTATCGTGTCATGCGGCAGATTGCGGCCTATCCCAAAACGATTGTCTCCCTGCTGGATGGTATCGCCATGGGCGGCGGTATCGGGCTGGGCGGCCATGTGTCTTATCGGGTGGTGACGGAACGATCCGTGCTGGCCATGCCGGAAACCGGCATTGGCATTACGCCGGATGCCGGGGGCTCATGGATTCTCTCCCGCATGCCCGGCTTTTCGGGCTTGCGGCTGGCGCTGCTTGGAGAGCGGATGACCGGGGCTCAGGCCGTTCAGAATGGCTTTGCGGATTATCTGCTGCCATCAGAAAGCCTGCCGGATCTCGTCGCGCAGATCGCCACGCAGTCGGTGCCAGAGATACTGGACGCTCTCGCGCAGCCCGTGCCGCTCGCCCCGGAACATTCGGTGGAGGCGTGCTATAATGCGCCCGATCTGGCGCAGGTCCTGCACAATCTGGACGCCGAGGGCAGTGATGCCGCCCGGCAGGATCATGAGGCACTCTCTCGCCTGTGCCCATTTTCTCTTCAGGTCACCTGGGCGGCATGGCACCGGGCGCGCACGCTGGCGTCACTGGATGAGGCCTTTGTGCAGGAAACCACACTGGTTAGTAACCTGATGCATCGCCCGGATTTTCTGGAAGGGGTGCGCGCCAAGCTGATCGACAAGGACAACGCCCCGCGCTGGCAGCCCGCGACACTGGATGCGGTCAACCCGGACGAGGTCGCCCGCTGCTTTCAGCGGCTCTGAGGTTTAAGTGCTAACAGCAGGCACACAAGTCCTGCTCCCAACATGGCGCACAGGCTGCCCAGCAGGAACACCTCGGCATAACCGGTGCGGTCCGCCAGAAATCCGGCCAGCGGCCCGGTGGCGGCATAGGCCAGATCCTGAAACGCTGAAAACCCGCCCAACGCCGTGCTGCGCATGGGGGCGGGCACCAGATGCACCACTTCCACCCCCAGCGAGGGGTAGACCATGGAGCAGCCAGCCCCGGTCAGAAGCGCGCCGACCAGTGCAACTTCCGGTGAGTGCGCGCCCCAGATCAACGCCAGCCCCACGGCTTCCAGTAACAGGGAGGGCAGGGCGACTTTCAGCCCGCCAATCCGGTCCGGCAGATGCCCGCACAGCAGACGCATTGCCACAAACGCCGCGCCAAAGCAGGTCAGCCCCCACCCGGCGTAAGACCATCCGGCCTGCAAAAACCGCAGGGAGAGGAAGGCCCCAAGGGCGGCAAACCCCACCCCCTGCAAAGCCACGGCCAGTCCCGGCCAGCGGATTTTGTTCAGAATAGTCCAGAACGGTTCCCGGTGCCCTGTATGCAGCGGGGCGGCGGGCAGCGTGCTGATCAGTGCCAGTCCCACCAGCGGCAGGGCGGCGCTCACCGCCATCAGGATGGCAAAACTAAAGTGCTGATAGACAATCAGCCCCACCGGCCCCCCCACGGCAAACGCGCCATACATGGCGGCCCCGGTCCAGGCCATCACCCGGCCGGCCTGCGGTTGCCCGGCCAGACCAATGCCCCAGCCCATCATGCCCACAATGCACAGGCTCTCACCCAGTCCCAGCAAAAGCCGCCCGGCAATCAGCACGCCATAGCGCCCGAATGCCGGAAGGGCCGGCAGCGTGGAAAGCATGCAAAGCCCACACGCCAGCGCATATAGCACCAGCCCACGCCGCATGCAGCGGTGGCCGCCTGAAGCATCGGCAATCTGCCCTGCATAATTGCGGGTAAAAATGGTGGAGAGGAATGGGATGCCCACAGCCAGCCCGGCCTGCACGTTGCTGAACCCCGGCCAGGACATGACGTAGACCGGCACGGCTGTGAGAGACAACGCCACGCTGAGGTAGGACAGGAAAAGCGCCAGACTCAATCTGGGCAGGAAGGAACGATCGGTTTTCATGGATGCGGCAGACCGTATCGTGGTCGCCGGTTTATGGCTAGAGGGTCCGCCCCCTCACGCAGCCTGACGCCGCACAGGGGCAGTAAAGGCCTGCCATGTCGTATAAAGGTCAGCCTGTTCCGGGCTGGGGCAGCGTCCTTCCTTCCGCCCGTAATGGATATAATGGGCCGCAGCGGAGGGGCATTCCCCACGCTGCACGGCAATGGCTACGTCCGGGTTCTGGCGCAGATACCAGTCTTCACAAAAGGGAGGGGCTGCTCCATCCCGTTCTTCCCAGTACCCGCGTGTGGCGTAATGTTCTCTGGCAGAGGGCACGAGGCCAGCCCGAACGGCGTCCGCCACATCCGGGTTGGTGCGTAGGTAGGCCTCTTCATCAAACGGCTGAGTCCGCAGATAATTTTCAATCAGCAAAAGCAGCAAAGACCGGGGGATCGGCACAGGGCGCTCATCAGCGTGTTCGGTGGAAAGGCCAAGAGTTCTGGAGAGAATGGAATAGGGGATCATGCGCTCTCCTCTGTCAGATATTAATATTTCCTTAAAGTATGACAGCGCAGTAATCCGGGCAACCCACAACTCTACCCCCGGGAATGGCTGACACGTTGGGCCAGACTGTTGCAGAAAGACGGTTAAACCCGCATCACAGTCTCTGGGCTGGAGAGAGAGGGGAGCGCACAAAAGTGGACGTGGTGGATATCCAGAGCCTGCACAGAGTGCCCGTGGCGGAGGTTTCCTCTCCGGCGTTTGAACTTGCTCCCCCGCGTGTGCTCAACCCCTCCACCATCCCGCCGCATATTTTGGACGCCATGCGTCCCGGCTGGTTTACCGGCGCGTTTCCCGCAGGCTCTGTCCGCCTGACAAAGCTATTTGATGTGTATGTCACCATGGAAGGTCTGGTGTTTACGCAGGACAAAAAGCTGGTGCAGCAAAGCATCACCCAGCACACGCCGGAAGAGTGCGCGCAGGGGCTGGCCCAGATCCTGCAGGCCGAACAGGCGCAGACCGTGCAGGTGGTGACCCCATCCTCCCTGCTGCTACGTAAACGCGGAGAGCAGAATTACGGGCACTGGATGGTCGAGCTTCTGCCAAAACTCTGGCTGGCAGAAGAGCATTTGCCGCTTTGCTCCCTCGTCGTGCCGCATCTGAGTGGCAATTTTGCCCGTGTGCTGCGGGATAGCGTGGCGCTCAGCACGTCCTTTGTGGCGCTCTACCATGAAATGGGCGTGCAGGATGTCGCCTTTTTCAAGGAACTGGTGGTGGTGGACGGGCTGACCAACCACGGCGTTTACATGTCTCCGCTGGTCTTTTCCCGCACGGATGACATGGTGGCCCGCGTGCCCGGCGCGCAGGCCCGCAGGCTGTATCTCACCCGTAAAAACCGGGCCAGAACCATCAGGAATGAAGACGCTCTGATAACATTTTTGCAGGAGCAGGGCTTTTTGTGTCTGGACCCGGCGGAACTGACCCTGCTGGAACAGATCAAACTTTTTAAAAATGCAGAGTGCATTGTGGGTGTTATGGGGGCGGCTATGACCAACATCATGTTCTGCAGCAAGGGCACCAGAGTTATCAATCTGGCACCGGGCAACATGCCGGACACGTTCTTCTACTTCATCGCCGGGCTGCGCGGGCTCGACTATTACGAAATCCGTGGAAAACTGTGCGCGGAAACCGAAAGCTGGGACAGTCCGTTTGAAATTGAGCGGGACCATCTGGCTCATGTTCTGAGCCTCGGCCCGCAAGGCAATGCCGTCTGAGGGCAGAGTATAAGCAGAACAGAACCAGCAGGCGGTCTCTTCTTTTAAAAGGATGAACGCCTGCCGGAGGGCTCAGCTTAGTAGCTGAAGTTGATAAAGCCGCCGATGGTGCGCCGGGCATCGGGAGAGGTGTAGTGCAGATACCCCGCCGTCCCGTAAAGCTGGTATCCGGTGGAGAAATACTGGTTGAACATGTTGCGCACATACAGCCCAACCTGAAGGCGCTTGTTAAGCGGCAACAGGCTGACGCGCAGGTTTACAAGGCTGTAAGCCGGAACTTTTGAATAATCAGGCTGCCCGGTGACAGTCCATGTTGTGCCACGATAGGCGTAGTCAAGATGCGCCTGCACGCCAAGGTGCGGTGTCAGGTCATGGTGGTAGTCAATAAAGGCATTAGCGGACCAGACCGGCGCATTGGTCAGGCGTGTATTGGTATAGTTCGCTTTTGTGCTGGCGACGTAATCCGTAAAATGAGCATCCGTAAAAGAGACTGATCCGGATAGGGTCAGATCCGGAATGGGCCTGTAGGCAACATTGCCTTCCACACCCTGACTGACCAGTCCGCCGGCATTCCCGATAGCACTTGTCAGAATAGTGGTGCCATTTCCTGCCGGAACAGGGGTCAGCACAGTGGCCTGAAAATCAGTAAAGTCTTCACGGAACACATCCATATTCAGCCGCAGCTTATGGTGCATCCATTCAGACTTCATGCCAGCTTCGTAGGATTTAACGGTTTCCTTGTGGTAGGGGTCGTAATTGTTCCCCACAAAAGCAATCCCTGCCGGTTTATAGCCGGTGGAGAACGTAAAATAGGCCATGACATTGGGGTTAAAGTGGTATTCAGGCGAAATCCGGCCTGAAAAATTCTGCCCTGTCATCTGCCCCCACGGGTAAACGGGCGCGTTATGGGTAGCGGTAAAGGTCGGGTTATAGCCCGTTACAGCCTGAGCGTCCGTATTGATAAAGCTCAGACCCTGAGAGTTCTTATCGTGAGTGTAACGCCCACTGATCGCAATATCAAAGTGACGGGAAATATTGAATTTCAGCTGACCAAAGGCCGCCAGAGACTCATTGCGGGACTGGAAAAGAGAGGTATTCCCGCTCTGCCCGATCGCACCGGAGTTGTTATACAGGTTTTGTGCCGGAACACCGTCAACATAGAGTGGCGCCCCCGCAGTGCCCCACTGATACTGCGTCTGGCGCGCATCAAGGCGGTTGAAGAACCCACCGGCCAGCCATTCCAGAAAATGCCCTTTGGGGGATGAGAAACGGATTTCATCACTGAACTTCCGTGTCGTCAGGCTCCCAAAGTTATAAGGGTAATAAGCAAAGGTATCGAGCGGAACCAGATCAACCGGGGTATTGTTGTTATAGAGTGACTCGCGCCATGCACTGATAAAATTGAGGTCGTTTTGACCAATTTTGGTGTGGATCTTTAGAGCCGCACCATATTCTTCTGAGACAATATTGCCATACATAGGGTCGGCCGTATCAGCGTTTTTGGCGTTGGGGTAAATGCCCAGAGAATTCAGTTTGGACGTCACAACCTCATTCTGTCCCCCCACCGGGGTTCGCACGCTACTATCCCAATGGTGGGCGTAATCGCCCTGCAAGGTAATATCCAGATTCTCCGTGGGTTCAACATAGAGTTTTGCGCGGCCACCATATTCATGGGTTGAGCCGACCAGCTTGTTCAGCACCACATTGCGGCCAAAGCCGTCCTGCGCATTGTCAAAGCCGGAAATACGGAAAGCGGCCTTGCTGCCGAGCGGAATATTAACGGTTGCATTCAGAATGCGCTCATTGTGCTCACCATAGCTCGCACTGGTTCTGGCAGTCAGTTTGTTCAGCACCGGCTTGCCGGTTGTCACGGCAATCACGCCGGATGTGGAGTTCATGCCAAACAGCGTGCCCTGCGGGCCCATCATGATATCAACGTTGTTGATATCCACCATACCAATCATCCCGTTGGCACGCTGGGCATCCATCACAACATCATCCACCACCACGCTGACGGATTTTGCATTGGAAAAGTCAAAAGACTCGCTTCCAACACCACGAATCTGGAAAGCGGCCCCCTGTGTGGGGTCATACTGCACACCCGGTGCCAGATATTGCAGGTCGGTCAGGGCGGTGTAGCCTGCGTTTGCAAGCGTTTTGCCATCAATGTGCTGGATGGAAATCGGCACATTCTGGTTGTTTTCCGCCCGGCGCTGGGCTGTCACCATCACGGATTCCAGACCAGAGTCTGCATGGCCCCCGGCTCTCTTTGTAACCTTGACCGTGCGTGGGGCGGGGGCCTTGTGAGGGGCCTGTTTTGGTTTCTGGTCGGCTGGCCTGGCGCTCTTTGTTTCAGCCCATGCTTCGCATGGAAGAGCAATGCCACAACACAAAACAAACTTGAAAAGTGTTTTCTTCATCAGGAAATTTTTCCGGGATAGTCGTGGTGCGGCACCAGATGACTGCGGCATACGGACATGGTTGCGTGCATCCCTCAGTCATAAGGATTTCGAATGACGAACCCCTTACAAAGTTTCATGCCCCGGCAAAAGAATGATTCCTCATTCGTAATATAAGTTTCACAAATGATGTTGAATTTTTATTTGTCCAGTTTTGGTAAAAAATGGAATTTAGTTCATGTGTTCTGTAAGATGTGGTTTATGAAATAAATATGAAAAGGATCTCCGGTTTCTTTACTTCCGGCGTCCTCGTTATTATCCCATGCGGGCCATCGGCCTCCCACAGACAGAGTCCGTCCTCATCCTGCTGAAATGGGACATTTCCATGAAACCAGTTTTTTATGCGTTGCCTGCTCTGCTTTGTGCTTTTTCTGTTTTATCATCCTCCATAAGCTTTGCGGATGACACACTTAAAATGAACCAGATTCAGGTCATCGGCACCCATAACAGCTACCGCCGCAGCATTTCTCCCACCACACTCGCCTGGCTGAAAAGTCAGTCTGCTGAGATGGCAAACGCGCTGGACTACCAGCATGGGTCCCTGAAATCTCAGCTGGATGGCGGTGTGCGTCAGCTGGAGATTGATATTTATGCCGATAGTTCGGGCAAGCGTTACGCTCACCCGCGTGGTGTGGTGTGGGAGAAAAAAGCCGGTTTCACGCCGGATGCGGACCAGAGTGATGCGACCGACAAGCAGGGCACAGATTTCAAGGTCATGCATATTGTGGATATTGACCAGCGGTCCAGTTGCGAGCCTCTGCGCCAGTGCCTGACGATGATCAGGGAATGGTCAGACGCACACCCCAGCCACCTGCCGCTCTATATTGATCTGGAAACCAAGCAGGATGTTCCACTACCCGGTGGCAAGCTGCCCTTCACGCAGCCGGAACAGTTTACCAAAGCCACGTATGACAAGCTGGATGCGGAACTCCTGTCCGTCTTCGGGCGCGAGAACATTCTCACCCCGGATGATGTGCGCGGCCCCTACGCCACGCTGGAGGAGGCTATTTTAAAACGTGGCTGGCCAACTCTGGCTTTCGGGCGAGGTAAGGTTGTGTTCACGTTTGACCGGCCGCATGACACCGCGCGCTATGTGGACGGCCACCCGGCGCTGCGTGGCCGCGTTGTCTTTACCAATGGTCGCCCCGGAGACCCGGACGCTGCGTTTACGGAAGCGAATGAAGGGTTTGTCGGGCAGGCTGGCAACGGCAGTGCTGCGGTTGATAATACGGCGGCCCTGCAGAACATTCAGTCTCTTGTTAAAAAAGGTTATCTGGTCAGAACCCGTTCGGACGCCAATACGGTAGAAGCCAGACAGGGGGATGTCACCCGTCGGGAAATTGCGTTTCAGTCCGGGGCGCAGATCATCAGCACGGACTATCCTGCTTTTGAAACAGCGCCATGGAAAAACTACAATGTTGCCTTCCCCGGTGGCGCTGTAGCGCGCTGCAATCCTGTCAACGCGCCTGCCACATGCTCTGCGGCTGATGTGACAGAGTGAGGCACACCGTCACTTAAGCCGATAGCGCGTAGAGGTAATCCTGCGGCATTGTGTGGAACTGTCACACAGCGGTCGCAGGATGCCTCGTACGGGTCTGTTTACCCAAACACCACATGCCGCGGCGGCACCATGGCAGAAACAGGCGCATCTGCGCCGGGCATGTCAGCGGTAAGTTGCAGCGGGCCGTGGCGGTCAAAAAAGCCCGGCACGGAGCGGATGATGTAGGCTGCCTGCTCAAGGCAGGATACCACGCGGTCTCGTGCCAGCGCAGTGCAGGGGTGGTCAGGGATGGCGCTGATTTTCTGTGCTGCAAGGCTCAGGCTGGCCGCGGTTTCCAGTGGGGCACGGTGCAGGTGGCGGAAGGCCGCCAGAGCCTCTTCCAGAATGTCGTGGGTCTGGCCATCGGGCAGGGTGTGACCTGCATTCCAGCGCAGCCGGACAATCAGCCGCCCGAGCGAGAGGGCGGCAAAAGCGGCATCCGTATAACCCCGGCGGTCCACATCATCCGTAAGAAAGGAAAACCGCATCATCATCCGGGAGATTTTCTGAATCTGAAATCCTTCCCACGCCACCCACATCACCTTCCGGTTTTGCGGAGCAAGGGCCAGACGCTGCACACTACGGGTGAGGGACGAGACCAGCCGCGCCGCGTCCAGCCGATGGTCCGCAGGCAGGATCACCCGGAAGACCAGCACCAGCAGAACACAGGCCACGGCCATGGTCATCCAGGTGTTGGTCAGCGTCAGGTCGTCATAGGTAATCGGGTTATTTACGGACAGCATCATGGTGAAAAACACCGCGTAACCAAATGCGCCAATGCTGTAGCGCGGGTGGAACTGTAGCCAGACGCCGGGCAATAGAAACAGGCAGATGGTCAGCCAGAGCAGCGGGTAGCCATCAATCTGCGGCAGGCCGAGCGTGTGGCACAAAAAGCTGGCGGGAATGGCAAGAGCCGTGCCGCAGGCCATCAACGGGCTGGTTTTTGCGGCGGAAGGCGTTGTGGAGAGCAGGCTGGATGCCGCCACCACAAACAGCATCAGCATGGGTCCTGCGCTCCAGTGCAGCACGTACCACATCATCCCGGCCAGAAGGGCAATAAACATGCCGCGCGCGCCGTTGCGCAGCGCCATGGGCCATTCCAGATAAGGGCGCAGAGGCATGCGTGCGCGGGTGGGGCGGCGGATGGTCAGGTCATGCAAGGCCTGATCCAGTTGCACCAGCACATCCCGCGTATTGTCCAGTGAGGCCAGAACCGTGGGGGATGTTGTCTGGTGTTCCAGACGTTCCAGCGCATGCAGCGTGGTGCGGATGCAGGCGGAAATTGGTTTGGGGTCCTCCTGCCAGTCCGGTTTTTCCGTCAGTTCCAGAATGCGCGTTAGTGTAGCGGCCACTTCCTGATGCACCGCGCAGGAGGCCCCGTTGGCCAGAGAGAGGTTAAGCCAGTAGGGGTGGTATGTCACAATCAGCCCCGTCAGGCGGCTCAGGCCAATGCGCAGGCGGTTGACGCGGGCCTGCATGTCCCGGTCATCAGCCGCAGCATATTCAATGGCAGGGGCGAGCCCGGCCATACGGGCCAGCAGGCGGCTGCGGCTGTCATAAAGCGGTTCCGGCAAAGCGCGGAAGGACGGGGCAGGGGTTGCGGCTTCCAGACGTTCAATCTGTTCTGCCGCGTGCTCCGTGGCCGCTGCCGTCGTGGCATGCTGGCTTTCTGCTGTGTGAAAGGACAAGGCATGGCGGACAGTTTCCCGGAACGCATCGCCCAGTGCGCTCAGCACCCGGCTGGGTTTGCGCGGGGAGGTGAGCATGAACACAAAGGCGGTGGTCACAACCCCGGTTGTCACGGCGGAAAGTCGCCCCATGGCCGCCAGAAAAATATGCTCCGGGTTGGCAAAAGCCGGGGCGGAGACAATCACAATTGTATAGCCCACCAGCACCGCAGCATAGGCGCGGAACAGCCGCAGGAAGGTGGCCACCATACAGGCCAGCCCCACAAAAACAGAGAGGGCCGCAAAATACAGCACCGGAGACTGCACAAACGCCGCCATTACCCCCACGCTGATGGATGCACCAATCACCGTGCCAATCACACGCCACACGCTTTTGGAAACCATGGCTCCCACTGTGGGGTTTGCCACAATTAGCACCGTGGTGGCCGCACTCATGGGGGACTGTAGCTGGAACATGAAAGCCAGAAACAGCGCAATGCCAATGCACAGAAACACCCGCGCCGTATAGGCAGCGGTGCCCAGCATGGCCTGCCAGCGCTCATCCTCTGCAAACAGGGCAGGCATCAGGCGGCGGAGTGTGTCTGAAAAACTGTTGGACATGGCGCAGTCTCTTCCGGGTGCCTTAAGAGGGCAGAGAGTGGGCGGTGGTCAGAAGGGCATCCATGCGGGCCAGAAGGCCCCGTGTGTCCTGCGCGGTCATGCCCTGTTTCATGCTGTGTTCCACCTCTCCTGCAACCTTGTGGAACAGAGCGCATTTTTCCCGCCCCGCTGCGGTCAGGCTCAGGCATTTGGCGCGGCGGTCCTGCGCATCTGGCGTGCGGGAGAGCAGGCCTTCCTTTTCCAGAAGGTCCAGCACGCGCACCAGGGCGGAGCAGTCCGTATCCATTACCAGTGCCAGATCCCGCTGGGTGGTGCCTTCGGGCATCATCATCAGGTACGCCAGAGGCCGCATGACGGCCACGGTCATGCCGTGCGGGCGCAGGGCGCGTTCCAGCCGTGTGCGCCACACCGCCGCCAGCCGCATGACGCGGAAGGTGAGCGCCATGGAACTGAACGCGGAATCATCCAGAGCCGGCAGGCCATGCTGGGTCACCAGAAACCTCTATTTTGTTAGGGTGAGAATATTTGACATGTAAAATATATTGGTAGCAATATAACAGACGCCTCAGGCCGGTCAATACGGCCTACGTCTTTGTAATATTCAGAAAAGTGTGAGGCTCATCAGCCCGCCGACCAGAACCATGCCCCACAGAAAAATCAGGATCATGCGCCGTTTAATCAGGTGCCGCACCAGCAGGCACATCAGCGGGTCCACGGGGGCGGGTGGTGCCTCGGCGTCCGGCTCCAGTTTTTTGTAAGGTGTGTCTGCCTGCGCAACGCCCACTGTGCCAATCAGCGTCTGGCGGAACTGGTCCAGATCTTCCTCCCGGTAGAGCGTCTTGCGGTCCATGGAGATGCTGCGTGGCCCGCAGGCCAGCAGCTTCATGACCAGCAGAGCATTCTGCCCGATGCCCAGATAGCGCGAGGCATCAGGGCGGGAGAGCACTACCCGGCCGGGGAAAGCAATCAGGGCCGCAGTCGGGGGCTCAGAGGGCGTCATGGCCAGAATAATCCTGTGCAGGCGGTCTGGAGTTTATCCGGGGCAAACACTGTAAAAGTGGGACTGAAAAAGTCCATGCCGGAAAAATATTCTGAACAGAAAACAATGCGCCTGCAAAAATGGCAATAATATGTATTCTATTTGAGAATAAATATCATTTTGAGGAAATCCGGAAAGGCGGCCATTTCAGGCTGGAAGCCTGCCGGGTACGTCATTATAGACTTTAACCCTGATGAAATAACAAAAAGGACCATGGCCCTTCTGGGTCGATGGTCTGCCCGGTTATGTACAAACCTGTGGAAAAGGACTGACCATGAAGAAAGACTGGCCCTGCGTGCCTGTCAATCTGCAAAATGTCTCGCCCAATGCTATGAGAATGGCCAGACTGATGCGGATGTCCCGGCGCGATATGCTGATGACGAGCATGGGCGCTGCCGTCGCTTATGGCGTTGCCAGCGGCGCTGCCGGTGCGGAGGAAACGCAACCCAGCCCCGCACCTGGCGCGGACCCTGTGGCCACTCAGTTCATGGCGGTCTCCCGTTTGCTGACAGATCGGCCCACGCTGGACCTGCGTATCGGGAATGCCATCTATGCAGGAATTGTGCACAGCAGTGCCGACCGGCAGGCGCAGATCAGCAAATTGCATGATCTGATGGGCTCCGGGCAGTTTACCGATGCCACCGCTTTTGCCGCTGCGGCAGAAAAGGCGGACCCGGCCCTGAAGGATGTCATCCACGATATTCTTACCGGCTGGTACCGTGGTGTGGCGGACGGCAAAGTGGTGGTTTATCGCTCTGCCCTGATGTTCGACATCACCAAGGACGCCATCTACCCCAAAACCTACGCCGCAGGCGGCCCGTTCTACTGGACCACCCAGCCGCCGGAAGTAGACCGTCCCACAGGGCATCCAGCCCTTTCACCCTCTAAATTCGTCGTAGAACCGACCTGAGAGCGGGAATATCAGCCGTATGCCTTCTGAACAGACTCTTTCTGCCGATGTTGTCATTGTCGGGTCCGGCGTTGCCGGGTCTTCCATTGCCAATGAACTCGCGCGTGCCGGAATTTCCGTCATTGTGCTGGAAGCGGGCCCCCGTGTGGACCGCCAGCATTTTGTAGAAAACTTTCGTAATCTGGAAAACAAGCCCTCTTATCAAGGACCGTTCCCGGCTGTGCCATGGGCCAGACACCCGCCTAACCAGATCACCCCGAACGATTACCTGCACACCAACGGCCCGAATGCCGAAGCCTACCAGCAGGTCTACCTGCGTATGATGGGCGGCACCACATGGCACTGGGCTGGCTGCGCATGGCGCTACCTGCCGTCAGACTTTGAGCTGAAAACCCGCTACGGGCAGGGGCGTGACTGGGCTCTGAAATATGAAGACCTGGAGCCGTTCTATTATCAGGCGGAAGTGATGATGGGCGTCTGCGGCCCGGACCCGGCCAAGGAAGACCTCGGCTCTCCGCGCAAGCAGCCGTACCCGATGGAAGCGCTGCCCATTTCTTACGCCGCACAGCAGTTCCGTAAGCTGATTGATGAGAAGACGCCCTGGCGCGTGGTGCATGAGCCGCAGGCCCGTAACACCCGCCCGTATGACAACCGCCCGACGTGTGAAGGCCACAATAACTGCATGCCCATCTGCCCCATCGGGGCGATGTATAACGGCAGCTATTCCGTGTACCATGCCGAGGCCGCCGGGGCGAAGTTCATCCCCAACGCTGTGGTGTATAAAATCGAGCGTGACAGCGCGAACAAGCGCGTAACCGGTGTGCAGTATTATGACCCGGAGAAAAACTCGCACCGCGTAACCGGCAAATACTTCGTGATTGCCGCGCATTGTATTGAAACCGCCAAACTGCTGCTGGTCTCCGCGGATGAGCAGAGCCCGGATGGTGTTGCCAACAGTTCCGGCCATGTGGGCCGCAACATGATGGACCACACCGGCGTGCAGGTGACGTTCATCAGTGGTGATAAAGCCCTCTGGCCGGGCCGTGGTCCGCTGGAAACCAACGTGATCGACAATTTCCGTGATGGTGACTGGCGGAATGAGCGCGGCGCGTATCTGGTGCATATGGTGGATGACAATCAGGTCGATTTCGCCACCCAGATGGCCATTTCCAAAGGCTATGTCGGGCGGGAACTGGAAGAGCAGATCCGGTATCTGTCCTCCCACACCGTGCGTCTGTTCAGCCATAACGAGGCCCTGCCAGACCCGGACAACCGCCTGACGCTGAGCAAGACCAACAAGGACATTCTCGGCATTCCGCACCCGGAAGTGTATTACAAACTGCCTGAATACACCGTGAAAAGCTGTGAACATACCCGCAAGGTGTTCAAAGAGCTGATCGGCCTGATGCACGGCACGGATGAGGAATGGACCCCGGGCTACTTCCCGCAGGATCATCCCTCCGGCAGCACCATCATGGGTACGGACCCGAAAGATTCCGTGGTGGACGGCCATTGCCGGACGCATGACCATGAGAACCTCTTTATTGCCAGTTCCTCAGTTTTCTCAACCGTGGGCACGGGCAACATCACTCTTACGGTCGCAGCGCTGGCGCTGCGTGTTGCAGATACGCTGAAAAAAGAACTGCTTCATGCCTGATTTCAGAACTCTCCTCTGTTCCGCCCTCGTTGCCGGAACAGCCCTCGGTGGCGTGGCCCTTGCTCCGGTTGCTCTCTCTCCGGTCGCGCTGGCTCAGTCTGCGGATAAACCTGCCGACAAGCCTGCGCCCCAGTCAGCCCCGGCTCAGCCCACGGTGCCCGCACCTGTGGCGGAAGAGGGTAAGCCTGCCGCCGGGTCCGATGCCAAAACATCTGACCACAGCCCAACCTCTCAGACCCCGGCTCCCGCCGGGGAGGCCGCAACGCCTGCCAACAGCCAGTCCGCTGCAACCGGCGCTGCCATGGCTCCGGCCTCTGGCGCCAATGCTGCGGCCCAGCCGGAAGGTGCAGATGCGGAACTGGCGCGTGGTGCGTATCTCGCCACAGCGGCAGACTGCGTGGCCTGCCATACCAAGCCGGGCGGAAAACCCTTTGCGGGCGGCCTGAAAATTGCCACCCCGATGGGAGATGTGGTTGCCACCAACATCACGCCGGACCCGCAGCACGGCATTGGCTCTTATACGGAAGCCGATTTTGAAAACGCGCTCCGTCATGGTGTGCGCAAGGACGGGTCTTACCTGTATCCGGTCATGCCGTATGTGTCTTACGCAGGTATGACGGATCAGGACGTAAAGGCCCTGTATGCGTGGTTCATGCACGTGGTCAAACCTGTGGCGGAAGCACCGGAAGAAACCAATCTGTCCTTTCCGGCCAGCCTCCGTTCGGCCATGATGGCGTGGAACTTTGTTGCCAGTAAGGAAACCCCGGAGACGGGTGATTCCAGCACGTATGATCAGCTCCGTCGTGGCCGCTATCTGGCCAATGCGCTGGAACATTGCGGCACCTGCCACACTCCGCGTAACTTCATGCTGAGTGAAAAGCAGGACCATTATCTGGCCGGCGGGTCACTCGGCACATGGTACGCGCCCAACGTCACCTCCAGCAAAACCGGTGGTATTGGTGACTGGAGCGAGGATGATCTGGTGGCTTACCTGCGCACTGGCCGTGTGGCTGGCCGCGCTCAGGCTGCTGGCCCCATGGCCGAAGCCGTGGAGCACAGCACCAGCCACCTGACGGATGCGGACCTGCACGCACTGGCCGCCTTTATCCTGAAGGTCGCGCCGATGGATGATGATGCCGACCATGCCGCGCGTGACGCTGCGGGTAAGGCAGCAGAAACGCCCGACATCCGCACCAAAGGCCCGCAGCGGATTGATGATCTGGCGGAAATGGATGGCCCGCACATCTATGATGCCAACTGCTCTGCCTGCCACGGGCATGATGGGGCTGGCACGCGGGACCATTATGTGCCGTCGCTGTTCAACAACTCCACAGTCGGGGCCGGGCGTCCGGACAACCTGATCATGACCATCCTCAACGGGGTGGATCGCACGGCTGGCAAGGAACATGCCTTCATGCCGGGCTTTGATGGTCAGTCCAACGTCCAGCGTCTGAGTGATGCGGAAGTCGCGGCTCTGACAAACTACATTACAGCCACCTTCGGCACCGGAGACCATCAGGTCACCCCGGAACTGGTCAAAAGCCTGCGGAAAGACACCCCGGTGGTGAACCCGCTGGCCAAAGGCAAATAACATAACCCAAGACAGGCCGGACCGTTCTTTAAGGTCCGGCCCCTGATTCGGGTTGGAAGAGGGCAGGGGATTACCCATCTGCTCTCTTCCGCCCGTTTCATCCTCTCCTTTCACAAAATTGTCTTCATCCCCGGCGGCTTGCCCGCATGGGTCTGCGCGTCTTTCGTCCTGCGGCTGGCGCAGCATTTTTGCGGCTTTTTGGCGGGTGTCAGGGCAGAGTAACAGCGGGGCCTCCGGTTCCGTAAAACCCGCCGATCTCACTTTGCTGTTCACGAATTGTTGCAGCCGTTTTTTAGGGGGGACGGGCTCCGGAAAAATACTATATGGACACCGCCCTTTGACGAACGCTTTGAGCAAGGGTGAAAACAGTGTTCAGCACGCTTCCTGTTTCAACACGGATTGGCCTTGTCGCGCTGTGCGCGGCAACCTTTACGGCTATCACCAGTGAGCTTGCTCCCGTTGGGCTTCTGCTGGATATGGCGCGCGCTTTTAACATCAGCGCAGGCCGCGCCGGCTTGGCTGTCAGCGCCTATGCACTGATTGTCACGGTGGCCGCTGTCCCGCTGACGGTGCTGACGGCCCGCGTCGAGCGCAAGCGTCTGCTGCTTATCGCGCTCTCGGGTTATGTGGTGTCCAACCTGATTTCAGCCTTCGCGCCGACTTTTGGCCTCGTCTGTTTTGGCCGCGCGATTGGCGGGGGTGCGCATGCGCTGCTCATGTCCATGGTGTCCGCCTATGCCGCGCATCTGGTGCCTAAAAAACTGACGGGCCGGGCCATCTCTTTTGTGTTTGGCGGGGCCTCCATGGGCGGCGTCCTTGGTGTGCCGGGAACGGCGGCCATCAGCCAGCTTGCAGGCTGGCGCGTGGCCCTTGTGGTTGTGGCGGCTCTGGCTGCGGTCCTTACGGTGCTGATTGCCGTTTGTCTGCCGCCCGTTATCAAACCCGCAGGGCGTCCGTCCGGCCCTTACAAAGTGCCGCGTGAGTCTGTCCGGGCTTTTGCGTGGGTCATCTCGGCCAATGCGCTGTTCTTCATCGCGCATAACGTCGTCTACACCTACATCGCCCCGCTGCTGATGGCGCATGGCCTGCCGGAAACTTCCGTTAGTGTGGCGCTCTTGTTTATCGGGGTTTTCAGCCTGTCCGGCCTGTGGGCGTCCGGCCTTATGGTGGACCGCTGGCCGCGTGCGGGCGTGCTGGCATCGGGTATGGCCATCTCGCTGGGGATCGCGCTGCTCGGCGGCCAGTTCATGCCAGCGTGGGGTGGCGTAGGCGTCGCGGCTCTGTGGTGCGCCGGCTATGCGTCCATCATCCCGTTCATGATGTCCGGCGCCATTCGTGCCCGTGCCACCACGGCAGATACCGCCGGGGCGGCCATCAACAGCACCAGCAACCTCGGCATCCTGCTTGGCTCCGCACTCGGTGGGCAACTGCTGGCGGTCTATGGCGTGAGCATTCTGGTGCCGGTTGCACTGGGCGTCTGCGCGCTCTCCATGCTGGTCATTCTGCTCAGCGGCAACGCCTTCCCCGCGCATCTGGGCGAGCATGAGGATGAAGAGGCAGCGGAACAGGTGTGTGCGGAACGCGGTCCGCTCATGACTTGAAAAATACCCCGGTTATGCGATGCTCAGCCGCATGATGGTGTCCCGCAAGGGATGAAAAGGGAAGAACGGTGCGCAGCTTCGGCTGCAAGGCCGTCGCTGCCCCCGCAACTGTAAGTGATTGCATGGTCCGCTGTGGGCCTGCCCCCTCAACCGGGCAGGCTTATGCCACCGGCCCCCACGGGCCGGGAAGGCAGGCAGACCCGCAGACTGCATGGGTTAACCCCCGCGCAGACCCTGCACGACACAAGCCAGGAGACCTGCCATCATCCGCAAGCCCATCGGGGCGGGCGGTTGTCTGAGGTGTCGTGTCCGGCGGGGTGCCCGGAAGGCGAGGGTGCGCTGCGCCGCGCATCACTCCTGCCCCGGCAGGGGCACCGGTTGTGCACTCCGTTTAAGTGCCATTCCGAAGGGAATGGTGCCTGATCGGGAAAACTTTATGCCTGCGTCTGTTACGCACTCCGCTTCTCCCCCCACATCTCCTCCTGCCGCGGCAGAAGGCCCGGTGCTGCATGTCTGCACCACATGTCGTCGCGGTGGTCCCGCCATGGAAAACCCTCCGGGCGCACAATTGCTGGAGCGCCTGCAAACGGTGCTGGAGGCCAGCCCGCAACCCATCACTCTGCGTCCCGTTGCCTGTCTGGCAGCGTGTGACCGGGGCTGCACGGCGGCCATCGCCATGCCGGGCCGCTGGACATGGCTACTCGGCCATCTCGGGCCGGAAAAAGCGGAAGACCTGCTGGCTTACGCAAAACTTTACGCGGCCTCGGCAAAGGGCACGGTCATGCCGTCCCGCCGCCCGGCCTCACTCTCTGATATGATTCTGGGCCGTGTGCCCGCAGCCGAACAGGAGCCGTCATGACCGGTTTACCCGCCCGTGTTCCCGTAACCATCATCACCGGCTTCCTCGGGGCCGGAAAAACCACGCTCCTGCGGCATATTCTGCAAAAAGCGCAGGGCCACCGCATTGCCGTGGTGGTGAATGAATTTGGCTCTCTGGGCATTGATGGAGAAATCCTGCGTGGCTGTGGCGTGGAAGGCTGCCGGGAGGACGATATTGTCGAACTCACCAATGGCTGCCTGTGCTGCACCGTGGCGGATGATTTCCTGCCGACCATGGAAGCTCTGCTGGACCGCGCCGACCCGCCGGAACATGTGGTGATTGAAACCTCCGGCCTCGCACTGCCCAAGCCGCTGCTCAAAGCCTTTGGCTGGCCGACCGTGCGCAGCCGCATGACGGTGGATGGCGTCATTACGGTTCTGGACGCCCCGGCTGTTGCGTCTGGTCGCTTTGCGGATGACCCGGAAGCCGTGGCCAAACAGCGCGAGGCTGATCCCTCACTGGATCATGACAACCCTCTGGCCGAAGTGTTTGAAGACCAGCTGAACGCGGCAGACCTGATTGTTCTCAACAAGACCGACCTGCTGGACGCCGCCCAGCTTGATGCCGTGGAAGCGGAAGTCAAAAAGCTCTGCCCGCGCCCGGTAAGGATTATCCGCGCGCAGGATGGCAAGGTGGACCCCGCCGTGCTGCTCGGTCTTGGTGCGGAGGCCGAAGCCGATCTTCAGGCCCGTCCGTCCCACCATGATGCGGAAGATGGCGAGCATGAGCATGATGATTTTGAAAGCTTCGTTGTCGCCGTGCCAGAGCAGCTTTCTGTCGAACGGTTCCTGACGCTCTTGCAGGATGTCGCCGCCCGGTATGACGTGCTGCGCATGAAAGGCTTTGCCACCGTGCAGGGCAAACCCATGCGTCTGGCCGTGCAGGGCGTGGGCACCCGCTTCCGGCATGAGTTTGACCGCCTGCTAACCCCGCAGGACGCCCGCACGGGCCGCATTGTGGTCATTGGGCAAAAGGGGCTGGATGAGGCCGCCATTACCGCAGCCCTCGCGGCAGATGCCGCCGCAACCACCGCCGGCTAAACAGGCAGGACTGCCCTTATGCACCTTCTGGTTCGGGAAAACAGGACGCTGGATGAGCAGGACGAGGCGGAAGACCTCGGCCTGCCGCCTGCGGATCTGGTGGTCCTCTCTTTTACGGAGAGCGACCTGCTCGGCCTGCTCCACGCGCAGGAGCGGCTAAAAGCCGAACACGGGGCAGAGGGCGCACCGCCGTCTCTTCAGGTCACCAGTCTGGCGCGGTTGCGTCACCCCATGTCGGTGGATCTGTATCTGGAAACCACACTGGCACAGGCCCGCTGTGTGGTAGTGCGTCTGCTGGGTGGTCTGGATTACTGGCGCTATGGCGCGGAGGAACTGGCTGCATGGTGCCGGGAGCATAAAGTGCCGCTGGCCCTCCTGCCCGGTGAGGCCATGCGGCAGGGAACAAGCGCCCCGGCCTCCATGCAGGATGATAGCCGTCTGGCGGACCTCTCCACTGTTCCTGCGGAAATCCGTAATCGTCTAAACGGATTTTTTCAGCATGGTGGCACCCGCAATATGGTGAACGCCCTGCGGCTGATGGCCAGTATTGCCGGGCAAGGCCCGGATGACGATGCACAGCCTGAGCCCCTGCCGCAGTGGGGCCTCTATCGCACCGTGACAGGTGTTCCGGTTGTAAAAGTCACAGCAGCAGAAGAGAGTGATCGGGACACCACCTGCCTGCCGTCAGACTGTGTGCTACGCGCCACGCTGGTGTTTTACCGCGCGCATCTGATGGTGGGAGATATCGCCGCACTGGACCTGCTGGCCGAAACGCTCGCGGCGCAGGGCTGCACGGTTGAGATGCTGTTTGTCACATCGCTCAAAGATCCAGTGGTCGCCAAGGGGGTTGGAGAGGCGCTGAGGCGGTCAAAACCGGATATCCTGCTTAACGCCACGCTGTTTTCCTCCAGAAACCCGCAAGGGAACTCTCCTCTCACAGGGGCGGATGTGCCCATTCTGCAACTGCTGCAACCGGGGGCCACGCAGGCGCTGTGGGAACGCAGCCCGCGCGGTCTCTCCCGGTCGGATCTCGCCATGCAGGCGGTGCTGCCGGAACTGGATGGGTCTATTGCCACTCTCCCTATTTCCTTCCGGGCAGAAGCGCCGCCCGGTCTGCCCGCCGCCCGCGTGCCTTATCTGCCCGGCATCCGCCAGACTGCGGCCCGCGCACTGGCATGGGCACGCCTGCGGTATTTAGCGCCCGAGCAAAAGCGGGTGGGCATCATCCTGTCGGATTATCCGGGGGCAGGGCTCACGCAGGAAACCGGGCATGTGGCCCACGCAGTCGGGCTGGATGGGTTCGCCAGTCTGGCTTCCATCCTCACCCTGCTGCGGGCGGAGGGGTATCAGACGGGTGCAGCACCTCTGCCACAACCGGAACAGCTCGCGGCCTTGCTGGCACAAACCGCCCCCCGGCCTCTGTTCTGCGTCGCCACTTATCGTGCTCTCGCAGCGGGACTGGATGCGGATTTCTTGGCCTCCGTCACACAGGCATGGGGAGAGCCGGAGCAGGACCCCTGTGTGCAGGACGGCACATTTCACCTGCGGGCAACAGAGCTGGGCCATCTGACACTGGCCGTGCAACCGGACAGGGGGCGGCAGGCGGACCGCAAAGCCCTGTATCATGACCCGGACAGCCCACCCTGCCACGCCTATGTTGCGTTCTATCTCTGGTTACGCAGCGTGCAGCGGCTGGACGCACTGGTGCATCTGGGTACCCACGGCACGCTGGAATGGCTCCCCGGTAAGGCCGCCGCTCTGTCCGCCTCCTGCGCACCTGCCGTGCTGACGGGAGATCTGCCCGTCATTTATCCGTTTATCGTCAATAACCCGGGTGAGGCCGCCACGGCCAGACGGCGTCTGGGCGCTGTCACCATCGGGCATATGACGCCCCCGGTCATGCAGGCCGATCTTTCCCCAGACATGCAGGCGCTGGAACGGCTGATTGACGAATATGCCGAAGCCGACGGTCTGGACCCGCGCCGGGGCGCTCTGCTCCGCAAAGATATTCTGGAAAAAGCATCCCGCACCGGCGTCCTTTCAGAAAGCGGCGTCCGCCCTGGTGAGGACGATGAGGCCGAGGCGCTCGCCCGTCTGGACGCCTATTTGTGTGACGTGAAAGATCTGCAAATCCGGGATGGCCTGCACGTCTTTGGCCAGAACGCGCCCAAGGCTGACACGCTCGCAGAGGCCATTTTTCAGGCTTGTCGCCCTCAGAACGAGAGCGCCGGGAACGAGACGCAGCTCTCTGAAAAACAGAGCGCTTTGAAAGAAGAGATTACAAACCGCATTCGCCAGAGCGGCCCTGCGGAAGCACAGGCCCTTCTGGCGGCCCTTGCTGGCCAGTTTGTGGCACCTGGTCCTGCCGGAGCCCCCACACGCGGGCGGCTGGATGTGCTGCCCACCGGGCGCAACCTGTTCACGCTGGACCCACGCGCACTCCCCACGCCCTCCGCCATGGTTCTGGCGGAAAAAATGGAAAAGCTTTTGCTCACACGGCATTTGCAGGAACAGGGTGAACCGCTAACCCGTCTTGTCATGGATCTGTGGGGCTCAGCCAGCCTGCGCACGGGCGGTGAGGATATGGCCCTCGCCCTCCGGCTGATGGGCGTGGAGATCAAACGCGCCGAAGGCACCGGGCACGTCACCGGGTTTGAAGTTATCCCGCTGCCTTTGCTCAATCGCCCCCGGGTGGATGTGACGCTACGCATCTCCGGCCTGTTCCGGGATGCCTTTCCGGATCAGATTGCCCTGTTTGATCAGGTTGTCAGCGCCGTTGCCCACAGGCGAGAACCGCCGGAATGGAACCCTCTGGCAGCCACCGCCAAAGGTCTGGACGGCGAGGCCCGCACCCGCGCCACTGCCCGCATTTTTGGCGCGGCGTCAGGCACCTACGGCACCGGGGTGGAAGAGGCTTTGCAAACCGGCACATGGGCGGATCAGGCTGCTCTGGGCAAAGCCTGGCTGGAAGGCTCCGCATGGACCTACGGTGGCGGGCGAGACGGCGGGCAGGACGCTGACGCACTCGCCACCCTTCTGGGGCAGGCGGATGCCGTGCTGCATGTGCAGGACCACGCGGAAACGGACATGCTGGAAAGCTCGGAAAACGCCGCGCATGAAGGCGGTCTGGCCGCAGCGGCAGCAACACTCGGGGCCAGTCCGGCCCTGTGGCATGGAGATACCTCGCGCCCGGACAGGCCCCGCCTGCGCGCCACCGCGCAGGAAGTGGCGCGGATTGTCCGCGGGCGGCTGGCCAACCCCCGCTGGATTGAGGGCATGCAGCAGCACGGCTACGCAGGCGCTGCGGAACTGGCTCGTGGGCTGGATGCTCTGCATGGTTTTGCCGCCACGCTGCCCCAGCGGTTTGACCAGCAGTTTGACATGGTTTTTGCCGCCACATTGGGGAATGAGGCGTGTGATGCCTTCCTCCAGCGGGAAAACCCGGCAGCGCGAGAGGCCATGCGCGCCCGCTTTGCCGATGTCTGGCAGCGCGGCCTGTGGCACCCGCGCGGCAATAGTGTCGCGCAGGTTCTGGAAAGCGGAGAACAGGCATGAGCGTCCGCGCCATTATGGTTGCAGCCCCCCGCTCTGGCGGCGGGAAAACCACAGTCACGCTGGCTCTGCTGGCGGCCTTCCGGCGGCGCGGTATCCGGGTGGGCGCGGCCAAGACGGGGCCAGACTATATCGACCCCGCCTTCCATGCCGCCCTTACAGGTCGCCCCGGCCTCAATCTGGATAGCTGGTGCATGAACCCGGCCCTGCTGGCCGCAACACTGGAGGCCGCCCGGCAGGATGTGGACCTCGTGGTGGTGGAATCCGCCATGGGCCTGTTTGACGGGCTGGTCGCCCCCAATGGGGCACGTGGGTCACCGTCCGACATTGCCGCCCGCTTCAACATCCCCGTGCTGCTGGTGCTGGATGTGTCCGGTCAGGGCCAGACGGTGGGGGCGGTGGCCCACGGCTTTGCCACATGGCAGCCGGACGTGCAGGTGGCGGGTGTGGTGCTCAACCGTGTGGCCTCCCCGCGTCATGCCCGCCTGACGGAAGGGGCCATTGAGGCGGCAGGTCTGCCCGTGTGCGGCACACTGCTCCGCCAGCCCGGCACCCCGCTGCCAGAGCGGCATCTGGGGCTTGTGCAGGCCCGGGAGCATGACGGCCTGACCGACTGGCTGGAAGATCTGGCGGACAAAGCGGAGCGCGAACTCAACCTCGACGCCATTCTCGCCACCGCACGACCTCTGCCAGAAAACCTCCTGCCAGATATCGGACAGCGGCCCCCGGTTCAGCCAGACAGTCTTCTGCCCGATGCCCTTTTACAGGCTCCGAATAGTCAGCTTAGCCCTCTAAACTCAGCCATCTTACAAGGTTCCAGTCCGGCTCCTCTTCAGGCACTTCCCCCCGGCGCGCTCCCCCCACCGGCCCAGCGGATCGCGTTGGCGGATGATGCCGCGTTCTCCTTCCTCTACGGGCATCTGGCGTTGTTCTGGCGGCAGGCCGGGGCGGAACTGGTGCCGTTCTCGCCACTGGCGAATGAAGCGCCAGATCTATCCTGCGATGTCTGCTGGCTGCCCGGCGGCTACCCGGAACTGCATGCAGGCCGACTGGCAGCCGCAGAGCATTTCCGGCAGGGGCTGACCCGCTTTGCGCAAACGCGCCCGGTGCATGGGGAGTGCGGGGGCTTCATGGTGCTGGGTGAGGCACTGGAGGATGCACAGGGCACCCGCCACCGCATGACGGGCCTGCTGGGCCACGTCACCTCCTTTGCGCGGCGCAAGCTCAATCTGGGCTATCGGGAGGCCACGCTGCTAGCGCCGTCCGTGCTGGGGCAGACCGGCACCACCCTGCGCGGGCATGAATTCCATTACGCCACCGTGGTGGAAGCAGGGGCGGATGCACCGCTTGCGCACCTGCGGGCAGGAGACGGGACGGACCTCGGCCCATGTGGTGGGCGCAGAGGCGTTGTGTCAGGGTCATTTTTCCATGTGCTGGCTTGTGGTCATCCGGCCTCGCCCCCACATGCTGGCTGGTCTCATACCCGGTCTTCGTGAAATGCACGGAGCCGGGCGGGACGGTGCTGCGTTGAAAAGCGTGGTTTACAACAGCAGAGGTGTCAGGGCAGGGGTTATAAAGACCGGCCGCTTCTGGCTGAGGAGAGAAAAATGGCGCAGTCTTTCCCTGTTTTATTAGTGCGCCACGCACCCGTCATGGTGCCGGAGGGTGTGTGTTACGGGCGGCAGGATGTTGCCCTGCGGCCGGGGTGGGAACGGGTAACGTCCGGGCTGGCTGTGCTGGCACAGGGGGCCGTCTGCCGGGTGCTCTACAGCTCCCCAGCCGAACGCTGTCACCAGATGGCCCGTAAACTGGCCGCTTCCACAGGGATGGACTTACGAATCGACCCCCGGCTGGCAGAAATGGATTTTGGGGAATGGGAAGGCCAGCCCTGGCTGGATATTGATCGCGGCCTGCTGGACGCATGGGCCGCGGACCCGGAAGGTTTTGTGCCACCGGGCGGGGAGAGCGGTCGTGCGTTATGCCGCCGCGTTCTGGCCTTCTGGCAGGATGTGCAGCAGGCAGGCACGCCAGCCTGTGTGCTGTCCCACGGTGGCCCGCTTCGTGTGCTGAGCGCACTGGCTGCCGGCACGCCCCCCGCGTTGCTGGCCCCCTCCATGCCGCAGGGCTTTGCGCGCCTGTTTATGGTCAATGGACCTGCTGGGCTTACGCCAGAGGTCAGCGTAGATGAACCCGCTCTGTCTCCCGTGGTGCCTCTCTGGCCGCGTGATGCCCGCCGCACACCGGCTGATGTCAGCCTCACTTTTCCCAAAACTGATACAGGACAAACTCTCACATGACCTCTGCCGCGCCGTCCTCTCCGGAAAGTGAAGCCGCCCGCCATCGCGAGAAAATGCAAAAGCGCAAGGCCGTGCAGGATCAGGAAGTCGCGGGCAAGCAGATCGAAAAAGGTTTGCTCATGGTCCATACCGGGCCGGGTAAGGGGAAATCGACCGCCGCCTTCGGGCTGGCCCTGCGCACGGTAGGCTATGGCCGCCGCGTGGTGGTGGTGCAGTTTATCAAAGGGGCGTGGGATACGGGTGAGCGCCGGGCGCTGGACCGGTTTGAGGACCTTGTGGAATTCCATGCTCTGGGCGAGGGTTTTACGTGGGAAACGCAGGACCGCGCGCGGGATATTGCCGCCTGCCAGCAGGCATGGGCTGTGGCGAAAGACGCGCTCTCCCGCCCGGATGTCGCCCTTGTGGTGCTGGATGAACTCAATATCGCCCTGCGGTATGATTACCTGCCGCTTTCTGAAGTTCTGGCGGCTTTTGCGGCCCGGCCGGAGGGGCAGCATGTGATCGTGACAGGCCGCAACGCCAAACCGGAACTCATCGAGGCGGCGGATCTGGTGACGGAAATGACGTTGGTCAAACACCATTTTAAAAATGGCGTCCGTGCCCAGCAGGGAGTGGAGTTTTGAGCGCACGCGTTCTCATGGTGCAGGGAACAGGCTCAAGCGTTGGAAAATCAACTCTGGTGGCAGGTCTGGCGCGGGCGTTTACCCGGCGTGGCCTGAGGGTGCGGCCCTTCAAACCGCAAAACATGTCCAATAATGCCGCTGTTACCGCTGAGGGCGGGGAAATAGGCCGCGCACAGGCGTTGCAGGCGCGGGCCTGTGGTGTGCGCCCCACGGTGGACATGAACCCGGTCCTGCTCAAACCCCAGGGCGAGACAGGGGCGCAACTGGTGGTGCGCGGGCAGGTGCGCAATAGCCTTGGCGCGCGGGATTATCAGAAACGTAAAGACACCCTTCTTCCTGTTGTGGTCGAAAGTTTTCAGCGCCTTGCTGAACAGGCAGATATTGTTCTGGTAGAGGGCGCTGGCTCCGCATCGGAAATCAACTTACGCGCCCGCGATATTGCCAATATGGGCTTTGCAGAAGCTGTTAACGCCCCGGTTGTTCTGGTGGGTGATATTGATCGCGGCGGCGTTATCGCCAGTCTGGTGGGCACACAGGTTGTGCTGCCACCGCAGGACGCAGCGCGCATCAAAGGCTTCATCGTCAACAGAATGCGCGGCGATATCTCATTGTTTTATGATGGTATGGATTTCATCGCCCAGCGCACCGGCTGGACAGCCCTCGGCCTTGTGCCGGACCTCCCCGCTGTCCGCACCCTGCCTGCGGAAGATGCCGCCGATTTGCTCACCAATCTGACAGCCCGCCGCACCACGCCCCCTGTGTACATCTCTGTGCATAACGGGGATGATAACGCGCAGCACCCCTTGCGCATCGCCATCCCACTTCTGCCACTTATTGCGAATTTTGATGATCTGGACCCGCTCTGTGCAGAACCGGGCGTAGAAATTCTCCTCGTGCAGCGGGGGCAACGCCTGCCGGAGTGTGACCTTGTTTTGCTCCCCGGTTCCAAAGGCACCTTGGCGGACCTTGCGACTTTCCGGGCGGAAGGCTGGGCGGACGATCTCACCGCCCATCTGACCCGAGGCGGCCATGTCATGGGCCTGTGCGGTGGCTATCAGATGCTGGGCCAGACTGTAGCAGACCCGCTCGGCACAGAAGGCCTATCCGGCGCAGCCCCCGGCCTCGGCCTGCTGGCGGTGGAAACGGTGCTGAATGACGATAAACATCTGGAAGACACATCAGGCACCGTTGCAGGCACAGAAGCCCAAGTATCCGGTTATGAAATGCACATTGGCCGCACCACCGGCCCCGACCGCGCGCGCCCGTTACTGGTTTTGAACGGCGCAGGGGAGGGGGCCATCTCCGCCAGCGGGCAGGTTTACGGTACGTATCTGCACGGCGTGTTCGGCCACCGCGCGGCCCGCATGGCCTTGCTGGCCCGTGCAGGGGGTGCTGCGTTCCAGCCCGGGGGCGTCTGGTATGAAGCCAGCCTGCCGGAGCATCACGATACCATCGTGGAACAGGCGCTCGACAGGCTGGCGGACCATCTGGAAGCCCATGTTGACCTGGATGCCCTTCTGGCCCTCGCAACTGTGCCAGACTACAAAACGCTCACGCCCAAAGAGAGCTGTCTTTCCTAAGCGTTTACGCCATAAAAAACGCGGCCTTCTCTGTAAAAAATAAGACCGCGCTCAAAACGCTAACCAATAACAGGCCTGTTTGCCGATATGTGGCGCTCAGGCCTGTCTGTATCCGGCGTTCAGTTAGCCGGAGCCGCGCGGGTGGTGGTGCCCAGACGATAGCCGTTCTGTTTGAGAACCTGAATGGCCGTTTCAGAATATTTACCCGTCAGCGGTGTGACGTTACCCGGCGCACACCAGAAGCTGAGTGTCACCGCAATATTAGCAGGCTGGGGCAGGAAACCGACGGACGGACCGGGGTTTTTTAGAACCAGCTCATCATTTGCCACAGCGCCGAGCAGCAGGGCGCGGGCTTTGTCGATATCGTCGTTATAGTCAATCAGCAGCGTGACAGAGGCCTGAAGTCTGTCAGACTGAGAACTGTTGACCACAATGTTGTTGGAAAGCGTGCCATTAGGCACATAAATCAGATCGTTTTTGGTATCCCGCAGAACCGTGCGGAACATTTCGATAGATTCCACGGTGCCTGCGCTGCCACCGGCTACAATGGAATCCCCCACCTTAAAGGGGCGGAACAGCAGGATCAGCACGCCACCGGCAAAGTTCGCAAGGCTACCCTGCAACGCCATGCCCACGGCCAGACCAGCCGCACCCAGAACCGCGACGAACGATGTTGTGGCAATCCCCACCATGGAGGCCACGCTGATCAGCAGCAGAGCCTTCATCAGCAGGCCAGCAACGCTCAGCAGAAAGCCCTGCAACGTCGGTTCAATATGGCTTGCCGCCATCATCCGGCCCATGGCGCGGATGACCATGTTAATAATCTTCCAGCCAACCAGAAGCACAATAAGAGCCAGAATAACCTGACCGGTGTAGCCTAATACTGTCGGCAGCCAGGCGCTAAGCTGGCTCCATAATGAATTGACCTGATGTTCCATAACCATCCCTGAAGTGTCTGTTTATCACGCGTACGCATCCGCGCACTTACCCCTTTAGTCCAGGGTATTCTGGGCAATTTCAAGACCATGGGGGGAATTGTGACCGCGCGGACTGCAACAAAAGGGACAAAAAGCGCATGAAACAGGGTAACACCGCATCCGTTTCTGCCCTAAAACAAAGGGCATCCGCAGCACGCAGGAAGGACGGCCCGTGACACTCCCGAAAATTCTGATAAGCGCCTGCCTGCTTGGTCGTCCTGTCCGTTATAACGGCTCTGCAAAGCCCGTTTTGCACCCGGCTTTGCGCGCATGGCAGAAGGCGGGGCAACTTGTCATCATCTGCCCGGAAGTCGCCGCAGGCTTCAGCACGCCACGCCCGCCTGCTGAAATCACCCAGGGTCAGTCCGGCCCCGACGTGCTGGCCAGCACCGCCCGCGTGCAGGATACAACCGGAGCGGATGTGACAGACCAGTTCATCACCGGTGCCAAAATCGCACTGGCTTTAGCGCAGGAACAAAACTGCAAATTTGCCATCCTGACCGACGCCAGCCCCTCCTGCGGCAGCACCCACATCTATGACGGCGCATTCCAAGGCCAAAAACACCCCGGCACCGGCGTCACCACAGCCCTCCTCCGCGCCCACGGCATGCAGGTGTTTGCGGAGACGGAGATTGATGGGCTTGTGGCGTGTTTATCAAAAGGCCGTATCAAAAATTAGCTTTTAGCTCATTTTTTCTGACAGTTTTCGCTTTCAATGTTGCCGTTCCGGAGAGTTTGCTGTTTCCTCAAGGTAGACATAGAATTGCAATCATGACGCTTGATGATCTTGGACCACGCATTTGCATTATGGGACCGTCCAACAGTGGGAAGTCCACGCTGGCGGACGCGATATCACGGGCGCGCGGCCTAAGAACCGTACATCTCGACCAATTGAGCCACCTTCCTCACACCGACTGGCTCTCCAGAAGCTCAGAAGAGTTCAAGGCGCTTCATGACGCGGAACTTGTAGGTTCAAGTTGGGTCATTGAAGGTAATTATTCTGCTCTGCTCCCACAACGGTTGGAACGAGCAACTGGATTTATCCTGCTCGATGTTCCCACCCCTGTCAGCCTTTATCGCTATCTACGGCGCTGTTGGGTCAAGGGGGTTCGACTGGGCGCGCTAGAGGGTAGCCGCGACAGCGTGAAATGGAGCATGATCCGTCACATCATCGGAGCCACCAGATCCAATCGCGCCCGCTACAAACGTATGTTTGGCGATATCAGTTTACCAAAAGTGGGACTCACTTCTACTAAAGCACTGGCCGATTTTTACCGAGTTAACGGTTTGAAGCGCTCGTGTCCCTACCGTCATTATTAAAGCGTCTAATGCAGCAAACCGATTGAAAGCAGAAACATAATTTGTTCTGGGTTTGCCCGAAACTTACTTTGTAAATAACCTTAACTGTGCCGTCTGTCCTAATTTCAATGACGAGTAGACAGACCGCTCTCGCCCTCTTCTCAAACATATTTTCTTCGAAACGGGCTTCTACATAGCGGATGCAATTCGGCTAAATCTGAGAGCAGGATTACCGAAGCGCAGGAAACTTAGGTCGGACCGCCAATCAATTTGCATTTCTAAACAGGCTCGTAGCAGCTAGATTTCTTTAAGTCGTATCTCCTAAGACCCAAGGATCGCACAATGAGAGAAAACTATCCTATTTATTTAAATTTACTAGCGTGCACTCTAATATTGATCTGGACGACTTATAATTTCATATCATTTTTTTTGGATAATATTTACTTAAATTCAGAACAAATAAGTAATTATTCAAACACGACAGCGATAATGATTGGCCTATACACCGGATTTTACTGCATAAATTACTTCACACTGGAGAGATATAATATAAAAATAAACACAACATCACTTCTTACCATATCAACTTTAATGTTTTCATCCGCGAGCTTTTCTCAGAATATAACAACAAAACAAAGCATTATGGGGTTTATTTTCATTGCTATGGGGAATGCATTTATAATTATTATTTTTGTTTATTTGATAAAATTAATCTTCGAAGATTGATAGATAAAAGATGATTGTCAGCTTCAATCAATAATCATCAGGCCCGAAGTGGAAGCAGAGTTGACCGGCAGTATTCGCCCTCATGTAAGATATTTGAGACATCGAACTAAGCACTGAAAAGCGGGCATTACTTTCCCGATGAACGGTTAACATTTCTTGTGGCTTATATTGCCTGATATTCTGTCTTCCAGATTCTTTAAAGAGAACGAAATCTCCTTCGTCTGCGCGTTGCGTGACATTAAAACGCATGAATGAAGACACGCTGACTGGGTCCTTCTCAAGACGTTGTCCGGAACATGAATGATTTTATCAACCATGTTTTAGAAAACTTTATTTTTTGGAAGGGAGAACATATGTCTGGGATTAAGTTCGGTCTAGTTGCATCTATCTCCAAAGGCTTGAGGCAAGATCATCATTATGATGCCCGCTTCGTTTTTAGAATATCCGATACACCTCGTAGCGCAATTTAAATACACCCTCGGTAAGCATAGAAATTCCTGGTATTTCCTGTGTAATACTCCACTGATTTTCAAGGGTTGATGCATTTACGGCGGTACCTCCGACATCAAGGATAATACCAATATCAGCAATTACGTAATCAGCGCCCGCAGGCACTAAATCTGGATTGAAATTATCCCATCGAAATTCTCTCAAGGGAAGTTTTTGAATTTCAGGTGGCATAGCATCGCGTAAGAAGCCTGCCGCCGGGTCATATCCTGAATAAAGAGGCTGAAATTCGTAAACACTGACCGCTGTGCGAAGACCCCATATACTACGAATTTCTCCGAACGCTGGTAGAACGTCTATTTCATGGATAGTGTTTTTAAGGGATTCTTCTTCGCAAAATGGCCCGTTAATAATCCGCGGATGTTTGATGTCGCCCCAAAATTCTTCACGAGGATGTAGTATCTCTGTCTCATCCGGCATGAAGCCAACGACTGTGCCGTTGCTACAATGAATATCAAGAAACACTTCGCTGAGTACGCGGATATGAGAGACGTTCTGCCCTCTCAAAGAATTAATAAGATTAAGGTCAAATTCAGAGAATGATATAGTTCTGAGCAGCATTATTTAACTCTTTTCTTTTGATTTTCACTATATCTAGAATTTTTCTTCGTGGCTATACTCATCCTCGTTTGAGGAAACCGTCCGCTTTCGGGCTTCTCAAACCTTTAAGCGGACATTCGGCTTCCCCTACATTCCAGCCTCCTACCGCCCCACCTCACTCCGCACCACCCGCCGGGAAACACTCAGCACAGCGCCAAGCAGGGCAAAGGCGGTGGCCAGTTCAAGGCAATGCACAGCGCCGCCGCTGCCTTGGGATAGGCCGAAGACGAGGGCGACAAGTGCGGAGCCCAGCGCCCAGCCCAGTGTGCGGGCCACGGCCATCATGCCACTGGCCGCCCCGCTGCGGGTGGCGGGGCCAGAGGTCATGACGGTCAGGTTATTGGGCGTTTGGTAAAACCCGAACCCAATGCCGCACAGCGCCATGCGCCAGCCCACGTCCCAAAAGGCCGGTTGTGCAGGCATCAGGCTGAGTGCGGCCAGTCCAGTCGCCAAAATTGCCAGGCCAACACTGCTTAAAACCGATGCCGGGTGCCGCGTTGCCAGTCGGCCCGCAAAAGGGGCCGCCACGGCGACCAGTACCGGCCATGGCGTCACCAGCAGGCCGGTTGTTACGGCAGACAGATGCATAACCGTCTGGAACAAAAACGGCAGTGCGACATAGGCCAGAATTTGCGCGGTATAGGCGCAGATGGAAGTCAGGATTGAAAGCGAGAACAGCGGAATAGCCAGCAGATCCAGCGGCAGCATGGGCGTCTTCAGCTTTTTCTGCTGCCTGTAAAGCAGAAGCGTGCAGAGGATACCGGCCCCGATTTCAAGCACTCCCAGCTCAGTTTCCTTCTGTCCCAGCGCATCAACGCCCAGAATCCCCAGCCCCAGAGCGCCCACGTTCAACAGCGCGCCCGCCCCGTCGAACGAGAGCGGGGCGCGCGGGCTGGAGGGAGCCACGCGCAGGAAAAGCACAACCGCCATCACGCCAATCGGCACGTTAATCAGGAACAACCAGGGCCACGCGGCAACCGCCAGAACCGCTGCGGCCAGTGTCGGCCCAATGGCTGCGGAAATGGCAACCGCCAGTGCAATAATGGCAAACGCCTGATGCAGCATGGCGCGGGGGTAAACACTGCGCACCAGCGCGCCGCTGAGGGCTGCCATACACGCCGCCCCCAGCCCCTGCACAACACGCGCGCCAATAAGAGCGCCGAGTGAGCCGGACAGCGCGCAGGCGAGGGAGGCTGCGGTAAACAGCGCCATCCCAAACCCGTAAACCCGTTTAAGCCCCAGAGAGTCCGCCAAAGCCGCAGCCGGCAGCAGACTGACCGCAACCGCCAGATGATAGACATTGACGACCCAGACCGTCAGCGTCTCGCTACACTGGAGGTCAGGGGCAATGGTGGGAAGCGCGATATTGGCAATCGCCCCATCCAGTCCTGCCAGAACAATGCCAAGCACGGCACAAAGCATGACCAGACGGCGCTGCGTATCGGAAACAGGCGGAGTGGTCATAAAGGGTTCCAGTGTCCTGAGTGTAAAAAGGCTGCCTTAATGTCTTGCAGAGAAAATATCAAAACTCCGTCACGTTTTAGCTCAACGTCTCAAAGTGCCTCAGTATCCAGGAAACCTCATACACAAGTCCAAGACTGACAAACGCCATATGAAAACGACGATTGGCGGACACAATGGCAACGCCACACAGCACAAGATAGACCGGAACCCGGAACCAGTATTCAGCCGAGAACAGGGCGTAATGCGCCGAGCCTTTGAGCAGGGTATCAATCAGGTCAAAGACCACACTCAGAGCAAAAAATGAGAAAAACCACTTCCTTCTGGAAATAAAGAAGTCCTCATATCCCGTGTAATCACTGATTGAATCCGGGAACAAAAACGCGCTGAGAAAAAACAGAATAATCGCGTAAATAATGAGGAACAGATAGATCTCAAATGTCCAGCGGTGCAGCGTAACCAGCCAGAACTCCCACCACCAGAAATGCATGAGCATGAGCAGCAGTGTCAGCACCCAGCCGATATGAACCGGATAGACCCGCGTTTGTCCGGGATGCTGAATAATGCGCACCAGACCATTAAGCAGGCGCGCCACACTCAAACCCACCACCATTCCCATGATGATGCGGACATGCTGAAAAATTTCCGGGGAGGGTAAAGGCGGTTGGGGCAAGGCGGCTGTCCTTCTGATGGGACGCTTGATATGACCCGGAATGGTCATCAGGCTCAGCAGTCTTGTCAATAAACATCGTCCGACACGCACAAAAAAAGCGCGAACCCTGCAAGGTCCGCGCTCCTTTTAAAACCCAACTGGCAGAAGGTTTATTTCTGCACAGCCCAGCCCGTTTCACGCAGGCGGAAGGCCAGCAGGATGGCAACCACAATACCAATCACCAGCGGCAGGAAGGCCCGGTGGAAGACTTCCATGGAATCACCACCGCCACCCATCAGCGCGGACACCATGGGGGAGAGAATGCCCGTCGTGCCAAACACGAGGAAGTTCATCACACCAGCCGCCGTGCCTTTAACTTCCGGCGGGTTCACTTCCTTCATGGAAGAGAACGGGATCATCGCCGCACCGGAGGCAATGCCCATAACCAGCGCCACAGAGTAACGTGGCATCACGCCAACCGGCACATACAGCGCGCACAGGGCGGCAGCCAGCAGCACCAGTGCGCCACCAATCAGCACCGGTTTACGGCGGCCAATCTTGTCAGAAATCCAGCCCAGCAGCGGGCAGCCAATCACCCAGCCAATCGGCACCATGGAGATGTCGGAGGCTGCAAAGGCCATGGAGACATGCTCGCCCTTGTTGAGCATGGACGCCCCCCAGCCCAGCGCACCAATGGTTGTGGGCACAAACAGCAGGCCGCCAATAATCCCGGCATACCAGCTCTGGGGATTCCCGAAGATGGTTTTGAACGGCTTAAGCAGGTTTTCAGCAGACAGGTGGCCGTGGTGGTCCGTGCTGTCCCCGGAATCCCGCGGCATGACAAGCCATGTCGCAATGGCCAGACAGACGCCAATCACCCCAAAGCCCAGCCACACTTTCTGCCAGGGCAGGTGGAAGGAGCCTGCTGGGTCAATCAGAATACGGGTGGGTTTGGAGCCAAACGCAGCCCCGGCCATACCAAGGCACTGCGTCAGCCCCACAAACAGGGCCAGCGTGCGCGCAGGCAGATACCGTGCTGCCACGTAGGAGGAGCCAACAAAGGCGCAAATGGCCCCCAGCGCCTGAATGACGTACCCGCCAATCCCGGCCGGCATGCTGCCCTGTGCAAAAATCAGGCAGCCAACACTTGTTATGGCAATCCCCACCGGCATGGTGGCATGTGCGCCATAACGGTCCAGCAGCACGCCCACGGCCAGAGCGGCCAGTGCATAAACAATGTAGTAAGAGGCAATCATCAGGCCGAGGTGGCTGTTGCCCCAGGCCTGCGTCAGCTCATCCTGCATAATGCCGGGGGCAGAGCGGATGGCATACTGATAGAAATAGAACAGGGCGCAAAGAAACCACGCCAGCACATAAAGCGGTTGTATTTTTTGCGGCTGCGGGGCGGCGCTGGGTGTGTTGGAAGCCGACATTAACAGGTGCTTTTCAAAAAGGTGCAGGCCGTGCCCGTGTGTTGCAGGGGCACGGCCATGCAGGTTGACTTATTTTGCAGGCGGACGGCCGTTTGCCGTGGCCACATGGCGGCCCCAGGAAATCAGCTCGGACGTGCAGTCATCACGCGGAATGACGCATTCGATCAGGGTCGGGCCTTCTTTATTTTCCAGCGCGACCTTCACCGCATCAGCCAGTTCACCCGCCGTGTTGGCGCGCAGACCTTTGCCTTTGCCATCTTCAGCGTTGAACGCGCTGATGATGCCTGCGTAATCCCAGTTCTTGATGTTGTTGTACGGACCATCATGAATTTCAACTTCGATGGTGTATCCAGCGTTGTTGATCAGGAAGATGATAACCGGCAGCTTGCGGCGGATCATCTGCGCCACTTCCTGCGCCGTCAGCTGGAAGGAGCCGTCACCCACCATCAGAATGGTGCGGCGTTCCGGGGCACCCACAGCGTAACCAAAGGCCGCCGGGACAGACCAGCCAATGTGGCCCCACTGCATTTCCAGTTCCACACGGGCACCGCGCGGCAGCTTGGTGCGCATGACGTTAAACCAGCTGTCACCCGTCTCACCAACAATGGTGGTTTCCGGTGTCACCAGGCTCTGCAGCGTCTGCTGGATGTCTGCACGGGTCAGAACGTCATCACCCTTGCCGGTGGTTTCCACCGTGCGTTCGGTGTGCACACGCTTGTACTGGACCAGCGTGGAATCCTTCTTCGGCTTGTTCTTGAAGTACTCTGCCAGAGCTTCCAGCAGTTCCTTCAGGTGGATGTTGTCGAAGGCGTAGCCGTGCAGCTTGGTGATGTTCTTGTCCAGCACAGCCACGTTCGGGCCCTGCGGCCATGCCGTCCAGCCTTCGGTGGAGTAATCGTTAAAAATGGGGGCCAGCGCAATAATGCTGTCCGTCCAGTTAAAGATTTCATTCACACCCGGCGTGGAGGCGCTGCCCCAGTAGGTGCCAACGTAAGAAGGATGATCTTCCGGGAAGAAGCTCTTGGCCGCAGCCATGGTGGCCACAACACAGCCCAGAGCGTCAGCCAGCTTCACAGCGGCTTCTTCCGCACCGGCGGCGCGCAGGCGGCTGCCAACCAGAATGGCGGGCTTTTCGTGCTTTTCAATAAAGTCCGCAACAGCTTTTACGGCTGCGTCCAGGGTGGCCTTGTTGGAGGCCGGGGCATCCACAACAGCGCTGATGGGGCCGGGGGCCGCACAGGGCTGTGCAGAGACGTTACAGGCGATTTCAATATAAGCCGGTTTCTTCTCACGCAGCGCGGTGCGGATGGCGTGGTCGATTTTTTCCGGTGCATCTTCAGCAGATGTAATGGAAACAGCCGCACAGGTCAGCTTTTCAGCAATCTGCAACTGGTAGGAATAGTCCGTCGTGCCAATGGTGTGGTGCAGGATGTGCCCGCTGCCGTGGTCATTGGAGTTCGGAGCGCCGGAAATCAGAATAACCGGCAGGTTTTCTGCATAAGCGCCACCAATGGCGTTCAGTGCGGACAGCGCACCAACGCTAAAGGTCACAACCGCAGCACCAGCGCCGTTTGCACGGGCATAGCCTTCAGCAGAGAAACCGCAGTTCAGCTCGTTACAGCAGTAAACCTGCTCGCATTCTTTGTTCATCAGAAGCTGGTCGAGCAGCACAAGGTTATAATCCCCTGCCACTGCAAAGTGATGCTTCAGACCAATCTGGGCAAGACGCTCAGCAAGATAAGTGCCAACTGTATAAGACATCGAGTTCTCTCTCCTTTGGCGAGTATTTTACCATTCCAGTTTACTGGAACGGCAAATATCGGAAGGTGACGTAAACTGTGTTGCCCGAAGTTGTCGGGTACACACTGTTGTTGCTGCCGTCATTGCCTCTGAAGGCAAACTTCCGGATATAGGTGTATTGCAGGCCCCCCATCACACTGCCGTAGCGGCCTTCAACGAAGTGCCACCAGCCGCCAGTGGTGAGGGATGCCAGCGTGCGTGTCTGGGCGTTACAGGAGCCAAACTCCACGTCGCACCCGCCCAGATTGAGGTCATTCACACCGTAGCCATACTGTGCGCCATCTGCGCCCATGTACCGCTTGCGTCCCGCTGTCTCGATACCCCCGTAGGTGTAGAGCAGCACGGACGGTGTGGGATGCCCGATAAGACCAAGGGAGCCCATCAGCTCCGGCACGGGGGACAAAGCACCCCGCGCGTTGGGCGTGGTGTCCGGGATCAGACTTGGCCCATAGCGGCCAATGCCTTCACCCGCTGTCACATTCCCGGCCATCTGGAGCTTTTTGGTGCCCAGCGGCACCGTCATGCCCGCGCCAACGCCACCCCCAAATGTGGTGTGCTTGCGGGTGGTGGTCATGCCCGGTTCCACCGCAAGGGAGCGGAACCAGCGGGCCAGACCAAACACTTCATAATGCCCGACAGATGTATCCACAGCCCCTTTCAGAATAATGTCCGGTGCGGGGTTGTAGGTATATTGCGTGTTCGGGTTCAGCAGCACGCCGCCTGCGTTGGAATAAAAGACGCGTGTCCCGGCCTTCTCTCCATAAGCCGCGGGCAGGGTGCCGCCGGAAGACAGAGCGGAAGAGAAGGCAACCGTCGCCTGCGGATCTTCCACGGAAAGGCCCAGCCAGTATTTCTGGTGCCAGTCCTTGCCAATGCGGATCTGCGGGACGCGGGTAAAGGTAATACCGGGGATCTGGTTGTTATCCGTCACCGCAGGCAACTGTTCCTGGCGCGGCAGAATGCCCTTGGCGTAGTTGGTGGCAAGGCTCCAGGCCTGACCCATCAGGATATGCAGGCCCCAGTCCTTCTGGGTGAAGGTAAAGTAGCCCTGCCGCAGGCGCGGCGTGTACCCGCTGATCTGCACGCTGTTTGTCGTGCCGGCAGAGCCGCCAAAATCACTTTCCACATAGGCCTGCAACCGGACGGATTTGGAGGGGTTGGCCTCCATCAGCACGGACATACGGCTGAGCTGCGCGGACATGCGTTCTTCACTCAGCCCATGGTTGGGGCTGTTGGCGTAGGGGAAGTTGTTCCAGGCCGTGGCGGGGCCACTGGTCATGTTGGAATCACGCCAGATGTTGGAAAATTCCACAAACCCGCCCAGCCGGACAGAAATGCCGCCAATGCTGAAAATGGGGGGCAGGCGGTCCACGTCCGTCTGGGTAATGGAGGACGGGCTGGAAGAGCTTAGATCGATAGCGGATTTGGATGTCTGGTGTTCCGGTGCCGGCGGCATCCATTTAAACCCAGCAAAGCCTGAACCGCTGTGCAGGGTCGGGTTCTGATTGGCGCCAACCTCAATAGGCTGGGCCCCGCCGGAGAAGCGAATACCCGGATCAGCCGGTCCATCTGTCCGCAGGCCGGAAAGCCCGTCCGAAAAGCCACCATGCGTGCTGCTGGCGGTGCGAACACCCGCCGAGGAAGCCCCTTTTGAACCTGCCGTCCGCACACTGGCCGTGTTCCGTGCCGAGGCCACCTGACGCCCACTTTGTCCGTGTTTGAGCGCCTGCCGATGCTCAATGGCTTCCACCTGGGCTGCCAGCTTGCGCATTTGCTCTTTAATGGCTGCGAGTTCCTGCGCGTCATCAGCATGTGCCAGAGACGGTTTGCTCAAAACACAGACCAAAGCCGTGCCGAGGAGAAGTCTGGTATCCAGTTTTCTGGTCTCGGTAGAATCCCGGAGCGCAGGCGGTTTCACACTAAATCCTCAGGAAATTATAAAACTTTGTTATAGATAAACTGTTTTTGTGTGAAATGGGTAGAAATCTCAATGATTCATGTCAATATTACATACTGTTAATTATATCAAGGCAAGTCTGAAACTATTCAGCGCACTAAGATTTATAAAAATCGAGTATATACCGCAGTTCCTTAAAATAAACTTTATACTCTTCTGACGCTTTGAAAACGCAGGGAAGAGAAAATTATTGGGCGTGTCAGGGCACTTTTCAGACCGATTTCTGGTTTGAAAGACGGCCTTTATTTATAGGAAAGTCTCATAAACCATCAAAATTCTGTCATGGTTTTCCAGAGGGCATGCAGGGCAGCCATACGGGCAAACAGTGCGCCCCCTCCGGCAGCAGTCCAGACTCAGCGGTTAATCCACTGTTTGCGGGCCGGGTTGCGCTGTTCCCACCCACGCCGTTCCAGCTCTGGCGTGTCGGCCTGTTCCGCCGGATAGCCTACGCACAGATAGGCCAGAAACTGCCAGTCCGGCGTAATACAAAGCGTGCGGCTGGCGTCCTCCGGGTTCAGGATGGAGACCCACCCCAGCCCGACACCCTCCGCCGTGGCAGCCAGCCAGAAGGTGTGAATGGCCATAACGGCAGACCAAACCGTGGTTTCCGGCATGGTGCCGCGCCCCAGCCCGCGTCCCTGTGCGGGGTTGGTGTCACAAAAGACGGCAATATGGTGCGGGGCATCATCCAGCCCGGCCAGCTTGAGCGTGGCGTAACGCTGGGCGTCATCGCCGCTATGGCCGGTCAGTGCTTCCGCATTGCAGCGGGAAAAATTTTCCCGGATTTCAGCACGGCGCGCCGGGGCATCCACCCGCACAAAGCGCCAGGGTTCACTCAACCCCACGGAGGGAGCAAGGCAGGCAGTTTCCAGAAGGCGAGACAGCACGGCCTCGGGCACCGGGTCTGTGCGGAAATGGCGCACATCGCGCCGCCATGTAAAAAGCTGATCCAAAGAGGCACGAAAAGCGGGGGAGAAGAGGGGGGCTGTCATGCCGGGATCATGAAGAGAAGTGCCCCCACCAGCAAGACCCCCGCCAGAATAAGACAGGCGCGCCGATACAGCACCAGCCCCCGGTCCAGATCCGCCACCGTTGCCTCCGGCGTGCCGGCCCCCATCCATGCATCCTCCACGCGCACCCCTTTATACAGGCGCGGCCCCGCCAGCCGCAGGCCTAAGGCTCCGGCCATAGCGGCTTCCGGCCAGCCTGCGTTGGGGGACCGATGCCGCGGCGCGTCCCGTCGCACCGCTGCACGAACTGCGGCCCGGTTCTCCGCCGGGGCCGCCAGAATGAGGCAGAGTGCCGCCACGCGGGAGGCAGGCAGATTCACCGCATCATCCAGTTTGGCCGCCGCCCAGCCAAAAGCGGCATGGCGCGGGGTGAGGTGGCCAATCATGCTGTCCGCCGTATTCACGGCCTTGTAGAATACTGCTCCCGGCAGGCCGAACACCGCCGCCCAGAGCAGGGGGGCTACAATGCCATCAGAGAAGTTCTCGGCCAGACTTTCCAGCGCGGCCCGCACAATCCCGGCTTCATCCAGCGCTGCGGTGTCCCGCCCGACAATCTGCGCCACAGCCTGCCGCCCTCCGGCCAGCCCGTTCTGCCGCAGGCCAACCCCCACAGCGCGCACATGCTCCCATAGGGATTTCTGCGCGACCAGCGTGCAGGTGCCCAAGGCCTGCACCCCCAGCATGACGGGGGCGGGCAGAAAGCGATACCCCACATCCAGCACGGCCCCGGTTACCCAGAGCGGCACGCCCACAATCAGGATCAACGCCAGCACGCCCATCCAGCGGCGTTTCCGCTCGGAAAATTCTGGCTGGTTGAGGGCGGTGTCCAGCCTGTCTATCAAGGCCCCAATCCACATCACCGGATGCCCGATGGCCGCCAGCAGGGCAGGGGGATAACCGCAAGCGGCTTCCAGAATGGCGGCAAGGGCTGCTACGGGGAGCGTGACGGAAAGAGGGAACACCATGCGGGCAGCAGACTCACTCATCGGGCAGGCCGGAGCAAAACCGACCGAAAGCATGCAGGGAAGCCCGCAGACTACCACGCACGCCCCGTCCGCTGCCATCCCTGAGTCAGCATCCGTGCCACCAGTGCGCGCTGCCTCACCCCCGGTGCGCACTACGCCACCCGTGCCGGTTTCTGCCACCGCGTCCGTGCCGTCAGAGGCTCTCCCATTCCCAATCCACGGTGGGCAGGTCAGAGCCGTCATGGCCCATTTCCCCGGCGCACCGCGTCCTTATTATGACCTCTCCACCGGCATCAGCCCGTATGCCTATCCCCTCCGGATGCCAGACCCGGCGGTGCTGGCCCGCCTGCCGGAAGAAGACGAGGAAGCCGATCTTCAGGCCGCCGCCGCCTTCGCCTACGGGCTGAGCAATCCCGACATGGTAGTGGCCGGGGCCGGGAGCCAAAGCCTGATTGCCCTGCTGCCGCGCCTGCTGCCAGCGCAGCGTGTATGCCTGCTGGGGCCAACCTATTCCGGCCACGCGCAGGCATGGCGTTTGCAGGGCGTGCCGGTGCAACAGGTGACGGACCCCGCAGCACTGGAACAGGCCGCCACCCAGCCCGGCACGGTCTGCGTGGTTTGTAACCCCAACAACCCCGATGGTCGCCTTCTCTCAGCCGACTGGTTGCACACACTGGCCAACACCTGCGCCGCGCACGGCACTATTCTGATCGTGGATGAAGCCTTCGCAGATTTTGAGCAGCAGAGCGTCGCCCCCCTCCTGCCGCATCCCGTACTGGTTGTATTGCGCTCCTTTGGCAAAACCTACGGCCTGCCCGGTGTGCGGCTGGGCTTTCTACTCGCCAGCCCGGAAACCGCCGCACAAGCCCGCGCTGTGCTTGGGTCATGGCCTGTGGGCAGCCTCGGTCTGGCGGCCGGACGGCAGGCCCTGCGGGACACCGCATGGCTCCGCACTGCCAGAACACAGGCCCGCGTTGCCCATACCCGCCTGACAAACCTTCTGGATGCTACCGGCCTGCGTCACACCGGGCAGGCCAGCCTGTTCACCTTAGTGCTGCATCCCGATGCTCCGAGCCTCTGGCGACATTTCTGCACCTACGGCCTCGTGACCCGCATTTTTGCAGACCAGCCGGGCCGCCTCCGCCTAGGCCTGCCTGCAACAGACGCCGCATGGTCCCGGCTGGAAACCGCCTTGCAGGCATGGGCCGCGTCCCCCAAAAGCCCCGTATCCCAACCCGGCTCCTGACCATGTCTCTGATCCCAACGCCCACTCCGTCCCGGTCTGCGGTTCCGCAGACCCAGACCATCCGGCTTGTGTGCCTGACCACCACGCTCCCAGACGCCGCCAAACAAGGCCGCATCCCACCCCGCGAGGCGAAAACAGCAGCCCGCTACCCCACCGGAGCGGAGGGCTTCACCCTCCCGCAACTCCGCAAACCACCACGCTTCACACAGATCATTCTGGCCGAGGATTGCACCTGCGAGGGGTTGGACACTGCACGCCCCCTCCCTGACCCCGACGCCATCCCGGCAGGCCGCGCCCCCCAATCTGCCAGGCAGCCCCACATGCCTCAGGCAAAAGACGCGCCCGAAAGCCCCGATTTCTCCACAGTCTCCGCCGAATGCGGCCTCACACACACCGCCAGCCTGAAGGACCGGAATTACGGCACATGGCACGGACAGGCCTTGCGCGCTCTCCCGCCCGAAGCCCTGAACGCCTTGCTGCACGACCCGGATTTTGCCCCGCCGGAGGGGGAGAGCCTTAACCAGTTTCACGCCCGAATTGGTGCGTGGCTCACCACCGCATCCCAAGAGGAAATGGCAGAAGTCGAACCGGGTTCTGGCAACCTTTCAAACAGTTCCCCAAGCGGAACTGGCCCCGCTGCCTCATCAGGCAAACAGCCCCGCACACCGTCAGGCACAAGCGCCCTCACAGTGCTGCTTATCGCCCGCCCCGCAGTCGTGCGCGCCCTCGCCACGCATATCCTGCAAGGCGGCGTGGACATGGCCACCCGGCTGGACATCGCCCCTGAAACAACCAGCCTGTTCACCCACCACGCCGGAAACTGGCGCGTGCGGATGCTGGGTGTGCCCTAAAACCGAGGGGAGTGCGTATTACCGGCGGCGCAAGGCTTTTGTGACAAAGGCTGTGCAAAGCTGGGCCAACCCAAACATCACGAGAACATTGATCCAAAAATGCTCTCTGAGTTTAAAATGCTCAACAAGTGCAACGTCGAGGACGATAAAAATCAGTCCGGAGACACTCACTATGGCAATCTTTTTTGTGGTGTCTGACATGGCTGCAATCCCTTCACTTTAAAAATGCACCTTTAAGGCAGGCAAATCTAATCTGGTCCTGAACCTTTCTATCAAACTAAAGATAATCAGATCATTTCGAAATAGAAAAGCCAAAGGCTGTCATGCCTTTCGCCCAACACAGATGGGGCGGGATCAGAAGTGCGCCTTATGGTATCAGCCACTCAACCCGCATCCGCGCAAACAGACCAAAAAACGTGCTGGTCGTGGTCCAGCAATTGGTAAAGCCCAGGCCAGATTTTTATTGAATCGATAGAAATGCTCTACACAGGGGCTACTGACCACGCTGCGGAACTGGACGCGCTTACGGCAAAGCAGGCGGCAGGCGCGCACCTTGCGGCAGATGCGCCTGAGCAGACGCACCTACCAAAAATCTGAGTGGGAAAAGAGCGTTATTTTTTGGAAGTTTTGGACCGGTAAAGGGCCAGAACCATCAGCATCTGCATACCCGCCAGAGCCCCATCAATCAGCCCTTTATCAAAGTCGCTCACGGACAGGCTTGCCACATACAGCATCGCCAGAGGCACGAACGTGACAGGAAACAGCAGCATGTTCTGAAAAGCCGGCTTTTTCACAGCTTTTGCTTTGCACCGTGCAGGCATTGTCCAACCCCTTCTTTGCAAACGACTCACTGACAAATCGCAGTGAAAACGCTGGCACACCCTGCCGCGCGGTGCAAGCCTCTTCGTTTAAGATCGCTGAGTGCGGCCTGTCAGCACCGGGGTTGCCAGCGCGCCAAAAATCAGGCCCATACTGCCCCAGAGCACAACCTGCATGCCAAGGGCTGCTTCCCGAAAGCGCCAGAGCACCACAGCGGGAAATCCGTCCGGCACCTCATTCACATCCGGCAGGCCAAACTGCACAAGGGCAACCAGCAGAATAAACACCGCTCCCCCACACAGCCAGCCCGTCCACGCATCGCGCATCTGGGTCACTTTCTGGCCAATCAGGCAGGCAATGGCGGCTACGCAAATGGACAGCGCAATCATCACAAAATAGGTTTCCGTGCGCAGCGCCAGCGTGGCCGGGTTGCCCACGGCGGGTGGGTTGGGCGGATATTTCAGGTCCGGCACCAGCACCACAGTCACAAACCCCGCCACAGCCAGCAACAGCGCCAGCACGCGGGGGGACTGGAAAGACAGCCGCCCATAGGCAAAGGAAAAGACTAGCGCAAACAACCCGCCAAATCCCGCGCCATACAGCACCGTGGCTGTCGCCAGACCGTAACTGGCCTGCACGGAGCGGCTGATCATCTCAGGTTCCGGGGTAGCCCCTTCAGCCGCACTGCGGGCGGCTTCAAACGCAATGGCCAGCGCGACCTGTGGTTCCCCAAAAAAACGGGCAAACACAAAGGCAAGCGCCGCCGCAAGGCACCCGGCAATCATGCCGCGTGCCAGCAAACGTCCAGCAATCATCAGGAAAAATCCCTGCTCTTTAGTGGCAGGGGAAGCCCAGCAGATGGCGGCCATCATGCACAAACTCATGCACTTCATGGCCAGAAATCAGGGAGACAGCACCCTGTTCCGCACCCACAAAATACAGCATCAGCACAGACAGCAGCAGGCCAAACACCGCCCACGGCAGCAGAGCGCCAACCGGAATGGCAACAGGTGCGGGAGCCGCAATGGCCCGTGCGCGGGAGGAAGAGGGGTGCATCATCAAACAGGCTCCGCTGGTAAAAACGCGTTCCGCGGTGGAAAAAACCAAGCTGAGGGTCTGACTTCCCACTTTTAAAAAGCGGATTACAGTGGCGCGACCGTGCCGGACTCTCACCAGCTTCCTCAGATCAGCGCATAGTCTGAACGGCCCCTCCGCCCCTGTCAATTCATACAAAAGCAGGTGGGACCTCTGGATTCAGAACAGCGCCGTGAAACCCGCCAGCACCAGACACTCGGTGAACACCGCAGCCGCCCCCAGCACATCGCCCGTATAGCCGCCCAGCAACCGCCGCGCGGCCACCCCCACCAGCCCGCAGGCCGCAAGAGCTATCGCCACAGCGGACAGGCTCATCAGTGCGGTCAGAACACCGTTGCCATAAAGCCAGCCCCCGCCGCCAGATAGCAGCAGTTGCCGCCCAGCATCCGGCGTCATGCCCTGCCCAACCGCGTTGCCTGACAGTGCTGCACCGCCGGTGCGTACCCATACCATCCTCGCAGTTTCAAAGCCTGCACAGGCCATTGCTTTCGCCATCTCCCCGGCCAAGGCCACAACACTCACCCCCGCCAGAGCCAGCCCCATCCAGAGCGACCCACGCGGCAGCGGGTTGAGCGAGCGGGCCAGACCATCGGGCCGGGCAGGGGGCAGGCAGGCAGGCAACACCAGCAGCACCGCCCGCGACAGACACGCGGACGCGACCAGCGCCAGCATAGCTACTCCCGCCGGAAGGGCCGCCACAGCCGAGGCCCGCACCAGCAGGCTCAGGCCCAGCGCCATCACGCCATAACTGCCAATCCGGCTGTCGCGCATAATCTCCAGCCGACGCTCCCGTGTGGCCCCGCCGCAGCCATCGGCCATGTCAGCCAGCCCATCTTCATGCAGGCCGCCAGTCAGCACACACTGGAACGTCAGCGCCAGCCCCGCCGCCGGCAACGCCGCCACATGGCCCAGCCGCAGCAGCCAGAACACTGCCCCGACAAGCAAGCCAATCGCCGTGCCAATCAGCGGCCAGCACCAGATGGAACGGCCCATCGGCCACAGCGCCGTGCTGGCGCGTTGCGTGGGGGAGAGCAGCCAGCCCACGGGCAGGCGCGTCAGTAAACTCAGCCCGCAGGCCAGATCCAGCCGCAGCCGCGCACCAAAGGAGTCTGCCGGGGTCGGGGTGCTCATGCGCGGCCTGAAACCGCAGCCTGCGCAAACGTCGCCATGCCATTATGGCAGGCCATCGCCGCCCGCAGCAGCGGCACCGCGAGTGCCGCGCCCGACGCTTCCCCCAGCCGTAAACCAAGGTCCAGCAACGGCACCAGCCCCAGCTTTTCCGCCAGCCGCGCATGGCCTGCTTCTGCAGAACAATGGGAGAGGCGCGTATGGTCCAGCCCGCCAGCCGCCAGCCGTGCCAGCGGAGCCACTGCCGCCGTGCAGACAAATCCATCCAGCAGCACCGGAATACCGTAATGCCGCGCCGCCAGCGCTGCCCCCAGCAAAGCCGCGAGTTCATACCCGCCCAGCCTGCGGGCGACCTCAAGTGGGTCAAACCCGGCCACGCCTGCTACGCCAGACTCAGCGTCAGATACCTTACCATGACTATCAACCCTTTGCTCACCGGATGCGGGTGTCACAGTGCCGAATGGCTTTGCGTAACGGCTTCCTGCCTCAGAGGCACCCTGTGCCGCTGCCATTTCCGCTTTATGGAACGCTAACGCGGCATCAATCACCCGCGCTTTGTGCGCCACACCCGGAGCATCCAGCCCCGTGCCACGCCCGGCCCAGTCTGCCCCCACGCCACCAAACAGCCCTGCCGCCAGCGCTGCCGCCGCCGTGGTGTTGCCAATGCCCATTTCCCCCAGACACAGCAGGTCACAGTCCCGCGGTGCCGCGTTATACCCCGTCTGCACAGCCTCCAGAAACGCGGCTTCTGTCATGGCCGGAGCGGTGGTGAAATCCGCCGTGGAAGCCAGCCCCAGCACCGGCACCACCCGCAACCGGGCATCCGCCACGCGGGCCAGCTGGTTGATGGCCGCGCCGCCGGTTTCAAAATTCTGTACCATCTGCACAGTGACATCCTGCGGCCAGGGCGACACACCTTGCCGCACCACGCCATGATTGCCCGCAAAAATCAGGATCTGCACCCGCTCAAGCTGAGGCTGCGCCCGCTTCTGCCAGCCACCCAGCCAGCGCGTCAGCTCTTCCAGCCGCCCCAGACTGCCCGCCGGTTTGGTCAGCTTGGCCTCGCGGTCGGCAATCTGCTGCTGAGCCGCTGCATCCACCCCCGGCAATGCCACGCAGGCAGCCCGCAGGGCGGAGAGGGAGTCAATCGACCATTTCGGATCGTGGAGTGTGCTCGTTTTCATGGGCCGCATGGATACAGTCTAAAGACTCCACATCATAACCCTGTTTTTCGAACGCTCCATCCAGCAGGAGGTATGGAAATAAGGGGAAGACCTCTTTCCTCCCCACTCTTCAGGCCTTTATCATACTGAGAGACTGAATTTCGGCCTCAAACTCTGTCTTCATGGCCGCTTTTTCCGCGTCCGAAAGCCACGAGGCGTCGAGTGTCCGCAGAGACATCGCCGCGACCTCTTCCACGCTCAGTGACAGAACGCGCGCCATCGTCACATACGTCGTGCCAATATCCGTCCCGAACATCGGCGGGTCGTCTGTGCAGGGAACAAGAAACAGCCCGGCCTCATGCATCGCTTTCAGCGTTTCTGCCCGTTTTTCCATACGCTGCGGCACACAGGTATGGGAGCAGACGGTAAACGGCACACCACGTTCCCTGCACCGGCATGTCAGAACCGGGTCCGCCAGCATATTATAGCCGTGGTCAATCCGGTCACAGCCCAGAACATCAAGGCAGGTTTCGACATTGCGCGGCGGTGCCTGCGTCAGCGTCTGATTGTCCTCACAGGCATGCGCCGTGCAACGCAGGCCGGCGGACCGGGCCAGAGCATAGGCATCCTTAAACAACTCCGGCGGGCCTTTGAATTCGGCACAGTCCATGCCGATCCCGATAACCTCCTCCCGCGGATGGGCGAGAACGTCTCTCACCATCGCTATCGCGACCTCCGGCCCGAGTTCCCGGTTGATGGCAGGAATCAGACGGCCAGTAATCCCAAGCTCTTCTTTCGCCCGTCGAAGGCCATCAATAAACCCATCCACCATGGTCTCGTAACTGACCCCATGCGGGTAACGACCGGTCTGCCACAAGCAGCGTTTCGACCGACATATGCCGGGACCGCACGCGCGCAAGCCACGCTGCACCGAGCGACAGAAGCAGGACGCAGGCGACAATAATCCCGGTCATCTCAGCCTCTCACAGAGCCAAAGACACAATGATGTCAGCGGGAACCACGCAAAGAGCCAGATAAAAACAATGGGAATCCCGAAAACCGAAACTGGCAGACAACTGAGAAATGGTGCGACAAGAACAATCGCAATGCATGGAATGCCAAAACCGAGCGCTACGGCCCGCCTGTTCGGGAAAGTGGACATCACGGCTTTTTCTTTTTGGCCGGAGCAGAGCGCCGGGTCTCATTCAGCACCAGTTCCATCGCCCAGCCGATGGTCGTCCCAATCTCCTTCGCATCCATGTCGAACTCTTCTCTGAGCGTCAGCCAGGATTGAACATTGTCCAGACAGGCCAGAACAGCCTCCGCCCGCAATCGGTCTGGGGCAGGGATGTCGGGTGTGTCATTCCATAAGAGGCTCCGTCTCCGAGAAGCCAGTTCATTCCGGAACGTGCTGCGCATGGAGCGCCCAATGCGCGTGAGCGCAAGAATACGGGCAAGATCCGGACGATTGTCGAACTTCCCAACGGCGACCTGAAACCCTTTGACAACGCCCTCCGGGTCATCCTGTGACGCCAGCCCGAAGACCTCCGTATTCAGCCAGTCAGCCGTTGCCGCAAGCAGAGCGTCGCGGGAAGGAAAGTAACGATACACCGTCCGCAGTGAGACACCCGCCCTTTTTGCAAGAGCAGACGTCGCAATACTGCTGTCCTCGCTCTCTTCAAGCAGAGCAATGAAAGCCTCAATAATACGTTGCCGGGTCTGGGCTGCATATTCGTCGCGGAGCATGTGGCACACATATGTAGTTGTGACACATGTGTGTCACGTAAATCCGCGCCTGACAAGATGCCTTGTTGCGGTAACGGATTGTTATGCTCTGAGGAGAGTGGTCCGCGGAGTAGGGACCGCTTATGAAAGAAAAAATCATACCCGCTCAGGTTGGGACCGGAGAGCAAGCTCCGCCTATGGGCGTTGTTTCCGTTTAGTCGGCAGCTGGTTTTGCAGGGTAAACCGAATGTCAGTTATCAGTCATGAAAACTAGAACGCAGGCATTTAACGAATACGATGCTTTAGCTTGTCTCCTTTGAGACAAATCCGCAAGCTTCCATGAACGTCCATGCGCGAAGCCAACTAATAATATCGTCGATTTGAAGGCGCTTCACGTCAACCGCCCTTTCAGGGAATGAGGCATTATACCGACGCATTGCGGCGAGATGCTCAACATAAGCCTCTCGCAACATGCCAGTTAGGCGAAACCCGAGATGGTGAGCGAAAACAGTCTCGATCATACTAGTCACCATCCCACCCCAATAAGGCGTTTCAAACTCAACTGGAAAATTTTCTTCAATACAGTCGTTGATAACTCGTTCGGCTATAAGCAATAATCGACCATCAAAGCCCAATTTTGGGATCTCTGAAAAGCTGCTACGATCCTCCTTTTTCAATTGACTAGTGATGAGGCTTGTTCGATCTACATCAGTAAGTTGAAAAGGATTCAGGGCGCAGATAATAAGTTCAGAGCGTTCTTCCCCTACAAGGGACATCTGGATTTCATGCCAGCGTTTGCGAATAAAGCAAAAGCCATGGAGACCTTCTTTCTCCATTAGTTGGGCGGCATACGAAGTGATATTTCGTAGTGTATCGCAAGTATGAACAGGTAAAAAAGAACGATTTTCTTCGTCATATTCGATCCATCCCGGGATGTCCGGAAAAGACGCAACTACACAAGCCATTGCATTATGTGACAACAAACAATTAGCAAAATTTTGAAATTCTTCATCGTCGGGAATATAAAGAGATAGACGTAGGCTCTGTACGCTAGCATCAGGAAATTTTGGTTGATACAAGACAATATTTCGATCAGAAATCAGCAGGTCATACAGGTAGGCCTGCTTCGCAATTTTGGCTTCAATAGGAGCCACAAGAATATTGAAAATGTCTTTTTCTCCTGATCCAGGAAAAAGACTAGAAATATAATTGCTATATGCGAGAAGCTCCGTAAATGCATTGCGTTCTGCCGCTCTGTTAATTTTTAGCTCAAGTATAAAAATACCATCTTCATGAGTGCCTAGTAAATCGAGGAACATATGTCTCGTCTTGTCGATAGGTAAATTAATCCCAGCACCAATAAATTCACCCCCGCGTGTAAGATCGTGAAGATAACGTAGCTTCTCAAGGGCTCGCTCTTTCAGAAGCTTCCAGAGTTCAAAATCAGGAATATCAAATTCACTAAGTGCGCCCGAGGATGTCGGTGTAGCCGCCTCTAGTCTCACTTCATCGTCTTCAAGGACGGCATCTAAGCCGACTGCGAATAAATGCTTTTGTACATCTTCTTCGGAGAAAGTAGTCATTTGTTCCTCAATCAGTCGGATTTAAAAATAGTGCTCGACACCATGTGATGTAGTGTCGCAAGTAACGGACTTGACCTATATTATACTCATGTGGGCTTTCGGCTGCAGGCGGTTTAGTGATTTCGTCTCAAAAGAAGTCGAAAGCTGTCTTAATTGCTAAGGCCGTAAACAACAGCTTCAGCCCCCATAGTCAAAACATACAAAGCACACCGAAACACCAGAAAAAAAGCCGAGGCATGATCCTACCTGCTATGCTGTGATAAACCCCACAACCCCACAACCCCACAACCCCACAACCCCACGGCAGCAGAAAGCGGATTGCGCATGACCTCCATCACGCTCAAGGCAGACCCGGCCAGTCCGGCAGGCACACCAACAGATGGGCAGACCGCGCCTGCACCCACGCCCGTCACAGCCACGCAGAACGACCCTGCGCAGCTCCCCGCAGGTCTGTCCGCAACAACGCTCATTCTGGGCGGAGCGCGGTCCGGCAAAAGCCGCCATGCGGAAGCCCTGATAACAGCGCTGCCCGCCCCGTGGGTCTATCTGGCCACAGGCCGCGCGTTTGATACGGAAATGCAGGACCGTATCGCGCACCATCGCGCCGGTCGGGCAGAGGGCTGGCAGACGGTGGAAGAACCTTTCGCAGTGGCCGATGTTCTGCGTGCCCATACCGACCGCCCGGTGTTGCTGGACTGCCTGACCCTGTGGCTGACTAACCTCCTGCTGGAAGAGCGCAGCATTCCAGACGCCACACACGCACTCATCACCGCTCTGGCCGAACGCCGCGCTCCCACCGTGCTGGTGGGGAATGAGGTCGGGCTTGGCATTGTGCCGGAACATAAACTGGCCCGGCAGTTTCGGGATGAAGCAGGCCTTCTCCATCAACGTCTGGCCGAGAAAGTTGGAAAAGTCCTGTTTATTGCAGCAGGGTTACCCCTCGTCCTCAAGGACACGCCACCAGCCTGAGCCAGCGACGACCCATCCTCAGATGTGGTCCACCGCCCGGCGGCCAATGGCCGGATCATCGGTAAAAAACCCGTCTAGCCCCATATCAAGATAGCGTTGAATTTCCTGAATGGACCCGTGCACATTGCGGGCTGCATCTCCGTCCGCATTGCGTAACTGGCGCGGCAGGAAATGGTTTTCCGGGCGGCAGGTATAGGCATGCACCAGCAGCCCCGCCGCATGCGCATCCTCCACCAGAGAGGACGGCTCAAGCCACGCCCCCTGCGCATCGCGCGGAATAAGGTCGGTCAGGGACGGGCCAATCACATCCGCATAACGCCGCACGTCTTTCAGGCCCGCCGGGGTCATCAGGTCTCCAAAGGTGGTTTTTTGGCCTTTGGCGGCCAGATCAGGTGGCACCTCTTTGCGTTCCCCCATCAGCAGCATCAGCCGCGCCTGTGGGTTGATGACATGCACATCTGCGCCAATGCGCTGGAGGTTTCCGGTCTCGAAGGACTGCACTTCCAGCGGGGCGGTGCGCGTATAGGCATGGGCTGCAATCGTGCGCAGGAACACGGCCTCCGGGTCAAACCCCAGCGTATGAAAGTGCGTGGAATGTTTGATTTCGGGGATCAGCCCCAGAACCCGACCGCGCGTGGCAGATTCAGCAGCGACAAAATCAATCATTTCCTCAAAGGTCGGAATATCAAAATGTCCGTCAAAGCGGGTGTTATGCACACGCAGCGTTGCCAGACGTTCCTTTGCTCGCAGGGTTTTCAGCTCCGCAAGGGTAAAGTCCGTCGTAAACCAGCCAGTGGCTGTCGTGCCATCAATGGTGGCGGTGCGTTTGCGGCTGGCAAACTCCGGCCGCTGCGCAACGTCCGTCGTCTCGGCAATATTGGTTTCATGGCGGCAGACCATCACGCCATCTTTGGTCATCACAAGGTCGGGCTCGATAAAATCCGCACCATCAGCAATGGCCTGGGCGTAAGCGGCCAGTGTGTGTTCGGGCCGCAGGGCGGACGCACCCCGGTGCGCAAACACCAAGGGGCGCGGGGTGAGGGAGGGTGCAGCTCCCGCCTGCCGCACACTTCCGTAGAGGGCCGCGGCACAGGATGTTGCCAGAGCAGAACGACGAGAAAAAACCCGCATCAAACCAACCTTAAATTAGGGAATAGTGTGTGAGAGTTTACCCTTTTTTAGGTGTTAGTGTGGTGATGTTTTCATGAAGAATGACACAGTGTTAAATCAGGAGTTACATAGACAAATGCGAATTGTCTTTATAAGACCTTGATTTAGTAGTTTTTATTACAAAAATTTTGTCTTTCACGAGGTGATCCTCTTTGTCTGAAACCGCAGCACCCGCTTCTCCCGCTCCCCAGGCCGAAGCTCAGGCTCAAGCCGTACAGCAAGCCCCCCAGCAGCCGGGAGGGGAGGCCTCTGCCGCTCAGCCTTCGGGGCAGCCTGATGGCAAACCGGCTTATCTGGCTCCCCCGCCGCTGCCGGTGCTGGAAGGCCCGCAGGGGATCCGCTTCGATTTCAATCTCGGCGCACGCGTGCATGTGCCCGAGCGCAAAGAGGGGAAATGGCGCGTCATTCTGCGGGATCTGGATACGGGGAATATCCTTTTCCATCATGAGGCCGCCGGAGCCACCATTTCTTCCAGCAAACGCTACTATGTGCGCTTTGGGATTGAGGTGATCGATATCGGCGCGGATGGTGTCGAGCGGCCTGTTTTCCAGCATGAGTATGATGCACGCGGGCAGGAGGTTATTATTCAGTTGCCGGTGGGCACGCTGGGGGATACGCTGGCGTGGTTCCCGTATGTGGCCCGCTTTGCGGAAGAACGCGGCGCGAAAGTCACCTGCCTGCTCTCCGGCCTCATCCTGCCGTTGCTCAAGGATGCTTACCCCAACATCACCCTCATGACGTCGGAAGACGCCGAGAAGGCCGAAGTGCCGGCCAAGGCTTACGCCACGTACTGCATCGGCCTGTTTTTTGACGACAAAGAGAATAACCAGCAGCCTACCGACTTCCGCTTTGTCGGCCTGCACCGCACCGCCGGTTATATTCTGGGCGTCTCCCCGCATGAGGAAGCCCCGCGTCTGCACCTGCCGGATGACAGCCGCCCTATTGCGGAGCCGTACGTCTGTATCGCCGTGCAGGCCAGCACGCAGTGCAAATACTGGAACAACCCGACCGGCTGGCAGGAGGTCATCGCCTTCCTGAAGGAAAAAGGCTACCGGGTGATCTGTATTGACCAGAAAACCGTGCACGGCACCGGCCTCGTCTGGAACTACATCCCCCATGGGGCGGAAGATGAAACCGGCAACCGCCCGCTGGCCGAGCGCGCCCGCTGGCTGAAGCATGCGGATGCGTTTATCGGCCTCAGTTCCGGTCTGGCCTGGCTGGCCTGGGCTGCAGGCACGGAGGTCGTGATGATCTCCGGCTTCACACACCCGACCAATGAGTTTGAAACGCCTTACCGCGTCATCAACTGGCACACCTGCAACTCCTGCTGGAATGACCCCACGGAGCGGTTTGACCATCACAACTTCTTGTGGTGCCCCCGGCATGAGAACACGCCGCGCCAGTTTGAATGCACGCGCCTCATCACCAGCGTGCATGTTATCAATGAGCTGAAAAAGCTGTTCGCCTGACTCCTGCGGGGGCACCAGACGTGCCCCCTTGCATCCCTATCCTGATGATGCTCTCTCCTTAAGGATCATAAGGCAGCGTCATGGTGGCGTGTCTGTCGTTCCAGTGGGAGAGATACGCAATGTCAGAGGACTTTATCAGCACACAGCTTCTGGTGGCCGGGCAGTGGCAGGGTGCGGCAGATGGCCGCACGCTGCCGGTCTTCAACCCCGCCACGGGTGAAGAAATCGGCAAGATTGCCCACGCCTCCAAAGCCGATCTGGCACGGGTGGCCGAAGGGGCTGCTCAGGGCTTTGCCGCATGGCGGGCGCTTACGGCGTGGGACCGCTTTGTCATCATGCGCAAGGCTGCCAATCTGCTGCGTGAGCGCGCCGAGAGCATTGGCCGCATCATGAGCCGCGAGCAGGGCAAGCCGCTTGAGCAGGCCATTATCGAAATCAAAGGGGCCGCAGGCGTCATTGAATATTTTGGCGAGGAAGGCCGTCGCCTGAATGATACGCTCATTCCGCCGCGTGTGCCTAATGTGGAGCAGCGCGTGCTGCATCGTCCCGTGGGTGTCGTCGCGGCCTTTACACCGTGGAACTTCCCCATCAACCAGATTGCCCGGAAGCTGGGTGCCGCTCTGGCCGCCGGGTGCGCCGTCATCGTCAAAGCCCCGGAAGATACTCCGGCCTCTCCGGCGGAACTGCTGCGCGCGTTCTGTGATGCCGGGGTTCCGGCGGGCGCGGTCTCTCTGGTCTATGGCAACCCGGCGGAAATTTCCGAATATCTGATCGCCCATCCGGTCGTCCGTAAAATCTCCTTCACCGGCTCCACCCCGGTTGGCAAACATCTGGCGTCCCTCGCAGGCGCGCAGATGAAGCCCGTCACCATGGAACTGGGTGGCCATGCCCCGGTGATCGTGTGTGAAGATGCGGATCTGGACGCCGCTGCTCAGCGCCTGTGTGCCGCCAAGTTCCGCAATGCCGGGCAGGTCTGTATCGCCCCCACGCGCTTCCTGCTGCACAAGAGCGTTGCCTCCAGCTTTGTGGACAAATTCAAGGCGCAGATGAACGCCCTCAAGGTTGGCTCAGGCCTTGATGACGGTGTGACCATGGGGCCTGTGGTGAACGAACGCCGCCTGAAAGCCCTGACGGAACTGGTCGACGATGCACGGGAGAAAGGGGCCACCATCTGGCAGGCTGACGTGCCGCTGCCCAATGAAGGCTGCTTCTTTGCCCCCACGCTTATCCTTAACCCCACCCTGTCCATGCGGGTGATGCAGGAAGAGCCGTTCGGCCCGATTGCTCTTGTGTCCGAATTCACATCGCTGACGAATGCGGTGAAGGAAGCCAACCGTCTGCCCTATGGTCTGGCGGCGTATGCTTACACCCGCAACGAGCGCACGGAGCGTCTGCTGGGTGAACAGGTGGAAGCCGGGATGATCGCCATTAACCATCACGGTCTTGGCGTGCCGGAAGTGCCCTTCGGCGGCATCAAGGATTCCGGTTACGGCACTGAAGGCGGGCCGGAAGCGGTCAAGGCGCATACGCTGATCAAGTTCGTCTCAACCGAGCATGAAAAAGCCGATTTCTGATCGGTTCCCACACAGACTATAAGAAAGGGGAACACATCCCGGTGTGTTCCCTTTTTTGTTTTCCTCATTCAGTCATTATAACCCTTCAAAAGGAGAGAATGCCCTTGAGGAAATGAATGTGGAGCTAAACAAGTTTGGCATAATTCTGCTTTATTTTCTGCATAGAAACCCCGCCTGAAAAAGGCCAGTCATGGCGGGAACTTCAGAGAGTATGATGTGTTATAAAGAGTAGTTTGGTTGAGTTTTATCGTTAAAATGTCCGTTATATTATAAATTTTTAAATATCACTTTGCATGCCGTTCACTATATGCACGGCCACTCTTGCAGAGTGTGAGACGCCAAACAAAATAGAGAGGGATAAGTCAAAACTTATATGGGGCTGAGATTAAAAGCAGGTAGCACTTATGATTTATGAATTTTCTTATGATGAGCGAGAGCAGTGTCTTCCAGTTTACGAGAAGATGCTTGGCGCACGGAAAAAGTTTTTTGAAAATTATCCAGAATGGAATCAGGCCTTTCAGCCTTGCCCGGTAGAAGATGAGTATGACCGGCGCTGTAGCCCCTTTTATATCGTGGGGATGGAGGATGAGGCCGTTGCTGCCGTCCGCATTATGCCCACAACGGGGCCAACCATGTTGCGGCAGGAGTTTGCGCCTTATTTTCAGGGATGTCCGGATATTATCAGCTCAGATATCTGGGAGCTTTCCTATTTCTCAACCACGGCGGATACATCCTCTCTGGCAGGGCGCAATCTGCTGCTGGACGTGCTGAAAACGGCCTACGCACGCGGGTTTGCGAACGGCATCAAGCAGATTGTCGGCACGTATCCCAAGTCCAAATTGCGGTTGTACCGGCGTCTGGAATGCCTGCCGTTTCCTATTTGTGAGGGCGAGATCAACGGGCAGGACTTCGCTGTGGGGGTGTGGGATGTCAACCCTCTGGCCTTGCGGCATCTGTCAGAACTGCAGCTCCGCCCGTTTTGAACAAAGCAACTTATTTTTAATGAGAAGGGCCGCAGAACGGGGCGTATGCTGGCCAGACTTTAGAAGATACGATAGTAAGGTTGGGGTTATGAGATTGAAACAAACAGCACCGACCCTTATTCTTCCCAAGGCTTTGCAGGGCCTGGTTTCGGCCATTACACGCGCGCAGTCTCTGGAAGAGTTGTCGGCTGCTTTGCAAACACTTCCTGAAAAATGCAACATGAATAATGTTGTTTATTATTTTGCGGGTTCAGGCAAAGCTTTTCTAAACCCTGACGGGTTTACCTGCACGACCTACCCCCGGGAATGGCAGGAGCGGTATTATAACCAGAACTACCTGCTGATTGACCCTGTCGTCCAGCGGGGTTTGCACAATGGTCTGCCGTTTGAATGGCGGGATTTGAAGATTGAAAAAGGCACGCAGGCCTACAGTATGCTCATGGAAGGGCTGGATTACAGTCTGGGGAATGCAGCGCTGAGCATTCCTCTGCTGGGGACGGATGGCTCTCGCGGCCTGTTCGCCATTACCAGCAATGACTCCCATAAGTTTGAAGGTCTCGCCCGCGTGAGCTACGTGCGGGACTACCAGATGCTGGCCAATTATGTGCATGAGGCCTATCTGCGGATTACAGCCTTTCAGACCAATGGCGTGATGGATCTGTCCCGGGAAGAGAAAGACTGTTTGAAACTGGCGGCGGAAGGGCTTCTGGGGCATGAAATTGCCCATAAGCTCAAACTGTCCGAGCCCGTCGTGCGGCTATGCCTGCGTGTGGCGCGCCATAAGCTGGGTGCGGCCACAACGGATATAGCCATTCTCAACGCAAACCAGTTCGGCGTGATTTAAAGCGGCCAGCCGCCTGTTTACGTCGGCCTCAGCTCTTCTCAGCACCTTTTAGGTTTTTGTAGCTCTCCAAAGCAATGGCGCGCGCCTGCTTTAACTCCACAATCGGGTGGGGGTAGGTCGTGCCCGGTACAAAGCGCAGATGGCGGCTGAGTGTGGCATCCATTTTCCAGGGTGTGTGGATCAGCTTGTCCGGCAGGCCAGCCAGTTCCGGCACCCATGTGCGGATATAAGCGCCTGAAGGATCAAACTTTTCGGATTGTCCGACCGGATTAAAAATGCGGAACCACGGCGAGGAATCAATACCCGTCCCTGCACACCACTGCCAGTTCATGGCGTTTAAGGCGGGGTCTGCATCCACCAGCCGTTCATAAAACCAGCGTTCGCCTTTGCGCCAGTCTGTCAGTAGATGTTTGGTCAAAAAGGACGCCACGACCATCCGCACCCGGTTATGCATGGTGCCGGTGGCGCGGAGCTCCCGCATCCCCGCATCCACCAGCGGATAACCCGTGCGGCCTTCTGTCCACGCGGTAAAAGCCTCCGCATCATTCTGCCAGGGCATTCCGTCAAACTCAGAGCGCAGATTGCGGGTGGGCATCTGAGGTTCATAGAAAAGCTGCATCCACCCAAAATCGCGCCAGCCCAGTTCGGACAGGAACTTTTCCGTATTTACATGGTCGCCGCTACGGGCCTCTGCTTTTCGGGCTGCCTGCCAGATCTGCCGGGCAGAAATCAGCCCGGCGCGCAGATAAGGGGAAAGGCCGGATGTGCCCTCCCGGTCGGGCCGGTCGCGGTCTGTTTCATAGTGCGCCAGCGTGTCATCCAGAAAATCTTCCAGAATGGTATCGGCGTTTTCTTCACTGCACGGCCAGTATTGCGCCGCCTGTGTGGCATCTTCCGGCAAGGCGGGTTTCAGCAACGCTTTGGCAGAGACGTCTTTTTTAAACGCCTCCGGCACAGCGGCAAACTGAATGGCCTGCGGGGCGGGCAGGGGGCGGCCGGGTTCACCCAGTTCCCGCGCAGCGCGCCACCATGCTGTAAAAATCCGGTAAGGCTGTCCCGCCCCGGTGCGCACGGCCCAGGGTTCATGCAGCAGCCGTGCGGAAAGGGACTGCACCGCCACGCCCTGTTCCGTCAGCGTGGCTTTCAGAGCGGTATCAATCTCCTTGCCCACAGGGTCATACCGCCGGTTCCAGAAAACTTCTGAAACCCCGGCTTTTTTTACAAGGTCCAGCACAACCGGAAGCGTTTCCCCCTCCGGGGTCAGCAATGTGCCACCACGCTTGCCCAGTGCTTCGGCCAGCGCCCCGGCAGCCTGCCCCAGCCACCAGCCAATCACCCCTTTGGGCAGACAGGCCTCATCCTGTACATACGCGCACAACACTGGCTGGCCGGTAGCGCAGGCCGCATGCAGCGCCGGGTTGTCGCTCAGGCGAAAATCATCCCGAAACAGGACAAGAACAGGGGAGGGGGTTTTGGAAGCCGTCATGCCGGGAGACTGCCGTCTTCCTCTCGCTTATGCAATGGTTCGCCCCGTTTGCGCTGGCGTAGCAGCCCTGATGCAACCGTTCGTCTCTGCTATCGTTAAATAACGTTCCAGTCAGGGCCTTATCGCCCGGTGCACCGCATGAGAAAACCCGCTAGAAAGACAGCACACATTCCCCAGAGACTTGCTTTAAGAGAAGGACCCTCCGCATGACCCAGTCCTGTTCCCCCACCGGTTGCGGCCCGCTCACGCCAGAGCAGGAACATATTTTGAAAGAACACGGCACGGAATATCCGGGGTCCAGCCCTCTGAACCACGAAAAACGCCCCGGCCAGTATCACTGCGCGGGCTGTGGTCAGACACTGTTTGAGTCCGATACCAAATATGAAAGCGGCAGCGGCTGGCCCTCGTTTTACGATGCCATTCCCGGTGCCGTGGAAACCACGCAGGACAGCCGCCACGGCATGGTGCGGACCGAGGTGCATTGCGCCTCCTGCAAAGGGCATCTGGGCCATGTCTTCCCCGATGGCCCGCTGCCCACCGGCCTGCGCTACTGCATGAATGGTCTGGCGCTGGATTTCCGGCCCTCTTGAATCCGGCTCTAGCCTCTCCCATCTGGTGAATCATGACATACGCTCATGCCACAGCCGGAAACGGCTCGCCCCATACGGCCTCTCATACCGCTGAGGACATTGCGCACCGTCTGCGCCGTGTCCGGCGGCTGGCCTGGATTCTGGACGCCGCCTTCCGCCTGCCCGGCACGCGCTTCCGGGTTGGGGTGGACGCCATAGTCGGCCTGCTGCCGGTTGGCGGCAGCGTGGTGATGGGCCTCGTCTCCCTCTATATCGTGTGGGAGGCCTGGCGCCTGCGTGCGCCCACCAGCCTGCTGGCTCGGATGGTGGGGAATGTGCTGCTGGAAACGGCGGTCGATACTGTGCCAATCGCGGGCGATCTGTTCGATGCCGCCTTTAAGGCCAACCTGCGGAACGTCGCCTTGCTGGAGCAGTATTTCGGGCACACGGCCCGCTAAGGGCCGCTTTCCGCGTTAGGCCTGCTTTACCTCAATGCCATGCAGGAAGAGTGACCACGCGCGGTCAAAAAATGCATCGCGCGCGGCGTCATCTTCCAGCGGGTTCAGGCCGAACAGGCTCTGCTTCATCGGCCAGCCCGTCAGCAACCCACTCCATAAATGCGCTGTGGTGGAATTGGCATGCCCTGCTTCAATCTGCCCGGCTGCCTCCGCCGCTTTCAGTAACCGCATGAAGTTGGCGTGAAACGGCTCATTAATATTCTCAATCGCATGGTCTATCAGGCTGGGGTAGCGGTAGGCATCGGAAATCAGAATCCGATACGTTCCCAGCGCATCAGGCCGCACCACAAAATCCAGCATCAGGCGGCTGACATGCTTCAGCTCCAGCAACGGGTCCTTCAGCGGCGTTTCCGCCATGGTGCGCAGCAGGCAGGCCGTCAGGTTGGTAATCACCGCCTTGAACAGCGCTTCCTTGGAGGGATAGCGCCGATACAGCGTCTGCTTGCTGGCGGAAGCCTTGCGGGCAATCTGATCCACCGATGTCCCGGCATAGCCATGTTCCACAAACAGGCTCGCCGCCACCTCCAGCAAATGCTGGTCCAGCTGCTCCGTCCCGGATGGGGTCGGCCGTCCGCATCGACGCTTCTTCCCCTCAAGGCAGGGGTGCGCCATGTCCATATGACCGGCAGCGTCAGGTTTCGTCATAAAGCAACGGGCCTCAAAGAGCGGAGAGGGAAAGGTGAATTCATGATTGGCGGAATGCTGTTGTCTCGCCTTTTTTGGCGTGAAAGACAAGATGAAAGGCAGTCCCACTCCTACCATGCCCGGATCTGCCATGCTGATAAAGCCTGTCCTCACCCCTTCTCGCATGTGTGACACTCTGGCCGCTGGTGCCTGCGGGTAAAACGGCGCAAGATCACGCAAGTCTGCCTTACCACCCGGCAACAGGGCGGGGCAGCAGGAGAAGCAGAACGTCATGGTGCCGCCCCCCACAAATACCCCGGACACGGCAAGCACTCCCTCCGTTTCCCACGACCCGCACTCACCCCAACCCGCCCCCGCTCAGCAGGTACCAGCACTGGCTGCCGTGCAGGCGCTGGAGCACACGCTGGCCCGGTTCTACCGGCTGGTTATGGTGGTGGTGGTGCTGGGCGTTCTGGGGCTGATTATCGGCACAGGCGGCCCCGTGCTGATGGTTGTCTGCGCCTCGGCACTGGTGGCTGTTGTGCTGCACGGTGCGGCCCGCTGGATTACCCACCTGCTGCGCCTGCCGGAATGGCTGTCCGTCATGCTGCTGGTGCTGGCTCTGGCTGCGGCGGCCACGGCGCTGGTGCGGGTGTTCGGGCCGGAACTTACGGTGCAGGCCGGGCACCTGCGCACGGCTCTGGTCTCACAGATCAGCACAATGCATGACCGGCTGAACAGCGGCCAGTTCGGTCACCTTATTCTGGATCACGTCCCGCAATCGCTCGGCGGCAACCAGACCGGAGGCGGCAGCCGCGCACCGGGGCTGGATTTTGCGGGCTCCATGACCAACGTGCTGACGTCCACCTTCGGCTCCGTCGGCACGATGGTGGTCATTGTTATTGCCGGGATCTATTTCGCGCTTTCCCCACGCCTGTATGCCAACGGCATCCTGCGGCTCACGCCAGAACGGCACCGCCCGCTGGTGCGCTCCCTGCTGCAAACCATTGCGCACACTCTCTCTGCCTGGGTGGCGGGGCAGATGCTGGATATGACGGTAGTGGGCGTGCTGACATGGCTCGGCCTGTGGGCCATCGGGATGCCGCTGGCTCTTCCCCTCGGGCTGGTAGCGGGCACCGCCAACTTCATCCCGTATCTGGGGGCCTTTGTCGGGGCCATTCCGGCATTGCTGATTGGCCTGTCTGTCGGCACGCAGGAAGCCCTGATGGTGCTGGGCCTGTATGGCGTCATTCAGGCGTTTGAAGGCTACGTCATGTCTCCCTTCATCCAAAAACGCGCCGTCAGTATGCCGCCCGCGCTCACCATTCTTTCGCAAACCATTTTTGGGGCGTTTCTGGGGATGTGGGGCTTCATTTTTGCCTCCCCCATCACCGCCGTTCTGCTGGCCGTGGCCACCCGGCTGTCCGCGCCCTTAAAAGAAAAAGACATGCTGTAAAACACACTCTCAAATCTTCTCTTTTCCTGCCGCTGGTCCTGCTGCATAGGGACACCAGAACAGGGCGAAAAGGGAACTAAAGGGATGAACACGCGCAAACCGCTGGATGCAAAAGCCACCAGCCTGATGGTCGGCCTGTGTTTCTGTTTCGGGCTGCAACAGGTTGCGCTCAAAGCCGCGGCGCAGGACATGGCGCCCATCCTGCAAATCGCGCTGCGTTCCGCTCTGGCGGCGGTGCTGGTGGTGGCCCTCATGCTCTCCCGGCGGGAACGTCTGGTGCAACTGGCCCAAACATGGAAGCCCGGTCTGGCCGTGGCCGTGCTGTTCTTTCTGGAATATCTGTTTCTGGGGCAGGCCCTGCGCTACACCTCCGCCTCCCGCTCCGTCGTGTTCCTTTATACGTCGCCCATTTTTACAGCGCTTATCCTGCATTTTATGGAAACGTCGGAACGTATGGAGCCTCTCCAGTGGGTGGGTATCCTTCTGGCTTTTGGCGGCATCGGCACGGCCTTTCTCGGTCACTCCGCCGGAGCGGGGCAGGGGGCGGGTCTGCCGCTGTTGGGGGATGCGCTGGCCCTGCTGGCGGGGGCAAGCTGGGGCGTGACAACGGTCGTTATCCGCATGTCCTCTCTGGCGCGGGTTCCTGCCAAACAAACGCTGCTCTATCAGCTTGTGGGGGCGTGCGTGTTCCTGCTGCCCATGGCCGTGCTGCTCCATCAGACGGCTTTTACCATCACCCCCATCCTGCTGCTCAGTCTGGGCTATCAGGTGTTCATTCTTTCCTTCATCGCGTTCCTGCTGTGGTTCTGGCTGCTGCGGCATTATCAGGCCTCGCGCATTGGTGTGCTGTCTTTCATGACACCCCTGTTCGGCGTAGTGCTGGGGGCCGTGCTGCTGCATGAACCTGTGGAACCGGGCTTTGTAACCGGCGCAATTCTGGTCGTGGCAGGGCTGGTGCTGGTGAGCGGCTATGGGTGGATCAGCCAGAGTCTGAAAAAGGTCCGAACCGCCCCCAAACGCTGAAAATCTCTCATCACAACGCTGAGACCGGCGGAGGTCTCAGCTCCTTTATCTGACTATAAAGGTAGCAACCGGCACTTTTTTTGTGCATGTTTGGCCCCTTCTTTGCGCAGCCCCTGCTTCAGGAACCGGCCATGCCCACGTCTCCCGACTATGAGAAATTCAACACCCTCAGTCCGTTTGAGCTGAAAGACCAGCTCATCAAACTGGCCTCCGGACGCGCCCAGCGCGCCATGCTGGATGCCGGGCGCGGCAACCCAAATTTTCTGGCCACACTCCCCCGGCAGGGGTTTTTCCAGCTTGGCCTGTTCGCCACGGCGGAATCAGAACTCTCCTTTTCCTATATGGCGGAAGGCGTTGGCGGCTTCCCCCGGAAAGACGGCATAGAAGCCCGCTTCAACGCCTTTGTAGCTGACCATAAAGCCGAACCCGGCGTCGCCTTCCTGCGCCGCGCTCTGTCCTACGTGCGGGACCAGCTCGGCCTGTCTGCCGAAGGCTTCCTGCAGGAAATGACAGCGGGCATCTTGGGCTGTGACTATCCCACACCCCCGCGCATGCTGCGCTATTCAGAGCAGGTCGTGCGGCATTACCTGCTGCGGGAAATGGCGGGCGGCACCATGCCGGATGCCACAACAGATCTGTTTGCGCTGGAAGGCGGCACAGCGGCCATCAGCTATATCTTCGCCTCTCTGCGGGAAAACGGGCTGATCCGCCCCGGTGATAAAGCTGCCATCGGCATGCCGGTCTTCACCCCCTATGTGGAAATCCCGGAACTGCGGGACTACCAGCTGGATGAAGTCCCCATCTACGCCGCGCCGGAAGCCGGCTGGCAATATCCGGATAGCGAGCTGGACAAACTGCTGGATCCCGCCATCAAGGTGTTTCTGGTGGTCAATCCCAGCAATCCGCCCTCGGTCAAGATGAATGATGCCGGGCTGGCCCGCATTGCCGAAATCGTCAAAACCAAGCGCCCGGACCTTATTATCGTCACGGATGATGTCTACGGCACCTTTGCAGACAATTTCCGCTCGCTCTACAGCGTCTGTCCGCAAAATACTGTTCTGGTCTATTCCTTTTCAAAATATTTCGGCTCCACCGGCTGGCGACTGGGCGTTGTGGCAACCCACACGCAAAACGTGCTGGACCGCGCCCTCGCGGCCCTGCCAGAAGAGGAAAAGGAGGCGCTGGACAAACGCTATGCCTCTCTCACGCCAGATGTGCGCGGCCTGAAGTTTATTGACCGTCTGGTGGCTGATAGCCGCACCGTGGCGCTCAACCACACCGCTGGCCTCTCCACCCCGCAACAGGTGCAAATGGTGCTGTTCGCGCTCTTTGCCCTTATGGACGGGCGGGAAGCCTATAAAACCGCTCTAAAAAACCTGCTGCACCGGCGGGAACTTGCCCTCTACCGAGACCTCGGTGTGCCTGCCCCGAATGACCCCGGCTGCACGCACTATTACACGCTGATCGACCTCGCCAACGTCGCCACCCACCTTTACGGCACCCGCTTCGCCCGCTGGCTGATCACACGCGTGGACTACCAGACCATCCTGTTCCGTATCGCAGATGAAACCGGCGTGGTGCTGCTGCCCGGTGATGGCTTTGCCGTGCGCCGCCCCTCAGCGCGCGCCTCCCTTGCCAACCTGAATGAATACCAGTACGCCGCCATCGGCGCCGCCCTGCGCCGCATGGCAGACGAATATTACGAACGCTATAAAAAAGAAAAATCCACAGACACCACAGGCAAAAACACGCCCTGAGTGCATTCCGTTCCGGCGGACAGACCCAGCGCGCAAACACCACAGCCCGGGGGCAGGGGAGACCGCTCTGCCCCCATACGGACATACACGTTAGGCTGTGACGCCCTTCCCACATGGTGCCTGACAGGCCTTGTCGGGCTTCCCCCAAAGTCCCGGTTCATTCCAGACACGCCAGTGTCGCCGCCAGTTTTACGAGTGATGGACTGAGGGCCATTTTGTAGCCTAATAACACGATAAATATCGTATTAAATATGTAACACAAAAATAAAGATACGAATCGATATATACGTATTGACGATGTGAATTGTTCCCGATATCCCAGACCTGAAATACACTAAAAATGGTCGTGCTATAATGATATCACCAAGACGTTTCGTTTTAATTGGAGCTGTTGTGTCGTCTTGCGGGGTGAGCATGGTCATGGCGCACGCGCAGGAGACGGCTGCCAAAACGCCCGCAGAAATCCGCGCTGCGGCAAAGAAAAAGCCCTCAGCCACTCTCCAACAGCAACCGCTTACACAGCAGGCCCATAAGCCCCACTCTGCTCAGGCGCACCCTGATAAATCCCGGTCCGCTCCGGGGCAAACGGCTCCAAACCAACCCGGCAAACCGCAAATTGCCAAGCGGGAAGAACTGGATGTGCATGGCACTGCCACCCCGGCCTTCTCTGGCGGGGCGCTGGGCAGCAAGAGGCCGCTGGATACACCCTTTTCCATTCGCACCATCACCAGTGCGGAAATACAGGAACGGCAGGTAAAATCTCTGTCCCGCTTGCTGTCTCAGGATGCATCTGTCGTCACCAACGGGGATACCTATTCCTTCAACGCCTACAGCGTGACGGTGCGCGGTGTGCCGCTGGATGATTATAACGGCTACAAGATCAACGGTTCGCCCTTCTATATGACGACGGTTGAGCTGCCGCTGGAAAGTTTTGAAAACGTCCAGCTTCTCAAAGGCGCATCCGGCTATATGTATGGCTTCAACGCGCCCGGCGGCATCATCAACTATCAGACCAAAAAGCCCACGGAAAACCGCCCGTTCGAGGTTGATGCCGGCTATAGTTCAGGTGCTATCGCCAGTGAGCATATTGATACCGGTGGCCGCCTGTTCAACAAGGTGTTCGGATACCGCCTGAACCTGACGCATGAAAAAGGCGAGACCTATAACGGCTCCCACGTGGAACGGTATTCCGGCTCTCTGGGCGTGGATGCCCGCATTACCAAAAACCTGCTCTGGACTGCCGACGCCATTTATCAGGATAGAAAAATACGTGGGCTGGTACAGGATTTCTTTATCGACCCTACAACCTATCCTTCAAACAAACTGCCAGACCCCATCAGTGGGAATAAAAACCTGAATGCCTACCCCGGTTCCATGTTCACCTCGCATGTGCTGTTTCTGACAACCGGCCTGAAATGGGATATCAGCAATAACTGGAAATTCCGTGTGGATTACAGCCACAGTCAGGACTGGCGCTCTTATCAGAGTGAATGGATGTCTCTCAATAACAGGGAAGGGGATTATGACTCCTACCTGTCCACAGACCCCCGCAGCTGGTCCGACTATAATCAGGCGCAGGGTATTCTGGAGGGCAGTTTCCATACAGGCTTTGTCAAACATGACGTGACACTGGGGGCCACGTGGCAGGGGCTGACCAAATATCTCCCGACCAACAGCGAGTATGTGAACATCGGCTCACAGAACATGTACGCGCCGATTATTCCCCGGCCATGGAACGTCAATAACGAGTCCAGTGTTTACCGGAATTACCGGTCAGATCAGGTCGGTCTGTTCCTGAGTGATACGGTCACCTTCACGCCTCAATGGTCTCTTCTGGCCGGGGTGCGCTACACCAACTTCCAGCAGAGGGGCTATAACGCTGCGGATGTCAGAACGGCAGCCTATAAGGTCAACCCCGTTACCCCCACAGTCGCGCTGCTTTATCATCCTGTTCGGAACATGACAGTCTATGCCAGCTATGTTCAGGCTCTGGAAAATGGCGGTACAGTTGGGGACACCTACAAAAACGCCCGCCAGACCCTGCCGCCCATCCGGTCTGATCAGGTGGAAGTCGGGGCCAAGATCACCCGCCGCTCGTGGGATCTGACCGGGGCGCTCTATCGCATCACGCGCGGCGCGCAATATGCCAATGCCGACAATTACTATGTCTCAAGCGGCACACAGGTTTATCAGGGGTTTGAACTGAACGGCCACGTGGACCTGCCACTCGGCTTTGTGGTGACCGATAGTCTGGGAATTGAGGCCTCAAAATACAAAAAGACCGATCCCTCCATTCAGGGCAATACAGCGGAAGCCATCCCCACGTTCCAGAACATGTTTACGCTTACAAACAACATTCAGGCCGTGCCGGGCCTGTCGGCCTCAGCAGAGGTGCATTACACCGGCAGAATGTGGGGCGACGCCATGAACGTCTATCACATCCCCGGCTATACCCTGCTCAACCTGCGGGCCAGCTATCGCACGCATATTGGCAAACACCGTGTAACCTTCAGAGCAGAACTGGATAACGTCGCCAACACTCACTACTGGGGCGTTCTGGCCTCCGACTACTTCTTCGTCGGTGCTCCCAGAAGCGTCTATCTCAACGCGCGGTTTGACCTGTAAAGAAGTCACCTACGGCTCTTTGTCATGCCGTCCAGAAGCGGCTTGGACTGGAAAAGGCAGCGTGCGCTGTATGAAGCGCGCTTCTAGTCAGGATCAGTTTTTTGGAAAAGGCTTAAAGCATTAAAAAAGGCGCCACCCCATAAGGGATGGCGCCTTTTTTTGGTTTATGCGGAGTGCCGCACCAGAGCAGCAGACTGCTCTGTCTCAACACGGTAGTTCTCAGCCGGCAGAGCAGAGATGATCAGAAGTCCCATCTTGCCGTCATTCTTTCCGCACAGGGGCAGAAGAGCATTGCCTTTTGTCCAGATGTAGTTGGCGTCGCTGCTGGCTTCATGCCAGCCCTCGTGCACGGTTCCATCCAGATGCGCCGTAATCTGGGTCTGTTTTTTGCCATTCATGAAGTGGATGGCACCCACAGCAACGCCCAGATCCCGGCGATCATCTACAAACGGCCCAACCACATCACTGGGGCGGCTGGTGCGGGAGAGGATCCGGACAGAGTCAACGCCAGCCGGAATCATAAAGCTGTAATTCTGACCATCCTGACGGATGGGGCGAATAACAGCACCATTCTTCAGAACCAGATGCAAATCCGGATTGTGTGTCAGCGTCCCGCTGGCGGCAGGCGTCTGGCAATTGGCGACCTGTTTCCCCTGTGTTTCCAGAGACCGGAACAGGGGCTCCACAAACTTGCGGTCTACACACAGTGGTGCTGCGGCATCATTTTGCCAGTTCAGGGTGCCTGTAGCATGGAGTGAGGCGATCTTGGTATCCTGGCGGAAGGATGCCCGGTTGCCGGTATCAAGATAGCTTTCGGTCAACATACCATCCGCTGTGATGACCGAATGCTCTTCTGTTTCCACATGATAATAGTCGTAGGACGTAATGCTGGTATCATAGAAAATTGACCGCCCATTAACCAGCATACGCGCAGGAACAAAATTCCCTTCAAAGAACAGGCAGTGTTCAGCCGTAATCAGCATATCCTTGTAGGGCACACCTTTAGAAATGGCATTTTTGAGGATACGCACAGGATAGCCAGCCTCATCAAGCGGCAAACCTGCCTGAACTGTGGCGTGAGCCTTTCCTGCCCAGACAACGGAGCGTGCAACGTTTTTGTTCTTCTTCCAGTCAAACGCGATAATCTGATCACCAATCTGCAGATCTTCTACAGCAATATCGCCATTGGCCGTGCGGATCATGCTGCCGGAAAGGAAGCAGGTAATAACCATTGTCCCATCAGAGTTGGAAGACAGCCCACTGCCCAGGTAATATGTATCACCTGCAAACTCGCCACTGCTGACTGTGCCGGTCGTCCCTCCGCCATACAGGTCTGATGGTGTATAATAAGTCGGGTTGCCCGCTTTATCCGCGCCAGACTGAGCAAAAGATACGTTGGTTGCAATGTAGTTGTTACCGGCGGAAGTCGAGGTGTTTCCATACTGGTCTACGCCGATAAGAGAATAGGTGTTTGTACCAGTTTTTACCCATTCAACATTGGTGTAGCCATACTGGTTTTTAATAACAATGGAATCATCAGGGCTGAAGTTTTTAATATTCTTTATGGAATAAGAGCCACTCCCCAAAGTGACAGTGTTATGTCCATTTTTGGTAGAATTGCCGCCAAAATCAATGGTAGTGGTATCAAGAGAAGTGTTTACACTGAGATTTGCTGCATTTTCTAATTTTATTGTTCCGCCAGAAACAGTTTTACTTGCAGACATCGTTGTGCCGTCAAGCACGACTGTTTGGCCATCCCCCACGCTAATAGTACCATATGATACCACACCGCCGGAACCTGTAACGGTTACAGTGCCTGTTCCTGAGAATGTAACGGATTGCGGTGCTGTGGTGGCATTAGGATACGAATTACCCCACTGATCAGAATATGAATAGGGCGTTGTGTCTATAGCGATGTCTTTGTCAGTATTGATAACAACAGGATTTTGGCCATTAGGGTCGTAAGACGCAACTGTTCCAGTTTCAGCGTCTTTCCACATCTGGGGATTATTGAAATTACCATTTCCGCCAACCCAGTCATAAGTGGTCATTATCTAAATTCCTGATTTATAAGAATTTCATATAATTAACATTCTTAAATGGAATTTATATTTCTATTGATTTGATAATGCTTAACGAGTTAATAATTAACTTGTTTTTAACGATGCCGATGCGCAAAGTCGCGTTTGCATAAATCAGGATTTAAAAAAATAATAATCTCTTTTATGTGACGTTATAAGCTCATGAAGGAACGCGACATTCGTAGAAAAATTGGTTACGCACGGGTTAGTACGATCGGGCAAACCCTTGATACACAATTAAAAACTCTGAAAAATTACGGATGCGAAAATATTTTTTGTGAAAAAGTCAGCGGTGCGAATGCGCAGCGTAACCAGCTTCGAAAAATGATCAGAAGTCTCAAAAAAGAGGATACGGTGATTGTTGCGAGAATTGATCGGCTCGCAAGAAGTACTTTTGATCTTTTTGCAATTGTTCATGACATTACTAAAAAGGGTGCTCATTTTTATTCTCTGGCAGAGCCATGGGCCGATACGAATACCAGCACGGGGCGTCTGATGCTCGCTGTTTTAGCTGGTCTTGCAGATGTTGAACGTGACCTGATTCGAACGCGTACAGCAGAAGGCCGCGCCAGAGCCATTGAGCAAGGCAAGCGTATGGGGCGGCCTCCCAAAATAAACGCGCAGGAAAAGCAAGCCGTGATCAGGCGTCGATTAAGAGGAGAACCCTTGAAATCTGTAGCAAAAGACTTTGGAATCAGCGTTGCAACGGTCTCTCGCCTTACGATCGCAGCAGCCTGTGTGCATACAGAAAAAAAGGAAAAGGCGCTTTCCAGTTATTGAAAGCAGCGTTTCTGTAAGAAGGTAATCTGGATTTTCTCTAAAAGTATTTCTGTGCAGAAACTATTTTTACGAAAAAATAGAAGAAGTACAAAAAAATGAAAAATTTTCAGATAAGATTTTTAAAACATCTATGATCAAAAAAAGATTATTTTAGATCCTTTATTTCTTTCTTTGAGAGTAATATAACTTTTTATGGCTCATCTCATTTATGAGAAAATTTTCCATAAATATCTTTTTTAATTAGCGTTATCGAAATCTATTATGCGAATCCAGCGCCTTTCCAGATACCTGAAAAGACGCCGGAGCATCGTTTAGTCGTTTTTACCAAACGCCGGGCGCGTGGCTTCAAACAGGAACCACGTGCGGCGTTCCGTCTCATCAATCCAGTTTTCCAGCAGGCTGGCGGTTGCCACGTCGTTAGCGTCATCACACACGGCATGCACTTTGCGCATCCGGGTCGTTAGCGCCAGATTGTCGTCGCGCAGTTCGGCCAGCATGTCTTCCGGCGTCACATACAGCGCATCATTGTCCAGCACCTGCGTGCGGCGGGAAATCTCGCCAATGGAGTGCAGCGTCGTGCCACCAATCTTACGGGCGCGTTCGGCCATCGGGTCTGTCATGGCAAAAATCTGCGCGCTCTGTTCGTCCAGCAGCAGATGGTAATCGCGGAAGTGGCGGCCGCTCATATGCCAGTGGAAATTCTTCGTTTTGACGTAAAGCGCAAACACGTCGGCCAGCGTATCGGCCAGACCTGCCGCAACTTCCTTAACAGCATCTGCCTTCAGGTCGGTCGGGGTGCCAAGATATTCGCGGATATGAGCGTCTTTTGCAGTCGGAGCTGTTTTCGGCATGAATCTCGTCCTTGTTTGCTCAGTCGCTACAGATGCAGCGTTCTGTTGTTACAAATGACGTGGGAAGGCAAAAGTTCCGTTGCAAGACACATGGAGCCAGCCATGCCCTTTATGCAGAGAGGCAAACGAACAGGCGCAATAAGTCCGAAATAATCAGATCAGGCGCTCAGCGCTTCGGCCTGCACCACAACCGGCAGGCAGGCATGGGTAGCAGTTTCGGCAGCCTGCCGCTGGCGCATCCGCACTTCCTTCAACATGCACACCACACCGGGCACGCAATTCCCGCACTGGGCCTTGCAGCGCTTGGAAGCGTAAATTTCACTGGGGCGGGTAGCGCCATGCGCCACGGCTGATTCGACGTCTTTGTGAGTCAGGCTGTTGCAAGAGCAGATGACCATTCGGAAAGCCCCGTATCTCTGATGAGAGATGCACTAAAAGCACGAATGAGAACCATTCGCAACACATTTCGTAAAATTAGCCTTATCAACTGCGCAAGGCCCGGCTGCGGCCAGCGCAGGAAGCGAATACCTTATTCTCATATAGAGCAGCGTCCCTGCTATTCTAGGGCGCGTCGTCAAGGAGCCGGTTTCGGCATCCAACCTGCTTCTTCACCGATGACTTGTTTGCCTGCCGGGTCTTTCAACCGGGTTGCAGGTGGAACCGTCGGGTTTGATGGATAACTGCGGCCATTAAAGCGCAGTCGTGCCTCGTATCCGAGAATAATTCCACCACCCGCAACCAACACTCCAAGATCGTGCCAGTCATGTGTGATTGTCGGCAGCACTTTTATGGGTGGCCGGGTGATCGAAATGCTCGTCACCCGCCGATAACTGGTTGGAGTGAGCGACAAGACATAGAGGACGCATCCTCCGCTGCGTTGGCCGCCGGTGTCAGAGCCACGAGAGTCGCGATGAGCCACATCTTCGGATACTTCACATCCAGCTTCCTCACCGCTGTCAGACGCTACCGTATATCTATGCCGGGTCCGACACCGCAGCAGCTCCATCCGCCCGCAAGCAAATTGGCAAACTTCAAATCAAGATTGGCAAACGCGCATCTTAACTTGTTATTTTTTCTATATATTTATGGAAATTGGTGGACCCGAGAGGATTCGAACCTCCGGCCTTCAGATTCGGAATCTGACGATCTATCCAACTGATCTACGGGTCCTTGGGCTTCTCCCTAGCGCAAAGGCGGGGGGCTTGCCAAGCCTGTATTGCGGGGGAGGGATAAATTCCCTGCGCCCCGCCTCCACATCCCCTCGCGGGGCGCAGAGCAGCCCGACCTTGCCGCGTGCTGGTGTCTGTCCCTATTCTGTCCGCCTCAATGCTGTTTGGCAGATACAAAGAGGACCAAGCCTATGCTGAAACTTCGCCCTGTCTTTCTGGCCCTGACCGGCTGTCTGGCTCTGTCCGCCGCTCTGCCGCAGGCTCACGCCGCCACGTCCGGCGTGCTGACGGTCCCCGCCGGCCCCGCCCCCATGACAGCCGCCACCGCAGCGCCCGGCGTGCTGGATTATGATGGCATCCCCACGGTCGAACACGCCTCTGCGGAGAATGTCGGCGGCCTGATGTATTATTGTGATTCCCACAAGCTGGTCACGGATACCACCGTCCGCTCCCTTGGCCGCCAGCTCGCCAGCCGCGAGGGCATTCGCACCAACCCGGCTTACGCATGGGGCGGGCAGGGGCGTCTGATGCTCAGCCCGACAGTGATGTTTGACATCACAACCCTCAACCGGGACCAGCAGGAAGCCGTCTGCAGCCGCTCCGCTCTGCGCGGCCCGGCTCTGCTGGCGCAGTAAGCGCTACCATGAGCGCCCCGGCCCATCGCCTCACCCCGGAAGATCTGCTTTCCGCCGCCACAGGTCTGCTGGCGGCGGAGCAGGACCCTCTGGCCAATATGGCTAATCTGTCCGCCCTTATTTTTGAGGCGCTGCCAGATCTCAACTGGGCCGGGTTCTACCTCTACCGCCCGCACGCCAAGGCACCAGCCACGCTGTTCACGCTGGCTTCCGCTGCACCGTCCGGCCAGCCTGAGGCGTCTTCCTCACAGGGCGAACTGGTCCTCGGCCCCTTTCAGGGGCGTGTGGCCTGCACCCGTATTGCTATGGGGAAGGGGGTTTGCGGCACGGCGGCGCAGACCCGCACCACCCAGCGCGTGGCGGATGTGCATGCGTTTCCCGGTCATATCGCGTGTGATGCCGCTTCCGCGTCTGAAATTGTTATTCCGCTGGTCGCACAGGGTCACCTTCTCGGCGTGCTGGATCTCGACAGCCCCCGCAAAGACCGGTTTTCCCCGGCAGACCAAACTCTTCTGGAAACGCTGGTCACAACTTTTCTCGCAACACTCCCGACGGCCTAAGGCCTTCTCTCAGGCAAAGCATGGCTCCGGCGTTTCATCCGGAATTTTCCCGGTTTTTCCACCGGAGGCATCGTCCCGCCCTGGCGTCTCTGCCTGAGTAGGGTCGGCTTTGCCTGTTGCCGTGGTGTCTGCCGTATCCGCCACGGCCTCAGTCTCAGGGCGTTCAGCCCGTTTGGAGCGGGGGTTTAAAATGCCCCGCTCAAAGCGAGACCCATGCAATAAACCAGAGCTTGCACGGCTGGTGTCAAAGGGGCGTCTCATAACGGCCTCCTTAATTTTTTCATTTTGTTATCTTTTAAATATGGGGTGCCGCACCCGGGAATAAAAGGGCCTCTTTAAAGAAAGACCAACTCTTTTGCGCAAAGGTGGACGCAAAGGGGCGCACATTGTCTCCACAGCACTCTTTCGATACGCTTACAGGCAGATCTGCCTCATTATCTGGCAGAAGAAAGGAATATAGAGATGCGTCGATTGATCACTCTGAGCGTTCTTGCCGCTCTGGCTGGCACAACAGTTACCGCCGCACAAGCAGAACCGGGCGGCTGCCTGAAATACGGGGCTGTGGGCGCTGTAGGCGGCCATGTCGCCAATCATGGCGTTCTGGGTGCCGTGGGCGGTTGCATCACCGGCATGTATCGCCGCCACGTCTATCGTAAGGAAGCCAAGCAGAAGGCTGCTCTGTATGATCAGGAGCATCCCGGCGCAAAAGGCACCTACGCCCAGAAGGCCACAGCGTATGACGTGGAACATTCCACCCAGCCCGGCAAAATGACGCCGGACGCCGCCCCGCAGAACGGAGTACAGCCCGGCCAGGCACCGCAGGGTCAGCCTGTTCAGCCCCAGCAGGGCGACACCCGCCTCTAAAAACTGCCAGCCCCTCCGCCAGCTTTTTTGCAGGCGGAGGGGTTCTGCACCGGAAAGAACGATGTTTTTCTGGCTCAAAGCCCTTCTCTCCGGCCTGACCATTGCTCTGGTCTCCACGCTCGCCCGCCGCTACCCCGGCCTTGGCGCGCTGGTCGCGTCTCTCCCCCTTATTTCCGTCTTTGGGATGATCTGGCTCTGGCTGGAAACCAAAGACCCCGCCCGCATGGAAGCGCATGTCGGGGCCACGTTCTGGTACGTACTACCCTCCCTGCCTATGTTCCTGCTCATCCCATGGATCATGCGGCACGGCGTGCCCTTCTGGCTGGCATTATGCACCGGCTGCGGCGTCACCATCCTGCTCTACATGGGCATGGTCTGGCTTGCCCCCAAAATCGGTATTCAGATGTAGGGGCGTTAGCACGGAGGGTGCCGCCCTCTTTTTTTGATCTTGGCAATATCTGGCTGATAGCTACCCTGAGCGCGCGCAATACGGGAGACGGTGCTGTTATCAATGCCAAAGCTTTCCGCAATGGATTGCAGGGATTCCCCTATTTTTCGCCTGTTGATAATGCTTTGCCGTTGATCATCAGTAATCCGGCGTGGTCGGCCCATCCGTTTCCCTTGCTCTATAGCCCGGGCTCGACCTTCAGCCGTGCGTGTGCGGATCAAATCACGCTCCACATCAGCTAACCCTCCTAAAACGGCCAGCATAAGTCGCCCTGTGCTGGTGTTAGTATTGGTCCAGGGTTCACCCAGAGAATAAAACGTGGCCTTTTGGTCAGTAATCGTCTTCACAATAGAAAAAAGATCAAATGTGCTACGGGCCAGTCTGTCCAGGCGCGCGACCACCACCATCTGGCCTTCTTTCAGGTTGGCCAGCAATTTTCTTAACTCTTTTCGGTCAGTATCGGCACCGCTTGCTTTTTCACAATAAATGCGGCGGCATCCGTATTCTTTGAGCTTTTTTATCTGAATATCCAAAGTCTGGTCTACCGTGCTTACACGCGCATAACCGACTTTATAACCTGATTTTTGAGAATTCATTGTCTGTAAAACACATAAAAATATGCAGGAATTTTCTGTGAAACTCCTGATTTAAGCAAGGACAAATGGATGGACTCGTTTCAGTTGACTGTCGAGGCGATTACTATAACACCAAAGATATCAGCGCAACAAAAATGTAAAAAATGTACATATTTGATTTCACGAACTCCTTTGCTTAAATCAGGAGTTAGGAAATGACACAATATCACGACACAGTGAATGGTATAACTTACGATATCGACACAAAAGCAGGTTTTCTGGACCTCCAAACGAACGTCACCATAACCGACAGTAATGGGAGCGTCATTTTCAATAAGAATCTCCCCCATGATAGCGTTGTGGTAGAAGACAAAACAGTCTTTTCCCTTTTGGGAGGGGGGACTTATGTTACACGTCCCGGAACAACGAGTAAGATAGATTTTGCCGGAACATTTCTCACAGGCACGACCTATTATATAGGCGGCAACACCTCCATCAATGTTGGCGGCAGTGCGCTCACAAGCTCAACAATTAATGTTTTCGGCGGGGATGCAACATTAACCGGTGGTGCGCTGGGAAGCGGGTTTAGCAGTAACACCGTCAATATCGGCTATGGCGGGAAATTTAATACCGGAAATACCTTTCTGAGCTTCCTGTCGGGAACAACGATCAATTTTACGGACGGTGGCGGAACTCTGGTTGTTAACGGGGGTTCCAGCACGATCGATCTGAGCGGCAAAACCTCCATTAACAATTACAATCCCGCTTATGATACGATCGAGTTCGAAAATCAGACAACGGTTATAGATCGTTATACAATTTTCTATAATAAGGACGGTTCAGTCACCGTAACGCTCAAGGATGAGAATGGATATACGGTTGGCTCCTATACGGCCAATTTAGCGGATGGTGTCACCCTTCCTGAAGGGCTCTTCTACGTAGACCAAGGGGATAACCCGCTTAAAATTACGTATGATGGGCAGAATACCTATATTGGGGTCTGCTTTTTGGCAGGATCAATGATTCGTACTCCCGAGGGTGACCAAGCGGTAGAAAGCATCCAGATTGGTGACGAGGTCATCACGTTTGATTGGAAAAGCAACAAGGATATTGTAAGCCCCGTTGTCTGGGTCGGGAAGGCCCATATGACTGTCCGCCCTGATCTGCCGGATGATGAAGCTGGCTATCCTGTAAGCGTTCTTAAAAATGCCGTTGCGGAGGGTGTGCCTTATAAAGATATGCTGATTACAGCAGAGCATTGCCTGTTTTTTGAAAACAGGTTCGTCCCGGTGCGTATGCTGGTAAATGGTGTCTCCATTTTCTATGATAAATCGATCATGTCTTATGACTACTATCATGTGGAAACAGAGCATCATTCGGTGATTACAGCCGATGGTATGCTGACAGAAAGCTATCTGGATACAGGGAACCGCCGTTCTTTCCGGCAGAATGGAAAAATTGTTGGTTTACGTGGTGCAATCAAAAATTGGGTAGAGGATGCTGCTGCTCCGTTGGGTGTCGATCGCTCTTTTGCAGAGCCTTTGTTCCATGCTCTGGATGAGCGGAAAAGTGAGGTTAAAACCACACAGAAAAAAACAAAAACCCAAGACATGACTAATGATCCGGATCTGCACCTGATCACAGAATCAGGAGCAGTTATTCGCCCTATTCGTCGCATGGGCGGGCAATACAGTTTTATGCTGCCGTCTCGTACAAAGTCGGTGCGCATCATGTCTCGTGTGAGCAGACCGTCGGACGTAATCGGCCCATTTGTGGATGATCGTCGTTACCTGGGCGTTGCCGTAACAGATCTCTGTCTGTTGTCTGCCAGATCTCAGCATGCCCTTATGTCTCATCTGCAGGTAGAAAAACCAGAAGGGTGGTATCTAACAGACGGGAGTGATCGTATCTGGACAAATGGGGCTGCATTGCTGCCCGTAGCCGACCGTCTGGAGTCTGATAAAGTCAGTCTTTTATCCATAACGATTCTTGAAAATAACTCTTATTTTTTGGATAATTCGACAAAACGGGAAAGTGTAAAAAATTCAGCCTGAAGAGACGATCATTCTTTCGGCTGTGTCGGTTCGGAAGAATTGGGATAGAATTAGAGGGGGAGCGCTTCATGTGCTCCCCTTCTAAAATGGCTTTGCAATAAGAATATTATTTCGAGAAAATTCTTAAAATCTTTGCCGAAATATAGTCGCTGGCATACTGTGCTGCCGGGCTAAGATGTGTATCGCGCAGCCAAACCATCCCACTTTCAAGCTGTAATTCAGGAAGAAACCGCAAATGTGTGTCGGGGTCGACCACCTCGCGCCCCAGAGATTTGAGCATGCTAAACGGCAAAAGTGTGAAGGCGTCAGAAATATCAACAAGTTTTTGCGCGCCGAGTGGAGAGTTAATTTCAATGCGTCGTGGTGGCAGGCGTAACCCTCTGGCCGCCAGAATGGAATCAAATCTGTCTCGCATTGCCATGCCAGGTACAGGGATAACCCATGTGGCTGATACAAACTCCTCCCACCGTTCCAGAACATCCGGCACGGAGTGGATAGAGCTCATGCTCGCAACAACATATTGCTCACTCGCCAGTTTTTTCGTTTTCAGGCGTGGGTGGTTTGTAATGTCAGAAAGATTAATAAAAATAAAATCGTACAAATTCTCTTGCAGGCCGGCCAGAAGGTGCTGCCGTGCTGCATATTCGAATGTCAGATTCATATTCGGATGTTCTTTTTTTAATTTAGCAACACTGCGCGCAATGGTTTCCTGCAACATAGGTGTCTGGAATCCGATTTTTACGCTGTCATGAAAACTTTCTTCCAAAAGCGTAAAATCAGCCATGAGGTTTTTCAGTTCGGCGTCAATCCGCCTGCCTGAAATCAGAAAACGCTCGCATAGAGGGGTCGGCAAAAACCCAGATGCTGTACGCGCAAAAAGCTGAACTCCCAGAATACCTTCCAGTTCACGGCAGGATTTAGAAACTGCGGCAGGGGTAATATTCAGGCGTTCTGCTGCCAGCCGAATGCTTTTTGCGCAGGCAAGCGTTTCAACCAGCCGAAAATACCGCAACTTCATATGCGTGCGCAGATCAGGAAACTTCGCCACCTCACATTCTCCTCAAGGCTCAAGAGTGTCTTAAGGTTGTGAGTGCTTGTCAGAAAAAATCTTCTTCCTCACCTAACCTCTGATTCGGCTGCTTATCTCATAAAATAAAAAACAGGACATTACAGAGACAGGAATCAACTATTAAATTTTTATTAGGATAACAAGGTGGTTTATGGCCCTTAATATTTTGTTAACTATATTAGCTAAAAGTAAGAAGGCGCATTGGTGTGTTTGTTCTTGCTGGCACTCCCGTGGTCGTCTGGTTTTTTTTCGGCCAGATCCACACGTTTTGATACGGCTTCAAAATTAAAAACCCTTACTAAACCGCCATTTTTCCCTATTTTAAAATTCGATAAACTAAACGGTTTACGCATAACAACCATTATTCGATTTTCTTAGTTAGTAAAAAAAATACTATCGGCTTGATTTCAGGCTCAACAGGAAAAAATAATATGACCAAAGTTACAAACGGCGTACTCTGGGTTGATGACTATACAAGCGGGCAAGGCACAATCCCCGGCAACAAATATAATGGAAGTGTGTATTCATCAGTTATTATTCAATCGGATGGGACATGGGCCGGTCCGCATACAATTGCTTCCGGAGGAAGTGTCACCGTTTATAATCACGGGATTCTTGGCAGCGTCGAAAATTCTGGCGAGATCGTGCTGAATGGCGGAACGATCAGTTCCTATAGCAATGTGCAGGGCAATCTGCGTTACAGCTGGGGCTCATCAGGCGGCACGCTCGAGTTGCTCAATGGGGCCGTCGATTATCGGGAAGATCCCGTTGCAGGCAGTGCTGTCATTCTGGTTGATTCCGGCGCAACATTGTCAAGTGCGACCCTGCAGTCTGGCAATACTCTGCAGATCAGTGGTGGCGGCACGGTCAATGTGGCTACCGTAAACACCGGTGCGACAGTAACTGTTGCTAAGGGCGCAGTTGCGTCTGGCTTCTCGCTGAAGGGGGGAACGGTTGATGCCTATGCCCCGGTCCAGTTTGTAGCCGGGGGCGTCTCAAGCGGCACGTATATCCTGGAAAGCGGTGTGAACGATGGCGGTTATAATAAGCTGGGTTCAGACGTAACCATTCAGGTCAAATCCGGTGCTTCGCTGTCAAGCAGCACCATTGGCAATAGTAACAAACTGATTGTCTCGTCCGGCGGCAGCGTAACCTCTAACGTGCTGTCCAGCGGTGGTAGCCTGACTGTTTACGGCTCTGCCGCCGATACAACGGTTAATGGCGGTTCCACAGAAACCGTTCTTTCCGGAGGTGTGGCGTCTCGTCAGACAGTTCAGCCCAACGGTAAAGTCGTTGTGGGTGACGGCGGCACTTTAATCCAGACAGCGGATAATGGCGTAGGAAACTGGAGCAACAGTGGTTCCATTGTTGTCTCAAATGGCGGCCTTATTTCACGCGGGGCAGCTGTCGGTGGTGGCGTTACCACTATTCTGAGCGGCGGCACGGCAAAAGATGTCATCGCTGGCAACGCAGGGTCCGTCGGCACGGTCGTCTTTTCTTCCGGCGCCATTGCCCAAGGGACCACAGTTGCCCGTTCAGGTGGCACCGTAAGCGGTGGGGATCTGGCCTCCGGTGCAGCATTGCAGGTCCAGTCCGGCGGCCTGGCATCTGGAACAATTGCTGACAATGGCGGCGTAATTAATATCCAGTCTGGCGGCCAGACCTATTACACAACTGCTGGCAGCGGCGGTGTCGTCAATGTCGCGTCCGGTGGGTCCACCTGGAACATGGTCGTTGATGGCGGCACACTGAACCTTTCTGGCGGCGGTGATGGCAACAAGACGGCCTTCGTCACAAACAACACAACCTTTACGTCCAATGGCGGCATAGTAAACCTCGCAAGCGGTTATAGCGAAAACCGCACATGGACCGTGCCCGCCGCTGTCACCATGAACGTGACGAGCGGGGCGACACTGAGCAACGCTGTTGTCTCTTCTGGGGGTGACGTCACTGTCGCCAATGGCGGCGTGATTTCCGGCACCGTGACAGTGCAGGATGGTGGCTCGGCTGTCATCGGCCCGAACGCAGGCGGCGTTATTGCTCTGCCGGGCGATACCAACGGTGGTCTGGTCATTTCCGGCCTGACATCTGGCGGCACGGTCAGCACGGTCATCAGTGGGTTCAGCGGCACGGCAGCTGGCAATTCTGACAGCATTGAACTGTCTGGCGTGAAGTCTGCGGATGTTTCTTCCGTTACCTATCCGTCTGCGGATCAGGTCGCGCTGACGCTTAAAAATGGCGGTGTCGTCACCCTGAACATTCCGGGTGTTGAGAGCAAAGGCTTCAGCCTGTCAGACGGCACGGACGGCTGGCTGGATTTTGAAGTCTGCTTCCTGTCCGGTAGCATGATTCAGACCCCGAACGGTGAAGTCGCGGTTGAAACGCTCCGTCTGGGTGATGAGGTTCTCGCCTACGTGGATGGCCTGCCGCAGTCCCGCCGCGTTGTCTGGGCTGGCAAGTCCCACGCCACGGTGCGTCCGCATCTGGAACTTACCGAAGCAGGCTACCCTGTTCGTATCCTGAAGGATGCCGTTTCTGCAGGCGTGCCGCACAAGGACATGCTGATTACCCCGGAACATTGCCTGTTCTTTAACGGTCGTTTCGTTCCGGCCCGCATGCTGGTGAACGGGTCTTCCATCTTCTATGACACGTCCATCACGTCTTACGATTACTATCACGTGGAAACAGAGCAGCATTCCGTTCTGTGTGCAGACGGCATGCTGACGGAAAGCTATCTCGACACGGGCAACCGTCGCACCTTCCGTCAGGATAGCGCTGTGGTGTCTCTGGGTGCAGGCCGTCGGGACTGGGCGGAAGATGCTGCTGTGCCGCTGTGCGTCGAGCGTGCCTTCGTTGAACCGCTGTTCCACGCTTTGGCCGCCCGTGCGGACGAAGTTTCCGGCAATCAGGCTTCGGTAAACACTGCTGCCCTCACGCAGGATCCGGATCTGCATCTGGTGACGCAGAGCGGGGCCATTGTCCGTCCCTTGTCTCGTAAGGATGGACAGTATCGCTTCATGCTGCCGCCGGGTGTTGCGTCTGTGCGCATCGTCTCTCGCGCCAGCCGTCCGAGTGACGTCGTTGGTCCGTATGTGGATGATCGACGGGCGCTGGGTGTCGCCATTGCTGACATTCAGCTGATGACAGCTGTGATGAGCAGCCACATTACCGCGCACCTGCAGACGGAAAAGCCTTCCGGCTGGTATGATGTGGAAGCTGGCAGTGCAGGCCCTGTCTGGACAAACGGGAACGCACTTCTCCCGCTGCCTGCTCTGGCACGAAATGCTATGAGCATGCTGTCTCTGGACGTATGTGCCGCTGGCCCATACCTGTTGGCCAATCAGACAGAAACGGAAACAGCAGCCCGTTCTGCCTGAACACGCTCAGCAGTCTGACCAGTAAAGTAAGAGGGGGTGGTTCTGCCAAATGGCAGGATCACCCCTTTTTTTTGTCTTGTAAAAGCCACGTATAGAAATAAGGTTTTTAAATATATTGGTGTAGACCTATATGGTCTTCCTATACGAAAGAATGACCCAGAAAATTTTCGAAAATATATGGGGGTTTCATAAAAAACCTCAATAAACCCACTCAAGAAATCAAATATAAATATTAAATAAAAATCATGATATATTCACGTTATTATAAAAATATACTTCCAAATAACCCGAATCTTTCTGTCGCGTGGAAACATTCAGAGCATTCAGGAATCAAAATTGCATAGTTTGATGAGCAGACATGCTGATTTTTTGACTATTTTCCTGAATTCCAGAACGGCAGTTAATGGCCGTTTTTTCTAATTGATAGAGGAAAAACAACAAAAAGTTGAAATGCGATAACTATTTTTCGATTTTATTCGGTTAAGAAAAAAATATTCTCATTTTTGATTATTTTCGAAAGGAGTGATCATATGAGTAATGTTACAAGCGGTCAGCTTTGGGTTGATGGCAAAATTACCGGATCGAATCTCATTGTTCCTGGCGATACATTTAAGGGGCATGTCTACTCGTCTGTTATTGTTCAATCCGGTGGTGACTGGGAAGCTGACGCTACAATCGCTTCTGGTGGCTCAATCGTCATTTCTCAGGGTGGGACTGTAAGTGGCGCCACTGTTTTGAACGGCGGTTCTATTACGTCCTATAATAGTACTTCAGGTAAACTTGCCTTCACCTGGGGGACTTCAGGCGGTACGCTGGAATTAAAAAGCGGTGCCGTTGATCATGCTGAAACGCCTAAAGCCGGGAATGCGACAATCCTGGTTGATTCCGGGGCAACACTTTCCAGTGCAATTTTGCAGTCCGGGAACACTCTGCAAGTGAGCGGGGGCGGTCGCCTCTTCGGCGCAACCGTTAATACGGGTGCCACAGTCATCCTCTCCAGCGGTTCAACAGCATCCAGTCTCGCGCTCAGCGGGGGCACTGTGGATGCCTATACCTTACCGAAATTTGTAACCGGTCATTTCACGAGCGGTAAGCTTATTCTGGAAAGTGGTGTAAGCGATGGCGGCTACAACCAGCCAAATTCAGGGATAACCATCGAGGTTAAATCCGGAGCATTGCTGTCAAACAGCACCATGCTGGGAGCTTCTGATATAACGCTTGTTCAATCTGGCGGCACAGCTTCCGGCATTAAGCTGGACAATTATGGCAATCTTGCTGTTGCAGCCGGTGGTAAAGCAAGCGGCACAACTGTCGGGAGCAACGGTTATTTTGCTCTTGCGGGGTCTGCTGTCAGCACAACCATCACGCAGGCAGGCAAGCTTGAAATTGCCAGTGGGGGTATCGCAACAAGCAACACAGTCACAAGTGGCCAGGTGAGTGTGGATGCAGGCGGCACACTGAATTCCGCCACGGTTCAGGGTTCTTCTTTGAACGCGAATGGACAATCGGTTCCGGGGGTCATTGTCTCGGGCGGCGGAACAATGTCTTCCGTCACGGTTCAGGACTGGGCAAATCTCAGAGTTTCCGCCGGTGGCTCTGCAGTGAACACCGTTGTGAACAGCCGCGGTGGCCTGTCACTGGCGGGGTCTGCAACCGGCACAACCGTTAACACCAGCGGCGTCATGAATGTTACGTCTGGCGGGGCGGCAGATAACACGACCATTACAGCCGGTGGCGAAGCCTATGTCGGCTCCGCTGGCACACTTGGCAACACCACGGTCGCCAGCACAGGCATTGTCAGCATAGACAGCGGAGGCGTCCTTTCCGGCCAGCTGACACTGCAGGACGGCGGGTCTGCCACACTCTGGAACAATGCCGGTGGTGTGGTTGACCTGCAGGGCGATACCAACGGCGGTCTGGTCATTTCCGGCCTGACATCCGGTGGCACCGTCAGCACGGTCATCAGCGGGTTTAACGGCTCGGCCGCAGGCAATTCTGATAGTATTGAACTGGCAGGTCTGAAATCCGCGGATGTCGCGTCCGTCACCTATCCGTCTGCGGATCAGGTCGCCCTTGCGCTGACAAACGGCAGCACGGTCACGCTGAATATTCCGGGTGTTGAGAGCCACGGCTTCACTGTCTCAGACGGCAAAAATGGCTGGCTGGATTACGAAGTCTGCTTCCTGTCCGGCAGCATGATCCAGACCCCGCATGGCGAGGTTGCTGTAGAAACCCTTGGTCTGGGTGATGAGGTCATTGCCTATGTCGATGGCCTGCCGCAGTCCCGCCGCGTTGTCTGGGCTGGCAAATCCCACGCCACGGTGCGCCCGCATCTGGCCGAGGATGAAGCCGGCTATCCGGTCCGCATTCTTGAAAACGCCATCTCTCAGGGGGTGCCGTATAAGGATATGCTGATTACCGCGGAACATTGCCTGTTCTTCTACGGTCGCTTCGTTCCGGCCCGTATGCTGGTCAATGGTGTGTCCATTTTCTATGACACGTCCATCACGTCATACGATTACTACCATGTGGAAACGGAAGAGCATTCTGTTCTGCGTGCCGACGGCATGCTGACAGAAAGCTATCTGGATACCGGCAACCGCAGCGCCTTCCGTCAGGCTGGCTCTGTTGTAGGGCTGGGGGCAGGGCGTCGGGACTGGACGACAGATGCCGCCGTGCCCCTGTGTATAGAGCGCGCCTTTGTGGAACCACTGTTCCATAGCCTCGTGGCGCGTGCCGCTGCGGCATCGGGTCAGGAGGGTCCTGTGACTCTGTCTGAGCAGACAATGGACCCGGATCTACATCTGGTCACTCAGACCGGCGCTGTCGTGCGCCCGGTTTATCACAAGGCCGCGCAGTATCGCTTCATGCTGCCGCCGGGTGTGACCTCGGTCCGCATTGTCTCCCGCGCCAGCCGCCCGACGGATACGGTCGGCCCGTTTGTAGATGACCGCCGGATGCTGGGTGTTGCCATTGCCTCTGTCCAGCTCATCACGGCTGACCAGACGCAGAGCATCACCACGCACCTGCAGGCGGACAAACCCGCCGGCTGGTATGCGACGGATACGTCTCACGCCTGGACGGACGGCAATGCGTCTTTGCCACTGCCTGCTCTGGCCAAAAAAGCCATGAGCATGCTGTGCCTGGAAGTTTGCGCTGCCGGTCCTTACCGTCTGGCAGATCAGGCTGAAGAGAAAACAGTCGCGCAGTCTGCATGACGCAACAGGGGGCAGTCCTGCAAACAGGCAGGCTGCCCCCACATTAAGGCCGTGCCATCCAGACGGCGTTCAGGATGGCACGCGTTATGGACTACTCACTCTTCCCCAACCACGCCCGCACCTCGCCATTCGGATATTTCTGGGTATGCAGGTTCAGGTAAATACGCCCGTCCATCAAATCCCGCTCTGTCTCCGTGCTCAGCATCACACTGCCACTCAGCGGGCTTTTATAGGGGCCATGCACGGTTACTTCCGGCGGTCCATCCTTGCCGGGCAGGGCAGGGCCATGCAGATGCGCAATCGTCACCGGCCCACTCAGCCCGTCCCATGTCACGGTGTAGCGCAGCACGTGCGCTCCGGCGTAATAGAGCGCCACCACGTTTCCGTGGGCCTGCGCGGACGCGCCATGCTCCGCCGCCAGTGTGCCAGAAAACAGCATGCTACGCTGGGCCTGTGCCGGAGCACTCAGTGCGCCTGCCGCCAGAAGGCCAGCAGCCAGCACCATACTCAAAATTGGTTTGCGGGGCAGGGTCATCACGGCAGGGTCCTCATCACGTCAAAAAGCACGCTGCACCCGGAACCCCGGATGCCATCACACGCCTAAAACGCTCAGGACAAAGCGCCGTTGCCTCCGCTCACATAATGTGAACGGTTATTCAAAGTCCCGTATCACGCCCTCACGGTCGGGAAGGCGGTCGGGCGTGCGGCTAAACTGCACGCGGGGCTGCGTGCCATCCGCTTTCAGTTTCTGGCGCAGCGTGGTCAGCCAGCGTTCCGTCGCGGCCTCCCGCTGCACGGAGGGCGAGGAAATTTCTGGTCGGGGCCGGGGAGACTGAGGCATCATTTTGCTCACAAGCAGAAGGATTTCACGCCCCCTTCCTACACCGGCCAGCGCCTGCCAGCACGTGACGTTTTTTTGAAATCAAGGCTCCCATACCCTTGACCCACCCAAAGCCCATCCCTTACCTCTGCCGGTGTCGAAGGTCTCGCGCAAGCGAGTGAAAAGGGAACGCTGAAGGATCCGGCAGGGCACACAGGCCCGGGGTTCAGGCAGCGGCTGCCCCCGCAACTGTAAACGGTGCGCTGACGCATCACGCCACTGGCCGGACAACGGCTGGGAAGGCGCGTCAGACAGACCCCCGTGAGCCAGGAGACCTGCCTTCGTCGCTCAGTTATGATAGCCGGGCGGGGTGCCCCGGATATCGGGGAACGGTTATGGGTCACGTCGTGGTCCCGCGCTTTATCAGGCGTGGGCACTGTTCATTTGTTGTTGCACTGCTGTGCGCGCCTGTTGTCCTCATCACATCCACAGGCACGCAGGCCGCACCGCTCACACCAGCAGACGTGCCGCCCACCAAGCCCACGGCAGCCCCCACTGCAGCACCCCACGGTCGGCATTCTCCCTCAGTCGGTCAGAAACTCGTCGGCCACAAAACCACCGAGGCCCACGGGGAAGAACATCTTCAGGTCATCGCCTCACATACAGACCCCATCGGCCGCGCGTTAACCGCCAGCCAGGGCAGCATTACCGCCAAGGAACTCCGCCTGCGCCCGGTCTATCGTGTGGGGCAGTTGCTGGAATCCGTACCCGGTCTGGTCGTCACCGCGCATTCGGGCGAGGGCAAGGCTAACCAGTATCTCCTGCGCGGCTTCAATCTGGACCACGGCACAGACCTTGCCAGTTTTGTGGATGATATCCCGGTGAATGAACCCACCCACGCCCACGGGCAGGGCTATACAGATGTCAATTTTCTCATGCCCGAACTCGCACAGGGCATCGACTACACCAAAGGCCCGTTTTACGCGGATGTCGGGGATTTCGGCGTCGTCGGGTCCGATCATATCCGCTTAACGGATGACCTGCGCGGGCAGGCCTCCGGCAGCCTCGGCACGCTGGGGGACCAGCATGCCTTTATTGGCGATACGGCCCACTTCAAAAATGGCGATAAGCTGCTTGGCGCTTTCTCAATCGATCATCTCAACGGCCCGTGGGCGCACCCGGATAACTTCCGGGGCATCAAATCCGCCGCGCGCTACACCCACACTACAGAACACACCAAATTCAACCTGACCGGCCTGTATTACCGGGGGATGTGGAACAACACGACCGACCAGCCTCTGGAAGCCTACCAGAAAGGCCTCATCAGCCGTTATGGCTCTCTGGACCCAAGTGATGGCGGCTATTCCGAACGATTCAGCGTGTCCGCGCATCATATTTTGCATAATGATAACTGGCAGCTTAAAACATCGCTTTACGTCGTGCATAGCCGCCTGACGCTTTGGAACAATTTCAGCCATTACCTGAATGATCCGATTAATGGCGATCAGGAACAGCAGGACGAAACCCGCACCACCTTTGGCGGCACATCGGCCTACCAGCGGCACGACACCTTCCTGCACCGCGCCACAGACACCACCTTTGGCGTACAGGGCCGCTGGGACAACATTTATATCGACCGCCGCCACACCCGCCAGCGCCGCGTGCTGCCCGACTGCCCGGACAGCAGCGTGCCCACCGGCCAGTATGTGTGTAATGCGGATAGTGTCTCACAAGGCAATGTCGGCCTGTTCGGCCAGAACATCACCCACTGGATGCCGTGGCTGCGCACTGTTGTCGGCCTGCGTGGTGATTATTATGGCGGCTCAGATCACAGCCTCGTTTCCGGTTACAATGGGAAAGTGCATCAATGGCTTTTCCAACCCAAAGGCAGCCTGATTTTTGGCCCGTGGTATAAAACGGAATTTTATATCAGTGCAGGGCAGGGCTACCATTCTAACGATATCCGCGCCGTCCTGGGCACCGTGCCAACAGATGGCATTGCCAACGGAGCCATCGCCACCCCGTTCATGACCCGTGCCACCAGTGAAGAACTGGGTGTCCGTACCAACATCATCCCAAAACTGAACCTGCAGGCCGCCTTTTTTCGCATCGATTTCAGTTCAGAACTCACCTACGACGCGGATGAAGGCGTGAACGACGCCGGCGCACCCAGCCGCAGGCAGGGGTTTGAACTCTCCGGCCAGTATCACCCGCTGCCCTGGCTGGAACTTAATGCAGATATTGCCTCCACCCACGCCCGCTATTTCACCGGCAATCCCGGCCTCTATGGCCTGCCGGGACGCTATGTGGCCAACGCCCCCAACTTCATCGGCTCCTTCGGCCTGCTGGCAGACCACCCCAGCGGCTTCTTCGGCGGTGTGCAGTTCCGCTGGCTCGGTTCCTACCCCTTAATCGAAGACAACTCCATGCGCTCCCACGGCTATAAGGAAGTGAACATGGATGTCGGCTACCACATCACAAAATACCTCCAGGTGCAGGCCAGTATCTACAACCTGACCAACACCCACGCCTCCGCCTCCCAATACGCCTACGACTACCGCATGACCCCCACATCCCCCGTAGAAACCGGCTCCACCTACCACCCCCTCGAACCCCGCTCCGCCCGCTTCTCCGTCACCGCGAATTTCTGAAAAAAGGCCTGTCTTTGTCTGACCGGATAAGCTGGTCGCCGTGTTCCACCTTTGCTTCAGGCCGCGCCTCGCAAACGGGTTTCTTCGGAGGGAGAACATATGTGGGCCATTATGCTTGAATTCTGGGTGCGTGAGTGACATAACGTCACAAAATGACCCAGAGGCGTTATGTCTGAGAACGAATTTTCCATGCTGCGTGGCCAGACAGGCCTGACCGTTGAAGAGCTTGCTGATGTCCTCGGCTACAGTAAGCGGCAGGTTTATCGCTGGGAAAATGGCGAGAGCGAACCACGTTCGGCAGCCGTAGGCATGTTGCGCAACCTTGCAGGCAAGCAGGGTTCAGGTGTCACGCAAAAGCGTTTCACATTTATTGATCTGTTTGCGGGTATTGGTGGTCTGCGCAGGGGGTTCGAGACCATTGGTGGCCAGTGTGTCTTCACCTCAGAATGGAACAAATTCGCCCAGCAAACGTATATGGCGAATTACAGGGATAACAGACCTGTAGCGGGTGACATCACGCAGGTTGAAACATCTGAAATCCCCGACCACGATGTTCTGGTGGCAGGTTTCCCCTGCCAGCCGTTTTCTATTGCTGGTGTTTCCAAGAAAAACTCCCTGGGTCGAAGCCACGGTTTCGCGTGTGAAGCGCAGGGAACCCTGTTTTTTGATGTCGCCCGTATTCTCAAAGATAAAAGACCCGCAGCCTTTCTTCTGGAAAATGTTAAAAATCTTAAAAGCCACGATAAAGGAAGGACTTTTGAGGTTATTCTGAAAACACTTACAGAAGAGCTCGGATACCATGTCTGGTCCCGTGTTATTGATGCGCAGCATTTTCTCCCGCAACACCGGGAGCGTATTGCCATCGTCGGGTTCAGGGAGGATGTCCCGTTTTCATGGGATGATCTGAACCTCCCGGAAAAAAGCTCTGTGCGTCTGAAAAATATTCTGCACCCCGAAGATGGTTCAGAAGATCCCGAAGAGCCCTATACGGAAGGCTGGCAGGCCCAGGTTAACCCGAAATATGTGCTGACAGATCATTTGTGGACCTACCTGCAGAATTATGCCGCTAAACATAAAGCTGCCGGGAACGGGTTTGGGTTTGGGCTGGTGGGGAGAGAGGATGTCGCCCGCACCTTGTCAGCACGATATTATAAAGACGGATCTGAAATCCTTATATCACGTGGAAAAAACAAAAACCCACGCAGGCTGACCCCCCGCGAATGTGCGCGTCTGATGGGATACCCGGATGATTTCCGTATCCCGGTGTCTGACACGCAGGCCTATAAACAGTTTGGAAATTCCGTTGCTGTCCCTGTTTTTGCAGAAGTCGCACGGATTATGCAGCCACATATTGCAGCTCTTATGGATCAGAATTCTACCCCGTTTGTCAGAAAGAAGAAGGCCTATCAGGCGGACCTTTTCTAAAGCGCTATGGATGTTCACGATAAGGCAACACGCAGCCGAAATATGGCGGCTATACAGGGTAAGAATACCCGTCCGGAGTTAGTGATCCGTAAAGCCCTGCATGCAGAAGGGTTTCGGTTCAGGCTTCACCGGCGGGATCTCCCCGGTAAGCCGGATCTGGTTCTGCCTCGCTTTCATGCTGTTATTTTTGTGCATGGCTGTTTCTGGCACCATCATACCTGCCATTTGTTTAAATGGCCTGCCACACGTCCTGAATTCTGGCAGCAAAAAATAGGCCGGAATGTAGAAAACGACGCCAGAGCGCTAGAGCAACTGCAAAAAGCTGTCTGGCGTAAAGCAGTTGTATGGGAATGTGCTCTTAAAGGAAAAACCAGGCTTGTCCCTGCGGTTATTGTGCAGACTCTGTCATCATGGTTACACTCTGATGAACAGACACTTACCGTTCAGGGAAAAACAGACGGATGATACAGTCTCTGGCACAGCTGCAACAGTTAATGCACTACCATGGTGCCGTTCGTTTATATGCAAAATATCTTCCAAAAAATAACAATTCTAAAAATCAGGTTTATCTTGGAAGTGGATTTTCAGCTCTTAATATCATTCCTCATGGTGATATTTATAATGACTCAGATTTCAGGGCGGGCAGTAAGAGGGATCGTGCTAAAGCGCCCGTAAGCTTTTTCTGGATTGATGAAACCGGGCGATATCACGCGCCGGATGCCTGTATGATCCTGTATCCAAAATATCCTGAAGTCCGCATGTCTGGCTTTTTAAAAGGATGCAGCAAAAGCCCCTCTGATCTTATGGGGTACCCTGCTGTGGAAGGCCGTATTCTGTTTTTTGGAATTTGCGACAGCGGAGACGTTCTGGGTCTTGTTGTGCCGCCCCAAAGCTCCTTGGCGCAGGAATTTCTGGCGCACTCCTGGGACGAGACGGGTGTTTTCTCTGAAATTCCTTTCAACGATATTACTTCAGAAAAGAGCACGAAAGATATTCTTCTTGAGCGTTTAAAGGCGATTTATTTACGAAACTGGATCAGTTCACAGAAGCTGAGCGCCGATGGTGTAAAAATACCGTATTCCGCCAGAAATGGCGGCGGGTACACGCTTGAGGCTGAACTGGGGATCACCCCCAACGGTTATTCTGAGCCCGATTTTATGGGGTGGGAAGTCAAGCAATATGGTGTTGCCGATTTTGAAAGATTTTCTGCCAAAAGTCCTGTCACTCTTATGACGCCAGAACCAAATGGTGGAATGTATAAAGAAAAAGGGGTTGAGGCTTTTCTCAGAACCTACGGTTATGCAGATCAGTCAGGTAAGGCAAACCGGATTAATTTCGGGGGAATTTATACCTGTCATCGTCCTTCTCATAACATGACCGGCTTACGAATGGTTCTGGAAGGGTATGATCAGGAGAGTTCAAAAATTACCGACCTGCTGGGCGGTATAGTTCTTCTTGACCGAAACGATAGGATAGCTGCCAGCTGGAGTTTTAGCGGTATAATGGCGCACTGGAATCGCAAACATGCGCAGGCAGCCTATATCCCCAGTCTTTTTCGCAACCCTCCGCCAGAATATGCGTATGGTGCCCGTATTCTCTTATGTGAAGAAACAGATTTTCTTTTGTTTCTAAAGGCGCTTTCATCAGGCATCGTCTATTATGACCCCGCTGTCAAAATGGAGCATGCCGACACAGTAAGGCCGTCTATAAAGCGCCGTAGTCAGTTTCGCGTCAAACATCAGCAGGTGACAGAACTCTATCACCACCATGAGATCAAAGATCTGTTTGATTTATGATTACGTTATAAAAATACATTAATTATCTGCTGTTTCAGATACAGCTGACAGAAACCATGCAGCGGATAAAAGAGGGCAGGTGCAACCATGAGCAAAGGAAACGAAAAGCACACTCCGTGGCAGCATGGCATCTGGCTGAACAAGCCGCACCAAAGCACCCTCACGCCAAAAACGCTGGAGATGATAACAGATGAAGGATCGGATTTCTGGCGCGAGACGTTTTATGGCTTTACGCGTGACAGCGGCCATTTTTACGGCATGCCGGCACCGGAAAGCTTCACGGCTCAGCTTCGCATTCGTGCAGAGTATGAACAATTGTACGATCAGGCTGGCATCATGGTCCGTGTTGATGAAAGCCGCTGGGTCAAAGCCGGGATCGAACTGTCAGATGGCCGCGCCATGCTCAGCAGCGTCCTGACAAACACCTGTTCGGACTGGGCTACCGCTCCTTATGAAGGCGACCCAAAAGATTTCTGGATGCGGGCAACCGTCTCCAGGGGAGTCCTGCGTCTTCAGGTGTCGGCAGATGGCAAACTCTGGCCGCTTGTGCGTCTGGCACCGTTTCCACAGGCGGCGTCTTATCTGGTCGGCCCCATGTGCTGCACCCCGGAGCGTGCAGGCCTCAAGGTGCAGTTTTCAGAGTGGTCTCTTGGCGCTCCCCTTGGCAAAGCCCTGCATGATCTGACATGATTTCCCCATGACCGAAAAACAGAAAATGCTGGCAGGCGAGCTCTATCGCGCGAGTGACCCGGAGCTGGTGCAGGACATGGCCCGGTGCGCCGCATGGCTGGCCGAATACAACGCCACCAGCACCGCCCCAGAGGCAGAGCGCACGCAGGCCCTGCGGCAACAGCTTGGCGCGGTGGGGGACAATGTCTCGGTGCGGGCACCGTTCCATTGTGATTATGGTTTTAATATTTTCCTGGGTGATAACGTCTTTCTGAATTTTGGCTGTGTCATTCTGGATGTCGCACCTGTCCATATCGGCCACGGCACACAAATTGGTCCCGGCGTGCAAATTCTTGCAGCGGACCACCCGCGAGACCCAGCCTTACGCCGTCAGCTTCTTGAGTCCGGCCGTCCCGTCACCATCGGTGAGACTGTCTGGATCGGTGGCGGGGCCATTATCCTGCCGGGTATCACAATTGGAGATAACGCCATCATCGGCGCAGGCAGCGTCGTCACGCGCAACGTGCCCGCAGGTGTCACGGTCGCAGGCAACCCGGCCCGCACTTTAAAAAGCACGCGTTAATGCAACGCCCTCTTGCCGGACCGTCCTAAAACCCCTGCCGCAACCACGCTTCCGCCGCCCGCTCGGCCCCATCAGGATCAGCCTCCATCCCATCCGGCTGCACCGGCCCTTCATAGCGTTTGCCCGTCCGGTCCAGTTCAAACTCTGCGGCCACTGCCAGCATCCCCCCATCGGGCAGGGTAAAGCTCTTGTTCCCACTGGTCTGACCATGCGTGGCGGTCCCAAAAAACCGTGTGTTAGGCCGCCCCTTTAGCGCAATCGCCACCGCTTCCCCCGCGCTGGCGGTTTGCGGGCCAAGCAGCACCGCCACCGGCACGCGGGACAAATCCGGTCCATCGTTCTGTTGAACCACGCCTTGTACCACAGCGCGCCACGGGGCAGAGCGTTTGCCCGAGCTATCTTCAAAAAAGCCCAGATCACCACTACCGAGCAACGGTCTCAAGGCCTGCACCATCGGCCACATATTCCCGCCTCTGTCGTGGCGCAGGTCCACAATCCACCCCCGCATAGCAGCCGCCTGCGTAAAAATCTGCTGCCCTGCGAGGGAAAACTCTTTCATTCCCGCGGCAGAATGAGACGTCAAAGAGGGGAGCGCAATGCGCCCAATATCAGAGCCTATTTTCGTAAAGACCGGCATCTGCTCAGGCTGCGCGGCCATCCGGCGCGCCATATCCGGCGGCATTACAAAACTGTGCCCATCATGCAGGTCAGCAAGCAGATGCCGTATCTCGGCATAAAGATCATCAGTCGAGCCGTCTCTGGCTAACTCCAGCAAAGGCGGCGTGCGGCTCTCCCAGTCAATCAAAGAACTATGCAGCGCCTGTGTGCGGATGGCGTTTATCGCAAACATCATGGTCTGCACAGCAACGGACTGATCAGTATTCAGATCCCGAGCAGGCATGGCAGGCCCCATATGCACCCCGCAAGCACTCACTGTCCCCGGCCCAAGCAGCAGCACACCATAAACAGCCCGTGTGGCCTGCGGCGGAACCCACAGCGTCATTTCCTGAACGCGGGTCACACCGTGCCCACGCACCATGTCCTTTTGCGTGTTTCTAAACGCAATCTGCTTTGTGCCATCATAAAGCGTTACCCACAGACCGGCACCTGCCTGCACATCCTGCACGCTCAGCTCCGCACGCAGGCGCAACACCTTGTTCTGTAAACCGTCTGTTGAAAGCGCCGTCCGCATCACCGCAAACTGCTTCGGGCTGGCTGTGGCGGAGTGCAGCAGGACCGCCTTCTCCCCATCCGCACAGGCGGACCCGGCAGACAGCGTAAACTGATGCTGCGGGTCAAACAGGTCCCACTGCACCGGGTCAGAAAGCCCCTTTGCAGAGGTCATCAGGAACACACCTGCACACAGCAGGAAAACCTGCTTCTTCATCTCACCCCCGCGTTTGCTCCTGCCGCCAGTAGAGCCATGAAAGACCGTAGCAAAACACAAGCATCCCCAGCATGAAACAATTTATAAGTTTCAGGCTCACCGGCAGCCCCAGCCGGGCCAGCCATAGGATCACCAGACCAATGGCAGCCGTTGCGGCAATCAGCGCAAAGGAGAGGCGGGGGCCGTCTCTGTGCTGCATGGGGGCACTCTTTGCCAGCCGCGTGTTGACGCCCGTTCCCCCCACCCGTAAAAAGCCCCCGTTCCAAACACGCGATGCCCTACCCGGCGCAGCCTTATTGAGCGCCGGAGGCGCTGCCTGCTATGTCCCCATCCATCACATTTGCCGATCTCCCCCTGGCGCAGCCCCTGCAGGACGCCCTAGCCGAGACAGGCTACACCACCCCCACGCCCATTCAGGCCCAGTCCATTCCCTTCCTGCTGGAAGGGCGGGATCTGCTCGGCATGGCGCAGACCGGCACCGGTAAAACCGCCTCTTTCGTGCTGCCGCTGCTGCACCGCATGGCACAAAACCCGCGTCCGGCCCCCAAACGTGGCGCGCGCGTGCTGGTTCTGGCCCCCACGCGGGAACTGGTCTCTCAGATTGCCGATGGGTTTGAAAATTTCGGGCGGCATCTGCCGTTCACCGTCACCACCATCTTCGGTGGCGTCAGCCCGATGCATCAGATCAATGCGTTGAAAAACGGCGTGGATGTCATCGTCGCAGCCCCCGGCCGCCTGCTGGATCTGGTCACGCAGGGCGAATGTGACCTCTCGCAGCTTGAAGCACTGGTGCTGGATGAAGCCGACCAGATGCTCGATATGGGCTTTGCAAAACCCATCGAACGCATTGTCGCCACCCTGCCCAAAGAGCGCCACACCATCCTGCTCTCCGCCACAATGCCGAAATCCATTGCAGCGCTGGCGGAAAGCCTGCTGCAAAACCCGGCCAATGTCGAAATCGCGCCGCCTTCCACCACGGTGGACCGCATTGAGCAGTCCGTCATGTTCATGGACGCAGCCCACAAGAAAGAGGCCCTGCTGGAGCTGCTGCGCACACCCGGTATGGGGCAGGCCGTGGTCTTCACTCTGCAAAAGAACATCGCCAACGAGGTCTGCGCCTTCATCACCGAGGCCGGTATTTCGGCAGAAGCCCTGCACGGCAACAAGTCACAGGGCCAGCGGGAACGCGCTCTGGACGCCTTCCGCGCCGGCACCGCACAGGTTCTGGTCGCAACCGACATCGCGGCCCGCGGCATTGATGTTGATACCGTAACGCATGTTTTCAATCATGACCTGCCCAGCCTGCCGGAAAGCTACGTCCACCGCATTGGCCGCACAGGCCGGGCAGGGCGCAGCGGCTACGCCATTACCCTGTGCGATGCCGAGCAGCGCGCCTGGCTGCATGATGTCGAACGTGAAATTGGCCGCACCCTGACGGTCCACACAGACCACGCCTGGCATTCGGAAGAGGCCCGCACCTCCACCAAACGCGCCCCCGTCCTCGGTGGTGGCCCGGTCAAACAGATCAAGCCGCAGAAAGTCCGCGAACGCAAAATCTGGACCGAAGAAGAAAAAGCCGCCGCCCGCGCCGCCGCCATGGCGGCCCGAAGCGGGGCCTGAGTTCTTTAAAAAACCTGCCGCAACCGCATAGTTTTCTTATCACCCGTCTCTAACACCAGCGCGTTCCCGTCCGTCCGCCAGTGCGTCACCGCACGGGTCAGGGCGGAGAACTGCCGGGCTATCGTATCCTGTCGGCCGGGGCAGGCCATCATGGTGCTGATGCCACCCTGCGCTGAGGCCTTGACGCGTCCATCCTTGCCAAATTCCAGTCCGCCCACATAGCGGTTGCATCCGTCAGAGCCGGAAATCTTGCCGCTGTCATTAATATCCAGCGTGGGCGCCATGTCCGGAGCCCCGGCCTTCAGGCCCGGCTCATCCGTGGTGCGGTCGGTGTCAGAAGGCGGCTTGCTGCCATCGGCCAGCCGGTGCCCGTCCAGTGCCGTCACCACCCAGCGCGTGCCGTTCAGGCTGGTGGGGGCAAGTGAGGCACCGCCACAGCCGGTCAGGGTGCGTCCCTGTGTCACAATCCGCACCGTGTCAGCATAACTCTGGCCGCTCATGCTGTCAGAGCAGGCTTTGGCGGTAATCTCCACCTGCATCGCTTTCGCCTCATAGGTGCGGTTCCCGCCTTCCGCATGCGCATGCAAAACCGGTCCGGCCATACGCGGCCCGTCCGGCGTTTCCAGCGTCAGCATGTTCTGCGCCAGCGTCATGTTCCAGGAGGGTTCATTGCCAGAAGCCTGATAAATTCCGTCCGGCTTGCCAGAGGTCGCCACCGGCTGCGATGCCGTCTGCCCCGCACACCCCGCCAGCACACCAGCCAGCCCAAGTGCCAGCAGACTACCCGTTGCGCCGCGCCGCAGCCCACGCCGCGCTGTCTGTTCAGCGCGCTCAGTCCGCGTCTGTCGTGCTGTGGCCTGTGCGCCTGTTTCCGTGCTGTGCATCTGGTTCCTCATAGTCCTCTGGTCGGCCTGTGCCGTTGCCCCACCCTACTGCCATTTCACACAACAGGGCCAGCCTGCCTCTAACGCCGGTCTTCCCGCTCCGTTGCGCCACCGTCCCATTCTGTATGCCCCCAACCGTGACGCCCCCACACCAGCCGTGATAGGCTGCCCGCATCCGTCCAGCCGGCAAAACCACAGGGGAGGGGCTCCATGCCCGAAAACAGCATCGTGCAGAAAATCGCCATCGGTGTGTTCAGCCTGCTGCTGGCTGCGGGCACATTGGGTGGCGGGATCTATTTTGCCGGGCAGGCCACGGATATCCTGCTGCATAGCTCAAAATGGCCAAACTTGAGCCATTACAGCACCCTGCTGATTGTGCCGCTCGGCCTCGTGCTTTATCTCAGGCATCGCAAGCGCGGCCGCAAAGCAGAGGACGTGCACGATGACCCCTATGGCGGCCTGCGCTAACTCACGCGGCCACGCCTCCCGGAAAGACCAGCCAGAAAGACCATCATGATTATTCAGGGCTACAATTTTTTCTGTGATATGCCCGATGACATGCGCTACCTGCGCAACAGCACCCCGGACGAAAGCTTTATTGAAGAGAACATGATCTTCATTCTGCCCGACCGGCTGAAGAAGTTCCGTAAGAACCTGTGGCACGTGCGCCGCAATGCCGGGGCCACGCATATTTATATCCCGCTGTTCCGCGTCAAAACCATTCTGGAGCAGGATCCCATCCCACCGGGGTATGACGGCCCGTTTGATGTCTTCCCGTTCTACACCCACACCTCCAAACGCCGCAGCCGCGCGCTGGATTATTACCTGCTGTTCGTCTTCCGGCACAAAGAGACATATGTGCAGTGCAAATCGCTGCTTAACCCGGAAAAAGCCGGTTAAGCCCATAGGAAAAACGCGGGGCTAAAAACCCCGCGCTTCCCAACCCGTCAAATCCTTCCGTCAGAAATTTGCATCCAGTCGGCCATAGTAATAGCCCCCGGTAATGGGCACCTGCAGGGAGAACTGATCATAAATCTGCGCCCCGCGAGAGTTGTTAATCTGCGGCACGCGGCGCGGACGCACGTTCAGCAGGTTGTTGACGCCCACGGCCATATGCCAGTGGGGGTTAAAGCGATAGCCAATTTCAATATCCGTCAGCCAGCGCGGTGAATTCTTGAACTGCGCAAAGCAGGAGTTGGAGTAGGCCAGTTTGCCGCCGCTGGCGCAGGGCAGCGTCTTGTCCGTCCAGTCATAATAGGTCAGCATGCTGGTTGTCTCACCATACCGGGTCTGGCGCACGTTAAAGTCCCAGTTCCGGTAGGCATAAAACGCGTTCAGGATAATCTTGCTGCGCGGGTAGGCCGTGGTGATGTAGCCAATATTCTGCGCATTCAGCAGCGCATTACCGTTCCGGTCCGTGCCGTTATGGTGCAGGCGGGTGCGGTTCAGGTCCAGCGCCATGCTCAAAGTCAGGTTCCCGGCTTTTTCAAAGTGGAACGTATAGTCAGCCTTAATGTCCAGACCCTGCGTGCGGGTGCTGGCCCCGTTGGTCATGTAATAGGCTGAGACATCCTGCGCGTTGATGCTGTTCAGCGGCAGAGAATACCCCATGGTCTCAATCGCGTTGATGGCCGCATCACCTTTCACGGTGCCCCCGCCCACAATACGGTCCCGCAGGTTGATCTGATAGACGTCCGCTTCCACATGGAAGCCCCGCACAGGCTCCAGCACAATGCCGCCGCTCTCACTCACGGAGCGTTCAGGCTTCAGCGGGCTGGCACCCAGAACCTGCGCCGCTGTGGAGCTGACAGGCAGCAGGCCGGACGCCCCCGTCGGGCTCACATTCATGGCGCTGTAATGCTGTTCCGCCAGTGTCGGCGCACGGAACCCGGTGCTGATGGTCCCACGCACGGAAATAAAGCGATTGATGTCGTAGCGTGATGACACCTTGCCGTTCACCGTATTGCCCACGTCCGTATAATGTTCGAACCGGCCTGCAAAATCCAGATCCCAGTGCTTCAGCGGGTGGAAGTCTCCGTCTACATACGCGGCCCAGATATCGCGGCTCCAGTTACCCGCACTATTGGGGCCAAGGCCCGCATAACCCTGCGTTCCTCCCAGTTCGTAAGAGGGCGGGGTGCCTGCCTTGATCTCATAGGTTTCCAGACGGTGCTCACCGCCAAAGGCCAGCGTTACCGGCACCAGATGGGCAATGTTGAAGTTACGGCGGAAGTCCAGATTGTTGGTCCATTGCGCCATGCGGTAGGTTTCAGCCCGCGTGGTGTTGGGGGACCAGCCACAACCATCCGTGGAAAAATAGGCAGAGCTGGGGTCGGTCGAACAGGTGCTGGCCAGCATTCCGGTATTGGCGGTGTTCTTGTTACCAATCTTGTTGCCATCTGCGCCGTAAGTCGTGCTCAGGTCCCAGTCAAAACCAAAGAAGTTATCGCCTTTCAGACCCAGAGTGGCCGCGTAATCATTTTCTTCCGATGTTTCCAGCGGCGAGAACCCGGACGGATACATGCTGGGCGCAATGTTGGGCGTACGATAGTTTTCATACGCTTCCCCATGCCGGTGCATGTAGGTAATCAGCCCGTAAAAGTTGATGCCGTCTGTAATCTTTTTTCCAAAATCAATGGCAAGGCTCTCGCGCGTTTCTTCCGGCGTGCTCATGATTTTGTTGGAATCGCTCGGCACGTTCATCGCACCCGGCACCAGGCCATTATAATAACCGGTAGTGGTGGCATTGGTGGGCCAGCTTCCCAGCAAGCGATGGTCATGCGCCCCCACGACCATATGGTCGGTGTGGTACATCTGCGCACTGATATGCATATAGCCATCCTGGCCCAGCTTCAGCCCGCCATCGGCGTTCAGCTGATACTGTCAACCATCACCATTATAGGCATTGGCCCCGGTCTGCGCGGACATATGCAGCCCGTGGTCCTGCTTTTTGGTGATGATATTCACCACCCCGGCAATAGCGTCCGAGCCATACATGGCTGCAGCGCCATCCTCCAGAACTTCAATATGGTCAATAGCACTTGCAGGAATGGTGTTCAGGTCCGCACCGGTGGAACCAAACTGCGGCCCGGCATCGGCCGTAATGTTGGCGGTGTTATGGCGGCGTTTGCCATCTACCAGCACCAGCACTTCATTCGGCCCAAGTCCGCGCATCTGAATGGAGGAGGTCAGGGCGGCGGAATCCGCGCCCATGGCCTGCACATTGATGGACGCATAGGTGCGGGTCAACGCATCGGCCACGTTCATCATACCCGAGCGACGCAGCGTGGCAGCGGAGACGACCGTAACCGGAGACGTGCTTTGTCTGGCCTTACGGTTTGTGGAATGTGTGCCGGTCGTTACGTTAATCGTTTCGGCCTCACCCGCATAAACCGGACCGCTTTTTTTTGGAGCCCTGCGTGCCGCCGGAGCCGTTGAAACCGCCGCCGCAGGCATTGCCCCCGCTGCTGCCGGTTTTGCATGGGGCGTGCCGGAATGCGCTGTAACATGGTGGCGCGCTGTTGTGGTTTTTTCCGTGCCCGGGGTGGCGGCCTCTGCGGCAAGGCAGGGGGCAACGGTGCAAACTGTAGTAACAAGAAGGGAAAAACGACGTCTGACTCTCATGGGATTATCCGTGCTTCCACATCAGGCTGATCCGTCAATTCGGAACCGTTCTTCTTCAGACTGCCTTAAATTTATTTCAAATCCATTACAAAAAGAGAGTCGCAATAAAGGGACGCTTTCTTGTTGCAGAAAAGCAACAGAATCACACCCCGGCCTGAATAACGGTTATTATATCTTTTATTATCACGCTGTTTCGGTGGATGCCGTCTTACCTTTCCACCAGCCACCAGCCACCAGCCACCAGCCTCACAGAGCCCGGACCTGCTCCAGCATTCGCTCCGCGACAGTCTGCACATCATCCTGATCCACTTCCTGCGCCAGAGCCTCCAGCGTGGCGCAGCACTCCAGCACGGCCAGCGGAGCCGCTTTAAAATAGAGCGTATCGATCAGGGGCATAATCTCCCGCACTGTCTGACGGAGGCACGCCGCAACCTGCACCAGCGTCGCGCCGTCCAGCTCCGCCTGCTGACGCAGAAACGCCGCACTCCCCGGCAATGGCATCCAGACAGGTCCGGCAGACGTATGATGTGCAGGAGGCGTAACAGGGCAGGATGGGGGCATCAGCAACACTCACTCATAGCATCAGCAGGAGCCACCTCTGTAAGCCTGACCAGAAACAGGTGCAGTCAAAGAGTGTGTTCTGTCAGCTGTTAAGTGTTTTTTGCAGGTTGGAAAAAAACACTTTGGCTTCCCGGTACAGGTAATCAATCACCATTTTGCTTTCCGGATTATTCCGGGTGTTCTTATTGTAAAACATGTCAATATAATAGAGATCTATTTTTTCTTTTACAGGAACCTGCATAATCTGGTCGGCAAGGTCGGTATGCTCAAAGCTGTAGCGGCATGTCATGAAGAGGCAGTTATTTTTCACACCAAATTTTATAGAATCTACAGATTGCCCAACACTAAGGGCGATGTTGCTAAATTTTGCATCATGTGGAAGTCCAGACTCATCAAAATACTGAATAATGTAAGATGAGCTATTGATAATTTTTTTGTCGTATAAATCAGCAATGTCGTAAATACGACCTTTCTCGATTTCCGGGTTGGTTATGCTGGAGCCAATCAGCAATGGGTCCGAAAAAATATTTTTGCGAATTGTATCCTCGGAAATGAAAGAACTTCGTCCGTTCCCAATAAAAAGACAGTCATCTTCCAGATGATCAGGAGCAAGATACGGTGCAATGTCATAATCAAATGAAATTCTGGGAAACTTCCTGATGCAGTCATTCAGGACATTATCCATAAAAAGAAGTCCAGGCATATTATGGAAAAATATTTTAAAAGTTTTTTTAGCAACTTTCTTTTTTAGAATATATTCCTGAGAAAGAATCTCATAAAATGCTTTAGATATGGAATCTCTGTAGAGTATTCCTTCCCGGGTCAGGATCAGTCTCTTCCCATCCCGCTTGATCAGCTGTGTGCCCAGTTTGTGCTCAAGGCATTTGATAGCGCGTGAAATTTTTGAAGGATGCGTATCCAGAAATTTAGCAGCTTTGGAAAGAGTACCAAAATGACAGAAGAGCAAAAAAAACTCACGGTCTGTCAGGTCGGAAGTGGGGGCCAGAACGGAGAGCATTTTACGGGTGCCTTTTGGTATCTTTTCTGGTGATCAGAGTGTTTCCTGAAAAAGACCGGTACAGGCAGGCAAATCTGTCAGGTCTCGCGGAGCGCGTTCTTGTATTGTTGGAATATGAATTTCTGATGGTCGTTCAGTCCTCAAAGCATGAGGCATTATGATTCCATGTAGACAGTTCCGGAGTTCACAGACCGGCTGACGGCGCCTCTTACAGATTCTATCTATTCTTAAAAATCAAGCTCACCTTAGCACTGGTGCAAGATCACTTAGCATTTTCGTGCCTTATGTCGTCAGGGGTTGGGTGCTACTCAGAATCACGGTTTTTTATTTCCAAACAGACATATTTGTTGAGAGAGGTCCTGCTTATGGCGACTTCAGCACTCACGGCAGCCAGCGTCACATGGAAAGATGTCATCGCAAATAGTGATGCATCTAAAGCTATGGTTACACTGGATTCCTCCAGGAATGCGATTACTGTGTCAGGCGCAGTGCAAGGGGCGGGAGGGGCTTCCGATAATTTTATTAACGGTCTGGCCATAGCAGGCCGTCATCCCGTTACCCTTTCCGGTTCAGGCACGGTAACAGTTACCGGCGCCATCACGGCAAAAAGCAACACGATTATTGATGGCATCACCGTCACTGGAAACACCAGCATCAGCGGCGGCACGATTACCATTCAGGGTGGCGGCACGCTTATTGCCAGAAGTGTAACCTCAAACATTGTGTTTGGATCAACAACATCTACTGTTCCCAATACTCTTCAGCTGGATAGCACCAGCGTCACACCCACCAGTGTGACCAATCTGTCTCCTGATGATGAGATAGATTTTGTCGGTAATACCTCGGATACAAGCGTAATCTGGACAAAAAACAGTAACGATTCTTATAGCCTGAAAGGCAGTGCAGGCGATATGCTGATTTCGTCTGTCTCTTTTGCAAAAAAAGCTGATGGAACGTCTTATACTCCGGATGATTTCCGTTCCACCACGACGATTGTTGCGTACAATGGCAGCACGCCCACGAATATTACCTTCGGCTGTTTCCTTGCTGGCAGCATGATCGAAACCCCGGAGGGTGATGTGCCGGTTGAAAGTCTCAAAAGAGGCGACCAGATCATGACTTATGTCGAGGAAAGCCCCGTCAACCGCCCGGTTATCTGGGCGGGTCGCCAGCATGTCACCGTGCGTAACGGCCTCCCTGATGATGAAGCCGGTTATCCTGTTCGCATCATCAAGGATGCTATTGCCGATGGGGTGCCGTACAAGGATATGCTGATTACTGGTGATCATTGTCTGTTCTTTGATGGGGCATTTATTCCCGTTCGCATGCTGGTGAATGGCCGGTCCATCTTCTTTGACCGCAGACTCTCTTCGTACACGTACTATCATGTTGAAACGCCTCAGCACGCCGTTATCCGGGCCGATGGCGCACTGACAGAAAGCTATCTGGATACCGGAAATCGGAATAAATTCATTCAGGATAGCAAAGTTATCAAAATCCACGGACATGTTAAAAGCGAGAAGAAAGATGCAAAAGCCCCCGGCCCGGTTGCCAGCGCCACTGCTGAATCGCTTTTTGTCACGCTTCAGGCCCGGGCTCTGGCGCGCGGCGTTCCGTTCACGGTGAGCGATGTTGCTTTGAGGGATGATCCCGACCTCCGCCTTGTTACTTCAAAAGGGCAGGTCATTCGGACAATGCGTGTTAAAGGCGATAAATATCTGTTCATGATTCCACCGGGCGTGAAATCTGTGCGTATCCTCTCGCGCACAAGGCGTCCGTGTGATGGTCCCGGTCCGTTTGTGAATGACCACCGCCATCTCGGTGTGCTCGTGGGGAGCATCTCTCTTCAGAGCGTAAAGAAAAATATCGAGATTACCAGCCATCTGACCACTGTGGACGCGGACGGCTGGAGTGTTCAGGAAAATCTCCCCTGCCGCTGGACAACCGGGAGTGCCATTCTGCCGCTGCCACTGCACGTCGGGGATCAGTGCAGTATTCTGACCCTGCAGATTCTGGCCTGTGGCCCTTCTGGCAGCATGCCGGAACAGGCGGGTGTTCTGTCCGTCCGTTCAGTCTGAGAAATAAAAGAGCTTAGCTAAAAAAACCGGAAGGAGAGCCAACGCTCCTTCCGGTTTTTTATAATGTTCGTGTGACGTGGCTCAGTTGCTGACACGATACCGTGAAACGGCTGTGTCCTCACACAGATAGGGTCCGGCAGACAGAATCTTCACTGTCACTATCCGCACCGCATGCGGCAGCGTGCTCGGCACCTCCAGCAGTGCATAACCATCCGTCCAGCGCGCGCCGTTAGGTTCGGCCGCGTGCCAGCCGGGCAGGGTGCTGTTCTGCGTAGGCTGCGTGATGCTGCGTGGAGGAAGATTGCCTTCCTGCATCACAACGCCACCGATCAGAACCCCCAGCATCCGGCGGTCATCCACAAACGGCCCTTCCACATCACAGGGTCGGCTGGCGCGGGAGACAAGACGCACCTGCGTGACACCCGCCGGAAGCATGAAGGACGCCATGCCGTCCTGCTTGCGGATTTTACGGATTGTCTTCCCACACACTGTTTCCAGATGCAGGTCCGCATCATGCGTCAGTTCCGGGCTGGGCATAAGCCCTTCACCACACACGCCAGATGACTGTGCAGCCCGTTCTGCCAGCGCACGGAACAGAGGTTTCACTTCATCGCGCGTCACGGCCAGCGGGACGGCGGCATGCTGGGCCCAGGTACGCGGACCAGCGCCCAAAGTCGCCACTTTGCCGGCCTGTGCAAAGCTGCCCCGGTTGCCGGTATCCAGATAGCTTTCCGTCAGCATCCCATTGGCCATAATCACAGCATGCTGCGCGGTTTCCACATGGTAATAGGTGTACTGCGTCAGGCTGCGATCATAAAAAATGCTGCTGCCATTGACCAGCATCCGAACAGGCACAAAGCGACCGTTCAGAAACAGACAATGTTCCGGCGTAATCAGCAGGTCTTCATACGGCACGCCATCGGCAATGGCCCCGGCCCGGATCCGCACGGGATAGCCCGCTTCATCATCCGGCACGCCGGCACGCACCGTCGCGGTCTGATACCCGGCCCAGATAACGGGCTGATACACATCCTGGCCCGTCGTCACAGTCAGAACCAGATCGCCCACCCCCACATCTTCAACAGCCACATCGCCTTTTGCGGTGCGGATCAAAGACCCGGCAAGGAAGCACGTCACCGTGGCCGTTTGCGCGGTGCTGTTATAGGTCAGCCCGGCATTCTGGTAGTAGGTCGCGCCTGTATGCTGAGAATCACCATGGTTACCGTCGATGGTGCCCGCAGACGTCGCAGCAGGACTCAGATCCTGCGGGGAATAATAAACCGTATTCCCATTGGCATCAGTGGCGGTCGTGCCATCGGCATTTTTCTTTGGGGCAAAGGAAACGCTGCTGGCAATGGCGTTCTGCGTCCAGTTGCCGTCATACGCCGCCAGTGTGTAGGTGTTGCTGCTGCCCTGCTGAATCCACCGGACATGCGGATAACCAGATTTTTCCACCACAATGCTGTCAGCAGGGGTAAAGTTCTGCACGCTGCCCACAGTCAGGGAGGGATTGTTCAGCACCAGCGTATTGTGGGTGTTGTCCGGTGTTTCACCAAACACCACAGTTCCGGGCACGCTGCCATTCAGGCTGACGGTTGCTCCATCAGCAATGCCCAGCGTGCCATTGATCGTGGCGGAAGAGGGCGCATTCAGCGTCGTGCTCGGACCGCTGAGTGTCAGCGTTCCCGTGTTCGCAACGGTCAGTCCGTTGGCGTTCAGTGTGCCGTTCTCCAGCGTCACCGCAGCGCCGCTGTCCACCGTCATGTTGCTAACACCGCCATAGGTCTGGCCACCCAGATCAACCGTAGCGTTGGACGGAAAGGCCACCGGAGCCCATGTGCTGCTCGTGCCAGGCGGCAGAGCAACCTGCTGGCCATTAACCCAGGTTAGGGGGTACGTCGCGGGGTTTCCGTTGGAATCATAGTAAGTCCAGTTTTTAGTATCCGCCCAGCTCGTTCCGTCTCCGGCGCCAGTCCAGATATAAGTCGCGGTATAAGAAGCACCCAATGCGTGCACCCTTCTTTTGTTAAGTTTTTCTTAGAATTTATTCTTTCACTATGCATATCAATCGATCATAGTTATTCAAATTATGATTTTTTAATGAATCTAAAGGGAACACGCTGTAATTGTTTGTATCGAAAAAGATACAAAACGCGTGCAGAGGCTATACTTCGGCTATATCCCGCAGAAATAGCGTCAGATTGTGTCTCATAATTTGGATGTATTGTGTTATATCACGCTTGAAACGATATTTTTTCTTGGTTTCAAAGCGAATATGGCAATTCTGTGCACTCATTACAGTATTGCAGAGTGCAGCATTCTTGCTCTGAGCGTGTCAGTTTGGGCGCATTAAGCGGCGACCGTTACAGCCGCCGCGCAAACCACACCACCCGGCCGATAATCTGCACCAGCTCGGCGGGGACCTCATAAGGGGAAAAACGCGGGTTTTCGGACTTGATGCGCACCATCGGTTCCGAGGCCTCATGCGCCCGCTCGGCCCATTTACACACCACGCCATCTCCATCAAACAGCACAAAAATGCCCGGTTCGATAATGGATGTCTTGCGCGTGTCCACCAGCACCATGTCTCCGTTCTGAAGCATCGGTTCCATGGACTGGCCTTCCACCTCAATCACCCTCAGGTCAGAGGGGGAGGCCCGCAGCGCGCCGCGCACAAAATCTTCTTCAAAAAACTTGGGGCGTCCCAGCAGCCGGTCTTCCACATAACCGCAGCCGCCCATGCCTGCCCGTAGCGAGATATAGGGCACAGCCACATACCCCGGCGGGTTCCGTTCCACCGTAATTTCCGGCTGATCCGGGGCCGCAATGTAGGCAGAGCGCGCCTCCCGCGCCACGGTCTGCCCACCAGCGGGGAACAGCAGATCCCGCGCCGTGCAGCCCAGAATGGAGGCAACGCGCTCCAGCTTTTCGCCCCCGGGATTGCGCGATTTTCCTTTCAGAATATCGCGCACATAGGTGTCACCAACCCCCGCATTACGGGACAGTGCTTTTTGCGTCAGCCCCAGCAGGGACATCCGGCGTTCCAGTTCTCTGGCAACATGTGAGCGATCCATAGGGGGAACTATCCCACGTCGTCCCTTAAAGATCAAATGGGATATATCACTTCAATATCCCCTTGACCTCTTGTGACTGGTCACCCTACCGTCCCCCTTAAGCCTCACCGGTGTGATGAGGCCGTTTTGATCGCCTCCATTCAAAGGAAGAGTGCCTATGTCGGCCTCACAGACTCCCGCCCACTCCATTTCAACCCAACTTTCTGGCAGGTTTTCTGCCGCCACTCTGGTGCGCACCCCCGGCACGTCTCACGTCAGCCGGATCAAGGCTCCCCAGAGCCTGCCCCGCAAACCTGCTCATGCAGGCCCTTCTGCCGCAGCCCACGCCATCCCCCCGCGTCCCCCCATTGCCGTTCCGTCTGGCCGCCCTGCATCCCCGCAGCGTATTTCAGCTCAAAAATGTGACAAATCCCTCGATTCGTCTTCTACGTCCCCTGCACGCAGCGCCGACACCGCCCTCCACGCCGCCGCCCGCCCCAAAACGGATGCCGCCCTGCTGGAGCAGATGGTCACCCTGCGTCGCGCCGGCAAATCCCTGCGTCAGATCGGTCGGCAGACAGGCCGCTGTATGGAAGGCGTGCGGCAGGCTCTCCTGCGGTATGAGCAGGCCCGGTCCGAAACCCCGGCCCAGTACGCGCAGGATGAGGAGTGGCACGAACCCCTGCGTGATCCGGAACCTCTCCCCACCGGCCACCCCGTCGCCACGCAGGCCATCTGGCGCGGTTTGGAGCGCTGGAGGGACATGGTATGAGCAAGCGCCGCTGGTCCAAATTCTGGTGGCAGGATTACGAGCGCGACCCCGCTTTGCGCCTGTGCTCACTCGCCGCACAAGGTCTGTGGATGCGCCTGCTGTGCCTGATGCACGAGGCCGAACCGTACGGCCACCTGTGCGTCAACCACCGCCCGCTGCATACGCGCCAGCTTGCGCAAATGCTGGGCGTGTCAGACCGCCAGATCCAGCGCCTGATGGCCGAACTGCGCGAGGCCGGGGTGTATAGCACCACACCAGAGGGCGCGGTTTTCTGCCGCCGCCTGTTGCGGGATAAAGCCGCGTCGGACCTCGGTTCACACTGGGGCCGCACGGGCGGCAATCCCCAGCTCAAATCCGCACCCCAACTGCCGCCGGAAGGGGCAGGGGAGGGCTTAACCACCCCCGCATCCCAGCCCCTTAAACACCAAGAAGCAGAGGCAGAGTCAGAAGCAGAGTCCTCCCTCACTGCGTTCGGGCCGGACAGTGATGCGCGCACGCATTTATTCAACACAGGGCTGTTGTTTTTAAAACGGGTCACCGGCAGACCAGACCGCTCCGCCCGTGCGCTGCTGGGCAAATGGCTGAAAATGCTCGCCGATGATGCCGCCACCCTTCTGGCCGTGCTGGCCGAATGCGAGGCCTTCAACCCCGCCGAACCCGTCTCCTGGCTGGAAGCCACCATCCGCCACCGCCTCGCCGCAGAGGCCGAAGCCGCGCAAACCGACGCTGCCCAGCCCGAAGCCACCAGTCAGTCCACCCCCGCGCCCAACGCCACCACTCCGGCAGGCCCGGCCCCTACACCGCACGCCAAACGCATGACTGCATGGGCCGCCGTGCCCGATCTGGAAGGAGTCTGACCATGCTCGCCCCAGCCCGCACACTCACTTCTCACCCGGCCCCCACCAGCGGCACGGCTCAAGCGGCTCCCACCACTGGCACGTCTCACCTGGCTCCCACCATCGGCACGCCCACATCCGCCCCGCACCCCATCACAAACCACACCACAGCCCCGTCACACACCACCAGCTTTCCCACCTCACATCCCGTGTCACACTCCACGTCACACACCCCAACCCCACACGCCGCCGCATAACCCTGGCACGCTTCCCTGTATCCTGACGCATCCCTCAAAGGCCCTCACATGGCAAAACTGAAAACCAGAAATCACGCTTCCACACCAAATACTTTCTCAGAAAATGGCCCCACGCCAGAACGCCGCGCCCGCTCGGAATTTGTCGGCACAGCGCCCACTCGTGTTTTGCGCACCGTGCAATCTCTGCTGCAAGCGGGTGACATCACCCAGCCCGCCGCCGATGCCGCCGAGCGCTGGTATCGGGATTACGTATTTGGCTATTGTGACTACGTGGAATTTTCCGAGCAGCACCGCCCCAGCACGCTCACCCGGCATGATGCCGTCTCCTGGCAACTGGTCCGCGCCCGTGCCATGGCGCGAATCACGGAAGCCAGAGAGGCTCTGGGCCTGTGCGCACATCAACGCCTGCGGATGATGCTGGTGGATGAACTCTCATTCCGCGCCATGGGCGAGGCCCTGTTCCCCACCATCTCGGCCAGCTCCTCACAGCGCAAAATTGCAGCCCAGTGCGCGTTATTGCTCGAACAGCTTGCCGCGCGGGAGGACGCTGCCCGTAAGGCCGCCAAAGCCGCCCGCAGCACAAAGAATACCATCCGGGAGCCTGCCGCCCGCACAGAACAGGCTTGACGCACAGGGGTGTTTCAGAACAGGGCAGGGGGAAGGCCCACCGTATCCGTATGGAGCAGAGTAGCATGACCCGGAAACTCTACATCTATGACCACTGCCCGTTCTGCGTAAAAGCAGAGATGATTTTCGGTCTGAAAAACCTCCCCTTTGAACGCATCATCCTGCTGAATGATGATGAAGCCACGCCCATCGGCATGGTCGGCCGCAAATCCCTCCCCATTTTAGAGGAAGACGGCCACTTCATGCCGGAAAGCATGGATATCGTCACCCATATCGACCAGCAGGGCACCCCCATCCTCACCGGCACGCCCAACCCCGCCATTACGGAATGGATCAGTGCGACCAGCAGCACGCTCTACCGCCTGTTCCTGCCGCGTGCCGCCTGCGCCCCGCTGCCGGAATTTGCGACCACCGCAGCCCGCGCCTACTTCCTGACAAAAAAGGAAGCCTCCACCGGCCCGTTCTTTGAAATTCTGAAAGACAGTGATGGTGAAATCGGCAATCTGAATACCATGCTGAAAATGCTGGCCCCGCTCATCCGCAGCCCGGAAGCGGTCAACGGCACGCTCTCCACAGATGATATTCACCTGTTCGCCCACCTGCACAGCCTCTCGCTTATTCGCGGCATCGTCTATCCGCCCGCCGTTGAGGCCTACCGTCAGACCCTCTCCCGCCTCTCCGGCGTTGGCCTGTATGACGGCATTTCTGCCTGAATAAGCAGGAATTTTTCACAAAAAAAGGGGCTGACCAGAACACCCGGTCAGCCCCTTTTTTACGCACTCTTTAGCAAAACACCGCACCAGCCTACCGTAAACCTGCGGGAACGGGTTCCCTCATTTGCCGGGAAGCGTTTTTTCCACCTGCGCGTCAGAAACCCGCCAGATCACATTCCCCACATCATCCGCCACCAGCAAGGCCCCCGTCTGGTCCAGCGCCAGCCCCACAGGCCGCCCATGGGCACGGTTCTTATTCGGCGTCAAAAAGCCTGTCAGCACGTCCACCGGCACACCGGACGGGCGACCATTCAGGAACGGCACAAATATCACCTTATACCCGCTCTTCGGCCTGCGGTTCCAAGACCCATGCTGGGCAATAAACGCCCCGTTTCGCCACCCTGCAGGAAGGCTGCTGTCTGCGCCAAAAACCAGACCAAGACTGGCTGTATGCGGACCAAGCGCATAATCAGGCGCAATAGCAGCCGCCACCCGCTCGGGGTTTTGCGGGGTTACCCGCGTATCCACATGCCCGCCATAATAGCTGAAGGGCCAGCCATAAAACGCCCCTTCCTTTACGGAGGTCAGGTAATCAGGCACCAGATCACTGCCAATTTCATCCCGCTCATTCACCGCAACCCACAGCGCGCCGGTTTGTGGTTCCCACGCCAACCCGTTGGGGTTGCGCAAGCCGGTGGCAAACGGCGTCAACGTGCCGGTTTTTAAATCAAGTTTGTCAATCCGCGCCCGGCCTTCCTCAGCCTGCAAACCATTTTCCGCCACGTTGCTGTTGGAGCCTATGGTCACGTAAAGGGACTGCCCATCAGGGCTTGCCAGAATATTCTTGGTCCAGTGGTGGTTATAGCCAGAGGGCAGGTCCACCACCTTTTCCCCCGCTGCGGTAATGGATTTCTCTCCACTCTGATACGGAAAACGCCAGATGGAATCAGCATTCGCCACATAAAGCGTGTTCTCAATCAGCGCCATGCCAAAGGGCGAGTGCAGGTGGTCCAGAAACACGCTCTGCTCCTCCGCAACCCCATCTTTATCGGCATCCCGCAGCAGGATAATACGGTTCGGGCTGGGCACATTCGCCCCCGCAAGCCCCTGAATGGCCCCGGCAATGCGGGTTTTAAAGGACTTGTTTTCCGTGTCGGGGGAATTGGTTTCCGCCACAAGCACATCCCCGTTCGGCAAGGCATACAGCCAGCGCGGGTGGTCCAGCCCTTTTGCAAAGGCCTTTATGCTCAGCCCACCGGAGGCATGGGGCATTTCCCCGTCTTTCCAGCCAACCGGGCGGGCAATATTAACCGTCGGCACAACTGTGGCATGCGGCGGTGGCAGTTTGGGGTGCGGCCCCGTTCCGGCAGCAACAGGGAGCAGGGCATATTCCGGCCGCAGCACAAACCTGTATGTCCCAGCCCCCACAAGGAGCAAGGCAACTCCTACCCCCAGAAGATAACGGCGTGTACGTGTCATGAGTGTGCCCATCCCTGTTCGTCAGGCACACGGCCACAGAGATGTGCCGGAGCCTCTCCCTTCAAACACGCAAGCGGGGCGGAAGTTCATTCAGGCCAGAAATCCTGCATTCCGCACGCCTTGTCGGCGCGCGTGGTCACTCCTATCCCTTGGGCATCATCACAAAAGTCCTGCCAGAGAGGGTTTTTCAAAACCCCCGGCAGTAAAGTCTCAGGAGTCCTCATGGCGGGTCCATCCCCGGCTACAGGCGTGCGCGCGGGTGCCGTCTTCTGTTCCGCCGCAACATGGTGGGTTCTGGCGGCGCGCCAAGGGGCCGCTCTGGTGTTCTGCCCCATCCTCCCGCAGTCAGAAAACTGCCACCGGGCCGATATCCCGGTGCCCTGGGCGGAAGCCCTGCAGGTAGGTTGCCCGGATGGCACCCGCATCCGCTGCCGCCCGGTCCTGCGTGCGTCCACCCACGGGCTCACCCGGCGCGGCCAGTTTGGCGCAAATCTCACAGACTGCATCGTCACCACGCTCAGCGCAGAACTCCGCCACCGCCAGCAGGAAGACGCCGCCACATCCCGCTTTGCTGCAAGACCTCGCGGAAAAATAAGCAGCTTTCACGCATCCGCTTCCTGCACCGGTGCGCTCCATCTGCCTCCATACCGCCCCGAACCCCGCTCCCCCCGCGCGCTGCATTTTTTCTGAAAATCCATGCCGGAAAAACCAACGCCTCCCAAAAGACGCCCCAGAAAATCCGCGCCCATTACCCCGCTGGATATTTTCACCCGCGTCATGCAGGGGGACGAGACCATAACAGACCGCCAGTTTGACGCTGCCAAAGTGGCCGCCCCCTACCTGCACCCCAAGCTGGCGGGCCTGTCCATGAATGCGGTTGTCCGCCGCAGCGTCGAAGAGTTTTCGGATGATGAACTCAACACACTTGCGCAAACAGGCGCAGCAGGCCGCCCGGACTGAACTCGCCCGGCGGGTTGCGGCCAGAGAGGGGCTTCTGGATTTCACGCGCTACACCATGCCGGATTATCAGGCCGGCGCGCATCATCACCTGTTGTGTGACAAACTGGATGCCGTGGAACGCGGGGCCATCACCCGTCTCATGGTCTTCATGCCACCCCGGCATGGAAAATCTGAGCTAACCAGCAAGCGTTTTCCGGCATGGTATCTGGGCCGCAACCCGAACAAACAGGTTGTATGCGCCTCCTACGGGGCCTCTCTAGCGCAGGATTTTGGGCGGGATGTCCGCAATCTCGTCGCCTCCCGCCGTTTCAACTCTCTGTTCCCCACCGTCACACTCGCCGCAGACAGCAGCGCGAAGGATGCCTGGCACACAGCACAAGGCGGCCTCTACGCCAGCATGGGCATCGGTGGCGGCCTGACAGGGAAGGGCGCACACCTCGCCATTGTGGATGATCCCGTCAAGGACCGTCAGGAAGCCGAAAGCCCCGCCCGCCGCGCCGCCGTGTGGGACTGGTATCGCGCCGTCCTGCGCACCCGCCTCATGCCGGGCGGGGCCATTGTGCTGGTGATGACGCGCTGGTCCCCCGATGACCTCGCAGGCCGCCTGCTGGATGAGATGCAGTCCGGCACCGGTGAGGCATGGGACATCCTCCGTCTCCCCGCTCTGGCGGAAGAGGCCGATCCACTCGACCGCGCCCCCGGCACAGCCCTCTGGCCGCAGGCATTCCCGGAGCCGGAACTCGCCCGCATCCGCCTCGCCATTGGCGCGCGGGAATGGGGCGCACTCTACCAGCAATCCCCCGTCCCGGCGGAAGGCACCCTGTTCCAGACGGGCATGATCAGCGTCCAATCCGCCGCCCCCGCAGGCGGCCAGACCGTCCGCCGGTGGGACCTTGCCGCCACCCGCCACAGCACGGGCCGCAATGCGGACTGGACGGTGGGCGTCAAACTCTCCCGCCTGCCAGATGGCCGGTTCTGCGTGCTGGATGTCACCCGCCTGCGCGGAGACCCCGCTCAGGTAGAAGCAACACTCCTCGCCACCGCCGCGCAGGACGGCCCCGCAACCCGCATCATCCTGCCGCAGGACCCCGGTCAGGCCGGCGTCGCACAAGCCCGATATCTGACAGGCCGCCTCGCGGGCTATCAGGTCAAAACCGTGCGGGAGACGGGCGATAAAGCCACCCGCGCCGCCCCGTTCGCAGCCCAGGTCAACGCGGGCAACGTCCTCGCCGTCCGCGCCCCCTGGACCCCAAATTTTCTGGAAGAACTCGCCGCCTTCCCCGGCGGCGGACATGACGATCAGGTCGACGCCGCAGCAGGGGCCTTCACAGCCCTGACTGACGCCACACCCCTGCCACGCTTCGCTCCAGATTTCCTCGCCCGGATCTGACGGTTTTACTGCGCGGCGTGCTGCCGCTTCTCATTCTGCCGACGGATTTCTTCTTCCCGCTCCCGGCGCTTGCGCTCACGGATTTCATCCATATGCGCGCCCAGATGCACTTCCCCGCGTTCCGCCGCCAGTTGCGCCTGCCGTTCGCGCTCAGCATAACGGGCGCGCTGTTTTTCATCGCGTTCGCTGTAGCAATGCGGGCAACTCACCCCATGCTCATATTCGGAGGAGGCCATTTCTTCCGCCGTCAACGGCATGCGGCAGGCATGGCACTGGTCGAGTGATCCCGGTTCCAGCCCGTGCTTCACCGTCACGCGCTGGTCAAATACAAAACATTCGCCACGCCACAGGCTTTTTTCTTCGGGAATGTTTTCCAGATATTTCAGAATGCCACCCTGTAAGTGGTAAACCTCGTCCAGCCCTTCCGCTTTCACAAACGCGGTGGCTTTTTCACACCGGATCCCGCCCGTGCAGAACATGGCAATGCGCGGCGTGCGCCCTTCGGCAATCAGCTCTTCCCGGTGCGCCCGGAACCACTCCGGGAACTCCCGGAAGGTCTTGGTCTTCGGGTCAATCGCGCCCTTAAAAGTGCCGGCGGCCACTTCATAGTCGTTGCGGGTATCAATCAGAATGGTGTCCGGGTCTTCCAGCAGCGCGTTCCATTCCTCGGCGGGCACGTAATGGCCCACGTCAGAACGCGGGTCGAGCCCCGGCACACCCATGGTCACAATCTCTTTCTTCAGTCGCACCTTCATGCGCAAAAACGGCATACTGGGCGCGCGGGAGAACTTGACCTCAATTTCCGCACAGCCGGGCAGGGCGCGGATATGCTCCAGCACCGCCGCAATGCCTGCATCCGTGCCCGCAATGGTACCGTTAATGCCTTCACGCGCCAGCAGCAGGGTGCCCTGCACGCCGTTTGCATCACACGCCGCCTGCAACGGGCCGCGCAATTCGGCAAAGTTTTCAAACGGCGTAAAGCGATACAGCGCAGCAACGCAAATCGGCAAAGAGGTCTCAGTCACGGCAACAACCAGTCCAGAAGTGCGATTGCAGATCAGTCCGGGCTTTCCGCATGCCAGTCCGCACACCGCCCCCTGCCGCAATCAGGATGAAATCAGCCCGCCAGACTTACTCCTCCACCCCGGTGCAGGACAAGGGCTAGCCTGTTACGGCGCCTTCTGAACAGGCTGCGCCACCCGCCAGACCTGCACGGCTTCCAGCGTTTTCTGCACATGCGTCTCCGGGTCGCCGGAGGTGTAGCTCAGCACAATTTTGCCCTCCGGCGTAATCACAAAGGATGTGCGGGAGGACAGCGCAAAGGACCCCTGCGTCTTCTGGCTGTCATACAGTCCCGCTACTTTCGCACCCGGGTCGGCCAGCACGGGGAACGCACTGCGGCATTCTTCTTTGGAGAACTCAGCCACGCGGTCCACATTGCCCGCCGTCACACCCACCACGGTCGCACCGAGTTTTTTGAACGTGGGGATTGCTTCCGCAAAAGCATGCGCTTCCAGCGTACAGCCACTCGTAAAGGCGGCGGGGAAGAAATACAGCACCACCGGCCCCTTCTTCAGCTCTTCTTTGAGCGAGAATTTAATAGGTTTGCCCCCCAGCGCGCCATCCAGCGTAAAATCCGGGGCCGTGGTCCCGTTTGCCAGTGCGGCATGGGCGGCAGGAGTCATGGCCCCCGTGGCCAGCAGGGCAGATCCGGCCAGCATCGGGGCCAGAAGCGCCATCCGGGTCAGGCGGCGTATCGGTGTCAGAACACGAGTCATCAGGCAACTCCCAATGTCATTGCAGGCAAAAGAAGCAGAATCATCACTTGAGACTCTTCCTTTTTTCTGTCCATGCTGCATAGGTGACGGGTCAGTAAAGGAAAAAGACCATGAGCGAAGAAAACATGAGCGACGAAAACGACGTGATCGTTGGTTATCTCGTACAGCGTGAAGACGAGGACGGCGACGTAACGTTCTGGGATCCGCGCAACGAGTGGCAGGAAGACCCCAACGAAGGCAAGTTCTACGAAAGCGAGGACGAAGCCAACGCAGACGCCAAAAAGCTTCAGGAAGGCGATAGCGCAACCATCACGGTTGAACTGGTCTTCGAAGATGATGAAGACCCCGAAGAAGACGCTGAAGACGAAAAAGCCTGATCTCGCATCAGCAGCAGGGCAGGGGGCACCTCACCGGGTTTCCCCTGCCTTTGCGCATCTCAGTTTTATGATCCCGCTTTAATCACCGCACACGCCACCCGATCACCCGAGCCACCAATCGGCTGCGAGGTATAATCATCCGGGTGCGCATGGATCACCAGCGCCGAGCCCCCATCGGCCAGCAGGGCAGGCCGCGTGCTTCCGGGTTTCAGAGAAACCAGAGTGGAATACAGCTCCACCGTCGCCTGACCGTCCGGCCCCACATACAGGTTCGGCAAGTCCCCATTATCATTCGCATTGTCATGCAGCAGCCCATGCACCACCGGCTTCACGGTATGCACATGCGCGCCCGCACTGGTAAATTTCGGGGCTTCACAACTGCCTTTTTCATGAAAATGCATCCCATGCCACCCCGGAGAGAGGTTGCGCACGCTCACCCGTAGCAGCACGCCACCAGGTGCATTCGTCACTTTCACGGTGCCGACTTCCGCGCCATCCGCGCCCACCAGCGTACCGTCCGCCGTTTCCGCCGCACTGGCCAGCGGAGAGGCCATTACGCCCAGCAGCAGTCCTGCCGCCAGCGCTTTCGTCAAACCTGTTTTCATACCGGGTATTCCTTCAATCCTGACAGTCCGCCACTCGTAACCCGCAAACACGCTCCGGGTTCCCGAACATCCGCCTGTTGTGATGCCCCGTCTACCCCTTCCGTCGCACCCCTCTGTTCCGGAGAGCCCTCCCCGTGCCACGCCCTACATTCCTCTCCCGCTGGTTCTCCCCGCGCCACACCACGCCAGACCTCTCCACTGCCGCGCCCTCACAGGCAGCACGGCAATTCCTACACGCCGTAAGCCACTCCCCGCGCCACGCCCTATCCCGCACCACATGGGACACAGACCGCACTCTCCGCCAGGAACCTCGCCTGAACGTCCCCAGTCCACAGCCAGCCCCAACACCTCCCGGCATCGGCCCGCGAGACATGGCGGAAACCCTGCGTGTGCAAAGCCTCCCCGCGCAGGCGGACGTGTTCCGGCCCTACCAGCCGCCCAAAGGCGTGCGGGGTGATGGCCGCACCCATCTGGCTATGGACAGCGCTGCATCCGCCAACCCCGGCCTGCTCGGCTGGCTGCGGCAGGCGGTGGCGGAGGGTGTCGCCTTTCCCGGTTACCCGCGCCTTGCGGAACTCTCCCAGCGTGCGGAATACCGGCATATGGTGGAGGTCATCGCCGCCGAGGCCACGCGGGAATGGATCACCTTCCGCGCCCGCGGCACGGCGGACAAAAAGCAACGCCTTGCCGACATTGAGCGCGAATTTACCCGCCTGAACGTGCGCGATGTCCTGCGCCGCATGGCGGAGTATGACGGCTATTACGGCATGGGCCTGCTCTATGTGGACACCGGCCAGCCCCGCACGGGCGGAGGGCTGGAAACCCCTCTGCTGCTCCGGCCGGAAACCTTCCGCAAAGGCTCGCTCCGCGCCCTCGTGCCGATCGAACCCGTCTGGACCACGCCAGACCAGTATGACACCGCCAACCCCCTCAGCACGGAGTTCTATCAGCCCTCGCGCTGGTGGGTGCAGGGTGGCCTGCTGCACAGCACACGGCTGTTGCAGTTTGTCTCACGCCCGGTGCCAGACCTTCTCAAACCTGCTTATAATTTCGGCGGTTTGTCGCTCTCGCAAATGGCGCGCCCTGCGGTGGAAAACTGGCTGCGCACCCGCCAGTCCGTCTCAGACCTTCTGAACGCGTTCTCCATCGTCGCGCTCTCCACCGACATGTCGGCCTACGCGCAGGACCCGGAAGGCCTCCTCAGCCGCATCGAGGCCTTCAACCGCTTCCGCTCCAATCGCGGCACCTTCGTGCTGGATAAGGACCGGGAAAAACTGGAACTTCTGGCCGCCCCGCTCGCCGGGCTGGACCGCCTGCAAGCGCAGGCGCAGGAGCAGATGTGCGCCGTGGCGCAGGAACCGCTGGTCAAATTCACCGGCATCACTCCCAGCGGCCTGAACGCCTCCGCAGATGGAGAAATCCGGGTTTTCTATGACCGCGTGCACGCGTTTCAGGAAACACTCTACCGCAAAAACCTGACCACTATCCTGCACATGGTCATGCTCAACCTGTGGGGCGAGATCGACCCGGATATCGACTTCACCTTCGTCTCCCTCTGGCAGATGGATGAACTCGCCCGCGTCACCCTGCAAAAAACCCGCGCGGATATCGATGCCCAGAACATCCGCTCCGGCATCATCACCCCCGCAGAAGCCCGCAGCCGCACCACGCACGACACCAGCGGCCAGTACGCCACCGTCAGTCTCACGGCCAAACCGCCTGCGTCGCCCACACCGTCCGCCTGAAGCAAGACAGGACACGGCACACAGCACACAGTGCAAAGGCCCGGCAGCGCAGTTCTCCGCTCCGGCTCAGTTCAGCCAAGCTCAACTTCACTTAATCCAGCGCCTCCCATCTTAGCCTGGCAAGCCCCGGCCCCCAGTGCAGTCTGACCGACCCCCGCCAGCCCGTAAGCCTGCTGCCCCGCACTTCGCACCATGACCAGCCTTACCTCTTCTCTGGCCCCATAAAAACTCCTCATCCCTTCAAAAAAACCCTGACAGGACAAGGCATGACGCTCCCCCGTCACACAGCCATCCCCTCCGGCCATCTTCCCCCCATGCCCACTCCTGCCCGTGGCCGGGACGCCGTCGTTCTGGCGCTGGATCGCTCCGTGCGTCGCACCGATGTCGATGGTCACCTGCACATCGCCCGCTGCATCCTCTCCGCCGCCACGGTCTGCCCCTATTACGGGCATGAAATTCCGGGCGCACAGGCTCTCGGGCTGGAGCCAGACACGCTCTATCAGGTCTATCGGGACCCACAGGTTCTGGCCGATGCCGCCGCCAGCATGGCGGGCAAGCCCATCCTCATGCAGCACCAGCCCGTCTCGGCGCAGGATCACCCGAAGGAGATCACCGTCGGGGCTGTCGGCAGTGATGTCCGGTTTGAAGCCCCCAATCTCATCGGCAGCCTGACAGTGTGGGACCAGTCCGCCATCGCCGCTATCGAAAGCGGACAGCAACGCGCCGTCTCCGCAGGCTACCGCTACACCGCATTGCCAAAAGCCGGTGTGCAGGACGGCATCCCCTACAGCCTGACCATGACCGACATCACCTTCAACCACCTAGCCCTCGTCACCCAGCCGCGTGTGAAAACCGCCATCATTGGCGATGCCGCTCCCACGCCCCACAGGGACTCTGCCTTCATGACACACCCCACGCCCCAGCCGCCCGGACAGTCTCAGTCCCTCCCGTCGGCCTCTTTCACCGCCCCGACTGCGGGCCCACAGACTGCAAATCCCCCTATGCAGACAAACACGTTCTCAACCTCTCATCCGACACCTTCCGGCGTCTCCCAGCCCAGCACGCCCCCGGCCAACACGTCTCCGGCCGCCACAACCCCCAGCCCGCAGCCGCACGCCCCATCCTCCACAATGGCCCCGGCCACACAGCCCACCACCATGGACGCCGCCCTCACACAGGCCGTTCAGCAGGCGGAAGCCGAAGTCATCCGCCGGATGGAAGCCCTCCACGCCGCGCGGGATGCGGTGCGCCCGTTTGTGGGGGACGTCGCAATGGACAGCGCTACCGCCGTCTATGGTTTTGCGCTGCGGGAGCAGGGCGTGGACCTCACGGACCTGCCGGAAGCCGCCTACAAACCCCTGTACCAGCAGGTCGCCCGCCTGAAAACACAAACCAGCCCCCTCGGCATGGATGCAGAGCAGACCGTGTCTTTTCGGGACACGTTCGGTCTTGGTCGCATTACGGTGAAAGCATAATTCATGGCATTTCAGACTCAGGTTAACACCCAGCCCGCCCCCGGCCTGCCGGGTGATTTCGCTTCCCTCAATCCCACGGCCACCTTTCCGGCAGGGGAGGGCGCACTGGTTGCCGCAGCCGGAGGGTGCACCATCGGTGCCTTCGGCTGGGTGCAGACAGATGGCCGCAGCGTTGCCAACGCACCCGCCAGCGGCACCACCACCGCCCCGGATGGCTTCGTGCATCGGGATCTTACCGGCCAGATCGCCAGCCTGTTTGATGAAAGCAGCCTGACAATCCCGCAGGGTTTCCCGGTCAACCTGTTCACTGCAGGGGATTTCTGGGCCACCAGCACCACCGCCGCCACCCCCGGTCAGGCCGTGTTTGCCTCCACCACAAACGGCAGCATCGCCACCGCCGCAGCCGGTGCCACCGTGGCGGGAGCCGTACAGACCCGCTTTTACGCCGCATCGGCCTGCGCTGCGGGTGAACTTGTCAAAATCTCAAGCTGGAGCCACGCTGTATGAGCGATTTCACAACACAACTGGCTGAACTGAAGCGCCTCGGCTTCATCATGCCGGAAGCGCGCGGCATGATCGCCAACAGCCTGCTGGCGTCCGATACTCTGGCGCAGGACGCCCAGCCCACACTCTCCACTACTGCCAGCGGCGGCATCCCGGCTTTCATGAGCGCATGGGTGGACCCGGCTCTTATCAAGGTCGCCTTCGCTCCCATGCGCGCGGCTGAACTGCTGGGCGAAGTCCGCAAGGGCGACTGGGTGACCCGCACCGCCATCTTCCCGATGGTTGAGACCACAGGCGAAGTTTCCAGCTACGGCGACTGGAACAGCAACGGCCAGGTCAGCCTGAATCCCACCTATCCGGACCGCCAGTCCTACCATTATCAGGTGTTCGTCTCGTGGGGGGAAATGGAGCTGGCCCTCGCTGGTCAGGCCCGCCTCCAGTGGGCCGCCAGCCTGCGCGAAGCTGCGGCGTTGAAACTGAACAAGTTCCAGAACCAGAGCTATTTTTTCGGTATCAACGGCCTGCGTTTGTATGGCTACCTGAACGACCCGCGCCTGCCTGCCGCCATCACCCCCGCCGTCAAGTCCGCAGGCGGGACCAGCTGGACTGCCGCCACGCCGGAAGAACGGCAGGATGACGTCATCGCCCTCATCAACCAGCTCCGTAGCCAGACGGCCGGGCTGGTGGATACGGAAACGCCGATGGTCCTCGGCCTGTCCCCCACGCGCATGGGCCTTCTCACCCGTCGCAACAGCTTCGGCCTCTCTGCCGCATCCCTGCTGAAAGACACTTACCCCAACCTGCGTTTTGTGCAGGCCGTGGAGTACGGGGACGCCGCAGGCAGCACCACCCAGACCATGCAGATCATGGCGGAGCATGTGGGCGCACAGAAAACAGCGGAAACAGCCTTTACGGAAAAACTCCGCACCCACGCCGTGGTGACGGACGCCTCCGCATGGAAGCAGAAACTCTCTCAGGGCACATGGGGCGCCATCATCTACGTCCCCGCAGGCATCGCCACCATGGCAGGCCTGTAACGGCTTCCTCCCTGCCACACCCGGCGGGGATTTTCCGCCCAGTGCGGTTTTCTCCTTCCCCCACAAGCCTGTTTCAAAGGACCACTCCGGCATGGCCACACCCTCCACCGTTACCATCGGCTGCAAACTGCCCAACGGCCTCGTGCTCTCGCTGGGGGAAACCCGGCATGAACTGGCCGGCACCCGCGCCTCGGCTGTTATCGGCGGCTATGGCCTCACCCCCATCCCCGCAGAGTTCTGGGCCGCATGGTCCCGCAAATATTCGGAATTCCCGCTGCTGAAAAACGGCCTGATTTTCGCGCAGAGTACGCTGGATAAAGCCACCGGACAGGCGCGGGAACAGGCCGCCCTGCGCACCGGCGTAGAACCCCTTAACCCGGCAACACCAGCTCCCGGCATCACCCCGGTCTGATACGCCAGCGGCATTTCTGCCCCTCACGCACCGGGCGGGTGTGCCCGCCTGTTCTTCAAGGAGTTCCCCCATGCCCCCCGTGCCGTTTGATGCGCAGGCCTGGCAAACCCGCTACCCCGCGCTGTTCGCCACACTCGGGGCAGAGGGCGCACAGGCCTGTTTCGATCAGGCGAGCCTGTTTCTCGCTAATGATGATACCTCGCCTGTCAAAAACCCCACGCGCCGCGCCGCCCTGCTAGGGCTGATCGCCGCCCATCTGGCCCAACTGGGCTTCGGTTCCGGCAGCGGCTCGGGCTCTGGCGCCTGCACGGGCGGGGCAGGCGCTACCACAACGTCCCCCTGCGCGCCGACCCAAACCCCCAGCCCGGACCAACCCGCACTGGTAGGCCGCATCACGTCCGCCCGCATGGGCAGCGTTGCGGTCGAGGCCGACATGGGGCCAGTCACCGCCGCACAGGCCTGGTGGGCGCAAACCCCCTATGGCGCAGCCTACTGGGCCGCCACAGCCTTCCTGCGCACCGCCCGCTACGTGCCCGGCTTCCCGCAAATACCCCTGACATGGCCCTGAGTGCACCGTCCATTTCTGCGAAAAATCTAGACCCATAAATCCGATACGCAAAAGTTCAGTTCGCAAACCTGATACTCACAAAGTCCACGCGCACAAACTCACGCGCACAAAAGCCCCCATGGCTTTTCATGCTTCCAGTCCCAGCAGCGCACGTTCTTCTTCGCCGCCCTGTTTCCCGTCCGCATAATCCCGCACCAGAATAAGGCATCCCTTTCATGCCTCTTCCTTCCCCATCCGCTAGCATCGCGACCGGCACGCCCCCCAGCCTGCCGTCCGCGCCTTCCGCAGCACCTCCTTGCGTCAAGGCCGGATTTTTCAAAACGGCGACAGAAGCAGACGGCACCCCCGTCGCCGCCATAGCCGCCGTGCAGGAGTTTGGCGCAGTGGTGCGGGGCAGGGCGGGGCACAGCATCGTCATCCCACCCAGACCATTCCTGCGCCAGACCGTCGCCACCCGCCGCAGCGCATGGGTGCGCCTGCTGGCACAAGAACTCAAAGCCAGCCTGCGCACGTCCAACAGGGCAGGGGACGCACAGCACGCTCTGCAAACCCTCGTCCAACGCCTCAGCACGCCCAAACAGGCGCTCACCACGGTCGGGAAGGCCATGCAAACCGACATCACGCAAACCATCCACCAAACCCACACACCGCCCAACGCCCCCGCCACCATCCTGCACAAGGGGTTTGATAAGCCGCTGGTGGAAACAGTAACCCTTCAAAACAGCGTCACCTTTCAGGTGGAGGCATGAACAGCCTGTTCCGCATCGCCGCCGCTCAGATCAGCAGCCTCGCACCGCCCATCCTCGCCACCCTGCGCGCGCAGGAGGGCACGACCACACAGCCCGATGGCACGGTCATTCCACATTACGTGGATATCCTGCTGCGCATCATGGTGCAGGCCGCCTCCAGCGCGGATCTCACTCAGGTCGCGGGGCTTAACCAAAGCACAGACACCCGCGTGGTCTATCTGCCCGCAGAACTCAAAGGTATTGACCGCGCCCACCAGTTTGGCGGTGACCTTCTGGTGTTTGAAGGCTCGGAATGGCTGGTCACAGGCCAGCCCGAAACATGGGGAGGCGGCCAATGGTCGAAACTTCTGGTTACCCGACAGCGTCCGTCAGCCTGCCCCCCGTAACGGCGGCAACCACCACGGCGCTAAGGGCTTTTTTACAAACCATCCTGCCGCCAGACCTGCCGGTTCTGCTGGCCCGACAAAACCGCATGGCCGCACCCAACGGCCCCTTTGCCCTCATGGCAGTCCTCCTGCACCAGCCGATTGCCACCAGCGCCACCCGCTACACCGCCAATACGCGGATCATCCTGCAACAGCAGGACGTCACGGTGCAGGTCAGCCTGTTCGGAGACGGTGCAGCGGATAATGTCCAGCGCATCAGCACCCTGTTCCAGAACGGATGGGCCGCTGAATTCTTCACGGCTTTTCACCAAAATCCAGCCGCGCAGAACACACCGCCGCCCCGCATCGCACCCCTCTACGCCGGGCCAGCCCGCCAGATCCCCTTCATCAACGGTGAGCGGCAATATGAAGACCAATGGCAGATCGACCTGCATCTTCAGGCCAGCTTCGCCCTCTCACTCCCGCAACCAATGGCCTCTGCCGCCCGGCTTGCTCTGGCAGATGTCACCAGCCCACAGGGTTCCCCTTCCGCATGACGCTCCCCATCAGTTCCCTCGTTACCGTTACACCGGGCGTTCTCTCTCCGGGTGGCACGGTCAGCCTGCTAAACGGCATGGTCTTTTCCACAAACACGTCGCTTTCATCAGGTGTTTCCACATTCACCTCGGCGGAGGATGTCTCTGCAACCTGCGGTGCCACATCCGTGGAAGCCAGCATCGCCAGCATCTATTTCTCGGCCTACACCAACGCGCAGGACACGCCGGAAAAGCTCTATATTTTCCAGCTGCCCGCCACTCCGACCACGGCAGACTACGGCACCTACCTCTCCACCGCAGCCGATCAGGCAACAGACTGGGCACCCTTCCTGTTCGCGCAGGAACCGGACCCCGCCGCCAAAACCCAGATCGCCACATGGCTCGCCGCTCACCCCAACCGCTATTGGGGCCTTGTGCAGGATAGTGATGCCTCCATCCTGACTGCCAACGCCACCACCAGCTTCGGCGCCACGGTCAAGGCCGCCAGCACACCGGGCCTGACCTGCCTGTGCAATACCGATAATAATGGCGGCACACTGGCCGCAGCCCTCTGCCTTGGCTGGGCCGCGAGTGTGAATCCCAACCGCGCCAGTGGCCGCACCACCCTGATGTTCCGCAATAATGGCGGCGTGCCCCCGGCCAGCCTCACGGCCTCACAGGCTCAGGCCCTGCTGGGCAACGGCTACAGCTTTTACGGGTCTTACAAAAGTACGGATTCCACATTCAGTTTTCTGAATAACGGTGCAGTTTCCGGCCCCTTCGCCTGGGCGGATAGCTACATCAATCAGATCTGGATGAACGCCAGCTTCCAGAATGACCTCATCACCCTGTTCTCCAACGCCGGGCAAATTCCCTATAACGCAGTGGGAGATTCCCTGATCGCCACATCCGTGCAGGGCACGATTGATACCGCCCTGTCCTTCGGCGCCATCCAGCCCAACGTCACCCTGTCCGACGCCCAGAAACAGGCCGTCAATGCGGATGCCGGGCGCAGTATTGATACCGTCCTCTCCACCCGCGGCTGGTATCTGCTGCCGGGGGCGTCCACCGCGTCCGCTGCTGTCCGTGCTGCACGCGGCACGGTGCAGGGCCGGTTTTTCTATATGGACGGTCAGTCCGTGCAGTCCATCGCCCTAGCCTCTGTTGAAGCCCAGTAAGAAACCCCGCAAGGAGGCCAGATTTCATGTCTGATTATGACATCACAGCCGCAAATTCCGTCTACACCATCACCGTGCCGGGCCTGTATAACGCTCCCATCACGCTGGAAAATTACGCCGCCGACCGCGCGTTTGAAACCGAAGCGCGCGAGCTGGCCGAAACCGCCATGAGCATTGACGGCTACCTGAACGCCGGCTGGATCCCCAACCCCGTCACCCAGACCATCGCCCTGGCCGCAAGTAGTGAAAGTGCGTTGATTTTCGAGGCCATTGTCATGGCGCAGGACGCCCGGCGCGGCCTGTATCGCATGGGCGCGGAAATTCAGATCCCCGCCATCGGGCGCAAATACACCATGGTGCGCGGCCTGCTCCGCTCCATTGTCAACGTGCCGACGGCAGGCCGGGTGCTGGAAGCCCGGCACTTTGAAATCACATGGGAACGGGTTCTCCCCGCCGCTATCTGAGCGCCGGGGCTGGCCCCTCGCTGCTAATCCAGCCCCCCGGCTAAAATTCCAGCCAAAGCATCGGCCAGCGTCCCGCCCACTTTCCGGCCTGTCTCGCGTCTCGTTACACCAGACGTAGGCCACGCCCGTTTCAGGACCCCTCGCATGAAAACACTTGACTATACGCACAGCAAAGCCGGAGCCGACCACGGAAAACGCTTTGTCTTAACGCGCATGGATGCCTTCTCGGCTGATAAATGGGCGCGCCACATCCTGCAGGCCGCTATTCGTGGCGGGGCACGGATTGGGGCAGATCTGGCGGAAGCCGGTGTGGCCGGACTGGCCGGTCTGGGCATCGAAATCTTCGGCTTCATGGAAGAAACCGAGCTGGACCGCGCACTGGACCGCCTGATGCAGTGCGTCGCCCTGCGGCCAGACCCCGCTCACCCAGATACAACCCGCGCCGTTATCGCCACGGATTTTGAGGAACCAGACACCCTCGGCCTCGTTCGTGCAGAAGCCTTCCGGCTGCATGTGGGTTTTTTGCTGGCCGCCGCACACCAGCTCTTCCCCGTAGTGGCGGCCTTGCTGGGAGAAGTCGCGCAGGAGACACCCAGCCCGTCCGCTGCGTAAACGTCTCGCCCGCGCTGGCGGCGGTCATCACCGCGGGCCTCGCCACCCTGCACGAGTTGAAAACGCTTTATGACAGCGAGGATCTTTACGATCTTCTGGAAATTCTCTCTGTCAGAAACTGGAATACCACCCTCGCCAACAGGGGTTTTCAGGAACACACGCTCCCCACACCGGGCGGCTGAGGAACACCACGCATGTCGGAAATGCTGATTGATGAACTGGTCGTCCGGCTGGGGCTGGATACCACATCCCTGCAAAGCGAGGCGAAACAAACTACCCAGCTTCTGGACAAACTCCGCCAGAGCGCAGAGCAGACAGCCACCAGCACCCGGCAGGCCAGCACACAGGCCGCATCCGCTCTTGCCCGAATGCGCGGCGAGGCCGTCAGCCTTCTCGCCGTCCTCAGCGGCGGACGAGGCCTCAACCGCCTTCTGGCAGATCTCTCCACCCCTGCAGGACAAACCGCGCCCCGCACGTCCCGCCGTAGGTCAAACGCAACCCCATCGTCCTCTACCCAAACCACGCGAGAAACCCGCTCCCCTCGCACGGACCGAAACTCCACTTCACAGGGCTCACTTTTTCCGTTTTCAAGGCAGGGCGGCTCTGCAAACAGCTCCCGCTCCAGTCAGTCTGCCACACCCAGTGGCCCGTCCATCACCAGATCTACGAGCACATTCGCGGGTGCACCTACGGGCGCGTCACACCTCTCCCGTTTCGACACCTCGCGCACGGACGTTTTTTCAGGTCTGGCCGCCTCAACCGGTACATCCACTGGCCCGTTCTCCGGCTCACCTGCCGCTGCCTTTTTTACCCGCATGCCCGGTGCCCCCCATGCCCTCGCCAGTGGGCACAGTGCCGCAAAGGACTCTCTCGCAGCACGGCCCGTCTTCTCGCCATCACACATCATCCAGCGCACAGAACACGCTTTTCCCAACACAGGCTTTCCGTTCCGCAACCAGACAGGGCAGGGCAGCCTCTCACGCCGCGCCTTTCTGAGTGCCGGGACCGCCCCCCAGATCACGTCGCCCCCAACAAATCACTCCGCGCAAACGCTCCAAAGCCGGATCCCGCAAAATCCGCTTCTGCGGCCTGATACGCGCTCGCTCACCCCACAGAAGAACGTCGAAAAACGAACGTTACCACAAGCCTTTTCCGCACCTATGCCGCACCGAATATCCTTCCTCGGCACCACATCGTCCAGCTCCAGCACACAGTCAGAGCAGACACTCTCCACAGCCTTAACCTGGCTCATCACGCAGGCCGCCCACCGCGCTACCAGAAGCCCGACGCCCCATCCGACTGGCCAGCGAGACGTCAGCCACGCGTTCCCTTCGCGCTCAGATCCACGCGGTTCCCGAACCAGCCTCAAACCCTCCCTGGCCAGACCCGCCGCCGGATATCCTGCAGCACGCAGTCTTACCAGTCCCATATCCAGCCTTTCCCCTAACCACATCGTCACAAGGCACGCCTCAGTCCGTTCCCCGCACACGGACGCACTCACAGCCCAAACGCGCACACTCTCCCGCGCCCTTGCAACGCTGCACGCTCACGCAGGCCGCGCACTGGCGGTGCAGCCCTATCTGCCCGGCTCTCCCTTGCTGCATGCCGCAGCGTCCCAGAGCACATCGCATCTAACCAGCACACCTCGCCCCACAACAACCACCCACATCGGCCCGGTGACCATCACAGTGCCGTCCGGAAATCCGCAGGCCATCGAGCAGGCTTTGCAAGGGCTAGGGGGAGGTGACAGCCATACCCTCACCAGCCTCGCCACCATCGGCACAGTCTGAAAACACGCGCCTGACGTCAGAACAGTTTTAAAAGGAACGCCCCATGCCCATGGTGCCCGTCACCCTGCCTTCGGTGTGGGACATCCCTGTTGCCGCAGGCGTGCCCGCTTTGCTGGGCCAGTCTGTTTCAACCGGCATGCGCGCCGCAGCCTCCGTCAGTCTCGGCACGGTGCTGGATGATCTGATGATCAGTCAGGCCGCAGGCCAGTGGGGCATCTTCACCAGCACTGGCACCTGCGTGTTGTCCGCAGCTCGCGTGATGTCTGTCTCGGCAGAAAGCAGCAGCCCCATTGCGACAGCCCCGCTGGAAGACGGCGCATTTCTTTCCTACAGCAAAGTGCAAACACCCCGTCAGCATCGCGTGCTGATGGTGTGTGATGGGTCAGAAACCGGCCTGTCCGGCACAGAGACCACACCTTTTTCCGGTCTGGACCTCACGCACCTTGCAGGTATAGAGGCGCTGTATGTGCGCAAGACGTTTTTCAATACGCTTGCCGCATTGGAAGCTGATTTGTCGCTCTACGCCGTCATCACGCCAGAACGCAAATACAGCAATGTCAGCATCACAGGCCATCGCTGGGTGCGAGACGCCCGCCACGGCATCACCATGCCCGTGGTGGAAATCACCCTGCAGGAAGTGCGGCTGACGGGTACGCAGAGCTTCACTCAGACACAAGCCCCGCAGGGCAGCCGAACGGTCTGCACAGGTCTGGTCTCGGCTCAGTCCCTGCAAACATCCGGTTCTGCTCTCGCCACTGCATCTGGTACCAGCCAGACCAGCGCACTGGATTCCACCAGCTTGATGACTAACGTGCTGTAAGGAAATGCCCTCCTCAGTTCCGGGCATCAGCAAGGACACCAAAGGATAAGGTTCTCTCTGGCATTTCAGAGCCATCCTCTCTATCTCTTAAGGCTCCCTATTTCCTTTTTGATTTAATCATCCAGACCATGAAACATTTTCTAAAAATAGCGCTCTCATCTCATTCTAAAGAGACCACTCCCGCAAAACGCCAGTTCGCGCCTCTCTGGCACTGTCTGACCGCTGCCTCTGTCTGTCTTCTGGTGTCAGGATGTGCGGATGACCACGGCAGAGGGGACATGCACGAGGCTGTTTCAGCGTGCTTTTCAAAATACCCTTTTGCAAAAGGGACAGCCTATAAGCGGTTTAACTGCATCTATCAGGCCCATGCCCATTATGGGCCGGACGCTATGGGGGCGCATTACAGCCTGCGTTTGCAGGTCGATCTGGCATCCCTGAAAGTCGGGCAGGATGTGGACTCCGGCATTTTAACCCCGGAAGAAGGCAAGACCACCCTGCGCTGGGTGACAGAGAAGGCCTATGCGCAGGCGTCCCAGCAACAGGCATGGATGGCGGCACAGCCAAAAAGAAACTGATAACGCCTATAAAGAAAAAGAGGGAATGCTGCCTGAGCAACACTCCCTCTTTCCACGTATAAGCCAGAAATTTCTAAATCTGTGTTTTACTGGGCCCGCGGCACAATGGCAGGAGCCGTGGAATTCTTCTCAGTATTCAGCACAGCATTCCCGGACTGCTTGGAATAGGTTGCAGAGGTAGACTGCTGCGGCGTTCTGGGCGGATGGAAAGCGGAAACCGGACCAAGAATACCCCCGGCGGAGCGCTGCATCGTGCCTTCCGGCTGGCGTGCACACCCACGGGTAATAATGGAACATACGCCGTCCGTGCCAATCATTTCATCATCATTGCCGGTATAATGCACGTCAGAGACGCGGTCATTATCCAGACGGATCACAGCCGTACAGCCCGTGCCGCCACCGCCGCCCAGCACGTTGACGAGCGTTGAAATATCACCAACCGGAATAAGGGTAGAACCGCCATAGCTCGGTGCAGGCTGCGTGCCGGAATAGATGAAGATCTGCGTCGTATCATTAATCTGTTTGGTGGAAGCCGGCAGGCCAGCACAGGCCTGCAGATCGTAGGATGTCATCCCGATCATTGTGACTTGTGCTTTATGAGCAGCGCGTGAATCAAAATATCCGCAACCGCTTAAACCGACAGAGAGTGAGGCGACCGCAAACAAACCCAAAAGACGACACTTCATTTTTTCGACTATCCTCACACCGTGTCCAAAATATTCATATCAAGACGTAGAAAGTTATTACGATACTGTGTTCTTCCTCTGCAATGCAAGAGGATCAAAGATACATAAAATATTTCTTTTCTGACAAATATCTTTCTATCACCTTAATATCCTGATTGCATGGTCTGTTCTATATCATTTCGATTATAATGAAAAGTGTCTCTCTCTAGTCTTGCTTTTTCCTCCCCATTATACGCTATTATCACGAGGTTGTTTAATTGTACTGTCTGAGACCTCGGTCAGTCCTGCAAAGCGGTCCCTGAGGTCAAAGGAGAATTTGCTGATCATGTTGCTTCCGTCCCGTCGTCAGGTGCTTACCTGCTCTTCTCTTGTCGTCTCGCTTTTCTCACTGAGCGCCTGCCTGCACCCAGGTCAGCCGCCTGCGCCGCCGTTGCCGGATCTGACAAAAGCCGCTCCCTTTACGGCGGCCGATACAAGCTTTGCTGCAAAACTCAATGATGTGGAACTGACCCACATCGCACTGGCAAACCTTGCCAAAACGCACGCAGCCCGCAGCGATATCGCGCAGCTTGGCACGACAATCGTCAAAGACCTGACAGACAACCACGATAAGCTGACAGCACTCGCCACCACCGGTACCGCAACGCTGGCCGCAAAACCTTCTGCACAGAACCAGAAGATTATTGACCAGATGCAGCGTCTGCACGGGGCTGCGTTTGACAGAAGCTACGCACGCTATCTTGCAAGCAACACAAAAACGACCAGCCTGTTTATTGATGCCAGCAACGCCACCTCCACAAACGCGGATCTGGTAAAAGTCGCTACCGACCTCAAAACCAAACTCCTCGGTTACGAAGCTCAGGTGAAATAAGCCCTTTTTTAAAAGACTCTTCTCTCCCAATCGGTCAGAAATGTCTTTTGATATCCTGTGGCTTCCTGCTTACCGCGCGGGGAGCCACAGATTTTTTGCACGCAGCATAAATCCTCCCCTTATCGCCAGCCGTCTCGTTCTGCTTTTTAGATGCGAGCGCCTTAGAGGCTGCTCTTAAAGTGGCAGAACAGAGCAAGAGTATTTCCGCAGATAATCGGTAGATATGACGATAATAAAAACGAAATATCTCTTTATTTTACTAAATATTTTAGTGAACGCGAGAACACTAAGTGCCTGATAACAGCTCTCGCTCGCGCACACTCATCCAGCCTTCTTTTACACTCTGAAATTACCAGATCCCAGCAGCACACTTAGACGCTGCACTGTTTTTCCAAGCCCATAAATAATCCCCTCCAAGCCCGCACAACCGGAGTGGCCTCCCCATGCCCGCAGCCCCACTGCAAGCGTCCCCAGCCAACATCACTCTGATAACAGCCCAAGGCAGCACGATCTCCACAGCCTCTCTGCTCACGGTGCCCCTGTCCGCCCTCCCGGCGCAAACGCTGAAAGTCTCGCTTTCCGGCACCCTGATCCAGATCACCCTGCGCCAGCGCAGCACGGGGCTATATGCAGATTTTGATGCCAACAGCACGCGTTTTCTGTCCAGCGTGCTGTGTCAGGACCGCACATGGCTGGTGCGGGATGCCGCAATCGGCCTACCCGGAGATTTCCTGTTTGCTGACACACAAGGTCAGAAAAACCCCGACGCCACCGCCCTCGGTTCCCGCTTCCTCCTTCTCTACCGCCCCGGCTGGACGGTCTGAAAGCGCCACCGCTCCAAAATCTCCATTTCCTGCATTCCGGAAACTCCCACACCATGTCGCAAACAACGCTTCAAAACCGCGCCGTGGATGCCACATTCCGGCTACTCTCACAGGCGTTCGGTCCCAATGGGGAGGACACCGTCACTCTCTCCGGCCTGCGCGTCCATGCCGAGGTCACGCAGGCCCGTTTCCCCACGGCAGAAAGAGCGACTGTGCGAATAGAAGGCATGACCCCGGATATCATGAACCGTCTGAGCATGGCCGCGCCGGACCCCACGCGCCAGAGTGCGAGTGAACTCATCCTCACAACGCAGGATGGGGCAGGGGGCAGGGCATTGGTCTTTCAGGGTGGTGTCACGCTGGCCTATGTGGACTATACCACCGCTCCCAATGTCGCTTTTGTCGCGCAGGCTTTTTCAACAGTTCTGCCGAATGCCATGACGGCCACACCTACCGGCTACCGGGGTGCCGTCTCCGCCACGCAGGTGCTTGCCACCATTGCCAGTAAAGCCGGGCTGACCCTGCACACTCAGGGTGTGACCGCCATGCTGCATGATCCCTATTTCCACGGCAGCCCCGGCCAGCAACTCAGCCAGTGTCTGGAAACTGTGCCCTTGTGCGCCGGGCTGGGGCGCGGTCAACTCTCCGTCTGGCCCGCAACGTCTACCGCCTTACAGCCAACACCCCTTGGCACCACACGCCAGGCGCTTCCCTCCAGCACCACGCAAGCCCTGTCCCTCTCCGCAGAAACCGGGCTGATCGGCTACCCCGCATGGTCCGCCGGCGGACTGGCTTTGCGGATGGTGTTTAACCCGCTTGTCAGTTTCAACAGCCTGATCGCCCTGCACAGCCGCTACCAGCCCGCTGGATGGGGGCAGCAAAACGGCCCGGTGCCGGTCGGCCTGTGGCGCGCCACACAGGTGCGCCACACCCTGCAAACAGAAACGCCCCACGGCGCATGGTTTACGGACATCGTGGCGCAGGCCTATCGGGAACCCACTGCATGACCCAATCCAACCCAACTGCGCAAACCGCCAGCCAGAGCGCACCGCAGGCGCCCGCCAGCGGTTACCCCATTTTCAACCGGGCCGATGCCGCCGCGTCAGACTTCAATGCTCTGAATACCGTCATCACGCGCCTGCTGTCAGGCCGACGCACCATTGTGCCCGTGCAGGTCAAGGCCGTTTCCGGGGCCGGCCTCAACCCGGTCGGTACGGTGGATGTGCAGCCTATGGTGCATCAGCAGGATGCCTCTGGCCGCATCATGCCGCATGGCGTGCTCTATAACGTGCCGTATTTCCGTCTGCAGGGTGGGTGCCGCGCCGTCATTCTGGACCCAATGGAAGGCGACATCGGCCTCGCTCTTGTGGCGGACCGCGATATCTTCAACGTCAAAACCGCCCGCGCCAGTGCTGCCCCCGGTTCCTTCAGGCAACAGAACATGGCGGACGCCCTCTATATCGGCGGCTTCCTCAACGGCACCCCGCAGGAATATCTCTGGTTCAGTGAAAACGGCATCACGCTGAAAACGGCTGGTACCGTCAGCATCGAAGCCCAGAACACCCACATCACCGGCCCCGTTGCCATAGACGGCAGCCTCACAGTCTCGCAGGACGCCACCGTCAACGGCATCTCCGTGACCCAGCACACCCACCCCGGCGTGCAACCCGGTTCCGGGATTACTGGCACCCCGCAAGGGTAGCTATTGTAGGGGAGGATTATTTTGACCGTTGTCGCTCAAGAAGAGCTTCAAAACGAGGCTCCGCATGTAAGGCAATCAGATCGGGGTCTGCCTCAATATGCAGTATATCAGGTAAAGTATCATCTTTTAGACATGCTTCAAGCTCGTTAAGGGCTTCAAAATATTTTCCTTTCAATGCCAGTGCACAAGCAAGGTTATAGATTGCCTTTCCATCTTTCTTTTTTATTGCGTATAATAAATTAAAGGCTTTACAGAGTGCATTTTCTCGTTCTCGATTGTTAGTGTCTCCTGCTTCCATTAGCAACGTGGCAGCCCAGTTTTCTATAAATTTACTTTTTCTAGGGTTGATCGAAAATGCTTCTTCAAATTTCTTAGCGGCTTCTCTTAATCTCTCAGCTCGTTTAGTTCCTTTGTGTCCCCGAGCATCTTCCGCTAAAGCTGAACCCCAGTGGTTGAGTGCATCAGCACGGTCATGTCCAGCCTCAAGTGCTTCCTTAAATTTTTCAATTGCTTGTGCAAATTTTTGGGATCTTGTCGTGCCTTTGAGATCTTTAGCTTCATCTACTAACGCAATACCCCAATTGAATAGTGCTCTATGCATATTGGGTTTGATTTCTATTGCTTTAGAGAATTTTTCTATTGCTTCTGAAAGCTTCTGTTCTCTTAATTTACCTGTGCAGGTTCTGGCTTCTCGCGCTAGGGTAGTGCCCCAATTGTTTAGCGCATCGTAATTGTCTATTTTAATTTCAAGTGCTTTAGAAAATTTTCCATATGCGTCTGCAAATTTTTCTTTCTTCTTTATATCATTAGATCGTAGTGCTTCATCAGCAAGCTTGTTTCCCTGTGATATGAGTGCCCATGCGGACAGAGTGCGAGCTTCTTCGGAAAGAGGCTTGCCTTCAATATTCCAAGCTTTAGAGTCGCCAGAGATTACTACGTTAGCAGCCTTTTCTGCATCATTGCGTCCCGCTGACCACTTGGTTACGAGTTTTTTTAACCGGTCGCGAGTGGCACCTAAAACTTCTGTCGATTGCTCTTCTCCCACGGGGAAGTTAGGCAGAGAGTCTAGAAGAGACAAGGCATGCTGAGGAGGGTTCTCGATCAAGGGAATAGGCCAGCAATCTAGACCTCGAGCAATTTCAATCATTGAACGATCAAAATCGCAGCCACCAATATAGTGAGTATAGTTTTTTTCAAGTAGTGGTTTTAAATGTAAAGGTGCATTACACGTGTGGCCAAGCCAGATCAAATTCTGGTTGCTGTCAAAAGATTCGGCCATGACGTCAAAGGCTGCATCTGCTAGGCCACTATAGCCAATAACAATTGTTAGATGATTACGCAGACTATCGGCTAATAGAGGACGAAGCTTTTCAGCGTGCTCTACTGTTTCCTCATCAGAATTAAGAAGCGTTAAACCATAACTTTGTCCATGCAAGTGAAAAATCGCCTTGTCGGCAAGCCCTGTCACGACCCGAGTAGGGGAAACACCAAAGTCATAAACTGGCAAATGATTGCCCATTAAAGCTGCGGCTTTTTCCAGTAGGAAGTCGAAATTAAACGACAGTATACGTCGGACCTGAAATGCATGGATAATCCGCGCTAGGGCAACATGCCCCCAATTGAGCTTTGCCTGTGCAAGTAGAGGTTCGATCAGACGTCTACGGTCAGCAGGGGATAAAGCTCCCATCATCTTTCCGTAATCTGTTCGGTCTTCGTCGAGGACGGAACTCAAACAGTGATTAAAATCACTGTTAATGATTTTCACTAACTCTGGAGCTGTTGGAATTCCCGCGCTGCGCGAAGCTCCAGCTCCTACAATGAATGTAATATGCGATGCATTACGAATATAGCCAATGACTTCGTTAATCTGCATTTTGGAAAAGCCCTGATAATAATCAGAACCATAATTAACGGCCATTTAATGAAAATGCAATCCTTAGAGAATTACGTCAAAGACTACAAACCTTCCATACTGGCGGGTAATTCACAATTTTACCCGCCAAATAATTTACTTCAAACTGCGACGTTCCCTTTACACCGCATGCACAGACGCCTCACGCAGCCAGAAGCGCAGTTCGCGGCAAGTCTTCACAAACTCTTCCGCATCCTTGCCCGCTTTCAGCGCAATCACGCCATCGTCCACGGCGTCATCCACCACACCAGCGCGTTTCAGCAGCGGCAGGGCTGCCGGAGCGTAGCCAATAAACTTGGCGTGGGCATAAGCATCCGTCACAAAATCCCGGGCATCGGAATCCTGCGCAAGTTGCTTGGCACCCTCTTCAGACGGCAGCAAGATCACCGCATCAAACAGAACGGACGGCCCACCCGGCACGCGCTGGGCCGCAGGCACGTGCTTACCGTCAGAGGTCGTAATCCCGCCAATCTGCGGCGCGACAATCTCCACCTCAGCGCCTTCGGCTTTGGCCGCTTTCTGCAACGCTTCCAGCACAGCCCCATCTGCGCCATTGGTCGCCAGCACGCCGATTTTACGGCCCGCAAAGCTCTTCGGCCCATTCTTCAGAATACTCAGAGCAGGTGAGGGCGGCAGATCCACCACAGCGCGTGCAGGCGGTGCGGCTTCCGGCAGTTTTTCCAGCCCCAGACCTTTCGCCACAGCTTTGGCCAGACCCGTATCAATGTTCAGCAGATGGGAGACCACGCGGCTGCGAATAACCGGGGTTTCCACCTTGCTGAGTTCAAAGGTGATGGCCATCTGGATATGCGTCTGCTCGATTTCAGTCTGGCTTTTGTAAAACTGACGTGCCTGACTGTAATGGTCCGCAAACTTCTCGGAACGCACTCGCTCCTTCAAGCCGCTGACCTCAGAGGGGAACGTCTTATATCCCGTCTCCGGGTTTTCACGCGGGCCGCCAGCTTCACCACCCCAGGAGTTCGGCTCGTAATTGGCACGCCCTTTCGGGTTATGCATGGCCATATGCCCGTCCTGCTGCAGGGTATGGAAGGGGCATTTGGGCGCATTAATGGGGATATGCGTAAAGTTCGGCCCACCCAGACGTTTCAGCTGCGTGTCCAGATAGGAAAAGTTGCGGCCCTGCAGCAGCGGGTCATTGGTAAAGTCTATGCCCGGCACAATGTTCTGGGTGCAGAAGGCAACCTGCTCTGTTTCCGCAAAGAAGTTGTCCACCATGCGGTCCAGCACCAGACGGCCCACCGGCTGCACCGGCAGTAGTTCTTCGGGGATCAGCTTGGTTGCGTCCAGAATGTCAAAGTCGAACTTGTCGGCAAATTCATCATCAAACAGCTGAACACCCAGTTCCCATTCCGGGAAATCCCCGGCCTGAATGGCGTTCCACAAATCCCGACGATGAAAATCCGGGTCCGCCCCGCTGATTTTCAGCGCCTCGTTCCACACCACGGATTGCAGGCCCATTTTGGGCTTCCAGTGGAATTTGGCATAGGTGGACTGGCCCGCTTTATTCACAAAGCGGAAGGTATGCACACCAAACCCTTCCATAAAGCGGAAGGAGCGGGGGATGCCACGGTCGGACATCACCCACATGATCATGTTCATGCTTTCCGGGGTAAGGGAAATAAAATCCCAGAAGTTGTCATGCGCGGACTGCGCCTGCGGAAAGGCCCGGTCCGGCTCTTCCTTTACCGCATGCACCATGTCCGGAAATTTGATGGCATCCTGAATGAAGAACACGGGGATATTGTTACCCACAATGTCCCAGTTGCCTTCCTTTGTGTAGAGTTTGACGGCAAAGCCACGAGCATCACGCGCAAGGTCGGTTGACCCTTTGCTGCCCGCCACGGTGGAGAACCGCACAAATGCCGGAACCCGCTCACCTTCACGCTGCAACACATCCGCGCTGGTAATGTTGGAGAGAGAATGCGTCAGTTCAAAAAAACCATGCGCCCCATAACCACGGGCATGCACCACGCGCTCGGGGATACGTTCATGGTCAAAATGGAAAATCTTTTCGCGGAAATGAAAATCTTCCATCAGGCTCGGGCCGCGCGCGCCTGCTTTTAATGTGTTCTGGTCATCAGAAACCGTAACGCCCTGCTGCGTTGTCAGCGTGGGAACATCCCCGCCTGCGGTCTGGTGGGTTTCCCCGCCGGCCCCGCGCTGCACGGTTTCTTCCCCCAGTTTTACTGTGGTCTGGTCTGTATGGGTTGATTTGGCGCTCATGATGATGTGCCTTTGTCTGCTGAAATAAAAAACGATGGCGCGATTAAGAAAGTCTTAAGAGAAATATTCAGTCTGATCCTGCCAGCACATCCTTTCAGACATGCACGATTCAGGCCCGTTCAGACCCTCACCAAAACCGATCCATCGCGTATCTGTCACAACAACGCAGCATAAGCGGCAAAGTTGCCTCCGCACTCCGTCCTTCTGGTGGATAAAACCTATTCACTTTTGTGGGAAACAGAGCCGATTGCGCCCCCGCGTGGTCACTCCTAGCGTCCGCGCAGACTGAGCCAGCCTCACACGCCGCTACAGAGGGACACTGCCCTCTCACGGCGGTGCCCCCACACATCCAAACATGCAGAGAATACGCCAGATGCAAACCCTGCTTCTCGACCGATCAACCTGGGATCTGGTGGTCGATGCCAGCGGCAGCATGGCCGTGGCCTCCGCGCCCTATGCCGTTGCCCAGAACGTCGCCTGTGCCGTGCGCGTGTTTCTGGGGGAGTGCTGGTACAACACAGCCCTCGGCCTGCCGTATCTCACCAACATTCTGGGCCGTACCCAGTCCGCCGCCCTGTTCCGTGCCGATGTGGAGCAAACAGCCCTGAGTGTGGAGGGTGTTGCACAGGCTGTGTGCGTAATCACTGGCCTCAGCCCGGCCCGCCGCCTGTCCGGCATCATCCAGTTAACACTTACTGATGGGAGCCAGACTGTTGTCAGCCTCTAATTCCGCCACAGGTACCACATCCGTCCCGTCTCCGGTGCTGGACGCCACGGGCTTCATCATGCCGGAAGAAGCCGACATGCTCACCGGCGTTCTTGCCGATATCAACGCCGCTTTTGGCAATACGCTCAATACGGACCTCTCCACCCCGCAAGGGCAACTGGCGATGTCCCTCACCGCCATTTTGGGGGATGCGTATGACCAGTTCCTCGCCCTCGCCAACGGCGTAGACCCCGCCCGGGCCGAAGGCCGCATGCAGGACGCGATCGGCCGCATCTATTTCATGTCCCGCCTGCCTGCCACGCCCACAACCGTCACCTGTATCTGCACCGGGGCGGCGGGCACGGTCATCCCGCAAGGCGCGCTCATCAAAGATCAGTCCGGCAACAGTTACACGGCAGATAACGCTCTTACGCTGGACGCCACCGGCACCACACAGGGCACCTTTACGTGCACCAGCGCGGGGGAGGTGGTCTGTCCGGCAGGGAGTGTCACAATCAGCCAGTCCGTGGCGGGATGGAGCGCGGTCAGCAATCCCACCGCCGGGGTGACAGGTCGCGCGGTGGAAAGTCGCGCCGCGTTTGAGGCACGTCGTAAAACCTCAGTTGCAGTCAACGCTATCGGCCCGCTGGACGCTATTTCTGCCGCCGTGCAGGCCGTTTCCGGTGTGACAGATGCGTATGTCACGGATAACAGCACGCCTCAGAATGTTACCGTCAACGGCGTGACGCTTGCGCCGCACAGCCTGTATGTTTGCGTCAATGGTGGCGCGGATGCGGAGATTGCGCTGGCCATTCTGCGCAAGAAGCCACCGGGTTGCGCCTATAACGGTAACACCACCATCACCGTGGCCGACCCAGCCAGTTCCTATGCAACCCCGCCGAGCTATACAGTCAGTTTTCAAAGGCCCACGCCCACGCCAGTTTATGTCATGGTGCGTCTCGCGTCGTCTGCCGCCGTGCCGTCCACAGTCACCACGGATATTCAGACCGCCGTGCAATCCGCCTTTCTGGGGGATGACGGCGGCACCCGCGCCCGCATTGGCAGCACTCTTTATGCCAGCCGGTTTTATGCCGCAGTGGCGAGCCTCGGCTCATGGGCGCAGATTACGGAAATCACTGTTGGTACAAGCCCAAATCCCACCGGATTTACCGTACAGATGCAGGCTGACCAGATCCCGACACTGGATGCCTCCACCATCAGCGTGGAACTGGTGTAATGCAGGATGTGCAGAAAACCGTCCTCTCCCAATATGCCTGCGCTCCCAGCCTGAATGCCCTTATCAATGGCTGGAATCAGGCGTTTGACCCTGCAACGCTCATTGACCAGTGGTATGACCAGATCTGGAACATCGCCACCGCACAGGGCTACGGGCTGGATGTGTGGGGGCGGATTGTCGGTGTTCAGCGCGTCCTCACCATTTCCTCTGAAAATTTCGTTGGCTTTGCAGAGGCGACGGACCTCACCGAGCAAGGCTTCAACACGGCCCCCTGGTATAAAGGCACGGCCACCAGCAGCAATGTCAGCCTGTCGGATGAGGGCTTTCGTCAGCTTATTTACGCCAAGGCTATGGCCAACATCACGGATGGGTCCGTCCTGAGCCTGAACATCCTTCTCATGGCGTTGTTTGCCGGGCAGGGCGATGCCTGGGTGGAAGACCATGGCGATATGACCATGACCTACGTTTTCAATTTCATCCCGACAGATGTGCAGGTTTCCATCATTCAAAGCAGCGGCGTCCTGCCGCGCCCGGCCGGAGTGGCCGTCTCTTACGCTATCAGGGGGCATGCATGAAGCAGTCTGATTTCCCCACACGCCTCGCAACACCTATTGCAGACAACGCTGCGGCGAGTGATGTTGCAACTATCCCCACAACACAGGCCCGCTCGGGGGATGGCACGGCCTCGCTCGCGCTGGGTTTTCCGCCGGAAACCTTCATTGCCCGCTCCGCTGGTGGCGTACCCCCACGCGGGCAGGACATGAATGGTCTTCTTAACCTGATTTCCAAAATCCTGCGTGCGTATCAGGCCGGATGCTGGGGCACGTTTGACGCCGGATTTGCACAGGCCATTGGTGGCTATCCGGCCGGTGCTGTTGTGTCCGGCACAACACCCGGCACGTTCTGGGTTTCCACAGCAGATGATAATGTCAGCACGCCGGGGGCAGACGGGGCCGCATGGCAAAATCTGTTTACGGGCTATCTGCCGTTATCAGGCGGCACAGTCTCCTGGCTGAATGTTAATGGCCCGCTGGTGCAGGAGGGGTTCGACGGCATTACCGCGCAGGCGGCGCCCTATAACCCGCAGAATGGTCAGTATATCAATTACCCCTGCTTTAGTTCCAAAGCCGAAGGGCGAGGCAGCCAGTTTTTTGTCGGTTTGCAGGAAGAGGTCGGCACAACTTTCCGTGCTCTTCTGTCTCTGCAATTTCCAGATGGCTCCTGGCGTTATGTCCAGTGGGGCCAGAACCGCCGGATAAATGACAGCCAGTACGGAGACATCGCCTACACGTCTGACCTGAGCTCATACGTTTCCGCCGGGCTTTATAACAGTGATTTCGGCACAGCAGATGGCCGGGTGATCAATCTGGCCTATGGCCACCGCATACAGGCGTTTCAGGCAACTGTCGGGAATGGCACCACGGCTGGAACGTGGATCACATTTCCGGTCGCCTTTTCAGGAACGCCTGTCTTCTATCAGGCCAATTCCTGCGGCAATGGGGATGATGTGACGGATACAGATTACTGGTGTTACGGCGCGACCGCGACCGGCCTGTTTGTCCGGCCCCGCAACCATCAGGGGGCTGCCAATATCATCGTGATAGGGCCAAAATAATGACAGACATCAAAACAGCTTATCCAGACCGTTATTATGCAGCCTATGACACAACAGCCCCACAGCCCACCCCGGTCACGGGCTGGTATGACACCGGGACGATGAGCAGCCTTGCCGCTGTGCCACCTGCGACCAGCCTGATCCCCGTCAGCCCGGAGGACTGGGCCAACACCACAAGCTTCCGTCTGCCCGGCGGGCGGGGGGTGCTGAATGGGAAAATCATTGAGTATACAGCCCCCGTTCAGCCCGAACCGCTGACCACACAGGCCCAGACTGCGCTTGCGGCTGCCCGGCAGACCGTGTGGGGGAATTATGGCGCACTGAATGAGCCAACCCCGGAGGCATGGGTCACTTACCTCAAAGCTCTGCGCGCCCTTGCGGAGGGGCAGGACACCACCAGCACAACTCTCCCGGAGGCCCCGGCATGACGGCCCCTCTGCCATCCCCCAACTGGCGGCCCGCCCCGTCGCGCACTCTTCCGCTCACCATTCCGCCGGGTTTGCGCCTGCGCGGGCTGGTGGCGGAGGAAGTCTGTCTGGCATGGGCACCCAAAGCCAGCGGGGACAATCTGGATTTCACGCTTAATCCTAAAAACTGGCTGCACGGAACAGGGGATTATCTGTCTTCTGTTACCGCCAGTGTGCTGACTGCCACGGGTGCTGCAACAGACCTCACCGTTCTGTGGGCCACCGTGCTGCATGGCATGGCCTGTATTTTTCTGGGTGGCGGCCCGCCGGGCACGGTGCAGCAGGTTCAGGTTTCCGTCACCACACAGCAGGGGCGTAGCCTTGTGCAGCCGGTGGCCGTCGCCATTCTGGCAGACACACCGGCTGCCCCGCCTCAGCCGGCTCCGTGTCTGGCAGATGGCACTCCGGTTCCGCCTAACGCCATGGCGCTGCCGGGGGGCGCAATCCTCACCGGCCCGTCCGGAACCCCTTATCTTATCGCGTAACGGGAGAGCCCATGTCCGGGTCAAGCAGTTTCACGGCATCCACACCCAGTGGCATGCCGCTTTCGGCGTTGCCGGTGCAGCCTCAGCCCGCACCGGCCGATCTTGTTTTTGGTATTTTCAATGGGCAGGGCCAGTTTGTGCCTCAGTCCGCCATCTGGACCGGCGCTGTCTCTAAAGCAGGCGATACCCTCACGGGTTTGCTGAGTTGTGCCGTTGCGCCGACGGATGCCGCGCATCTGGTCAATAAGGCCTATGTCGATGCCCAGAGCGGGCAGGTGAGCGGCACGGTCGCCACCCTCGTCACACAGGCGCAGGATGCCGCAACACAGGCCCAAACAGCGGTCGCTCATGCATCGGATGCGGCGGTAACCGTCTTGGCGGAGCAGAAGGGCATCCCCAACGGTCTCGCCACCCTTTCTCCCAATGGCAATCTGGTGCTTGGCGGGCTGGACTGTCTGGGCGTGCAGGACGGGCATGTGCTGATGGCCATGGACCTCCCCACCACAGACCCCGGCCTGCGCGGTGTGTGGTGGAACAACGGCGGTTATCTCTGTATCTCTCAAGGCACGTCTTCATGAGCCCTTTTCTCAAAACCCGTTTTCTTCTCAGCCTGTGTTCCGGCGCAGCACTGTTGGCGGGAGCAGAGGGCGCGGCATCCGCCCGGCCCAACCATCTGCTGCCGCAATATCAGGCAGCATGGCAGGCCACGGCGTCAGCATCCGTCAGTCAGCTTTCCACCCTGTCTGCAACTGCTGCGGAGACCGCTGCCCGGTCCGGTTCCGGCGCGTCAGCAGTTGCCCAAATGCCCACACTCCTGCGCAGCGCGCTTATGGCCAAATCTCTGGCAAGCAGTGTGGCTCCTTACGTGCCCACGCGGCCACCGGGCGGGCTGGATGCCGCAACGGGGGTGCCCGCCCTGTGGCAGAACGCCACCATCGGGCAGATTGGGGTCATGGCGGATGGCAGCGTGCAGCAGTCTGACAAAGGCGCACCAAACGGTGTGGCGGCGCTGGACGCCAATGGCGCAATGACAGCCCCCGTCTCGGGAGATTTGTCGACTGCCACGGCAAAAATTGGCGCAAACGGTGCCGTCGGCAGGCCGCTGGCTGAGCGGTTTGCGGACCAGTTAAATGCAAAGGATTTCGGTCTGGCGCTGGACGGCAAAACGGATGATACCGCCGCCCTGCAGGCCGCCAAAAACGCCGCAGCCTCCGGTGCAGTCATTCAGCTCCCGGCAGGTAAACTGGCATTGAAGGCCCTGCCCACCGGCAGCATGCCCAATCTGTGGCAGGCCAACGGCACGTTGCAGGCTGATGGCGGGCCGCTGACCACTCTGGGGACCGATGTGCTGGAAAGCACGCTGGAAGGCGGCAAATATTTTGCCCGTGGCCAGACCGCAGCGGACATGGCCCCCGTGCTGCGGAAGGATCTGGACGTCACTCATTCCGGCGGGAAAGCCGGATTTGTGATGAATCTGGAAAAAGGCAACTGCACCATCCCCTCCGTAGGGGCTGCGTTGAATGATTACGTCTGGTGCCATTCCACGGTGCTGAACAGCGCGGCTTTTGGTGGCGGGCAGCACGTCGCACAGGCCAGTCTGGCGCAGCGGCCCGCTAATGCGCTGGCCGATGGCAAAGGCTCGCGCTCCCAGATCTGGGCCGGATATGATGAAACCCGTGATGACACCGGCCAGCCTTCCAATATTGCAGGCAGTTTGGTGGGGCGGGAAATTGACGTTTACGCCAATGCGGATGACCCCAATAACTGGCGTATCGGCCTCCAGCTTCAGATTGCCGGGGCGGATAGCGCCGGCACACCGGGCCGGGTGGGCAAGGGTATTGCTCTGGGCAATAATGACGGCACCAGCGCCTATGGCATCATGATTGACGCCGCAGGCCGGTTTGACACAGCGGGCATTGACCTCTCCCGCAGCACGCCGGTCAATAATGCCCCGGTTCTGAATATTGGTGCAAACCGCAATCTTGCGTTTAGTGAGACCACAAGCCGCATTTTCAGTTTGATTCCGCCGCCTATACCCTCCGATACTGGTATGACACCACGCCACTTTTCTCCGTTGGGATGAATGGGGATGTGACAACCGCTATCGCCAATCCTGCAAGCGGCATGGCGTGGACACTGGGCGGGCAGGCGCTTATCGGCCTCAATCTGACGGGCCTGACCGCGCCGGAGGCCATGCGGTTTGGCACTGGGCAGGCGCTCTCCTGGGAACCAACGGCAGTTGTGCTAACCCGTTTTGCAGACGGCAAACTGACCGATCAGGTCGCCGCAGGCGTTGCGCGCACACTGGATACACAGGGCAATGAGACCATTCCCGGCGCTGCCCATAACAGCCAGACCGTGGTCAGCCTCAGCCAGCCCACTGCCTCCGCGTTTGTTGCGCAGGGCACCGCCGCAATCGGGCTGGACACAACCGGCCTGACCGCGCCCGATGCGCTGCGCATGGCGGAAGGGCAGCATGTCTCATGGGAACAGACGGCCACTGTGCAAACCCGTTTTGCCAGCGGGCAGTTGCAGGAGACATGGGGCGGCACAGCCCTGCGCTCACTGGACCAGAGCGGGAATGAAACGCTCACCGGTAGCAGCCTGAACAGCGGCATGACCACTACTATGAACAACGGCTCAGCCAGCGCCATTACGCTGAACGGCAAAGCTGGCATCGGGGTCAATCTGTCTGGCCTGACAACGCCGCAGGCAGTCCGGTTGGGCAGCGGCCAGACTGTGGCGTGGGAGCCAACCGGCGTCATCACCACCGGCTATACCAGCACTGGCCTGCGGGATGCCAACGGCAGCACCACCCTGCGCCAGTTGGATACGGCAGGGAATGAAACTCTGAGCGGTGCGCTAACCCCTGCCGGCGGCGTCCGCCTGCCCACTTTCTCCCGCGTGGCCATCAAGGGCATGAGCAACCTGCCCATTGGCACCACGCTCTATGATGCGGATGATGACGCCCCGGCCATCTACACCTCCGCAGGCTGGAAACTGGCGGCGCTGAACGCAATACCGTGACGGTTTGATGCAGCCTGTCTGTTCTGCTTGATGCGCCCGCACGCTCTCCTGTAATCTGTGTGCGAACCTTTTGCACAAGACAGAAGGCAGAGAGGCAACATGATAAGAAAAACAAGATTTGCCGTGCTTGCAGGTGGGCTCCTTCTGGGGAGTGCTGCCCTGCAGGCCCCAGCTCCCGTTCTGGCCAGATCCGTACATCTGGCCCCGCATGTGCCCAGTACAGTGGTGTCCGGCACGCTGGAGGGCGCTGGCCCCGTGCCGTTTCGTGTGCCTGTTAAGGAAGGGCAGCAACTGAATATTCAGTGTCATTCCCGCAAAAGCGGCATTTACTTTTTTGTAAAAGACCAGTCCGGCAGCATGGTTTATGATAGTGCGGTAAGCCCGCAGCCCGACAGGTGGACCGGCGAGGTCTCTTCTGCCGGCCTTTACACGGTCGGGGTTTACCAGAAGCGCTCTCCCGTTCATCTCCACAAAGGGCAGACGGCCTTTTTCCGGCTGCATGTTGCCGTTAACAACGACTGAGGTTTTAGCCGCCAGCCTTTGCCCGTAACGCCGCCACGGCCACCGTTGTGGCGTGGGTAAGCGGTGCGGGCAGGGCCTCCAGCGGGAACCAGTCCAGACCACTATGTTTGTGCGGTTCCTGCAACACCGGCTGGCCGGTAAAGCCGGACACCATATAAACCGGGGCGACCCAGTGGGTGCCGGCGGCGCGGTCAATCTGGTCCACCACGCACAGCAGGGCAGGGTGGTGTATCACCAGCCCGGTTTCTTCCAGTACTTCCCGCGCCACGGCGGCGGGTACGGTTTCAAACGCATCCACCTTGCCGCCCGGCAGGCCCCAGCATCCGGCTTCCGGCGCACGCAGGCGGCGCAGGAGCAACAGCTTGCCGTCGTGGATAATCATGGCGCCACAGCCTAGTCTGGGGTCTGTCATCGGGTGCTCCTTGCTGTGTCTGTCTGCTGTGTGGCCTGCATACCCCGCTGCGGACTTTTGGAAAACAGTGTGGTACACCCCACCCCCTGCCAGCACTGGCAGAGCGGCCTGAAACTCCGGCCGGATGAGACACGAGGGCAGGGGGCAGAGATGTCAGTCGAAAAAAACTTCAAGGCCGTTCTGGACCGGGCCAATGAGAGCATTGCCGTCAAGATGACAATGCTGTTTGGCAGCATCTGGTGCGTTTACGTGTTTTTTGTCTTCTCGCTCATCCCCGTGCTGATGCCGCAATGGCAGAATACGCTGCTCTATATTAGCAACTGTATCCAGCTTGTTGCGTTACCGGCCCTGATGGTGGGGAACGCGGTGCTCAGCCGCGGGGCGGATAAGCGGGCGTCGGAAGACCATCAGGCTCTTTTGGAAATCCTGTCAGACGTGCGGGAAGAGCTGGCGGACCTGAAGGACCGCACAGCGGGCCTTGCGCAAAGTGCATCGGAAGCCCTGCAGCGCCCGGAGCTGGAAAACGTCTCCATTTCCGACCAGACATTTGTGGATGTGGAAGGGCAGAACGGCAAAACGTCGGACTGATAAAACGACGCTCGTCCTGCCCCACTGCCGGTTTGAGAGCGATCAAACATTTTTTAAGGCTGTTTCCGGTATGCAGGGGGCAGATTTTTTGTGGGAGTGCCGTGCATGACGTCTCTGGGCCTGTTCGCGCTGGTTATTGGACTGGCTTCTCTGTTCGCCTTGCTGAATGAGCGGCTGTTGCGGCTGCCGCTCACCATTGGCATTCTTCTGCTTTCTCTGATTGCTGCCGGTCTTATGCTGCTGGCGGAGGCTGTGCTGCCCTGGTCCGGCATCGGGCAGGCCCGCGCCGTGCTGACGCAGATTGATCTGCCTCATACCCTGCTGGATGGCGGACTGGCTTTCCTGCTGTTTGCCGGGGCGCAGACGGTGGATGTGCGCGCCCTGTGGGGCCGCAGATATTCCGTTCTGGCGCTGGCCGTGCTCGGCACGTTTCTGGCGGTCCTGCTGTTTGCAACGGGCATCTGGGCGGTGTTTGGCCTGCTGGGCTTTTCCATCTCCTTTCCGTGGTGTGTGGTGCTGGGGGCCATTCTGGCCCCAACGGACCCGGTTTCCGTCGTGGGCATGTTGCGGCGGTTAGGGCTGCCCGGCCCGATACAGGCCCTGTTTGCGGGGGAAAGCCTGTTTAACGATGGCGTTGGCGTGGTCATTTTCACCGTAGCGCTCAGCGTGGCGATTGATGGCGGCTCGGCCCACGCCACCCGCCTTGCGGAAGCCTTTTTGTGGGAAGTGGGCGGTGGCCTTCTGGTGGGGCTTGTCGGCGGCGGGCTGGCTGTGGCGGCCCTGCGTGCGGTGCGGGATGTGCATGTGGAAATGCTCATCTCCCTCGCGCTGGCCAGCGGCGTGTATAGCGTGGCGGCTGCATGGGGCATGTCCGGGCCGATTGCCGTTGTGACGGCGGGGCTGATCCTCGGCGCACCCATCGCGCAGGCGGCCCTCACGCCGAAGTCTCAGGCGGAGATTGCGGGTTTCTGGGCGCATGTGGATGAAGTTCTGAACGCGCTGCTGTTTACCATTATCGGTTTTCAGGTGCTGTCACTCACTTTTACCGTGCCGATTGTGCTGGCGGCCTGTCTGGCCCTGCCGCTGGCGGTGCTGGTGCGCGGTGCCAGCGTGCTTCTGGCAAACCTGCCCCTGTATGTTCTGCGGAAGGAAAGCTTTGGCGTTCTGGCCGTGCTGACAGGCGGCGGCCTGCGCGGCGGGATTTCTCTCGCACTGGCCCTCAGCCTGCCCGCCGGGCCGGAGCGTGATCTGCTTTTGTGCGTCAGTTACAGTGTTGTTGTGTTCACCATTCTTGTACAGGGACTGACGATAAAACCGCTGGTGCAGAAGTTTTACCCCGCCAGCCCGACCGGATCAGAGGAAGGATAACCCCCATGCGGGTGCGCGCTCATGCACGGCCAATCTTGCTGGCCACAGTCGTTTTTTCCAGCGCGCTGCCCGGCCCGGTTCTGGCGCAGGCCACATCGGGCGGCGTCGGGTCTGGCAGTGTGACGGCGGAAGAACCGGATGCCACAAAACCCCGCGTTCCTCAGGCCCCCGGCACAAGGTCATCCAGCGTGCGGGGCCGGTCGGCGGAAACGGCGCGCAAGGCAGGTCCATCCCGGCAAGCAAGCGGGGCTGGTCAAACCGGCATGGCGCGGACCGGACAGAGCCGCACCGGCACCGGCCAGAGCGGACGTGCCGCACTGCGGGCAGGATCAGCCCCGGCACCCGGCCCGGTGCAGGCGCAAGGGGCCGAACAGATTGACGTGCACGCGGACCCGGTGGCGCTGCATGCGGGCGGCGGATTGCTGCGGCCGCAGGATGCGCCAAAGGCTATCAGTGTTGTGGGGTCGGACTTTATTGCGCGGCAGGCACCCTCTGCCACGGCGTTTGATCTGGTGGCTCTGCTGCCGGGGGCGAACGTGGCGTCCTCCGACCCGCTGGGCTTTTCCCCGCAAACCAATATTTCCGTGCGCGGCCTGAACGGGGATGCCATTGGCTATGTGCTGGAAGGCGCACCGCTGAATGACATTGCCTATTACACCGGCTACCCCAGCCAGTTTGCCGATAGCGAGAACTATGACAGCATCGCCCTCCAGCAGGGTGCTGCGGATCTGGACAGCCCGGTTCTGAACGCAGCAGGCGGGTTGATGAGCCTGCGCTTCCGCACCCCGGCGGAAAAAGCTGGCGGGCAGGTGGATATTTCCTACGGTTCCTATGACACCAATCGGGAATTTATCCGACTGGATAGTGGTGAGATTGGCAAGACGGGCCTGCGCGGCTTTGTGTCCTATTCCCACGGGGCCTCCGATAACTGGCGCGGGCCGGGGCGGGATGTGCGCCAGCATGTGGACTTCAAGCTGCAAAAGGACTGGGGGCACGGCAATACGGCCTCTCTGCTTGGTTCATGGAATCAGGCGATCGACAGTTACTATCCGCAGGTTTCCAAAGAAGGCTGGGCGCAGGACGGCATCCACGGCGCAAACAATCTGGCGAAACGCTACGATGTGCAGAATGAGGCCGCCGGCACGGATTACTGGCGGCTTTATCGCCAGCCCGAACGCACTTTGTATCTGGCCGCCCCCGTGGAACTGCATCTCACGCACGGCCTGACGCTAAAGGCCACGCCCTACGCACAGGGTGCATACGGGAACGCCCCCGGTGGCACGCAAATCCCCACATCCGGCCTGTATAACGGCACGCAGCCTCTGGCGGATGAACTCACCCTGCCCAGCACGCAGGACGGCTGGGCCACCGTGCGGGCGGATTACACGCAGCGCAGCTATCGCTCCGGCTTTACCACAGCAATGGAGTGGAAGCGCGGCGTGAATGATCTGGTGCTGGGCTACTGGTATGACTATTCCGACGATAATGAAAAACAGCAGTTCACCGCCATTTCGGACGGCGGGTATGCGTCCAACATCTGGGGCAATGGCGGAGGGAGCGGCATTCACCTCTCCGATGGCTCTTTGCTGCTCGGTACCAATAACCACACCATCACCCAGACCAACGCGCTGTTTTTAGGCGATCGGCTTTCTCTGCTGCATGACCGGCTTTTGCTGACGGCAGGCTTTAAGGAAGTGATGATGACGCGTACGGGCACCAACGCCATGCCGGGGGCGGCTTACCATGCCAATACCAACAGCGCCGTGCCGCTGCCGCGTCTGGCCGCACGGTTCCAGATAACGCCGCATCATCAGGTGTTTTTCAGCGCCACCACCAATTTCCGCACCCCTGCGGAAACTGCGCTGTATGATGTGTTTGACCCCACCTCCGGCCAGACGGAAAGCAAGGGCACTACGAACGTTAAGAACGAATATTCCATCTCGGAAGAGCTGGGCTATCGGTATGCGGATGATCGGTTTGTAGGCAGTGTCACGCTGTTTAACTACAATTTTACAAATCGGCAGGTGGAAACGCTGGTTTCACAAAATGGATCGTTCGTGCAGTCCACCATGAACGCGGGTGGGCAGACCAGCCGGGGTGTGGATGTGGAATTTGGTCTGCGGCCCTGGCACCACCTTAGCCCGTATGTGTCGGGTGAGTATCTGCACGCCACCATTGATAACGACATTGCCGCCAACGGTGACCTTCTGCCCACACGCGGCAAAACCGCCGTGCGCAGTCCGACCCTTCAGGCTGCGGCGGGGCTGACGTATGATGACGGGCACTTCTTCGGCACCGCCACCGTCAAATATACAGGCCACCAGTATGCCACGTTCATGAATGATGAGCGGATGTCCGACCACGTGACGGGTAATCTGGCCGTAGGCTACCGGCTTGCGGATGTCGCTATGCTCCATAAACCGGAGTTCCGCATGAACTTTATCAATATCAGCAATCAGCATTATCTGTCCGGTGTGGCAGACCCAACGCTGAACGCGAAGGACACCACAGGCCGCTACGGCACCACGCTTGCCGGCAGCGCGCCGGATTATTACGTGGGCGGCGGGTTTGCAGCGCTGTTTACTGCCTCCACCGGGTTCTGAGCAGCGTGACCGGTCTTCTCGCCCGCCTCTTTTCCGGCCAGCCCCCTAAACAGTCTCCGGGCACCGTGCCCGGCCAGTTTGGTGTGCATGGCGTGCAGGATAAGCGCGACTGGCCGCCATTGACGGAAGCTGAAGTGGCGTCCGTTCTGTCGCACTATGCGTCTCTGTCGCCCGTTACTTCCATTCTCTGGCACAGCATGCGGCCTTTTTCCGCCGCTGGCATTGTGCTGCTGAAAGGCGATGGCCCGACAACGGTTGTGGTCAAGCGGCACCATACGCAGTTGCGCAGCGTGGCGGCGCTGGAGGTCGAACATGCCTTCATGCAGCATCTGCGCGAGCGGGGGCTTCCGGTCAGCACCGTTCTGAGCACGGGCAGTGGGGCTACAGCGGTGACGCAGGGGATCTGGACGTATGAGGTCTTTCTGCCGTCGGAGGGCGAGGACCTGTATCGGGATACCATGTCCTGGCAGCCCTATCAGTCAACAGACCATGCGCGGATCGCCGGTGCAGAGCTGGCGCGGTTGCATAAGGCGGCGGAGGGGTTTGATGCTCCTGCGCGGGGTGAAACCTGCCCGCTGGTTTCCAGCATGGTGGCGGTCGGGCAGGCGGAGCTTTTGCCTGCATTGCGGGCATGGGTTGCCCGGCAACCGGGGCTGACGCAGCAACTGGCAGGCCGCCCGTGGGAGCAGGATGTGCAGACGGTGCTGGAACCGTTCCACGCCAAACTCCGCCCATTGCTGGCAGATATCACACCCTGCTGGGGGCATGGCGACTGGCACGGCTCCAACCTGCTCTGGGCGGCGGATGAAAAGGCAGGCGTTGCCAGTGTTCTGGATTTTGGCATGGCGGACCGCACCTGCGCAGTGTTTGACCTTGCCGTGGCGCTGGAACGGAGCGGGGTGAAGTGGCTTGAACTGCCGTCACCCGGCGTTGTGGTGTATCCGCAGATGCAGGCTTTACTGGCTGGCTACCAGAGCGTGCGCCCGCTGACTGAGGCCGAACGCGCTTTGCTGGTGGCCTTTATGCCGCTTGTGCATGTGGAATTTGCGCTCTCGGAAGTGGCGTATTTTGGCGCATTGCTGAAGGACGCGGCCTCGGCTGAGGTGGCCTATACGGAATATCTGCTCGACCACGCCCGCTGGTTTGCCTCAAAGCAAGGACGCGCCCTTTTGCGCTGGCTCCCCAAAGAACTGGCGCGCGTCCCGGCCGCCAGACCATGAGCCTGCTGGAACTCCTCTCCGTACTATTCAGCGCGGCGGGTGTGTGGCTGACAGGCCGGAGGGCGGTGCTGTGCTGGCCGGTTATGCTGGTGGCCTCCGTGCTGTATGGCGTGGTGTTCTGGCGGGCGCATTTGTATGCGGATACGGTGTTGCAGGGCGTGTTTGCTGCCCTCTCGCTCTATGGCTGGTGGCGCTGGCTGCGCGGCGTGCGGGATGAAGGGGCTGTGCAGGTCACTCAGCCCCCGCAGGGCGTAATGGTGCGCGGCGTTGTGTTGAGTCTGGCAGCCGGTGTGCTGCTGGGCGGCGTGCTGCAAACCTGGACGGATGACCCCAACCCCCTGATGGACGCGCTGCTCAGCACTTTCAGCATTCTGGGGCAGGTGTGGATGGCCCGGCGCTATCTGGCCAGCTGGCTGATCTGGCTGGGGGTAGACGTGCTCTATACCGGCCTGTTTGTAGTGCGGGAGCTGTATCTGACGGCGGGGCTCTATGCTGTGTTTGTCGCACTCGCCGTGGTGGGGTGGCTGCAATGGCGGGCTGTTTGCGTTATAACAGAGCCCGGAAAACCGCCATTTGAGTGAGCAGGTCGTTCTCTACTTGACAATAATTCTCATTATCACGTAAGCGGCGCATATCGGTAACGTATGTGTGGGCAGCAAGGTAGCTATGAGAATTTCGCGCTCTGTGAAGGGTGTGCTTCCGGTGGTTTTACTGGCGGGTGCAGCCATGTCTTCGGGCGCAGCAGCGGAAACGCTGCCTGTGGCGGAAAATCAGTCTGATACGGAAAACTCCGCAGAAAAGAACAAAGGGCGCAAAGCCAGCCCGAAGGCGGAAGTGGTGATTGTGACCGCCACAGGCCGCTCCAGCGCCTCGGCCTCTACCAAAACCCGCACGCCGATTATTGAATCCCCTCAGACAATTTCCATTGTCAGCCGGGAAGAAATCGAATTGCGGGCGTCCCCCACCGTGGCGGATGCCCTGTCCTACACCGCCGGGGTGCAGGCGGAGCCGTCCGGTATTGATAGTCGCGTGGATGAAGTTTCCGTCCGTGGCTTTGGCGCAGGGGGCTTTTCCTCCAACAACAACTTTGTGGATGGCCTGCGTCTGCCCTCCGGCGGCCAGTGGACCCGGACGTCGTTTGACCCGTTCGCGCTGGAGCAGATTGAAGTGCTCAAAGGCCCGTCCGGCGCGCTGTATGGCCAGACGGCACCGGGCGGGGTGGTCAATCTTGTGACCAAACGCCCGACCGCCAAAAGTGAGGGCGAATTCTTCCTGCAAGGCTCTGGCTTTACCAACCTCAATAACGGGCAGGGGCAGGCCTCGGGTGACCTGTCCGGCAAGCTGAACAAAAGCGGCACCGTCATGGGCCGGGTTGTGGCTCTGGCGCGGTATGGCGGTACGCAGGTTAACAGCGTGAATACGGGCCGCTATTACATTTCCCCCAGCCTGACATGGCAGCCCACGGTCAACACAAAATGGACGCTGCTGGCGCAGTATCAGCGGGATCAGGGTGGCTCCACCTTCCAGTTCATGCCCGCCACGGGCACGCTGTATCCGTCTCATGGCCGCTATATCAAAAACGATGCCAATATTGGGGAGCCGGACTGGGATAAGTTTGACCGGAATCAGGCGCTGATTGGCTCCTTTCTGGAACACAGGTTCAGCAAATATCTGACGGTGCGGAACAACACCCGTTACACCTATCTGGACACGCTCTATCGCGCCACCGTGCTCTCTGGCGATACGCTGAGCAAATGTCCGGCCACCATACCGGGCTGTGTGGCGGGTGAGACTGTTAACCGCCGTGCCGTGGAAGGCCGCGGACGCTCACAGGGTGTGGCGACGGATACGCAGATTGAGGGCCATGTGATGACAGGCCCGGTGCGGCATCTGCTTCTGGCAGGCACCGACTATTTTTATACCGACTGGAACCATGACCGTGATCTGGTCAGATCCTCACTTGTGCTGCCGATGCTGAATATTTTTGATCCGCAGTCCCGTGGGGCGGCTGGGTATGCGGGCGCACTGTCTCCGCAGATCTATACGTCCACGGAAAGCCGCCAGAATGGCATCTATTTTCAGGATCAGCTCAAGTTTGACCGCCTGCGCGTCACCCTTGGCGGGCGGCAGGACTGGGCGCGGGATGATACGCTGAATGTGCTGACCAACAAACGCTATATTACAAAATCCAACGCGTTCACATGGCGTGCGGGGGCGGTGTATCTGTTTGATAACGGGCTGGCGCCGTATTTCAGTTACGCGCAGTCCTTCCAGCCGCAGGTGTCGGACCCGTCCAGCGCGCGGGATGGCACGCCGTTCAAACCCACCAAAGGGGATCAGTATGAGGCCGGGCTGCGCTACCAGTACGGCAAAAGCATCTACATCACTTTTGGTGGCTACCAGATTACCCAGACGAACATGACCACACCGGACCCGGACGGCGCAATGTGCGGCACCGCCACCTGCCTTGTGCAGACGGGCAAGGGCCGCGTGCGCGGGCTGGAGCTGGAAGGGCGGGCAAACCTTGTGTGGGATACGTCTGTTATCTTCACCGGCACGCGGAGTGACGCCAAGGTGACGCGCTCCAACTACGCAGCGCAGGTGGGCAATTATCTGCCACAGGCCCCCAAATGGATGGCGTCTTTGTTTGTAGATAAACGCTTCCGCTCCGGCGTGTTGCAGGGGGTAGGGGCTGGCGGCGGTGTGCGTTATACCGGCCATAGCTATGGCGATACGGCCAATACGCTTTCCATGCCCGGCTATACGGTGTTTGACATGTTTCTGCGGTATGATTTTGCGGCGGCGCGGCCCCAGTGGAAAGGTCTGACCTTCTCCGTCAATATGCGCAACATTGCTAATAAACGGTTTGTGGCAACCTGTACCGCTGTCTCCGCCTGCTATTACGGGCAGGGGCGGAGTGTGATTGGCCGTCTGGAATATCGCTGGTGAGTTCTGTGCTTTTTGATACGTCTTTATGCGCTCTGGCGGTCATGTGCAGCGTGGAGGCGGGTGTGTGTGTGTATCTGGCAGCGCCGCGCCAGATGCTGCTGCGCAAGGCGCTCCCTGTAAAAACCGGGCTGGGGGTTGCTGTGGCTCTGGCTTTGGCTGCCCTGCGGCTTTTCTGCCAGGTTGTAGGGGCCTTTACGGCGGTGTTTGCCTTGGCGGTGGTGTTGATGAGCGTCTGGTCTCTCCTGCCGCTTTGTGTGGCACTGGCGCGTCGGGGGCAGGAGCCGTCATGAGCCGGACTGTGCGGAAGTTCAGTAGCAAAAACTGGTTTTTCAAAGTGCTGGCGGCAGTGCTGCCGGGTGCGTTGCTGGTGTGTGGGCTGATGGGGCTTGTGGGCGTGCTGTGCCATACGGATGGCAGCCCGCGTTCAGCCTCCGGCCAGTATCTGATGTGGATGGGCGCATTGCTCTGGAGCGCGCTGCTCAGCGTGTGTTTCCTGTTCCGCTCCGGCGTGCAGGCGTGGGGCGTTCTGATTGTGGCTAATGGCGTCGTCTGGGGCCTGTTTGTTCTGCTGCGGAGTGTGCTGTCATGAAATTGCGTGCGGATTTTGTGCAGCTTTACCGCGATGTTCATAGTTGGGTGGGCATTGTTGCCGGGCTTTTCCTGTTTGTGGCGTTTTATGCCGGGGCCGTCACCATGTTTGAGGAACCGCTGCAAAGCTGGGCCTCAGCCCCCGTGGGCCTGCCGCCGCCGGTCAGCCTGGAGCAGACGCCGGCACTTTTGGAAAAAGCCCTAGCAGCCTACCCGGAAGCACGGGATGATTACACCATTGCCGTCACGCCGGAAGACGCACAACGCGGCCGCCTGACATGGGATGGCAGCGGCGGGCAGGTGCATCATGCTCCAACGCAGGTCATGGCGGCAGGGCTGGATGCGCAGGGCAACCTTGTTGTGGTGCCCAAAACACCCTCTGAGGCCGCGCATTTTGTAGATGTGCTGCACCAGCAGGTTGGTCTGCCTTTGCCGCATACGCCGGCTATGCTGGTGATGGGGGTGGTGGCTTTACTGTACGCCGTAGCGCTCGTTTCCGGCGTCATTGCGTATCTGCCCGCATTGGTCAAAACGCTGTTTGCGGTGCGTCTGGGCCAGAGTGTGCGCAAGCGCTGGCTGGATATGCATAATTTGCTGGGCCTGTTCTCGCTGCCGTTCCATCTGGTGATGGCGATTTCCTCCGTGGTGTTTGCCTTCCACGGGCAGATTTTTGCTGTGGAACATATGTTGTTTCCCGGTTCTGCTGCCGGTCAGCATGGTGGCATGCATGGCGGTGGGCACGGTGGCGGCGGACATGCTGGAGGGCGTGGTGGCCACGGCGGCGGGCCGGACGGCGGCCGTCGTGCGCAGGGGGAAGCTCAGGCGCCCCAGAGCGCTGTAAGTAGTGGTTCAGCAGACCATGTTCCGGGTGTGCCGCCCCAGCCGCACGATACGCAGGCTGATGTGCAGCATGGCGGGGCTTCTGGTGAGGGGGTACCGTTGGTCACCGGGGCGGCCAGCGCGTCTGCCGCACCGGTTCCATCACCTGTGCCTGTGCCCGTATCGGCACCGGTGCTGGCCCCGACCGAGATCCTCACCATCATGGCGCAGCGGGCTCCGGGGTTTGTGCCGGAAGTGCTGAACTACATGCAGCTTGGCCACGGTAAGGATGTTGTGCGGGTGTTTGGGCATGATGCGCGCTACCCCACACGCGGCCCGACGGGTGGTTTTGTAGTGCTCAATTCCCATACCGGCGCGGTGCAGTCCGGCGAGTATCTGCCGGGGCATCAGCCTGCAAAATTTGCGATCCTGACAACATTTTTCGCGCTGCATTTTGGCAGCTTTGGCGGTACACCGGTGCGCTGGGGGTATGTGGTGTTGGGGCTGGGGGGCGCGTTCCTGTTCTATACGGGCAATCAGCTCTGGATTGTCAGCCGCAGGCGGCGCGAGCGGGAAAGCGGTCTGGTGGTGGAAACACGCGGCACAAAGCTGCTGGCGGCTTTGACATCCGGCTGCACCACGGGCTGCGTGGCAGGGATTTCCGCCGTGTTCTGCGCAGTGGCTCTGCTGCCCTATGGCGGGACATATGGCGCAGTTTCTACTGTATATTACAGCGTGTTTTGTGTGTTTGTGGTGGCGGCCTTCTGCCTGCCCGGCCAGCGCAGCATCCGGCTTTTGCTGGCGGCAGCCGGTGCGGTAACAGCCTGTGTGCCGCTCATGCTCTGCCTGCACGGGGCGCACCTGCTACGCACCCCGGAAGGGCTGGGCGTGGCCCTTATGGCTGGCCTTCTGGGTGTGTTCCTGCTCGCCAGTGCGGCGAAGCATACGCGGGAGATTTAGGGGAAGCGGTCTTTATATCAACTACTGTCTGAATGACCTTGAGAACGATGTTCCAAAATCCCAGTCTTTTAAATGTTTCTCTTAGTGCGTGCCCGGCAATGCCATCTGCGCCGCCACAAAAGCGGTGACGCCGGTATTATACAGCGCATGGCAGGCGGCGGTGGTCCAGAAGGGGCTGCCACGCCGGGATTTTGCGGTCAGGTAAAAACAGGCAAAGAAGCAGAAAGATCCGCTCAGCCCGACATCCAGAGCCATGGGCCAGTTGCGGTGCGGAATACCCGTATTACCGCTGGTATGGTGGTCCCACGTAAAGAACAGCGTGGTGGCAGCAAAAGAAAGCCCCCACAGCCAGCTTTGATTTTTGATAAACAGCCGAAAAAACCGGTGCGGCAGATAGAAGAAAATAAAGGTCTCCATAACCGGAGCAACCAGCATGGCTAACACGGCCAGAAGCGGGAGAGAGGCCGGAGAGGGACCATTATCCACGGCCCCGCAGACCCACAAAAGCATCAGCCCCAGCGGACACAGAATGGCCTGAGCCAGCAGGCACCGCAGGCAATAGTACCAGTTGACAGAAAACCGGCCACCCGCCCGCTCAGCGTTGCCAGCGTTGCCAG
>NZ_LHZC01000030.1 GCF_001580615.1 Acetobacter malorum
CCGCCGCCGCCGCCCCCGCCGCCGGTCATGACGGTTCCGCCGCCGCCGTATATTCCTCCGCCGAAGATACAGCTGCCGCCGCCGCCGAAGCCGCCGATCAAGCATGTGGCCCGGACGCCGCCCAAACAGGCGACGCCCCCGCAGACGACAACGGCTCCGGCACCGCCCGTGTCAAGCGAACCGGCATCCACTGCGGCACCGTCCAACTCGCCGGATACTTCGGCTGGTACATCGCCGCTGAACAACGCCCGGCCCGTCTATCCGCCTGATATGGAGGAAGACAATATTGAAGGCCGTGTGACTGTTGCATGTGATGTGGAGACAACGGGGATGACGAGCAATTGTTCTGTTCAGTCCGTGCAGGGGGGACAATCCTTCGCGCAGGCTGCTCTGGATTACGTTCACAAGGCCCGGTATCGCCCGGCTATGAAGAACGGTGCGCCCGTCAAGGAGCTTCACAAGGTGTATGTGATCAGGTTCAGACTGGATGACTGATCCCGGCGTTTAGCCGAACTCTGCAGAAAACTGTCTGGTGGCGGGACGCTTCCGCCACCAGGCCGACAAAGATAAGGATTTTTAGGTACATGATCAGACTGTCTCGTCTTCCAGTGTCGGGTCTCGCGGTTCCGGCCCTCGCGGTCATGCTGGGCACGGCGACACCGGTTCTGGCTCTGGCTCAGGATGCATCTGCTCCTGCTGCATCAGCGCCTGCTGCTACGGATTCCACCGCAGCGCCTGCCGCTCCTGCTCCCGATGCCGCCGCTCCGGCTCCGACTGATACGGCTGCTCCTGCCGCCCCGACGCCTGACGCTTCCGCTCCGGCTGCCCCGGCAGCTGATGCGCCTGCTCCGGCAGCCGCTGCTCCGGCCACTAAAGAAGAAGCCAACCCGTACGGTCTTGGCGCTCTGTGGTCCAACGGTGACATCATCGCACGTGGCGTGCTGATGATCATGCTGGTCATGTCCCTGGGCACCTGGTTCATCATGATCACCAAGTTCATCGAACAGGCTCGTCTGTTCGCTGCAGCGAAAGAAGCCACCAAACAGTTCTGGACGAAGAGCACCATTCAGGAAGGCGCTGCTGCCCTGAAGTCGACCTCTCCGTTCCGCTACATTGCTGACACCGGCATTGTTGCTGCTGAACACCATGAAGGCACGATGCAGGAATCCATCGACCTGAACAGCTGGACGTCTCTGTCCATTCAGCGTTCGGTGAACAACATCCAGAACAGCCTTCAGTCTGGTCTGGCCTTCCTGGGCACCGTGGGTTCCACGTCTCCGTTCGTTGGTCTGTTCGGCACCGTCTGGGGTATTTATCACGCCCTGACCGCCATCGGCATTGCCGGCCAGGCGTCCATCGACAAAGTTGCTGGTCCGGTTGGTGAATCCCTGATCATGACGGCTATCGGTCTGGCGACCGCTGTTCCGGCCGTGCTGGGTTACAACCTGCTGGTGCGTCGTAACAAAGGGGCTATGGACCGCGTGCGTGACTTCGCGGCTGATCTTCAGTCCATCCTGATTGGTGGTCTGCGTCATGGTGCCGGTGCAGAAAGCATCGTTGTCCGTGCCGACAACTCCCCCACCACCTCAACTGTCTCTAACCGGGTAGGTTAATCATGGGTATGTCTGTCGGAGACAGCGGGGGCGAAGACGACGTCGTATCGGCGATCAACACAACTCCCCTCGTTGATGTCATGCTGGTGTTGCTGATCATCTTTCTGATCACAATTCCGGTTGCAACCCACACGGTCAAGGTAACTTTGCCGAAGGATATGAACCAGCCGACACAGACAAAGATGTCTAACGTCGTGCTTGCAGTGGCGGAAAACGGACAGGCATACTGGGACGAAACGCCGCTCAAGGGCCGGGCCGATCTTCTGGATCGGCTTGAAAAGGCGGCGGTCCAGAAACCGCAGCCGCAGATTCAGATCCGTGGCGATGTAAAGAGCCGCTATGAATCTGTCGGCAAGCTGGTCGAGGCCTGCCAGGAAGCTGGTATCTATCATATCGACTTTATTACCGAGCGGCCAAAAACCAACTGACCGAGCAGGGAGGTTCCGCCTTCTCTCCCTCGGGAGGGCAGGCGGGCTTCAGTCCACTATCCCGCGTCCGGCCTGGTTTGGACCGTGCCGTGGAACCAGAGTTTGAGAGAGTGACACCCCATGGGCATGAATGTCGGATCGGAAAGCACGACGGAAGACGAAGGCATTGTCGATATCAACACCACGCCGTTGATCGACGTGATGCTGGTTCTGCTGATCATGCTTATCATCACAATTCCGTTGCAGACCCAGGCCGTTTCCATTGACCTTCCGCAGGGCAACCCCCCGCCTTCCACGGTTGAATCCCCCGTGGTGACGCTGGCTGTCGATTTTGACAACAGCATTACCTGGAACGGTCAGCCGATTACCAGTGAGGATGATCTGCAGGCCCGCCTGCGTGAAGCCGCCACTGGGCCGGAAGACCAGCAGCCGGAAGTGCACCTGCAGCCAAACCGTCTGGCCGATTACAAAACTGTGGTGCATGTTATGGCAGACGCCCAGCGACTTGGCGTGACCAAGCTTGGTATCGTCGGGCAGGAACAATTCGCAGAAGGTCAGTGATCTGATGTCATCTCGTCTTTTACGCGTCGCGCTGTTCGCAAGCGCTGCATTCGCTCTCTCTTACCCCGCAGCTCACGCTGAGGATGTGCTGGGGGCGGATGTTGGCAAGGCGCTGCAGCAGGCACAATCCGCTCTGTCCGCTCACGACTACACCAAGGCCATGGCCGCGGTGAATGCCGCTGACGCGGTAAAGGGCAAGAGTGACTACGAGTCTTACACCATCACCCAGATGCGCGCCGCTGTGGCGACACAGGGCGGCAATCTGGATGTGGCAACACAGGCTTATGACAAGCTGATTGCTTCTCCGCGCACGCCTAAAGACACCAAGCACCAGATGCTGATGTCTGAAGCAACAATGGCCTACACCGCAAAGGACTACCCGCGCGCGGTTAAAGCCATTGAGCGCTACCAGAAGGAAGTTGGGTCCAATCCCACAATGGATACGCTTCTGGCGCAGTCCTACTACCTTCAGAAAGATTATCCGAATTCCGTTCGGGTGCTGAAGCAGCAGATCGATCAGGAAATCAAGGCGAAGAAAACGCCGGCAGAATCTCAGCTGCAGATGCTGGGCGCCAGTGCGACCGCCATGAAGGATTCCGCCACAACCACGCATGCGTATGTGCTGCTGGCCACCTATTATCCCAAACAGGAATACTGGGCGCTGCTGCTGCACGAACTCATTGTGAACCCCAAGATTCCGACGTCACTCCAGCTGGACGTTTATCGTATCCGTCTGGCTGCGGGGAACGTGTCTCAGGCACGTGACTTTATGGAGATGACGGAAATCGCCATGCAGTCCGGCATGCCGCAGCTGGCGCTGGACCTGATGAATCAGGGTTATCAGGCCAATGTGCTGGGGCAGGGGGCAGAAGCCCCGCGTCAGGCACGCCTGAAAGCCATGGTTGAGAAATCCGTTGCCGACAAAAAAGCCTCCATCGCGACTGATGAAGCGGCAGCGCTCAAGCAGAAGACCGGCGATGACCTGCTGACGGTTGGCTACAATTACGTCACCTTCGGGCAGGCTGATAAAGGTCTGGACCTGATGCAGCAGGCAATGACCAAAGGTGTGACGGACATGAATGTGGCCCGTCTCCACTACGGTCTGGCTCAGCTGGCAGCCGGTAAAAAGGCAGATGCCATTGCCACGTTCAAAACTGTTGAAGGTGGCGGCGGCGCGCAGGACATTGCTCAGCTTTGGGTGCTGAAACTCTCTGCTGCCAAATAAAAGCAGTTAACCCTCTCCGGGTATGGAAAAGGCCGTCTCTTCAGACGGCCTTTTTTATTGCCCGCAGCGTTTCACAGGTCTGCGGTAGGCTGTGCGGGATCTTTGCCAGAAGATTTCTCTTGTGGGAGCCGGTTTGCGGGTGGCACAGCGGGGGCATGTGTTCTTCCATTGCGTCTCCCAATGAAAATCCTGCCCGTGTTTCCGTGCGTCTGGCGCGGTATGAGGACGTGGTTTTGCTGCCCGAGATTGAGCGTTCCGCAGCACAAAGCTTCCGAACAATCCCCTCTCTGGCATGGATTGCTGAGGGGGCGTGCCTCCCCATCGACACGCATCTGGAAAGTCTGGAAGCAGGGGCGTGCTGGGTCGCTGTGGCGGAGCAGGAACGCCCTGTGGGGTTTCTGACTGCCGAACGCGTGCAGGACCGGCTTCATATTCTGGAAATATCGGTAGAGGCGCAGGCTCAGGGGCGTGGGGTGGGGAAAGCCCTGCTAGCGGCGGCATTTCAGGCGGCGCAGCAGACTGGGCTTAAGCGGGTTACGCTCACCACCTGCCGGGACATCCCCTGGAACGCACCCTTTTACCATAAAATGGGTTTTGACTATCTGGAGGAGGCTGCGTTGGGCAGTGACCTGCGGGCTATTCTTGAGGAAGAAGAAACCTGCGGCTTCCCGCCCGGCACGCGTTGCGCAATGCAACGCGGCCTTTAAGGGTTTTGTCAGCCAGCGTTAGTCTGGCGCACAACACTGGTGGGCTGCTGGGCGGAGGCCTGCGTATGCTGTTTCCAGCCGCCACCCAGAGCGCGATAGATGGTGATCAGATTCTGGTATTTGGAGACAGCCACCATAATCTGCATCTGCTGGGCCTGCAGGTAAGAGCGCTGTGATTCCAGTGTGGTCAGATAGGAATCCGACCCCGCGTTGAAGCGCATTTTTGCCAGACGGAATGCATCAGCAGAGGAGACCACCAGATCATCCGCTTGCTTGTTCTCGTCCAGATAGGCTTCACGCGCGGCCAGTGCGTCCGCCACTTCACGGAAGGCGCTCTGCACCGTCTTTTCATACGTGGCAATCTGCACGTCACGCGCGGCTTTGGAGGCTTTCAGGTTCCCGCTGTTCATGCCCCACGTCCAGAGCGGGATTTGCAGGGACGGATTAAGCCCCCACGTCGTGGCCGCTGCCGTGAACAGTTTGTGGAACTGAAGGCTGGAAACGCCGTCTGTTGCTGTCAGCGTCAGGCGTGGGAAAAAGGCCGCACGGGCCGCGCCGATATCGGCCTGCGCCGCCAGCAGGTTGTGCTCGGCAGAAACAATGTCCGGCCGCCGTTCCAGCAGGTCTGAAGGCAAGCCTGCGGGCAGATCTGCCAGAAGAGTCTGCTGCCCTAAAGAGCGGGGCTGCGGCAGATCCGTTGGGATGGGCGCGCCAATCAGCAGGGCAATCAGGTTTTCATCCTGCTCCACTTTCCGGCGGGAGTCGGCACGGAGTGCTGCACTTTGCTGCACCTGCGTTTCCGCCTGACGGACGGTGAGCAGGTTTTCTTCCCCGTGGTCATATTTTGTGCGGGTGAGGTTCAGGGTGTCCTGCTGGTTGGCCAGCGTCGTGTCTGCCAGCGCCAGCGTATCCCGATCCCCTAACCACGTGACATACGCGGTGGCGACCTGTGAGATGATGCTGATGACCATGCTGCGCAGGGAGGCTTCCTGAGCCAGTGCTTTTTGGGCGGATTCCTGCGTCAGGCTGCGGATACGGCCAAACAGATCAATTTCGTACGAAGAAAAGCCGATTCCGCCCTGGTAGTATTTAAAGACGCGGCCCCCACCAAAGGGTTCATCGCTCCTGTTCTGCTCCAGACCCGGAGCAAAGGTGAGGCCCGATGCACTGGCCGGAGCCTGATACATCGGACCGCCCGTTGCGGAAATGGTGGGGAAGAGGCCAGCATGCTGCACATCATACTGCCCCTGTGCCTGCGCAATATTGGCTGCGGAGATCCGCAGATCCCGGTTTTCACGCAGGGCGATGGTGATCAGGGCTTTCAGCCGGGGGTCGGTAAAGAAATCTTCCCAGCCAATGTCAGAAGCTGCCTGTGCCAGACGCAGATTCCCGGTGGCCTGATACGCGGGATACGTGGTGGCCAGCGGCGGTGTGGGCCGCGTGTATTTGGGAATCATGGTGCAGCCGGACAGCAGGCCGGCAGCCAGAGTCAGGCTCAGAGCACGGAAGCGGCGCGAGGAGTGTGAGGGGACGTGTGACGACATGCGCTTACTCGTTTCCGGGAACTGACGGGGCAGAAGACGGGGTTTCCTGACGTTCGCTGATGCGTCTGACCTTGAACAGACGCAGCACCACCACAAAGAAAACCGGCACAAAATAGACCGCCAGCAAGGTGGCCGTGGCCATACCACCCACCACTGCCGTGCCAATGGCCACGCGGGAGGCGCTGCCCGCACCTGTCGCAATGGCCAGTGGGAACACGCCGACGACCAGCGCAATCGAGGTCATCAGAATAGGGCGGAGACGTTCGCGGGCGGCCGTCAGCACCGCGTCACTCAGGGACTCGCCGCGTTCAAAGGCCATTTTGGCGAATTCCACAATCAGAATGGCGTTTTTCACGGCCAGACCGACCGTGGTCAGCAGCCCCACCTGAAAGTAGACGTCGTTATCAAGGTTGCGCCACAGCGTTGCGGCAATGGCCCCCAGAACGCCCAGCGGAATGACCAGCATCACCGCCAGCGGGATGGCCCAGCTTTCATACAGAGCTGCCAGACAGAGCAGGATGACAACCAGCGCCAGCGCATAGAGCGGGCCGGTGGAGGAGCCGGAGGCAACCTGTTCGAAGGACAGGCCGGTCCATTCATAGCCAACACCAGCCGGGAGCTTGGCCAGAACGCTTTTAATGGCGTCGATGGAGTCGCCCGAGCTGTAACCCGGTGCAGGCTGGCCCAGAATTTCAAAGGCATTCAGGCCGTTATAGTTTTCCACTTTCTGCGGGCCGACTTCCCAGTGTCCTGTTGCAAAAGCGTTCAGCGGGGTGAGGGTCTGCAGGGCGTTGCGGATGTACCATTTGTCCAGATCGCTCGGCAGCATACGGGCTTCCGGCACGCCCTGAATATAGACCTGCTTTACACGGTCATTCCGGGTGAACTGGTTCACATAGATGGACCCCAGCGCCCCCTGAATGGTGGTGTTGATGTCATCGATGGTGATGCCAAGCGCGTTGGCTTTTTCCCGGTCGATATCCAGATGGTACTGGGAGGCATCTTCCATGCCGTTGGGGCGCACGGCCATCAGGCGCGGGTCTTTAGAGGCCAGACCCAGCACCATGTTCCGGGCTTCCAGCAGCTTCTGGTGGCCGAGGTGACCGCGGTCTTCCAGCTCAAGGTCAAAGCCGGTGGCGTTACCCAGTTCCAGCACGGCTGGCGGGTTGATGGCAAAAATCTGGGCTTTGGGGCTGAACCAGAAATGCTTCATGATTCGTCCGGCAATGGCGGACGATGTCTGGGAGGCCAGAGGGCGGTCTTCCCAGTCTTTCAGACGGATGAAGAACGCGCCGGAATTCTGGCCCTGCCCGGCAAAGTTGAAGCCGTTAATGGCATAGACAGATTCAACCAGAGAGCCTTCGGACTTGAGAATATAGTCGGCAACCTCGTGGTTAACGGCCTCTGTTTCCGCCATCGGCGTGTTGGGCGGCATGGTGATCTGCCCGAAAATCAGCCCCTGATCTTCATCGGGCAGGAAGCCACCGGGCAGGCGCATGAACAGGAACACGGCCAGAGCTGTGATGACAACAAACCCGAGCATGGAAAGCACGGTCCGGCCGATAAGGAACTGCACACCGCGCAGATAGCCATTGGTCAGGCGGTTGAACTGGCGGTTGAACCAGCCAGCGGGGCCGGTTGTTTTCTCGTGCCCGCCCGGCTTGAGCATAGTGGCGCACAGGGCTGGGGTCAGCACCATCGCCACCAGAACAGACAGCCACATGGCCGCAACAATAGTGACGGAGAACTGGCGATAAATCACGCCCGTGGAGCCGGAGAAGGCGGCCATGGGCAGGAAGACGGCGGTCAGTACCAGTACGATGCCGACCAGTGCGCCGGAAATTTCATCCATGGAGACGCGGGCGGCATCCACGGGTGAAAGCTTCTTCTCCGTCATCACACGTTCGACGTTTTCCACCACCACAATGGCATCATCCACCAGCAGCCCCACGGCCAGAATCATGGCCAGCATGGTCAGCGTGTTAATGGAGTAACCCAGAATATTGAGCACCCCGAACGTGCCGAGCAGCACGACCGGCACGGCGATGGTCGGGATAAGGGTGGCCCGGAAGTTTTGCAGGAAGATGAGCATCACCACAAAGACGAGCGCGATGGCTTCCAGCAGGGTTTTGACGACTTCCTCAATAGAGAGAACGATGAACGGCTCGGTATCCAGCGGGTAGACGGTTTTCAGCCCCGGCGGGAAGAACTTTTCAAGCTGGGTGATTTCGGCGCGGATAGCCGCTTCCGTCTGCATCTGGTTGGCGCCGGGCGCGAGCTTCAGCGCCATGCCGGAGGCAGGCAGGTTGTTGTAGAATGAGTTGGTATTATAGGTCTGCGGGCCCAGCTCCACCTTGGCGATATCGCTGATGCGGACCTGAGACCCATCCGGCTGCACCTTGAGCAGAATCTTCTGGAATTCTTCGGGTGAGGTCAGACGCGTCGGGCCGATGATGGTGGCATCCAGACGGATGGCCTTTTTGGCAGGCAGGCCGCCCAGTTCACCCGAGGACACCTGAATGTTCTGGGTCTGGATGGCGGTCTGAACGTCCTTGATGGTCAGGCCGTAGCTGTACAGCTTGCCGGGGTCCATCCAGATGCGCATGGCGTATTCGGACCCGAAGAGAGTGTGATCCCCCACGCCGGACACGCGGCTGAGCGGGTCGGAAATGCTGGAGGCAACGTAATCGGCAATATCACTGCCGGTCATGCTGCCATCGGTGGAGATAAAGGCCAGAACCATCATGAAGTTCTTCACGGCCTTGGTGATGCTCAGGCCCTGAGCCGTCACTTCCGGCGGCAACTTGGGCTGGGCCAACTGCAGCTTGTTCTGCACCTGCACCTGCGCAATATCGGGGTTGGTCCCCTGCGCGAAGGTGAGGTCGATCTCCATCATGCCCGAGGCGTAGGACTGGGCAGAAATATATTCCAGATGGTCCAGCCCGAACATCTGCTGGAGGATGGGGCGCACGACCGTATCGTTCACCGTATCCGCAGAGGCACCGGGATACGTCACGGAAATGGCGATCTGCGGCGGAGCAATGCTCGGATACTGCGAGATGGGCAGCCGGAAAATGGACAGACCACCCACCAGCATGATGATCAGGCTGATCACCCACGCAAAAATGGGGCGGTCAATAAAGAAACGCGAAAGAGACATCCGGGTTACTGCCCTTTGTTCTGGCTGGAGGCGTCGGATGCTGCCTGCGCGGCTGCGTCTTCCGTGGGTTTGACCTTTGCACCGGGTTTGATTTTTTGCAGACCAACGGTGACGATGCGTTCACCGGCTTTCAGACCGCCTGTTGCCAGCCAGTCTGTGCCCACGGCCTGACCGATCTGGATCTGGCGCAGTTCCACCGTATCATCCGCTTTGACCACCCAGACCTGCGGGTCCCCGTGCGTATTGCGGCTGACGGCCTGCTGCGGCACGAGCAGCCCGTTGGGGTCCGCACCTTCATCAAGCTGGGCATGCACATACATACCCGGCAGCAGCAGCTTGTCCGGGTTGGGCATGAGGGCACGCACCACGACGGAGGCCGTGGACGTATCCACGTTCACTTCAGAAAGCGCCATGCGGCCCGTATGTTCATAAGTGGTGCCGTCTTCCAGCGTGAGGGTGACGGGCACCTCACCGTTGGCCTGACGCGTAATGCGACCTTCTGCCATTTCACGCTTGAGGCGCAGCAGGGTGATGGCGGGCAGATTTACGTCCACATAAATGGGGTCCAGCCGCGTGACGACGGCCGTATTGTCCGTCTGGTTGGCTGTAACGAGCGCACCTACGGTGATGATGCTGCGACTGATGCGGCCCGTGATGGGCGAATTCATGCGCGTATAGCCCAGATCCACCTGAGCGTTTTCAACCTGCCCTTTGGCGGTCAGAATCTGGCCCTGTGCTTCTTTTTCGGCGGCGAGGGCGTCGTCATAATCCTGATGGCTGACGGCGTGCGCCTGCAGCAGGGACTTATAGCGCTGGAGTTTGGCGCGGGCGGTAACTTCCCCTGCCTCGGCCTGAGCCAGTTGACCACGGGCGGTGTCATACGCGGCCTGATAGCGGGAGGGATCAATCTGATAAAGCTGCTGGCCGGCCTGCACGTCCGCGCCTTCAGTAAACAGGCGCTTCTGAATAACGCCGGTTACCTGCGGGCGGACCTGTGCAATTTCATAAGCATCTGTGCGGCCCGGCAGGATTGTATGCACATTGACCGACTGCGCGTGGAGCGTGATGACCCCGACCTGCTGCGGCGGCATGGCGGGGGTTGCAGCTTTGCGGTTACAGCCGGACAGCGCCAGCAAAGCGACAGCAGAGAGCAGGACCGGGCGGAACGGGAGGGGATGCATTGTCACTCTGGCGGATCCTGCCTTTGGAAAACAAAGAAAAACGAAAAAGGACGCGAACACCGGTTCCGATGCGCCTGATGTACCTTACTCAAGGACGGGACTCAGGGCGTGCAGAAGGATGACGCGTATCAAAAAACAAAATATGGAAGCCTGAAACAGTACTAAGTGTTACCGTTTCAGGCGTAAGCTAAAAGGCGTTAGCGGGCTAGTCAAGCCATCTGAAAAGCGTCAGCGGCCAATATCGCGCAGTTTTTTGCCAGCCATGAGGTTTTGCTCGATCACTTCAAGCGAGACACCCCTCGTTTCGGGCACAAGCAGACGGGTAAACACGAAGAAGACGGCGTTGAGCGCAGCAATCAGGCCAAACGTTAGCGGTGCGCCCAACCCGTTCAGGAGGCTGAGGAACGAGACGCCGACAATCATATTGGAGATCCAGTTGGTCAGGGTGGACAGGGTAATGCCCAGATCCCGGCCTTTAATTGGCTGAATTTCCGAACACAGCACCCACATCAACGGCCCGGCGGACATGGCGTGGGCGGCAATAAAGATCATGATGAGGAAGACGCACAGCAGCTTGGCCGTCTGGCTGTCCAGCCCATTTGCGTTGAGCAGGGCGAGCGCGCCCATGGCGACGGTCATGGTGGTAAAGCCAGCGTAAAGAATGGGTTTGCGGCCCCAGCGATCCACCAGCCCGATGGCAGCCACCGTGGCCAGCACATTCACAAAACCGATAATGGCCGTGCACCACATCTGCGCGGTGCCAACAAACCCGGCCAGCGCGAAGATTTTGGGCGCGTAATACATCACCACATTGATGCCAGCGAACTGCTGCATGGCCTGCAGCAGCATGCCCAGCAGGATGGAGCGCCGAAAATTGGCGTTCTGCCAGAGCAGTCCCAGGCCACCCTGCCGCTGCTTGAGTTGCTCATCAATGGCGCGGATTTCGGCACGGGCTTCATGCGCGGTGGGGCGGAGGTCTGTCAGCACAGCCAGCGCTTCCTGCCGGCGGCCCTTCATCATCAGCCAGCGCGGGCTGTAGGGGAGGAACAGTACCCCGATGACAAACAGCACGCCGGGGATGGCAATGACGCCAAACATCCAGCGCCACTGGCCGTGGTAGCTGAACAGCGTATCGCTGATGAAGGCGAGGAAAATGCCCACCGTAATCATCAACTGATAAGTGGAAATCATCGCCCCGCGGGTGTTTTCACTCGCAATTTCGGACAGGTAGAGCGGAGAGGTAAAGGCGGCGATCCCGATGGCCAGCCCCATCAGGGCCCGGCCGACGATCATGCTGGCAACAGACCAGGACAGCGCACAGGCGACAGACCCGATGATGAAGATGACGCCACCGATGACGAGTGCCCATTTGCGCCCGCCCAGCCGTGCCAGCCAGCCGGCCAGAATGGCCCCGATGGCAGCACCCGCCATCATGGCGCTGACAATCCATTCCTGCGCAAAGGTGGAGGCATGGAAAGCCTCCGCAACAAAATCCAGTGCGCCGGAAATAACGCCAATGTCCAGACCAGACATAAGGCCGCCAGTTGCAGCAAGAATACCAATAATAATGGTGCGGAGTTGAGAGGATGAGTCGCTCTCTGTCTCGACTGAAGGCTGGTTTTGCATGGGGGTTAAGGGTTTCCGTTAAGAAGATTATTATTATTGGCGCATTTGTGCTTGTCGTGACCGGGCCGGTTCATCCTTTATAGGCTCCCCAGCTTCAGGATGTTCTCGGTAATGCCACAAAATGCCGGATAAATATATCTTTCGTTAAACGGAATCAGGCCTGATCCTGATTTTCACTCTCTCCAAAGCGGGAATCCCGATGTACCCAGGTTGAGAGCAGCAGGCCAAACCCGAGCATGACGTTCAGCATGGCCGAGCCGCCATAGGACACCAGAGGCAGGGGCACGCCCCCCACCGGAATGGCGCCCATCACCATGGACAGATTGACCAGACAATACAGAAAGAAATTCATGCTGATGCCCAGAGCCACCAGTCGCCCGAAGCGGTTGCGGCTCCGGATGGCCATCAGCATGCCGCCCAGAATCAGCAGCAACAGCAGGCCGATGACGGTGACAGCGCCCACATAGCCCCATTCTTCCGCAATCATGGTGAAGATGAAGTCGGTCTGTTTTTCCGGCAGAAAGTTCAGTTGCCCCTGTGAGCCGTGCAGATAGCCCTGCCCCCACATACCGCCAGATCCAAGCGCGATCTTGGACTGGATGATGTTGTAGCCAGCTCCCAGCGGGTCACTTTCCGGGTTGAGGAAGGTGGTAATGCGGGCGCGCTGATAGTCATGCAGATGGGCATAGGCAAATTTGGCCAGATACGGCACTGGCAGCACGAGCAGGGTAATCAGCCACAACCGCATGCCAGCAGCAAAAAACATGGATGCGCCGATCCCGCCGATAATCACGGCGGTGCCCAGATTGGGCTCCTTGAGCACCAGCACAACCGGCAGCAGCACAAGGAAGGCCGGAGGGATGAGCCAGAGAGGATTGCCCATCCGGGCGTAGCTGATGCGATGGAACCAGGCGGCCAGTGCGAGCACCAGCGCCACCTTGGCGTATTCGGAGGGCTGAACCTGCAGGCCGCCAATCATCAGCCAGCGTTCTGCGCCTTTGCCCACATGCCCCATGTGCAGCACGGCCACCAGCAGGATGATGGAGAGCACATAAAGTGGTCCCGCAATTCGCACCAGCATTTTGGGTGGCAGCATGGCCACGGTAATCATAAGCACCAGCCCCACCGCAAACCGGGCGGCCTGTGGGGCTGCAAACGGATAGGGTGTGCCACCGCCTGCGGAATAGAGCGTGACATAGCCAACACCTGCCAGCGTGCAGATGAGCAGCACATACAGCCAGCTAATGCTCCAGAGTTTGGAGAGCAGGCGGAAGCTTGGCTCGGCGCGCAGGAGGCGTTTGTGGAATTTCATGGTTATTCCGGCGTGTCCGCTGGGGGCGTATCGGCGTCCGGTGTCTCAGCGTTCGCCACACTTTCCGGGGGCGGGGTGAGGTGGTTCACCGGGTCCCGCAGCAGGGTGTCGGTCATGATATCGCGCGCCAGCGGGGCCGCAGCATCAGCGCCGGTATTGCCATGTTCAATGACTACTGACACCGCATAACGCGGTGCGTCATACGGCGCGAAGCAGATGAACAGCGCATGGGGGCGATATTCCCACGGCAGATTGGCGGAGTTGAAGTGCCCGCTCTCACGCAACGCACGGGAGACGCGGCGCACCTGTGCCGAGCCGGTCTTGCCCGCCATGGTGATGCCGGGCAGCCCCAGACGCGCCTTGGGGGCTGTGCCGTGCTGCTCGTTCACCACGGCAAACATCCCCGAGCGCAGGGCTGCCAGATATTTGTCGGGCATGCCGAGTTCGGGCCAGTGATCCGGCGTGGCTTCCGGACCCAGATCCCCATTCATGGCGCGCACAAGATGCGGCTGCACGGCGCGGCCTGTGGCAAGGCGGGAGGTATAGGTGGCCAGTTGCAGCGGTGTGACCTGCACAAACCCCTGCCCAATACCGCTGACGATAGTATCACCCCCGTTCCAGTGGTGGTGGTGTGCCTGCCGCCATGTGGGGGTGGGGATCAGCCCGGTGCGGGTATGCGGGAGTTCAATATCCAGCGCCGTGCCTAATCCGAACTGGTGGGCTGTTTCGGCAATACGGTCCATGCCAACCCGGCGGGCCATTTCATAAAAATAGACGTCACAGGAATATTTGAGCGCGAGATGCAGGTCCACGGAGCCATGCCCCCAGCGGGACCAGCAGTGGAAGCGCGTGCCGCCCACGTCCAGATGGCCGGGGCAGAAGACGCGGTCAGTCGGGGAGAACAGGCCGGATTGCAGCCCGGCCATGGCGACGGCGGGTTTGAAGGTTGAGCCGGGGGGATACACGCCCGCCACAGCCTTGTTGATCAGCGGCGTGCGCTCGTTATTGGTCCACTCAATCCACTGGGCGTGGCTGACGCCACTATCAAACAATGAGGGGTCAAACGAGGGAGTACTGACCATGGCCAGCACTTCCCCGTTGCGGCAGTCCATGACCACGGCAGAGGCTGTCTGCTCGCCAATGCGGCTCAGAACCTTTTGTTGCAGGCCCCGGTCAATGGTCAGGCCAATTTCCGCACCGGGCACGCCTTCCACCCGGTTGAGCTCGGACATGACGCGGCCCACGGAATTGACTTCCATTTCCACGGAGCCAGCGGTGCCGCGCAGCTTTTCGTCCTGACTCTGCTCCACACCCGCACGGCCCACGCGCATGCCGGGCAGGGCCAGCAGGGCGGAACGGGCCACGTCCCGCTCGTTCGGCGGTGCGACATAACCGATCAGATGCGCCAGCAGCTCTCCTTCCGGGTAGACGCGCCGGGTGCCGACATCAATCAGCACACCGGGGAGGGAGGGGGCGTTGAGTTCAATCCGCGCCATTTCCTCCCAGGAGAGGAAGTCACGCAGCATAACGGGGATAAACCGGCGCTGGTGGCGCATTTCGCGTGCAATCCGCGCGCGGTCCCGGTCATCCAGCGGAATGATGGTGGAAAACCGCTCAATGGTGCCGCTGACATCGGTGGTTTCTTCCGGCATCAGCAGGGCGCGCCAGTTTTCCTTGTTGTTGGCCAGAGCTACGCCGTAGCGGTCTACAATCCGGCCACGCGGCGGGGCCAGATAGCGTTTGCTTACGCGGTTGCTGGCCGCCATGCGGGCGTAGCGGTCCCCATCCTTGATCTGAAGCTGGTAGAGCTTGTGCGCCAGTTCCCCCAGCGCGCCTGCCTGTAGGGCCATGAACAGCAAAGCCCGACGCGTAAAAACACCGCGGCCGGGGTCCTTCTGGTTCTTGATGGGCATCAGGCGGCTGCTTTCCCGCCTGCGACGCCTCAGCCGCATGACATGCCTCCCGACAGCATCAGGGGTCTTCCTTTTCGTCCAGCTTATTCAGAACCCATGAGAACAGGGCCGAAAGCGGAGGATAGACACCGATTGTCAGAAGAGCCTCGAACAAAGCCGGGGCGATGTCCAGCACAGCAAGCCGGAACAGGCAGGCCAACCCCCACTGCAACAGGCAGGCCCCTACGGCCACGAGCGCAAACACGCCCCAGACCAGCAGAAAGTTCAGGCGCATCAGGCCAAAGCGGGCATAAAACGCCACGCCGTGCACCAGCAGCAGGATAAACGCACTGACCCCGAGCGGCGTGAAGCCGACCAGATCCATGAACAGGCCAAGCAGAAACACTGCCACCCCGGACATGCCGGTGGGCCGCCAGAACGACCAGAAAAAAACCGTGGCGATAACAATGGCGGGCAGCAGTTCCGCAGCGCCCGGAATGTTCAGTGGCGCTGAGAAAAAGATAATGATGAGCGCGATAAAGATAGAGGGCAGCAGGCGGCGCGCCCCGTGGTCGAGGCGTTGCCACACGGTCTGGCGGGGCCGGATTTCCGGCTCCCACGCGCTCATGGAAGGATCTGGCATCATCCGCGTCTGCCCTCAGCCCTGACCAAGCAGGGTTTTGAGGGGCAGGGTCAGTGTTTTGCGCGGGTGGGCCAGAGGCACATGGCCGGGGGCATCGGGCGGGTCTATCAACGCCTGACCAAAATCAAACACCCGCAGCAGGCTCAAATGGTCAAGCTGCGCAAACGGCACCACCACCGGCTGGCCGGGGTGCAGATAATGCACCGTGCCAATGGGGAGTCCTGCGGGAAAAGCGCCAGCCTGATCACTCGTCACGACTCGTTCACCTTCAATGGGCCGGGTATCCTGAGCGTAATACATCAGCCGGGGGAGAGGCGTATTATCCCCGCCCATGATGGCGGTAGCATGGCTGGCGTCCAGCATGACGGGCAGGCGGCTGGCAATATCGGTAATCAGCAGGATGCGGGCTGAGCGTGCGCCGGTTTCCGTCACACGGCCTGCCAGACCATTGGCGGCCAGCGCCACATTGCCCACATGCACGCCGCTGTCCGTGCCGGCCACAAGCAGGACGGCGCGGGCGTAAATGCCGCCGCTATCCGCCACCACACGGCCCGTGACAAAGGCGGGTGTGGGTTCCGGGATCCAGTGCAGGGCAGTTTTTAGCGAATCGTTTTCCCGCGTCAGGGAAACGGCGACATCATACCAGCGGCGCAGATTTTCATTTTCTGTCTGAAGCCGCGCATTTTCGGACGCCATGCGTCCGGCCTCACGCAGATTGGTGTTGATGGCCTGCACGCGGTGCTGCGCGGAGGTCATCAGCCCCCACAAAGGGGCCAGACCATCAGCGACCGTCATGCGGGCCTGGTCAGCCAGTTTGCGGTCTGCCTGACCGGCAATGATGATGCCAATGGACAACAGAACCAGCAGGGGCAGCACCAGCTTGCCCAATGCCTGACGCATCTGGATGGAGACGGGAATCATACGGCCTCCACAGCTTTCAGGCGGTCAGCCCCTGTGTGTGCGTTCAGGGCGTGTCTGCGTGTTCTCCACATGGAGTGGCATGCATCCTTTCCATCAGCCGGGCTGACGTTTTGTCCCGCGTTTTAGAAGAAAAACATGACAATCAATACATGGTTGTCAGGACGTTGCGCAGGCGCTTCATTTCTTCCAGCGCGCGCCCCGTGCCCAGCGCTACGCAGGACAGCGGGTCTTCCCCAACGGTAACGGGCAGGCCGGTGGCCAGACGCAGCACTTCGCTCAGGCGATGCAGCAGCGCACCGCCGCCGGTCAGCACAATGCCTTTGTCCACAATGTCCGCCGCCAGTTCCGGCGGGGTGTTTTCCAGCGCCGTGGTGACGGCATCCACAATCTGGCTGACGGGCTCAAGAAGGCTCTCTGCAATCTGGGCCTGAGAGACCTGAACCTCACGCGGGACGCCGTTAATGAGGTCACGGCCCTTCACATCCAGCCACGGGCCGGGGTCTTCCGGGTCATCCGGCATCATGGCGGAGCCGAGATTGATCTTGATGCGCTCGGCGGAGCTTTCGCCAATCAGCAAATTATGAGTGCGGCGGATGTAGGAGATGATGGCTTCATCCATCTTGTCCCCACCCACACGCACGGAGCGGGCATAGACAATGCCGCCCAGAGAAATAACGGCCACTTCCGTGGTGCCGCCACCAATATCAACAATCATGCTGCCGGACGGTTCCGTAACCGGCAGACCGGCACCAATAGCGGCAGCCATCGGTTCTTCAATCAGGAAGACGCGGCGCGCACCGGCACTCTCCGCACTTTCCTGAATGGCGCGGCGCTCAACAGCGGTGGAGCCGGAGGGCACGCACACAATAATCTGCGGGCTGGTAAAGGCGCGGCGATTATGGACCTTACGGATGAAATGCTTGATCATTTCTTCCGCGACATCAAAATCGGCAATCACGCCATCCCGCATCGGGCGGATGGCGGTGATGTTGCCCGGAGTCCGGCCAACCATCAGTTTGGCCTCATCCCCCACGGCCAGCAGCTGCTTCTTGCCCCGCACCTCGGCAATGGCCACCACAGACGGCTCATTGAGCACAATGCCGCGTCCTTTGACATAGACGAGGGTATTGGCGGTACCCAGGTCGATAGCCATGTCGGCGGACATGAGACCGAGCAAACGAGAGAACATCCAGCACTCCTGGCTTGAGAGGGTAATGCACGCGCCTGAACGCAGGCGCGCAAACAACCACACTCTAAGATAATCAGCTTCTATATGGGGGCAGGGATTACCGGGCCGCAACCACCCAGACAAGACCCTGAGGCAATAAACTGCCTAAAATTATACCAACCCGGTCTGGTATAACAGAACCGGGCTGGTTAATCGTTTTTAAGCAGTCAGTTCTTCGGGTTCTGCACGGTCTCGTTTGACCAGGAGTTTGTTCAGCGCATGCACGTAAGCGCGCACGGCAGACACCACCGTATCGGCATCCGCACCCTGACCATCCACCAGTTTGCCGTTTTCTTCCAGACGCACGGTGGTGCGGGCCTGCGCGTCCGTCCCTTCCGTCACCGCACCGACGGAGAACAGCGCCAGACGGGCTTCATGCGGGAAGGCAATGCGCAGGGCGTTGAAGGCGGCATCCACCGGGCCGTTGCCGGTTGCTTCGGCTTCAATCGTCTTGCCGTCCACCTGGAGGGACAGGGTGACGTTGGAGGGTTTGCCGGAGCAGGAGGTCAGGCTGAGTGCGCCAAAGCGGATATGCTCGTTGTCGCGCACTTCGTCGTCCACCAGTGCCACGATATCTTCATCGTAAACGGCCTTTTTCTTGTCGGCCAGATCCTTGAAGCGGGCAAAGGCGTCATTCAGCTTGGCATCATCCAGATCGCCATAGCCCAGCGCTTTCAGCTTGTCGCGGAAGGCCGCGCGGCCGGAATGTTTGCCCATAATCAGGGATGAGCGGGACCAGCCCACGCTTTCCGGCGTCATGATTTCATAGGTTGCAGCGTTTTTCAGCACGCCGTCCTGATGGATGCCGCTTTCATGCGCAAAGGCGTTACGGCCCACAATGGCCTTGTTGGGCTGCACGTCAAAGCTGGTGATGGTGGCGAGCATGCGGGAGACCTTCAGCAGGCTTTCCGAATGGATGCCGGTGGTGAAGGGATACTGGTCATGCCGCGTGCGGATAGCCATGACGATTTCTTCCAGCGCAGCGTTACCTGCCCGTTCGCCAATGCCGTTGATGGTGCATTCAATCTGCCGTGCCCCGCCGCGCACGGAAGCCAGCGTATTGGCCACACCCAGCCCGAGGTCATTATGGTTATGGGCGGAGAAAATGACCTGATCCGCTCCCGGCACGCGCTCCACCAGCATGGAGAAAATACGTTCCATGTCTTCCGGCGTGGCGTAGCCCACGGTGTCGGGGATGTTGATGGTAGTGGCACCGGCCTTAATGGCGGCTTCCACACAGCGGCACAGGAAGTCCGGCTCCGTGCGGGAGCCATCCTCTGCGGACCATTCCACATCGTTCGTCAGGTTACGGGCGGCGGTGTTGCCGGTGGTGATCAGATCCAGAACCGTCTCCGGCTCCATCCGCAGCTTATATTTCATGTGCAGCGGGGAGGTGGAGATGAAGTTGTGAATCCGCTTGCGCTCCGCCGGGGCCAGAGCCTCACCCGCGGCAGCAATGTCTTTCGCACCACCGGAGCGGGCCAGTGCGCAGATTACGGAGCCTTTGGTGTGCTGCGCAATCTGGTTGACGGATTCGAAGTCCCCTTTGGAGGCGACGGGGAAGCCGGCCTCAATCACATCCACGCCCAGTGCTGCGAGGGCTTCCGCCATGCGCAGCTTTTCCGCCAGATTCATGGAGAAACCGGGGGACTGCTCGCCATCGCGCAGCGTGGTGTCAAAAATGATGACACGGTCGGCAGGCAGGCGGCCAAAGGAGGGATGATTGATAATGGTGGAGCTGGCTGACATCGGAAACTGTCCTTGAAATCGGTCTTGTCTGGTTTCTGGCATGCGGGTCAGGCACGCCGGTATCCGCTATGGATACAAAGGCTCGTTCGTCTTCCCCCTAAGCGCGACAGCACAAGGCCGCCCAGATCGCTCAGGGGCAGATTAGTCGAAGAAGAAGGTCCAGACGTGTGGCCACGCCGCCCGCCTGCGCCGCTTTGCGGCACAGCAGAGACTCGGACGTGAACCAGACGGAATTCATGGCGGGCACCATACAGACGGATTTTGTAAAAGCAACTCTAGTTTGCGCGCTGACCGCGCAGGCAATGCAGGGTGTAGAGCATGACGCCCAGCAGAATGGCAGCGAAGGTCTGATGCACAGCCCCGGCCCAGACCGGCACAACCAGCAGCAGCGTAGTCACACCCAGCGCATACTGGACCAGCACCGCCCAGCCCAGCAGCATAATGGCGTTATGGGCTTTGCTGCCAAGGGTGGCGCTGCGCAGGCCGAACAGCAGAACCGCGCCAATGCTCAGGGCCGTCAGGGTGGCCAGCAGGCGGTGGTCAAACTGAATGGCGGCCTTGTTGTCCACCAGATTCATCCAGAACGGGGAAAGACGGGCGTATTCAGCCGGGATCAGGTGGCCATCCATCAGCGGGAAGGTGTTGTAAACAAAGCCCGCATGCGTGCCTGCGGTAAAGCCGCCGGCCACAATGGTGATGCAGATCAGGCAGAGTGCCAGCCAGACCAGCCGCTTGGTGCGGGTGCCCTCGGCAGAGGGTGTGACCACCTGCGGGGTGGGCCAGCGGATGGAAAGAGCCGTCCACAGAATGGCGAGATACAGGGCGAGAGCGGCGCTCAGATGCAGCACCAGACGCACCGGTTCCACCGCCGTGCTGTCCGGTCGGAAGCCGGACGCGACCATGAACCAGCCAATGGCCCCCTGCATGGCGCCCAGAACAAAAAACACAAACAGGCGCAGCGCCAGCGCACGGGTGATCATGCCCCGGATGGTGAACCAGATGAGCGGCAGCAGCAGCACAAGGCCCATCAGGCGGCCCCAGAAGCGGTGAATCCACTCGGCCCAGAAAATCCTCTGGAAGCCTTCCAGCCCGAAGCCTTCATGCTGAAGGTGATATTGCGGGATAGTCTGATACAGCGCGAACAGCCGCTCCCACTCTGCGTGAGACAGTGGAGGGATAAACCCGCTGACAGGCTGCCAGTCCATAATGGACAGGCCGGAGCCGGTCAGGCGCGTTACCCCGCCAATGGCAATCATGCCCAGCAGCATGAAGCACAGCAGGAACAGCCAGTTGGAAATCAGGCGGCGGTGGTTGGGGGCCATATCGGCATAGCGCGGAGGAGAGGAGGACATGGCACCCTTTGGCCTGTGTTGTGTCTGGATATAACAGGGTTTAAACCCTGCTTGCGGCTGGCGGCAAGAAGATGGTACCAGCCGGCAGGATGGAACAGATACCTCCCTCCGCCGCGCGGCCTGTTTTCCGGTTTTTGCGTCCTGCTCTGATGCTGGCCTTTCTGGTCGCGGGGGCCGTGTTGCTGCGCGCGGTGCCGGGCCTGCGGCATGTGCTGGAAAGTACAGCCCTGCTGCGCGATGGCGCATGGGGGCGCATTGTGTTTCTGGCCGGGGCATCCGTCTGGTGTGCGTTTGGCCTGCCCCGGCAGGTGGCGGGATTTGCCGCCGGGCTTGCTTATGGTGCCCTTGAGGGCACGGTGCTGATTACTGTTGCGTCGACAGCCGGATGTGTGGCTGGCTTTTTCTGGGCGCGCTGGGGCGGCAGGCATTGGGCGCAGGCCCGGCTTGGGGCGCGTTTTGCCCGGCTGGATGCCATGCTGAGCCGCCAGCCTTTTCTGAGTATTCTCACACTCCGTCTGCTGCCGGTGGGGTCTGCCTTGTTGCTGAACCTGCTGGGGGGCGTTTCAGGTATTGGCGTGGTGCCGTTTGCCGCCGCCACCGTGCTGGGCGGCCTGCCGCAGAATGTGGTGGCGGTGCTGCTGGGAGCCGGGGTGCGGGTTGACGCTGTGTGGCAGTTTGTGCTTGGCGGGGGCCTGTTTGTTGCCTCGGGCGTGCTCGGTGTGTGGCTGCTGCGCCGGGCGCAGGTGGGCCGCATAGTGCAGCAGGATACAGACCGGGCCGACCAGCCAGATACCTAGGAGCCAGCCTCCCGGGAGCGGCATCACAAAGATGCTGCATTTCTGTTCTTCGTTTTTGCCTCTGTCCTGTCAGGCCGATGTCCTGTTCAGTTCTTTTTTGCCCCTCTTTTTCTTTCCGGAGCGCCACGATGGCATCTGCCACCGTCTCACGAGAGCCTGTTTCTGCCATTTTCCCTAACGGGGTGCCGGGCTGGCTCCCCCTCCTGCTGGGGTTTCTGACCGCCGTTGGCCCCATTTCCACGGATATTTATCTGCCAGCCTTCCCCGCTATGGAGCAGTCTCTGCACACCACGGCGGGCAATGTGCAGATGACGCTGTCTATCTGGTTTGTCGGGCTGGCCATCGGGCAGATTACCATGGGGCCGCTGGCGGATCGTTACGGGCGGCGCTGGCCCATGCTGGCGGGCAATCTGATTTACGGTCTGGCCTCCGCAGTCTGCGCTTTTGCGCCGGATATCATCACCTTTTCCATTGCCCGGTTTGTGGCGTCCATTGGGGCGTCTGCCAGTCTGGTTATTCCCACGGCCTGCGTGCGCGATATTGTGCCGGACCGGAATGCCGGGGCTAAAATGCTGTCTCAGCTGGTGATGGTCATGGGCGTTGTGCCCATTCTGGCTCCCATGCTGGGCGGGATGGTGGTGGCCGTCACCTCATGGCGCATCATCTTCTGGGCGTCTGCGGTGTATGGGCTGCTGTGCGTGCTGCTGGTCGTATGGGTCTTGCCGGAAACGCTGCCGTACCAGAGGCGTGTCTCCCTGTCCCCCATGACACTGGTCACCCGCTATCTTACCCTGCTGCGGGACCGGTCTTTCAGCTCCCATGCACTGATCACGGGTTTTTCCACCTTCATGCAGTTCAGCTATCTGACGGCTGCGTCCTTCGTCTTCATCAAGATTTTTGGGTTCACGCCGTTCCGCTTCTCCATGCTGTTTGGCATTTTTTCCGTGTTCATGATCGGCGCATCCCAGCTGAACGGGGTGCTGGTGGGGCGGATCGACTCGGCCAGATTGCTGGTTATGGCGGTGCTTGTGGCCGTGCTGGGGGGCGCGCTGGTGGTGGCTGTCAGTCTGTGGGGGGATTGGTATGCGAGTGCGGAATGGCGCAAACATTACGAAGTGTGGTTCCTTATTGCCACAATGGTGCTCACCCTCGCGCCGACGGGCTTTATTTTCCCCAATGGCATGATGGGCGCGCTGGCGGACCACCCCAGTCTGGCGGGGGCAGCGGCTGCACTGGCGGGCACCATGCAGTATGTGCTGGGCGCGCTGGCCGGGGCCGTGCTGGGGATGTTCCCCACAACGTCGGCTCTGCCTATGGCGGGCTGTATGTTTTTTGGTACATTAATGATGCTGGCCATGTGTGCACTCCGGCCCGGAGGGTTGCGCAGCACCAGCGGCCACTAGAGCGACTGAGGCAAATACGGGCGCTGTGCCCTGACGCCGCAGGCAACGTGAAACGGAGCTAGGACGGCATGGCACGGCATCCCGCAAGACGGGCCCATATTCTGGCACTGATTGGTGCCGGTCTGCTTATTGTCACGTTCGGGACGATGGGCATTGAGCTTGGCAATGAAATGGCCCGCCATGGTGATCTGGATCGCCGGAGCACTGCTGCGGGCAGTTACCTGCGCAACCTGCACCATGCGACTAGTGAGGCCCGGATCTGCCATTACGCCTGGCTGGCCAAGGGGCAGGAGCGGGACCAGACCTGTTATGAACGCGCCATTGCCCAGCTCGGCGCGGCCCGGCAGGATTTTGCCGGTTTCAAAGCCATTCAGAAGCGTCAAGGCAGTGAGCGCTCAGAACCTCTGAGTGCGGTCGATAATGGCCTGACGCAGGTGGCCGCATGGAAGACCGCCGGCGGAGCCATGCCGGAGGGTGGTGAACAGGTTCTGGCCACTCTTGATGATAATCTCTCCGTTCTCAGCCGCGTCAGCACGCTGGATCAGGCTGATCGCGTGGCTAATATGCTGCGTAATACCAGCTGGCAGCGGCGTCTGGGACTTCTTGGTATTCTGACCGGTGTGCTCAGCCTGATTTCCGCAGGCTGGGTTCTGGATCGGTCTTCTCTGGCCGCAGCGCGGGCAGAAGCGTCCTCGCGTGATCTGGCGTTACGTCTGCGCGCCACGCTGGACAGCCTGAGTCTGGGGGTTGCGGTGTTTGGCGCGGATGGCCGCCTTTGGCACTGGAACGAGCAGCTGGGCACTGTGCTGGGGCTGGAAAAGGATTTCCTGAAGCTCGGCCTTTCTTATGAAGAGCTTAGTGCCGTTCTTGTGGTGGGGGGCGTGCCCCTGCTGGAGCCGTTTGAGCATATTGAAGCCAGCCTGCTGCGCGGTGAATCTGCGCCGCCGGTCATGGTGGAATGTAACGGGATTAATGGCGCGGATCTGGAATTGTGCCGCACCCTGTTCTTTGCGCCGGATGGGGCCGCCGAACGCCGGGGCTTTGTGCTGACAGCCGCCGACATCACCCTCCGTCTGCGCAGTGAGCGCGCTCTGGGTGAAGCCCAGAAACTCCGTGCTCTTGGCCAGCTGACTGCGGGCATTGCGCATGACTTCAAAAATCTGCTCACCGTAATTCTGGGTAATCTGGAACTGGCGGCGGATCATGACCAGCCGGACCATGTGGAGCAGCGGCAGGAATATCTTTCCGCCGCCACCCATGCCGGGCGGCGGTCCGAGGCGCTGACGGGCCAGTTGCTCTCCTTCATGCGGCGGCAGAGCACCACGCCGGATTCTTTGTCCCTGTCCGATCTGTTCTCTTTTTTGAGCGGGTTGCTGGGGCGGATTATCGGTTCCCGTATTGTGGTGGAATGTGGGGATGTTTCGGGCGTGTGGTCCGTGCGGGCAGACCCGGCCCAGCTTGAAAGTGCTGTGCTGAATCTGGCCATCAATGCGCGGGATGCGATGCCGACAGGCGGGCGTCTGCGCATTGTGGCGCGGAATGTCACCTTCCCCGTCAATGCCGATTTGATGAGCCTTCCGGTGGAGGAAGGCCGCACAATGCGTGTGGTGTCAGACCCCACGCCGCTGACCGCCGGAGACTGGGTGCGGCTGGATGTGATTGATAGCGGCAGTGGCATGACAAAAGAGGTTTTGTCGCATCTGTTTGAACCCTTCTTTACCACCAAGAGTGAGGGCGCGGGCACGGGGCTGGGGATGGCCATGGTTTTGGCCTTTTCTCAGCAGGCGCGCGGGCGCGTCGTGGTGGCAACCGGCGCATCCTGCGGTACGGAGGTCTCCCTGTGGCTTCCTCGCGCCGTGACGGATGTGAAGGAGGTTGTGCTGCCCAAATGCGCACCGGCAGCCCCGGTGCAGGAGCGACAGATGCAGGTTCTGGTGGTGGAAGATGATGCCGCCATTCGAGATATTGTCGTCACCATTCTGGGTATGGCCGGGCACCGGGTGCTGGAAGCCGGGGACGGTGAGCAGGCGTTTGACGTGGCTGCTGCCGCCAAAGGGCGGATTGATCTGCTGGTGACGGATATTCAGCTCCCCGGCCCGCTGGATGGCGTAACACTTTCCCGCGTGCTGGCCGGGCGGGATGCCGGGCTGGCAGTGGTCTATATGTCTGGTGAACTCACGGTAGACAGCCCCCCGCCGCCCGGTGCGCTGGCCGGAGCGCGTCTACTGCCCAAGCCTTTCCGCAGAGATGGCCTGATGGAGGCCGTCACAGCGGCTCTGAGCGCGCGGGCGAGAGCCTGACTCCCATCCTTCTCTCTTGCGGAAGGGGGAGGGGCGGGCTAGAGCGTGTGCCGCAAAACCATCGGAAAGGACACCACGGGCCATGACGCAGCACGAGGATATCGACCTGAAGCGTTATATTCGGAACATTCCGGATTTTCCGAAACCGGGTATTCTGTTTTACGATATTTCCACGCTGATGCGTGAGCCGGATGCCTGGCAGATCACCATGGGCCGTCTGGCACGCCAGATTGCACCGTGGGAGCCCGATATGCTGGCTGCTGTGGAATCCCGCGGGTTTCTGACCGCCGCACCGCTGGCGGACCGCCTTGGCTGTGGCATGCTGATGCTGCGTAAACCGGGCAAGCTGCCGGGTGCCACCATCTCCCATACGTATGATCTGGAATATGGCAGTGACACGCTGCAGATTCAGGCCGACGCCATCAAACCCGGCCAGCGCGTTGTGGTAATGGACGATCTGCTGGCAACCGGCGGCACACTGGCCGCGTCTGTGACGCTGCTGCAAAAAGCGGGAGCCAACGTGGTCGGTGCCTCTGTGCTGGTGGAACTGACTGGTCTTGGCGGCCGCGCAAAAGTGGATGCGCCGGTTAAAACCCTGCTGTCTTACGACGAATAAAACACGGCCCGCCCTGCTGTGCCTGTGACGCCTGCCTGTCAGGCATAGCGGGCATAGTAAGGTGTGAATACGTTTTTACTCTGCCCTAAGCTATGAAGGCTGCATGGCAGGTATTTCCGTAAAATACGTTTGGCTGCGTGCTGCATGAGGAGTGCAGCACTTTCTTTAGGCCAGCTCTGGCAGGCGTTTGCGCAAATGGCGCGCCAGACCCTGCTGGGCGACGGCCCGCCGCGGAAACTTGACCATTTTCGCTGGCTGTATGCGCCGGATCTCCTGTCCTTCGGTTACGCGCTGCGGACCACTATCTCTGCTCTGATCGCGCTGGGTATTGCTCTGTGGTGGGAGCTTGGCAGCCCGCAATGGGCCGCGCTGACGGTCTGGATGGTGGCGCAGGGTACGCGCGGTAAATCCATCGCCAAGGCGCGGTGGCATATGTTCGGCATGGTGGTGGGCACCATCTGCGCCATTGTGCTGGTCGCCTGCATGCCACAGGCACCACTCTTGTATCTGTTCTGTCTGGCCGGAGGGATCGGGGCGTTCTGCTTTATCGGCACGCTGCTGCCCGGCCCGGCTGCCATGACCAACTACCGTATTCACGGTATGCGGGCGTCCGGCTTTACCTACGCCATTATCGCGCTGGATGGTGTGCTGGCCCCGGACCATATTTTTGAAATCGCCATGGCCCGCGCCACCTACATCACGTTGGGCATTGTGGTGGAAACCACCATTTCCTCCCTGTTCCAGTATCGGCTGGAAAACCGCGCCAGAAACCGGCTGGCCAGTAACTTTGTGCAGGCGCTGGACGGGGTGACGCGCACACTCGGCCGCCTGCTGCAAGGGGACCGTAGCTCTGTTTCCACGTCTCCAGAGGTGTTCTCCACCATTCTGACGCTGAGCGATCAGGTGGAGTTTGCTGAAATTGAGATGGGCAAACACAAGCATGAAGGCGACCACGCGCGCGCAGCCCTGGCGGCCATGACGGTCCTGATGTCGCGCGGGCTGGATCTGGCAGCCTTGTTGCAGGTGCCAGACAGCGAGGGTGGCCATTATCAGCAGACCGCTGCGGAGGTAAGCCGCTTTCTGCAAACGCTGCCGGGGCGGGTCGATCAGGATCAGCCTGTCGCACCCGTCCTGCGGGATCTGGATGCCTTATGCGCGACCTGCCGCCAGCTTGCAGCCTCCTGCCTTGATGAGGAAATGGTTGCGGCGACTCATACGCCGGTTGATCTGCGCGAAGAGCGCGTTATCTCCCGTCAGGGCCAGCTTTTGCACAAGCTGGGAGAAATGATGGACGAGCTGCGGCTGGCGCTTGAGCAGTTCGACATGAGCCGCACCCCGCAGCCGCACGACCACTTCCGCTATGCCATGCGGTCTTACCGGGACTGGCGGATGGCGTTTACCAACAGCCTCCGGGCCTCCGTCACCATCTTCTGTTCGGGGCTGATCTGGGTCGCCACCGCCTGGCCGGATGGTCTGACCTTCATGATGTTTGTCTCCATTGTCTGCGCCCTGTTCTCCACGCTGGAACAGCCGGCTCTGGCGACCAAGGCCTTCCTGCACGGCACCATCTGCGTCATCGGCATGTGCGGATTGCTGGATTTGTGGGTGATGGCCCAACCCACCACGTATGAAATGCTGGCCATGTGCCTTTCCATCCCCATGCTGCTGGGCGGACTGGCCTTTGCCTATGTGCCGCTGGTGCTGGCGGCGGTGGCCTATAATCTGTTCCTGCCCATTCTGGTCGGGCCGCTCAATCAGGGCCGGATGGATGAGGTCATGTATTTCAACACGGCTCTGCCGCTGTTGCTGGCCATGGTGTTTGCCATGTGGATGTATCGGGTTTTCCTGCCGTTTGACCCGGACGGTCTGCGGTGGGACATGCGGCTGAACATTCTGCGGGGCTTGCGGCGGCTGGCCAGCCAGCGCGTGCCGGAACTGCCGTCTGAGGTGGTGGGGCGCAGCGTGGATGGCTTTGTGCGCCTGTCCACCATGACGCCGGATAAAAAGTCTTTTGTGCTCAATCGCTATCTGAGTGGCGTGCTGTCGGGCATGACCATTGGGCTGAATGTGCTGCGGTTGCGGGCCATTCTGGCACAGGGTGTGCTGCCGCCCGGCGCACAAAGAGCCACGCAGGCCATGATGAACCGGATGCAGCGGTTTACAGGTCGTTATGGCGGCCAATACGGGCGCACGGCGCGGGCTACGCATCTGGCTGTGCAGTATCTGGTGCAACGGGAGCAGGTGGAAACAAACCTGTCCGTGCGGGTGGAAATGCTGCGCGCCCTTGCCAGCTTGCGGGTGATTGAAACGGAGCTGGAGCAGAACCGGGATTTCTTTGATGCGTCCTCCCCGTATCTGGACAAGGCGTTTTCCTGACTGTGTTTTGACTCTTCCTGTGCCAGCAGGCATGGAAAAGGCGATGCCCCGGCCCCTTTCTGTTCAGACGGATACAGCAAAATGACCGCCTCCCTTCAGACGTCATTCTGGCAAGAGCAGGCAAACAGCCTGTACCCACGGGTAAGCCATGTTATTCCGGCCATGGAGTGGCCCGCTTTTTCTGAAGATATTGCCGCTATTCTGGCCCTTAAAGAAAAGCATAACGCCGTCATTCTGGCGCATAACTATCAGACGCCGGAAATCTTCCATTGTGTGGCGGATGTCACGGGGGATTCCCTCGCTCTGGCGCGTAAGGCGCAGGAAGTCGAAGCAGATATAATCGTTATGGCGGGGGTGGCCTTCATGGCTGAGACTGCCAAGCTGCTGAACCCGTCTAAAAAGGTGCTTCTGCCGTCTGTGGAAGCCGGATGCTCACTGGCGGATTCCATCACTGCGGCGGATGTCCGGCTGATGCGCGCCCGTTACCCCGGCGTGCCGGTAGTGACGTACGTAAACACGTCCGCCGATGTGAAGGCAGAAAGCGATATCTGCTGCACCTCCGGCAATGCTCGCAAGGTGATTGAAAGTCTGGGCGTGGATGAAGTGATTATGATCCCCGATGAGTTTCTGGCGCAGAATGTGGCCAATGAAACCGGGGTGAAAATCATTACCTGGAAAGGCCATTGTGAGGTGCATGAGCGCTTCACGCCGGAAGAAATCCGCCAGTGGCGCGCGGCGTGGCCGGACCTTGTGGTGCTGGCGCATCCGGAATGTCCGCCAGAGGTTGTGGCGGAAGCCGATTTCTCCGGCTCAACCGCCGGGATGTCAGACTTCGTGGCGTCTGGAAAAGCCGGGCGCGTGCTACTGGTGACGGAATGTTCCATGAGCGACAATCTGGCCGTGGAGCATCCGGAGGTAGAGTTTGTCCGCCCCTGCAACCTCTGCCCGCATATGAAGCACATCACGCTCTCCGCCATCCGCAAATCTCTGGAGCAGATGGAAGTAGAAGTGACGGTCGATCCCAGCGTGGCAGACCGCGCCCGCCTGTCCATTGAGCGGATGCTGGCAGTTTAAGGCGCTTTCCCCTCACGATTTTTGAAGAAGAGAACGAGACGATCCATGCTGCCTGCTCTGCCTGATATCATGCTCGAACCGCTGGTGCGGGCCGGACTGCTGGAAGATCTTGGGCGCGGAGGGGATCTGACGACCAGCGCCGTTCTGAAAGGGACCGAGCGCGTCCGGGTGACCCTGCGTTGCCGGGAAAAAGGCGTGCTGGCCGGGCTGGATCTGGCGAGATTATCCTTTCACCTGATGGACCCGTCTCTGCTGTTCGAGCGCCTGAAAGTGGAGGGCGCGCCTCTGGAACCCGGTGATGTAGTGGCTGTGGTGGAAGGCTCTGCCCGCTCCATTCTGACGGGCGAGCGGGTGGGGCTGAACTTCCTCTCCCACCTCAGCGGCATTGCCACCGCCACGGCGCAGATTGTGGCTAGCATGGCGGGCACAAAGGCACGCCTGTGCTGCACGCGTAAAACACTGCCCGGCCTGCGGGCGGTGCAGAAATACGCCGTGCGGGCCGGTGGCGGGATCAGCCACCGTATGGGGCTGGATGATGCCATTCTGATCAAGGACAACCATATTGCGCTGGTGGGCAGCGTGCAGGAAGCCGTAGCGCGGGCGCGCAAGGCGGCGGGCCATATGGTGAAAATTGAAGTTGAGGTCGATACCCCCGAACAGTTGCAGGACGTGCTGGCCGGTGAACCGGTGGACGCCGTACTGCTGGACAACATGCCGGTGCCTATGCTGCGCACCTGTGTTGAGATGATTAAGGGCCGCCTGCTGACCGAGGCCTCCGGTGGTATTACACCGCTGACGGCAGCGGCCATTGCCGGGACCGGGGTGGATCTGCTGTCCGTCGGCTGGCTGACGCATTCCGTCAAAGCACTCGATTTTGGTCTGGATTTTGAAAAGACCCTTTGAACGTAAGCGCCCTCACGTCCCGGTGTTTTTTGTAACCCTTGGGGCAGGTCACGCGTTAGTCGGTAAAATGTGATCCTGATTCCTTGAGTTCATCTCCGGAACATCATGGGATGATGCACGAAAAATAAGAGGCAGCCTTTATGTCAGAGTCGTTCAACACAGCGTCGTCCTCCCCGGCGGAAGAGTGGTCGGAAACCCGGGTGCGGGTTTTTCTGCGCGAGATGTTTGATGCCGCCGTGGCCAGCGCCAGCCCGTTCCATGTGCTGGCGCGGTTCCTGCCGGAAAAACCCAAGGGACGCTGTGTTGTGGTGGGGGCCGGTAAGGCCGCGGCGTCCATGGCGGCGGCGCTGGAGGCTGCATGGCCGGATGTCCCGCTGGAAGGTGTGGTGGTCACGCGGGATGGTCATACCATGGCGACCCAGTCCATCCGAGTGCTGGAAGCTTCACACCCCGTCCCGGATGAACGCAGTGAGCAGGCTGCGCGAGAAATTCTGAAAACGGTGAAGGGCCTACAGGCGGATGATCTGGTTATCGCCCTGATCTCTGGTGGTGGTTCGGCTCTTCTGGCACTCCCGGCTGAGGGCATTACACTGGATGAGAAAAAGCAGATTGCCCGCCAGCTCCTGCATTCCGGCGCGACCATTACAGAGATGAACACCGTCCGCCGCCATTTGTCCGCCATCAAGGGTGGTCGGCTCGCGCAGGCGGCGTATCCGGCGCGGGTTGTGTCTTTGGTGATCAGCGACGTCCCGGGGGATGACCCGTCCGTCATTGCCAGCGGCCCGACTGTGCAGGATGAGACGACGGCGCAGGATGTGCTGCGCATTCTCCACAAATATGATCTGACGTTACCCCCTGCCGCACAGGCCCTGCTGCAACGGGAGGCTGATGCAGAAAAACACGCCAATCCGCCCGTGGCGGAGGGCAATAGCCTGACACTGATTGCAACGCCCTTCTTCGCGCTGGAAGCCGCCGCAGATGTGGCACGCCGGGCGGGTGTGACCCCCATCATTCTGGGGGATGCGCTGGAAGGGGAAAGCAGTTCAGCCGGGACGCTGTTTGCTGGCATGGCGCGATCCGTGAAACAGCACGGTCAGCCTGTAGCGGCTCCAGCTGTGCTGCTCAGTGGCGGCGAGACGACTGTGACGATCAGGCCGGGTGAAAAACCGGGCAGAGGGGGCCGTAATACGGAATTCCTGCTTGCCTGTGCGCAAAGTCTGGCTGGTGAGTTGGGTATTTGGGGTATGGCCGGGGATAGTGACGGGATTGATGGGACGGAAGACGCCGCAGGCGCTCTGATTGGCCCGCACACCCTCTCCCGCGGGGCTGTGTTGGGTCTGAGTGCCGAAGATTTTCTAAAACGTCATGATAGCTACAGCTACTTTAAAAATCTTGATGACCTTGTAATAACCGGTCCAACGCTGACCAATGTGAATGATATTCGCCTGATTCTGGTTTTATAAAAGGCGGTTTTTACACTCAGTCTTCCAGAGCATGTTTCACGGCCTCTCGCAGAGCCGGAATAACGACGTTCTGGAATTCCGGCGTTTTTCGCTCCCACGCCCCCGTTCGCCATGAGGGGTGCGGAAGTGGGAAAATGTTGGGAGGGTAAGAACGGAAATCCAAAACCCTTTCAAATACCTTCCCTTTTCCCAAAGCATAATTCTGCGCGTAAGACCCGACAAGCAGCGTCAGGCGCAGGTTGGGCAGGAAGGACAGGATGCGTTCCCGCCAGAGGGAGGCGCATTCTGGCGGCGGTGGCCGGTCTCCCCCTTTAGGTAAAACGCCCGGATAACACAGGCCCATTGGCACAATAGCGACTTGCTCTGTGTCGTAAAAAACATCCGGGCTCATATCCAGCCAGGAGCGCAGGCGCTCACCAGACGCATCGTTAAACGGCACGCCGGTATTATGCACACGGGTGCCGGGGGCCTGTCCGGCAATCAAAAGCCGGGCGCGGGGAGAAAGGCGCACAACCGGGCGCGGCCCCAGCGGCAGTTTGTGCGCGCAGGCCTGACAGCCTCGCAGTTCTTTCAAAAAACCGGCGAGAATTTCGTCCTGTTCCGCAGCGGTGCTGTCTGCGGGAAAGGCGGAAGTGTGTCTGGAAAAGAGAGAGGCCATGCCAAGGATATGTGGTGGGGTATCGCGTTCCACAATATGCGGCTTTCCCGAAGCGTGCTGCGCATAAAAAAACACCGCACTGGCAGGACCAGTGCGGTGTTTTAAGATCTGCCCCGGTTAAGGGGCAGAGTGAGGGAAGATGCGGCTTACTGTGCTGCGTCTTCACCCGAGTGGGTCTGCGGAGAGAACGTCCAGCCAGCGCCGTAAGGCTGCGGATGGAAGACACCCCATGTTGCGGAGTCACTCCCACCAAAGCCCCAGGAAGCGGTGGAGATCGGAGCGTGATCAACGCGCAGCTTCTGGATATCGGAGGCGGTGACGTTAGCCGGTGCCTTGTTACCCCAGGAGGTGCGGATGAAGTTCACGACGTCAGCCATCTGCTGGTCAGACAGAACGCTCTTGTAGCCCGGCATGGCGACAGCGGACGGAGCCCAGTTGGTCGGCGGCAGAACCGCGCCGTCCACAATGATGTGGGCGACAGATGTCGGGTTTTCAGACACGACAACCGGGTTACCAGCCAGCGGCGGGAACATACGGGCCACACCACCACCATCGTTACGGTGACAGATGGCGCACTGGTCAACATACGTGCTGGCACCGGGGGTGCCGGACGTGTTGTTGGAGTCCAGAGCCTGTGCCGTGGACGGATCATACTTGTAGTCACCCCGTGCCGGCGGAACCGGGGGGAGGGCCTTCAGGTATTTCGCCATGGCGTGCAGGTCAGCATCCGTGAAGTACTGGGTGCTCCAGCCCACCACGTCTGCCATGCCACCAAACGCAGCGGAGTGGTCGATACGGCCAGATTTCAGGAACTGGTAGAGGTCTTCTTCAGACCAGCGACCAATACCCATGACCGGGTCGTTCCGCAGGCTGGGGGCAATCCAGTTATCAATCGGAGCGCCACCGGCCAGGAAGTCAGCACCGCCAGAAGCGTCCAGTGCTTTTTCCTGCATGCCAAAGCCGCGCGGCGTATGACAGGCACCGCAATGGCCCGGACCCGTGACGAGGTATTCACCGCGGGCAATATCAGCATCCGTGCCCGGAGCCGGGGTGAAGTCCTTGGGTGCCGGAGCAAACACGGAACGCCAGATAGACAGCGGCCAGCGCATGGACATGGGCCAGGAGATGCCAGCCGGTTTGTTGGCTTCGGCAACCGGCTTCACACCGTGCATGAAGTACGCATACAGCGCCTTCATGTCGTCCTGCGTCATCCGTGCAAAGGACGGATAAGGCATGGCGGGGTAAAGCGTGCTGCCATCCTTGCGGACGCCGTGGCGAACGGCTTCGTCAAATTCCTTGAACGTGTAGGTGCCAATCCCGTGGGTCGGGTCCGGCGTGATGTTCGTGGAATAGATGGTGCCAATGGGGGTCTGAATAGACAGACCACCCGCGTATTTCTGGCCATGCAGCGCTGTATGACAGGCCACGCAGTCACCCAGACGGGCGACATACTCACCTTTTTTAACCAGTGCATCATCAGTGCTCTGGGCATGGGCCAGAGAAGTTCCTGCCAGAAGCCCGACAGTGACCGCTCCAAGAGCGGCTTTTAGTCCTTTGATCATCGTTTTTACCACTGTATCGCTTGTGTGCCGAATGACGTCATGACTCTGCCGGACCATTACGGCGTGATGCCGAGGGTCGCGTTTTCAGGAATGCCCTTGTCATTCTTACGAGCATCCACTTCACGCTGATACGTTTCGTTCGCGCGCTTGATGATGAACTGGCGGATAGCCTCGATCTCATCAGGCTTCATGCTCGTATCAAAACGATCCATGCCGTAGGCAGTCAGAGCACCGCGACCGACAACGTTGTAGAAGGCATCCTGATGGCGGATGGAACCGGACCAGCGCAGATCAGGCAGAACGCCTGCACCTTCTGCGTTATCGCCATGGCAGGCGGCGCAATAGGTCTGGAACTGGAAGTAACCGTTGTCCGTCACCTTGGTGTCATACTGTGCCGGCGGCTTGACGGGCAGGAAGCCCTTGTCGTTCTGCGGCGGCAGAACAGCATTGCCATCCAGAGAGAAGGCCACAACGCGGGAGTGGTTGACTGTCCAGCCGGACGTACGGGCCAGACCACCCAGGAAGAACGGATAGATGCCGCCCCAGCCCACTTCCACAGCAACGTACTGCTTGCCTTTTGCCTTATAGGTAATCGGCGGAGCAATAATGCCGCTCTGGGCATCAAAGTGGAACAGGTCTGCACCGTTTGTGGCGTCGTAGGCGTGGAATTCGCCGTTAGCCAGACCCTGGAACAGAAGGTCACCGCCTGTTGCCAGAAGACCGCCATTCCACGGGCCTTTATGGTCAACAACCCATGCAGCCTGCTGCTTCTTCGGATCCCAGGCCACAATCCAGCCCTTCAGATCTTTCATGAAGGCCGTGCGGGCTTCGGGGGTGTCGGGCAGGCCAGCTTTGTTCATGTCCAGACCCAGGTTCCAGGAGTCCGGGTGGGCTTTAAAGCCACCAACCTGGTTTTTATACAGGAACGGAACCTGCTGTGCCGGGATATAGACCAGACCCGTTTTGGGGCTGTAGGCCATGGCAGCAAAGTTATGGCCACCCAGATCGCCCGGAATGCCATACCATTCCTTGCCGTTCAGGGTGTAGAGCGCATCCGGGTTATAGATCGGACGACCCGTCTTGGGGTCCAGACCCTGTGCCCAGTTCTGGTACACATAGTTGTTGCCGGACAGGAATTCACCCGTCTTGGCGTCCAGAATGTAGAAGAAGCCGTTTTTCGGCGCATGGACGATCACGTGGCGCTTTTCACCATTGATCGGCAGATCAAGCGTCATGATCTGCTGGACCGAGGTGTAATCCCACTGGTCCATCGGCGTTTCCTGGAAATGCCAGACGTATTCGCCGGTTTCAGGCTTAACGGCTACAATGCTGCCCAGGAACAGGTTATCGCCAATCCCGTCGGAACGATATTTGTAGTTCCAGGGGGAGCCGTTACCGACGGCCAGATAAACCAGATCGGCTTCGGGGTCATAGACAATGGAGTCCCAGACCGTGCCGCCGCCGCCCTGCTTCGTCCAGGCGCCCGTGGGGCTCCAGGTCTTGTAGGCTTTGCTCATCAGTGCGGAGTCTGATGCTGCGTGGTCCGGCTGGTTCTTGTTGTTGGGAACCGTATAGAAGCGCCAGTCCATCTTGCCGGTTTCGGCATCGTAGGCGGTCACAAAACCACGGGCGCCAAATTCGGACCCGCCGTTGCCGATCAGAACGCGACCTTTTGCAACACGCACAGCGCCGTCAACCGTATAGGAACGCTGCTGGCCCAGAGAGGCGTCTTTGGGGATGGTGTTCACGCTCCACACCAGCTTGCCGGTTTTGGCATCCAGTGCGATCAGGCGGCCATCAAACGTGCCAAAGTAGACTTTGCCGTTCCAGTATGCCGCACCACGGTTAACCGTGTCACAGCAGCCTTTGTCCGCAATGTTGCCCGGCGTGCGCGGGTCATAGGCCCACAGCAGCTTGCCGGTTGCGGCGTCGAGCGCCTTCATTTTGGACCAGTTGGTGGTGGCATACATCACGCCGTCCACAACCAGGGGCGTGCCTTCCTGCCCGCGGTTTGTGTCCAGGTCGTAGAACCAGGCCAGCTTCAGGTTACCAACGTTGGACCGGTTAATGTCCTCCAGCGGGCTGAAGCGCTGTTCCGTGTAGGTCCGGCCGTAAGAGAGCCAGTTTTCAGGGTGATCATCCGCATGGATAATCGCTTCCCCTGTGTTGCTTTGGGCGTCAGCGTAGGCAGGCACTGCCGCATACGGCAGTGATGCGGCGCAGATCGTTCCAGCCGCGAGAATTCCTAGCAGCGAACGTCTCTTGGCGGAGGCGGGGCGGGTCATGCGTTAGCGTCCTCGACTGATATTAAGGTGAGGAAAGAAGAAAAAAGCCGGCAGGCCGGTTTCTCACAATCAGCCAAGAGGCCCTGTTTCTGTCAATCACGCCAGATGAATAGCTGCCTCCATGTTCATGGAGATTATCTAGCCGTTACAGCAGCGTAGAGGCGGTGCCTTATCTTGTAGCTGCGTGATCACGAACTGTAATAGCCTATGTTATAACGCGTGAGCAGATGACTTAAATATTCCCGCTAAAATGATATTCCTCCTCCGGAATGATGAGGGGTGTTTCCTCGTTTTTCCAAGAGCTGAAAAGGGTAATTTCGGAAATGGCCTGTTCTGAAAATGTCTGTGGATGATGCATCTGAATCCACTGACTGACGTTAAGGGAAGGGACGTCCGTAACCCCCGCTAAAGGAATGGTCAGAGGGGTATAAAGTTTTGGGTTTTGCACCCCCGCCCGTTGCATGGCCGAACGGATTTTCACGGAAAGGTGATCGATCTGTGAGGACTGTACTTTTATTCCGAGTGAGATTCGGTCCTTGCGCAGAGAGACTTCAAATCCATCTATCGTGAAGGGAAGCGGCATACGGGGGCAAATGTTCCGCAAAGCGTGATCAATTTCTTCCAGAACTGTGGGGTCGGTAATGTTTCCCACCGCGCAGAACGGCAAAAAAAGGAAAGACTCCGGCACCCAGCTCTTGTCTGGAAAATGAGCCTGAAGCCCAAGCAGGGTTGTCCGGAGTTCCGCAGGGAGTGTCGCGCCAATTATAAGGTACATCGTCAGACCTTCGTCATCTCTCAGGCTGGTCATGAAAGGGGTTGCTAACCCTTGACGCAGGGGCAGGGCAGCCACAAGTATAAAGCAACGCCGGCTTGTCCGGACAAGGAGAGGAAAAGATGTCGTTCAGTCACGACTACCGTTCACCCACAGCAGCTGCGGGCTTAAATGCCCAGGCCGGCGCACTGGATGCAGGTCTGCGCGCCTACATGCTGCGCGTTTATAACTGGATGGCCTCAGGCCTGCTGCTGACAGGCATCGTGGCCTACGCCGTAGCCTTTACCGGCTTGCGGAACCTGTTTTTCCATCTGACCCCCACGGCGGGTGGTCTGGCGCTGCGCCCCACGCTGCTGGGTGACCTCGCCATGATTGCCCCGCTCGGCTTTGTGCTGGTGATGTCCTTTGGGGTTAACCGCCTGTCCCGACAGGGGGCGCAGGGTCTTTTCTGGGCTTTCTGTGCAACCATGGGCGCCAGCATGGCCAGCATTTTTCTGGTCTACACCGGTGTCTCCGTTGTGCGCGTCTTTCTGGTGACGGCCTGCACCTTCGGGGCAACTTCCCTGTGGGGTTACACCACCAAGGCTAACCTGCTGAAGTTCAGCTCGTTCCTGATGATGGGGCTATTTGGTCTGGTGATTGCCGGTTTGGTGAACATCTTCCTGAAAAGCTCGGCAGTCTATTTTGTCTACAGCATTATCGGGGTGTTCATCTTCACCGCGTTCAGTGCGTTTGACGCCCAGCGTATCCGCGTCACCTACCCGCAATTCGCGGCGTATGAAGGTCCGGAGGAAGCAGCCAAACGCAGCGTCTATGATGCGCTGAGCCTGTATCTGAATTTCATCAACCTCTTCCAGTTCCTGCTCCAGTTCATGGGTGTGCGGAACTCCAACGACTAAGGTTGGAATGAGAGGTGCAGACTCCTTAATCCGGGGAGTCTGAATAAATCTGGAAAGCCCGGCCTGCAGAGGTCGGGCTTTTTTGTGTGGCCAGCTATGCAGTGAAGGAAAGGGCGTCTGCCCATTCAGAATGCGTTCAAAATAAGACTTATGTTGAGCGTGATGAAGTGGTTCACAGATCTGTGATTTGAGGGATGGTGCTATAACACCCTGATTTGAAAGAGAAAAAAAATCAGGACATTTTTGGTATGTAATATTCAGTAATAAATAGTGAAGTCTTGTCACCCTCGAAATTCGGCGAAATAACACAGGAACGAAATGTTCTTTAGGGAATAGATCGACTGTGACGAAAGGCTGATGGAACTTTTCGGACATTGAGAATCTGCGCTTTAGGAATAAAGTAGGGCGCAAGGCGTTTTCGCTGCCCGAGGAGCCTGTTGAACTGTCGTTCCGGCTCAGGCTTTTCCATCTCTTTTCCGGAGGAGATGGCAGTCTGTGCAGGGTTGCCGGCATTTTGGCACCCAAGGGAGCCGGAGCGCGGTTTCTTGCTGTTGTCGGGCTTCTATGGCAGCAGGAGCGAAGAGTCTTTGTGAGGCTAAGTAGATGTCAGAACCAAGAGGCGTGCGATGAAAAACAAGTTACTGGCGAGAATGGCGCGATTGGGCGGCCTATCGTCAGCGTTGCTGCTTGCCGGGTGTGAGATGGATGTCTTGGATCCGAAAGGCCCGGTTGGCGATGGGGTGAAATCACTGATCGCCACCTCTACAATCGCAATGCTGATTGTGGTCATTCCGACCATCATTCTGTCCGTGTATTTCGCCTGGCATTATCGCCAGTCGAACACCAGTGCAGAATATCTTCCTAAGTGGTCTCATTCTAACAAGATCGAGCTGATCATCTGGGGCGTGCCCTCCCTGATCATTCTCTTTCTTGCGGTGATCACCTACCAGACGTGTCATTCTCTTGACCCGTACAAACCGCTGGAAGCCGAAGCAACCACCAAGCCGCTTCATGTTGAAGTTGTGGCTCTGGACTGGAAATGGCTGTTTATCTACCCGGAACAGGGTATTGCGACCGTCAACCAGCTGGCTATTCCGGTTAACACCCCCGTCGATTTCGTAATCACCTCTGATTCCGTGATGAACTCTTTCTTCATCCCGCGTCTTGGTTCCATGATTTACGCAATGGCCGGTATGCAGACTCAGCTTCACCTTATGGCTAACGAGCCGGGTGACTACCTGGGTGAATCCGCCAACTACAGCGGCCGTGGCTTTTCTGACATGAAATTCCGCACGCTGGCTGTCAGTGGTGATGAATTCAATGCATGGGTTGATAAAGTAAAGTCTTCCTCCGAGCAGCTGGATGGTCAGACCTATCCGAAGCTGGCTGCGCCGAGCGAAGCCAATCCTGTCGAATATTTCGCGCATGTTGAACCCGGAATGTTCAACACGATCGTTGCCAAATACAACAACGGCATGGTCATGGACAAAAGCACTGGCAAGATGATTCAGGTGCAGTCCGCGATGTCCGACATGAATATGAAGGAATAGGATCTATGCTAGGGAGACTATCGTTCTCGGCCATCCCGCTGGATGTGCCGATCCTGGTAGGCACGTTCTTGGGCGTTGCCATCATCGGTCTCGCGGTTCTGGGGCTGATTACCTATTACGGCAAGTGGGGCTACCTCTGGAAAGAGTGGCTGACTTCCGTTGACCATAAGCGTCTGGCTGTCATGTACATCGTGCTGGCGCTGGTTGCTCTGTTCCGCGGTTTTGCGGACGCCATCATGATGCGTACCCAGCTGGCCATGGCCTATGCTGGCAACCCCGGTTATCTGCCGCCGCATCACTACGATCAGATCTTCTCCGCTCACGGAACGATCATGATCTTCTTCCTGGCCATGGCTTTCATGACCGGGCTGTTCAACTTCGTTGTGCCGCTTCAGATCGGTGCCCGCGACGTTGCCTTCCCGTTCCTGAACAACCTCAGCTTCTGGATGACCGCCATTGCATTCATCCTGGTGAACGTCTCCCTGTTCATCGGTGAATTCTCACAGTGTGGCTGGCTGGCTTATCCTCCGCTGTCTGAGTCTCAGTTCAGCCCTGGCGTTGGTGTGGATTACTATATCTGGGCCATTCAGCTCTCCGGTGTCGGCACCCTGCTGACCGGCGTGAACTTCTTCGTGACGATCGTGAAGATGCGCGCTCCGGGCATGACCTGGATGAAGATGCCTGTCTTCACCTGGACGGCTTTCTGCTCCTCTATCCTGATCATGGTCTCCTTCCCCGTGCTGACCGTTGCTGTCGCACTGCTGGGTCTGGACCGTTACTTTGGTATGCACTTCTTCACCAATGATGGTGGCGGTAACCAGATGCTGTATCTCAGCCTGATCTGGTCCTGGGGTCATCCTGAAGTTTACATTCTTGTTATCCCCGCCTTTGGCGTGTTCTCTGAAGTTGTTCCTGCTTTCTCCGGCAAGCCGCTGTTCGGCTACGGCACCATGGTTTACGCAACCTGCTCCATCATGGTTCTGTCCTTCATCGTGTGGGTTCACCACTTCTTCACGATGGGTGCTGGTCCGGATGTGAATGCCTTCTTCGGCATTGCAACCATGATCATCTCGATCCCGACAGGTGTGAAACTCTTTAACTGGATGTTCACCATGTATAAGGGTCGCGTTCAGTTCCATGCTTGCATGTACTGGGCCGTTGGCTTCATGGTGACCTTCACCATCGGTGGTATGACCGGTGTGATGATGGCAATTCCGGGTGCTGACTTCGTTCTGCATAACTCCCTGTTCCTGATTGCTCACTTCCATAACGTGATTATCGGTGGTGTGTATTTCGGTTACATCTGTGGCATGAACTTCTGGTTCCCGAAGGTCATGGGCTTCAAGATGAACGAGTCCTGGGGCATCCGTGCCTTCTGGTTCTGGTTCGTTGGCTTCTACTTTGCGTTCGTTCCGCTGTATGTGCTGGGCTTCGACGGCATGACCCGTCGTATGAACCACTACGACAATCCGGAATGGCACATCTGGCTGCTGATTGCTGAAGTCGGTGCTGTGCTGATCCTGCTGGGGATCGTGTGTCAGCTGACCCAGCTGTACGTGACAATTCGTGACCGCAACCTGCCCGCTAACCGTGATGTCACGGGTGATCCGTGGAATGGTCGCGCTCTGGAATGGTCCACGTCTTCACCGCCGCCGCCGTACAACTTTGCTATTGTCCCGCACGTTCATGAACTCGATGCGTTCATGCACGACAAGGAAAACGGCATTGATACGCGTTGTGCTGGTGGGCCGTATGCTCCGATCCATATGCCGAAAAACACGGCTGCCGGGTTCCTTATCGGTGTGTTCAGCCTCATCTTCGGCTTTGCTGCAGTATGGTATATCTGGTGGCTGGCAGCCATCGGCCTGATCGCTGTGATCGGGACGGTTATTGCCCGTAGCGCCAACAAGGATATCGATTACTACATCCCTGCTGAAGAAGTTGCCCGGATCGAGAACGAGCATTCCCGTAAACTCATGGCACAGGCAGCTGAGTAATGGCGCACGACACAACTGTTCAGACCGCAGGCCACGACGAACACCATCACGAGTCCCCGGTGGTGTTCGGGTTCTGGGTCTATCTGATGACCGACTGCATTATCTTCGGCTCGCTTTTTGCCGTGTTTGCAGTCCTGCACAACCAGGTTAACGGCGGCCCGAGCGGCCGTGACCTGTTCGAGTATAGCGGACTGGCGCAGGAAACAGCCCTGCTGCTGATCTCTTCCATCACTTATGGGTTCGGCATGATTGCCGCCCATAAGAATGAAGTTAACAAAGTCATCATGTGGCTGGGTGTAACGTTCCTTCTGGGCCTGGGCTTTGTTGGCCTGGAACTGAATGAATTTGCACACATGATCCATGAAGGTAATGGGCCGGACCGCAGCGCGTTCCTGTCTTCCTTCTTCACACTGGTGTCTACGCATGGTCTGCACGTAACGTGTGGTCTGATCTGGCTCGTGACCCTCATCGTTCAGCTGATGGGCACGACTGAGATCCCGGAACGTATGATGAATAAGCTCACCTGCCTGAGCCTGTTCTGGCACTTCCTGGATATCGTCTGGATCTGCGTCTTCACCTATGTCTATCTGGCGAGCATGATCTGATGAGCGATCTTCACACATCCCCTTCGGGTGAAAGCCACGGTAGTGTATCGTCATACATTATCGGGTTCGTTCTTGCGGTTATCCTGACGGCAGCGTCCTTTGGCCTCGTTATGAGCCATAGCCTGTCTCCTTCAGGCACGCTGACGGGTCTTGCGGTTCTCGCCTTCATTCAGGTGCTCGTGCACCTGCATTACTTCCTGCATATGGGCAATGGGTCCGAGCAGCGTTGGAACAACATGTGTTTCTTCTTCACTGTTGGTTTCGTCGTGATTCTGCTCATCGGCACCATGTTCATCATGAACAACACCGCCCTGCACATGATGTCCCGCTAATAAGGGACAGCTCTGCCGGTCTCGCACCGGCAGGGTCTTGTGTTTGGTAAGAAAAAAGCCCCGGAAGCAATT